>JAFDXK010000009.1 GCA_018267965.1 Bacteroidota bacterium | reverse complement strand
CTCCCAAAGAAGTCTTTGAAAAATATATAATGGATACAATCTAATTCATTCAATTTACCCAGAGCGACTCGCCTCTCTCATCTTAGAGAAAGGCGACAAAGCGATGGGTAAATTAAATTATTACTACATTTACATTCAGTTGAAATAGAAACTAGAAACCGCCCAACGCGTCTCCCGTCCTGAAATAGGTTGACATAAAAACATGTAACCATTTATGGACAAGAAACGCAACAAAACCCCACTTGCCGAACAAATTCCATTTGGCGAACGCTCCCACAGTTTTAAACTTAAAGTTGTCCGGGAAATTGAAAATGGGCAGATTTCCCGAAATTTCGCTGCTAAGAAGTATTTTGCTTCCAGAAGTTCTATTGATTATTGGTACCATAAACTAAGTAATGACATGAATGACAACAGCGAAAACAAATCACTTAAATAGCAAATTAAAAAGCTCAAACAAGAAATTGAGGATCTCAAATTTATTAAAGAAGTACATTCCGAGGTAATTAAGGATGCTTTTAAAAGGCTGGGGGAAGATGAAAAAAAGTCCTATGCCGGACAGCTGATGCAATTTGCCAAAGAGATCGAAAAAGGATCAAAGTAAATACAAAAGCAAGGCTGTTCGGCGTATCCCGTCAAGCTCTTCACAAAAGAGAAAAATCAATTCAAATTAAAGCTGATCATAGTAAACAAATGTGTACAATAATAAATCGTGTAAGGCAGATCCTTCCCGGTTCCGGAACCAGGAAGTGTTATGCTATCATAAAGGATTCTCTTGCTCAAAGAGGTATTGTAATTGGCAGGGGTAAGCTGCATTATATCCTACAAGTCAATAACCTGCTCATTCCTAGGCGTAAGAGGTACTTTCATACCACCGATTCAAACCATCCATATAGAAAATACGATAACCTGGCCCAACATCTGGAAGTGACCAAACCAGAACAGCTCTGGGTAAGTGATATCACTTACATCACCACGAAAGAAAAGCCTTTATACCTTAGCCTGGTCACTGACGCCTTTTCAAAAAAAATAATGGGATACCACCTGGCAGATCATCTAAAAGCAACAGGTCCTATTGAGGCCTTGAAAATGGCAATTAAAAACAGAATTTACCCTAAACGGAAGCTAATGCACCATTCGGATAAGGGAGTACAATATTGCTGCAATGCTTACATTAACCTATTAAAAAATCATGAAATAGAAATCAGTATGACCAGTAAATATGATCCTTATGAGAATGCTATTGCAGAGAGAATTAATGGAACCCTGAAAAATGAATTTAACCTCGACCAGGGACTCCCCTCCTATTATTATGCACAACGAGAACTTAATAAAACCGTGATGATATATAACCAAATGAGGCCTCATCTATCATGCAAAATGCTAACGCCTGAAATAATGCATGCTAAAAAACCGTACCCTATAAAACTAAACACTAAACAAACCTGGGAAAAGATAATTTTTCATAATTTCAACCAAAATTAAACGTCAACTTTTTTCAGGACGTGAAAGCTTTTTCTAATAAAATACCCTTTTTATGCAAAAACTATTACCTGTTCTCTTTATTTTAATTAGCACAATGGGTGCCGCCCAACTACCCGGTAATTCTGTATCTTTTGTTGGGCTAAACTCTCATTATGTAACTGTACCCGATGCATCCAGTAGCATTGTTAATAATACAATGACCATCGAAGCCTGGGTTTATTATAAGTGTGAAAACGGCACATCAGCCTTTAATGTTTTTAGTAAAGGATGGTGTGGCGCCCCCGACTGGACAATTTACGTTGCCATTAATCAGCAAAAATTACATTTGGCAAAATGGCGAAACGGGTATAATAGTTGCGCCGGCGGCCAAGCGCATTATTATAGTGATGACGAAGTAATACCCTTTAATACCTGGACACATATTGCCATTAGTATAGATGCGACTACTGCCAGCAATGATATCAAATTTTATGTAAATGGAGCATTAGTGCCCCACTCATTAATTTCCGGAACAGATGGGGCAGGATGGAATACTTCCACCTATCCAATGCTGATTGGATCGTCTCGCAGTTTAGCGAATAATTACGCTAAAGCTTACGGCAATATTGACGATTTGAGAATATGACATACGGTAAGAACAGATGCTGAAATTGCAGCAAATTATCAAACAGAACTTTCAGGCAACGAAACCGGCCTTCAATATTATTGGAAACTCAACGAAACAGGAACAGGCGCAGGAATTACGGCAGTAAATAGCGCTAATGCTACTATAGGTACCTATGACGGCACTACTGTGGGTGCATCCACCGCATTTGTTGATAATAGTACGGTGGTAGATATGCTTCCTACCTGCGGCCCTATACTACATTTAGATGCATCGGCAGGCGTTACTGCGGATGTTAATGGCAATGTAAGCCAATGGAACGACCAAGGCCCCAACGCCCATCATGCTACACAAGCTACTGCCACAAAAATGCCCAAACGTTTCACCAACCAAATCAACAATAAATCCATTATTCGCTTTGATGGAACTGATGATGAAATGCAAACACCTGTCGTAAACTTATCTACTGTACAGGCAGCAGAGGTTTTCATAGTTTCAAAAACCGAAACCGAAGGTTATCCCATCTATCATGCCAATGCGGCCGGTGATGTAAATAATTTTCATGTTATTGAAAATAATACAAGTGGTACAAACGGGTTATCGGCAATGATGAGCGGCAACGGCACTGATGCAGTAAGTTTTAAAAGCGACAACATCTACCAATGCTATAAACGATACAATATAGCTTTTGATAAAGCCCTTACTGGGCTGGCACAAATTAATATTTGGGCAAACGGAACCGCCTTAACTAATAGTAACGGTACCGTATCCGGAGCAGAGATTACCAATAACCTGGGCAATTACCCATTTTTTATTGGTGGGGCACCGGGCAGCTCATCCCTGCATTTTAATGGTGATATTGCCGAAATAATTGTTTACAACAAAGCCCTGACAACCTCCCAAAGAAATTCTTTGAACAATTATCTTAAAAATAAATATTTTGGAACTGCAATTTCCACTCAGTTCAGTGCAGTACCTCTTTCCCAAACCAGCAGTAATGCAATAACTGATGATGGCAAGTGGAAACACTCTTATAGCAATACAAATAATGCAGAAATAATTGCCTCTGTTAAAGACAACAATTGTTCCACAACCGGGCAGCGAACAGATATAGTGTATGTAGAGGCAACAGCAGGCCTTTATGGTGGGCAATACTGCATGCGCAGACATTATGTAATAAATCCATCCACGGAGTTGCCTGGAACCAAAAGAGTGCGGTTATATTACACAAATGCCGATTTTGCCGATTTGCAAGTAGTGGTACCCTCTCTTACTTCACACAACCAACTGGTGGTTACCCAATACGATGGACCCAATGAAGATGGCGTTTTTGATGCTTCCTCCGGTACGCTTACATTTATTCCGGCAGCATCTATTACCACCGGTACGGTTTACGGAAACCGCTATCTTGAATTTGATGTATCCGGCTTTAGTGAATTTTGGATTCATGCCGGCAATTCTGTTTTGCCAATTCAGTTAACATCATTTACAGCCCAGGAAGCAGGGAATAAATATGTATTGTTGCAATGGAAAACCGCAAGTGAACAAAACAGTAACAGATTTGAGGTAGAGCGAAGTGCAGATGGGTTCCGGTTTATTAAAATCGGGCAGGTATTGGCATCCGGGAACAGTACCACCGAAAAACAGTACCAGCTTATTGACCGTTCACCTTTTAGGGGCTTAAATTATTATAGGCTTAAACAGGTTGATTTGGATAATCATTCCTCTTTTTCATCCGTACGCCGTGTTGAACTGGATCTTGTTAAATACTTTACCATAGTTAATAACCCATCAAATGGAATGGATGTTATTTTCAAAACAAATTATATTTCCGGTACCCTTATCATTTCTGACCTAACAGGAAGGCAAATTTTGAAAAAGGACGTAAATGCAGGAACATTTAGAATTGGAACGTCCCATTTGCCGAACGGAATGTATTGGGCAACCTTACTCAGTAATGGAATTAAGTTGCAAACCTTAAAAGTAATAGTAAATAGCCGGTAGTGAATATTTTTCATAAAATTGTTGAAAACAAAGGAAATTTAGGTAACTATGTTTCACCTTGGCAAGCTAGACCTTATACAACACTTCATAATGAACTTGAATTTGAACAACCATTTAAAGAGAAATTCATTGAAACAATAAAAGCATTTAATGCAGACGATTTGACAAATTTAGAAATTGTCAGAAGTAAAAAAGGACAAAGAAGAAAACTCGGCGATTATTTACAAGGATTAGCATATCACGAATTAGTTCACACAGGACAAATGCTTTCATACTTGCGGGCACTTGGACTTGAAAGACCTCAAATATAGGATTAACAATCAAAATACAACGAACCGCCAACATCGCATTGGCAAGCCGTTAGGCTATCCCGTCCTTTTGTATACTCCCCACAAATCTTGTTCTCAACCAACTACACAATTTGTAGGAGTCAAAAATTCTGCATTCGCATCAATGGCATCCCAACCGGCATATTCCCTTGTTTTCCTCCTCCACCGCCTCCAAATTTGTTTAGCCGGTAGGTTGCACTTACCATAAAATATCGTTGAAGCCGATTTGCTCTTATATCCGTAATGGAATTGGCAGTAACAGATCTCGATAGGTTCTTATTCTGATTTAATATATCCAGCCCTTGGAATTTTACGGATAACTTTTCATTTTTAAGAAACGCCTTTTCGATCCCGGCATTAATAATAAACGGTTCGGCTTTCACTGAATTGGCATACCCCGAATTAAGGTCCTTTTCAAGATCATAATTCATCCGGAAATTCTTAGGCAAAAAGATGCGGGTTGTGTTGGTTAACGTCCACCCAATGGTCTGGCTGTTTAAAGATTTTTGTATTTTATAATGCGAACTATTGAGATTGAAATTCACCCCGACGGTTGTTTCGAGCCACTTCTTCACCATAATATCAGTTGATAATCGCTGACCTACAACCCAATTTGCGCCCTTGTTTCGTTTATCTTGAAGGTAAGATATATTGTTATTATAAATGATGTTTCCGCCATAATTGAGCACATACTTTCTGTTTCGCCAGGGTTTAGAGTAATTATAAAATCCTGTCACCGTATAGTATCCATTCGTGTTCAGATACCGTGTTTCTTGTACGCCAAAGCCCCGGTTAAAAACATTGTTTACAATTTTATCTTTTGTAAAGGAAAAACTAATGAAGGAAAAGAAAACATCCCCGGTTATAAAGTCAAAATTGTTATAACGCAGACTAAACGAATTATTAAACTCGGGTTTCAGATTGGGGTTACCCACGGTTATATACTGTGGATTGCTATAATCCGTAACAGGCTGCAATTGCTGGTATCCTGGCTGGTTGGTATTTCCATTATAATTCATACTCAACGACCTGCTTCTCGAGAAATTATAGGCAAATCGGATGACAGGATAGAAATTCAATAGGTGCTGGGTGTAAGCATAATTTCCGGTTTCTGAATTACTCTTAATTATCGCCGGTTGTACACCCATTCCTATCGCATAATTAAATTTTTTCTCCACCGTACGGAAGTTCAATCCAAAGCGATGGGTATAATAATTATTTTCGTAAATATTACTAAGGCTGTCAAGGTATGTTCTTGCCTGTCCGGGCATATCTACATTATAGGTTTTTTTGTTGTTGGAAGTATATTGATGCGAATAGGCATAATTAATCTCGAGGCTCCTCTTTTTATCAAGAGGTTCAATGTAGGACGCTTTAATACTGTAACTGGAGGCCCTATTTTCCTGTTGCGTAAACTGATTTAGGCTGGTATCGATGGTTACTCCAACTTGAGTATAAAGGCTGGCATTATTCGTATAGTCGTTACCGTTATCTGTTGAATTAGTATTCCCAGATCCGTTTATACTCAGGTACCGTCCTTTCCTCCTAAAACGATGGTTGTACAGAACACTTCCCGAATATCCTGGCGCATTATTTGAAATATCCTGGAAAGTATTTCCATCGTTTGTTTTCCTCCCCGAACTGTCGAAGTAACTAAACCGGTTGTTGCTGGTTTCCTCCCCGTCATTAAATGTAAACCCAGGGCTAATTTTCAGATAATTAAATGAATCAATCCGGTATTCGAGGTTCAGGTTTACCCTGTGATTGTTGTTCCCTGTATTATCTACCAGGTCTTGGTGGTTGATATTTGAAGATTGTGCATAGAAATTTTGCTGAGAAATCTGTTGTTCGGAATAGGTAGTTTTATGGGAGAAGCTATAACTTCCATAAAAGGAAATTTTTTTTCCCCATTCGTCCCTGTAATTCAGGCCAATAGATTTATTAATAGAAATTCCGTCTGTATTCCCAAATCCTGATAAAGGAGAACCGGGGCCTCCCATTCCAAAACTGCGGATAGCCCCACCTACCATTCTTGCCATAGAAGGGCTTAGCCCCATACTCCCAAAATTAAAGGTATTGGCATTGGTATTATTCAAATTACCTAACAATGAAATTTGCCGGCTGTTTTTGAACAGGTTAAAGGAAGCATTAATAAGGTAACGGTCTTCCGTACCCGCTCCTGCTGAAACATTTCCAAAATACCCTTTATTCTTATCCTTTTTAAGCTGGATATTCAGAGTTTTAGACGGGTCTCCATCCTTTACCCCGGTGAAGGCAGCCTGGTCTCCATAATCATCAATTATTTGAATCCGGTCTACCATATCGGCATTAATCTGCCGGGTGGCTGTGGTTACGTCGCCATTAAAGAAATCTTTTCCGTTCACCTTTACCTTGGTTACCTGTTTTCCCTGTGCTGTTACAGTCCCATCCTTATCTACCGTTACACCCGGTAGTTTTTTTAAGACTTCCTCCACATTATCATTCTTACGGTACATGGTACTGTCCACTACATACGAAACCGTATCCTCCTTTATTTGAATTTTATTGGATTCTATAGTTACATTTTCCAACAATCCATCTTTGGGAAAGAGTTTAAAAACAACTGGTGATTTTTTTAAGCTGTCGGTATTTACATGGGAAATTAAGGTGGAATACCCAACATAACTAATGATGAGGTTTCCGCTACCCAGGGAATGTGTTGAAGAAAAATTAAAAATACCTTCCTGGTTTGTGGTGCTTCTTAAACTATCCTGATTCATCCTTCCGAATAAAACGGTAGCACCTTTTAATGGCTTTCCTTCATTAGATTGTACCACGCCGGAAAAAGTATAGTCCTGTGCATTTAAAAAATTACTAATAGCCATAAGACCCAGCAACCACAGCGAGTTCTTAAAGAACCCTTTTCCCATAATAAATTTAATATATTTCGACATGGTTGCGAAACTACGATGAAATACGAAAAGTTTAGTAGATTAGGGAGATTTTAATTTTCCTGCATACTGGCTAAATCATGCCCGGTGGTTGGAAAGCGGCGAATAAAGGAAACAAAGTATTCTCTGAATTCCGGTTCCTGGTTAAATAAGATTGCATGGCTTACACTCAATACATGCAACGGATAATGGGAAAGCTCGATGGCATATTTTACAAGGCGAACCGCATCTTTTTCGGTGGTTAGAATAATTTTGTTTGATGATTCAATCGAATCAAAATTTTCGCAAATGGTTCTTAGGTCATCTGTTTTAAAAATATAATGATCGCTGTATTTTAATGTCCTGACAGTTCGAACTGTTTCTTTAAGGTATCTCAATAAAGGTTTAGGGTTGGCAATACCGCAAATTAATAAAACATCTGTTTGTGAAGTGAGAGGCAACTCACGGTAGGTAAATAGGTGATATGGGGTCTTGTATTTCAGGCAGGCAAAAAATAATTTTTGTTCTTTTTGAGGGCTAATTTGTTTTCTAATTTTCTCGGCTTCCGATGCTGAAATTTGTGGATCGCATTTTGTAATCACTATTACTTGAGCACGGGAAGCACTTTGGGGAATGTCTCTAAGGTCGCCGACAGGAAACATATTGTCCCTTGTAAATAAATTTTCCTGCTCGGTTAACAGTACATTAATTCCTGCTTTTACGGAACGGTGTTGGAAGGCATCATCCAGAATGATGACATCTGTTTTTGGCCGTAGTTGCAAAATTTGTGGAATAGCCACCAAACGCTCCTCTCCTACTGCAACGGTAATTTGGGGAAATTTCAAATGGAACTGCATTGGCTCATCGCCAATTTCGATGGCGGTGGTCCTGTCGTTTGCTATGGCAAACCCCTTTGTTTTTCTTTTGTATCCCCGGCTCAGGGTAGCCACATCAAATTCATCTTTCAACAAGGTAACCAACAATTCAACCATGGGGGTCTTCCCTGTTCCGCCTAATGCCAAATTACCCACACAAATTAGCGGGAAATTAAAAGTGGAAGATTTAAAAATTCCTTTATCAAAGAACCAATTCCTCAGAGTAACAATAATTTGATGAACCCAAGCAATTGGAAGAAATAAGAATCTGAGCTTTTTCAACGATCAAATATTTGGATCCTGCCTGTTGACAAAAATTGAAAAAATAGTGGTGCCATAATTTCTTTCAGTTCGGTAAAAATCAAATTTACGATAATCATTTTTAGGGGTATGTTCCAAAATAAACCAACCTTCCTCCTTTAGCAGTTCATTCTTAAAAATTTCTATTGGAATTTCATCAATACTTGACAGTGCATAAGGAGGGCCTGCAAAAATCAGATCATATTTTTTACCCCCTTCACGAATAAACCGAAATACGTCAGATTTTACCACTTTTATGTGAGGTAGATTGAGTGCATTTGTTGTCCTTTTTATAAATGCAAACATTTCCGGATCTTTTTCCACTATGGTAAGGTCGGCAGCTCCCCTGCTAGCGAGCTCGTAACTTATTGAACCTGTTCCTCCAAAAAGATCGAGTGTAACAAGCCCGTCAATTTCCAAATTATTCTCAATGATATTAAATAATCCTTCTTTTGCTATATCCGTAGTAGGCCTGGTATATGGCATTTTGGGAGGCGGGGTAATCCTCCTTCCTCCCATCGATCCACCTATGATGCGCATGATATTTGAATGGTATGGTGGCAAAAAAAATGATTCGGATAAAATCGAATCCGCTCCTGCATTTCGAAATTCTCGTTTTCAGAAATAAAGGAAACTATTCCAAAATATTTATATACCTCATTATAAAGAATAGAATATTCATCAACCATCCCACATAGCTTTAAGGGGATGGTTTCAGGGTCTAACTGATAGGTTTCGCAAACTTTCAACAGGAAATACACTACATCCACCGGTTTTGTAAATGAAAAAATCCCGCAATATTGGAAAGAGCCATCCCGGCAGGCAATTATCTTTATTGCATTGTGGTATATGATGCAGGTTATGGAGTTCTCTTTACCCCAAGATCTAATTTCATTTACAGAAGCATGAAGCATTACCCAATTCGGATAATGAAATTGAAAAAAATCGTAAAGTTCCTTCCTAACTCCATAAACCATAAAAATTTTTTCTTCCTTCAGTACATCCGTAATAATTTCAAATTCTGGTCCCGACTGAAATGTGCGGGAAAATAATTCCCTGGCATTAACAGGATTGTAATATTCACCGGGTATCAGCATAAATTCAGGAAAATTGATGCAAACACGGATTGAGTGGTGCGGCATCCCTAATACAGGGTAATTGCGATACATGGAATTCAGGGCACCAATCCATTCAGAGGGGGTAAGGAATTTATCGAAATTAAAAACAAGAATACCTTCCAGAAAATTGGGGTTATTCCGGTACCAAGAAAAACTCACTCCATAATTACCCACCTCAATCAATAAATTTTTCCCTTCCTGATCTCCAGGAGAAGGTGAAATATTAAACGCTGGTTTCATACAATTGAATTAGCAAAATAAGATAATTTTACCTGATTTATGGAAGCAATAGGTTCGGGTTATGATTTGCGGGTGGAAGTTAGCTATAAGCAAATTCTCCAAATTGCATTACCAATAACCCTGGCAATCCTTGTTCCACAGGTGAACTTTGTGGTTAACACCATTTTCCTCGGACATTTAAACGAGGAATCTTTGGGCAACGCGGGAATTACGGGGGTTTACTATCTTATTTTTGCACTTGCCGCTAACGGGTTAAACAGTGCCATGCAAACCGTTTTCTCCCGTTTTGCAGGAAGTGGCGATATCGGAATGTTCAGGTATTCCATAGCTCAGGGAATTCGCCTCTCCCTTATCTTTTCTGCGATTTGCGTTTTGTTTACCTGGTTGGTGGCACCCTATATATTAAGTGCAGTAGCCGATAAAAAGGCTTTTCCGGTAGAGATGGGGTTCTTGCGAATTCGCATTTGGGGAATCTTCTTCTTATTCATTTTTCAAATTTGTAATGCTTTTCTGGTAGCCAGTTTAAATAGCCGGTTATTGATTACTGCCTTTATTGTGGAAACAGTTTTAAATATTATCCTCGATTATGGGTTAATTTTTGGAAAACTGGGCATGCCAAAATTGGGATTTAATGGCGCCGCATATGCTTCTGTAATTGCCGAATTTTCGGGGATGATTACCGTGATAGCCGTAATTCATAAAACAGGGTTACAAAAGAAATACCAACTTTTTTCAAATTTTAAATACCATCGAAATCTAAGCCGGGAAATTGTTCGGGTTGCCCTCCCACTTGTTTCACAATTTATGATTAGCGCCACTACCTGGTTAGCATTTTTTCTCCTTATAGAACCTCGTGGAGAGCAGGCGAAGGCAATCAGTAATGTAATGCGAATTGTTTATGGGATAACCGGAATTTTTATTTGGGCACTGTCTGGCACCACCAATGTAATGGTAAGTAACCTAATGGGACAACACCGCCAGCAGGATATATTT
>JAFDXK010000008.1 GCA_018267965.1 Bacteroidota bacterium | reverse complement strand
CCGTACCAACCATATGATTAAAGTACCCGAAGTACGATTGGTTGGCGAAAATGTGCAAGTGGGTGTTTATCCAACTCCCGAAGCACTGAAAATCGCACAATCTCTCCACCTCGACCTGGTGGAAATTTCTGCATCTGCTGTACCACCCGTTTGCCGGATTATTGATTACAATAAATTCCTTTACGATGAGAAGAAAAAGAAAAAGGAAATCAAGGCAAAATCGAAAACCAGCGAAGTAAAGGAAATCCGTTTTACCCCCAATACCGATGACCACGATTTTGAATTTAAGGTAAAACATGCCGAAAAATTCCTGGGTGAGGGGGATAAAGTGAAAGCCCATGTTCAGTTTAAAGGAAGGGCCATTATGTTCAAAGAACGAGGGGAGTTGCTTCTCCTAAAGTTTGCCGACAGGTTAAAAGATATTGGCGCCCTCGAAGGAATGCCAAAGATGGAAGGGAAGCGGATGTTGGTGATGTTTGCCCCCAAATCTCAAAAGAAAAAAGAGGGAAAACCCAAAGAACACCAGGCCCCAAAACCTGAACCAAAACCGGAACAATAACTATTTTAAATAAAAGAGCAGCAATTTTGCTGCTCTTTTTGGGTTAAATCATGAAAACTTATATATGGGTTTCAGCCAATATGGCTTCCAACTTTTCACGATAACCTGAATTTCATCCAGGTGAATCGTTTGGGTGGAATTGAAATACCTGGAATCCACCTATATATCCTCATATACATAAACCGGATCAATCACATTTTTTTTCGGTTTTATTGAAATTATTTCTTTGAGTTTGCCATCATGCAAGCCATATACCCATCCATGGATACAAGGAATATTTCCTTCTTTCCAGGCCTTTTGAATTACCGAAGTCTTGCAAAGTTTTTCAACCTGATCTTTCACATTCAGTTCAACCAGCCGATTGGCCCGGTCATTGAGATCGGTAATAGCCTCCAGTTCATCCTTATTTTGACGGTACACATCCTTGATTACCCGAAGCCACATATTTAAAACCTGATCGAAGTTCTGATTACCCATGGCCGCCTTCACTCCGCCACAACCATAGTGGCCGCATACTATTACATGCTTAACCTTAAGATGGGTAACTGCATATTCCAACACACTGAACAGGTTAACATCGGTGTGAAGTACAATATTGGCGATATTTCTGTGTACAAATATTTCCCCGGGCCGGGTACCCGTTACTTCATTTGCCGGAACCCGGCTGTCGCTGCATCCAATCCATAGGAATTCCGGTTTCTGGGTTTGAGAGAGGCCGGTGAAAAATTCGGGATCAGTTTCCAACATTTTACCAGCCCATTGTTTGTTTCGTTTAAGCAATATTTTATAAGATTCCATTTGTATTTTAATTTGAAAAGTTTAAAAATTTTTTGAAAGGGCTACGCATTGTTCAATTCCCTTAGAAGTTTGGTGTGTTTACCGGATTTTCGTGTTACATTTTCCATTTGGTCTAACTCTGTCATCTTAAAATGGACATTTCCAATTTGGGGAATACGGTAATCATTCCTGAAACCGGTTAAAGAAACTTCTATATTTCTGTCGGGGGCATGCACTTTGTAAAACTCCCGGATTACTTCCAGTACATCATAATCAATATACTCCGATTTAGATGCGTCAATTATTATACTGCTATGGGATGGTATTTGTGCTAGGGTTTGTTTAATACTTCCTTTATTTAAAAATGATACCTCCTGTGCAAGCTCCAGTTTGGTAACGTCTTCATGCTTCGATTGAATTCTCCGGTAGTAGTAGGGTATTCGCATATTACTCCGCAACAAATAGAAAATACTGATGAGCATCCCCAGTCCCACCCCTTTTAAAAGGCCTAGGAAAGGCAGTGCCACCGCTATGGCAGTTACCACAAAGGGAATAAATTCAGTCCTTCCAACATGGTACATGTGAATAAAGATGGCAGGTTTTGCAAGCCGAAATCCGGTGAAAATTAAAATGGAGGCCAAGGCCGCCTTGGGAATCATATTGAGGATAACGGGAATGCCGGCAACGCAAATAAGAAGCAAAATTCCATGCACGATGGTAGACAGTTTAGACCTGGCGCCCGCATTAATATTAGCACTGGATCTTACAATGACGGAAGTAATGGGAAGACCGCCAATCAGACCACTTAAGGTATTTCCCACTCCCTGTGCGATCAGTTCCTTATTCCCCGAAGTATTTCTTTTCTGCGGATCCATTTTATCGGTTGCTTCTATACAGAGTAAGGTTTCAATGGAAGCTACCACAGCAATAATTAGCCCGTATTGCCATACCAGTGGATTTTTAAAACCCGAAAATTCAGGCCATGAGAATTGGGAAAAGAAGGCATTAAATGAAGAAGGTACTTCTAATTGTACCAGGTATTGTTTTTCTAAATGAAGCGTTCCTGTGGAGTGAAGAAACCAGAAGTTTAAAAGGGTTCCTAAAAGTACGGCCAAAAGACCGGCAGGGATTTTTTGAAGTTTCTTAAAAAATTTGGTATTCCAAACTATTAATAGGGCAATACAGGAAAGGGTTATGGTTACGGCACCCCAATGAATATTGTTACCAATACCCGCCAGCAGGTTGAAGTTAATGCCACGCTCTGCGTCTAGCAAACCGGTTCTGCCGCCAGTAAACCCTACGGCATCCGGAAGCTGTTTAAAAATTATCGTAAGCCCAATTCCTGCAAGCATTCCTTCAATTACACTGGAGGGGAAGAAATTGGCAAAAGTCCCGGCTTTAACAAAGCCCAACAACAATTGGAAAATCCCGGCCAGAATTACCGCACAAAGGAAAACTTCAAAGGTTCCCAATTCTGAAATTGCGCCAATTACAATGGCAACCAGACCCGCCGCCGGGCCACTTACACTAAAAGAACTGCTACTAATGGAACCAATAACTACTCCCCCTACAATACCGGCTACAATTCCTGAAAATAAAGGAGCCCCGGAAGCCTGTGCAATGCCGAGACAAAGCGGCAATGCGATTAGAAAAACGATGGCTCCGGAAAGGATATCATTTTTAAAATTAGAAAATATCGAAAAATTATTTTTCATGTTTATTTTGATTGATTATTTGGGACATCAATACCTGCAACATACCGATCGTGCAAGGCCTTTTAGCCCTACCTATTCATCGGCTGAACAGGGAAAAAGTTACCGGAAAAGTTGAATCCGGTTCAGAATAATAGAGTAATTAAAACCAGGCCGTGATGTTTGGCGGGGGACAGTGAAGTTCGCTATGAAATGCTATATATGCCGTTTCCTGCGCATGAATAAAGGTGTTGCTTAATTGCCAGGGTTCTAACTGTACCAGGCAATTTCCTTCGTGTAAATACTCTTCGGCCAAATTGAATGAAGCCGAAGAAGTTTTTTCCTCAGAAGAATTGGAATAAGGATCCCTTTCGGCCTTTTCTTTTTGCGATATATGCTGATCGCTATTTACTTTGGTGAGTACAATGGGCAGGCTGATATTTAACAGCATCAACAGGATGCCTAAAAAACAAACCTGTATGACTTTAAGCACTTGGGTCATTCGTTGTGGTCAAAATTAATCCAAATGATATTTTCAAGCAATAGTTTATCAAATTTTTAGGAGGTAGCCTTTGGTTCTTCCGATTTCGTTTTTCAACTTGTTTAACGCTGAAAATTAATTGGACCGGAATGCGGGTTATTTGTTATGGGAATGAATGATATGGTTGGATTTGCCTGGGTATAAAGGTAGCCGGCACAACCGCCAATAATCGGTAATGGTTTTAATCACTTCTGGTAGCTCGCGCAGGGCATTATTCTTTTGAAAATATCCCTGTATGGTAAGGCTGTTATAGGCTTCCATGATTGCATAATCAGAAGTATAGGAACTATAGAATATAAAGGGGATGATCCGGATAGCAGAAGGATAGCTGGTATTTATTCTTTTCTTTAATTCAATGCCATCCATTTTTGGCAGGTTTACATCACATAAAATTAAAAAGGGAATTTTCGGAGGACTCTTTAAGAATTTCAAAGTTTCATCTGCGCTGGCAAGTGAAATAATTTCATTACCTGTGCAGGCCTGGTTAAGTGCATTATGCAATGCCTGGCTGTCTGTAGGATTGTCTTCTACCACCAGTATAGGTCCGTTTTTAGCCATAAAGTTTGGATTTGGCGATTAAAAAAGGATCATTCGGTCATATAAAGTTAGCACAACTAATTATTTGATGCAATGCTAATTTTCAGTAGTAAATCGACTCTAACCTTGGGTATTTTCCCATACCCGCCCATTGAATTTAAAGGGTAATAATCCCAATGCAATTCCGGGGGAATAAGTTTCTTTCGAATGACAAAAAGGGGTTTCCATTATTTTAACTTTTCATTCTTTCCTACATATTTTCAGGGATATCATTCACTGTGGCTGCGTTTACGCATAAAGGCTATAAAGTATAGCAGCAATCTGCAACCTGTTTGGCATAGCTATTGCATTGTAGTTTTTGCCCCCGGTGGGGGTTATTCTTCATTTATTGAAACCAGGAACCAGAAAATGAAAACAAGAAACAAAGTATTATTAGGGCTTGCTGCGGCTGCCCTTGTGGGAATTGTCGTATATGCCATCAGGAAGAAGAATACCAAAAAAATGCTGAAACAAATTTCAGATGAAGGGTACGAAACAGCACACGATGTTTTGTTTCCCAATAAGAATAAAAGAGACCCGAGGCTACAATATGGCCCTGTAGTTACAGTGAGATAATCCTTATTTTATTGAAAATATCTTCCCTGGGTATCTTCCTTTTCCTTGAATTGATTCCTGCCAAATCAGTGGGGGAGGGGTAGTAGTCTTTAGGTTCATAGTAAAAAAAACTGGCTATTCGTGCCAGGGAAACGGATTTTCTGGTAGTAATTTGCTTGTTTTCCTGTTTTTTTACCTACCTTTGCCGCCCGAAAAGCCCGTCTTTTCAATTTAAACATTTCCCACAAGGCCAAAAAGATCCCGGAAAACGACCCTGGGGCGCCAGCAGGGAGTAACTTAATAACAGTTATTAAATGCCAAAGGTAAAAACGAACAGTAGCGCAAAAAAACGCTTCAAAGTTACTGGTTCAGGAAAGATCACCCACCAAAAGGCTTTCAAACGCCACATCCTCACTAAGAAATCAACCAAACGTAAAAGAGCCATGCGCATGGATGGTGTGGTTAGTGATGCCAATCTCCATTTTGTGAAACGGTTATTAGCCATGAAATAACCATCCGATCAATCCCAGCTTTAACTTTAAAAAATTAGAAAATGCCACGTTCAGTAAATGCAGCCGCCAGTAAGGCCCGCCGCAAAAGAATATTAAAAGCCGCAAAGGGCTTCTATGGAAAACGGAAAAATGTATATACCGTTGCCAAAAATGTATTGGAAAAAGGCCAAACATACAGCTATGTTGGCCGTAAGGTTAAAAAGCGTGATTACCGCGCATTATGGATTGCCCGTATCAATGCAGCAGTTAGGGCTGAGGGCTTAACCTATAGCCAGTTTATTCACAAACTGGCCGAAAAGAATATAGACCTTAACCGTAAGGTTTTAGCCAACCTTGCCATGAATGAACCGGAAACCTTTACCAAACTGGTTAAATCGGTTAAGTAATTTCATTTGATTTTTTTGGATGCCGGTGCTTTTATGGCACCGGTTTTTTTATGTTCTGTTTTATATTTGCCGTTACATTAATTAAAAAGGCCGATTTTTCTTACTGAAATGAATAATTCCTATCACGATCTGGTGGAACAAACTTTCACCTTCCCGCAAGAGGGTTTTAAACTGAAGAACGACTATTTGCAGTTTAATGATTTAGACCTTAAAACGTTAATTGATAAGTACGGCACGCCACTGAAACTCACCTTCCTGCCTAAGATCGGCATCAATATAAACAAGGCAAAGAAAATGTTTGCTGAGGCATTTAAAAAGCATAAATATGAGGGAAAGTATAATTATTGTTATTGCACCAAAAGTTCCCATTTCAGTTTTGTGGTGGAAGAAGCATTAAAACACGATATCCATCTCGAAACATCCTATGCCTACGATATTGAAATCATTAAAAAGCTTTACGAGAAGAAGAAAATTACCAAAGACACCTATATCATTTGTAACGGGTTTAAACAAAAATCTTACACCCAGCGTATCGCCCAATTATTGAATTCCGGGTTTAAAAATGTTATTCCCGTGCTGGATAATAAGGATGAATTGCGGCATTATATAAAATCGGTGAAAGTGCCATTTAACCTGGGAATCAGGGTGGCATCCGAAGAAGAACCAACCTTTCCTTTTTACACTTCCCGCCTGGGGATTAAATTGAAAGATATCCTGGAGTTTTATGTTGATAAGATTGAGGGGAACGAGCATCGCTTCCAACTGAAAATGCTCCATCTATTCCTGAATAAGGGCATCAAAGACGATGTGTATTATTGGAGTGAATTGAATAAAGTGATTAATCTTTATTGCCAGTTGAAGAAAATTTGCCCCGAACTGGATTCAATTAATATTGGCGGCGGGTTTCCAATTAAACATTCGCTGGGTTTTGATTTTGATTATCAGTTTATGATAAATGAAATCGTGCGAAATATTAAAGTGGCCTGTAAGAAGAGCAAAGT
>JAFDXK010000007.1 GCA_018267965.1 Bacteroidota bacterium | reverse complement strand
GAGTGTATTAGGCGGGTTAGTGAAACTTAAAGTTGCAGAATTGCTTCCTACATAAGGAACAACGCTAGGGCAGTTAACGAAACCTGTACCAGGATCATATTGCCATTGATAGCTAAGTCCGCTACCTGTAGCAGTTACACTCATAGAAGTCGCCGTACCCTCACATATAGTTACAGCACTTGGTGAGGATGTGATGGAAGGTGCAGTGTTTACAGTAAGTATCGCACTGTTAGTATTAAGTGATGCAGTGCAAGTGCCACTTAAATTACAACGGTATAAGTATCCAGACATAGAAGCTGCCGGTGCAACAATAGTAAGGCTTGCGGTAGAAACGTTAGTATAGGTAGCTGAAGCTGTCAGGTTGTTCCAGGTAGAACCACCATTTGTACTTTCCTGCCATTGATAAGCAATACCTGTACCACTTCCGGTAGTAGAAAAACTTGCGTTAGTTCCCAAGCATACAGTACTTGTAGAAGGTTGACTATTTACGCCTATAGGAGTAAGTATTGTAAGCGAAGCAGAATTAGATACTGCAGCAGGGCTACATGTACCTGTGACAACGCATCTGTATAAATAGCCATTCATTGTACTTGCAGCTGTGCTAATATTAAGTGTAGTTGTTGTAACAGTAGAGTAAGGCGCCGTGTTGGTAAGATTTACCCACCCGATACCTGCATTAGTACTCAACTGCCATTGATAAGTGATACCTGTACCAGACCCTGCCACTGTAAACGATGTTGCAGTATTAGGACAAACAGATTGAGCCGATGGCTGAGTAGTTATAGCAGGCAATGAATTAACCGTCAGTGTAACAGCAGATGAAGTAGCTGCAGGAGCGCAAGTGCCTGAAACAACACAACGATACATATAACCATTCATAGTAACTGTAGCGCCTGTTATTGCCATTCCTGTCGTTGTTACATTGCTGTATACTCCTGTATTAGTTAAATTATTCCATGTAGTACCGCTGTTCTGGCTTTCCTGCCATTGATAGGTCAATGCTGTTCCTGTTGCCACTACTGTAAAGCTGGTATTATTACCTGCGCATACTGTACTATTGGATGGTTGAGTTCCAACCGATGGCGCTGTGTTTACAGTGAGTGTGGCGCTATTTGAATTAACGGCTGGTGTACAAGTACCTGAAACTAAGCATCTGTAGGTATAACTATTCATACCAGCAGTAACACCTGTAAGGTTTAGTGTTGCGGTAGTAGCTGTACTATAAATACCGCCATTGATAATATTAACAAAACCTGAACCTGTATTTTCCTGCCATTGATAGCCAATTCCTGCACCTGAACCGGATGCCGAAAAACTTGTATTAGATCCTGCACAAATAGTTGCATTTGAAGGGTTCGATACAACTGCAGGCAGTGCATTAGTAGTTACCGTATGTGTTGCTGTGCTCGGGCCATTACATCCTGTTGCTGTAGCCGTGATGGTAGATGTACCACTCCATCCTGCAGCATAAGTTACAGCACCCGTTGCTGCTACGATACTATTACCCGCAAAGGCTAAGGTTGTAGCATCTAATGAATAAGTAATACCTGTGCTATTTGATGCAGTTGCACCGTAAGTTACAGTGCCTGCACCCTGGCAACGTGTTGATGTTGAACCCAAAGTAAATACAGGCGTAGCTACAGAAGAATTAACGGTAAGCGTAGCGGCACCTGACGAAAAGAAATTGGACAGGGGGCTACAATCATTAATTAATATACAGTAATACTGATTCCCATTCAAAGCGCCTGTAGCACCTGTAATGGTAAGTGTATTGGTAAAAACACCACTATATACCCCGCCATTTGATAATTGTATAATTGAAGGACCTGGTATTATTACATACCACTGATATCCTGAAACATTAGTAGCATTTACAGAAAATGTAGTATTGCCACCTGAACAAACTGTAGCGTTGGATGGTGCGGTTACTACTACAGGATTTCCTGTGGTTACCGTTAATGTTGCAGCACTCGAAGCAGAGGATGAGCCACAGGCATTATTAGCTATTGCCCTGTAAAGGTATCCATTAAGACCGGTTGTAGAACTAATGTTTAACGTTGTGGTTGTGGCCCCGCTGTATATGCCACCATTACTTATATTGGTATATCCGCTACCTGAATTGACCTGCCAGGTATAGCTTGTAGGGCTGTTACTTGCTCCTACACTAAAGCTGGCCCCGCTGGTATTGCAAACGGCCGTGCTGCTTGGGCTTGATGTAATGCTTGGTGCACTATTAACTGTTAGAGTTGCTGCACTGGAAGCTGAGGATGAGCCACATGAATTATTGGCTATAGCCCTGTACAAATATCCGTTCATACCGGCTGTAGCGCCCGTTATGGAAAGAGTGGCTGTGGTAGCGCCACTATACACTCCCCCATTAGAAATATTGCTGTAACCACTACCTGTATTCACCTGCCATGTATAGCTTGTAGGGCTGTTAGATGCAGCTACTGTAAAAGTGGTATTGCCACCTGCACAGGTTGAGGCAGTGCTTGGGTTTGTTGTAATACCAGGTGTACTATTAACTGTGAGAGTTGCTGCAGAGGATGGTGAGGATGTACCAGTGCCATTTGTTGCAAGAGCCCTGTACAAATATCCGTTCATACCGGCTGTAGCACCCGTTATAGAAAGAGTGGCTGTGGTAGCACTACTATATACGCCCCCATTAGAAATATTGCTATAACCACTACCTGTATTTACCTGCCAGGTATAGCTGGTTGGGGAGTTGCTTGCGGCAACTGTAAAAGTGGCGTTATTACCTGAACAAGCAGATGTACTTGAAGGATTAGTAGTGATACTTGGCGCAGCAGCTGTTGACGTTACAGTATATGTGTAAGTCCAGCTATTACCAACTGAAAAGTTAGCAGCTACATAATTGAAATATGTACCTGCTGCTACAGGGTAAGAAAGCCCTGCAGACGAAAAATTTCCAGAACCCGAGCCTGGGCTAAAGCTAATATCATAGGATAGATTGAAGTCCATAAAACCTTGAAAGGTTCCCGGTGCCCCCATTGAGTATTGTACAGCAGTAATTTGCAAACCGGAGTTTACAGTAACATAAAATGCATCTTGCTGATCGCCCGGGGTTGCTACGCTACCGCTTACAGTATATGTACCTGCAGAGCTAATAGTATATGTTGGCGGGCTGCCCGCTACACTCGGCAAGTCAGCACCTTCGCTATACAGCGAAGTTTGCGCATAGCTTTGCCCGCAAAAGGCAACAAATATGAGCACTAATGTAGTTCTCAGAACCTTAGACAGGTTTACAAAAGATAGATTTTTTATCATCACTTTAATTGATTGAATGTGTTAGATACGCGGTAAATAAGAAGGTAGGAGTACATTGCAAATTACTAAAATATTATAACTAAAATCGACTTCAAAAACATATTATATCTCATGTTGTTTTGTCCATAAATATTGTCATTCGATGCATGTTGTTTGTACGACGGTAGTATGATGTGGTAATGGCAGATATTTAGTCGTAGGCATAAGTTCATTATATACTACCTGTTGGTGCAAATAGTCATTACTTAGTATGCAAAATAAACGTGCTCTCATACTTAGAATTTATGATGCCAATAAAATATTTAAGTCAATCCGAAATATAATTTTCACATCTTCCTTTAAGCCCGCGCAGCTGCAATGTTAGGTGATTTGAATTAGAATTTGCTCTTTTTTTAATAACTGTCTTTGGCTGAGGAATTATATAACCAGATAGTCTTCTGTAAGGATAAAATATTTTTAATTAGAAGTTTATTATTGCTATCAGCAGATTGGCTACTGGTAACAGAATAGTATAGCCGTAAAAAAAAATGGAATAATACGCGCCAGCAAATTCCTGAATTTGCACACAACTAATTAATTCAATTTTCATAACCCTACAGTAATTTTTTAATCATCACTGCTACTGTCATAAAGTAATAAAGCCCCGCTATAGCGGGGCTTTGTATTGATGAAATATTTGAGTTATTTTAATAAGCCATCCATTACTTCAAATATCCTGTTCATGTCATCATCAGTTAGATTAGAACCAGAAGGCAGGCATAATCCGTCATTGAATAGTTTTTCAGAAGTACCATCGCCATAGAAAGGAGCTCCTTCGAAAACAGGTTGCAGGTGCATTGGTTTCCATAACGGGCGAGATTCTATATTTTCTTTTTCGAGAGCGAGGCGTACATCTTCACGAGTAACGCCATTTGTTTTTACAGGGTCTACTAAAATGGTAGTCAGCCAACGATTGCTGAAGCAACCAGGTTGTTCTTCTATAAAAGATATACCTTCTACTTTGCTCAACCTGCTATAATACAAATCGTAAATACGCCTGCGTTGTTCAATGCGCTTGTTCAGTACTTCCATTTGTCCGCGGCCAATACCAGCACAGATATTACTCATACGGTAGTTGTAACCTATATGAGAATGCTGATAATGGGGTGCAGCATCGCGAGCCTGTGTTGCTAAAAACCTTGCTTTTGCTGCGATTTCTTTATTATGAGTAACCAATGCGCCACCACCTGAGGTAGTGATGATTTTATTACCATTAAAAGAAAGCACGTTAATAGCACCGAATGTGCCACACATTTTACCATCTATAGAAGAGCCTAAAGCTTCTGCTGCATCTTCAATAACAGGAATATCATATTTATCAGCAATTGCTTGTATCTCTTTCATCCTGGCAGGAATACCGTACAAATGAACAGGAATAATAGCCTTAGGTGTTTTACCTTTTGCTATCCTGTCTTTAATAGCAGCTTCCAGCAATTGTGGCGACATATTCCATGTATCTGCTTCACTATCTACAAAAACAGGCTTGGCACCTATATATGCAATTGGATTAGCTGTTGCAGAGAAAGTCATGCTTTGGCAAATCACTTCATCGCCGGGCTGTATGCCTAACAATATCAAAGCTAAATGCAAACCTGCAGTACCTGAACTGAGTGCAGCAACATGCACATCTTCTTTAAGAAAAGAAGCTATGTCTTTTTCGAAGTTATCGACGTTGGGTCCTAATGGGGCTACCCAATTGGTATCGAAAGCTTCATGAACATAGTTGAGCTCTGTACCACCCATGTGTGGTGAAGAAAGCCAAATCTTTGGTTTCATGATGTATTAATCTGTCTTTGAAGTTTTAATAACCTTACCCGGATTGCCTACAACCGTAGCACCATCCGGCACATCTTCTATAATAACCGAACCAGCGCCTATCACACACCATTTACCAATCTTCCTTCCAGGTATCACTACGCTACCCGCACCGATATGTGTACCTTCTCCTACCGATACATCACCACAAAGGGCAACGTTTGGAGAGATGTGCACGTAGTCTTCTATAATACAATCATGATCGACAGAGGCATTGGTATTAATAATACAATGTTTGCCGATGATAGTATCCGGGTTAACCGATACACCACTCATTACTACAGTGCCTGCATTAATGCTTGCAGATTTGCTAATAGTAGCAGAAGGATGCACTACACTGAAAAACAAAGTAGTATCTCCCAATTTTTCAGCTACTTTTTTACGATTAGCATTATCGCCTATCGAAATAATGAGCGGAACATCTCCTGCTCCATTTTTTGTATCAGGTAATACCACTTCATAACCATCTAAATGTGTTTTGGGGCTGTCATCCCAAACGATGATATCCCTGATACCATTAAGTTCCAGTATATCTATAATAACCTTTCCATGTCCGCTTGCTCCGTAAATAATCATGTGCTATTGTTTTGGCGAACCTTTGAATTTTTCCATTGTGGTAGCAGCTGTTTGATTAACGCCCTTGCCACGAAATACATTTACAACTGTTAAAAGTAAAATTTTGATGTCAAGTAGAAAAGAAAGATTCTCAACATAATAGACATCATACTCAAATTTTTCTTCCCATGATATAGAATTACGACCGTTAACTTGTGCCCAACCTGTAATACCCGGCTTTACATCATGTCTTCTTTTCTGTCTGTCATTATAAAGGGGCAGATATTCTGCCAACAATGGACGAGGACCAATAAGGCTCATGTCACCTATCAGTACATTAATCAATTGCGGGATCTCATCGATAGAAGTTTTACGAACAATTCTACCTGCAGTAGTTAACCTATCTGCATCAGGCAATAAATTACCATTAGCATCTTTGGCATCATTCATGGTTTTGAATTTGAAGATGCGAAAAATCCTGCCTTTTTTTCCGGGGCGAGGCTGAAAGAAGAACGGTGTACCCTGATTGGCAATGAATAAAAAGAAAGTAGCCAACAACAAGATGGGGGATAGTATTATTAACCCCAGCAATGCTGCAAGTTTATCTATTAGTGGTTTGAAAAAGCTCTTGTACATTATTCAATCCAGCCTTGAGTAAATTTCATAGCAAGTGAAGGCGTGAAGTCTTTAGAACAATTCAAAGCATTAGCTGCAAATTGCTTATGCTCTTGTTCTGATACAGAAAGTATTTCAGCAATAAGCTCATCAATTCTATCGTCAGAAAAATGCAAGCCAGCTTTATATTTATCCATCAACTGTGCTATCTCTGATTGTTCATTTACCATTGCCAATACGGGAACAGCAGCAGCTAGGATATTAAAAGTTTTACTCGGTACAGATGTATTGGTAGCTGCAGCATCTAGTGCTACATAACCCCATGTGGCAATTGATAGCAAAGCAGATAAATCTTCTATCGGCACAGGTGGTTGAAATGTTACATTATCCAAACTGTTTGCTAAGGATTGGAGTTGAGGTTTCTTAGTGCCGTTACCTACAATTACTATTTGCCAGTCTTTTTTGTCTTTCAGCTTTTCTGCTATAGTTATCAAATGTTCAAGCGGATGGGTAAGCCCTATATTACCGGAATAAAGGATAATTTTCTTACCCTCAAACCCCCACTCTTTTCTAAAATCTCTGCTTGAAGCACTTTTAGTTGCTTTATTCCAGATAGGGACAATTTCTATATTATTTTCAGAAGTATATTTTGAGATAGCAGTTTTTAAGCCAGAACCAATTGTAAATATCTTTTTAGCGCGAGGGAAAATTTTAAAATTCCGTTTCTCCCACCTGCGATAAATTGTTTTAATAAGGAAACTTTGATTTAACCCACCTAATACTTCGGGGTATAAATCATATATAATGCAGGAAAAGTTTAAACGTTGTATTACAGACAGAAATACAAACAGCGGCGGATTAGAAACAAAGAAGTATTGCGTATTGGTATTATCCTCTTGTTTTATTTTTCCTTTCATCCAAAAATAAAAGGATATCCATGATTGAAACCTGCTCTTGAAAGTATCCCTATTATAACCCGGACCTTGAGATAATTTTACAGAGGGTGGTAATTGTTTGATGTCATAATCAAAAGTACCATACCATGCTTCTATTGAATATTGAGGGAATTTTTCTGAAAACGCTGCAATAATATCGGCGAATAAGTAATTAGCTGTCTGGTTAACTAATATTATCTTCTTCACTGTTTATCTTTCTACTACACAATCTTCCATCACCAGCATATCCATTTTGGTACGCAGGAAGCAATCCAATGCTTCTGCCGGTGTGTTTACGATTGGTTCGTTTTCATTGAAGGAAGTATTTAACAGGATGGGGACTCCGGTCTTTTGCCTGAAGGCATCTATCAATTTATAGTATCGCGGAGATGTTTCTTTATCAACACTTTGCAGCCTGCCCGTACCATCTACGTGTGTAACTGCAGGGATTACGGTGTATTTTTCTTTCTTTATCGGGAATACCTTTTCCATGAAAGGTACATTCTCTGTACGCTCAAAATATTCAGGTACGTATTCCTTTAATATAGAAGGTGCAAAAGGACGGAAACTTTCGCGGCGTTTAATTTTAGCATTCAGCAAATCTTTTGCATCAGTACGCCGAGGGTCAGCCAATATAGAGCGAGCACCCAATGCACGTGGGCCGAATTCTGCACGCCCCTGGAACCAACCTATAACACCTGCATTTATCAGTTTATCCGAGACATAATCATACAACGCATCTCCTTCCATTTTTTTGTAGGTGATGTTTCTTGATTTGAGGAAAGATTCAATTTCATCGTTGCTGAATTTACTGCCCGTATAAGCTGAATATATTGCTTTACCTCTCGGTTGTTGTAAAATTTGATTGTACACATACAAAGCACTACCCATAGATATACCTGCATCGTGACCGGCTGATGGGATGTACAGGTTTTCGAAATCGCAATTAGCCAATATCTTACCGTTAGCTACTGAATTCTGTGCAACACCACCTGCGATGCACAGATTTTTTAGTCCTGTACGTTTTTGCAGATGTTGAACAATATGAAAAATGAGCTCTTCAGTAAAACGTTGCACTGAAGCAGCCATATCTTTATGATACTGTGTCAGTTCCTCTCCTTTGCCGCGCGCTTTACCAAATTTCTCTTCAAAGTAATCTGAAAATAACCTGCCCACGAATGGAATATGGTCATCACCATAAGTAACTACAACATCTTTTGCAGACTTAAAATATTTTTGGTTCCAGGTAAATAATCCATCCTCAGTGAAGCGAATCACATCGCGAATCTTATCTACATACTTAGGCTCGCCATAAGGAGCAAGTCCCATTACTTTATATTCATCGCCATAATGCGGGAAGCCGAGAAATTGTGTGAAAGATGTATAGAACGTTCCAACAGATACCGGGAAATCAATAGAATCTAATACTTCTATTTTATTCCCTTTACCAACACCAATCATAGTGCTGGTAAAATCACCAGAGCCATCAATAGATAATAATGCTGCTTCTTCAAACGGGCTGGCAAAAAATGCAGATGCCAGGTGGCTCCTATGATGTTCAACATTGTGGATTTTCGGTTTTATGACATCCGCACTGATACCTGATATTCTTGACAATTCATTTTCAAGCGATGCTACTTTCTTTGTATTGCTCAACCTATTGATGACAGTTTTAAAACCACCGCCCGGATTTTTAAGCAAATACAACATTTTCTTATCCAGCTTAGCTTTCGGATCTCTACCAATAGCTATATGGTCTACCTGATCTAATGTGATATTGAGCTCCTTCAGACAAAACTGAATGGCTTTTTCAGGAAACCCTGCCCAGTGTTTTACTCTTGTAAAACGTTCTTCCTCCGAAGCAGCAATCAACTCTCCGTCTTTTATTATTGCAGCACTTGAATCTGCATGGTATGCGTTAATACCTAAAATTATCATTACTGAAATCGTTTAAACAATGCCAAACATGGCTTTATATGACCTAATTATTTCTTCTTCATTGATTGACTTAGCGGCATATTGAGTAGCTGCTTTAGACCAATCTGCATATTTTTCATTATCAAAACCAGCAAGGTTTTCGATAGATTTTCTTAAACCATCTGCGCCATCAACATCAGTATTGAAACCTGCTTTATTTTCTTCAAGGTTATTCCAAGGGGTAAAGTTACTTGTTATTACAGGCTTTCCTGCGGCCAACGCTTCATAAATAGAATGTCCGAAATTTTCACTCTTGCTGGGTTGTATCAGGCAATGGTACTGCTCTAACACTACTTCAATATTTTCAGGTGCTATTGCTCCTTTGTATTCTATCCTAATATTGGATGGCATCTTAGTCATTAATTCTTTGCACTCGCTCCAATAGGTCTCATCTTTAATCGGACCGTATAAATGGTAAACGATTTGAGATGTACATTTTTGCAAGGCTTCGAAAACCAGTTTAATATTCTTCATTGGGCTTATCAACGCAATGGAAATCAATTTCAATTTTCCAGTTTCTTTTACAAGATTTTGCGTTACACTTATATTCCTTGGCAAGTTGGGTACTACCCATACCTTAGAATCACTACCAAACACATTCCTTACGTATGCTGCTTCCTCTTCTGTAGTTGCATGAAAAGCCACCTTTTTATGTGCGCCTATCAGTTTAAACAGATTGAGGTATATTCTTTTTTTAAGATTTTTTTGAGATAACGCACCCGGATGCAGCATGCCTCTGACAGACAATATTTTAGTTCCTCTCCCCTTCCATCGTATAGGCGCTATAGTAAATTGCTTCGAAAAAATACCATTAATGAAAAGCACATCAGGTTGTATTTCATTTAACAATGAGTGCACTTTATTATCATTAAGTGTACGCTCATCAGCATAATATACTTTTGTATTGGCGTTATACTGAATCCATCTGCCTGACTCGACCTTTAATTGCTCTCCTCCTAAATCTGTATCAGAACACAACACGAAAAAAGAAGCATTTTTCAGGCTAGGTGAACTGACAATATTATTAATTGACTGTATCGGACCGCCGGCCTTAAAGGCAGGCGAGAAATATTGGTAGCTTATGAGGATTCTCAATTACTTGTAATGAATTTATTTATCCTTCTGAAAACAATAACGTTACCTAATATCATAAATACTATATAGTTTCGAATCTGTCCGAGATAAATGATAATATCTGATTCGAAAGTTCCTAAACTCAGAAACACTGCCGAAAACAAGGAATATATAAATATCAGGTTGTACTTGTTGTTATTCAGAATATAGGTAGCTGCGCGACCGGTAATGAACGTAATGATCAGTAGTGGTATTATCATGATTACGAGACCAAAGTCTATATATAAATCACAGAAATACCCCATTGGGATTGCCGTGCCTTGCTCAGCATTTGCATAGGATTTACCAGTATAATAGGATGTTTTAGTTGATGCGTCTAATAAGCCTTTAGAGGGATTAAGAAAGCGTGGAATAAATATGAAATTTAGTGTCCCAATAATATTATCGCCATTGGCATAAGGTATAACTGATGGTACACGTGCATATACCAGTGTGTATTGCTCCATGTATTGTGCTCTGTGCAGTAATATTTCTCCACCATAACCAAACGAATCAATATCATAATTTTCTGCTCTGTCTAACAAGAAATTTAAGGCATCAGTCCTACTAACTGTCACTTCCTGTTTACGGCTACCGTTGTTGAGAAAGTCCCGATAATCACCTTTTACACTTGACCAGAATATCATCAAGACGAATACTATCGACATCAATGGTAACAATCGTAATACCATTCGGGTTTTAATTACGGGATTAACCGTTAAATATCCTACAACTATACAAAATATTACTTCTTTAAAGCTGGAGAAGTAGGATAAGAAGCCCATTATGAACTCTACTATAAGTATTAATATAATGATGCCCCTGTATTGTGTTCTTTTCAAAAACAGGGTATAAATAAGCATCATCAAAAACACTTTCTTGATTACAGAAAAAGCTATTATCAACTGGTTCAGAGATGCATTAGACCTTGTAAAGGTCATGATAAGAGGAAAAATTATAAAAGATATCAAATATCCTGTCAGCAGTTGTTTTGTATTCAGCTGATTAATAGACGTCCGCAAAGTTTCTTCATCAGGTGTATAATTTAACTTAAAAATACGCGACAGATATATGACCATTATGATTACCTGGGTAAGCGTCGCAAGAAATAGTACCTCTGAATCAACACCGTTAAACAACTCATCAATCGGTATACCGAGGTAATCGGAATAAAAAACTGCACCGAAAATCTGCAGCCATTGATAACTGAACAGAAACACAAGAGCAGGAGGCACGTATGGCTTCCAGAGTAAGGATACTATTATTATTAATGTCAATCCCCCCAAAATTGATAACCACATATACTGCGAAAAGATCCCATACATTGTGAATAGCGCCAGTATTATCCCTTGTGCTACTGAGTTATCTAGTTTTTTACCTTTTTTTCTCACCTTACAACTAATTCTTTTTCGAAATAAATTTTTGCCTGATCAAATATCCCATTAACAATGCCGGGTTATCAATTTTACTAATTGTTTTCCAATAGTTTGCGAAATCACTAACTCTACCTTTTACAAGCGAGTGCATCATCAAAGTAGTATAAAACATCAGCTTATGCTTGCGTAACTCCTTCTGCCCGTACTCTTTTAATTGACCAGGGATATATGAAAAGAGGTATTTAAATACTGAAATATCCTCTTCGATGTGCCTGATATAATATTTTGTTTGTCTGCTTAATTGCCCGCTATGATTTCGGAGATTGATGAGGGGCTTGTTCATAAAACCGATCTTATAGAATTCGGCAATACGTACCCACATGTCAAAATCACCACTAATTATCATTTGCTCATTAAAGTAGCCAACTTTTTCAAGTGCTTCTTTTACGATAGTTACATTGGCAATATTGCCGGCAATAGACCCTGTGTAAAAACATATTTTAGCATGCGTTTCAGCATCAATGATTTCAGGCGTTGGATCATACTTGGCTGTAGCAATAACACTTCCCGTTTCATCAATATAATTTCTTGCCGTATAACTAAACCCTACTTCGGGGTGAGCTTTATGAAATGCCACTATCTCACTCAATGCATCTGGCAGCATTACATCATCCTGTGACCACAATTTGATTAATGGCGAATTGCTCTTACGAGACAGGTAGTTGAGGTTGTAAAACAACTTCTTGTTTGTATCATTCTTATACAACTTAACCCTGGAATCATTGATTGTTTGCAGATATTTTACACTTTCATCTGTAGAACAATCGTCTAAAATTAATAATTCGAAATCGGCGTTTTGCTGTGAAAGCACTGAGGATACAGATTCCTTCAAGTAAGGCATCCCGTTGTACACAGGTAATATGACACTGATATCAGGCAAGGCTTATTTTATTTAAAAGCAGAGTGATATTATTTACAATTTGCTGAAAAGAAAAGTCTTTTACAATCGCTTTAGATTCCAGCCCTGCGTGTACCAATTTATTCTTATCACCTTCCAATGTGTTTATATATTTCGCTGCATCTGTTACATCATCAGGGTCAATGATAACTCCGTTACCACGAATCAAATCAATTGCTCCACCTACTTTATTACTTGCAATAACAGGTTTTTCGCAGGCCATGGCTTCATTGAGTGCCAATCCCCATGTTTCACCAGGTCCTTTTGAAGGTAAAATAAATACATCACTCAGTCTGTATACCAAAGGCATTTTTAACTGATTTTGAAAATCGATAAAAATAATCCTCTTGTCGGTTGACGCTTCTTGTTTAATGGCATTTTCTATAGGACCATTACCAACGATAACAAATCTGAATTTTGAATCGGTTAGTATCCCTGCCAGTTTCAGCATATACCTGACATTTTTTTTCTCTTCGATTTTGCCGGCGTAAAGAATAACAAAGTCGTCATTCGAAATACCCAAACGGGCTCTCCATTCTGATGCGGCTTTTGAATCTTCCTTACTATTTTCTGTAAACCGCTTGTTATCTATGGCATGGGGCACGTAACATAACTTACTTTCTTTCACACCATGCGACAGAAAATACTGCTTATTATTAGTTCCTACGTATAAGGCGTAGTCTATGTTTGAGTATATGTATTTCAGAAAGAGCCTGCGCAATAGTCTTTTAAATCCGGGTTGCTCATCCAACATTGTAGAATCTCCCCTGAATAATACAGGAATCTTGCCTTTAAAATACCTCATGCAGGCAAGATGGCTTTTGAACGGCCAGCCAATTACCATTACCGCTTCTGCTCCCCAGTTTTTAATTTCTGCAATGAGCGTTGGATTGTCTACACCTTTAAAATGGTGTGAGCCCGGAGCGGCAGAAACATTCTTTACGAATGTATAGTCATACCCTTCTAACAAGGGGATATCCCAGCTAATTGTCTTGTTGAATCCCGGGTCAAATTTTTCATTCGCCTGTGATTGCTCCCATGTATAAAACACCTTTAAAGAATGTTTGCTTTCAGCAGCCAGCATTCTAAACCAAGGTGCATTGTATTGTATAGGGTGTGTTGTAACTATTGCCAGCTTCATTACTATCGAGTCAATTGGTCTGCCAGCCGCAGACATAATGCCATCATTGTGAGTGTAGGATTGGAATGTGATACAGTGGGAAACACAGAACAGCTGCACACGTATATATTATCATATCCCCACAGTTTCATATTACTATCAACCACACCATTGTTTTTTGTACTGCTCATCCTTGTACCACCCATATGGTGACAAACATCTGTAAGATGTGATGTCCAGTTTTCATTGTTGGGATTTATATGCTCATGTATTGACAAATTGCCAAATGACAAACGTTGCAGTTCGTTTTTTATATGTCCGGCAGTAGCTATAACAGTATCCCACGATTTACGGCTTATCTGCCAATTGAGTTTTGCCTTAGGCATGCCTAATACATCTCTTTCTTCGCTAAGCGTGATGTTGCTTGATGTCAGGGGTTCCTGTTCCAGCATCATCACCATCCTTGCCCTTGCTTTATGTTTGTATATCAACTTATCAGCAAACAAAGCCTTTGCAGATATGGCATACGCTGTCGCATTTTTAAATACCTGACCCAGCGAACTGATTTTTCTAGTATTTATATAATTGCGTATCTCAATATACGGGTCGAATTGTCCTTCCAGGTAATCAAACATGATACCTGTTGAGCTATTCAACAATTGTTGTTTTCGCTGTGCTTGCTCAGACAAGCTCAACCTAACAGAATATTTACGCCCTTGGTGCAAATGAGTATTAAACGCTTTCTGTAATGCGTATTGATTGTGTGTAGCAACAAAACCTACTTCAACACAAGGGTGGTCCATATAACACTTACCTACCCATCCTGACGAATTACCAACACCACTTGTTTCAGTATCATTGCTTGCCAATAACAACCTATTTGCTTCAATAGCACCTGTTGCCAACAACAAACAACTTACATCTATTGTATATTCCTGTTTATTAAAATTCTTAACAGCTAGTGCTGTTGCTTTACCGTTACTATCAACAACAATTTTAGTTACGGCAGCATTGTATACCAATGTAACTTGATTCTTTAATCGTTCTTCATACAACTTTACAAAATTGGGTTGAGGTGCCCATTTGGATATATGATAAGTAAGCAAATCATTATTAACAGGTACATTTTTCATTTTGAGGGTGCGAAATGTCTCATTTGAATAATCACCCTCATCCACATTCATAAACCTATTGGCCGGCGGATAATATTGTACAATATCTTTCAATTCAATAGGCCATCCACTTTCGGCTACCCAATCACGTTTTTGAAAATCAATTTCTGAAAAAGGGAGTGACTGTCCGCCCCACGCAATTGTAGTGCCGCCGATTGCCCTTTTGCGTCCCCATATGGCATTTTCCAGATGCTTGCCTGTTTGGATTACCTCATTCAAACTTTGATGTAAGTCATCTTCATTATGTGCACCGGCTTCAAGCATCAGTACCTTTTTCCCTTTGTCGGATAAGGTCAAAGCCATAAGAATACCCGCTACACCTGAGCCGACAATTACAAAATCAAAATCGTCCTTTGAAAATGCAACGGCTTGTGTATTTAAATCTATAAAGGGCATTGAAAGTTAGTTTTTATAGTACTCGTTAAACCCGCCCAGGTTATTTTTCAAAATTGAAATTCTGCGGGTGGAGAATAATACCTTATCTGCTTTTGATTTATCAGCACATTCGGCCAATAAATACCCTCCCTTTTCTTGTTCGGAAATTTGTGGCAACGATACACTGCTGATAAACTTAAGTGCACTATGTATAAAATGCTTGTGGTCCGGGAATCTTTTTACCAATGAGTCGGATTCATTTGCATTGAAATCATACTGTAGTACATCCCAATCTTTCAAATCAACCGTATTTAACCTGCTAATATTAAAGCTATCAGTAGCAATACCAATATTTTTGACAATGCCCTTTTGCTTTAATTGTAATAAGTATGTTTTTGTTTCATCGTTCAAAAAAGAAGGAATTCCTTCGTGAAGCAAATAATAATCAATATAATCTGTTTTCAATCGTTGCAAACTTCTTGTCAAGCTTGTTTCGATTTCAGCGCGCGTAATGTCTCTATGAGATAATGCAGTATAAGTAACATCTGCAACCTTTTGTGGCTGATGTTGCTTAATGCCTTTGAATTTCTTTTTATAATAATTAAGTGGTAAAGCGAGTACAGGTGGTATCTTACCTGTCTCATAGTTGCCCAATCCAAACTTAGTAGTCAAAGTGAGTTTATCTCTTTTGCCTTTCAAGAATGTACCCAATAACATTTCAGAATATCCTCTGCCATATAGTGGTGCAGTATCGAAATGCCTGATGCCCATTTCAAAAGCCATATTCAAGAGTCGTAAAACTCTTTGTTCAGACTGCATACTTGTTAGCGATGCTCCGCCAAAACCTAATTTATCAGTTACGGTTGTCAATCGCTTTATTAATTAATCCTGCTAGCTTTTGGGTAACACTATAAGCACTATATTCTTGCAGATCCTCTTGTTTTACCTGTTTCGGGTCAAACGTCTTGAGACACATCAAGTATTTATCAAACACGCCGGGAAATTCGTTTGTCAATTCCTGCAGCTTATATGGATTCAGTGGATAAGCTACCCCTGAATTGGTTGTATTAATAACTTTCAATGCTGTTGATGCCTCATGCAGCACTGCTAAAATAGGTTTGCCAGACAATACACCCTGATACACCTTTGAAGGTGTATAGTGCGGCTCGGTGCTACCTAAGATAAAAACGCCATTCGCTGCATCAAGATGAACCAATACGTCTAAATAAGGTATGCGCTTGGGATATTCGAATATCACTTTTTCCCACAGCCTGTATTTTTCGGCGTAAGGTTTAATATTATATCCGTTAGGGTCGTCTGGACTTTTACCCGTACCAATAAAATGAATTTCGAGGTCAGAGAACTTTTCTATATTTTGTTCAATCGACTTAAATATTGCCTCTAATGGTTCATATGCTTTCGGGAGCATTGCACCTGCATACACTAATTGTATCTTGTTATTAGGCGCAAAGAGATAAGGTTTTATATCCAAAGTGCTCACTACTTCGTGGTCTCTTTTTTCGCCACCATAGGGCATAGCCCCAAAAACACATGTTTGCGCTAATAAAGGATTCCTCTCCCTGACACCTTGATAATATCCTTCAGCAACACCAGTTATCAAAGATGCATTTCGTACAGCAATCGGCTCAAGAAATTTTGCAATTCCTTCACTGAGCCTATGTCTTAATTTAGTGCGATCAGGAAATTGATGTACCCATGGGTCAATATAATCAATACCATACTTTACGCCGGTAGATACATACAGCCAACGGCCCAATAAAGCAGCATAGAAAGAAGGTATTGGTATATATAAGAAGTCAATTTTTTGTGTTCTGATAATTTGTTTAGCCCTGCGATATAATTGAAAGAATGCTCGCATACCAATATCACCTATCAACCTTGGTTTGGTTACTTTGAAAGCTTTTACTTTTTCAATTTTCAAACCAGCAGGTAATAACTTCACTAAATTGTAATCAAGTGTTTCTTCGTAATATTTTTCATCTACGGTCAGTATTGTAGGTTCCCAGTTAAATGAGGGTAGATGTTGCGCAAACAATCTTGAACGATGCACAGCCGCAAGATTGGACGGAGGAAAATGCGGTGATATGATAAGGATTTTTTTCAATTGCTATTTTACGTTTTTCACCTTATATAACAACTGGTATCCGAAAAAGCCTTTGGATATTCCCGTCAGCATACCATATAATGCTTTGCGCAAACCTGCCGGTAAAAGGTATTTCAACAGACTGGTAAAAGGTAAATCACCGGTTACAGTTGCCAGTTCGATTTCAAAATTGTTTTTCTTCAAAATCTCTTTTGTCATCTCAAAGGAATACCAGCGCAGATGAGTATAATCCCATACACCGGTCTCTTCATACTTAAAACTACCTTTCATCAATTGCCTGCGGTACTTGTAATAAAATACATTAGGCAGCGCGATTATCAGATGTCCGTCTTTCTTCAACACTCGCTTTATATCAGCAAATAATTTTTCAGGGAAGGCAATATGTTCTAAAACATGAGAACATATCACATAATCATACTCGTTATCGCTAATTTCTTTAGGCAGGCCATTTTCTAAATTATAGATGTATCCCTTTCTCAATACTTTAGATGCCTCGTCCAGTTCTGTCTGTGAGATGGTAATACCATCTACTGTTTTACCTCTACCTTTTAATATTGATGCAACAGAGCCTGAGCCACAACCAATATCTAACACACAATTTCCCTCGTCAGTCACCAGAGCTAGCACATCTTTGTTACCGGTATTGGTGTATATTTTCTCTTCGCTGAGCTTCATTAATTATTATTTATCATTGAAAGGAAAATCGCTTGTTCTTTTTCCCAATTATAGGTTGTCGTTGCTAATTCATATGCTGCCCTTCTACAAGATTGCAACGATTGTTGTGAACTGTAGTACTTCGTTATTATAGATGCCAATGTGGCAATATCGTTTCTACTATATAGCATTCCGATATGGGGATTAGAAGCAATAAATTGTGTTTGTGCTTCTGTATCTGATGCAATGATCATATTACCCGCCAGTAAGTAGGTAAAAATCTTGTTTGTTAGGCAAAGATTTCGATTAAGGTTTACGCCCGTTTCCAAAGCCAAGCCTATATGATGATTAGCTGACTCGGCTATTAATTGTGTTTCTGTCGCAGGAGGTATAATATGAATAGTATGCTCTTTGTTTTTCAGCAAATCATTCAAGGTGTTTTTTACTGCATCATTACAATTACCCATCAGTGTAAGTTGAATTGGGAAATCTGTAATGAGGTTCATAGCACCAACTATATCTTGTAACCCTCTATCCATATCAATATGCTGAGAAAACCAGAACAATTTTATTGGTTTGCCTTCTTTTATTTCCAGATTTTGGAATGATGGCTGTTGTTTTAAAGAAAACACGTTATTCACCACGGCTGCTTTGCCTGAATAGCCTGTATTATTAATAGTATATTCTAATATTTTTGGAGATGCAGCAGTGAGGTAAGACGCGTTATCATTTACTTTCTTCATCAGCGCGACCATATTACTCGTATAAGATTCGCTATTGTATTCTCCCGGATGGTAATCTTCAATATCAATACCTAAGTTTACATTATTATTATCCGCATATTGATAAGCCGGCCATAACGCACCAGGGTTGTGAGCAATCACCCAATCAAAGCTTTTAGAAAGCATGTTGAGTTTTTTAGACAATAAATAGCTTCTTTTATCAAGGCTGTATGCTATCCATTTAGCGCTACCCGAAAACTTTATTATTTGTTTAGCAAGCTGATTTATAAAAGTAGCCTGCAACCAGGGCATAAGTGGCTTTCTATAGGCGCTGAGCTTTATCCAATTCACATTACTCAATTCAGCTTCTATCTCTTGTTCGTAATTATTACTCCAATTATCAAAAACAAACTTCACTACAGTAATTTCTGCACCTTGGTTATATGTTGCTCTAATCTCCTTCAAACATCGCGGGTTGGCTGCCAGGTTTACGTTGGTTACAAACAATATTTTTTTTTTAGCTATCGACACAATGTCAGTTTAAATACTGTTCTATCTTTTTGATTTGAGAAGCGTATGTGAATTGCTTTGCAAAAGCAATGCGCTTCGTCTGATTTTCAATACTATTATATCGGTCTGCATTGCTCACAACTTGCCTAAACAATGCAGACATTGCTTTATTACTATCCCTATCATCTATCATTTCCAGCAATCCGGGATAGTTGCTATAAGTTGTAATGTTATTAGAGACAATAACTTTACCAGTAGCCAGATATTCTAACACTTTATGATAGTTAGTGCCTTTGCTTTGATCTTTTAAAATATCATAACAAATCAGGAAACAATCCACCTGCCTAAATTCATTTGCCAATTGCCGTGGTGACACCTGTCCATGCAGCTTTACATTTTTCAACAGTTTAAGTGCATTAACAAAAGCTATTGCACTTTCGCTTATGCTACCAACTACATTCGAGGCGGCATGATTGGTTGAACCCCAAAAATGAAATGTATTATTCGGATTGTCTCGTATTATTTGTAATAATGTCGTGTGGTCTATATCAGGCCTTAAGAAATTGCCTGATAAACCTATATTCCTGATACCAATATTTGGCAGTGTAGGTGCAGCACCAAAAAAGCATTCTGAAACTCCGTGATTCAAAAACACTTTAGGCGCAGTAACACTTTTACATTTTTCTAGTATTTCGTTTGTCACAGAAAAAACAACGTCAGCTGTTTCAGCAGCTTTCAGTGCAACAGTTTCGCTCAATTCATCCACGGGCATAAAGATTTTTTTTGCCGATGAAGGAAATGCTTTTAATGGTATAGTATTGGAAATATCGAATGACCAAATAACATCAGGGGCCTTAAGTATCTTCCTCAAGAGCTTGTTAATATGTCGTTTCAACAAATAATCATACAATGCCCTTGCCTTGAATTTGAGTACATAAGGAAAGTGCAAACGATGAGCTATTGTGAAAAGATTGGGGTGTTCTGTTTGGTCAATCCTGATTGTGCCGGGAGGTATTCTGTTCTCCTGATCGGGACCGGGTAAGTAATATACCGTATTTCCCATTTTAGCTAGCTCTACAGCATAATGGTGTTTTGAGATAAACATTTCTCCCCAATTCTGTTGAGATATTATGAGAATAGTTTTACCCTTCAGTTCCATTTACGATTTGTAGAACTCAGCTATTCTTTGAGCAATGTATTGTATTGCCTCTTCTGATAGTTCAGGATACATTGGCAATGACAATATCTCTTCCTGGTATTTATTAGCTACAGGAAAATCTTCAGGTTTAGTGTTTAAGTATTTATAAGCTTCCTGATTAGGAAGTATTTTCGGATAGTGTAATGAGGTTTCTATGCCATTGTCAGCAAGATATTTTGCGAGTTCATTTCTTTGTTGCGCACGGATGACGTACAAATGATAAGTATGTTTCGTGCCAGGCCTTACAGCAGGTAATACAATCTGTTGTATCGCTGATAAGTATTTGTTGTATAGCGCAGCATTATTAATGCGTTGCTCTGTCCATTTAAGTATATGTGGCAGTTTTGCAGACAAAATAGATGCTTGCATACTATCTAACCTGCTGTTGATACCTTCTATGATATGCACATTCTTTTTCAATGACCCGTGGTTAGCATACATTCTGCATTTTATTGCCAAATCGTTATCATTGGTCATGATGCAACCTGCATCTCCATATGCGCCAAGGTTTTTGCCGGGGTAAAAGCTGAAACTGCCAGCTATACCACGCAAGCCCGCTCTTATACCATTCTGCTCTGAGAAATGTGACTGTGCACAGTCTTCAATCAGATAAATACCCTTGTCCTTACAAAGCTTTTCTACAAACTCTACATTAGCCATTTGACCGTGCAGATGCACTAACACTATAGCTTTAGTATGAGGAGTTATCAATCCTTCTATGAGATGCTCGTTAATGCTATAATAATCAGGATCTATATCTGCAAAAACAGGGCGAGCGCCTGTTTGTGTAATTGTTTCAGAACTTGATATCCAACTGTTGGCTACAGTAATTACTTCATCACCAGAACCTATGCCGAGCATTTTCATCAAAATGTATAGTGTATCTGTACCATTACCGCAACCTATCACATGCTTCACACCATATAACTTAGCAAACTGCTCCTCAAAATTTTTAACATACTTACCACCAACGAATGAAGTTTCATTCAAAACGTTTTGTATAGCACTGTCAATACTTTCTTTGATACTGTTGTACTGTACTTTTAAATCTACAAAGGGAATGTTCATACTATATTTCTTTTATTTTTTTTGCCGGGTTTCCTGCATATACACCCGATTCGTTAATATTTTTAGTGACTACCGCACCCGCACCTATCACCACGTTATCACAAATATTGACAGGTAGTATGGTAGCATTAGAACCGATAGATACATTATTCCCGATTACAGTTGGCTTCCATAAAGACTTATCACCCCTTGCCGGGCCACCTTTTGAAAACAAATCGTTTATGAACATTACACCATGCCCTATAAAACAATCATCTCCTATTGTAACCAATTCGCATACAAAACTGTGTGACTGCACTTTGGTTCTGTTACCTATTGTAACGTCTTTTTGAATCTCGGTAAAAGGGCCTATAAAGCAATCATCTCCAATCTTACATCCATAAATATTAACAGGCTCAACAACCTTGACATTACTGCCAAAGTCTACATCCCGTATCATACTCTTGAATATTATGGGTTCGTTCATTGATTGATTGTTTTTGCTGATGAATATATTTTATCAATTATCTCAACCGTTTTCAATCCTTCAAAGGCATTCGTTGAAATACTTGCATTATTGGTAAGCACGTCTATAAGGTTCTCGTATACCTTATCGTGGTTTGACATAGAACCCTGGTAGGAACCATAGTTATTGGCTTTATTCCCCTCTGGCAAGTTTTCTATTTTAAATCCTTCGATATTTTGGTATTCAAGTTCATTTAAATATTGTCCGCCGATTTTTATTGTTCCTTTCTCTGCAAATATGGTTAATGAACCTTCCATATTTTTCTGATAGCTATTAACTGTATAATTGATTGTGCCAATTGCGCCATTATAAAACTCAACAGCTACGACACCTGTATCCTCAAAATCTATAGTTTCTTTGTGGGCATAGTTACTCATAAAGGCGTTTACATTTTTAACGTCGCCAATCATCCAGTACAGCAGATCGATGAAATGCGAGAATTGTGTATACAATGTGCCACCATCCATATCCTGTGTTCCCTTCCACGAATTAGCATAATAGTCATCATTGCGATTCCAGAAACAACTTAGCTGCACACTATAAATTTTACCCAGTTTGCCTTCATCTATAGCTTGTTTTACTGCAGCAACAGGTGGGTTAAACCTGTTTTGCTTTATTGCAAACAGTCTCTTGTTAGCAGACTCTGCAGTTTTTATCATATTGCCGCAATCTTGTACAGTAATTGCCATTGGCTTTTCGCAGAGCACATGAAATCCTGCTTTTAGCGCTTGTATGGAATGTGATGCATGCAAACTATTTGGCGAACAAATAGACACTACATCAATGTATTTTTCATTCTGTAACATATCAGCAATATCATAGTATGCTTTTGCGCCATACTTATTTGCCATAGCATCTGCACGTTCTGGCACATTATCACATACTGCAACAAGGATACCTTGATTATTAATATGTTCTGCATGTCGCTGGGCTATACGTCCACAACCTACAATCGCAAATTTTACAGATTTATTTTTCATAATATTTGTTAGATTTTATCAGCACTTTGTGCTATACTTTTAATTGTCTATTAGTAGGGAAACTGATTAATACTCCCATTCCCTTTTTCTGAAACACAAACATGCTACCTGCAGCTACTGCAGACGCTCCGTTATTAACTGCTTTTTCAAAATCTTCGAAACTACCGGCACCACCGCAAGCAATTACAGGTATAGATACTGCATGAGTCACTTCTTTTAAAATATCTAAAGCATAGCCATCCCAGGTGCCATCCTTATCAATATTGTTTAGCATGATTTCTCCTGCACCTAATTGCTCTAACTCTTTTGCCCATTCAACAGGAGAGAATCCTGTAGCTTTTGTTCCAGAGTGCGAAAACACTTTGTATTTCCCAAAGAGGTTCTTTTTAATATCCATACTACCAACTACTGCCTGGCTACCATACACCTCTGCAATTTTAGCAATGATGGTCTTATCTTCAAACAATACGGAGTTCAACACCACTTTTTCATATCCTGAATCAAATACACGTTTTGCTGTTTCCCAATTTCTGATACCTCCACCATAGGCCATAGGCATAAATGCTTCTCCGGCTATCTCAGCTATTTTAACAAAATCCGGCCCTCTTTTTTCTACAGAAGCTGTGTAGTCTAGTAATATCAACTCATCTGCTTCTTTTTCATTAAATATCTTAACAGCATTGATAGGGTCACCAACGTACTTTGCATTCTTAAAGTTGATGGTTTTATATAAACCTCCTTTGCTCAATAATAAAACCGGTATTATTCTTACTCTAGCCATAGTTATTTAGGAGGAAATATTGTTCTATATATTTTTTTTAACGGCTTTAATATCGGGTATCTTTTATCTATTGGCATCTCGTAGTCAAAATCGTAATGGCTGCGAGGTGGTATTTGCATGATTTCTTGAAATTGCTTATCAGAAAAACCAAATTTTTTCAAAACAAAATCATAGTCAGCATTAAACTGCTCGGCATCATACATTGGCTTTTTCAATTCTTCAAGTGCTTCTGCTTTAGTTATCTGTTCGCCAAATATCAAATCACTTAGATGTGCCTTTCTTTTATCGATACCAAATTTTGTAGGCAGTATATATCCCTGGTAAAAACGTGTCCAGATACTTTCGTAATGTTTACCACCATAATCTCTCCAACCTAATTCATCCTGGATCAGCTTTTTTACTGCTTGCTTGTTATAGTCAGCGTAGTTCAATACAGAAACAGACTGAACACCTTTTACCTGCTGATAGTACCTCTTCACTTTAGCATCCATGAAGGGAAACGTTTTCAATTGAACGGTGCCGTATGCCTTGTGAATAGATTTTATATTGATGTGGTCTGTTTTAGGATGAATCCAGCTTTTAGGTAGCGTATTTTCTGTTTGAACATTGGTACCACTCAGTATGTACTGAATATTTTTTTGTCCTGCGATTCTATATAAAGTAGCAAATATTGCATGGTCTGTGATTGCTTCAATATCTACGACAGATGCCTTGAGATATGAGATTTGCAAGTCCTTAAATTCCTCCCAGTTGATAACATAGGTAAACAAATCAAAACCTAGTTTACTAACAATGTTTTCAATATTCTTAACTGCCAATTCGCTGTTCCATCCATTGTCAAAATGAATGGCCAAGGGCTTTAGCCCAAGTTTTTTTGCCAAATATGCGACATAAGTGCTATCAACGCCACCGCTCAAACCCATTATGCAATCATATTGTTTGCCTTCTCCAGCTTTCTTTATTGTATCTGCAATCCCGGAAAGTTTATTCCAACCGGCATCACCCTGCAAAACACTTTCTTTATATGCTTTTTTGTATTCGTAATAATAATTACATATTCCTTTCTCATCGAATTGAATATTATCATCTGCTATAGTATCCATTACCGAGATACTACATTGTTGGTATGGTCTGTTACTGTTCAACTTAGTTCTTTAAAATTTCAACTAACTCCTTAGATAATTTGTCAGAGTCTGACATTGATGCAAACCTGGCATATGCATTATCCCTTATTTTTTGTTTTTTATCAGTTGTTAATTGGTAATAACTATTAATTGCATTAGCTAATTGTTTAGGGGTAACACCTTCAGCCAACAGTCCACCAACTGATTCGTCGACAATCTCAGAAGTCCCGCCTACGTTTGTGGCTAAAACTGGTATACCAGCAGCAAATGCTTCCATAATAGAAACAGGTACTCCCTCGCTAGAGCTGGTATTCACAAATAAATCGAATTGGCCACTTGTATACAAATCATTGATATCATCACTATTCACAAAACCTTCAAAAATAAATTTATCAGCCACTCCAACTTTTTCAACAAGAGACTTTAGTTCTTTTTCTAAGACCCCATTACCAATATGCCTCCAAATAACCCGGGAATTAATATATTGCAATGATTCTATCATAAGATGTACACGTTTAACAGATGTTAAAACTGAACAACTTACTATTCTTAATACACCGTCCTCTGACATCTTGCTCACCTTTCCATTCGAGCGTGTTCCCAACCGTATCAACTTAACATTTTTGGCATTGGGGTACAACTCATTCAAATGTTCTACTCCAGCTTTTGAGCAAGGTGCAATAAGCACATTCTCTTTTTTCATCAATATGCTTCTGTACGGAATGTAATTATTATTAGCATACTCAAATATGTCATAGCGATGCATTCGAACTAAAACTTTCCTGAACTTTCCTGTATTGATAAATGGTATTACATCTGCTATACCTCTTCCCCAAAAAAAATATAAGACTGTATCTGAACTAAGTTCGTTTAGTTTTTTTATTGCTGGATGTGCCAACATCCTTATAATGCCTATTGTAGCACAGGCCCAACTAATAGTGTTTATCTTACTCTTATATACTCTTTTGGTTAGAAACTCCTTTATAAAAACCGAGGCGTACTTATGAAATAATATTTTTAGGAAATCGGATTTTTTTAAAATAATTCCATCCTGCTCAAAAAGAGGATTTTGTAATACCGCTTTATCAGGTAATTCCTTTCGTTGATTTTTATTGTTGCCGTAAGAATAAGGAATGACAGTTATTTTATCAAAGTTTTCATTGAATACAGATAATTCATTTTTCTTCCATTGCTCACCAATACCATAGGGGTAATGATTTGTAAAAAAAATAAGTTCCATTCTATTTGAATCGCTTCAAAAATTTATATATATGGGTGATAAAAAGCAAAAAATGTATTCTATGCAATCTTTTCTTTAGCATTTTGTTTATTTGCCTCTTTTCTTCGGTCGTCAGTGGGCAATTCACATCATTAAAATATTTCTCAACTACTGCTTCTCTCAAACTACGGTATTGTTGTTGGGCATAGCTGCTCTGTTGTTCCTGATTGCTATGTGTTCTAGCCCAATATAATTCTGAAAATACCTTCAATGTTGGAAAGTACATTGACATTTTAAACCATAAGTCAGTGTCACCTATCATACGTTCCCCACTAAAACCACCTACTTTATCAAATGCATTTTTCCTAATAATAACAGAACCCGGGGCTCTGTCAAAATGCCCATAGGTGTAAAAGTGCTCTAAATAAGCTTCTTTACTTGACAATAAAACAGGGTAAGGGCAATTTGGATCACCTTTAGCGGACAATGCATAACCAGCTTCAGGAAATTGTTCCATACCTGCAACCATAACCTGTAAACAATGTGGGTACATAATATCATCTGAGTCAAGATATTTAATATACTTCCCTGTTGCATACGAAGCAGCACGGTTCCTATTAGGGTAATCCCCTAAATTTTTATCATTCTGATACACTCTTACCCTGCTATCAATCTGTTCGTATGACTTAGCTATGGCGTATGTATTATCGTTTGAGCAGTCATCAACAATTATTAATTCAAAATCTAGATACCACGATCTTAATACACTTTCAATGGCTTCTTTAATAAATTCCTGTCTATTATACGCAGTCATTAATACACTAACTACAGGAGTCTTTTCCATAATTAAGCGTTACTTCTGTGATAAAATCATTAATAATCCCTCTCTGCACATCGGATACCTTCTCATCAAAAATTTAGGTAACCATCCTTTAGGCATATGTGACTGACAATAGAAAAATTCATCCGGTTTATAACCTGCCTGTATGGCAACTTTTGCCAAGGTATAAGGAGTGAACCAATACCTATGATCGGTATTAATAAACTCTATATTTCTTCTGATTAGTCTTATATTACTAAAATCAAATGCATTAGGTACTGTAATAATCATTTTGTTAAAGTATTTGCCATACCTCTCCTTAATATGAGTTAAAAATGAAACGGGGTTATCAATATGCTCTAAAATTTCGCCGAGAATAATATAATCCCATGTGTCAGATGTAATAGCATTTAATAAATCTCCCTGTGTGATATTGTGCGTATAGAGACCTGAAATACCAAATTTGTGTGAGATATACTTTACAGCTTCTGTGTTAATATCTACACCAATACATTTTTGAGCTACATCCAATATTCGTCCATGCAACCATTTACCCTGTTGCATTTTTTGTTCTATCAATGGCAAATGATCCGCAAAACCCAAATGGATTATTTTTTTCCCTCTGGAGCATTGTACAATTTTATCGAAACGTGAGACAATGGCATTATCCTTTTCAGCAACTTTCACCATCATACTACTCGAGAATTTCGAACCGTCTAAGTAGCTGTCAACATTGTTTTCAAAATGCATAATACCTTATTTAAATACTATTTCTAAAATTTATTTTCTGATAATTCTCCTTATAACCTTTACAAGTACATCAGGAATAACAGCCTTATCTAAAAAAGAACCAAATTGCATATTCCCCTCTAAATACTTTCTCCTCTGAATTTTGCTGTGCCTGATAAAAGAATTTGTGTATTCCTTTGCCGTGTTTTTTATATCATAATTATGCTCTGCATATTCTCTGCAGTTCACTTGTTCGGTAGCAAGTAAATTCCTATTAACATTAAAATGTTCTACATAGTCGGCATAAACAACGGGGTTTCTTGCTTCTACTCTATGCCCGATATCTTTAAGTATTTCTCTGGTACCACCAGCTACATCAGCAACAATTGGCACTAACCCACAAGCTAACGCTTCTAATATTGCACTACCATAGCCTTCAAATTGTGTAGGGAGAATAAATAAATCACATTGCAACATTTCGTTTAAAACGTCTTTATTATTCTTTGGCGAAATAAATTTAGCATTACTGGTGCCTTCCCATTGCTTTGATAAAAACTCCCTCAATGGCCCATTACCGATAATCACCCATTCTACAGAAATATTCCTATGCTGCAATTCCTTATCTATATCATGTAATATATGAACACCTTTTGCTTCAGTTAATCTACCGGTAAATGCGATCTTTAATTTTTCGCCGGTAACACTTTTTTTGCTGTAGTCCGGTATATCAATACCATGAATTATGTGCTCACATTTAATTTCAAGTGCATCTGCACTATATAATACATCTTTCCAAAACTTAGAGTGCGTAAGATAAAAATCAATGGCAGCGTTATACCTAACAAACAATTTAACACTGTAGAAATCGTGGATAATCTGACACACTTTTTTGGGTGTATTAAACAGACCTATGCAATCCAACTCTAAAAAATCATTACATACAATAACGCCATCTTCCTCTCCCAAATATTTATGAAGCCTCTTCAGCTCATAATACCTATTGGCGTATTTATCAAAATCAAAGATAATTGTCTCGTCAGCGTCAATATTCTCCTCAAATAATTCATCTTTTTCATCCAAATCATTACTCCTAATCAATACTAGTCTAACATGAAAATAGTCCCTTAAGCCTCCATTGTTTATTATCCTAAACATCATGGATGCTACGCCTCCGGTTTTTTTCTCAAATACAAATACTATAACAGGCTTACCCACTGTTTATTACCCTTTAACTATTCTATACAAATTAGCAGCCATCCCAGACCAAAATGTGCGCGAGACAATATTTCTTGGTGATACTTTTAATAACTGCAAAAGATGATTTATTGCTTCTTTATATGCTCCTTGCTGTCTTGATTGTATGGCATGTCGTTGGTAATACGTTTTGGCGATCTCTTCGTATTCTTGCTTCGTAAGATTTGGTGTGAATCCGGTTTTTAATCTTCTTTGGTATGCATTCATTTTCGCTCTTAGACTAAATGTTGCCGCCTTTACACCATTTTCCCCTCCCTGTGAAATTCCCTGTAAATGCCTTCTGTACAAATACAATGGCTTATCTACAAAAAATAATGAGCCGCCAGTCTCCTCCAACTGTAAATAAATATCTATATCAACTGCCCTTTTAATATTATCAGAAAATCCTTCTGTTTGTAAATAGTTTTTTCGTTTAAACGTAACAAAGTTGCTTATCCTTACGTCTTTAATGAGTGGTACTCCTTCAGGTTGCTTATCTGATATTTCACAAATACCATAAGGCTTCAAATTCAAATCACAATCGTAAGCTCTTGTTGTTACCAACACTGCTCCCGGATTAGCAGCATGGGCTTCAACCATAATCCTTATAGTATCGGGATCTAATGCATCATCAGCTCCCAGCATACCAATTATTTCACCCTTAGAATTGTCCGCCGCAGTCTTGAATGCTCCACCTGCTCCCTTATTTATAGTGTGCTTAATAAATTTAATCCTGGTATCACTCAAATATTTAGAAACAACTTGTTCAGATTCATCCTGCGAAGCATCATCTGCTATTATCAATTCCCAATTGGTATATGTTTGGCTCAAAACACTTTTTACCAAATCGTCCAGAAATCGTCCGTTATTATAATTGGCTACAATTATAGAGAATAGCGTACTCACTTGTCTTATGGTTTATTTGTAACACGTTTGTATAATTGCCACAATGGGCGTAGTGGCGTTAGTACAGGGTAGTAATTAAATAGCGACCCCTCTATTTTAAACTTCTTGTGAGGAACCACGGGGGCATTCATAATCTTATCAAACTCTTCATTTGTATACCCAAGCTTTTTCAATACAAACTCTTTATCAATTTCGAGCTGAGCAGGGTCGTATGCAGGTTTCTTCATTTCTTCCAAAGCCTCTTCCCTGGTTATCTGACCAGAACATATCAAATTTGACAAATGCACTTTCCGTTTATCAATTTTGAATTTGACAGGTAATATATACCCCTGATAAAACCTGGTGAATATCGACTCATAGTGCTTACCTCCGTAATCTTTCCAACCGAATTCTCTGGCTAATATTTCCTTGACTTTTTTCTTATTATAGTCAATCCAATTCAGCATCTCTATTTCATCCAGTTTACGGATTTTCTTTTTTGTCTTCCTGTCCATGAAAGGGAAGGTTTTCAAACGAACAGATCCATATTTGGAATGGATATCACGTATATTGATGTAGTCTGATTTCTTATGTGTCCAGCCTTGTATCATAATACCTTCTGTAACTGTATTAAAGCCACTTAGAACATATTTTATGTTATGTTCCATGGCTATTCGGTTCATAGTAGCAAAAATGGCATGGTCGGTAATCGCTTCGATATCAACAACTGACGCCTGAAAATAGGCTCTTTGTAAATCTCTGAATTCCTCCCAGTTTATAACGTATGTTGAAAGGTCGAAACCACATTTGCTTATAATATTTTCAATATTGCTTACCGCCTGTTCGCTATTCCATCCATTATCAAAATGCACACACAATGGATTCAAACCATATTGTTTTGCCAAGTAAGCAAGATAGCTACTATCAACACCGCCGCTTAAACCTAAAATACTGTCATATTCTCCGGTTTTATCAGCTTTTATCTTCTTTATAGTTTCTTCAATTTTCTTTTTAGCTGTATCTCCGGTTAATACTGTTCTTGCTTTTAAATCATCATAGTAACGGCAATACTGACAAACTCCGTTTACATCTAACTCAAGATTCGGATCATCGTTACTATCTAATATACATTTCCTACAAACTACCATGTGGGTACTCAATTATTCAGTAAAAACTATCGCATCATCTGCTTCAACTTAGCAGGTATTTTTTGCAACAGCACTTTAGTCTTAAATGTCATTTTATTATACAAGAACTCTTTCGTAGAAGACACCGGTGTAATAGAATCACCATAAAATACCTTTTCAAAAAACTCTATCAGCCTATCCACTTTTAAATGCTCAGGAACTCTGTTACCAATTAAATACGGCTCGTTCATCATTTTCAAATACCTTTCATCATCTGCGTCTATGGCTATAATGTCCTTGATGGCTTCATCATAATTCGCGTAGTCACGAATATGAACAAACGATGCAGGATTAAAATCCTTTGTAACTAAGGGGTCACCCCAATAAATAGGGGTGGTTAGGCACTCCATTGGTTCAAATATCTTCTCAGTAGTATAACCTGCTGTAGCACTATTTTCAAAGGCAATATTGAACTTATATTTTCTTATGTACTGATATTTTTCGCCTTTAGGTATGCTCCATCCATTAGGCATATTGTTCATTGCCTTACCAGCAGAGTCCACCCTCTTGACAGCATCTAATTTTTTGAAAAACTCAATACGTTCAAGAGCACTGGCATTCGACACTACGAAGGTGCAAAACTCTGTTTTAGCCTTTAGCATGTCCGTAGTAATAGTTTCTTTTTTTATCAACGAGTTGATATCGCCATAAAAAAGAAATAACGGGTACCTGATATGCCTGTTGTTAGCCTCATCATGATTAAACCCTATTGAATAATCACAGAACCTGTAATCTGGCACTGTATTTTCAGCAGTAAAGTATACTTTCTTACAGTTGTAATTGATATGGTTATGCGAATACACCGAGTATATTAAAACATCAGGTGTTTCAGATATTTCAATCGGGAAATGTTCTTTTAATAAATTATAAAGAAAAATTCCGTCGAGAGATTCTGTCCAGAAATCAGTGAACTTTATTTTAATTGTCTTTTTCACGCAGGTACTATTCTGATAATATCTCTTTCTACCGAAACCTGATTTGGCGAAATGCCTAAAGTCTTCAAATGACTGACAAGGCTCTCGTATCGGGGATAACCATCACTTCCATTAAACAATCTCGCGTCATCAATGAGAATAACATTATTCTTAAGCCCACCGTTAGATAATACAGCATTCAATTCACTCATTATCGGGGTATCGAGATCTGCAGTAGCGGTTTGTATAAACTCTCCGTCTATCATACAAGCTCCCGAAAAGTGACCGTCTAACCAGTACAAAACAGGAGGTAACAACTGTGGGATTATTTCGCTTAGCTTTTTACCGCTGTCACCTTCAATAATAAACACATTTGCATCGTTCTTAAATCGTTCTTGTGCCTTTTTTGCTAATTCGCTTGCCAGTTCAATTGAGAATACTTTATCAAAATGTGTTTTCATGCGCTCTACGGTATCACCTAAAAAAGTGCCGGTTTCAACAAACGTCTTACAGCCATATTTGGTTTTATAACTCAATAAAATCTCCCTTTTTTCGCCATAAGGCGGGATAACAAACTTTACAGTATACCATCTTTTGTAACGTACATAAGACATAAAGAGTGGTCTCCAGAAAATTTTTTTTATAGCGGTAATCATGTGCCTTGATTTAATAATTATGATGGTTATACTATGTGTTACTTATATTTCATCTATAGCTGCAAGAAACTTTTTTGTTATTTCTTCTTTGCTATACTTTTTTGATGCTGCAATTGCCTTCGATACTATCTGATCAAAATATTCGTTCTGTGTAAACTTATCGAATATGACAAGTAGCTCATCGATATTTGAATATTTAAAAACAGAGTCATTTAATTCTTCAGGAAGACCCATTTCAGACGGGAAAATTGCCGGCTTAGCGTAACGTATTACATCAAAAGTAAGGCCCGATTCTTTCGACAAACCATAAGTTTCATTAACACCGGAATAATTCGTTTCGACATTTATAGGCGCAAACAAAATATCTGAATCAATCATCTCCTGTTCAAAATCTTCAGGCTTTTTCAGAAAATCGATACAATAACCCTTAGATATCATTCCGTTAGCCCTGTCAATAATTTTATAGCCATATTCATCTCTCGCCTGACCTAATAGTTTTAGTTTAAATTTTTTCTTGTCAAGTCTTTCAAAAGCATCTAAGGCAATATCATAGTCCCTCCTGCTTCTTTGTATATATCCGGGGATGCTCACAACAATCTTATCAGTATCTGCGGTTTTACTGTTTACTTTTTCAAATATTGAATATGGGAAGATCATTACCGGGCTCTTACCGTTAATCATCTTCTGCAAATACATTTTCAGATTGGGGCTTTCTACTACAAAAGCATCAGCCTTTTCCGCAAGTGATAATATTTTTTCATGAAACTCAGAGCGTGGCCTCTTAAACACCTTATACCTTTTGCTCATTTCGAACCAAAAATTGATATTTCTTATCCACATCAATGTTTTGGCTGGCTTTATTTCTGCAAGCAAGTCCCTGGCTTCATCAAAATCAGTTGATGTTGCCATAATAAAAACGTCAATCTTCTTCTGAAAAGCCTCAATATCTTGCTTCTTGATATGTGCAGGCCCTTCTACTTCATGCCAGACAATGGGATGGTCGTTACCAAATTCTTCCTGCTGCAGTCTAACAATAAACTGAGGCAGCGTAAAAACACATATCGCGCTTGCGTGCGGTGCTATGCATTTTAGCAAAGCGTATATTGGTTCGTAATGATCGAACTCAGCAATAATAAAATTCAATTTCTTCTTCAATTCAAATAACTGCTTTAATACCGCGTGCGATTAACCTTAGTTTTAATCAGCTTCTCTAACATAGTCTTATGCGGCATACCTAAGAACTTCAATAAGGCAATGCCCTTCGATGCATAAAACTGCTCGACGAGTGTTTCTAATTCTTGCATCCTTTTATAATCAGCTTCATAAGCAGGGAATTCCTCTCTCAGTATATCTTCTTTTTCTTTTATGATAGTAGCACCATTTTTACCGTCAGAACTTGCACCGTGTAGATTGCAGTCTGTTATAGTAATCGGCAGGTGCCTGTATGTGCAATTATACTTGCAGATAACCGACATAAAAAATTTTTTATCCGCACATATTTTCATGTTACTGTCATAGTAACCGTATTTATCAAACAAGCTTTTATGTATAAAAGTAGATTGATGGTTGATAGTGCTATGTGTGAAAAAATAAAGGGTTAATGCATCAGGGTATACTTGTTCAATCCTTGAATCGTTTATCGAAAAATAAGTATCGCAATAAACAATATCTTCTTTAGGTTGAAATTTCGATACGGCATTCAACACATTATTATCTATAAAGTAATCGCCGCTATTTAAGAACAATAAATAATCCCCTATTGCTTTTTGGGCTCCTTTATTCATAGCATCATAAATGCCACCATCTTTTTCGCTAACCCAATACGTTATTTTATCACTAACTGTTTCAAGATACTCCTTGCCTCCATCTGTAGAACCACCATCAATAACTATATACTCGTATGAATCGAAATTCTGAGAAATAACACTTTCTACAGTTCTCTTCAAACCTTCAATATTGTTGTAATTAATTGTAACTATCGAGAACTTCATTCTATCCTCTTTGAATTCTGGTTGTTATGTTTAAATCACCAAATACAGCCAACACAATAAGTATGGCAAGGTTTTTAAATGAGAGTTTTGTCTTTAGCAACCAGGATGCTATGCTTATTTTTTCAGTTTTTTTAGCCGCCGGAAGCCCATACAACTTAATGGCTAACGCCTGTGTTTTTTGATTAATCAATCTTTTATCGTCTTTTGTATTATTAGGATGATAATACATTTCTTTTAGCATTGTAAGCTGCGACAAATAAACATTGTGTATATTATCTTCTTTCCAGTTGATAGCTGTAACAGAATCATTACGGAATCGATACTTACAATATATCTTTCTTACACCTATTGCTTTTGAAATCCTGGTAATATGCAGATTTAGATACCAGTCTTCAGAAATAAACGATTTATTGAACTTGAAGTTTATTGCCTTCAGCTTATTAAGATTGTATAAAGATGCCTGGGCAAAGAATGTTACCGAATCAATCGTTTCGTCAAAAATGTTTCCCTGGGGTAGCTCTTTTGCTGCATCAAACTTATCACTGAACCAGGTATTATCGCCTTTAGGGTTTCCTGCTTCATCTATATAGCTCATATCCCCATACACTACACCATATTCATCGCCAGCCTCTTCTAAAATCCTTACTTGTTCAAGTGTTTTTTCCGGCAACCACAAATCATCACCTATAAAAGACACATACTTACCTGTAGCTATTTCAAGTATTTCATTTAAGGTATGGCATTGCCCCTTATTTTCTTTGTGTATAATAAAGCGGCAATTGCAATCCTTATTATTATCCAACCAATTATTAATTAGCTCTACAGAATTATCCTTTGAACAATCATCTGCAATAATGATCTCCATATTAGGATATTGCTGAGCTTTAATAGAATCTAATGCTTCTACAACATATTTTCCTGTGTTGTAAGACAACACTACAGAGGTAACAACCGGATATTGAGTTTTAATATCAGTCATATTTCTTTTTCACAACAGCAGGATTACCTGCAACCAATACATTTGCAGGCACGTCCTGAGTAACCACTGAGCCAGCAGCTATAATACTATTATCTCCTATTGTTACGCCTTTCAATATTGTTGCCCCCCAACCAATCCATACATTATTACCGATATTTACTTCTTTCTTTCCAACAGTATCAAAATCATATTTGTAGCCTAATACCTGTCGCTTCCTCGTTTCAGGGTCTACAGGATGATAATCGGTATCTGTAATAATAGTATTCGATGCAATCTGGCAATTAGCTCCAATTGTCACCTTTGAGTACGCAGTGACTGCAACACCATTCAACATGGTATTATCACCAATTGTGATTGATGCATTATATCCGCAAACTAAGGTGCACCTATATGTGAGTGCTGTATTTGAATTTTTAAAATCAGAATTCAAAACGACTTTGTCACCCAATATCACCTTACTGCTACCAGGCACCTTCAATACAGGTTGTTTACCTAATATTTTTAATCCGCCTTTTAATATTAATGCTTTGCCATACTTCATACGCAGAAGCAGGGCTTTACATTTTTCAGTAAACGTAACAGAGCGCTGATTAACTAATGCTTGCTCATCCATTATACCAGTGGTAAAAGTGTAACGTTATCTATTATTAAATCAGGGTTATACTTTGATAAGGATTCTTTGTTTCTGAATCCCGATAATACTGCCGCTGTTTTAATGCCTAAGGCCTTACCTGTTTGAATATCCTTGCCTGTATCTCCTATCATCCAATCGTTGGAAGAAACAGCAGTTGACTGGGATATCAATTCGTATTTTTCTTTTTGCTGGCATGTAACCAATACATCTGTGACTATATCTGTCCAGCCAAAACTATTTACTTGCTGAACTACAGGCTGTTGAAATTGCCTGGATGTAACAATATATAACTTATGATTTTCAGCAATTGTTTTCAGCAGCTCATTCACACCTTCAAACGGCGTATCTAATGCCAACCACTCAGGTTGTTCTATTGCTGCATGCCATTCATTTTGAAACTGTTTAATATCAGTTTCAGTATACCCTAATCCGGATAGCATCTCAGCATGCCCTATTTGCTGCATCTTCTTTTCCCAATAAGCATCAAAGGACAACGTTGATTCGGGTACTAATTTTTGAAATAACTGATAGACACGCGGTTTTGCATTTATCAACGTTCCGTCCAGGTCAAAAAAGAATTGCATAATTACAAACTACTCATGAACTGCCATTCAGCTTCAAGTCCTTTTCGTAGTGGTGTTTCTGTTATGTTTATTAATCGCTGCATTTTGGCAGTGTTAAAAACTAAATTCCTCGACACTGTATTGCCTTCCTTGTAATCAATTTGTACGTTTTGATTTGCAATATCAATAATCGTATTTACCAACTCAGATACACTTACGGGTTTTGACCCTGCAATATTGATAGGACTGTCATATTCTTTCATTTTCGCCATCGCTAATATTGCATTGGCTACATCATCTATAAATATGAAAGATCTTAGCTCTTTACCATTCCCAAATATCTGCGGACTTTCATTCCTGAGTAAATTATTCATCACTAAGGGTATCAGCTTTTTATACTTTTGTTCACCAGGGCCGTATACGTGACCTACACGCAGTACCAGGCATGACACACCTCGTTCAACAGCCCATTGTTGCAACATTCTTTCACAGTATAATTTTGATGCCCCATACAATGAAATCGGTGATGTGCTGCTATCTTCAGAAATCGGGCCGTCGACAATTTCATAAACATCTAGCGTACTCAAAAAAATAAATTTTTTAAGTATTGGTAATGTTGCTGTGATTAAATTGAAAGTATTGGAAATATTACTTGTAGTTTCTTCCCAGCTATTTGCTTCGTTAGATTGCTTTGGTGTAAATGCACCTGCGTGAATAATTGTCTCTATATCATCAAATCCTGATGCCAAAAAAAAATCTTTCGGAAAAGAATAATTATGGTGATTTAGGAAAAGTCCCCTGTTTGGCTTTTCAGAAGTCAACGCAATGATATTATCATCGCCATATTCATCGCAAAAAACCTCTAGCAATCGTTTACCGATAAATCCTGATGCACCTGTGATTAAAATCTTACCCACTATAAAAATACTATCTCGTTTTCAATGTCACTATTCCTAACAAGGCGTGGTTTTGTATCCATGCCGCGTAACCACATCAATCCATTTTCTAATGGGTTGATGTTCTTTTTTAGTGTCGGGAACTCGTTGTGCAAAGCAATATTTTTAAATATGGCAGGCATATTCAAACCTGCTTCTGTAAAAAACAGGACGGTTGTAAAAAATCTTGAAATGTTTATTTCTGTTGGGTTAGGTATGCCATTCTTATCATAAGTCATATCTACACCAAATATGCCGTGTGGTCTATCTGAAACCGCTTTAACAGTATTCATTGCTATTTCGTCCACGATAGCATCTGCATAAGTCTGTCCAACTTTGGTAACGCCAGTAACTCCGCTTAAGGTTCTGTTACCATGCACCCAACCTTTTCTTATACGTGTTTGTGCCACAATCAATTCTCCCTCATGCCATATTGATAACCATGTTACAGTATTAGCCGTCAGTATTTCAGCAGCTATAAAATCTCCCCACCCATTGTAACGTTGTATCCAACCCTTAGCAAATTCATAATTGTTTGTAGGTAATGCACCTTTACCACCGCCACCTATTGATGATGCCCTAAGCCATATATTGCCATTCGCATCTCCTAAAGATTGAAATGCTTCTTTCAATACCTTTTCATCAGAGATGAGTATATTTTCAGGCACTTTTACACCTGCATCTTTAAGCTTGAGATAAGTTTTATACTTATGTACACAAGTATCAATAACATCATGCGATGGCATAAATGTTTTTGTACCTGTTGCATGTATCTCATCTCTTAACAAAGAGGCGTGATAAATCTCCAGGTCATTTTGAAAATGTATAAGGTCGGGCTTTTCGTTTACCAATATCTTAAGTAATGCATCCTTATACTCATACGTATTTGCGTAGGGTACGTAATATTTTTTTTGAGCTGCAGACAATGCCAAATCTGTCACTTCACTACCCATTCCAATTACCTCATCCTTTCCTTCCTGCAACAATGAATTAATCACTCCCTCAGAAGGGGCACCACCGGCACCTGCAATTAAAATCTTCTTCATAGTCTTTTGTAATCCAGAAAGGAGTTATAATCTCTTATATAATCAGTCTCAGTATACAATTCAGATGCTAATACCAAACAAATAGCACCGGATGAGAAATTAGAAATATCCCGCCATATACCGGGGCGAATCTGCAAGCCCATATATGGGCGGTTAAGCGATACAGTTTTTTTATTGGTTCCGTCATCCAGGGTAATATCAAAACTGCCGCTTGCTGCGATTACTATTTGTTGCAGGTTTTTATGTGCGTGTCCACCCCTCTCACCTCCTCCGGGCACATCGTATAAATAATACACCCGTTTTATATCAAAGGGTACTTCAATATTATTTTGCACCGGGGTGATGTTACCAGCTTTATTTTGAATGACAGGCAGATAAAGAATATTGCAATCAAATACCCTGTTGCGGTTATCCATTGGTTTTTACTTTTAGGTATTCATCATAATCTCTTATGTATTGCTCAGCATCGTATTGCTTATCACAAACTATAAATGCCAGGCTGTTGGTTGAAAAATTTTCCAGTTTTCTCCATACAAGCTTGGGTATATATAATGCATTGTAAGAACGGTTCAGCGTAATTACTTTCTTATTCTTCCCGTCATCTATTACTACATCAAAACTACCTGATAGTGCTATTATTACTTCCTGCAAGTCTTTGTATGCGTGTCCGCCTCTATGTTCTCCTCCCGGCACATCATATATCCAATATGCACGCTGTATAGAAAATGGTATCTGGTCTTCGTTTTGAAAAAAAGATAGGTTACCTCTTTCATCTAGAATTTTAGGGAGTGTGATTAGCTTTACGTCGTCAAATGTCATACAAATTATTTCAGAAAGGTGGTTTCAAATGGCACTTGCAATCTCATTATTCCCGGAAGTATACTGCTATTACTGCCACTTGCCTCATTCATTATTTCAAACTGAATAACATCTTCCATAGCATATAACACATATCTCTGGCTCTCTCCGAAAATGATCTTAAACTTATAAACACCTGCGTTAATATCATTTACGGGCACTGCCGTCTTCACTCTGTAAATACCACGCTTTGAACTTCTATCATCGCTAATAACCGTTCCGGTATGAAATACTACTATTTCATCTGTGTTCTTCATTTCAACTGTCACGTCAAGGTTAATATTTTCTTTAGCATTAAAGAACTCTATATCAATTTCAAAACCTGATGAAACTGAGATAACATTTCCTGTCGCCGGCTTTACTTCAAAACGCAACAGTCTGATATTATCATTGCCTAATGCATCTTCAATATTACCATCATGAATGTATTCAGAGTTGGTATTGTGCGATGATTGGTAATAATTAACCCCTTCGTTTTGTGTTCCTTCAAAAACCAACTTGCCATTTTTCAATACTATAGCACTGGTACACAATTGTCTTACGGCCGCCATATTGTGGCTGACAAACAATACTGTTCTGCCATCATTAACACTTACATCCTTCATCCTTCCAAGGCATTTTTTTTGGAACTCAGCATCACCAACCGCCAGCACTTCATCTACTATCAATATTTCAGGCTCAAGATAGGCAGCTACAGCAAATGCGAGGCGTACGTACATGCCAGAACTATATCTTTTTACGGGTGTATCGATATATCTTTCCACACCCGAAAAATCTACTATCTCATCAAAATTACGTTTGATGTCAGTCTTGGTCATACCCAGTATTGCCCCGTTCAGAAATATATTTTCCCTCCCTGTTAGTTCAGGATGAAAACCTGTACCTACTTCAAGAAGGCTTGCTATCCTTCCACTCGATTTAACAATACCTTTTGTAGGAGATGTTACGCGCGACAGAACTTTTAGCAATGTAGATTTACCCGCACCGTTCTTGCCTATTATACCTAAGACCTCTCCCTTTTTTACATCGAAATTGATGTCTTGTATTGCCCATACCCAATCACTGCCCTTAGTATCGCGTTTATTTTCTTCACCAAGTATCGCATACGGATCTTCTTTTCCCCGTACTCTGTGCCACCACCTGTTCAGGTCATGAGATATAGTACCTGTACCTATTTCCCCCAAACGGTATAATTTCGAAACTCCTTCTACTTTGATTGCTGAATCTGACATGCGAGTATATTAAACCGTATCCATAAAACTTTTCTCAACCTTATTAAATACTACGACACCAATAGCGAGCAACACTAAAGTAAAAACGAGGCTATACATAAAATACGACAAATTAAATTCTCCAGACCCTAAGAATGCAAAACGAAATGTTTCAATAATAGACGTAAACGGATTAGCAGCTATTATCCATCTGTATTTTTCAGAAGTCATCGACAATGGATATACCACAGGTGTTGCAAACATTAAAAGCTGCACGCCAAATGCCAACAAGAAACGCAGGTCTCTGTACTTTGTTGTCAAAGACGAAAAAATGATTCCTAAACCTAAACCAAGTAATCCCATCATAATAATAAGTACCGGGAACAAGGCTGCAGCCCATGTAATATGTACACCTTCTTTGGTAAAAATGAGGTAATACGCTAATACTATAAAGAAAAGTGAAACCTGTATCGCCAATCTTATCATGCATGATATGATAATAGAGATTGGTATAATTAATCTCGGAAAATATACTTTACCAAAAATAGCTGCATTAGCGGTAAATGTTTCTGATGTCTTTGTAAGGCATTCTGCAAAATAGCTCCAACAGGTAACCCCAGCTAAGTAAAATAATATTTGTGGTATGCCATCTGTTGACAACTTAGCAATATTGCCAAATATCAGCATATACATAAACGTAGTTAATAACGGCTGTACTAGAAACCAAATCGGTCCAAGTATTGTTTGCTTATAGAACGAAACGAAGTCGCGTCTTACAAGCAATAATACCAGGTCGCGGTAGCGCCATATTTCTGCAAGATTAATATCCAGCAGCGCTGTCTTAGGTTTTATGACAAAAGTATAATCGTTCTTTTTTGTGTGCATAAATTATGCGGTAGTAGTTGACAGGAACTTATGTTTATAAACATCTGTGATTCCTTCTCTCAAAGATATTTTTGCCTGCCAGCCAAGATTTTTCAGTTTAGATACATCCATCAACTTTCTTGGTGTACCGTCAGGCTTAGAACTATCCCAAACAATTTTTCCGGCATATCCTACAATATCTTTTATCATCATGGCCAAATCTGCTATGCTGATATCTTCGCCTACACCAATGTTTACCAGTCCGGGTTCATTATAATTTTGCATCAGATAAAAACAGGCATCTGCTAAATCGTCTGCATGTAAAAATTCGCGTAATGGCTTACCGCTACCCCAAACCACAACTTCATCTACACTATTCATTTTGGCCTCATGAAACTTTCTAATTAGAGCAGGTAATACGTGCGAATTATTCAAATCGTAATTATCATTAGGGCCATAAAGATTTGTGGGCATCACAGAAATGAAGTTACATCCATACTGAAACCTGTAGGCATCACACATTTTGATGCCGGCTATTTTTGCAATGGCATAAGGTTCATTTGTAGCTTCTAATTCGCCCGTTAACAGATATTCTTCTTTTAACGGTTGCGGAGCCAGTTTAGGGTAAATACACGACGAGCCTAAGAACATTAATTTTTTCACTCCATTTTTGTAGGCGTGGTGTATTACGTTGTTCTGTATCATCAGGTTATCATACAAAAAATCTGCTTTGTACTGATTGTTTGCCATGATACCACCAACTTTTGCGGCTGCTAAGAAAACATAATCTGGTTTTTCTGTTTGAAAGAATGCTGCTGTCTCCTCTTGCCTGCGCAGGTCTAATTCTTTAGAGCTTCTGCAAATGATATTTGTAAACCCGGCACTTTGCAAGCGTCTTACAATTGCACTGCCCACCATTCCTTTATGGCCCGCTACATATATCTTACTATTCAATTCCATAACTATCTATTCATGCTGGCGGATGAAATCATAACCAGCTGTTTTGAGCATTTTTTCTTTTTCAAATAATACAATATCGGCAGCTACCATTTCCTTAACAAGTTCCTGCACCGAATGCTTAGGCTGCCAACCCAGTTTTTGTTTAGCTTTTGTAGCATCACCTATCAATAAGTCTACTTCAGTTGGCCTGAAATATTTAGGGTCGATTTTCACTACCTCTTGTCCTATAGATACAAATTCATTATTCCGGCAAGATTTTACAATACCTACTTCATTAACTCCTTCTCCTTTAAATTCCACTTCAATACCTGCTTCAGCAAAAGCCATTTTCACAAAATCCCTTACGTAAGTAGTGACACCTGTTGCAATTACAAAATCTTCAGGCTTGTCTTGTTGCAGCATCAGCCACATTGCCTCTACATAATCTTTGGCGTGGCCCCAATCGCGTTGAGCATTCAGGTTGCCTATATGCAATGTATTAAGCAGCCCTAATGATATTTCTGCTACTGCTCTTGTTATTTTTCTTGTTACAAACGTTTCGCCTCTCAAGGGGCTCTCATGGTTGAACAGGATACCATTACAAGCATACATGTTATATGCTTCCCTGTAGTTTACTGTTATCCAGTATCCATACATTTTTGCCACACCATACGGAGAACGAGGATAGAACGGAGTCTTTTCTGATTGCGGCACTTCCTGCACTAAACCATATAATTCAGAAGTTGATGCCTGGTATATTTTTGTTTTTTCTGTAAGGCCCAACAATCTCACAGCTTCTAATATCCTAAGCGTACCAATACCGTCAGTATTGGCTGTATACTCAGGTGTAGCAAAGCTTACCTGTACATGGCTCATTGCACCCAGGTTATATATTTCATCAGGTTGTACTTCTTGTATTATCCTGATGATATTAGTGCTGTCGCTTAAATCGCCATAATGCAAAATAAATTTCCTGTTTGCTACATGCGGGTCTTCATACAGATGGTCGATACGATCGGTATTAAACAAAGAGCTTCTTCTCTTTATACCATGTACCTCATATCCTTTCGACAACAATAGTTCACTCAGGTAGGCACCATCCTGCCCTGTCACACCCGTTATCAATGCTTTTTTTGCCATTGCGTTAATTATTAATTATGCCCGACAATATATTATCGAGCCTGTTTTTATAAACGTTAAATCCAAAATTATCTATACACCGTTTTTGCAATTGCTTTGCATCTTCCGGAGTACGATTACTATTTACAATATACTTTTCAATTGCAGCGGCAATTGCTTTAGAATCCTGCGGATTGACCAAAAGACCAAGCTCGCCATTCTTCAAGGCGTCTACAGTACCATCTGCATTACCACCTATAACACGCACACCACACGACAACGCTTCTATGAAAACGATACCAAAGCCTTCTCCCCTGCTTGGCATAATGTATACATCGGCCAACTGGTAATGAGCTATTATCTCATTATCTTTAATGTAGCCTGTAAAAATGATATTATTTTGCAGGCCCAGCCTTTCTATTACCCCATCCATTCTCTTCTTTTCCGCATCATCGTACTTCCCGCCAATAATGTATTTTATATTCGGGTATCGCTTAACCAAAGCACCTATTGCCTCTACTACATAATCATATCCTTTATACTGTTCGTTAGAAGACAACCTACCTAATGTATACAATACAAAATCTGTATCGGCCAAACCATAACGTTTCAGCAGTGATGCATCCTTACCAAATGTATCGGGTAGTGCGAAGTAGGGGTCTACCGTATTGTGAAATATTGTAACCTTTGCTTCATCCACTCCATTCTCTTCAATCAACTTTTGCTTTGTATAACTGCTAACAGCCAGTATCCTGTCTGATTTTTCTAAAACTCTTTTTTTTACTCCTGTTAGTTTTTGCCACACTTCTATACCATGACAAATCAGAACTATTTTTTTCCCTGGTGCTATAAGTTTTATCACGCTACCTATTATTGCCAGATTGATGTGGCCGAGCACTACAATATCATTCCGCCATAAGGCAAAAATGCTTTTTAAGACAAACGGTATTCGGCTCTTTCTAAAACCACTGTATTGTTTCCGAGGATAATACTTTTCATCAGAAGTAGTATCGTATAACGAATAACTTTTTGTGACAAGCTTTGAGCTTTGTTGAAGTTCGTACAACGCCCTTAGAAAACTGCGATTAAATTTTTCGAGACCGCCAGTCTGAGAGAAGGCTGTAAGATTTAAGAATAATACCCGCGTCATGCAGCCCGGTTCATACCGGTATAATTATTTGCAATAAGGTACGCCCAATAACGACTCCAATTCAATTTATTTGATTTGTAGCGTTCTGTCATGCTCTTATCTATATTTCTAAAGTTTTTGTTTTCATTGCCGACCATCCACTTTTGGAATGGGAATACAAAACCTTGCTTTTTCCTGTTCCATATTTCCTCGGGCAAGATATCTTTATATGCTTCTATCAACAAATACTTGCTTTGTGCATCATTGAATTTTATTGACGGCGCAATATTATTTACAGCATCAATCAAATCAATATCTAAAAAAGGCACGCGCACTTCTATGCTGTGCCACATACTCATCATGTCAGTATCCTTCAACAATTGCGACTGCATGTAGCAATTACTCTCCATATAAGAAGTCCTGTTACCATACTCCAATCCATTCACAAAATCCGGCACTACAATACTGTTCAGTGTACGGGCAACCTCTTTACTATCCAAACCTAATATTCTTGATGTTTCTCCCGAGCTAAAATAACCACGATGAAATAAATATTCGCCAACAGCATCGTGACGCGATAAGAAGGCAATTTTACGGTATTTATCTTTACCAAAAGCTTCAGTAATGTTCAACAAAGCAGATGGAACCCTATTGAGCTTATCAATCATACTCTTACGAGTGAAAGATGCATAACCGCCAAACAACTCATCAGCCCCCAAACCTGACAAAACAGCTTTCAACCCGTACTCTTTTGCATATTTGCTGATGAAGTAAGTATTAACGCCGTCAGCAGTTGGCTGATCCATTGCTCTGAAAATATCAGGCATCGCATCAAGAAACATTTCTTTTGTCAGTTTGAATGCTCTATGATGTGACCCTGTTTTTTTTGCAATAATATCCTGATATTGTTTTTCTGAATACTCCGCATCATCAAACACAATTGACAAAGTATGTATATCTTCTTTGCCGGTTTTCTTAGCAATTAAAGTCAGTAAACTGCTATCTATTCCTCCACTCAAAAAAAGTCCGATTGGCGCATCGGATATCAAATGTCTTTCAACAGCTCTGTCAAGTTTTTCCTTTACGATTTTCACTGCCTCTTCTATACTCCTAATTTTATCAGAATAAGAAGCTGTTACAATTTCGTGCCTGGTTGTTTTCAATGTGCTCACATTAAGCACTAAGCATGTTCCCTTTTCCAGCGGTTGAACATTTTCTAATGTTGTTACCGGTTCCGGCAGATATCCATAAGTCAGAAAATAAACCTTCCAGTCATTTCTTTCAGGCCAGTTACTATTTATCTGCTTAAAGGCTTTTATTTCTGATGCAAAATAAAAAGCATTGTTATCTGAATAGTAATACAACGGCTTGATACCAGACGCATCCCTTGCTAGAAGAACTTCACCTTTTGCCTGGTCATATATTGCCAGGGCAAACATTCCTTTTAATTTCTTGAAGCCGTCTATACCCCAACATTGATATGACTTCAAAATCACTTCAGTATCAGAACTTGTTGAGAAATGAAACCCTTTTGCTATGAGTTCATTTTTGATGTCATTGAAATTATATACTTCTCCATTATATACAATAACCAGTTTCTTATCGTCACTCATCATAGGCTGCGTAGCAGCTTCAGACAAATCGATAAGAGACAGGCGCCTGTGTCCTAAACCTAACCCGTTTTTTTCATCGAGATACAGACCCGAACTATCAGGCCCGCCACGCTTCATGCTATCGCGCATGGCAATAACGGTTTGTTCAATAGCAGTAATTCGTTTATCTATGATACCTGCTATTCTACACATTTCGATATAAGAAACTTCTTTCGAAGATGGTTAACTGCATTTTTTCTATGGCTTCGCCACTGTCAGTCACATACAACTGACAAATCAACCCTCAGAACACAATAATGTAGGGTTAAAAATTATTTAGTGTATGCCTATATTGTTCATGGGACAGGCAATACAAATCGGTTTGATTATTTGGAACGATTAAATGGTAAGAAGCGAAGTATATTCCTTACTAATTTCTTAATACCTCGTACTTCCTCCTGTTCCTGGCTAAAATAGCCCCCACCATATTTTCCGTATGCACCGTAACCTCCGTAGCCGTAACCATAGCCATAACCATAACCATAACCATAACCAGATTCATAACCATAGCCATAGCCGTAGCTATAACCTCTTCTGTACACCACATCATTTATCACAAAACATAGCCTGGATATTCTCTTGTTCTCCTCAATTTCGTTTGGTATCTGCAACTGCTGTTTAAAAGTATATCCTTGCCTTATCACATACAATGTAGTATCAGCGAAACGGTTTAACAGTAGCGCATCTGTTACCAACCCTACAGGTGCAGTATCAATTAAAATATAATCAAACTGCTCTCTCAGGTAGGCAAACAATTCATCAACCCTTGATAACATGATAAGCTCGGCAGGGTTCGGAGGGATAGGTCCTGATGGGATAACATATAAATTATCTTCAAAACCCGAAGGCTGAATTATATTCTCTTTTTCTGCCTGACCTACAGCATAAGTTGATAATCCGATGCCATTATCAAGGCCGAGGTGTTTTGATATTTTCGGTTTACGTAAATCTAATTCCAGCAGCACAACCTTTTTCCCTGATATTGCAAAAGTGCTCGCAAGGTTGATTGCTATAAATGATTTACCTTCTCCACTCATGCTTGATGTAAGCATGATGACCTTATCTTTCTTGTCGGTCAATAAAAACTGAACGTTTGTTCGTAATGCTCTGAATTGCTCAGACATTACCGAATGGCTATTACTCTTCACCGTTACAGCCATATCTTGTTCGTTATGCCCAATCTCACCAATGATAGGAATATCTGAAGCATTCATGATATCATTCTTGGCGATGATTTTTGTATTGAACATTCGCCTCAATAATAATATCACTATCGGAACTAAAAATGCCATAAGAACTGCTATACTCTTAACCCTTGATCTGTTAGGTTGTACTGTACCGTAATTCTCAGCAACATTAATTATAGATACGTTTGCTACAGTAGAAGATTTACTAACTTCTGTTTCTTCTCTCTTTTTCAGCAAATACAAAAACAATTCTTCTTGTATACGCTGTTTCCTTGCATAGTCTAATGATATTTTCTCAGTTTTAGGCACTCCTCTTATCTGTGCGTTAATGCCTGCACCTCTTCTTCTCAATTCATCTATTGTTACCTGCACAATGTGCTTTGTAGTAGCAATATTGCTTTTCATATCTTGCCTCAAATCATCCAACTGCTCGTCTAAATTTTTTATGTACGGACTGGTTTTTTGCAGTGTGAGTGAAGCTTTATTTCTCTCCAGCAATAATTGATTATATCTGTCAATTATCCCAAACAGTGTTTTGTCTTCAACCATCAGGCCTGATGGCACCACACTTTCTGCATTCTTAACATCATTTAAATATCTTTCAAGGCTTTCAACTACTTGCAGTTGCACTTCTTTTTCATACATCTGCTTCTCAGCCTCGGTAGTAGAGCTTAATAAAAAATTAGACTCATTCTTTATGTCGCCCATTATCTTCCTACCTTCTTTGAAAGTAACGATACTATCCTCGAGAGTAGAAAGCTCCTGGCTCACTTTACCTAACCTGTCATTTATAAATGCGATAGTATTATTTGCGATGAGATTTCTGTCCTCTATGTTTTTTTCAACATAAACTCTGACAAGTGTGTCTACAATATTTTTACCTCTTTCCGGTATCTCATCCTGTATGGCTATATCTACATAGTTAGCATTTTTTTCCGGCCTCACAATATCTATAGCACCGGCATAACCTGCAGCTGTTCCCATTACAGAAGAAATAGCTACTACATACTTGGTATTGGGTTTTATAGGCAGCTCACCCGTTTTATTAATAATCACCTCACCAAGGGGTAATGTAAGAGGCATTCCATAATTTCCTTGCCAGGTATTCTGCTCATCAGTAATTACAAATCCGCCCTTACCATCAAAAGTGATTTTATAAGAGTAATAGTTATTTATGTTATTGATAATAGAGTCAGCAACTATCAATCTAAATGGACTTAATCCATAAAACTGGGTTGTTTTTACATTACCATATTCAAAATATTGTACATTAAGTTTCAGGCGCTGAACAACCCTAGCCATTAAACCCTTACTGTGCATTACACGCAAAATGTTATTCAGCTCATTATTCTTACCTGATAAACCTAAACCTTCCAGTATTAAATCATCATTTTTACTGCCAGACTTACCGCCGTTATCATTAATCAAAATCTCGCTACCAACTTTGTATATCGGCGTTGCATATCGCAAATACAAATTGGCGCACACCAGCGCTATTATTATACTTGTTAAAAACCAAGGCCAGGTTGCCAAAAGAGTGGTGATAATCCATCTTATATTAATCAGGTTATTCTCAGTTTCTGTTCTACTTTTAGCAGAATTAATGGTTTCCATTTATCTCTTTATAATTAACCGGTATGTATCTGAAACAACAAAAAAACCAATACAATAACATTTCATAATATTGAAATAATGAATATGTTTAAATTGTAAAAATCGGGATTGTTATTTTCAGTGGCGAAATTACTCTAAAAAATCCTATAATAACAGTGTTGACAAGTGTTTTAAAGAATATTTCATCAGAAAAACTGTTTCTTTATTTAATCGTTATTATTTAGTGTAAAAGTGATTTGTGAGGATATTTATTGGTTGCTCGTACAGCTTTGCTAACTATCTATTTTAAACTACTTTTGAAAAAAAATTAATAATGCCAACCACTATGGTCAAAAAGATTGCCTATTTGTCACTCTGTCTTATGACAATATTTTTTTATCAGAGTATTACCTCATGTACTACTGCAAAAAAGGTAAAATATTTTAAAAATATTTCCGACTCTATAGACCATACAACGAATATAGCTGAAGCAAACTATGTAGAACCTAGAATAGAGGCTAATGATGTATTATTTGTATCTGTACAAACAATTGACATAAAAAACCTAACTACAGATGCCAGCACAAGAAATAATGCCACTGAAGAAAATCTTAGCTATATAGTTGATAAGAGCGGCCATATAGACATACCTGTTATTGGTAGCATTAAGGTTGAAGGGCTTACAACTTTCGAAGCAAAAGAGCTGATTAAAGAGCGAGCTACTAAATATTACGTCACTCCTATCGTTAACATTAAATTCCTCAATCATTTTATTAATGTAATGGGTGAGGTAAACAGACCAGGCCGACTACCTTTATTAAATGAGAAAACAAGCGTTCTTGATGCCATCAGCTTAGCCGGTGACCTTTCAATACAGGGTAAACGTGAAAATGTACTGCTGATTCGTGAAGAAAATGGCAAGAAGGTAGCTGTAAGGTTCAGTCTGAATTCGACAGATTTATTTCAATCTCCGTATTACTATGTACGCAACGGCGATGTTATATATGTGGAACCCAACAAGGCTAAAGCCAGAGGTGCTACAACAGATGCGTCAAGAGACAGATACATCAGCCTTACCTCAACCTTATTATCTATAATTGTGATAGTTTATACAGTATTCCTGAAATAATAAAACAGAATTCCATCAAAATAGCCTTGCTTTTTGCAAGGCTATTTTTTTGAACGTACGATTTGTCAATTCCTCCAAAACCTCAACCTGGCAAATGTTTCAGCATACTGCATATATTTTCAAAATAATGTGCAAATAAAAAAGGATAGCGTTTGCTATCCTTTTTTATTTATGTTTAAGTAAGATTACCAGTTACCGTCTGCTTTCTTACCGCGGTTATAATATCTCTTATTTTCAATAAATCTTCTGTGGTCCTTGTCATATGTACCATACTCATTAGGATACACTTTTTTGAACACATAACGTATACCAAAAGTACAAGGGAACGCCATGATGTGATATTTCAGTTTAGTATACGGGTATACTTGCGGAGCGTCGGCATTTTTATAATCAACTGTATAAGATCTCCAAGAACCTTCCAGGTAAATACCAATCCTGTCGGTAATGTTTGCTGCATAACCCAATTGCAAGCCATAACAAATACCTTGCCCGCCATCCGGACCTTTATAAGTCTCGTTGGCAAGATACATATGAGAGTTGTTTCTTGCGGATACATAGCCCAAAGCTATACCACCATATAAATAACTACCTCCGAAATCAAATCGTTTATTAGCAACAGCACATACATTCACAGTATACTTGGCATAAACAATTTTTTTATCGTTGCCGCCAACAGAATCTATATACAAGTAATCATTATAGAAACCACCATATTTTTTCGATGTAGATTTAGCTGACATTTCATGCATTTGTCCTTCCAAACCAATCATCCAGTTGTTTTTGGTGGTATACAATAGCCTCATATTTGCCGAATATGTCATTAAGTTTTGATCACCTTTATACACCATATTGTCAGTAGGTGTGGTAGTGAGGCTAAATCCCCCCCCTATACCACCTTCCAGCTCTTGAGCTTCGGCCTTTATACCAATCAATACGAAGAATAATAGCAATTTTTTCATACGGCTTATTTTATCGGGATACAATCCTAAATATATAATTTTTACAAATGAGTTAATATACCAAGCGTTAAATTAATCAAAATTCTGGTTTGCCATATAGTTTTGATTGTTTTTTTGCTACCTGAATTAAAAAAGCCGCGCAGTGCACGGCTTAATATTATTCAACAATATCAAGTATTACATTTTCCAATCATCTACGCTGCTGTTATCTGCAGCTTCAGACACTTCTGAACTACCAACCACAGCACCAGTTTCTTCATTTTCCTGATCGTGGTTATATGCATCAAAGTCAAAATCAGGCATTAAGTCTGTTTTTACATAGTTAACTGTTTCAGTCAACGCATTCAAAAACTTATTAAAGTCTTCTTTGTATAGAAACATTTTGTGCCTGTCGTAACCATTGTCATCAAAACGTTTCTTGCTTTCTGTGATGGTAATGAAATAATCATTTCCCCTAGTCGACCTCACATCAAAAAAATAAGTCCTTCTTTTACCTGCTTTAATTCTTTTACTGAAAAGGCTTTCATTGTTTCGATTGTCACCAAAATTTTTGTTCTCGTACGCCACAGTAGAGTGTTTTTAGTTTACTTTAAATTTAAGTCAGGCAAATATATACAAGATAACGAAGTATGCAAATTTATTGCCCTTAAACGCTGCTTAAAAGCTGACGAATTTGTCATATTAGCTCATTTCTTTATTTTCGAAAAAGTCTATCAGCCAGTTATTCAGGTTGGCGATGCTTTCTTTCATTTTCCATTTACTCTTATCTCTAGGCTCTACATAATTAGAAATAGCCCTTATCTGCATAAATGCTACGCCTTCAAGCAGGCATACATAATGAAAAGCAGCCCCCTCCATGCTTTCAATATGACCAGGATATATCTTATTAAAATCCGAAACAGTTTTTTCACTTCCGGTAACAGTATTTACAGTCACCCCGGATACTTGCTTCAGTGATATCAATGGCCGCCATTGATTATCGGGCAAAGGCAGCTTACCATTAACAAAAGGGTCTTTGTTAGCATCCAACAATCCCAATTGAAATATACTCAGCCTGTTTTCATTATCCTCAGCACCAAAATCTCCAAAACAATCGCTATTTACCAATACAACTTCTCCCAATTCAATACCCCGGTCAAAACTTCCTCCTATACCCGCCTGAATGATGAGGTCATACCTTCCTGCAGTCAGTATCTTAGTCAAGTGGTAGACTGTAGCAACCATCCCTACACCTGTAATTCGTATCGTCAATTGAATACCTGCTCGGGCATAAACGCCCTCCGCATCTCTTTGCCAGTTAGCGGCAATAAATGTTGTCAATGGGGCTATTTCAGCCTCTGTAGCGGCTATCAGCAGGATATTCATTATGCAAATAACTGCTTTTTTGTCCAAACCATTATCTAAAGCTAATTTTGCATGATAATTAACTGAGATGGTTTACCTGACGCGAGTTGAACACTTTAATGCAGCCCATAGGCTGGACAACCCAAACTGGACAGAACAACAGAATATTGAGGTTTTCGGAAAATGCAATAATGCCAACTGGCATGGTCATAATTATGAGCTGCACGTAACAATAAAAGGCAATCCTCATCCCGATACAGGCTTCATATTTAATGCTAAAACATTAGGCGACCTGATAAAAGATGTGATAGTTGAAAAAGTGGATCATCGCAACCTCAATCTTGACGTCGAATTCATGAAAGGCAAATTCACCAGCGCAGAAAATTTTGCAATGGCAATATGGGATGAACTAAAACCTCATGTTGAAAAAGATGGTGTCATGCTGCACAGTATCAAACTTCAGGAAACACCAAGAATTTACGTCGAATACTTTGGCTAACATTTAATACTCAGGCATGTCATACAAAAAAACAGAACATTACTGCGAAGATGTAACTAATACGTTGATAGAAAATTACAAGTCTTCTATCGGTGCTATTGGCGAAGACCCTAATCGTGAAGGTTTATTAAAGACGCCTGAACGCATGGCTAAAGCTATGCAGTACCTGACACAGGGATATAAGATGGATGCGAAAGAAATTCTTAATTCAGCCAAATTTCATGAGTCATACAGCGAAATGGTGATTGTTAAGGACATCGAATTATACTCTATGTGCGAACACCACATGCTGCCATTTTTCGGTAAAGCTCATATTGCTTATATACCTAACGGCTACATAACGGGGCTAAGTAAGATAGCACGTGTGGTAGATTGTTTTGCACGCCGACTGCAAGTGCAGGAACGTATGACGCACCAGATCCTGGATGCTATACAGGAAACATTAAATCCTTTGGGTGTAGCTGTAGTTATTGAAGCCAAACATCTTTGTATGATGATGCGTGGTGTACAAAAACAAAACAGCATCACTACTACATCTGCTTTTAGCGGAGAGTTCCAGAAAAATTCTACACGTTCGGAATTTCTGAAGTTAATTACAGCAGATTTATACTAAAATCCAATCAGCATGTGGGCATATGTTTTAGTTTTTGTCGCATCGCTGATAGTTGACGTTATCCCTTTTGTAGGTCCGCCCGCATGGATAGTCATGGTGTTTTTTCAAATGCGCTATGGTTTGAATATTTGGACAGTATTGGCATGCGGCGTGCCGGGCTCTGCACTGGGCAGGTATATCTACAGCAAATACATTCCTTACTTGTCCAACAGGATAATAAAACAAGAAAAAAACCAAGATGTACAATTTGTGGGGAGCAAGCTCAACCACAACAGATGGAGAACTCGCACATTTGCATTTTTCTATACATTAATGCCGCTTCCTTCTACCCCACTTTTTACCGCAGCAGGCATTGGCAAGGTAAATGCCTGGAATATTATTCCTTCATTTCTTTTAGGTAAGTTCATCAGCGATGCGCTTATGGTCACTGCGGGTGATTATGTAGCTAAAAATGCAACCAGCATACTTGAAGGCATCATATCGTGGAAGAGTATTTCCGCAGCAGTACTTGGCATCTTGCTCGTGATGATTTTTCTTTTTATAGACTGGCGAACTTTACTGCAGGAAAAAAAGTTGCGATTGCAATTCAGGATATGGAAGTAACCTTTATATCCCCACAGTATTATAGAAGAACCTAAATTTGCACATCAAAAAAACGGAACTCATTGGGCAGCGATTATACAAATAGGATTTCCTATTTTCCGGATAGTGTAATAAATGAAATGACCCTGCCTGAACGGTTTACTTTCCCATTTTATTACGAACCACATCCACTAACAAAAATAGCTGCAACAGAACTGCAAAACTATCTTGAAACAGAAGCCAATCTTGAACATAATTTTGGGCTCTCTGATGATACCACGACTATGGTCATCGGAAAAATGTTTGGTGTATTAGTAGTTGCAGATACTGAAGGAAAAATCGGTTACTTATCTGCATTCTCTGGTAAGCTGGCCGGCACCAATGACCACCCGAAATTTGTTCCCCCGGTTTTTGACATGCTGACTGAAAACAGTTTTTTTCTGCAAGAGCAAGAAGTTATTGACGCAATCAACAGGCAACTGGAAGAATTATTATCTGACGAAAACTATATTCAACAAAAACAAACTCTTGAACAACTTTCAACTCAATCAACACAAGAAATAGCTGCTTTCAAACAACAGATAAAAGTTAACAAAGAGATGCGTGGCCAACGCCGTGAAGAAAACAAGAACAACCCGGATGCTAAAGACGCTGCTATAGTAGAAGCAGAGTTGGCGAAAGCAAGTCATTACGACCGCCACATGCTTAGAGTACTTAAGGCTGATTGGAAAGAACGTTTAGAAAATATACAAGCAAATGTAACAGCAATTGAAAGCCGTATTGAAGCACTGAAGAATGAACGTAAAGAGAGGTCTGCAGCCTTGCAAGACCAGCTTTTCGAACAATATGTATTCCTGAACAAAGCTGGTGAACACAAGAGTTTACTTGATATTTTTAAACCCACCGCCTTTGGCATACCGCCATCAGGTGCTGGCGAATGTGCAACACCCAAATTGTTGCAATATGCATTTGCAAATGGATATAAGCCACTTGCTATGGCTGAATTTTGGTGGGGCGCTTCGCCAAAATCGGAGATACGAAAACACAAACAATTCTATCCGGCCTGTACAGGTAAATGCAAACCAATACTTGCACACATGCTGGAAGGTATACCTATAGATGATAACCCTTTTTTGCAACCAGCTAAAGAAAGTATCAGGCTAGAGATAATTCATGAGGATGAGTATTTATTGGTGGTGAACAAGCCTTCAGGATTACGTTCTGTTCCAGGTATTGGCATCGACGATTCCGTTTACAGCAGGCTAAAATCTGTGATGGAAAATATTGAACCGCTCATCGTTCACAGACTCGATATGGGCACATCCGGGTTATTGGTTGTAGCTAAAGCCCCTGATGTTCATAAGCATCTACAAAGACAATTCCTGGAGCGCAAAGTGAGCAAACGATATACCGCGTTACTTTCTAAAGCAATTGACGGAGAAGGAGAAATAGATCTTCCATTAACCCTGGACCCATTTAACAGACCCATGCAACTGGTATGTTTTGATACAGGCAAAAACAGCGTTACAAAATGGAAGGCTTGCGAACGCATCGGAGATACTACTAAGGTTCATTTTTGGCCACTAACCGGGCGCACGCATCAGTTGCGTGTACATTCTGCACACGAATTAGGACTAAATGCACCTATCGTTGGCGATGACCTCTACGGTACTGCCGATAAGAGATTATACCTGCATGCTGCATATTTGGAATTTATGCATCCCAAAACAAAACAGAGAATGAGTTTTGAAATAGAAGAGGATTTTTGATGACACCCTGTATTCGGTATCTTTAATGATGCATATTCTTATCGAAACGCCCAGACTATATATCAGGGAGCTATTACCGGAAGATGAAAAAGGTATGTTCGAAATGGACTCTGACCCGGAAGTACACAGATATCTTGGAGGTAAGTATTCTACCTCTATAGATCAGGAAAGGGCTTATATCAACAATGTTAGGCAACAGTATATAGATAATGGAATCGGACGATGGGCGATGATTGAAAAATCAACCAATGAATTTGTAGGATGGACAGGTTTCAAGCTATTACATGGGCCTATAAATAATCACAGTAATTTTCACGACTTTGGATACAGGTTGGCTCGTCGTTTTTGGGGACAAGGTTACGCATCCGAAGCTGCATATGCATCACTACATTATGGCATAGCGAATTTTGGTTTCAAAAAAATATATGCAATGACTGATGTAGACAATGTGGTATCAAGAAAACTCTTGGAAAAATTGGGCTTTAAATTCATCGAGATTTTTGAATACAATACCCAACCCTATTGGCGCAATCCAAATGAGCCCACTACATGGTATGAATATGATGTGAAGCGCATTAACAATAAGTAAAAAGCAAAAACACCTTATATTTGCAACCCCAAATCGTTCGGGAAGTGGCGCAGCCCGGTAGCGCACTTGTATGGGGTGCAAGGGGTCGCAAGTTCAAATCTTGTCTTCCCGACATAATAAAAGCTCAACTGTACAGTTGAGCTTTCTTATTTTTATATACTAGAATATGAAACGTCTTTTGTGCATACTAATGCTCTGTTCACAGTACTCTGTTGCCCAACGCAAAATAATGCCAGACATTCTTGCAGAGGGGAAAGTTGATTCTAATTTTATACCAAAAGGTTATACGCAAATCGCTTCAGTATCTGCAGACATTAATAATGATAATAAAGCAGACATTATACTGGCTATTACAGATGATGATTCAGTTGACTATTCTTCCAATTACAATTATGCCCTGCTTATACTGGCAAACACTGGTATTGGTTATAAAAGAATTGCGGTAGCATGGCACGTCATCTATAATTCTTATGCAGATATAACCGTTAAGAAAAACGTTGTAACCATTGTGCAACAAAAGGGTGTTAATCCGGAAGTTAGCATTACGAGAAAGTTTCGCTACCAATACAATAACCTGTATTTAATTGGCTACACCTACAAGTATTGGGATAAATATAAAGACTGTGATAATATTAATGAGGAGTCTGCAAATACTTATTACGAAGATATCAATTATATAACCGGAGCTCGTTATAGAAAAAAGATATCGTCTGACTGCAAGCGATTATTGGATATACACGATAAAATCCAAGTAAAGCCACTTATCAAAATCGAGGATTTCAATGACCCTAAAGTCAACTTTAATTAATATCAGCTGCTATTCTGCTTAATTTTGCATCATGAAACTAACGCTCGGATTTAGCCCTTGCCCCAATGATACTTTTATTTTCGATGCTATGGTGAATGGCAAAATTGATACTAAAGGCTTATCATTTGATTGCAGGTTGGAAGATGTAGAAACCCTCAATCAATGGGCTAAAGAAGGGAAACTGGATATTACCAAACTCAGTTACAATACTTTCCTTCAAACCGTCAACAACTACGCGTTATTACATAGTGGCAGCGCATTGGGTAAAGGCGTAGGCCCTCTGTTGATTGCTAAAAAAGAATTGGATTTAAAAAATATCTCTGAATACAAAATTGCTATACCTGGTATCAACACTACAGCCAATCTGTTATTGACACTGGCTTTCTCCAATGCGAAAAATAAAACTGAGGTCATCTTCAACGATATAGAGCAGGCAGTATTGGATGGAAAATTTGATGCGGGACTCATCATTCACGAAAGCCGTTTTACCTACCGGCAAAAAGGATTGGTAAAGCTCATAGACCTTGGAGATTGGTGGGAAAATCAAATGAATGCTGCCATACCTCTCGGTGGCATTGTTATGAAGCGTAGCTTTGATAAAGAATTAATTGCTACTGTTGACGCTGTATTAAAAGATAGTATTCTATATGCCTGGAAACATTATCCGGCCCTTACCACTTACGTCACAGAACACTCGCAGGAAATGGAAGAGGATGTAATGCGCAAACATATTGAGTTGTACGTAAATGAATACACGACTGACTTAGGTGAAGAAGGAAGAAATGCTATCAATACTTTATTTGAACATGCAAAAAAAGCAGGTGTTGTAAACACTTCAAACCTGCCGGCTACTATCTTTTATTGAGGGCTACACAGTACGTATAAGTCAGGATAGTTTCTACCAAAGCCATCATAATCTAATCCGTAACCAACCACAAAATCATCTGGTATGGCAAACCCGCAGTAATCAGGTTGAACATCAAATTGCCTAGCAGTAGGCTTAGATAAAAAACATGCAATCTTTACAGATGCAGGTTGTTGGGACATCAATTGTGGCAAAAACGAAGACAATGTTTTACCGGTGTCAATAATATCCTCTGTGATGATAATATGCCTGCCTGTAACCTGCTCTTCAAGCCCAATTGATGTAATGACATTACCTGTTGATGTAGTGCCTTTGTATGATACCAGTTTAATAAATGAGATTTCTGCCGGAACAGAAATATTGCGAAACAAATCTGATGCAAAAATGAATGACCCGTTAAGTATACCAAGAAATAAAGGATTCAAGCCCTCATAATCTTTACTGATGGCAGTTCCCAATTCAGCTACCCGTTGCTGTATCTTGTCATTCGCAATACATGGTTCAAAATACTTATCAAGCACCTTTATTCGCGCCATATACTACTGTTTAATGCGGAGTTTCTGCCCTTCTTTCACTTCAGCAAAATCAAGATTATTCCATTCCATCAATTGCTTCAACGTAATGCCGTGTTGTTTTGCAATAGAAAAACCGGTATCTCCTTTCTTTACAGTATAATACTTGGCAGGGTCAACAAGTCCTCCGGTTAGTGGTTTTTTCTCCGCTGTTTCTGCAGCAACAGTTGGCGCTGTAGCTTTTACATCATTTTTAGCGTATACCACTTTGTCAAATTGCTTCTTTAATTTGTCCAATTCATCTTTGGGCTCCTCTTCTATTGGTGGCGGTGCTATTTTAGTTTCTGCAACTTTTACATCCTCTTTTTTCAATTCAGGTTTGATTATTTCTGCGGGTTGCACTTTTGCAATGGTATCTCTAACAAGTACAGTTTCTCGTTTAAGAGGTTCTGACTTAGCAACGGCTATTGCTGTGTCCATTTTCTTATCTAACAATTTGCCTGCTGCTTCCTCTGCCGGGTTCATTGTTTGCTTGGGTTCTTGCACAGGTAGCGCGGTAACTGGTTGTACTTTTTGTGTTGTAGCAACGGTGTTTGCCTTGTTTGCAGGCGATGGTAACTGCACCTCTACAGTTTGAACGGGCCTTGGCGCAGCGTTAATTTTTCCTACAATAACCGGCTTTACTGATGCAGTACGTTGCAATTCTAATACACTACCTGCTACAGGTTCTTCACCTGCCTGCAATTTATTCATCGCCATCAGGCTTTTTATGTCTACCCCTTCTTCCTGAGATATCATAAAAAGTTTTTCCTCAGGCTTCACAATATGTAGTGGGCGCTGTCCTTTGGTGTTCTTCTTCTCCAGGTACAGGTACATATCGCAAGGCAGAGGACGTTCATCAATTTCGTTTATCTCTAAAAATTTCGAATACCTCATACTTGCCTTGTATGCATACAATAAAGGTGTCTCACCTTTTTGTCCGTATATAGCTCTCAACCCATTTACTTTTACTATATCACCGTACGCTGGTTTATTTGCAATTTTTGTTTGCGCCTGAGCAACTGTCTTAGGTGCTACTTTCTTTACAACGGTATCAACAGGTTTATTATTCTCAACAGGCTTTACAGCCTCGGGTGGAGCACTTGCTACAACTACTGCAGGTGGCGGAGCTGCTACTGCCGCAACGGCTGCAGGTTTACTGTCCACTATTGCCGGTGTTGGGTCGTGTTCAGGTACTATTTCTGCTTTGTTACTTGCATAACCATTGTTTAAATCCGGTTTATCTAAAGCAGCATAAGTAAACTCCTGCAGATGATAATCTTCAATAAGCTTTATAAGCACTTGCGCATAGCGAGGATTTGTTGCATAACCGCAGCGTTTAAGGCCTATAGCCCATGCAGCATAATCAGTAGGTGATAGTTTAAAAAGCTCAGCATACCTCGGACTTTTTGACAAGTATTCAGAGTGATCTCTGTAGGAGTCTTCTGCCTTTTCATATTTTCTGAAACACTCATTAGGTGCATCATCAGTATGCGCAAATGTGGCACCCGTCCATTCTTTTTTACATTTGATGCCAAAGTGGTTATTAGCTTGTGTAGCCAGTTCGCTGGCACCTGCAGTGGTTTCATGCAATCCCTGGGCAAGCGTAATAGATGCGGGGATACCGCTTTTTCTTTGCTCTGATATAGCCAGTGCCTTATATTGTTCTATATATGTCTTAACTCTTAAATCATAATCATTATCCTGTGCATACAATTTGCATGCACACAACATTAGCACAATACTTGTCAACCACTTTTGCATAAACGACTGAATACTTTTATTTACTCTTTTTGCTGGCAATCATTATGCCATCCCTTACAGGTAGCAATACATGTTCTATCCTGCTGTCTTTTTTTATTTTTTCATTATAGCTGTGCATGGCTTTAGCATTCTTTCCTTGTTGCGATTCAGGTAAAACAACTTCACCGTCAAACAATACATTATCTGCCAAAATAAAACCACCCACCTTCACCTTATCAAAAACCATATCATAATACAAACTGTAATTTTGCTTGTCTGCATCTATAAACACCAGATCAAATTCTTCATCCAACCCACTTATCACATCTGCAGCTTTACCTATATGTTGTATTATCTTTTTTTCTAACCCAGCTTCGCAAAAATAACGAAAACACATCTCTTGCAGCTCTTCATTTATATCAATAGTATGCAACAACCCATCTTCAGCCAAACCCGTAGCCAAACATATTGCAGAATAACCTGTGTAAGTACCGATTTCCAATATCCTGCGGGGTCTTATCATGTGGCTTATCATCTGCAACAGTTGCCCTTGCAATTTACCCGAGAGCATTTGAGGCATTTCCACTTTCAGGTGCGTTTCCCTGTTGAGCGCTGCCAGTGCTTTAAGCTCATCGCTAGTAAAAGATTCTGCATATTGGTTAATGGCTGCAGGTATTAATACTTGTGTCATTAGAAATTCGGTTGCAGTTTATTGTGCGAATAAAACTCATGCAGGTATGCTACCACTTCGTCTGCAGTGTCATATATTTTTATCATATCCAAATCGCCGGCGCTGATATTGCTTTCTTTCTCGAACATGATATCCTTCATCCACTTAAAAAGGCCACTCCAATATTCCGACCCCATACATATCATAGGTGTATGGGTAAACTTACCTGTTTGAATCAGTGTGGCTATTTCAAAAAATTCATCCAGAGTACCAAATCCTCCGGGCATCATAATAAAGCCCTGTGAGTATTTCGCAAACATTACTTTACGTACAAAGAAATAATCAAAGTCTATGCTTTTATCTCGGTCGATGTAAGGATTAGAAGTCTGTTCAAAAGGCAATTCAATATTTAGCCCTACAGAACGTCCACCTGCTATATTAGCACCTTTATTACCTGCTTCCATAATACCGGGTCCACCGCCTGTGATGATACCAAATCCTTCTTCTGCCAGTCGCTTTGCCACTTCTACCGTCAGGTCATAATACTTATGTCCGGGCTTTGTTCTGGCAGAACCAAAAATGGATACACAAGGGCCAATCTTGGCCATCTTTTCAAATCCTTCTACAAACTCGGCCATTATCTTAAATACCTGCCAGCTGCTGTGCGCACGGGTTTCGGTCCAGTCGCGCAATTTGATGTTCTTAAAATGTTCGCTCATCTTACTTTACTTTTAGTTCCAATTGTTCATCCTTCTTAGAGAACATATATAATAGTACAAAAGTCAAGCCAGCATTGATAACCAACATTTCATTGCCTATCACGTAACCACCCAGCCATGCTTTGTCATGTTGTTGTAATATGTAACAACATACCGGTGCCGCAATGCATATCAAAGGCACCAACATATTATTAACTGCTCTTTGCGTAAATATGCCAAATACAAACAATGCCAGCAAAGGCCCGTAAGTATATCCTGCTACTTTCAGCAACAATTGTATCAATGACCCATCATCTACTTCTCTAAAGAAGAAAACGCAAGCCAGGAATATTATCGCAAACACATTATGCACTACTAAGCGCACACGCTTCTTCCTATGTTCATCCCAATCCTCTCTTCTTTTCATTCCTAATATGTCTATACAAAAAGATGCAGTAAGTGCTGTCAATGCACCATCTGCGCTCGGGAACAACGCGGAGACTAACCCTATTAAGAAACAAACTGTAATAAAGAATGGCAGCCCACTTTTCACAGCTATAGTTGGGAAAATATCATCTCCTGCAGCAGTTATGGCATTAGCATCTGCATACAAGTACAACAAGCCACCCAGCAGCAAGAAGATAAAATTCGCTACAAGTAACGTGAAGCAAAACGTTATCATATTCTTTTGTGAATCTTTCAGGTTACTTACACTGATATTTTTTTGCATCATTTCCTGGTCAAGCCCGGTCATGGCTATTGTAATAAATGCCCCGCCTACTATTTGTTTCAGGAAATAGTTAGGAGCCATTGGGTCGGTTCTGACAATAGTTGTAAAACCCTTAGCCTGCAATGCCTGCCATGTAGCACTAAAGTCCAGGTGCAGGTTCGACATGACGTATACTACACACACCAGCAATGCCAGTATCATAAATGTAGTCTGCAATGTATCGGTCCAGACTATAGTTTTTACACCCCCGCGATATGTATATAGTAGTATCAACGCGAGTATTACAATAGCTGTCACTTCGAAAGGTATACCCATATCATCCAACACAAATTTCTCCAGCACTTTCACTACAAGGTATAAACGTAATGTAGCTCCCAACGTCCGCGACAGGATAAAAAACAATGCGCCTGTTTTGTATGAAGTAACGCCAAGTCTTTTTTCAAGATAGGTATAGATAGATGTGAGCTGCATTTTGTAATAAATGGGCAGTAATATAAATGCCACAGCAAAATATCCCAGCCAATATCCTATTACTACCTGGAAATAATCGAAGCCTGTTTTGCCTACCGTTCCGGGCACTGAGATAAATGTCATACCTGACAAAGAAGTACCAATCATCCCGAAAGCTACCACCCACCACTTGCTGCTGCGGTTACCTATAAAAAAGGATTCATTGTTAGAATGTCGTGAAGTGTAAAATGCTATACCTAACAATAAAGCAAAATAGGCAAGCACAATAGATAACAATAAGGCGGAACTCATACCGTGAAAATAGCGAGATTTGTTGATTAGTTGACCTAACAAACAGAATCATCGATTAGTTGATAACAACTAATCAACATCGATAAAACAATACTAAAATTAGAATCCTGCTACTATCCCGAAGCGGATATCAAGTGTTCCTCTGTACGGGCTGTACTTTTGCTGTAAAATATCATAACGCCCCATTACCATCAATGAAACCCTTTCAGATATTGGCTGGCGGATGCCTGCACCAATTAATATAGAAGGTACATTATAGTTTACGTCTTCAGGTATGATAGGACCTGTATAATATTCTTTGTAAGATTTGAAATTCAAAAAATTGTGCTCATATCCTATCTGCGCGAAAATGTTATTCCATACTAAATAACGCGCCCATGCTCCTGTTGTATAAACGTTAGAAGTAAATGGTTTATAAGTTGTTGTAGAATTACCATTGCTCACCTCATTTACAGGCCAGTAATCTTTTACTCTCAGGTATTGATACCCGAATTCTAAACCTGCTGAAAACCTATCAGAAAAACGATAACCGATAACGGGAATCACACTAACATTTGTTACTGTACCGAATCCGAAACCAAACCCTCCGCCAAAAATGATACGGCTTGTCTCGAAACCATGAGGCGTTTTCTTTTTAGCATTTTCGTTTGTGGCTCGCCCATTAGAACTATTGTAAACCTCTTGTGCCGAAACTACTCCAACACTCAAACAAAATAACAGACAGCTTAAAAGGTATCTCATTTTCATAAATATATATTACGAAGTTAGTATAAAACGGTTTTCAAAGCGCGTTTATTATACGTTAAATCAACAGCTGTTTGTCAAAAAACAGCTATCAGGCAAATATCTTGGCAGGATTTAATATACCATTCGGGTCAAAAATTTTTTTTATGCTTTTCATGATATATAACTGGGTGTTATCAAAAGCTATATCCATATATCCCTTTTGTACAAGTCCTATGCCATGCTCGCCAGAAATAGTGCCACCCATACGTATTACCTCTTTAAACAGTTTGCGTATACCTTCAGTTAGTTTATTGTTCCAATCTTCATCACTCATATCTCCTTTCACAATATTTACGTGCAGGTTACCATCCCCCGCATGTCCATAGCATACGGACTGAAACCCATACTCCTTACCTATCGCTTTGATGATACCCAATAGTTCAGGTAACTCAGCCCTCGGCACTACAGTATCTTCTTCTTTATAAACCGAATTGCTCTTTACAGCTTCTCCCACCTTTCTGCGCAGCGTCCAAAGCATCTGCTTTTGTTCATGACTGTCTGCAAACAATATTTCGTCAATATCAAATTGCTGCACAATAGCTGAGATAGACTCCATGTCCTTGTACAGTACATCCATGTCATTCCCATCTACTTCTATCAGCAAATGGGCGGCAATATCATCCGGCAGACGAACACCGGTAGCATTTGTGTACCTCATCGACCATTCTAACGCATCTCGCTCCATAAATTCTAATGCTGATGGTGTAAACCCTGCCCTGAATATAGCATTCACAGCTTCACAGGCCTGCTGTGGTTTTCTGAATGGTACCAGCATTAGCAGGTCATGCTTTACAGCAGGTATCAATCGCAATACAATTTTAGTGATAATGCCCAGTGTTCCCTCACTACCTACTACAAGTTGTGTAAGATTATAGCCGGTAGCGTTTTTCAGCACATTGGCACCAGTCCATATCACTTCTCCGCTAGGTAATACCATTTCTAAATTCAAGACATAATCCTTTACCACACCATATTTCACGGCACGCGGCCCGCCTGAATTTTCAGATACATTACCACCTATGAAACAAGAACCTTTACTGGCAGGATCGGGCGGATAAAACAATCCTTCAGCTTTTACAGCATCCTGCAGCTCCTGTGTTATCATTCCCGGTTCAACTGTTACTTGCAGGTTTCGTTTATCAAGATGTATGATTTTGTTGAAACGCTTCATGTCCAGCACCACTCCCCCCATCACTGGTAATGCCCCACCACTCAACCCCGTACCGGCACCGCGTGGTGTTACGGGTATCAACTGCTCATTGCAGTATCTCATAATGACGCTAATAGCTTCTACCGTTTCAGGCTCTATCACTACTTCAGGCAGGTAGTGTAAATCTTCTGTTTCATCACTGGCACATCGGGTTAATGCTTCCAAATCAGTATGCACAGCCTTCAATCCTTTAATAGATTGAAAGAACAAAATATCCTCCGTCGTTATTTTCTTGTATGCCATCTTCACAAAAATAAAAATGCCCCCGTTATCGGAGGCATTAATATCATTACAACTAAAAGATTATGATTTCTTTTCGTTGCTGGCTTCTTTTTTATCTTCTTTCTTAGCACTTGCTTCTTTCTTCTCGTCTTTTTTGCAGCAAGCTTTCTTTTCATCTTTCTTGCAGCACTCTTTCTTTTCACCTTTTTTGCAGTCTTTACCGCATTTTTTACCATCGCAAGCATAAGTAGCACCTGCAATCATCAATACACCAAGTAATAAAGTGAGTTTTTTCATATTACGTTTGATTTAATAAATTTAATTTTGTTAACTATGAAGTTACGAATTTAGGCAATACTACCCAAAACTGTAACACCTCCCTGCACTATATCACCAATTTTAACATCTATTTTAGTACTCACCGGGAAGTAAATATCTACCCTCGAGCCGAAACGGATAAAGCCGAATTCATCATTTTGCTTCATTTGCTGCCCTTCTTTTACATAATAGCATATCCTGCGGGCAAGGGCTCCTGCTATCTGGCGAACCAGTATTTCTGTACGGTTATTACTCAAAACCATGGTAGTCCTTTCGTTTTCTGTAGATGATTTGGGGTGCCATGCTACTAAATACTTGCCGGGATGATACTTCATATATTTAACAGTTCCGGCTATCGGGCAACGGTTCACGTGCACATTCAACGGCGACATGAATATCGATACCTGCAGACGTTTGTCTTTGAAATATTCTGTTTCGGTAGTTTCTTCTATTACTACCACTTTACCGTCAGCAGGGGCAACGTACAAGTTGTCATTGCTGGTATTATTTCTTGCAGGCAGGCGGAAAAACCAGATAATCCAAAACCACAACAGGAAGCAAATCACATTGATAGGCCACAACAACCACGGTATATCCAACAAAAACTTACTGCAAAGCCAAAAAATGAATGCCCATAAAAAAGAGGCAATTAATATATACTTGTATCCTTCGCGATGGATTGACATTTCCTAATTATTAATAAGCTGCAAAGGTAAGCGTTACTGTATAAATAAGTATACGTAGATAAACGCAAAGGGTGTGGCTATAAGTAATGAATCAAACCTGTCCAGTGCGCCACCATGTCCCGGCATCATCGTACCGCTATCCTTTACGTCAGCCATCCGTTTTAGCTTCGATTCCAGCAAGTCGCCAAAAGTGCCCGCTACAGATGATACTAATGCAAGCCCCATCCAAAACGTAGAACTGAAGTTTGTTTCCTTGAAGCATGACCATATATAAACCGCTACAATAGTAAGTATGATACCGCCAAGTGTCCCTTCCCAGGTTTTTTTGGGAGATATTTTGGTAAGCGGTGTTTTACCGATGAACGAACCCACCAAATAAGCTAGTGTATCATTGCACCATAACATCAGGATTACCATCAACGGCAGTAAAGTATCTCGTTGATAAAGTAAACACAATAGCAACATTGGCAGAGCGATATACAATACTCCTACTAACGACAAACTTGCTGCTTTATCTGCCTTTGGTTTTGTAGCATAACCCACACCAAGTATCAGTAAGGGAAAAAAACGGAATATTTTTATGTAACTGATATTTACTGTAGCTATCAGGGCATCTTCCCATAGAAACAACAAACAACATATTTGCATTACAATTGGCAACCACGAAGGCCAGTAATGCGGGTGGTACACCTTTTTCATCAACCCAAAAAACTCACGCAAACACAACACTTGTATCAGGCTTACTAATACAAGAAACGACCATTCATTCCATAGCAAGCCTGCAAGCATGATGGCACAGAATACTACTGCACTGCCAAGTCTCGTAAAAAATGTAGGCCAGTTCATTGCCATTATTGTTCCTTGTTGTTTTCTGAGTTAGCTATTTGTTCCATCTCTTCTTGAGTATAATCATTCGCCCAATATTTTCCTAAAGGCGTTCTGCTTTTGAATAGCAGGTATAGGCAAACGGCAAACACAATTACTCCTCCTAAAAAGTAATACATGGGCACCTTATTACTTTCTATTATTGTTTTTATAGCCTGATTGCTGCCTGATAGGTATATCAGGTAAACTTGTATGCCATTATAAAAAAGGTGCGCAGCTATGTTGCACCACAACGAGCCTGTCAGGTAATAAATATAGCAAAGCATCAACCCTGCCAAAAAAATGGATAAGTAGTTATACGGCGACCCATGCATTAAGGCAAACACTATCGCCGAAACAATTGCCGATAGCAGCAATTTTCCGTTCTGCTTATAAACCAGCCTGAATACCACACCCCTGAAAAACAATTCTTCAACCACTGCCGGCACTATTGCTATTACAAGAAAAGTAAATGCAAATTGGGCGGGTGTCTTAATATTCAAATATGCTTTCTGTATCTGCTCTTCGCGCCCCTGCATCTCGTTGGCACCCTTCCCAAAATCAATAAGTTTAATCAAAGATGCTAACTCTAAAAAAATCGGTAAAGCTGCAAGGATGATGAGCACGCTCAATACAAGGTGGCTAAGTTTAACAGGCTTTCTTAACCCAAGATATTCCCATTTGCGGGGATGTGTCAGGTGTGCAAAGGAGATAGCTGGCAATGCAAATACACCTATTGCAGAAATGAGTTGCAATGTAAGCGATGACTGTATCAATGCCGGACTGCTGGTTTCATTCACACTAAACAGCGCATTGATGGAGTACCCCGTAATGCGTGGTATCAACATATTGGCTGCAAACAAAAAGAAAAACGCAAATGTGAAGACCATTAACCCAAACAGCATCACCTGCATAAACCATGGGTAATCTCTCCAATAACGATTAAACATTTTTTTAAGAAATTCCTGTAAAGGTAATACACCATTGGCGCAATAATTGCTTGTACTTAACCACATCTGTACATGCCCATATTTCGTATATATAATATAAATATTACGCATAGCAGATTTTTAACTACTTTTGAAGGATATTTTCAACCCACGGCACAGGTAGATGGAAGAAATAAAAGCAGGGCCTCTTTTAAGCCAAATTAATTACCCGGCAGACTTACGTAAACTGAATAAAACAGACCTCCAACAGGTTTGTAATGAGTTACGCCAGTTTATTATCGACTGTGTGAGTGTAAACGGCGGGCATTTTGGCGCCAGCCTGGGTGTGGTAGAGCTTACTGTAGCATTACATTATGTAATGAATACCCCCGACGACCAGCTTGTGTGGGACGTAGGCCATCAGGCATACGGGCACAAAATTCTTACAGGCCGTCGTAGCGTATTTCATACCAATCGTAAATATCACGGGCTGAGCGGTTTCCCTAAACGTAGCGAGAGTGAATATGATGCTTTTGGTGTCGGGCACTCTTCTACGTCTATATCTGCAGCTTTGGGTATGGCTATTGCCTCAAAACTTAAGGGCGAAACACAACGTCAACATATTGCCGTAATTGGTGATGGCGCCATGACTGCAGGCTTGCCTTTTGAAGCACTCAACCATGCTGGTGTCAGCAATAGCAATATCCTTGTTATCCTCAACGATAACAATATGTCGATTGACCCTAACGTGGGTGCATTGAAAGAATACCTGACGGACATTACTACTTCACATACTTATAATAAGTTCCGCGATGACATCTGGAAACTGCTGGGCAAAGTGCCGGGCATGGATTTCCAGAAAATAGGTTCGAAACTCGAAGCCAGCCTGAAAGGCATGGTTTCTAAATCCAGCAACCTGTTCGAAGCACTCAACATGCGCTACTTTGGTCCTGTTGACGGACACAATGTCATTAAACTGGTTGAAACACTCGACCACCTGAAAGATATCCCCGGCCCTAAACTGCTACACATCAAAACCGTGAAAGGTAAAGGGTACGACCTTGCCGAGCAGGACCAAACGCTTTGGCATGCACCGGGCACTTTTGATAAGGTAACAGGAAAAATAAACAAGAAAATATCTACCGTTGCTGAACCTCCTAAGTATCAGGACGTGTTTGGGCATTCAATAATAGAATTAGCCGAGAAGAATCCACTTATTATGGGTATCACTCCAGCCATGCCATCAGGCTGCTCTCTCAAATACATGATGGAAGTAATGCCTGACCGCGCATTGGATGTAGGCATAGCCGAACAACACGCCGTTACACTCAGCGCAGGCTTAGCTACGCGCGGCATGAAGGTATTCTGCAATATCTATAGTTCATTCATGCAGCGTGGGTATGATATGGTGGTACATGACGTAGCTATACAAAAGCTGCCTGTTATCTTCTGCCTCGACCGTGCAGGTCTTGTGGGCGACGATGGCCCTACGCACCATGGCTGCTATGATATTCCATTCATGCGATGTATACCTAATATGGTGGTAAGTGCACCGATGAATGAAGCCGAATTGCGCAACCTGATGTATACTGCTCAGCTTGATGAAAACAAATTACCGTTTGTAATACGCTATCCTCGTGGGCAAGGTGTAATGCCTGAATGGCGTACTCCATTCGAGAAGATAGAAATAGGCAAAGGCCGCATGATAAAAGATGGTGAAGATGTAGCTATTCTTACAATCGGCCATCCTGGCAATTTTGCAGTAATGGCTTGCAAACAGTTGCAGGAAGAGGGTTTGAACCCTGCGCATTATGATATGCGTTTTGCCAAACCATTGGATGAAGAACTGCTGCACGAGATAGCACAGAAATTCAATAAGATAATAACTGTAGAAGACGGCACCATAGTGGGTGGCTTCGGCAGTGCAGTATTAGAATTCATGGCTGCTCATAATTATACCCCTGAAGTGCACATGCTGGGTATACCTGACCGTCTGGTAGAACATGGCAAGCCTGAAGAACTACATCGTGAATGTGGTTACGATGCCAAAGGCATAGCAGAAGCAGTGAAGAAGTTTGTCGCGAATGTGGCGATGGTATAAGCATATAAATAACTCAACAATACTAAAGCCACTCTAACGGGTGGCTTTAGTATTTACACTTTAATATCATAAAACAAGCTTTCGTATCTTTAATGCAAAACATACAAGATACCTTCGGGCACTTAATATGTTATTACAAAAGGCATACTGCCTAAACGACGCAACTTGCCATCAGGTGCATAAGCTTCAATCTCTTCAAAAAATACCCTATCGCCGGGTTGTAGTCTGCTATACCAGTTTTTTACCTCTTCATCTCCAACTGCTCCCTTTATTTCTTTAGTAAATAGTATCTGCCCGCATCTATCTATTGTTATCGTGAAATATTCAATTTTAAAATTGCTGCTATCGTCTATTTCCATAAAATGTTTGCGATTTGTCTCAATATTCAAACTCAACTCTTTTGCACTAATTTTTATCGCCGGGTTCATATCACGGTCTGCAACGGGATTAGGTAAATATTTAACCCTGTATTCTTGTTCACCAATCAATTTATTGTCTGATTTAGCATATAAACCCAACTTTACTTTTCCCGGCCTGTCTACTATGACGGTATAATTACAAGGGTCATTTGTAGCCTGCAGGTTGCCATAACTCAACATCACTTTCACATCCTTGCATTCGTATTTATTGACTGCTATTTGTATCTCGTTGTGTATGCCTACATACCATATGTGCTGTTTCCTGTTAGTAACAGCAAATTCCTGAGCATCGGGAACAATACAAGCAAACATTAGAATGAGTAGTATGCATTTTCTCATCTAATAAAATTAATTAAAATTGCAGCAAGATTTTTGTAATCCACATGAACATCAACATCCGCACAGCAACAGAACAAGACCTCGAATCTGTTTATGAATTACTCATCGAATTTGCAGTCTTTCATGGCAGCTCCGATAAAGTATATACTACAGTTGAACAACTGAAGCGTGATAAAGACTTATTTCAATGTTTAATCGCCGAAACCGATGATAAACGAATCGTAGGTTTCGCTTCGCATTTCTATACTTACTACTCGTGGAGTGGTAAAGCCCTGTATATAGATGACCTATATGTTACCCAACACCTTCGTAAACAAGGTATTGGCAAAGCACTACTGGATGCAGTAGTTCAAAAAGCCAAAGACAATAATTGCTTCAAAGTACGCTGGCAAACCTCCAATTGGAATCACAATGCTATAGCGTTCTACAAAGCCTATGGGGCAGAAATTGATGAGGTAGAAATCAACTGTGATTACGTTCTGTAAGCCAATTCGCTAATAAATATCAAAGTTTCTTATGATTTACGTCAGTTTTATGCACATATAAGGCATATATCTTGCGGTATATTTTCATATAACATGGAAATACCAAAATCTATTAAGCTATTTCTGACGCAAACTGGTGAATTGGCAAAGTTTACCGGCCGATTTTTTAGTGAGGCTTTTCACCCTCATTATGAATTTCGTGAGTTCATCCGACAATGTTACATTATCGGTTATAAATCACTGCCTTTGCTCGGCATCACTGGTTTTATCATGGGGCTTGTTCTCACTATGCAATTACGTCCTACGCTGGTTGATTATGGTGCGGAATCTATGCTGCCGTCTATGATAAGTCTTTCCGTCGTGAGGGAAATTGGGCCTGTAATCACCGCACTCATTTTTGCAGGTAAAATAGGATCCAGTATCGGGGCCGAATTAGGTTCTATGCGAGTAACAGAACAGATTGACGCGATGGAAGTATCAGGGACTAACCCATATCGCTACCTTGTAGTGACAAGGGTAGCAGCGACAACGGTAATGCTGCCGCTCTTAATAATTTTATCAGATGCCGTTGGGTTATATGGCGGATACCTGGGGGTCAACATCCATGCTATTACCAGTTATAAACTGTACATGACCCAGGCATTCAATGTACTGGATTTTTATGATGTACTTCCTGCTATCATCAAAACATTTTTCTTCGGCTTTGCCATAGGCATTATAGGTTGCTATAAAGGATATTATTCTAAAAAAGGTACCGAAGGTGTAGGCCTATCTGCCAATTCAGCTGTAGTTATATCATCACTGGTGATTTTCATATTGGATCTTATAGCGGTACAAATAACGGGCATACTTGGCTACAACTGATATGACAGAGACACTGCTACATAACGATAAGGTTATCAGTATACACAACCTGTGTAAATCCTTTGGCGATAACAAAGTACTCGATGGATTTAATCTTGAATTGAATCGAGGCGAAACATTGGTAGTATTAGGCCGTTCAGGTTCCGGGAAATCAGTTTTAATAAAATGCATTATCGGGCTTATGGAACCTGATGCCGGAGAAATAAACGTTTTAGGACAGAACATGCTTTCTCTCGACCATGAACAACTTGACAGGCTAAGGGTGCAGATTGGCTTTCTTTTTCAAAGCAATGCTTTGTATGATTCTATGACTGTTCGTGAAAACCTCGAATTTCCCATGCGCAGGCATTGGTATAAAATAAGTCAGGAAGAAACAAATAGCAGAATAAAAGAAGTATTGGAAAATGTAGGTTTACCGCATACTGCCGATATGGTACCAGCCGAATTATCAGGTGGCATGCAAAAAAGAATTGCACTGGCGCGTACACTTATCTTAAACCCTGATATCATTTTATATGATGAACCAACTACAGGGTTAGACCCTATTACCGGCAGGGAAATAACCAACCTTATGGGTGAGATACAGGATAAATACAAAACCTCCGCTATTGTTATCTCACATGATATGCGTTGTGTAAAAGCTACTGCCGACAAGATTATCGTACTGCTTAACGGAAAATGTTATGCACAGGGTACTTTTGATGAACTAAAATCATCTAACGATAAAAACATTAAACAATTTTTCGAATAAAATGGCTAAACAAACGATAAGCAATATTAAACTAGGTGCTTTTGTTACGGCAGGCTTGTTGGTACTTATCTATAGCCTGTATACTATAGGTAAAAACTCCAGTTATTTTGGTGGCAGTTTTCGTTTAAGAGCAAGGTTCCATAGCGTAAACGGATTGATGAAAGGAAACAATGTGCGCTTTTCAGGCATACAGGCAGGAAACGTTAAAGACATCAGCATTATCAGCGATACCCTTATAGAGGTTACAATGGTAATTGATGAAAACACTAAAAAGTTCATCCGCAAAAATGCATTGGTTTCAATTGGCTCAGAAGGGTTAATGGGAAATAAAGTTGTTAATATCGAACCCAATTCGCTACCGGCACCATTAGCTGATGATAATGATATATTGCTCACTGCAAATAAGGTCAATCTTGACAATATGCTGGCAACCCTGGATAAAACAAACATGAACCTGGTGGTCATATCCGAAGATTTGAAAGAAACAATGCATAAAATAAACAACAGCAAAATGCTGTGGACAATCTTAGACGACACAACTTTATCCTCAGACATCAGGAACACATTTGCTGATTTGCGTAAAGCGGGCGAACATATTAATACCATGGCTGCTAACCTTGACGGCATAATAACACAGACAAGCAACGGCGACGGCACACTTGGTCTTTTATTAAAAGATACGGCAACTGCAAACCGTTTGAAACACGCTATTATACAGGTGAACAATGCATCCGATGAAATGAATGCTGTAACTACTCGCATCAATAATATAGTAACGGGTGTGCAGGACGATTTATCTAAACGTGATGGTATTGTTAGTAATCTACTCCGCGATACTGCTATGACAAATCAATTACGCAATAGCCTTAATAACATAGAGAAAGGGACCGCCTCATTTGATGAAGACATGAAAGCACTTCAACACAACTTTCTTTTAAGACGATACTTCAAAAAGAAAGAAAAAGAGAAAAAGCATTAAAAAGATGTATAGCTGAATAAAACTTGCTACAATAGCCACATCACAGTAGTAAACAACAGGAACTTATAGAGGTAAAAAACGATGATGTAATGAAAGAGCACAAACACTATTCCTTTCAAAATGCTAATCAATGTTGTAGAACCATAAAAGCGTTTGAAGCAAACAGTGATAAAGGACAGGAATAATATAGTGCTGGAAATAATGATGGGGCCTTCAGAAAACAGGAATGAATCAATGGGTACAGGATGCCCCGCTACCTGTTTATAGATGCTTACTGCTGCCCAGATAGACATATTAAGTATTATAGGCAGTACCATAAAAAATGCCGATAGGAAAATGGCATTGATCTCTGTTGAAAGCATGAAATTGTCGTAAAACAATTTTTTGCGAGGATACAACACCATCAGCACAAGCGTACTCAAAGGCAATAAAATAAATAACATTACCTTAGATACCGTGTGGGATTTATGTTTGAAAGCCTCTGCTAATACTTCAATACTCACATTTTTCTGTTGTAGTTTTTCTGCTACCATTCGGCTGGCATAATTATTAGTTCCATGTGCCATGTACGATTTCATCTCCATATCTAATCCCTGCGGAAAAATATTGATGTTACCTACGTGAGGTGCTACCAGGTATAATACTATAAGAAAAAAGAACAGCGTTACAGGCTTATAATATTTCTTGCGTATACCGTTGGTATAATCCAGGCTTACTTGCCCCGGTTTACGGAACATGGTTTTGATGGTAGTAAAGAAATTACCCTCAAAATGTGTCAGAAAATGGAATGCCTCTTCTATTATATGCACAACAGACCTGTCGTGTTCTGTATATACCTTTTCACCGCAAATATTGCAGTATTTGCCGCTAAAATTATTACCGCAGTTTTTACAGGTATGAGAAGTTGTCGGGTTATCCATCAGGGGTCATTCAGATTTAAATATAAATATAATATTTAAAACACAAGAATGGGTTTAGCAAGTTTATAAAATGGTATTTTTAGCGTATATTTGCTATTGATATTGATGCTCTTTGATAGACTTTTATCCTACACCGAAAAGGGAAACATTTATGCTGTTTTTGCAACAAAACGCAACAAAACACAACAATTTTATCTGCAACTTATTGATTATCAATAGAGGGGAGCATTGTAAAGAAAAGCATAACAACCGAACGACTATAAGGAGTGAGCTCATGAGCATTCAAATAAAAAACAGTCAAATGATGCGAATAACAACAAAACACAACATTTCGCAACATTTTACAACTTAGTGAGCAAAGCGAACGATCTCATGAGCATACCTTTAAAAAATCATCAATAGATGTGAATAACTACAACGGCTTCTTCTCATCACCGGGAAACCAATAGTTACGCCATTGCTCAGGGGTTAGTGCATCCTCCGCATCAAACTCCCCTATCTTGGTACGGCGCAATTCCTGAAGGTAGCCACCGCAACCCAATGCTGCACCAAAGTCATTAGCCAGCGAACGGATGTATGTACCGGTGCTGCATGCTACTCTGAAATGCACTTCAGGCAATGCTACTTTGGTAATTTCAAAAGCTGTAATAGTAACAGGACGAGGTTGTAGTTTTACATCTACACCCGCACGTGCTAAGTCATATGCACGTTCACCATCTTTTTTAATAGCCGAATGGATAGGCGGCGTTTGCATGATCTCTCCTATAAATTGTTTTGTAGCGTCCAGTATCTGGGCCTCGGTAATATGCTCAAATGGTTGCTCATTCTCAGGTTTGCTCTCAAGGTCGTACGTTGGTGTCGAAGCCCCTAAGTGAATGATGCCGGTATACTCTTTGGGTAAGCGCTGGTATTCGCTGATACGCTTGGTGAATTCTCCGGTGCAGCAAATAAGGAGCCCTGTAGCAAGGGGGTCAAGCGTGCCGGCATGGCCAATTTTCACTCTTGCCGTTATCTTCACCTTATTGATAGCATCGAAAGATGTCCATTTATATGGCTTATCTATCAATATGACACCTCCTTTCTTCAGTTCTTTTATCTGCGGCAATACTTGCATGGGCGCAAAGATAGGCTGTTGGCGAAATAGTTAATAAGTTGCTTGGTATAATCTTGTTATATAAGTTCCTTCTAATCAACTATTCAACAAGTCAGCGAATCAACTACTAACTTTGCAGCTATGTCTTTTTTCAGGAGAACGTTGAACCCATTTGTAATAGCAGGACCCTGTAGTGCGGAAACAAGAGAACAGGTATTAGAAGTAGCGGAGGCTGTCTCTAAAATGCCGGTACAGTTATTCCGTGCAGGTGTATGGAAACCGCGCACTCGTCCCGGCAGCTTTGAAGGCAATGGTAAAGTGGCTTTAGAATGGCTAAAGGAAGTAAAAAGTACTTACAACCTTGCCGTGACTATAGAAGTTGCAGAACCCGAACATATAGAACTGGCATTACAGTATGATATTGATGTATTGTGGATTGGTGCGCGCACTACCGTTAACCCTTTCCAGGTACAGCGATTGGCTGATGCACTAAAAGGTGTTAAAATACCGATAATGGTCAAGAACCCGGTAAACCCAGATATCGACTTATGGCAAGGCGCTATAGAAAGACTGGAACGAATAGGCATTACAGATATTGCCGCTATACATCGTGGGTTCTCAACCTACCAGGCTGCATCACCTTATCGCAATCAACCTAACTGGCCCATACCAATTGAGCTGAAACGGCGTAAGCCTGAAATACCTATTATCTGTGACCCGAGTCATATAACAGGCAATCGCGAACTGGTAGCCGACATTGCGCAAAAAGCCATGGACATGGGTTTCGAAGGCCTGATGATTGAAACGCACCCTAATCCAACAGAAGCATTGAGCGATGCTGCACAACAGGTAACACCAGGCACACTGCAATCTATACTTAACAACCTGGTGATACGCAACCAGTCCATGCCCGACAATAATATGGGTATGACACTGGAAAACTTGCGCCAGTTAATGGATAGCCTCGATGCTGAAATAATAGACCTTTTGGCAAGGCGTATGGAATTAAGTGAGCGCATTGGTGCTATCAAAAAGGACTTTAACATGACCGCCTACCAGCCTGAACGGTGGCGCGAGATTGTAGATACTCGTGGCGAAAGGGCTGAAAAGCTGCACCTGTCAAGAGATTTCATCGTATCGCTCTACGAGAAAATACATGATGAAAGCATCAAAAAACAATTAGAGATATTACAGGGTATTTTGAATGAAGTAAAAAGCTAATTTTAAGCCCTTTAAACCAACGCAAGCATTGGCACTCAAGCAACACAAAGACGATACAGTACGTTACGAACAGCAGGTTGATAATTCGAGGCAATACGTTTTGCCTTTTATAGAAACTACTAAGCCGATTGGCAAAGGGGTGAACATAATGGAAATTGGCACGGGAGAAGGTGGTGTGCTAGTGCCTTTTATGGACAAAGGTGCTTTTTGTGTAGGTGTTGATTTAAATCCCCTTCGTATTGATTTAGCCAATAACTTTTTCAAAAAAGAAATTGCCGAAGGCAAGATCGAGTTCCTGTATAAGAATGTATATGACGATGACTTCCTGCAAAGGTTCAAAGGATTCTTTGATGTCATCATACTGAAAGATGCAATTGAACATATACCTGAACAGGAAAACTTTATTCCTTATCTCAAAAACTTCCTGAAAGAAGACGGACAAATATTCTTTGGCTTTCCTCCCTGGTACATGCCATTCGGCGGACATCAGCAGATATGCGACCACAAAATAGGTATGATGCCATGGTATCATATCCTGCCAAAACCTTTGTACAGAGGCATCTTAAAAATGATAGGTGAGAATCAAGGTGTGATAAAAGAACTATCTGAAATATATGATACGCGTATCACTATAGAAAGGTTTGAAAGGATAGTAAAAAGGAGTGGTTTGAAGTTTTTAAATAAACAGCATTTCCTCATCAACCCGATATATCAATACAAGTTTGGTTGGAGACCAAGAAAGCAATCAAAACTTATTTCTACCATACCATTTTTCAGAAACTTTGTAACTACCTGCGTATATTATACTGTGGGTTAGCTATTCCAAATCTTCCAGGATTCTTCTGCTTGTAATACAAGCATCTCATAGCCGTTTTTGATTTGTGCTCCCCGCTCTTTAGCTTTTCTCAGAAACAATGTTTCTTCAGGATTATAAATAAGGTCGTATAGCAAGTGTTGAGGTGTCAGATGTTCGTAAGGGATTAATGGATGCTGCTCAATATCCGGATGCATACCAAGTGGTGTAGTGTTAATGATGAGGTGATGATTTGAGATGATATCCCTAGACAAATCGCTGTAGCTTATATCACCATTAGCTCTTGAAACTATCTTATACTCTATTCCTAATTGTTGCAATGCATATACTACAGCCTTTGATGCACCACCAGAACCTAACACCAAGGCATGAGTATGATGAGGCTGTAATAGTGGCGTCAGGCTTTGTTTAAAACCAATGTAATCTGTGTTATATCCTTTAGCAGAGCCCTCGTTAATACTTATGCAGTTTACGGCACCAATAGCAGCAGCAGCGTTATCTAACTCATCAAGCAAAGGCATAACGGCCTGCTTATATGGTATGGTTACATTTAGGCCAGAAAGATCGGGGTGAGATAGTAATAGCTCTCTGTATTCATCAATCTGCTTAATAGCAAATGCTTTGTAGATAGCAGCTATCCCCTCAACGTCAAACTTATGCTGAAAGTAAGCGGGCGAGAATGAATGCGTAAGTGGATATCCTATTAAACCAAATTCTTTCATATCAAAGAAAAAGAGGCATCCTATTTTCGGATGCCTCATAAATACTATGTCTGATTATATGTGATTTGTCTCTGCTTTTTCTCCTTTCTCTTTATTCAAATAAAGATGGAAAGTATCGCCGCGCAAACCTACACGCATCGCTTCAAGAGGTATCACTTCATTAGGTGCAAGGTTACCAAGGTTCACATTAGCATCCAGTAACTCGAGGAAGTAAACCTGTTGTGCTTTTTGTGGTGCTTCCCAAATAATTTTCTCGGAAGGTATCTGCGTCAGTATTTCCTGCACCAAACCTTCACGCACCTCACCCGTACCACGATAGATACCAACATTACCAGCTTCTCGAGCTTCGGCTATTACATAAGTCGAACCTGCTTCAAGCTCTGCACGCATTAGTTCTATCCATTTATACGGTGGCATAATGTGTGTGGCATCTTTAGAACCAACCTCAGATAAAACCGTTACGTGCTTAGCCAATTTTTCTATGTAGCCGCACTTCTCAGCATGAGGTATAATAATGGAACCATCCGAAACTTCTACGTGCTGAAGCCCATAATCCTTCACTATTTCCACGTAATCATCAAACTGGCCACGAATAAGAAAAGCTTCGAATAATGTACCACCAAAATAAACCGGGATGTTGTGAGACCTGTATATCTCAATCTTCTCCCTCAAACGGTTTGTTACAAATGCAGTACCGAAACCTAATTTAACAATATCAACATAAGGAGCGGCCACTGACAAAAAGTTCTTAACCTCATCATGCCCCATACCCTTGTCCATAACCATAGTAAGTCCATACTTCCGTGGTTTTTGGGTACGTTCCGGCATATTTTTAAGCTTAAAATTCATCTTATCGCTATTTCGTTATTAACAACAAATGTACATCTTTCGTTTCTGTATGTACAAAATTGTATTTTTCACTTGTATATTAGCATAATATTTCCATCGTATGAAACGTAACGTGCCATTACTTGGCTTCTTTTTTGGGATGATAATGCCGGTTATCGGGTTTTTTCTCGTTTATCTGATCTTATTTCATTCATACACGTTTAATGATTTTACAAAATATCTGATTCATACGCATGAGAAAGCTGCAACTGTTATCAGCTTATCAATTTTATTGAATGTAATTCCTTTCATATACTTTACCAGCAAAAGACTTGATCTATCGGCCAGAGGAGTATTTGTCGCTACTATGTTGTATGCTGTGTTGATTGTGTTGCTAAGATTCGTGTGGAACTAAAATGCGTTACTACATTATTGCGGGCGAAGCTAGTGGCGACCTACATGGTAGCAATCTCATCAAAGCCATACACCAACAAGACAACAATGCTCAAATACATTGTTGGGGTGGTGAAAAAATGCAGGCCGCGGGTGCAACACTCATAAAACATTACCGCGACCTTGCCTTTATGGGTTTTGCAGAAGTGGTAATGCACCTGCAAACTATACTTCGCAATATTGATTTCTGCAAAAAAGATATTGAAGCTTATAAGCCTGATGTGCTTATCCTGATAGACTATCCGGGGTTTAATATGCGCATAGCTGAATGGGCAAAACAAAAGGGCATTAAAACAGCATACTATATATCCCCCCAGGTATGGGCATGGAAGGAAAATAGGGTGAAGAAGATAAAACGTGACGTTGACAAAATGCTGGTGATACTTCCATTTGAATCGGACTTCTACAAGAAATGGAATTATCAAGTTACATACGTTGGCCATCCGCTGATACAGGTTGTAGAAAATGAAATCAAAAATGTGCCTATTCAGCCTCTATCTGCCAAACCCATTATTGCATTGCTGCCCGGCAGTCGTGCACAGGAAATAAAAGTGAAGCTGCCCATTATGCTGCAAATGGTAAAACATTATCCAGATTACCAATTTATAGTGGCACAAGCACCATCACAGCCTGATAGCTTGTACAAAGAACTAATTGGTAGTGCGAATGTGATGATAGCCAATAATCAAACTTATAATCTGCTGAAGCAAGCGAAAGCAGCACTTGTTACCAGCGGCACTGCTACATTGGAAACTGCATTGTTTGGTGTACCTCAGGTAGTTTGTTACAAAGGCAATCCTATTTCTTACTGGTTAGCCACTAAGTTGATAAAGGTGAAGTATATATCACTTGTCAATCTCATTATGGATAAGCCTGTTATCACAGAGTTGATACAGCATGAGCTGAATGAAACCAGGCTAAAGGAAGAGCTGGACAAGATACTCTATAATGAATCTCATATCACGACTTTAAAAAAAGACTACAGCACTTTGTGGCACCTGTTGGGTGACAGCAATGCTTCTGAAAATGCAGCAAGAGAAATCATTTCAATGATACGATAATCCTTTTATGTAAAATGGATAGTTTGGCGAAAAAGAATAGCTACCTTCGCGCGCAGCAAAACAACAAAAATGAAATTAGAAGAACTGGTAGCTAAAAGAGCTGACAACAAATGTGAGCTCTGCTCATCTGAGAATGGCTTAACGTTATATGAAGTATTACCACAGTCCAGAAGCATAGAAGATAATTGCATCATGCTATGCAGCAAATGCATAGCTCAGATAGATAAAAAAGAAGACCTAGAAAAAAACCACTGGAGTTGCCTTGCGACGAGTATGTGGAGCGAAGTGCCGGGTGTGCAGGTCGTAAGCTGGCGTATGCTGAACCGTTTCAGAAATGAAAGTTGGGCATCTGAAGCGTTAGACATGATGTATCTGGATGATGAAAGACTGGCATGGGCAAAAGCTACCGGCGACCACGATAATGATAGTGCTGTAGACCTGCACAGGGATTGTAACGGAGCTGTTTTACAAAACGGCGATACAATTGTACTTACTAAGTCGTTAGACGTAAAAGGCACTTCACTAAATGCAAAGAAGGGTACAGCAGTAAAGAACATTCGTTTGGTACCTGATAATACAGAACAAATAGAAGGCAAAATTGAAGGCCAGATAATTGTTATCCTTACCAAGTATGTAAGGAAGCAAAACGGTTAAACCAAAAAGCCACCTTGCGGGTGGCTTTAAATTGTGGAGAATAACGGAGTCGAACCGATGACCTCTTCCCCGAAAGCTTTCGGGGCATGCAAGCGCTCACTGGCTTATAATTAGCCATTCAATGTACTTTCGACTTTTCTTCGATTTGATAAACTTTTCCCTCAATGATGCACTTTCTCTGTCTGTAAAATCTTCTTTATACATTAATTCCCAATCCGATGCTTTAGAGGTATATGTAGAAATACCATTATTGTGCTGGCTTAATCTAACAACAATATCATCCGTATACCCAACATAGAATCTATCCAGTTTTTTGGAATAAATGATGTAACAACAGTATTTCATTTCTAAAACAAAAAATGCCCCTTACAGGACATTTAAAGATGTGGAGAATAACGGAGTCGAACCGATGACCTCTTGCATGCCATGCAAGCGCTCTAGCCAGCTGAGCTAATTCCCCATGCGGGTTGCAAATATAGCTCTTAACATCATTTCTCCAAATTTGTTGATACCTTTAAATATAAGCTATTGTGTTATGTGGAAGCAGATACTGACCTATTTTTATATTCGTAAACGCGACCCTAACGAGCCAAAGAATATCAATATCAAGTTCATGCATGGCATGAACCGTATATCACTGTTTATTTTCCTGATAGGTGTTATTATAATGATAGTTCGTTTACTGCGCCATTAAGCTTATTTCTTCTTGCTGAAAAAATCCTGCAGGTCGCGACTCATTTGTTCACCACGTTTCTTAAGGTCTTGTAATTCTTCGGCCATATTCTTTTGCATTGTATGAAAATCCATTGGACTGCCACCAGTCATAGAATACATATCATAAGGCGTTTTAGCGGCAGGAATGATTATCCAAGCTAGTATGTATGCCAATAAACCTATGCCGGCTGTAAGAAACAGAACTGCAAATGTCAGTCGCACAATTACCGGGTCGATGTCAAAATACATGGCAATACCACTACACACACCGCCTATCATTTTATCGTTAGTATTACGATACAACCTGCGTGTATTGGCTTCGTTAGGCATTACAGGCGGAACATAAGAAGACTGCCTGCTGTGACTAAAATTAGTATTAGATGTATTGTTTTCTTTAGCCTCGTGCAAATCGCTGGCAGCACCGAGTGTATCCATTACTTTTTGCACATCGGCTTTATCAATAGCAGGTGCACCACCGTTCAAACGTGCTGTAAATAATTCAGCAATGCGGTTTTCAATGCCTTGCAATATTTCGTCATTGCCCTGTTCGCCGGCAAACTGGCGCTCTAAAGAATCAATATATTTTTTCAATACCTGGTAAGCGTCTTCTTCTATCGGAATAACGCGGCCAACGATATTAATCTGTATTATCCTTTGCATAGTATTTTGGTTTTTATATTGTAGTTAAGTGATTTACTGATGTGCTGATTTCGTCCCATGAGCGTTTGAGTTGCTCATACATTTGCTGCCCATCTGCAGTGAGCGCGTAATATTTGCGAGGCGGGCCGGAAGTAGATTCCTCCCAACGGTAGGTAAGTATGTTAGCATTCTTAAGGCGCGTAAGTAGTGGATACAGTGTTCCTTCCAACACCACCAGTTTTGCCTGTTTTAGTTGCTCCAATATATCACTGGGGTAAGCTTCTTTTTCCTTCTGAATTATGCCTAGTATGCACAGCTCAAGCAGGCCCTTGCGCATTTGTGATTCTGTATTCTCGATATTCATATCCGCCCTTTTGTAACACAAACCTATGCAAAACTTGGTACTATGCAATGCAAAGTACCTTTTTTAACAAATAAATTCGGCCAATAGCGGGTTATGGGCGGTGAATGATGCCTTTTTGCAATATGTCGTGGGCGAAAATTTGACTGAATAATGTTGCACCTGTTGCATTTAGGTGGTTTCCATCTCTGAAATACCGAGAATCATTACATATAGCTATGGTATCGTATTTCAAAAATGGGATATCATATTTGTTAGCCCGATTAGAATATTCAGCTAAGATTTCAGACAGTTTAATGTTGTGGATCGTATAATAATGCTTGTATTCAGGTGTGTAAACAAAAACTAATTGTATTTCATTTTGTTTACAAATCTTTATCAATTCATCCAGCGCATCGAGGTACTCTGTCTTAATATCAGAATCGTACGGCTTGCTTCTTGCAGTGGTGTCCATAGGTGCTTTGAAATTATTTGCAAAACCCTTCTGATCACCTTTTTCTTTACCGTGTTTAAGAACAATTGCAGGCTTATATAAAAATGACAATTTGTAATTGTCTGTCAATTCTGTAAGCTTCAAAAAAGGAATTGCATGATATAGGTTCATGGGCATACCACATTTTTTGAGAGCTTCACTGATGGGAGCAATATCGTCGCAAGTGATATAAGATATAGGTACAGTAAGTGTTTTATTGTTACAGATAAGCCTGATATCGGCCGAAAGGAAAATATATTTCGGGGCTTTATGATGCAACAAATAGGCTTTCAGTATCATAGTATTTTCAAAAGCACTACTGCCTTCTATAGCTGCGTTATAAGAATTCATGCCGGTTATACTGTCAAGTATTACAGGATTTATATGGTCTTTCATCCTTGATGTACCAAGCAATAATATATCATAAGCGGTTTTATTTTTCTTAAAGAGATATTCATTATGCCATACCCTATAAACGTGGCGTGCATACTCTTTTGCAATAAAATGATATAACATAGACGAAAATATGCATGCAAGTAAACCTGCACAACAAATACGAACTATGTAATTTTTTATACCCATTAAAATTGAATATAGACAAACTGTTCTCGCACAAAAAGGACAATGACAATTACCATAACGGTTTTAAGAATTAATAAGCCATATCGTGTTAGATTTAGTATTTAGTTTTTAATATACCATTTTGTAATAAATCTTGGGCGAAAATAGTGCTATACACCCTCGCTCCAATTGCATTTAAATGGCTGTAATCTCTGAAATATTGGGGCATCGAACATATACTAAGGCTGTCATAATGGAGGTATGGAATATTGTATGCTTTACATCTGCTATAATATACATTCATTACCTTATCAAGATTAGCGATACGAGCTGAATAAATATGCTTGAACTCCGGTGCATGCAAGAATACAAGTTGGATATTATTTTTCCGACATTGCGCAATTATTTCATCTAATGCATCAACACAATTATTGTTGAGTGTAGCTATTTTAGTGTTTTTAGCATTATCTTCTTTAAGAGTTGAATTAATTGTATTAATGAAACCGCTACTATCAGATAAATCCAATTTCGAAGGCTTGATCCAATTTTTTACCATATAAAATATGGATGCTCTATGAATATCATCCATTTCGGTAACTTTTAAAAATGGGATAATGTCATATAGTTTTACAGGCATTCCGCACCTACCCAACATTTCCCTTACAGGTGGCAAATCATCACATGTGAGATAGGCAGCAGGTAACGTTAGTAATCGGGTACTACAAATAAATATCACGTCAGCAGTAATAAAAATAGTTTTAGGTGGCTTATTTCTTAATAGATATGTTTTCAAAATCATATTAGCTTCTACAGCTGTACACCCTCCTATACCTGCATTAAATGAACATAACCCAGTAATGCTATCTATTATGTGCGGATCCAGGTGATTTTTCATGCGTGAGGTTCCTAACAACAAAATATCAAGAGGTTTGTCATTGTGTCTGAATAAACGTTCGTTATGTCTGACTGCCAATACGTATTTCCTACTTCCGGCAATAATGGTTTTGTAACTTATCCATGACAATAGGCATGATATCAATAAAGCCATGCAGAGTCGTGATATGTAATTACGCAACATCATTTAAAATTGAAAGTATATAAATTGTTCTCGTACAAACATTCCGAAGACAATGACGATGGTGGTAGTAAGAATCAGAAAAACTAAATCTTGCTTTGGTTTATTGTTTAATGACAGCATTTGGGGCTCATAAATGGATTCAATCCATAACATATATACCAACGCACAGAATCCCACAACTAAGCTTCCCCATCCAAAACCGAGTGTGTCAAATTTCAAAGCCATGTTAAAAGCGTGGTTGCTATTAAAATTCAAAATTTGGTTTATTATACCAAAGGCTTGCGCAGCATCTTTTGCCCTAAAAAATATCCACGCAAATGAAACAGATGTAAATGTGAGCAGCCATCCTCCAACTTTCCATAAATACGTTTTGGTGTTTAAGGCAGGAAGCAATCGTTTAAACAATATATAACCCAAGTAGTATAATGCATGCAATGCTCCCCAAAGCAGAAATGTAATATTCGCTCCATGCCATAATCCTGATAAAAGAAATACAACTGCAATATTAAATACGTAGCGTGGAAGCTTTACCTTATTGCCACCCATTGAAATGTAGACATAATCACGAAACCAACTCGTAAGTGAAATATGCCATCGGCTCCAGAAATCTTTGATGTTCGTAGCAAAATAAGGCCTCTTAAAATTCTGCATCAAATCAAAACCCATTGTTTTGGCAGCACCAATAGCCATATCAGTGTAGCCTGAAAAATCGCAGTATATCTGTATGCTAAAGAAAAGTACGGCCAATAAGACATTCAGCCAATGATATGATTCGGGTTTATGAAATACTATGTCAACATAAACAGACAACCTATCGGCAATCACTACTTTTTTAAACAAACCCCATATCATCAACCTCAAACCTGTTATCAGGTTTTCGCTACTAAAACTTTTCTTTTCTCTAAACTGGTGCAACATGTGCTGCGGGCGTTCAATAGGCCCTGCTACTAACTGAGGATAAAACATTACGTAAAGAGCATAAATACCCAAATGTCTTTCTGCTTTTTGGTTACCACGATATACCTCTATGGTATAACTCATGGCCTGAAATGTGTGAAAGGATAAACCTATGGGCAGTACGATGTTCTTAATAACATCAAGATGTGTTCCTAACACATTATTAATACTTGTGTTTAGCTGATTATTGGCTGCTACTACATACTGAGATAATCTTAGCTTATCAAGTAAAGGGATATGCAGATGGAGAAAGTGGTTGAGATTAAATACGATAAAATCGTAGTATTTGAACAAAGCTAAAAAACCAATATTCGCAACAATACTTAGTATCAAAAATGCTCTCCTTTTATTACCTCTAGCCGGCTCTATCATTATGCCTGCTATGTAATCGATACCAATAGTGATGGCTAATATCAATATATATAGTGGCAGAAATGCAGCATAAAAAAACACACTTGCCAACAAAAGGTGCGACCACCTGAATTTATGCGGCAACAAAAAAAAGAGTAGTGTTACGACCGAAAAAAAAACAAGAAATGAATACGAGTTGAACAACATACTATCCGACAGTTTTTTCTTTTGTATGCAGAAAAAAATTTTTGTAATTGCGAATACACAGCATAAATAAAATCAAATAAAAACCTGTGTAAAAACGATTGTGTGTAAAGGGATATAAAAAGTATCTGATAATTACTATAGACATCATCGACAGGATAAGCCAATTGTCAATTATCCATTTACTTTTATTCTTTAACAATGTCAAAAAACATACTATAAGGAATAAGGGTATTTGAGTTTTAAAGAAAGTATACTTAAGAGTTAATCCTATTGTTTTAAAATAAACAGCCTTTGTATACACCATGTTTGAATCATAGGATAGCTTATCAGTAAAACTTTTCAGGAAGAAAATATCCCAACCCAAACGGCTTACCCAAAAAGTGATAGCAAAGGAACTTATTACTAATCCAAAAATTGCCAATAATGTCTGTCTGAGATTTATTCTCTGGGGAAGTTTTTTATTCAAGAATAAAATGATAATAATCAAACCTCCAAACAACACATTGTCGAGCCGGGCAAAAACGGCCAAAATAAAAAAAAGATATGTCAGCGGCTTTGATCCTTTTTCTAACAAAAAAAATACAGATGCGAAAAGAAAAAAAGCAGATAAAAAATCAGGAGTTGACAGCCTTGCAGTATTAATAACAGGATCCCACGATATCAAAATTGCACACAAAACTATTGCTAATACCCTATGCAAATACCTAAGTGACCAATATAATAACAACAGACCTGAAAGTATATACGCTATAATGCTTGGCAATAATGTAGCGAGGGTAAGGCTGATACCAATTTTATAAAAAAAATAAGTTGTTATGACATAGAACGGTTTAACGGCATAAAATGGGAGCTCCTGCATTAGTACGGAAGGAGTATTTGCCATTTCATTTCGTTTTGCAGTCATTTCCGTAAGTTCCTTGTAACGATAAGCTGGTATTTCTTTTTTTGCAGCTGCATATACGGTACTATGAATTGTTGAAGAAGAAGTATCATCTAAAGACACAACCAATGCCATATAACACAATATATCCCCATTAAACAAGGGATTTTTAAATGCACGGCTGCCGCAATAAAGCAAGAACACAATATACAACGGTATAGCCGTGTATATGATTGCTTTATTAAAGCGGCTAAGTAGCATGCCGTTATCACTGTTTTTCGTAGGCATTATTGAATTTCTAATAAAAATGAGATAGTTAAAACGGATTTATATAGCTTTGTCAGTCAAGTACTATTACTACCACAAAGTACAAATGATAGAATATCCATACAAGCAATCATTTTTAGGCTATTTCAATAATATATACCGTTACAGGTCACTAATATGGATGCTATCGAAAAAATGGATTAAGTCAAAGTACGAAGACTCGTACATAGGAATGGGATGGATGGTAGCCAGCCCCATTATCACTACTCTGATATTCACTTTTTTCTTTGGTTTAATGTTTAGCGTTAACATTAATCAAGTCCAGTATTTTCTCTATATATACAGCGGGATGCTACCATGGCTTTTTTTTCAGGATGTATTTTTAGAAGTACTGGATATTTTCCCAAAAGAGCAGCAGATTATTAAACGTATCAGTTTCCCAAGATTGGTTATACCCTTGTCTTTGATTTGTGCGAAACTTATTCAATTCTTTTTTAGCATAATTCTGTTGTTTGTTATTGCAATGTCATCGGGGAAACCTATTAGCGGAAATATATTTATGCTGCCGGTAATAATATTGCAGTTAGTATTGATAGCAATGGGTCTTGGCTTAATTTTTATGGTGCCATGTATTATATACCGTGACCTGAAGCACATGTTACGCTTTATTGTACCATTGGGCATGTACACTTTACCTATTTTCTATAAAATGCGGATGGTGCCACTAAAATGGCTACGAGTATATTTATTGAACCCTATGGTTTCTTTTATTCAATGTTTCAGATCAATATTATTCAGAGAAAATATTCCATGGACACTTTTGATAAAAGGCATGGGTGTTTCCATTATTGTTTTTGCTATCGGGTTTGCTATATTCAGAAAATATGAAAAGAAGCTTACTGATTTTATATAACAGCGTATGATAAAATTAGAGAACATCACAAAGCAATATAAAATCAAAGGCAAAAAATACCTTGGTCGTTTTTTTGTAACAAGCCTTTTACAAACGATTAAAACTAAATCATCAAAAGTCAGTCACAACAATTTTTTAGCTCTTGATAATATCAGTTTAACAATCAATAAAGGAGAACATGTAGGCCTTATCGGGAAGAATAAGGCTGGTAAAACAACGTTGCTGCAAATCATATGCGGTATAACAGAGCCTAATAAAGGTCGTTATCAAATAACCGGGACTATAATGCCAGCATTCGCGCAGGGCTCGGTAATAACACCGGATTTAACCGGAAGAGAGTATATTTATTTACATGCTGCTGCGCTTGGCTTTTCTAAAAAAGACATTGACACCCGGATTGATGACATCATCAAATTCAGCGAAATAAATACTATTGATACTTTAGTAAAGTTTTACTCTACTGGTATGCGCACAAGGCTTACACTAAGTGTAACGCTAATGTTGCCTGCAGATATCTACGTGTTTGATGAAGTATTTTATGGTAGTGATACCTTTTTTAAAGAAAAGGCTATAACTAAGCTTCAGCAAATACTTTCTAACCCTGAAAAAACACTTATACTTGTAAGCCATAATGAAGATATCATTCATAGTTTTTGTAAACGAATGATATTGCTGGAACATGGCAAGGTTATAATGGATGGCAGCTTAGATACTGTCTTAAATTATTATAAATCACTGCATCCGGCAAACGACCTGATGAAAAATAGCTAACTTGCTTGTTACCTGATGAAAAAAATACTCATCATTTCCAACAGTTATCCTAATTACGGAGGGCAATCTACCACAGCATATAATTTACTAAAATTGCTGGCAAATGAGCATTACGATGTAAGATTGTTATGTATAAATAATCTGAAAAACTCTGATACGGACCCTGAAAAGACAGGGATGTCTCATAAAATTGTAATGCAGAAAGATATAGCCAGCCGGGTGTATTCTTTGGTAAAAAAAATTGGTGTTGTAACCGATACTCCTAGAATTACTAAAATAAAACAATATTACTTCTTCCTGAGGCTGATGCCGAAGCTAATAAAATTTCAAGTCACTAATAATTTTTATCCTGACCTGGTTATCACCAATATCCCCTCTTATTGCTGGATGATCAAACGGATTTTTGGAAGCAAGAAAATGTTAGTGATTATAGGCAGCAGTCCTGAAATGAACCGGCTAGCTAAACAAAACATTGATGCTTCTTATGTATTCAAAGACCCCACTCATGCACTGCAATTGCTAAAAGGCACTAATGATTATGACTTTAGAGGAACGAACCTTTTATTCAATAGTCAATTAACAAAACAAATATATTCTTTACTAAAGATAGAGGCGGCGAATTCATTTGTGCAATATTTTAATATAGCGCCACTGCAAAAAAATCAATCAATTGAATTCAATGCTAGAAAATATGATATTGCATTTATTGCGTCAGATTTTAGCAGGAATATAAAAAACGTAGTGCTGACAAGGCAAATATTTGAACAATTCAGTAACCGTACAAAAATTGCAATCGGCAAAAGCAGCCATATGTTTGCCGATATTCAAAACACTGAAGTGAGTGAACTAATAACACAGCAGGACATCTTAAATATACTGGCCAACACACGGCTACTGATTATTACTTCGTACTTTGATTCTTCTCCGAGCGTATTATCAGAGGCTGTTATCAACGGATGCAATGTGCTCATTTCAAAAAATGTGGGATGGAGTGAAATGCTGGGTAATAATTCAGTAGTTGATGATTATAGCAATATTGACGAGTGGATACAGAAGGCTGGACTTTTATTGCAGACTAAGCAACATTATACCCAATTTGAACATACTATTTCGAATGCAAAAGCTGATATAAAGACATTGATTGACAATATTATTTCCGGTATTCGTTAGTTTATGAAAAAAGTCTTAATCCTATCAGGTGGATATCCCAACTACGGCGGTGAGGCTACAACAGCATATAATCTCCTGAAACTTTTGCGTAATAATAATTATGATGCTCAGTTAGTTTATATTAATAGCATAAAAAACGCTCCTGCCGACCCAGACGGCACAAATGCGTCACATATCATATATCAAACTAAACGGCATTCCCGAATATTGGCTCACAATTGGATATGGAATAATATCTTTCAACAAAGAACTCAAAACAGGAGCAAAAACATATACATTAAGTTATGGATGCCAAAACTCAGCACTTATTTGAAGTCCATACGATTCGAACCGGACATTATCATTGCTTGTCATCCTGTTTATCATTCTCCGTGTCAAAAATTATTTCCTGCTAAAAAAATATTAGTAATAGCAGGAGGCAACTCACAGATGACATACTACGCCTATGAAGATATTGATGCTAACTATATAATCAATAACCCTGACTTTATTAAACCTGTAGTAGATTATGATTACGCCTCAATGGAAATGGTGTTCAACAGCCAATTAAACAAAGAGCTTTCAAAAGCGATGGGTATTCATTCTAAAAATGCTTTGGTACAATATTTTAATGTTACACCTAAAGTCGACACGGCTTTAGTAACATTCCAGGAACGTAAATACGGACTTGCATTTATTTCATCACATTCCAGATATGTAAAAAATGATGACTTAGCAGAAGAACTGTTTAATGTTTTTACACTTGAACAAAAGCTGGCTATAGGGGAAGACAGCACAAACTTCTCAGATATAGCGTTTACCGAGACACATAAACTAATAACACAAACAGATATTCTTAGCTACCTGGCTAATACAAAATTATTAATCATCACTTCTTATTTCGATTCATCTCCCGGTGTTTTGTCGGAAGCTATTTTATGCGGGTGCAATGTGTTGGTATCAAAAAATGTGGGCTGGCATGAAGTGCTGGATGAAAGATGTGTAGTGCAGGATTATAACAATAAAGAAGAATGGATTGAAAAAGCTAAATACCTTTTAGAAAATAAGATTGACTATAGCGCTTTTGAAAAGATAATTGCAGGCTCAGAAGAAGGCATTGTTAACTTGATTGAATCAAGGCTTACGTAATAGTTAATATCTTATCAATAAGATTTGCATCCTCAGCATTAAACCATATTATCTCTTTATCTTTTTTAAACCAGGTCATTTGGCGTTTAGCATAATTGCGTGTATGCTGTTTTATTTTCTCAATAGCTTCATCAAGCGAAAGTTGTCCGTCTATGTAATCAAACAATTCTGAGTAACCAACTGTTTGAAGGTTTTTTAGTTTGCGCAATGCGTAGAGGCCCTTCACTTCATCCAACAAACCATTTTGTATCATTGTATCTACCCTTGCATCAATTCGCCGATATAAAACCTCTCTGGGTAATTCGAGTCCGATTTTCACAATCTTGAAATCTCTCTCCTTTTTCTTTCCTGTTTTAAAATGCACTATGCTCTCGCCGATAGAACGTTTGAACGTAAGTGCCCTAAGTAATCTTGCAGGGTTTTGTATTTCACCTACAGCATAAAACTCAGGGTCTTCTTCTTTTACTGCTTGTCGCAACCAATTGATTCCCTGTGTTTCATATTGTTGATTAATATCTTCTACTATCTCCTGGTTGATAGCGGGCATCTCATCAAGCCCTTCGCACAGCGCTTTTATATATAAACCTGTCCCTCCGCATACCACAGCTGTATCCTGTTCTTTAAATATCTCTTCCAGCCAGTCTAGTGCAAGATTTTCAAAGTCGGCAGCAGTAATGTTATTTACAACTGAATAGTCATCAATAAAGTAATGTCTGACTGATTGCAACTCTTCGGCACCGGGTTTTGCAGTACCAATAGTCATTTCTTTATAACATTGTCGGCTGTCAGCTGATATGACTGCTGTATTGAGTTTTTTCGCCAAATCAATAGAGATGGCTGTTTTACCTACTGCCGTAGGTCCTGCTACGATATATACCGTCTTTACCACAAGAACTTTCTTCGTATTGAAGAAATGATATGAGAACAATAAAACTGCGCCTATTCAAAACTGTCTTCGCTTCCACCGGTATCTAAACCAAGGCTATCACTTTCGCCTTCCCCTTCATTTCCAAACCCTTCAGCCATTTCGTCAGCACCCAAATCATATTTTTCTTCTACTTCAAGCAGCTTATCGAGGTTCACACCTTTCACGCCATATTGTGCCGGGGCAACACCTTCTTTGCGCAATACAAAAGGGTAAGTACGTCTTGGCTCTTCATCTTTAGAAACGCCTATTAATTCTACCAGGAAAGTCCATTTCTTTGCTGGGTCGTATTCATATACAAAACGCTGGTCGGGTGTGGCCACCAATGCAGATACAGGCGTGCGCATCATTGACAATGCCGGCGCGTCCTTCTTATTTACCAATACCTCTGAGTTGATCTCGCGGCTACGGTTCCAACGTTCATCACTCTCGAAGAAAGAAGCGCTGTGCTTACCATCAAATTCATAGGCCATTATAACAGCCCTATGAAACTCTAAAAATGTCTGTGTTGGTCGTATTTCTATATCCCTGTACACCTGGTCGTCGTCTTCCCAATAAACCCTGAATCTGAATAATGCCATATTTGGTAAAAATAATTAAATAGGCGATTACTAAAAAACCACTAAGCCAAGCTTATGTTACAACAAAAATAATTATAATAAGTCCGTTTGGGGCTGCTTTTAGGGTTATGAAAAAGTAAATAATATTATTTCAGCTTTATTTTGACCGATTTGAAAAATAACTTACCTTTGCCATCCCAAAAATTTGAGGACCATGCCAAAGGTGAAGACTCACAGCCGCGCTAAAAAGACTTTTAAAGTAACTGGCTCGGGCAAAATACGCAGGTATAAAGCTTATAAAAGCCACCTGTTAACTAAGAAATCAAAAACTCGTAAGCGCCACTTGCGCCAGGCTGCATTTGTACACCCTGCAAATGAAAACCTGGTAAAACGCATGTTGGTTTTACGATAAACAATATTATTAAACGATATTAATAAAATAAGAATATGCCACGTTCGGTAAATGCGGTTGCATCACGCGCGAGAAGGAAGAAAATACTGAAACAAGCCAAAGGTTTCTACGGCAAACGTAAAAACGTATATACGGTAGCCAAAAACGTACTTGAAAAAGGTCTTGGTTACAAATATGTAGGCCGTAAAATCAAAAAACGCGATTACCGCGCATTATGGATAGTACGTATCAACGCTGCTTGCCGTGAAGAAGGTATGAGCTATTCTCAATTTATGGGTAAGCTTGCTGCTAAAGGCATGGATTTTAACCGTAAAGTATTGGCTGATTTGGCTATGAATGAGCCTGAAAGCTTCAAAAAATTGGTTGCTGAAGTAAAATAGTTTTTACTTACATCATATTACAAGCCATCTGTCAAAAGCAGGTGGCTTTATTATTTACCATCGCTTTACATCTACAGTGAACATGCCTGACATGAATGCAATTTTTTTATATCGCTTATATGGCTTTTTGCGATAGAGCCATATAAAATAAATGATAAAATATACTGCCCAAGAAATAAGCATGTGTTACAAATAAAATGTTTCAATTGGAATCGGGATATCAATTGTTGCTTTCTTTCCTTTTTCAAATATCCCGTAAAGAGTACTACCACTACCACTCATAGCAGAATAAATAGCCCCCTGTCTATATAACTGTTCTTTAATAGACTTCAGTTCCGGATGCTGTATAAACACAGGCTCTTCAAAATCATTACCGATATATTCTACCCACTGTTCGATGGGCAATTCTGGCAGTTTTCTCAAATCGAATGGTGCCGGCTTTGGTGTAAGCATCTTAAATGCAGTTGCCGTAGATACATGTACCTGCGGACAAATTAATTGAATGCTGTATGCAGATAGGTCTATTGATACAGGTTGCATTTGTTCCCCTCTTCCTGTGGCATATTGTGGTGTGTTGTAAACAAAGAAGGGACAATCACTACCTAGTTCAAGTGCGTATTTTGCAAGTGTAGAATTATCTAAACCCAGTTGAAAAAAATCATTTAATAATCTTAGCATAAACGCCCCATCCGCAGAGCCTCCACCCATACCTGCCCCCATCGGGATGTTTTTTAGCAAATGAATGTCAACATACTTAATCTTATCAGGGTATTTTGTCTCTAATAATTGATATGCTTTCCAAACAAGGTTATCTTTTGCTTTACCAGCTACTGTTTTGCCATGCAGGTAGATATTGGTTTCTCCAGCAGGTACTATTTCTAATACATCATTGATCTTTACCGGATAGAATACGGTTTCAAGGTCGTGGTAGCCATCTGCACGCTTATTCGTCACATACAGGCCTATATTTATCTTGCAATTAGGAAAAACAACCATATTCAAAGCGATGCGTAAATTTATCTGTATTTTTGGAATAGCCGGTATCAATCTGCCATAAATGAAAGACGTAATCAAACTAACCGATATAAAGAAGAGTTATTACCTGGGCAAACAGGAACTACCTGTGTTGAAGGGTATTAACTTGTTGATTCAGCAGAATGAATACGTTGCCCTGATGGGGCCATCGGGGTCGGGTAAATCTACACTGATGAATATTATCGGTTGTTTAGACAGCCCTACATCAGGAACGTACATACTCAACGGGCAGGATGTAAGCCGTATGGAAGACGACGAACTGGCGAATGTGAGAAATGTAGAAATAGGGTTTGTGTTCCAGCAGTTTAATTTATTGCCTCGCCTCACTGCATGGGAAAATGTTGCTCTGCCGTTGATATATGCAGGTGTTAGTAAAACCGAACGTGAAGAACGTGCACGTGCTATGCTGGATAAGGTAGGATTGGCGGAACGCGCACATCATAAACCAAATGAATTATCGGGCGGACAAAGCCAACGTGTGGCTATAGCAAGAGCACTCATTAATAATCCGTCATTAATGCTTGCAGACGAACCCACAGGCAACCTTGACACTAAAACATCCATAGAAATTATGGAGTTATTCAGTAAAATTCATGAACAGGGGAATACTGTAGTATTGGTGACACACGAAGAGGATATAGCAAAATTCACAAAACGAGTGGTAAGAATACGGGATGGTATGGTTGAAACGGATATCAGTCAAACGCCCCAGATCATAAACGAAGCATTGCATCAGTAATGGCATTTAAGATATATACGAAGACAGGAGATAAAGGTACTACCAGCCTGATTGGCGGCGTACGTGTACCCAAAAGCCATGTTCGCATAGAGAGCTATGGTACGGTAGATGAATTGAATTCATTTATAGGCATGGTGAATGATTTGGCAAAGAATGAAAAGATAAGTGAATGGCTGCGCGAGATACAGGACAGATTATTTACTATAGGCTCTGTATTAGCTACCAATCCTGATAAAGAAGTGAAAATGAAATTGCCTGATGTGCATGAAACAGATGTAACATGGCTGGAAGAACGCATTGATGAAATGGATAAAGATTTGCCTGAAATGCGCTCGTTCATATTACCCGGAGGCAATATCGCCTCTTCTACAGCTCATGTAGCACGTTGTGTATGCCGCAGGGCAGAACGTATATGTGTAGCCATGCAGCAGGACGAAGAACATGTACCTGACCTCATAATCAAATACCTGAATCGCCTTTCTGATTTTCTTTTTGCATTGGCTCGCTACATTACACACATAAACGGTGGTGAAGACATGCCATGGAGGGCAAGAGTTTAATGTTGAACAATTATTTGCTTTTGCTGATGATTCCCGCTACTTTCAATTGATATAATATAATTACCATTTGCAAGGCTACTTACAGGAATAGTCAATTCTTTTTGCCCGTGTTTATAATCATATCGTTTTATCAATTGCCCTGTTACAGTATGTAAGCTTATAGCAACATTTGAGTTCAGATGTCCAATAGATGCAATAATTATCTTATCATTTGCAGGGTTTGGATAGATACTAAACTTATCAGCAGTAGATATCTCTTTAACTGATGCAGCAACTGTTTTAGGTATAAATTGATACACTGTTCCGTTAGCAGGCACACCAAATATATTCGGCAAATTGGTATTTTTTAAAGTATCAACAATAATAGAAGGAGGCGTACCTGATATCCATATTTTCTGGTACATGGTAGATACTGTTGAGGTAGAATAAAAGATACCTACTGAAGGGCCTGTTGCTTGGGTGTATCCTGAAGCATTATCTACAGAAGACGGACCGTAACGGTATTCCACTATATCATTTTCCTGGTAAATCCATATCTGCAGGTTTACATAGTTACTTGCCAGACCTGAATGAACTCGTAAGTTTTTCCATTGCACTTTTATTATTTTTTTGCCGCTGCTACCTTCTATCTTGTACGATATTTTTGAGGTATTATCAATTGAGTCAAGCTCACGTATCAACCCGTCAAATACCATAATATCATTATTATCAACAACTTCTACAAAGGCATTAGGGAATATGAGTATTCCTTTGGTAAGTGTATCCATTGTTAATGACTTGCCAAACAACTTAAATGTCTCTCCATAAAGTTCTTTTAGTTCAAAAGCATCACCCGATGCGAATTTAATAGCCAATGGTATATCGCCTGTCAAATCAGAATAGCTATTGCTTTGCACTTTCAACATGTAGTAATTAGTTTGTGCAAACACCTTAGAAAAGGCAAATAAGAAAATAAGTATGAGTAATAGATTTCGCATAGGTTGCTGTTTTTTACGAAACTATCTCATGCAAGCGGTTGCAATTCTTAAAAAAACTAAAGCCGTCTTAAGAAAATATAAAACAGCGAATAGATTTACAATGTGGTGACAAGCCTAAGATTTAAGACTATCGTAGCCCTCTTTAAACCAATTCAGCAATTGTGCATCTACGTCATCAGGAGCATCTATTTTTACTGTATGTGCTATCCTGTTTTTAGACATACGTAACATTTTTATGATTGGAAATTCATTTACTACAACAGGCAAAATGAACTCAACGTCCATTGTTAACTTACGTGGAATGACTGCCAGAAAAGTAGAACCGTTTTTAAAGTATATACCTCTTTTAGAGCAATTGATCTGCACTTCTCCAAACTTCAATACGGTCTTTTTTATCTTTTTGTATATCTCCTTTACATTATCTCCGGCTTTAGCCAACAACTCTTCTTCTGTCACAGTCACACAACTGTGATAACCGGTAACGCGCTTAAAAGTTCTTCCACATTTAGGGCAAGTCCACATGCAATAAAAATAATTATCTTACACGGTATGAAAAAACTAGTTGTGATTGCATGTATCCTTGGCTTATCATGCAATTCAAATCATGATGCGAATAACCATGGCATTAAAATGAATGAGATATCCTGGCTTATTGGTGGCTGGCAAATGAATATGCCTGATGGCAAAATTATAGAGTCCTGGCAGCAGGTTAATGACACATTTTTTATTGGTACAAGTAGTTTTATCAATATTACGGGTGATACAGAAGAACACGAAAGTATTCGCCTGCTTTTACAAAATGACACCCTTTATTATATGCCCACTGTGAGCAATCAAAACAAGAGCAAGGAAATAGTTTTTAAGATGAACCCTAACTCAAAAGAGCTCCTTTTCGAAAATCCGGAACATGATTTTCCGAAATACATTCTTTACAAAAAGCAGTCGGACAGTACCATCTATGCTTGTGTATCAGATGGGTTAACAAATAGTAGTAAAAAACTGGAATTTAATTACCAACGTATAAAATAAAAGGCAGCTAATAGCTGCCTTTTATTCATTCAATATATATTTCTTAATTATTTACCCATCACAGTCAGGAATTCTTCATTGCTCTTCGTTCCTTTCATTTGCTGCAATAAGAAGTTCATTGCCTCATCGGTATGCATATCTGCGATGTGATTGCGGAGTATCCACATCTTGTTGAGTACATCTTTATCCAGCAACAAGTCATCACGGCGTGTAGATGATGATGTAATATCAATAGCCGGGAATACACGCTTGTTAGCCAACTTGCGGTCTAGCTGCAATTCCATGTTACCCGTACCCTTGAATTCTTCAAATATTACTTCGTCCATTTTAGAACCCGTATCTATCAATGCTGTTGCAAGGATAGTAAGCGAACCTCCATTTTCTATTTTACGTGCAGCACCAAAGAACTGTTTTGGTTTCTGCATTGCGTTAGCTTCCACACCACCACTTAATACTTTACCGCTAGCAGGAGCAACTGTGTTGTGAGCACGAGCCAAACGTGTAATAGAATCAAGCAGGATAACCACATCATGTCCAACCTCTACAAGGCGTTTTGCTTTTTGCAATGCAATAGTAGAAACTTTCACGTGTTTATCAGCTGGTTCATCAAATGTAGATGCGATAACTTCTGCACGTACACTGCGTTGCATATCCGTTACCTCTTCAGGGCGTTCATCCACGAGTACAATCATCAGGTAACATTCAGGGTGGTTAGCAGCAATAGCATTAGCCACCTCTTTCAGCAACATGGTTTTACCTGTTTTAGGTTGTGCCACTATCAACCCACGCTGGCCTTTACCGATAGGAGTAAAGAGGTCCATAATGCGTGTGCTGTAATTATTAGCAGTGCCTGAAAGATTTAATTTTTCGTAAGGGAAAAGCGGTGTCAGATAATCGAATGGTACACGGTCGCGTATCTCGTCAGGTTGCTTGCCATTGATAGTATCAACTTTCAATAAAGCGAAATATTTTTCACCTTCTTTTGGGGGGCGTACTGTACCACGTACTGTGTCGCCGGTTTTTAAACCAAATAACTTTATTTGAGACGGAGACACATAAACATCATCCGGAGAACTTAAATAGTTATAATCGCTGCTGCGAAGGAAACCATAGCCATCAGGCATCATTTCCAACACACCTTCACTGAAAACTTGTCCGTCAAATTCTACATTGAAATTGCTTTGCGGCTGTTCTCTACGTTGGTGGCGGTGTTGATGATGCTGATGTTGCTGACCACCATTATCGCCATTAGATTCCTGGGCAGGTTGTACTTCAGCTTCAGTATTGCTCGGCATAATGATACCAGAATCTTCTACTACAGTTTCAGCCTCAGATGCAACTTCCTCTACTTCAGGAGAAGCCTCTTCATTTTTGGGTTTTCTTAAGCGACGTTTTTTACTGTCATCTTCGGGCACTGCTGCTGCAGGAGCATCTTCAGCTTTCGGCTTGCGTGCGCGGCGTTTTTTTTCTTCACCTTCTGACTGGCTCATTGTTTGTTGCTGTAATATTTTATTGATTAAATCTTTTTTGTCGAGTGTGCGCGGGTTAGGTATTTTCATCGATTGTGCTACGTCTACCAATTCGGGTACGAGCATTTCATTCAGCTGCGATATATCGTACGGCATGTAATTATTTACTTATTATGATTTGTGTCCTCAAAACGCTATACAAATTCTTAAAATTCCCTTTTATTAACCCCTCCGGCATTGCCGGCATTCATCGATAAAAGTTTGGGAAAGATTCAGGTTTCCTGAATAATAGAATAGAACAACTAATGTTGTTGTTGCAAGTTTACAACTGTTTTTCTTAAAAAACCAATAAATTATTGATTTTTTAGCCTGTTTTCTGCAATATAAGCCACAGCCATACGCTTGATGGTACTATCCAATGGAGTATATTGAAATTCCGGCAGGTACTTAATCAGTTTTTGATTGTTGTAATAGTTTTTGCTTTGAGAAGTGCGTGCTGTTTCTTTAGTAATGGTGATATCGCCTCCTAAAAGTTTGTTTTTCAAAACACTGATGCGCCATACCAAACTTGTCATCCATTTATTGGCACGTATATAAGGTGGTTTCCTGTTAAGAGCCGCAGCCATTCTGCTGAAAATGTCTTTATAAGCATAGTTGCCTGAGCTCAAAATAAATCTTTCATCAGCAATACCACTTTCCATCAAACGATAACTGATATCAACTACATCTTTTACATCTACCCATGCATTAATACCTGAAGTGTAGAAAGGAAACTCTTTATACACTACTTTCATCAACCGGCTGGAACCTTTATCCCAATCTCCTTCTCCCAATATGATACCAGGGTTGACAATCACAGCATTTAACCCTTCTGCCATGCCTCGCCATACTTCTAATTCTGCATTGTATTTGCTTTGAGAGTACATTGAATTATGGACACTTTCTTCCCATTGGGTTTCTTCACTTATTTCTTTGCCTTCTCCGTTACGTCCTAATGTGGCTATAGAACTCATGTACAACAACTTTCGTATACCTGCATCCAATGCTGCATTCACAATATTGGTGGTCGATTCCAAATTAAAATGCATCATCTGCAATCTATCTTCTCTTCGAAAAGAAACCATTGCGGCACAATGATATATTTCATCAACATCTTGCATCACCGACTCTACATCATACACATCCAGTAAATCGCATTTCTGCCAAATAATTCCTTTTAGTTGCAATAAAGATTCATCGGGTATTGTGTTATTATACAATGCCTTTACCAGTTTACCTTTTTCAGATAAATACTTAACTAAATGCCTGCCCACAAAACCACTGGCACCGGTAACGAGGGTAATATTTTTTAAGGCATTCAAAAGCGAGTCCTTGAATTATAGCGATTGGAACTGTTTGAGGAATCGCACATCGTTTTGTGAATACAAGCGCAAGTCATTCACCTGGTATTTGATTTGCGTAATACGTTCTACACCCATACCAAATGCAAAGCCGGTATATACTTCAGGGTCAATCTTAAAATTGCGAAGCATATTAGGATGCACCATACCACAACCCAATATCTCTACCCAACCTGTATGCTTACAAAGGCTGCAACCGCTACCACCACATACTGTACAAGATATATCCATCTCTGCACTTGGCTCTGTGAACGGGAAATATGAAGGACGGAAACGCACTTTAGTATCAGCGCCAAACATTTCGGTTACGAAGTAATAAAGTGTTTGTTTCAAATCTGCGAACGACACATTCTTATCTATATACAATCCTTCGCACTGATGGAAGAAACAATGTGCACGTGCTGATATAGTTTCATTACGATATACACGGCCCGGGCATATTACACGAACAGGTAAGTTACCTTGCTCCATAATGCGTGCCTGTACCGATGAGGTATGTGTACGAAGCACCCAATCAGGATTTTGAGAAACATAGAAAGTATCCTGCATATCGCGCGCAGGGTGATGTTCAGGCATGTTCAGCGAAGTGAAATTATGCCAGTCATCTTCTATCTCAGGCCCTGTAGCTACACTAAATCCTATTTTTTCAAAAATGGAAACAATTTCATTTTCTACCATGCGCAGCGGGTGTCTTGTACCTAATGGCAATTGTGTACCCGGAAGGGTAATATCTGCATCATCAGATTTACTATTGTTGCCTTCATTTAAATGTTTAAATGCTTCATATTTTTCTTCGGCAAGAACTTTAAAAGCATTTAATTTTTGTCCTGCTTCTTTCTTTTGCTCAACAGGCACATTTTTCATTTCGCCAAAGACATTTTTTACAATGCCTTTAGTACCTAAGTATTTAATACGGTATTCTTCCAACTCGGATGCATTGCCGGGGTTGAAAGCGTTGATCTCTTCTTCGTGCGTCTTTAGAATGTCCAGTAAGGATTGCATAAGATGTAAAGATAAGTTATGGCAGGATATTAATCGGTATTCCCACACTCACATGAGAATATAATTCATCTATTTCTTCGTTAGTAATAGCTATGCAGCCATGTGTCCAGTCTTTCAGCCTGTGTGCTGAGCCAATATAGCCCTGTCCTTTAGGTAGTCCATGTATTTTGACATCTCCACCCGGAGACTTGCCTAATTTAGTGGCATTTGCTTTATCTGCAGCATTCGGGTAAGAAATACCCAGGTTTTTATGGTAATCGCTAAAGGGATTTTTATTATTTATTCGATACAACCCTTCGGGGGTACGCATATCTCCTTGTATATGTTTTCGCCCTTTAGGTTCTAAGCCCAGAGCAATACGATAGGTTTTAAGTAGTTTGCCATGCTCAAATACGTACATCATACGGGTGTCTTTTTTAACAACAATGCTGTCAATAACAGCAGTAGGTGAGAGGCTAGTTTCGCCTTTACATGAAAGGAAAACAGCTGTGAAAATCAGTAGATAAATTGAGGTACGCATAGTATGGCTTTTTGCTAAGAAGCTGCTAAGCACATATTCCATACTGGCTACATGTTAAGATTATTATAAGGTCTGATATACTGAGCGTTTTTGAGTAAATTGTAGGGTTAAAATTATTGAATAATGAACAGGGCTATCAAAAAAGTAGCTATTATAGGTAGCGGGGTAATGGGCAGCCGAATTGCCTGTCATTTTGCAGGCATTGGTGTTGAGGTTTTATTACTGGATATCGTACCCAAAGAATTGACACCTGCTGAAACAGCAAAAGGTATTACAACAGATAAAAAGTCCTTCAGGAACCGGATAGTAAATGATGCTTTACAGGCTACTCTAAAATCAAAGCCGAGCGCTGTTTATACAAAAGAAGTAGCTAAAAATGTTACAACAGGGAATATTGAAGATAATCTGCAGCTTATTGCCGATTGCGATTGGGTGATAGAAGCAGTCATCGAACGCCTTGACATCAAGCAGCAAATCTTCACTCAAATTGAAAAATATCGCAAACCCGGCACACTCATTACGACAAATACTTCGGGTATTCCTATCCACATGATGAGCGAAGGAAGAAGCGAAGATTTTCAACAGCATTTTTGCGGAACACACTTTTTCAACCCGCCACGATATTTACGACTATTAGAAATTATACCTGCGCCAAAAACAAAACCAGAGGTTATTGATTTCTTGATGGAATATGGCGACAGGCACTTAGGTAAAACAACTGTTTTGTGTAAAGACACTCCTGCATTTATAGCTAACAGGGTAGGCGTATTTGGTTTTATGGCTGTGTTTCATGCCATGCAGCAACTGGGCATGAATGTAGACGAAATAGACTCTCTTACCGGCACGATATTGGGCAGGCCCAAGTCTGCAACCTTTCGTACTGGTGATGTGGTAGGCCTAGATACATTAGTTCACGTGGCCAAAGCATTACCGCAGAATGTGCCTAATGATGAAGCAAAAGACATTTTCAAAATGCCACCATTCCTTGATAAAATGGTGGAGAATAAATGGTTGGGCGATAAAACAGGACAAGGGTTTTATAAGAAAGTAAAAGGCGAAGGCGGCAAGTCAGAGATACTTACCCTGAACCTGCAAACAATGGAGTATGGCCCGAAACAAAAAACAAAATTCCCGACAATAGAAGCTGCAAAGCCTGTAGATGATCTGGCTCAACGCCTGAAAGTATTATATGCAGGACAAGATAAAGCAGGTGAATTTTACAGGCTGTTTCATCAAATGCTGTTTGCATACGCAAGTAATCGTGTACCGGAAATTGCTGATGAATTATACAAAATAGATGATGCGCTTAAGGCAGGCTTCGGCTGGGAGATTGGCGCTTTTGAAAGCTGGGATGTGTTGGGCGTAGAGCAAGTATTAGCTCAAATGGACGCTGCAGGAATCAACGCTGCTGCCTGGGTGAACGAGATGCTTGCAAGCGGTGCCAAAAGTTTTTACAAAACAGAGAATGGCAAACGCAAATACTACGACTTAAAAACCAAATCATATCAACCAATTACAGGCACAGATAGTTTCATCCTGTTAGAACATCTGGACGAAAAGGTGGTTTGGAAAAACAGTGCCTGCAAACTATATGATATTGGCGATGGCGTGGTTGCACTTCGCTGGAGTACCAAAATGAATAGTATAGGCGGCGAGGTTTTAGAGGGCATCAATAAATCAATAGCTATTGCCGAACAACAATATAAAGGATTGGTGATTGCTAATGGTGGTGCCAATTTCAGTGCGGGTGCTAACGTGGGTTTGATATTCATGTTTGCTGCGGAGCAGGAATATGATGAATTGGATATGGCGGTGCGCCAGTTCCAGGCAGCAACAATGCGCATGCGCTATAGCAGCATACCTGTTGTAATGGCTCCTCATGGACTGACATTAGGCGGTGGTTGCGAAATGTGCCTACATGCCGATGCAGTACAAGCTGCTGCAGAAAGTTATATTGGTTTGGTAGAGCTTGGTGTTGGCTTGATACCCGGTGGTGGCGGCACCAAAGAAATGGTAGTTCGCGCATCTGACAGAAATCTAAAAGAAGATATTGAACTCAATTACCTGCAGCAATTATTCATCAATATAGGCACTGCGAAGGTAGCCACCTCTGCACATGAAGCTTTTGAAATGGCTATTATGCAAAAAGGACGTGATGGTATTTCCATTAACCCAGACAGGCGTATTGCAGATGCCAAACGCAAAGTATTGATGTTGCACGAACAAGGCTATACACAGCCTGTACATCGTACTGATATAAAAGTGCAGGGCAAAAGCGGCTTAGGCCCTCTGATGGCGGGTATACATGGTATGTGGATGGGCAAATACATCAGCGACTATGATAAATTCATTGCTGAGAAACTGGCGTATGTAATGTGTGGTGGTGATTTGAGTGCGCCTACATTAGTAAGCGAGCAATACTTATTAGACTTGGAGCGTGAAGCTTTTCTAAGTCTATGCGGCCAACGCAAAACCCTTGAAAGATTGCAAAGTATATTGCAATCAGGCAAGCCTTTGAGAAATTAATGCATGATGCGTAAGTATATTGTAACCATATTAGTCATTGCTGTCGGGCTATTACCAGCCTTGAACACCTATGCACAACCAAGTGTACAGGATATAGAACAAAAACTGGCAGACCATATGAAACATATACAATACTGGCGTTTCGAATATTCTCCTGATGACACAAGTTTTGCAGGCAATGTAAATCCTGATGATTCTTTAGCTGCTGCCAATAAAAGCCTGCTAACTTATTTGCAGGATATATGCACACGACAACCTGCTACACTGCAAGCTATTTTTAAATCACTGGATGGTACTGACTTAAAAATTGTCACCTCTGATGATAAAAAATTTCGCATCTATTGCTGGGACAGCCAAACGGGGAATAGCAATACACATAATTATAACATCATTGCACAGTATGAAACAAATGCCGGCACTAAAACACAAGTACTGAACGATGTGTCGCATATAGTAGGCGATGGCCCTGAACCGGGAGTATCTTATACTAGCATATTAAGCATTGATGCAAGCAGAAAAAAATACTATATGCCTGTTTATAATGGTATCCAGACCGGGATAACCACCAAAGGTATCAGTGCATACTATATAGATAATCAAAAATTAGCTGATGCTGTTATTTTCTATGGGCCTTTTGATAATACAAGCAAACTAGAATATCACTATGATTATGCTGCCAATTACGATTTTAAAAAAATGAAAGAAGAAATCACAGTACACCTTGATAAACAAAAACTATACCTGCCTGTAGCTGAAAACAATAAACTGACGGGTAAATGGATGGTGTATGTTTACGACGGAGAAAAGTTTGTTTATAATAAAGATGAAAAGTGAGCATTAGTAAGACATATAGCATAGCTTTTTTACTGGCACTACTTACAGGATTCAAATGCCTCGCTCAAACAGATGCTTTATCTGAAGCAAGAGCTTACTGGGCGCATAATGAATTGGATAAAGCTGCGGATAGTTATAAAAAGCTATATGACCAGAATCCTGTAAGCAATGAGATATACAATGAATATTTTGATGTGCTGCTTATAAAGAAAGATTATAAACAGGCAGAAAAAATAGCAGACGAACAGAAAAAAATATTTCAAAACAATCCTTTGCCCTTTATTGATATGGGCAGGGTATTACTGGCAAATGGTAAGGATAAAAAAGCCAACGAAGAATTTGACAAAGCCATACAACTTGTAAATGGGGAGGATATGCTAACCCGCCAGGTAGCTAACAAGTTTACAAAAATTCAAAAAAACGACTACGCCATCAGAACGTATGAGCGTGCCAGGGAATTATTGCGCGCGCCATTTATGTACACAGGCCCACTGTCCAGATTGTATGCTAACAAAGGTGAAATAGAAAAAGCAATCAGCATCATGCTCGAAGGTAATTCTGGGTTCATGGTGAATGGCACTGAAGATACAAAAGCAGGATTATTGGAAATCCTCGGCAATGACCCTAAACGATTGCAACAAGGACAAAAGGCACTCATCAATAAAATAAACGAACAACCCGAAAACTCATATTACTCAGACCTTCTTACATGGCTATATACACAAAAGGATGACTGGGAAGGTGCTCTGATACAAGTAATAGCATTGGATGAACGAAATAAAGAACAAGGCGGCCGCATTATGGATTTTGCTACTTATGCCAGAAAAGAAGAGCAATATGACATAGCCTTGAAATCTTATGAAGAAGTATTAGCTAAAGGAAACAAAGAACCTTATTACGTAAAAGCAAACAACGAAAAGCTGGGAGTACAGTTTCTGCAATTGCAAAACAATCCATCTTTCAAAAAAGAAGATGCTGATAAATTGGCAAAAGGCTACGAAACATTCCTGGCAGAAAATGATGAATACAATGCCAGTCCTACAGTAAGTGATTACGGCAAACTACTGGCGTTATATGATAATAATGCTCAAAAAGCGATTGAGGTGTTGGAGAAAGCACTTACACTACCTAATATGAGCCGTTACCTCAACGGGCAAATCAAATTGCAACTTGGCGATTACAACATACTCGTTGGCAAGATATGGGAGGCTTCGTTATTATATAGCCAGGTAGATAAAACCTTTCGTGAAGATATGCTGGGCGAAGAAGCGCGTTTCAGAAATGCGAAACTGGCTTATTATCGTGGTGATTTTGAATGGGCACAAAGCCAGCTAACTGTATTGAAAGCATCTACATCAGAATTGATTGCCAATGATGCACTTTACTTATCCATCCTTATTACAGAAAATATTACTCCTGATAGTAATTATGTGCCTATCAGGCGTTTTGCTCATGCCGATTTATTATTGTTTCAGAATAAAGACAAAGAAGCTGAAGCCTTACTGGATAGCATCACAACCCATTTCCCTGAACATCCATTAAGGGATGACATATTGATGCAAAAAGCAAAACTGGCCGAAAAACATTTGGAATACGAAAAAGCGCTTACTCTTTTAAAAGAGATACATGATAAGCATGGCGAGGATGTGTTAGGCGATGATGCCGTATTTAATACTGCTCGCATTTATGAGAAGTATCTTAAAAAACCTGACGATGCTAAAAAGTATTATGAAATGCTGATACTGGAATACCCAGGCAGCACCTATATACAAACAGCAAGAAACAAATTGAATGCCTTGCAAGCAGGCAATCCAACCACACCGTAACACATGAATAAACGATGGCCGTTAAATAAAGCCATGTTTTGGGAACGAGCACCGTTCTTCAGATTATTGTTACCTCTTATTGCCGGAATTATAGTTTATACAAGTCTACCCCACCCAGCACCGGGTATATTATGGCCTATATTCATAGGCAGTTTTGTTCTTTTTGTTACGCTGTCGTTTGTAAAGAAAATTAGCATAACCCTTGACGCATTTCGTTTTGTGTTGCTTAATACTACGCTTATTGGTCTTGGTTGGGGTTTAAGTTATTATAACGACATACAAAACAATACAGATTGGTTTGCAAAGAACACAGGTGGTAGTATAGCTGTCATTACTAATACCCCTGAAGAAAAAGATAAGACATGGAAGCTCGAAACGAATATTACAGGAGGTATCAATGAAAATAAACTCAGTAGAACAACAGGTAAAGCATTTGTTTATGTATATAAAGATAGCAACAGCTTTGTTTATCATGAAGGCGATACAATAATAATTCCTTCTGAATGGCAGCCGATAAAAAATGCAGGCAATCCTTTCGAGTTTGACTATGCAGGCTACTGTGCTAAAAACAACTTGTACTATCAGCAGTTTGTTGCACCAAAAAACATGCTTCTGTATAACGCACTACCCCCAAATCCCTCATGGGTAAGGAGGATACACTTATGGTGTATGCAGCAACTAGCTTTGTATATACACGATAAAAACACACTCGGATTAATGCAGGCGATACTGATAGGTGACGAAGTCAATTTCGACAAAGAGATGCGGCAGGCTTATGCCGAAACAGGTATTATACATATCGTTGCCATATCGGGCTCGCACATTACCTTCTTTTTCTTCATCATCACATTTCTACTAGGCTGGATAAAGCACAAAAAATATCACTGGGTAAAATACGTTGTAGCGATACCACTTATATGGCTATACGTAGTAATGGCAGGTGCGCCACCCTCTGCAGTACGGTCAGCCTTAATGTTCTCTATTTTAGGTATTGGATTTGCGTTTCAAAAACAAAACAATACACTCAATCATTTATTTGCCACTGCATTTATCCTGCTCTGCGTACAGCCCATGTGGTTGTATAGCTTAGGGTTTCAATTGTCTTTTTTAGCTGTATTATCATTGGTGTTGTTTTACAAACCCATCTACAATTGGTTTACCCCAACTCATATTATTACAAAAGCACTTTGGGCTACAATCGCGGCAAGTATCGCAGCAGAAATATTAGTAGCACCGTTGGTGATATACTATTTCCATATCTTCCCTACCATGTTTATTGTGGCCAATATCATTGCTTATCTATTAATGAGTGTTGTAATGGTATTAGGCATGTTGGTAATAGCCGCTTCAGGCATTAGCTCTGTAGCATCTTTTATTGGCTCAATCACCGTTTACGTGGTAAAAATTTTCAACACAATAGTAATATGGATGCAGGGGCTTAATCCTAAGTCTTTCTTGTCTCTTGATATTCATACCGTAGAATTGATATTAATTTACACAGCCATCATGTTTCTTGCTGTTTTCTTCCTGAAGAAAAAGAGACAATTACTATACCCTGCTCTGGCATCAGTAATATTATTAATGACATCATTATGCTATGATGAATGGGTTGCACTTCACCAGCGAACCCTTGTTGTTTATAACATTAATAAGTCAAACCACATTGAATTGATAGAGGGTAAATCATTTGCCGTTCTGAATACATCCGATTCTGTTTCAAAACGCAACAAAAATTATGTGCTCAAACCTGCGCATATTGGTTTTCATACAAATTCAGAATACATATCAGCAGACAAAGAGATATTCAATATTAACGGACAAACCGTCTTAATACTAGATACTCCTGTTTATAGCAGTAAATTCCCAATCGACTATATAATAATAAACTATCCATTTAATACTTCCGATATCCAGAAACTGCAGCTTGTATTTACTCCAAAACAAATCATACTGGGCAGTAATATTTCTCGCAGGGAAACAGATAAATGCATCGCTGCTTGCCAGGCATCTAACATAAGCCTGTATTGCGTTTCAAAGGATGGCGCCTTTATACTAAAAAGCTTTTAATATTTAAGTATCTTTGCGGCTCGTTTTACATTAAAAGAGTTTTAAATGAATCGCACTATCAAATCGGCGTTGATTTCTGTTTTTTATAAAGATGGGCTTGAGCCAATTGTTCGCAAACTGAATGAATTGGGTGTAACCATATATTCTACCGGTGGCACTCAAACTTTTATTGAGCAATTGGGTATTCCTTGTACAGCAGTTGAGGCAGTTACAGGTTATCCTTCTATTTTAGGTGGCAGGGTAAAAACATTGCACCCCAAAGTGTTTGGTGGCATACTGGCACGTCGCGATTTTGAAGATGATCAGAAACATATTCAGGAATACGAAATCCCCCTGCTTGATTTAGTTATTGTTGACTTATACCCCTTTGAAGAAACTGTAAAAAGCACTTCTGAAGAAAAAACAATCATTGAGAAAATTGACATTGGTGGTGTTTCATTAATACGTGCCGCGGGTAAAAACTACAAAGATGTTTGTATTGTCGCTTCACGCAATCAGTATGGAGAATTGCTTGAGGTATTAAACACTAAAAATGGTGACACTTCAATAGAAGACCGTCGCAAATTTGCTGCCGCTGCATTTACAGAATGTGCGCATTACGATGTTGCTATTGCCGACTACTTTAATAAAGGTACTGATGCTGCCGAATTTCAATTGGCAGTTGCTAATAAAATGCCGTTACGTTACGGCGAGAATCCACATCAGCCTGCTGCTTTCTATGGCGATGCCGATGCCATGTTCGACAAACTGAACGGTAAAGAGTTATCTTATAACAACCTTGTGGATGTAGATGCTGCGATGCAGGTGATATATGAATTTAAAGGTGCTGCGTTTGCTATCATAAAACATACTAACGTATGTGGTGTAGCTGAGAAAGATAATGTGGTAGATGCATGGGATGCTGCGCTGGCAGGCGACCCTGAAAGTGCATTCGGTGGTGTATTAGTTACCAACCAAACCGTAACACTTGAGGTAGCACAAAAAATAAGCGAACTGTTTTTCGAAATATTATTAGCACCAGCTTATAATGATGATGCACTGGCATTATTAAAAGGAAAGAAAAACCGCATACTGCTTTTACAGAAAAAAATATTCTTCCCTGAACGTGAATTTAAGCGCGTGTTAAATGGTGTGTTAGTACAGGATGCTGATACTACCAATTATGCAGAATGGAAAGAGTCAGGAGGCAGAAACACTACAGAAGCCGAAAAAGAAGATTTGATATTCGCTAATAAGGTGTGTAAGCACCTGAAATCAAATGCCATTGCTTTGGTTAAAAACAAACAATTGGTAGGTAAGGGTTGCGGACAAACCAGCCGTATTGATTCATTGCGCCAGTCGTTAGATAAAGCAAAACAATTTGGTTTTGATTTGAATGGTGCTGTGCTGGCGTCTGATGCTTTCTTCCCATTTGATGACTGTGCCCGTATGGCACATGAAGCAGGCATTATGGCTATTATTCAGCCGGGCGGCTCTATGCGTGATAATGATACCATACAATATTGCAAAGACAACAATATGGCTTTGATAATTACAGGTACAAGACATTTTAAACACTAATACTTATTTTCGGGAACTGTGGTATCTATACTAATAGACGATAATTTGTTGCTGCGCTCTTATCATGTAGAAGACGCACAGGAACTGTTTCGTGCTGTGGAAGATTCACGCCAACATTTACGCCCCTGGCTAGTATGGGTAGATAGTACCATCAGGCCCGAACATTCATTGCAATTCATACAGCAATCGCTTCATCAGCAACATTCGCAGGAAGCATTGGCGCTGGGCATCTTCCACAACCGAAAAATAATTGGCGGTATTGGTATGCACCAATGGAACCACTACCTTAAAAAAGGACAATTAGGCTATTGGATAGCGAAAGAATATGAAGGCAAAGGCATTGTACATAAATGCATGGTGCGTTTTATAGACTTTTTATTCGATACTGCAGGACTTAATAAAGTGGAGATACGATTCATCCCTACCAATACCCGGAGTGCAGCGTTAGCTGAGAGGCTAGGTTGTAAAGTGGAAGGCGTACTACGTGATAGTTATATTGTAAATGGAGGTTTTACAGACCTTGTAGTAACAGGTTTACTAAAATCGGAATGGAAAAATATTAAAAAATAAAGCCTGCAAATTGCAGGCTTTATTTTTATGATTGCTTTGTTAGCTTCTCCCATATTTCAGGAATACGTTTCACCCAATTTAATTCTTTCATTTTGGTTTTAGCATCCTCAACAGGACTGCCGAAATACACTTTACCGCCTTCAATGGTTTGCGCTACACCACTCTGTGCATATACAATAGCACCTTTACCAATAGTCAAATCCTTACTCACACCTACCTGTCCCCATAGTATCACTTCATCTTCAATTATTGCCTTTCCACCTACACCTACCTGTGCAGCAAACAAGCAGTTCTTACCAATCACAGCACCATGACCTATGTGTATATGGTTATCAAACTTAGTACCCATACCAATAATGGTATCACCACTTACACCTTTATCTATTGTGCAACAAGCGCCTATCTCTACATTATCCTCAATTATCACTCGCCCGCAGCTTTCTAATTTATCGTATTGTGCTACACGTTCTTTTCTACGTTTAAAATAAAAAGCATCAGCACCTATAACCGTATTGGCATGAATAATCACGTTATCGCCAATAACACAATGGTCATAAATCACTACATTACCATGTATTAAACAATTCTTACCGATTTTTACATGATTCCCTACTACAACTCCCGGTTGCAATTGAGTACCATCTCCTATTACGGCACTATCGCTTACATTTTTATTTAGCGGTTCAAATGCACGGAAATGTTTTACAATTTTCACATAAGCCGTAAAGGGATCATCGCAAACCAATAATGTTTTTCCCGCAGGGCAAGCCACTTCTTTATTAATAATGATAACCGTTGCTGCCGAATTCAGGCATTTATCATAGTATTTCTCAAAATCAACAAAAGATATATCTCCTGCTACTACTTTATGAATCTCGTTAATACCAGTAGCCATGTGCGCCTCATCACCTATCAGCTTAGCACCTGTAAACTCTGCCAGCCATTGTACAGGCACAGCTTTTTCAAACCTCATATTTCTAAAAGTTTGTGCAAAAGTACAACAGGCAGGGCTGCTATTTCAATTATGGATAAAGTTTTTGACCTTTAAGGCCATAATATGCTGAATTGAGATATATAAATCTGAACGGTAAACTTGTAGAAGAGCAGTTTGCAGCAGTGCCTTACGATAACAGGGCATTCCGATATAGCTATGGACTATTTGAAACTATACTGGTTAGAGATGATAGTATTCAGCTTGCCCGGTATCATTGGGAAAGGTTATTTGCAGGCGCTAAGGCTTTAAACATTAATATTACCAAGCTATTAACTGTAAAACAGCTGGAAGAAGAAGTATTGCGCACTGTAAAGAAAAATAGTTTAGAAAAGTTGTGCCGTGTACGCTTGCAGCTATATGCGGGTAGAGGTGGAATACTTGATGAACAAGAACCACCAGCCGAATATATTATTGAATGCTTTCCCTTAGAACAACATATTATTGAATTAAATGAGCATGGGCTAACAATAGGCATTGCTAAGAGTATTTATAAATCCAATGACAGCCTTGCCAATCATAAAACAACAAACGCTTTAGTGTATGCTATGGCTGCCCAACACGCCAAGACAAACAAATGGAATGATGCCCTGGTATTAAACCAACATGGGAATATTATCGAAAGCACAATCGCCAATATATTTTGGATAGAAAATGATATTATTCATACCCCCCCGTTATCCGAGGGCTGCATAGCTGGCGTCATGCGCAGATATATTTTAGAGAAAGTATCTGTTGTAGAAAAAGCATTGACCGAACAAATCTTATTAAACGCAGATGCAGTATTTCTAACTAATGCAATACGCAAGATAAAGTGGGTTGAAAACATTGCTGATAAAACATATTCAAAAAAAGGCATTCAATCCCTGTATAGCCAATTGTTCTCTTAAGGCTTTCATAGTACCTTTACTGCCTTATGAGTAAGGTAAGAGTTCGTTTTGCACCGAGCCCAACGGGTGGCTTACACCTGGGTGGTGTTCGCACAGTTTTATATAACTATCTTTTTGCCCGCCATCATAGTGGGGAGTTCGTTCTTCGTATTGAAGACACCGACCAAAGCAGATATGTAGAGGGTGCAGAGGAGTATATTTTTGACTGCCTGAAATGGTGCGGGTTAGAACCTGATGAAAGCGTTCAAATCGGGGGGCCCTATGCTCCATATCGCCAAAGCGAAAGAAAGGGTCTATATTTTCAATATGCTAAACAACTTGTGGATACGGGCTATGCATACTACGCATTTGATACACAAGCAGATTTGGAAGATATGCGCAGTCGACATAAAACAGATGCCAACCCTACCCCACAGTACGACCATAAGCTGCGTACACAAATGCGCAATTCCCTAACACTGCCGCCAAACGAAGTAGAACAATTATTAGCTAATAATACGCCTTACGTCATCCGTATTAAAATACCGGAGAACACTATCGTAGAATTTGACGATATGATTCGCGGACATGTGCAGTTTGATACAAACCTTGTAGATGATAAGGTATTGCTTAAAGCTGACGGAATGCCAACATACCATCTTGCGGTAGTGGTAGATGATTATTTGATGAAGATAACGCACGCTTTCCGTGGCGAAGAATGGCTTCCAAGTGCGCCTGTGCATCTTTTGTTATGGAAGTATTTAGGCTGGTATAACGATATGCCTAAATGGGCGCATCTGCCATTAATACTCAAGCCTGACGGACACGGCAAACTTAGCAAGCGTGATGGGGAACGCTTAGGCTTTCCAGTATTTGCTATGAATTGGAAAGATCCTAAATCAGGAGAATTAACTCAAGGCTTCCGCGAAAGAGGCTTTTTACCTGAAGCATTTATTAATATACTGGCATTACTAGGTTGGAATGATGGCACAGAGCAGGAAATATTCTCACTGGATGAGTTGATACAAAAATTCTCCATCGAACGCGTACATAAAGGCGGGGCCAAATTTGACTTTGAAAAAGCCAAATGGTTCAATCACCAATATCTGCAACGCAAAACAAATGAAGAGCTTGTAGGTTTGGTAAAACCATACATAGCTGAGCATAGTGTAAGTATTGATGACAGCTATCTGAAAAAAATAATTGGGCTTATTAAAGAACGCTGTACTTTATTACCTGATTTTTGGGAACAAGGCCATTTCTTCTTCAAGACACCTGAGATAAAAGAATTGTCTGTTATTACCGATAAATGGAATGAACAAAAGAAAGCTTTCTTTGAAGGCTGGGTAAATAGTTTTAATAGTATTGACTGGACACACGATGCACTTGAAAACTCATTTAATGAACAACTCACTGCCCACAGCCTAAAAAAGGGAGATGTATTATTACCGCTACGCATAATGCTGGTAGGTGGTAAATATGGTCCTGGTGTTTTTGCTATTGCAGAAATGATAGGTAAAGAAGAAACGAAGAAACGTATAATTAATATAATAAAAAGAGCGTCAGAATATTAATCCTGACACTCTTTTACTTCAAGAAAAGTACTTTAATAATGTACATCAACAATTAAGTTATTGGTTGGTCCTCCTGAATTATAAAAAGTAAAATCGACATATACAATATGTCCATTGCATGTACATGAAAAACTAATTCTCTGGTTGAGTGCTGTTCCATCGCAAAGTTGAAAGCCCACCCTACCTGTTTCTGTTTCACATCCACCATTCCCTGCTAAAGAAATATCCGCGTAAGCCCACGTCCAATTAGAACAGTAAGGCCCTGGAGCTCCGGGTGGTGTATACCATGGATATGTCACTGCCGACATATTTCCTGTTGATGAATTTGCTCCTAATAAATTCATCGTTCTTGTTGAAAAGTCATCATAAGTTGGGATACAGTTGCCTGGACATATTGCAGCTACATTCCAATATATATCACAATCTGTGTGATTTTGGACATCTACAGAACCTTGTCCAGTTGTAAACTGAGCTTTACAATTTATGCTAATCGCGACAACTGCAACTAGCAACAAACAATATTTTTTCATGTTTTTAAAAATTTAAGGTTAAGATTTGTTTTTCAAGTAATTAAGAGAATTAAATGCAATGCTTTCATTTTACCATAGGCATAGTTTTAATAGGTTAACAATATTATTGCTAAGAAAACATGTGCTGTATTACACAAGGATGGGATTAATGGTAGATAGCGGTTTGTTATATAAATATAATACATCTACGAGCTATTTCCAATACCATTGTTACAAGTAATAAGTTGTAAATAGATGTACAACAAAAAATCCCGCCAGTTGGCGGGATTTTCAATTCTGTTTATAAATCGACTATTTTATTACACTAAATTTCTTCACTGCAACACGCCCATGCTCATCAGCAAGATTTACAAAGTAGATGCCTGCATCAAGGTTGCTAACATTCAATTTAGCACTATTACCACCAACGTTGTATACTTGCATCACTTTACCAATAAGGTTAGTAATTGTAACGTTCTTCACGTTAAGGCTTGCATCAAACACTACATTCAAATCTTCGTTTGCGGGGTTAGGATATAAATTGATTGCTTTATTTTCTTTGTTTATACTTGCTACTGCGGTAGGATATTTACGCATAGCAAATACAATATTTTTAGTAGTAGACGCATTTGTTAATTGAACAACGAGAAAATAAGGCCCACCTGCAGCACAAGATGAAAAATCACATTGTATGTGAAAATCACATTTGTTCGAAAAAGTATCGCTGATATAGGTCGACCCGCTTAAAACACCAGAGCTATAGCAATTTTTATTATCGCAAATCCCCATTACGCTTTGCCAGTCACTAGGTAAGCTGTGACCGGTAACCTTCCAATTTATTTGAATGGGACTTGATGTACTATTGGTTACAGCATCCGAGATGCTTGCGTAACCTGACACTGTATACCATACAGTATCTTTGTCAACAGTAAAACTTTGCGCAGAGGCACTATTGATTCCGAATACGAAAACTAATAGTGTAAAAATTTGGAGTACAATTTTTTTCATCTTCCTGAACATTATTATCCGGTACGAATTTAAGTGATAATATTTAATATCAGTGAATTATTAAGTTAAAATAACATATTTTTAAATTAACGAATATGACAATATTAAAAATTTATTAAAAATGATAATGAAATTGTTATATTTGGAGAATACTACAAAACTACTCAATGATGAAAAACAAATTTACTTTACTTCTGGCTGGTGTATTCAGTTTATATGCTTCGAATACAATGGCGCAAAAAAATTGCGTTATAGAAGAATTCAGCTCTGCTACATGTAATCCATGTGCATCTATGAATTCATGGTTAGATCCTTTGTTTACTACAAACAATGCAAACAAAGTAGGATCAGGCTTGGTTGTTGTTAAATATCAAATGAACTTCCCTACCTATCCAAATCTTGATGCGAGCTATAATGCACACGGACAGGCTCGCGCGAGCTACTACATTGCCGGCATGAGCTCTTGGGGTATTCCTTTGCACTTTACTAACGGTAAATGGCACGATACTGCTACTGGCGGTGGCACCAACTCTACAATGGTACAAACTGAGATCACTAACTGTAAGACAGGTACTCCACAAGTAAACATTACAGGTACTTATAAAGTAAAATCTCTTAACGCAACAGAAGATTCAATATTTATTACCGTTACCGTTACTCCTACTGCTACATTATCTGGTACATATTATCTTCAGGTAGCTGCTACTGAAAGGTTTTATGTAAATAATGACCCTCTGAAAGGTCATTACACATCACAAACAGATTTCTATCATGTTATGCGTAAAATGTATCCTTCTGCATCAGGTACTACAGTTACAGGTTTAACTGCTAATACACCTCAGACATTTACATTTAAAGACAAAATAACAATCGGAAGTGTAGCGATAAATGGTTTCAACTGGTGGGACAATCCTTATGATGGTAACGTAGTTGCGTTCATCGAAGATCATACTCCGGCATTGCGTTCTGCAGTTCGTATTATGAATGGTCAAGTTATGCCTGCTCAGTGGGTTACTGGTATCAACACAGTTAGCAATTTCCAAAACATCAAAATAATGCCTAACCCATCTAATACTGTGGCAGGCGTTTTATTCAATGTAGAAAGGTCAACTAATGTTAACCTGATTGTTACAGACATGATGGGACGTACTGTATATCAATCTGAGACAGTACCTGCTGATCAAAATGCACAACGCATATTGGTTCCAACTACTGAATTGGCAAATGGCTTATACAATGTAACACTTCGTGCAGATGACGGTAGCGTACTTTCTCAACGCCTTACTGTTCAGCACTAAGATATTTTTAGATATTAGCTTAAAAGGTCCAATAAAATTGGACCTTTTTTGTTTAAAAAATCTTTGCCTACCGTTCTTTTCAATTCTAAAATTATTATATTTGACAACTACGTATTTTCAACATTTTTAAATATCTCTACAATGAAGTCGAAATTTATTCTCTTATCAGCTGCATTGATGTTGAGCGGCCTAACATCTTTTGCACAACAAAGCGTGACTACCGCAGGTACTCACTATTCTTTACTAATAGAAGGTACAGGTGCATGGTGCCAGCACTGCTCTGATGGTGCGGTATATGTTGAGAATGTACTTGCTGCAACTCCAAAAGTAAACGCATTGTCTGAACACAATGCTGATGGTATGTCTTTTGCAGAAGGTAATGTATTAGATGATAGCTTAAATAACGGTTGGCCTTGGGGAAGCGTTGATATGGTATGGTTTACAGGTCAATCTGCTTTATCTCTTAATCGTGGTGTTTGGCAAAGTAAAATCAATGAAAGATTGGCTATTGCTAATACTTACGATTTGACAATGACACATAGTTATAATCAAACATCGCGTACGCTTACAGTTACACTTACAGGTAAAGCATTATCAGCTCTTACGGGTAAATACAACTTTAACGTGTACCTGACTGAAGATTCTGTTGTAGGACCTGCAGGCAATAATTATAGCCAAACAAATGCCAAGCAATATGATACATTAGTAGGCCACAAGTACTATCATGCAAATAACAATGCAGCTAAAACCAAAATTGATGGTTTCAAGCATATGCAAGTATTACGTGCAATGATAGGAGGTACTTGGGGCACTGCTGCAGTAACCAACCCAGCTGCAAATAGTTCAGTTACTAAAACTTTTACTTATGTTATACCTGCAATGTATGATGTATTAAATGTAAAACTGAACAAGTTAAAAATTATAGGCGTTGTTCATAAAGAACAAAATGGAGCAGCTATTACTACAACTAACTATCCTGAAGTAATTAATAGCGTACAAGCGAAAGTATTGCCTTGGGCTACAAACGTGGGTACCGTTTCTAACTTTACTGAAGCTGAAATGTTCCCTAACCCTGCTAAGGATGTAATAGCAGTAAGGGCTTTGTTGAACGAACCAGCAGAAACAAGTGTAACTATTACTAATGCAGTTGGTCAGGTAGTATTTAATCAAACTTACCCTAAAGGTGGTAGCATGTTTGCTGAATCTATCAACGTTAGCAACTTTACTAATGGTCTTTATTTTGTAACTATGAACAGTAATGGTTCTACTTCAACAGGAAAGCTTGTTGTTAACAAATAATATTAATAAGTCTCATTTTGATAAAGCCCCCGAAGTTCGGGGGCTTTAATTTTTATATACTATTTTTGCGCCAATTATGGCAAATGACAATAAACTTCAGAATATTATAGCACATTGTAAAGAGTATGGCTTTATATTTCAAAGCAGCGAGATATATGATGGTTTGAGTGCTGTGTATGATTATGGTCAATATGGTTCTGAATTAAAGAAGAACATCCGCGACTACTGGTGGAAGAGTATGACACAAATGCAAGACAATATAGTAGGTATTGATGCCGCTATATTTATGCACCCTACCGTTTGGAAAGCCAGTGGGCACGTTGATAATTTCAGCGACCCTATGATAGATAACAAGGACAGCAAAAAACGCTACCGTGTTGATCACCTAATCGAGGGGTATGCAGAAACATTGCCTGAGGCTGACGCGAAATCGTTATTACAAAAAATGGATGAACTGCTTGCTAAAGATGACTTTGCAGGACTAAAGACATTAATAGAGGATAACAAAATAAAATGTGCTGTTAGCGGCACTGCCAACTGGACAGATGTACGTCAGTTCAATCTCATGTTCTCTACAGAAATGGGAGCAGTAGCTTCTGATAATCCGGAAGAAAACAAAGTATACCTGCGCCCTGAAACAGCACAAGGTATTTTTGTCAACTTTCTAAACGTGCAAAAAACAGGGCGTATGAAAATACCTTTCGGTATTGCACAAACGGGTAAAGCATTCCGTAATGAGATTGTTGCACGTGGCTTCATCTTCCGTATGCGCGAGTTTGAGCAAATGGAAATGCAGTTCTTTGTTCGCCCCGGCACACAAAAAGAATGGTATGAGCATTGGAAAGAAGCTCGTATGAAATGGCACCTGAGCCTGGGTATTTCACCTGAACGTTACCGTTTTCACGATCACGTAAAACTGGCACACTATGCCGATGCAGCCTGCGATATCGAATATGATTTCCCTATGGGCTTTAAAGAAGTAGAAGGCATCCATAGCCGTACTGACTTTGACCTGAAAAATCATCAACAATACAGCGGTAAAAAATTGACGTACTTTGATACAGAACTCAATCAACATTATGTGCCTTATGTTGTTGAAACATCAATAGGTTTGGATAGAACAGTGATGATGTTGCTGAGCGAAGCATATGAAGAGCAAGATTTGAGTACAGATGAAAAACAAGATAGCCGAGTTGTTTTAAAATTCCCACCATTGGTTGCTCCAATAAAACTGGCAATACTCCCATTAACAAAAAAAGATGGAATGCCTGAAATAGCGCGTCAATTAATGGATGAGTGCAAACCGTATTTCAAATGTTTCTATGAAGAAAAAGATTCAATAGGCAAACGTTATCGCAGGCAGGATGCAATTGGTACTCCGTTTTGTGTAACAATTGACGGGCAAACCAAAGAAGACAATACAGTTACCATACGCCACAGAGATGACATGACACAGGAAAGAGTAACATTATCATCTGTTAAGGACATCGTATTAAAAGCAATGCAAGTATGATAAATGATTAGTCCTGCATAATGCAGGACTTTTTTTATGCCTGACCAAAAACAAGATATTATCAATGCCCTGCAAAAGGAATGGGGCTTAACCCTTTCCGGTTCTTTTACTGAGAAAGAAATAATAGATGCGCTTGCCCTAAAGTTAGCTATGATTATAGAAAAGGGCCCAGATGCATTTTTTCAAATGATGTATCGGCTCGATATTCCCGAAAAAAAACTCACACAGGCCATGTACGACAAAAACGCTGTTTATGAAATAGCAGCGTTAGTTTACAACAGGCAATTACAAAAACAGAGGAGTAGGGAGTACTATAAACGTAGACCACCCACAGGGGAAGAAGGGCTTGACTGGTGAATTTTTCGTATTTTTAAGCCCTATGAAATATAGCATTTATGCCTTGTTGGCTTTATTTTTGATAAATATCGGATGCAGAAAGAAAGATGACCCTGTTACTCAAACTCCTGTAACAACTATACCTCAAATAAATATTATTTTCAAAAACACAGTTGATAACAAACCTCTTGGTTTAAATAACACTAAATACCAAAATGCAAATGGTGATACATTCACTGTTAGCAGCTATCAATATTATATCAGTAATATCAGTTTATTTAAAGATGATGGTAGCGAATACAAAGAATCTGACAGCTATCATTTAATTAATGAAAGTTCTGCTACATCTAAACAACTTACTATCAAAAACATACCAACCGGAGATTACGTAAAAATTCGTTTTTTAATTGGAGTCGATAGCCTGAGGAATGTAAGTGGGGCTCAAACAGGTGCCCTTGATCCTATCAATGGTATGTTCTGGACATGGAATACAGGTTACATTATGGCACGCATGGAGGGTTCTTCTCCTCAGGCAGGGATATATCCAAATAATTTGGGCTTTCATATTGGTGGATTTGAAGGACCAAATAATGTCTTAAGATGGGTTACGCTCCAATTACCTTCAAAGGCAATTGTAACGAATAGTAACAACACAAGTATATATATAAACTCTAACCTGGCCGAATGGTTTAAAACACCGTTAACTATTAACTTTTCCAATATCAGCTCAATTACATCCAGTAGTTATGGGGCTAAAATGATTGCCGATAATTACGCTGACATGTTTTCTATTGATCATGTAGAATAATACAATGAAAAGACTTTTTTCTATTTCCGTTTTTGCTCTTATGGTGCTGCTTACATTCTTCTATGCATGTAAGCCAGACCCTCAGTTAGATTTTACAACTAAAACAGCACCAATAAGTTTTCCCATTCCGCAAGGCTGGCCGAAACCATTTTATAATTTTGAGAATAACACACTCACATCAAGTGGTTTTGAACTGGGGCGCAAATTATTTTACGACCAACGCCTGTCTCGCGACAACACAATTTCTTGCGGCTCTTGCCACCAGCAATTTGCTGGTTTTGCACAAGCAGACCATGCAGTAAGTCACGGTGTAGATGATAAACTAGGTGTTCGTAATTCTCCGGCGCTGTTTAACATGAATTGGCATACAAGTTTCTTCTGGGATGGTGGAGTAAACCATATTGAAAGCCAACCCATAAATCCAATCAAAAATCCGGTTGAGATGGATGAAAGCATTGACAATATCATTGTTAAACTTAACGCTGATGCTACTTACAGGTCAATGTTCAAGTCTGCATTTGGCGATGAAACTATTAACTCACAACGCATATTCAAAGCTCTTGCCCAGTTCATGGGTATGCTTGTTTCTTCTAACTCTAAATATGATAAGTACAAAAGGAGTGAAGCCGGCATTACAATGACAACTCAAGAGTTGAATGGCTATGATATCTACAAATCAAAGTGCAGCAATTGCCATACTGAACCATTGTTTACAGATTACTCATTCAAAAGTAACGGGTTACCGCTTACTGTAATTAAAGATAGCGGCAGGGCGCATATTACATTAAACCCTGCTGACCTGTATAAATTCAAAATACCATCTCTGCGTAATCTTAAATATACCGGTCCATATATGCATGATGGCAGGTTTAATACATTAGACGAAGTATTGAATCATTATGCGACGGGAATAAGTGCATCTTCAAACCCTGATGCACAGCTTGCAGGAGGTATTCAATTAACTACTCAACAAAGAGCAGATTTAATTGCATTTCTCAATACACTAAATGATGAAGAGTTTATAAAAGACGAAAGATTTAAGGAAGTAAAATAAAAAGACCCGGACTAATCCAGGTCTTGCTTAATATCAGTAACGTCTACTATTTCGATAAATTTCTTTGTCGGGTAGGTGGTACAAATATCACCTTCGTCATCACGGTTCATTTTCACCTTTACTTTTTCTCCCGGGTGTTGGTAGGCTGTAGGTAAGTATCTTGGTCTTACCAATTCACCGTCAGATTCTATTTGTAATAAATAACCGCAACCGCCTTTTGCAATGTCACCGCTATCTACTACTGTAGCTTTAATCATATTTTTATCTTTCTTACATGCTACTGCTAATACAGATAATGCTACGAAAGCGCCAAATACATATTTACGCATGATGTCTTTCTTTTGATACGAATTCAGCTATGAAAATACTAAAAACTTTTAAAGCTGCAATTATGCGGTAAACTTATATCCGATACCCCTCACAGAATGAAAATGCCTCGGATTCCTGCTATCTTTTTCAAAATACTTCCTGAAATTGAGTATAAAATTGTCTATGGTACGTGTTGTGGGGTAAACATTATAACCCCATACTACCTGTAATATGTGTTCGCGAGACACTACCTGACCTTCATGCTCTATTAACAATTTCAATAATGCTGCCTCTTTTTTACTCAATTCCTGGCTGTGACCTTTGATATCCCTGCACTCATGAGCCGCAAAATCCACATTACATCCATCAAATTCATATGTATCTGCAACAGCCTGTGGTGTCTTGATTTTTTTATCCTTAGCGATCAGCTTATCCACTCTCAGCAACAGCTCTTCCAGATTAAAAGGCTTGGTCAGGTAGTCATCCCCACCTTTTTTAAGGCCCTCTACCCTGTCGGCACCACTGTTACGTGCTGATAAGAACATGATAGGCACATCGTTATGCTGTACCCTTATAGTTTCACAAACCGTAATACCATCCATATCAGGAAGCATAATATCAAGGATAATCAGGTCAAAATGCTCGTTTTTAACCATTTTGATTACCGATGGGCCATTATCGGCAGTAGTAACTTCATAACCTTCCAGTTCAAGGTTTAGTTTCAGAGCCTCCCTGAGGCTTTCCTCGTCTTCTACAACGAGTAATGACGCTTTTTTTTCTTTGGTGTTCATAGTCGTCTGCTTTTGTTGATATAAAAATAATGACAATTAATACCGTTTGCGCCGTTTCGCTCAGATATGGTAATTACATGACAATGCAGATTCTATTTAATATGAATGATTTGCGATGGAAAAAAGCTGATATCAAGCCCTGTTTCTGAATTAAAATCCATACCTTTGCCGTCCTTTTGCGGGTGTGGTGAAATTGGCAGACACGCTAGACTTAGGATCTAGTGCCGCGAGGCTTGGGGGTTCGAGTCCCTCCACCCGCACTAACAAAAAAGTATAGCCGATAGACATATCGGCTTTTTTTAAACTAAAATCTTAATAAGAAATGGCTACGGTAACGAGGCAACCCATTGGTACACTGCATGACAAGATAACCGTAAAATTGACTAAAGAAGACTATCTGCCTTCTTTCGAAAAATCTCTTAAACATTATGCTAAGTCTGTAAACGTACCGGGCTTCCGTAAAGGCAATGTGCCTGCAGGCATGGTTCGCAAAATGTATGGACAATCTATATTCAGTGATGAAGTGCTGCGCACTGCAGGTACTAAACTGGAAGAATACCTGAAAAATGAATCTGTAGCAATATTTGCACAACCAATGGTATTGCCAAATGAGGCTCCTGTGCAGATGGATATGAACAATCCTGCTGAGGTTGATTTTGCTTTTGAAATAGGTTTGAAACCTGAGTTTGAAATAACACCTCTTAAAAACAAAACCAAACTCGATAAATACAAAGTAGCTATCAGCGATAAAATGCTGGAAGATGAGATTGAACGCATTAAACGCCGCTACGGTAAAGCTGAAACTCAGGAAGCAGTTGTGAGCAAAGAAGACATCATCTATTCTAAATATGAATTGTGTGATGCTGATGGTAATGTATTACCTGAATCACAAATGGTAGAAGATACTGTATTGCTCGAAAAGCTACCGGCAAAACTGCAGGAAATGCTGATGGGCAAAAAGAACGAAGAAACATTCGTAATTCGCCCTGCCGATGTTTGTACGCAAGAAGAACTTGCTGGCTTTATGAAAGACCCACTGAAACAAGGGGTTGAAGCTGCAAACAATTATTACAAATTCACTCTTACTCGCGTAGCTAAATTGATTCCTCGCGAATTGGATGCTGAATTGTTTGCCCAGGTATTTCCTAATGATGAAATAAAAGATGCTGCTGATTTCAAAACTCGTATCGGCACAGAGTTATCAAAAGAATATAATCGCATCAGTGGTGAAAGGTTGCACAACGAGATTTATGAATTATTGGTACACCAAACTACTTTCCAATTGCCTGTTGACTTCCTGAAACGCTGGATGCGTGAAGGTGGTGAAAAACCAAAGAGTGCACAGGAAGTAGAACATGAATTCTCAGGCTTCGACCACCAATTACGTTGGACTTTAATTTCTGACAAGCTCATTGAAGAAAATAAAATCAGTGTTAGCCTTGAAGAAGTAAAAGAACACATCAAGGCACAGGTGTTGGGATACTTTGGTATGACTAATGCTGATGATGCTCCTTGGATGGATGGTTATCTGCAAAAAATGCTGAAAGACAATAAAACAATGGATGAAACTTATCGTCGTTTATTGTTCGAAAAACTATTCACTTTCCTCGAAACACAATTCAACGTTGAAGAAAAAGAAGTGAGTGAAGAAGAATTCTACAAACTGCCTGATGCTCATGCAGCACATCACCACCATCATTAATAGTAAATATCATTATACTTAAGCCACCTTAACAGGGTGGCTTTTTTATTCTACAGCAATTGAAATATCATTTGTCTGTCTGGGTGTTTTATCTGCATCACAAGACACCATTATTTTCCTCAGGAAAAACAAATCCCCCCTTACGGCAGTATTTACGGCATTCAGCGCTTTTTCATTAAACATATCCCCCTCATTAAAAACTATAGTTTTTTTACTGTCATTATCAATCTTAATAAGCGTAAAACTACTAACCTTATAACCCAAATAACTGTTCGTAGTATCACAATACAAGCCTATTTGTTTACTAACAACAGACGATGGCAACTTGCCATTATACTTGCCGGCAAAATTCACTTTAGGAATAGGAATATTTTTGGTGTATATGCGTTTCCTCAGAATTATTTTATCTCTGCATTTTATAAGCATTTCATATGCTCCTGCGGTATCGACAACTATAGTATAACGCGATGTGGTATAATTATTATCATCATCTTGTAATGCCGTTTGTTCAATACCTCCTATCAGAAGTTTTACATCTGTTTTATTGCATCCCGCAGGAGTATATACTGTAATATCATTGGGTAACCGCAAGGCAATGCTGTCCATTTCAGGCATTGTATAGTATTGTGCATTAGCTTCGGAAGCCATTACAGTAGACATTAATATGAAAAGGGATTTTTTCATCTGCTATACTATGAACTGTGGTCAGCTATAATTACCCAGCGTCTATTTATTTTCTTGAAAAGCAAGGTGAAGCTTCCATCTAAATCTCCTGCAGTTCTCTTAAGGTGCCATTTACCCAGTACGAAATAGTGGGTATCATCTAATCTCCTTACCTGGATAATATCAAACAAGAGAGTTCCCATTTTCGCCGCATCAGAGTACGATTTCTTGTAGCGTTCTAATGTAGCTGTATAACCATAAGTTGCTCCTGATTTGCCTACAAACACCAGGCTATCGCTCTGCCAATAGCCTTTCTTCATATAATCTTCTATATCACCGTTATTCCATGCTAGTCTTTGTTGCTCCAATACATTCCTGATAGCAGCATCAGCATTTTGTGCATAGGTATGCACTGCGTTATAAAGCAAAACGAGTAAAAGAGCCTTTTTCATTATAGAAAAGTACAAAAAGAAAAGAGGTTCTGATATATCAGAACCTCTTGGTATAAAATCAGTTTATTGTTTAGTGTGCTTCTTCTCCCGGTTTTAATGGAGTTGTCTGAGGGATGAAGTCATTACCATTACCATCATCTTTGTAATCATATGGCCAACGATAAACCTCAGGAATATCACCTTCCCAGTTACCGTGTCCTGCCTTAATCGGAGTAGTCCATTCCAGTGTAGGAGAACCCCATGGATTTTGAACAGTCAATTTACGTCCGCGCCAAATGCTGGCGAAGAAGTTAACAACAAATATCAACTGACCGAAGAACACCATGATAGCAGCGATACTGATGAATGAATTCAGGCTTTCGAAATGTTTGAAAGATTCCCATGCGCTGTAATCATAATAACGACGTGGCATACCCGCGATACCTTCATAATGCATAGGCCAGAATATCAAATAAGCGCCGGCGAATGTGATGAAGAAGTGGATGTAACCTAATGTGTTATTCATGAACCTACCAAACATCTTAGGGAACCAGTGATAAATACCCGCGAACATACCGAAGAACGCAGACACACCCATTACTATGTGGAAGTGAGCAACTACGAAATATGTATCGTGCAGGTGAATATCTAATGCTGAGTTACCAAGGAACAGACCGGTCAAACCACCAGAGATGAACAATGAAACGAAGCCCATTGCAAACATCATAGGCACTGTGAAACGGATATTTCCTTTCCACATGGTAGTAAGCCAGTTAAATACTTTTACAGCTGATGGTACAGCGATCAACAATGTCAGTAAAACGAATATCGAACCGAGGAACGGACTCATACCTGTTACGAACATGTGGTGCGCCCATACCAGGAACGCTAAGACTGTAATACCAATCAGAGATATGATCATCGCAGTATAACCAAAAATCGGTTTACGGCTGTGGTTTGATAATACTTCTGAAGCCATACCCATACCCGGCAACATGATGATGTATACCTCTGGGTGGCCAAGGAACCAGAATAAGTGTTGGTATAAGATTGCAGAACCACCGATGTGAGGCAATGCTTTACCGCCGATAAATATTTCAGAAAGGTAGAAGCTGGTACCGAAGTTGCGGTCAAATATCAGCAATACAAAACCTGAGAATAATACAGGGAATGATAATACACCAAGCACAGCAGTGAACAACAACGCCCAAATTGTAAGTGGCATACGCGTCATGGTCATACCTTTCGTACGCATGTTCAATATCGTAACGATATAGTTAAGACCACCTAATAATGATGACACAACGAATAATGCCATGCTTATCAACCAAAGGTCCATACCTAAGCCTGAACCCATAGATGCTTCTTTCAATGCACTCAACGGCGGATATGTTGTCCAACCACCTGATGCAGGCCCTGTTTGAATGAACAGGGATACGAACATGAATACACTTGATATAAAGAAGAACCAGTAAGAAAGCATGTTCATGAAAGGAGATGCCATATCACGTGCGCCTACCTGCAAAGGAATAAGGATATTAGCAAAAGTACCACTCAAACCTGCTGTCAATACAAAGAACACAAGGATGGTACCGTGCATGGTAACCAATGCATAATAGAACTCAGGACTCAGTTTACCACCTTTAGCCCATTCTCCTAAGAATTTTTCCATTATAGGGAACGTTTCGTTAGGGAAACCTAATTGCAAGCGGAAGAATACAGACATCAATGCGCCTATAATAGCCCATATGATACCGGTAACCAAAAACTGCCTTCCGATTACTTTGTGGTCTTGACTGAAAATGTACTTCGTTATGAAATGTTGCTCATGATGCTCATGACCATGATGTTCAGTATGCGCTTCGTGTGTATGCGCTGATGCTCCTTGTATGATAACGTCGCTCATTGTTTGCACTTAATTTTTTATTCCGGTAGCAACCGAAACGATTACTTCATTGTTATTGCTTTAACACTATCAGTTTTTACTTCAGGTTGTGCTTCACCACTTGCTGGTGCAGCAGCTGGCGCATTATTCAATGCATAATAGCTTTGTTGTTTAGCCATCCATGCATCGTATTCAGCCTGCGTTTCTACAATTACAGTACCCCTCATAGAATAGTGGCCTTTACCACACATCTGGTCGCAAGAGATTTCATAAACGAAATCTTTGTTGCCTGTAATTTTTTTCATTTCCTCTGTGGTAATAGTTGGTTTAAACCACATAGTAGTAATGATACCAGGTACAGCATCCATTTTCATACGGAAGTGAGCCAAACCTACGTCATGTATCACATCGCGAGAACCGATGATCAGGCTCACTGGTTTGTTTACAACCAGGTGCAACTCACCATTCTGTGCAATGATATCATCCATGTTGTCTTTATCATTCCAATCCAAACCTAAAACGTTATTAGCGTCATTGATTTTACGGAAATCTCTTTTACCTAAAACACCATCTTTCCCCGGGTAACGGATAAGCCAGTTGAATTGTTTACCAACAACTTCTACTATCATCGCATCTTTAGGTGCGGCATCTGTCATTAAAGACCAGTTGCGCAAACCGATAGCCACCAATGCAGCCATTGCAATAGCTGGTATAGTTGTCCAGATAAGTTCCAGTTTGTTGTTGTGCGGGTAGAAGAATGCAGTACGTTTTTCAGTAGACTGATACTTATACGCAAACCAGAAAAGCACAGTTTGTGTCAGGAAGAATACGATACCTGTTACTACAAGTGTAGTTAAGAACATGGAATCGTATTTCACGCCATGTTCCGAAGCCGATACTGGCAGCAACCTATCCATCAATGATGTGTGGCATAACCATATCCCATACAATCCAAGCAGGAAGAAAATGACCAACAATATGGCCATCGTACGATTGACCCTGGCATTAATTTTTTCTTCGCCACGCAGTATCGTGGAGTATTCGCTTGCTTTAGCAATCTGGTATATGATAACAAATACCAGTCCTATTAATACTATCGATAAAAGTCCCGACATAGTCAGTGTTTCTTATAATTACAGTTATTGGGTTACTTCCTTCTACTATTCTTTTATTAATCTATCGTTCTTATAACTAGCTCAAGTGTATGATTGTTTCCTTCAACAATGGATTGTTATGAGGAACCAATGATGATTTAGTCAATGTTTTTGATACGCTGAATATCAACAAGCCTGCAAAACCTGCAAAGATGCCCATTTCATACCAGCTCAGGTGCCAATGTTCTTTCAACGGGCCAGGCATAGTGATGATATAGAAATCTAACCAGTGACCGAAGATGATAACCATTGCCATGAAACAAACCGTGAAATAGTTGCGTTTGCTTGGGCGTGCCATCAATATCAATATCGGCATGATGAAGTTGATGATGAATACTGCATACCATATCATGCTATACGGGCCATGCTGACGCATCTTAAAGTAAGTAGTTTCTTCAGGCATGTTACTGTACCATATCAACATATACTGAGCAAACCAAACGTATGTCCAGAAAATGCTGAATGCGAACATGAATTTACCTAAGTCGTGTACGTGTTCTTTACCTACTATTTCCAGTTTGCCTTGGTTTTTCAGATATACTACAAACAACAGTATTACAGACATACCGCTCACAAACGCACTTGCGAAAGTGTACCAGCTGAACATAGTAGAATACCAGTGTGCATCTATACTCATTAACCACATCCAAGGCGTAGTACTCATTTGAGTCAAAGCGTATACTAATAAGAAACCGCCAGACCATTTCACCATCGCCCAGTATATTTTAGTGCTGTTCTTTGGTGCAGATTCTTGTGCTATTGATAATGCACGGAATTTACGTCCGAAGAAAGCCCATAATGCAATTGTTACAATAGTAAACCCAGCAAACATTGTAGGATTCAGGAAAGCAGATTTACCTTCTAATACTTTATCACCATGTGGTGTCATCCAGTGATATATAGGATTGTGTCCGTCAATTTTAAAACCAAAAGCCACACCAAACAATACAGCTATAGCTATCAGACCAAACAACCAAACATTAGCACCTATTGCCTCAGGTACTCTTTTGTAGGCAACTATCCAGCCACCTTGTGCCAATGAAGCAGCTGCCTGTATAAATACGCTAACAGCAGTTATCAGCAAAAAGAATACACTGTTGTGCAGCAACACCAGCCAGAAGCGAGTTTTTTCATACTCGTCTCCGCCTAATAATGTTACTCCTCCGATTATCAGCACCAGTATACCTACCGCTATCAAAGCGAGGCTTGTATTCCTTAATCGTGCCGGCATCTCAAAACGTTCGTTCATTGCAATTACTTATTAGAAGTACGTTTATAATTTCTTGTTATTAATTAATGTTTTGCTTCTACTTTAACAGCATTTTCAGCTATTATGGTATTCTTGGTAACTTTTACTGTATCAAATTGCGTTGCAGCAGGTGTCTCAGTCATACCCATTGTAAAGGCATCACCACCGTTAGCAGCTTGCATTTTTTTGATGTACGCAATTATCATCCAGCGTTGTTTTACATCTAACTGGCTGGCGTAAGAGCCCATCATGTTTTTACCAAACTTCACCGCTGCATACATAGTACCTACAGGCATGTGCAAATATTTGCCATCTTTAAAATTGGCAGGCATAGCTGCAAATTTACCGCTGGCATACAGAGGACCTTGACCGTCAAGGTTTGTGCCATGACAGATACCGCAATAAATATTAAATAAACGGCGGCCTTCTTCCATCTGAGCGTCGGTAAAACGCATATCAGTAGTAAATGTTTTGTATGAGTTAGTATCACCTTCCATCAAATGGTCAGGTAATGCATGTCCCATTGCTACAGTACCTGCAACCGGTGGACGGCTTGTTTGGCTATCAGCAAAGTTCGGGTTAGCTGTATATGCGTCATAAGCACGAGAGTAGGTCATATCAGGCGCGTAGATTTTGCCCGGGTTGCGGCGCATGTCACCACTGTTACATGCTGCAAGTCCAAGTCCCATCATCAGGCCTGCCACTACTATGCTTTTGGTTTTGTTCATAAATATTTTAAAATTCAATAGTCAAAGTTTAAAATATACTTACGCTAATTCGTAAGCCTCTTTTTTGTCCCAACGTCCGTACCACCATTCAGATTCTGCAGTTTGCACTGATGTTTCCACTGCACCTGTACCTTTTAAGAAGTTCAACACTTCCTGTTCGTTAGTATGGTCGTTCAGCTCTATAGCCATTACAAAATAATCGTCTGATTGACGTGGGTGGAAAACGTGTTTCTTAACACCCGGCATTATCTGGTTCAGATAGCAGAATGTAAGCACCATACCTACAGCTGCAAACAATACCGTCAACTCGAAAGTGATAGGTATGAAAGCCGGCAGAGACCAGTGTGGTTTACCACCGTAGTTGATAGGCCAGTCGCTGGTAAATATCCAGGACATGAAACCTACTGCAGTGCTGGTACCTGTGATACCATATATAAAACCTGCTACGTGAAGGTCTGTTTCTTTGTGGCCCATTGCCACATCAAGGCCGTGTACTGCAAATGGTGTGTACACGTCATGCAGTTTGTATCCGCTATGGCGTACGCTCTTCACGGCAGGAAATAATACCGCTTCGTCATCGTAACATGCAACTGCAAATTTTTTTATAGCCATTTCTATTTAAAATTCAATTTTAAAAATTAATGGTGCGCATGCTCCATTTGTTCGTGCAAAAATTCTTCTGTGCTCTTCTGCTCAATACTATCCATTCTTTTCTTCTGTCCTTCGCCTGATGTTTTCAGTATGAATTTGATTTCGTGTACCGCAACAACAGGGAAATATTTAGCAAATAAGAAATAACAAGTAAAGAACAATCCGAACGTACCTACATAGAAACCGATTTCAGGCCATGTTGGACTATAGTATGTCCAGCTACCTGGCAGGTAATCGCGATACAATGAAGTAACGATGATTACAAAACGTTCGAACCACATACCTATGTTCACTACTATCGACATGATGAATGTGAACGGCACATTACGACGCAGTTTTTTGAACCAGAATAACTGAGGCGATACCACGTTACAAGTCATCATCGCCCAGTAGCTCCACCAGTACGGACCGAGGATACGCCATTTGAACGCTTCTTGTTCGTACAACACACCGCTGTACCAAGACATGAACAACTCAGTAAGATATGCAGTACCAACTATAGAACCTGTCAATACAATTACTTTGTTCATTGCCTCAAGGTGACCTATAGTGATATAGTCTTCCAAATTCAATATCCTGCGAGATAATATCAATAGTGTTTGTACCATCGCGAAACCTGAGAATATCGCACCCGCAACGAAGTATGGCGGGAAGATGGTAGTATGCCAACCCGGTATAACCGATGTGGCGAAGTCAAAGGATACTATCGTGTGTACTGAAAGTACCAGTGGCGTACTCAAACCTGCAAGCACTAATGCAAGTGCCTCCATACGTTGCCAGTTTTTAGCAGTACCTGTCCAGCCGAAAGAAGCCAAACCATACATGCGTTTACGGAACTTAGTTTTAGCACGGTCGCGAATAGTTGCAAAGTCAGGTATCAAACCTGAATACCAGAATAATAATGATACTGTGAAGTAAGTAGAGATCGCGAACACGTCCCACAACAACGCTGAGTTGAAGTTAGGCCATAGCGGACCGCGAGTGTTTGGTAATGGTAATACCCAGAAGCCATCCCATACACGTCCCATGTGGAAGATAGGGAACTGGCCTGCGCACATTACCGCAAATATCGTCATCGCTTCTGCCGCACGGTTCACACCTGTACGCCAGCCTTGACGGAAAAGCAACAAGATGGCAGAGATAAGTGTACCCGCGTGACCGATACCGATCCACCATACGAAGTTGGTAATATCCCAACCCCAACCTACGGTACGGTTGATACCCCATACACCGATACCCCAATATACTTCCCATACTACAGAGAATACACCGAAGCCTAAAAGTATCAGCGAAAAGATGAAACCAACATACCACATACGGCCGGGTTTCTGCTCAATAGGACGCACGATGTCTTCAGTGACATTAGCGTAGGTCTTGTCACCATCTACCAGCGGTTCCCGTACAATCGATTCGTACTTTAAATGCATAGCACGTTATTAGTAAAAGTTCTTTATTTATTTTTCAAGAATTGCTTTTTACAGCAACCCCCATTTTCATTTCAATTAAATATGCGCTTTATACAAGCCATCTTTCTCTTCGTTACCTGCCCATATCTCATCCGTGTTACGGATTTTTGATAAGTAGTTTACGTTAGGTAAAGTATGTATTTGCTCCAGTACATAGAATACGCGTTCCTTGTTGTCTTTCCTGATTTTTGAAATTTCACTTTCAGGATCGTTCACATTACCAAACACGATACAATCAGAAGCACAAGCTTGTTGACACGCAGTCTTAGCTTCTCCGTCTTTTACCGGACGGCCTTCTTTCTTAGCAGTCAGTTTAGCATCTTGTAAACGTTGTACGCAGAAAGAACATTTTTCCATTACACCACGGCTACGAACTGTAACGTCAGGGTTCAACACCATGCGTGTCAAATCATCGTTCAGGTCATCGCGGCGACCATCTTCGTATTGGTTATCATCGAAGCAGTCTGCACCGTTCCAGTCCATCCAGTTGAAGTGACGTACTTTATAAGGACAGTTGTTCGCACAATATTTAGTACCGATACAACGGTTATAAGCCATTTGGTTGAGACCTTCACTGCTGTGGTTGGTAGCAGATACAGGACAAACGTTTTCACAAGGAGCGTTATCGCAGTGTTGGCACATCATCGGCTGGAACACTGTCTGGATTGTATCCGGATCATCAGGCATACCACTGAAATAACGGTCGATACGCAACCAATGCATTTCCTGAGATTTCAGTACGTGTGTTTTACCTACAACAGAGATGTTGTTCTCTGCCATACAACCTACCACACAAGCACCACAACCCGTACAAGCTGTCAGGTCTATAGACATACCCCAATGGATGCCCATGTGCTCATAGTTAGGATACAGCGTACCTTCTTTACGGAAACCTTCTTCTACTTCTTGTGTTGCTAATTCTTCTTTCTTCTCACCGTGCGCTTCATGTTCGCCCCAAGGCACTACAGAATACTTAGCTATTTCTTCACCGCGTTCTTTCAATAAAGCGTTAGGGTCTTTACTGAATTCTTCGAGTGTAAATTCATGTATTATCGGACGGCCTTCGTAGCTATGGTGTGTCTGCGTGATACCTACTTCATAAGTAGCATCTGTTTTTTCAATTTTCGCAGCAGCATTATAGGTAAATGTTTGGCCATTGTAACCTACCAGCGGATAAGCATTTTTACCACCGAAATCACCTTTCAGTTTGTCTGTACCACTTGCACCAGCACGTCCTATTTGTGCGTCGCGTCCGTAACCTAATGCTACAGCCACTACATCATTGTGCATACCAGGCACAACAACTATTGGCAACATTAAAGTTTGTCCGTTAGCTTCTAATTTGATTACTCTTTTCTTGGTAACAACTTCTGTAATACCTGTCAGTTCTTCGCCAAGTTCTTTAGCTTTTTTAGGAGATACGCAAGCGTAGTTGTCCCAAGTTGCTTTAGTTATCGGGTCAGGCATTTCCTGCAACCATGGGTTGTTGCTCCATGCACCACCATGACCGATAGATACTTTCTGATACACTACAACCTCCATGCCTGAAGTAGGCTTCATAGCAGCAATGGCAGCAGTAGCATTTGCTATATTACCTGCGAAAGTACCACCACCCATTGGCATTTCGCCTGCAGGTTCTACGATACCATCTTGTAATGCTTTATCAAAGTTTGACTGGCCGCCTAATTTAGTCGTCCAGTAGTTCTTCCACATATCACCGTATGTAGTAGTGCTGCCAGACCATGCTAAAAGGCTATCCTGGTATGCACGTGTTTTGAACAACGGTGCAATACCCGGTTGCATCAAACTGTAGTAACCAGTTTTAGGTTCCGCATCACCCCAACTTTCAAGGTAGTTGTGATCAGGAACTACATAGTTACAAAGCTGCGCTGTTTCGTCCATGCGATCTGCAAAAGACACACGCACCGGAACATTTTTCAACGCATCAGCAAATTTCTTTCCTATTTCATAAGCAGGGTTCACGCCAAGTATCATTGCAGCGCCAACTTCACCTTTAGCCATTGCTTCAGTAGCTGCAACGATATCAGAATCGATACCTGCTTTGTAATTACTTGTTACTGCCCAGTTGATAGTAGTGCCATTTGCATTAATAGCACTGTTGATAGCATTTACTACTGTCTGGATATTTACATCGTTAGAACCGCAAACTACCATACCGTTACCTTTCTTCAGGTCGGCAGCAGCTTTGGTAACGAGTTCGTTTAATTTTTTACTTGGCAATGATGGAGCAGTTCCGTTCACTGCATTGTATAATGCAACCGCTACTGCGCCCATTTCACTTGGTTTGCATGTAGCACGCATATCTGCAGAAGCACCGGTAATCGTGTGCATCGATTCAACATGGTAATGTTTAGACATTTCCAGGTTTTTCGCTGTCACTTTACGACCCGCACTGTATTGTTTTGAGAATTCAACAGGAGCTAACCATGTACCTAAGAAATCTGCACCGAGGCTTACTATTGTTTTTGCCTTATCAAAATGATAAGAAGGCAATGCACGTTTGCCATAAGATGCTTCATTAGCTAACAACATACCGCTGTATGATACTGCATCATAAACGATGTGTTTTGCGTTAGGATATTTAGCTAAGAACTGGTTGATTACTTCTTTACTGGTAGGGCTGATGATAGTAGAACTGATGAGGTAAACAGGCTTTGTATTTGATGCCAGTGCAGATTGCAAGCCGCGGTCTATCGCATCAAAAGTTGCTTCTTTACCATCCATCATTGGTTGGCGAAGACGAGCCTTATCATAAAGGTTTAATACAGAAGCCTGCACACGTGCAGATGTACTTCCTTTTGTGATAGATGATAATGTATTACCTTCTACTTTTATCGGGCGTCCGTCACGTGTTTTGATAACGATAGCGCAATAATCGCCGCCATCAACAAACGTAGATGCATAATAATTAGGAACACCCGGCACGATATCTTCTGGCTTAATGGCATAAGGTATCGCTTTACGCACAGGCATTTCGCAGCTTGCAGCCAATGTAGCGGCTACAGTGCTGAAACCTAAGAATTTCAAAAAGTCGCGGCGGGGAGTGGTAGCATCAAGCAAGCTGTCGCTTATACCCGGCAATGGTTCTTTAAACTCATTGTCAACCACCTCTTGATGGGCTGCAGTATTTTGCAACTCTTCCAGGCCCTTCCAATATTGTTTTTGACTCATACGGTTCGATTCGGTATAAAATGTTTCCGAATAATTTTTATGTTCTTTAGAACTATCTCTTAAAATATTACCAGATTAATAGTGACATTTCTGACACTCTGTACCACCTATCTCTTCAACAGTTACACCGGTACGTTTACCTGATTTTATTTCTTCGTGATATTTCTTAAATATTGTATAATAATTGTTTGCAGTGAATTGCACCTCTGTCTGGCGGTGGCAGTTGATACACCAGCCCATAGACAATGGCGAGAATTGGTACACCTCATCCATCTCTTGTATAGTACCATGGCAGCGTTGGCATTGTACTTTACCTACCGCTACGTGCTGAGAGTGGTTGAAGTAAACATGGTCAGGCAGGTTGTGAATCTTAACCCACTGAACAGGTTTAGCATCTATTTCGCCATTTGGTTTGCGTTTGTATTCTTTCTTAGCAGGATCCCATCCGGCATAAGCATACAGCTTTTGAATTTCTGCAGTACCATCTATTTTCTCGCCTTCAGCAGTCATCAGCGGATGCTCTTCTGCACCTGTGTATTCTTTGATCTGTTTGTGACAGTTCATACATACATTGGTAGAAGGTATCATTGCCTGGCGGCTCTTCTCAGCACCTGCGTGGCAATACAAACAGTTCACCTGGTTGATACCAGCGTGCACTTTGTGAGAGTAGAATATCGGTTGTAACGGCTGATAATTTTGTTGGCGGCCCATTTCTACAGCACCATTTACCAGCCAGTAACCTGCCATGATAAATACTGTGATTGAGAAAAGGGCAATAACTACTTTATTGCGCCAGAAAGGAATTTCTTTTGTGTTTTGTACGCCGTCTTTTTCGTTAGCAACACGCTTCAGGCCGCTGTTTACACGCCATAGGATGAAAGCAAGTGCTAATAATATAATTGTTACAAGACTGTATATCCAGTTGTTGCCCGGAGCTTCTTTGGTTTCTGTACCAGGAGTAGGTTCAGGACCTTTCTTCTTATCTTCTACAGAATTTACATAAGTAACTACCGCATCAATTTCTTCTTTCGACAAACTTGGGAAAGAAGTCATTACAGTAGGCTTCCACTTGTCAAATAATTCTGTTGCATGCTTATCGCCTTTAGCGATCATAGCAGACGGGTTATGCACCCAGTCATACAACCATTCTTTGCTTGGCACGCGGCCATCTACACCTTTCAATGCAGGGCCTGTGGCATCTTTCAGCGGGTTGTGACAACTCGCACAGTTTGACATGAAGATAGCCTTACCATCGGGTGCGGCTATTGCGGTAAGATTGGTTGCGAACAGGGTTATAACTAATACTGTAATACCTTTAGCTATACTCCGTAACATCGGCTTAATATATTCTGACACTAGGAATAATTTTTTGAAAATTAACGTTCCTTTTAGACAAAGCGTGGGCGAAAATACAACACTATGCTGAAAGTTTATACACATTTATTAAAAAATGTTTTTCAATACTGGTGCGGGTTTCAGCGGATATTTTAAATACAATAATTTATCATTGTCATTTTATTGTCAGTGCTAAAAAAGCTCAAAAAATTACCATATTTTGTTTGGCTTTTTTAAATACTTCCCGTCCTTCCGCCATCTACAGGTATACTGGTACCATTTACATAAGCAGCTGCCGGTGTAGACAGGAAGGCTATCATAGCGGCTATCTCTTCAGGTTTACCAAAGCGTTTGGCAGGAATTTCCTCCAGCATCTCTTTTTCTACTTCATCAAGGCTGGCGCCTGTTTTATTCACTTTATTATTAATGATATTTTCCAGACGAGCTGTGGCTGTAGCCCCAGGCAATACATTATTAACCGTGATGCCAAATGTTGCCAGTTCATTAGCCATGGTCTTGGCCCAGCTGGCTACAGCACCACGAATAGTATTAGAAACGCCCAGATTTTTCAACGGAATCTTTACCGAGGTAGATATTACATTAATAATCCTTCCGTATCCTGCTGATTTCATGCCTGGTATAACCAAAGTAGCAAGTATATGGTTACATATTAAATGTTGTTGAAATGCTTGAAGGAATTGTTCAGGTTTTGCTTCATTAGCAGGGCCGGCGGCAGGGCCGCCACTATTATTGATAAGTATATGAACTGTATTACTGTCTACAAAAGAAGACGCTACAGCTTCCACATTTTTAGGGTCCGAGAAATCAGCTACCAAATAGCTGTGCTTTTGTCCTTTTGAACTATCCAATTTTGAAACAGCTTCTTTCAGGGCAGATTCGTTACGCGCTATTAAAACACAATTCGCACCTAATGCGGCCAATTCCTGTGCACTGGCAAAACCAATGCCTTGTGTACTACCCGCTACCAATGCTATTTTGCCTGTAAGGTCTAATGAAAGCATTATAAATGATTATGCCGGCGAAGTTAAAACTTGCCGGCATTAAGTACCTAATAATTATATGGTTATTTAATCCCTGGTAATTTTTACAGTCACGGTGTTATTGTCTTTATCTCTTAACTGCAATAGGTAATTACCCTGTGCCAGTTGACTAGTGTTCAGTAGTTCTGTTTCGTTTGTTGCTGTTTGAGAGATGAGTATCCTTCCCAATACATCCATCAACTGTATTGTTGTTCCTTTTGTAATACCCTCAATGATGAGTTTTTCTCTCGTTGGGTTTGGATATACATTCGGAGGATTGTTTTGCCAGTTGATGCCTGTGATACTTGTAGTATTTACACTCGCTATAATGCAATTGCTTTTAGCGGTTGGCGGTTGCGGACAGAGGTAGCTGCTGGTGAGTACTACGCAAATCGTATCACGGTCGTCTAATGTATAAGCACCCCAAACATTGCTGATGGCACCTACTACATCTTTATTATTGCGCTTCCATTGGTAGCGTGGTGTATTGCCACCATTAACAGGTGTAGCAGTAAAGTTGATAAGGTCGCCCTTTTTAACAGGTGTAGTTGGATTGGAAGTTATGCTAACAGCAGGAGCTAACCAAGGGAATACCCTCATCGTGATACTCGTGCTGCTATCGGTATAGGCACTGGCACAAGTACCGTTGCTGGTGATGGTGCAGAAGAAGCTATCATAATCGGCAGCAGTATTGGTGCTGTATGTGCTGTTGGTAGCACCTGTTATCGGACTGTTGTTTTTAAACCATTTATATGTAGCGCCTGTGCCTGCATTGGTAACATTGGTAGAGAAGTTAACCGTGCTGCCCTGGCAGATGCTGTCGTTAGGGCTGAGGTACATGAGTATATTAGGTGCAGGAACCACTGTTACATTTACAGCTGCATCTGCAGATACACATGCGGCAGCTGTAACATGAGCCGTGTATTGACCTGCCATGGCAGTTGTAGCATTAGTACGAACAGGGTTTTGCAATGAACTGGTAAATCCACCCGGCCCTGTCCAAGAGAAAGACGCGCCACTAACAGAGGTGCCTGTTAATTGCAGATCCTGCCCTGTACAAACAGGTGTATTTGCAGAGAGCGTTGGTGCAGCAGGAATAGGGTTAACTATAACGTTGACTGTATCTTTTATTACACAACCATTGAGTGTAGCTGTGAGAATGTAATCTCCTGAAGCAGATGGTTGTGCAGAACTGATAGCAGGGTTTTGCAGAGTAGAACTAAATGAAGGACCACTCCA
>JAFDXK010000006.1 GCA_018267965.1 Bacteroidota bacterium | reverse complement strand
CTGTGAGGCGTTTTTGTTTTTATAGCAGGAGATTATTTAGCCCTCCGAAATAAATATCGGGTAATAAATAATCCACCCGAACTACTACCATTTGATATCTGTTCTTGTGAACCTGTAGATACTTGCATCAAATCCCAACCTTGTGCACTATAATCATTAATGCGGTCAACTATGGCGCGGTCGTTATTCGCAATGTTACCAAAATTGATGCCTACCATGCTGTAAAAATTTTTCAATTCTTTTTCTATCATCTGCCCTCCATCATCAGTTGTCAATATTCTGGAACGCCCGAGTCCACCAGGTACAACAGATTCGATAGTTGAAAATTGCTTATACTCATAAGTAATGTGTTCGGAACTTGGTTTGAATGAAAATATACCAACGACCACTAGTGCCGATACTGCGGCAACAGAAAAAGTTTTTAATGCTTCTTTCATAAAATTGATTTGTATATCAGTAAGACAAAATTGATGGTAATTACCCCTATTATTATATTGACTTTATCGCTCCATTATTAAGTATTACCTAAATGTTGTAAATGCTTGAAAATATAAATAGCAATTTGAATTTTGAAAATAGCCATCGATAAATTAGCGAAATTGTAGGGTGTTGATAGCCTCTGACGCTTATAAGAGTGTGTATAAGCTAGGAAAGGCTTTTGACATTCTAATCGCTCATGAAGAACGGCATTTTAACTAGGCAAAGAAATAAGTTGTAAATACAACGTTCAAAGAGATGCTTCTATCATTTTCTTTGCAGCCTGCATAGCCCTTCTGGTATTTGTGTTCAACATCAGTTTTATGACAGGAGATAGGAGTATGAAAATAATATTCTTTTTTAGAATTAGTGAGTTCGTTTGTGTCCAAAGAGTGCCACCCTCATGTGCTTCATAGTGCCAATAGCCACCACCGCCAATTATCAAGGGTGATTTAGTATTGAACATTGCCAGTGATGTTTTGTTAGGGCGTTCATCAAGCTTATAATGAAGCTCAGTTGTTAATGCGCCAATACCTTTTACAGCAATTATTCTTGGATGCTCCTGAATGCTTTTAGCAGAGAGAATTGTTTTGTCCCAAAGATGTCTTTTCGAAAAATCCTGTGTAAAATCCCAAACGCTTTCAGGAGGGGCTGTAATATGAATCTTATAAGTAGTTACAATTGTAGCAGGCATATTAATTGCTTTTTTGTTTTGCAATAAACGATTTTGCGGCACTAATGCCATTACTATATAACAGGTCTTTATCGGCGTTTGAAATACGTTTTACTTTTGGGGCAATATTACCTGTGCTAATATAGATTGTTCTGCCTTGTTCGGTTGCTGAATTCGTATCTCTGTTAAGGTGTTCAATAATAATATTATATAGAGCCCCGATATAATTAGCAAAACGAAATATTCTATATGGAGCAAGTTGACCGGGTTTGTTTCCCTCAACTTGTTCCGGCCTTTCTAGTTTGAGGCCCAAAGTAGAGCCATAAGATGTATCATTATCGAAAATGGATATTGGATAATTAGCAACAATCCCACCATCAACATAAATATCATACCCACCGTGAGATTTCTTCTTGGCTTTAGCGCCCAAACTGTCTAAAAAAAGTGCCTTATAATATAAAGGGATACTTAAACTAGCGCGGACAGCTGTTTGGATTTCCATGGCAGGATAATTTTCGTAGCTAAAAACAGTTTTGCATTGTTTGCTAAGGTTAGTGGAAGTGATGTAAACATCCTTTAATGATTTATTAGTTATAGTTAGTTGATGTAATTGCTCAAAGGTTAAATGTTCATTCCTTGTTTTTTGAGCAATTAATTTGCCAACCCATTGTTCTATTTTATCGCCTTTATACCACCCATAATATTTATTGACACGATGTATGCCTCCAATGAAAACGTATTCTCCATCATTAAATTGCTGGATTTTAAGATTGTAGAGAATGTCTTTTAATTCTGATGCAGTATAACCTACAGCTACTAATGTGGCAACGATAGCGCCAACAGAGGTGCCGGCTGTTCGTTTAATGTTGTCAGTGATGTGTTCTTGTTCTAAAATGGATAATGTGCCGGCATATGCAATGCCTCGTATTCCACCACCCTCAAAAACAAGGTTTTGATAAGGCTTCTGTGCAAGAGAATGATGAGTATGTAAGAACAAAAAGCAGGTAAAAATTATTGATAGGGGCGTACTAATTTTTACAGCAGATATCAATGTCTAATAAGCATTTTTATTTCTGAAATCGCCACGCTTCCATGCTTCAAAGAATTTGCCCCATGCAATAGGGCTGAAAATGTTCATAGGTTTTTGCTGACCATAATAAGTAGCATTTACCTTCTCTATATTTTGGTATGCTGCCTGATTTTCTCTGCCATCACGAGGCAAAGTATATGCTAATGCCCGTAACATTAAAGCATTGGTGTTCTTACGTGCTATTTCATATTTATCATCTGGTATGCGCCAATGTTTGAATGCATAGTCAAACTGTTCTTTAGAAGGTAGCGGACGTATAATTGTCTCAGGCAGATAGAAAGTATCCTGTGTCATTAATTGAATCAGGGAAAAATAGTGCCCTTTCAGGTCTGCAGGTACTACGTATTCCTTTGTTCTGAAGCCTAATTGAGAAAACTGTAATGTATCGCCTTTATAAACAACAATTGAAAAAACACCAAGATTACTGGCTTCAACACCCCGGTTTTTGTTTTTTACCAATATCACGGCATTAGGTACAGCACGCAAACTGTCTGCCGTCATCAATACCCCGTTGATCTGGATAATGTTTTCATCCTGTTCTTGTGCACCGGCATGCAAGCCTGAAAGAATACAAACAATCAATGCCAGTAACGAAACTCTCGTATTCAACATGTTATCAAAATTACACCTTTATATGGTTAAAGCATATATTAAGGCAATCAATATGCTAATCTTAAATATTGATGGGGTAAGCCAGATATAGTTTAACAAAGAAAAGGGCTATAACGTATTTTTGCACATCAAAGAATCCACTTTAACAAAGGTTTATATGATAACTCAGGAACAGGTATTGAAAGCGCTCAGTAACGTACAGGAACCGGATTTGGGCAAGGATCTCGTGACTCTGAATATGGTTCGGGATATTGAGATTGAAGGCAAAAATGTGTCTTTCACTGTTGTGCTCACAACACCTGCCTGCCCGTTAAAGGAAATGATAGAAAAAGCCTGTGTAAATGCTATTCATATACTGGTAGACAAGGAGGCGATTGTAAAAGTACATATGACTGCGAATGTAGGTTCTAACCGTAAGGACAATAAAGCGGTATTGTCTGATGTGAAGAATATCATCATGGTAGCTTCAGGTAAAGGCGGTGTAGGTAAATCTACAGTTGCAACAAACCTTGCATTAGGGCTTGCACAGGAAGGTGCTAAAGTGGGTTTGCTGGATGCAGATATATATGGTCCTTCAGTTCCTATCATGTTAGGTATTCGAGATGAGCGTCCGAAGATGATGGATGTGAATGGTAAAGGAATGATTGTTCCTATTGAACGTTATGGCATCAAAGCTATGTCAATAGGTTTGCTGGTGGATGAAAAACAAGCTGTGATATGGCGTGGCCCGATGGCTAGCTCAGCATTGAAACAATTTATTAGCGATGTATATTGGGGAGAGCTGGATTATTTAGTAATTGATTTACCACCCGGCACAGGAGACGTACATCTCACATTGGTACAAGCTGTACCTGTAACGGGTGCCATTATAGTATCTACTCCACAGGCTGTAGCAGCTGCAGATGCTAAGAAAGCTATCATGATGTTCAAACAACAAAACATCAACGTACCTATTTTGGGTATTGTAGAGAACATGGCTTACTTCACTCCGGCTGAACTGCCTGAAAATAAATACTACATATTTGGAAAAGGTGGCGGACAGCAAATGGCTGAACAATTTGAACTTCCATATCTGGGAGAAATACCGTTAGTACAAAGCATACGTGAAGGTGGAGATAGGGGTATACCTGCTATTATGGATGATGAATCTGTAACTCGCAATATTTTCTCTTCGCTATCACAAAATGTAGCCCGTAATATTTCTATCCGCAATGCAAACCTGGAGCCTACTAAGGTTGTAGAGATATTGTATTCTTAATATGTTTGAACAGTTTTGATTATATTGTATAATCTAAAACTGGGTACAATGTTTCGTAAAAAAGCGGCAGCGAAGAAAAGAGGAGATGATTATATTCGTCGGCGTGGTCAGGAAGTAACACGCATTGAGGCATTTAGTGATGCAGTCTTTGCATTCGGTGTTACATTACTGATAGTATCATTGGAAGTGCCTCATGATTATAGGGAATTCATACACAAAATGATACTATTTATTCCGTTTGGTATAAGTTTTTTCATTGTGTTTAGTATATGGTACCAACAGAATGTTTTTTTTAGGAGATATGGCCTGCATGATATTATAACTATAAGGTTGAATGCTGTATTGCTATTCTTGGTCCTTGCATATATGTTCCCGTTAAAGTTTCTCTTTAGCAGTATGTTCTCAACAGAAATGCACCTCGAAAGCGGACAAACATCAACTATATTTTGTTTATACGCGGGTGGATTTGCATGCTTTTATTTTCTTTTTGCATGGATGTATCAGCACGCATACAATCTTAAGGATAAAATCAGATTGACAGAAATAGAAATCTTTCAAACAAAAACGCATATATACAATTATTTGATTGTTGCTTGCGTAAGCGCATTTGGTGTATTATTAGCGTCTTTTGGTGATATAATGGTGCCTTTTGCAGGTTTGAACTTCTGGATGATTTTTGTATTTACATACCTGCTGAATAAAAAGCGTAAAAAAATATTTAAAGAGCGTTTTGGCGATGTCGAACACGAGCCTGTTGATGTGCATATGCACGCGCATCATATTCCCGACGAAGAGATGAACTAATCTGGAAAATTGTATCTGATACCATTAGATGCTATGTATTGTCGTATAGGTATGGTCACAAAGTCAGTATTGTCGGCAACATTATGTGCCACAATTAAAACATCATACTCACTGCCTGAATAGGTAATCATAGCTTTCTCTACATCATTTTCCTCAGTATACGTTCGCAGGAATAACTCTTTGTCAGCTTCATGAAACGGGCATGGTGTAACACACACTATGTTGTATGTTTTCGAGGGCTGCTCACGCATCGTGATGGTTGTATCAATAAGGTCTTCAAAATCCTCGCTTATATCTTTGGCCTGTTCAAGTGTAAATGGAGTGCTCATACGTTTATTTTCCTACGCTTAACATATTCATCAACAAACGGATAGCGCCTTTATTGCCAGCCGGTAATTGCCTGAAGAATGACAATGTAGTATAAATATAATGCCCCTTTCCATATTGCGTGTAAAGTGTGCAACCGTCTAAAGGTTGCTCACCTGTATCATTCATGCGGAATAAAGGTTTGTAATGCTCATCCCATTTAGAAGCAAAATATAATCCGCGTTCTTGCACCCAATCTTTAAAATCTTCGTCGGTTATCTTGTTTGGATGGTTAAGGATTTTATGTTTTGCGTCAATTAAGTTCACTTTTGCATCTTCTTCAGTTACTCTCAGGTTGGCTAATGTAATCGGATATGGCCCGATATCTGTTGTCGACATGTCCTGCAATGTATTGTACTGCATTACCAGTGTTCCGCCATTTTTAACGTATTGTAACAATGTATGCATCCAGTTCAACATTCTCTTTTCGGTATTGATGGCCCTAATACCAACTAGTATGGCGTCGTATTGTTTAAGCTTGGCAATATTAATGTCAGTTTCTTTCAACTCATCTACTTCCAATCCTGTTAATCGTAAAATAGCAGCTATATTATCGCCTGCGCCATTGATATATGCGATGCGTTTTACTGCACATTGCCAGTTTGGATGTAATACTTTGGTTTCTGCTGTTGTGAAGTATTGAAGGGTGGGTATGTGGTCATATTTGATGATGTGCTGCGTTAGGTTTTCGTCTGTTTTACCGGAATTAAGGTGAGCTCTCAGGCTAAAATCCAGTATGGGATTTACATTTATAGCTGGAATTACTTCAGTTTTAACAAGTGTATCAAGTCCCTTATTAACATTAACAGCAGTTGTATTAATAGGCGTATTAGTGCTATTAAGTATAAGCTCTGCGTTGTTAATGTCCTTGAATGCATGAACTTTAGCCGTCACAGACGCTATACTGTTAATATTTGCAATTGTATTGCCTGAAACAAACTCTACTGACGCATCCGGTACAATCCTCAGTTGTTCAACAACATCTCCGTGTGTTGGGTCAAGCTTTTTGTATGATACAGGGACCGGAATGGTAAATGTCTCATCGCCAATGACAACTGACACCGTAACATTAAGAGTATTGGGTGTTTCAGGATAACCTAACAATGTATCGTTTGGTATTTCAAAATGTGCATTGTCTTTGCTTGGTTGTTGCAGCCAGTAGGGTTCAGTCAATGCTGCATTCATTGGTATTTGTATAGTCTTGTCTATACTATAGATAGTGTCGTTTTTTAAAGTGCTGTCTACTTCGTTGTCCAAATTCAGCCAGCGAATGTTTGTGATACGTACTGGCATTCCAGCTCTGCTAACCACTCGCAGTGTCACAGGAATTAATTCTCCTCTGGTAGCTTCAGGGTTCCTGGTATAAGCTTCTGCTAATATACCGGCGCAATGGAGTATCACCCTGTCCAGCTCTTCCAGCTTTTCAGTTCTCCAATATTTATTCTTTACAGTTTCAATTTCTTTTCTAAGTTTCAATAAAGCTTTCAATGATTTTTCAGGATGGTTAAAATTATACGCATCCAAAATGTCTTGTATGTCATCACCAATTTCGGGCCTGCTTACACGGTTCCATGTTATATCAATCCCATCAAACAAAGACTTGTTAATACTATCACCTGCTACAACTTTAAAATATTCTGTTTGTACGCCTGGTGTGCTTGGTGTACCTGCTCCCTGGCTGCGGTGAATGCTGCGGCTGATGCCAGCTAATTCACCATATCCCATTCCTATTGCAGGGCTGTACTGGCCTACAGGTAGTTTGAACATGTCTTCAGATGTAGTATTCGCACTACCAAATCTAAAAGCATTGAACAGCAAACGTTTGGGTTGCCATGCTTTATAATGTTCTAGTTGTTGAGCATATTTTGTTTTATCGCCGCTTACTTTATATGCTTCAGCTGCAAGTATGGCTGAAGCAGCATGTTGCCCATGACCTGCCTGTGCTGTAGGTGGGAAGCGACAGATAACTATATCAGGCCTGTATTTGCGATATATCCATACCACATCTCCTGTTAGCAGGTCTTTATTCCAATGTTTAAATGTTTCTTCAGAGTTTTTTGAAAACCCAAAGTCAATAGCACGGGTAAAGAATTGTTCTGCTCCATCCAGCTTGCGTGCCTCCATTAATTCATGCGTACGAATGTAGCCCAAGGCTGCACCTTGTTCTGTACCCAGAATATTTTGTCCGCCATCGCCACGAGTAAGTGATAGGTAAGCAGTGCGTATATGCTGGTCGTTCACCATCCATGCTAGTAGTCTCGTATTCTCATCATCCGGATGCGCAGCCAGGTATAGCACATTTACAAGGTTTTTTAATTGTGCTATCTCATGGTATATCTGTGCCGAATTGGCCGGGCGAACTTGTTGTGCTGAACTAATTTGGGACAATAATAATATTGCAGCCAGTGCTATTTTTTTCATGCCTTTCAAAAATAAACCCACAACTTATTGAGCTGTGGGTTAGTAAAATTATACAAATCGATTAATCTCTTTTTTTCATTTCAGCAATCAATTTATTGCCTTTATGTGCATACTCAGATTCGAAAGCAGAACCTTTAGCAGTTTCGATAGATTTTTCAGCAGCAGCAATACCTTCGGCGTTTTTGCCCATTTTTTGAGCAATGCGGGCTTTCAGGTTCCACATGTAGAAAGCTTTGTCGTTAGTTTCCAGCGCTTTGTTTACATACTCATAAGCCTTGTCTAAGCTCTGATTGGTTTCAAAGTAGTAATTAGCAGCAGAGAAGTAAGGAACTGTTGGGTGGTTGATAGCCTTGTCTATGTTTGCATTCAAACGTTCTTCGTTGTTAGCTTTGATAGGGATAACGATTTTAGTTTTTTCCCACATCAATTCAAGGTTGCAAGAATTGAAAGTGATATTGCCGATATTGATAGTGAATGTCTGTACATTTTTATCAGACATTTTAGGGGTTATTTTAAAACGTGCCACATCGCTGGCTACGTCATATCCTGCATTACCCCAGTTGCCTGTTCCTTTATTAATGATTACTGTCCATTCTGTCTGGCTTGGAATAGTATATAAAGCATATTCACCTGCCTTCACAACTTGACCACCGACTGTAACATCCTCTCCGAATTTTATTTTGGTAGCAGAGTTAGCACCTGTACGCCATACTTCGCCGTAAGGCACCAAGTCACCAAAAATTTTGCGGCCACGCATTGACGGGCGGCTGTATGTGATTTCAATGTTAGAAGTCGAAAAGTCCTGTGAGATTTTAGCACCCGGACTCATCGCTGGTAATTTTAATTCTTGTGCCTGTACAGCTACATTTAATAATAATGCAGCGGTTAAAAGAGATAGATATTTCATATATGCTGGTTTGGGATTGCTAAATTACAACATTAATGTAGCTACAAAAAAGATATTATCTATATGACGTTTGCATTTTTTAAGGTTTGATTATTTTCGGGCAAAATGATGAATAATGAGCCATAACGTAAATCTGGCAATACAGGTGTTGCCAATGAGCTTACCTCAACCTGAGGCATACAGAATTGTAGATGAGGCGATAGCCTGTATAAAGGATTCCGGACTTAGTTATTTGGTTTGTCCATTTGAAACGGTTATAGAAGGCCCTTATGAACAGGTGATGAAATTGGTAAGTGATATACAGGATGCGTGCCAGGCTGCAGGTGCCGAATCATTATTAATTAATATGAAGCTGCAACGTAATTTTATCAAAGGCGTAGCCATTGATGATAAGATAGGCAAGTATAAATAATGCTGTTAACTTTGCACCCCAATAGTATAATATGAACCGCAGGGAACTTGTAAACGAGATAAAGACCAAAAAATCGGTATTGTGTGTAGGCTTAGATACAGATTTGACTAAAATACCCAAACATTTATTGAAACAGGAAGACCCTGCTTTTGCTTTTAATAAGGCTATTATAGATGCCACAAAAGATTATGCTGTCTCTTACAAGATAAATACAGCATTCTATGAGGCGCAAGGTATAAAAGGATGGCAAAGCCTTGCAAAAACAATAGAATACATACCTAAAAATATTTTTACCATCGCTGATGCTAAGCGTGGTGATATTGGTAATACTGCAGAGCAGTATGCTCTGACCTTCTTCAAAGCATTCCCTTGCGATAGTGTTACAGTTGCACCATACATGGGCAAGGATAGTGTGCAGCCCTTCTTACAATTCGATGGTCATTGGGCTATCGTACTAGGGTTAACCTCTAATGCAGGTAGTGCAGATTTTCAGTTACAGCAATGTGGTGACGAATTGTTGTATGAAAAAGTGCTGAAGACGGTTGCAAGTTGGGGTAGTCCCGAAAACCTGATGTTTGTCATCGGTGCTACACGTACAGAACAATTGCAGCATATACGTAAAATGCTACCAGACCATTTCTTCCTCGTTCCCGGTGTAGGTGCGCAAGGTGGCGATGTGCCAACCGTTTGCGAAAATGCTATGAATGCAGATGGTGGTATTTTAATCAATGTGTCGCGTGGTGTGATATACGTAAGCAATGGTGAAGACTTTGCTGAAAAAGCCGGTATTGCGGCTAAAGAATACCAGCAGCAAATGGCCGTTTATTTATAAATTGTAGTTTACTAACTGTCTCACCATGCAGGAAAAACTATTACAATTCATTTGGAGATATAGCCTGTATAATCCTGCCCGACTGGAGACCGCAGACGGGGAAACCGTTACCGTAATTCATCCGGGCACATATAATACCAATGCTGGTCCCGATTTTCTTGAGGCCAAAATAAAGGTAGCAGACACTATACTTGCGGGTCATGTAGAACTGCACGTAAACAATAGCGATTGGGCAAAACATGGTCATCAAAATGATGCAGCGTATAAAAATGTAATTCTGCATGTTGTATATCGCAATGATGCTCCTGCGGGATTGAAAAATATACCTATACTCGAATTGTCAAAGCATATTCCTGAAACTGTTTTGTCAAAGTATGATATGCTGATGACGGAAGTGAACCCAATACTTTGCGCATCTCAATTACATACAATAAAAGACATTACCAAAGAAGCCTGGTTGAGCCGTTTGCTCGCAGAACGATGGGAAGAAAAACAGCTGAATTGGATAAACCTGTTGAATAAATCAAAAGGGGATTGGCGCAATATGTTGTACTGGCGCATGGCTGCTAATTTCGGGTTTAAGGTAAATGCCGATGCGTTTTTACAATTGGCTTTATCTATTCCTCATAATGTATTTGCAAAAGGTGGAAGTTTATTGCAAACTGAAGCTATCCTTTTTGGGCAGGCAGGAATGTTGGAAGGTCAGTTTAAAGACGAATATCCGAACCAGTTAAAGAAAGAATACGAATACCTGAAACAGAAATATCAATTAACCCCAATGCCCGTTCATCTATGGAAGTTTCTGCGTTTGCGCCCTGCCAATTTCCCTACAATACGTATCGCGCAATTTGCAGCATTAATTCATAAATCGTTTCACTTATTCTCGCAAATTGTTGAGAAACACAACATAAAAGAAATATTGCCTTTGTTGGACGTTACAGCAAGCGAATACTGGGATAATCACTATCAGTTTGATGAACCCGCGGAAAGAAAGCAAAAGAAGCGATTAGGTACTTCGTCTATTCATAATATCATAATCAATACAATAGCGCCGGTTCAGTTTTTGTATGCTGCAGAGCAGGGAACAGCAAGAGAACAGGAACTTGCTTTACAATTATTAGACACCATCTCGGCTGAGAAGAATGCTATCATTAACTTGTGGAATAATAATGGTTGGAAAGCAGCTAATGCAGGCCACTCGCAGGCTATGATACAACTCTTTAATAGCTATTGCAGCAAGAAACGTTGCCTGGAATGTTCAATAGGGTTGAGCCTACTGAAACAATAACTACTTTAGTTTCTTGATAACCTTTTCAACCCGCTTTTGTTTACTTTCTGTTTCTAGTGGTAACCTTGATTGTAGTATTTTGATAAATACAGCTTTATTTTCATCATTTACAATTTCCATTGCCAATTCAGCATACATCGGTAGCTGATTCTCAGGGCATGATTTTAATTGCTCTATCAGCAGGGTAAAAGCATCATCAGCAAATTTTTTCGTTTTGCCTACGGCGATTAATATTCTTACAGCATTGTCTCTGGTTATTACTGAACCTTTATCAGCAGTTGCAATTATCTTTGGCAAATGTTCATAGATTCTATTTGGGTCTTCTTTTGCAATTGCAGCCAGTGCTGCCATGGCACCCCATTGCATGCGATTGTCTTTGCTATCGAGTAAGAATAGAAAATCCTTTTCATAGGGTACTATAAGTTTTGGTTCTAATGTCCCCAATTCATACAAAGTCTTAATGCAATCGCTCCGTACTGCAGCATTTTTTGCGCTTAAGTGCTCAATAAGTTCTTTTACTGAAGCTTTGTCTTTTGTCCTGGCTATTTCTCTGGCAAGTGCTATGTTTGGTTCTTCATTTCTATTGCCTGTCGCGACAGCCAATTTGTTTAGTATGCTCATTGAATAAATATTTGAAGCAAATAAACCACTACAAACTGACAACCTATTGTCAGTATCATTGCCAGATAAATGAAACGGTCTGTTTCAGGTCAGGGTGCAGGCTTCTTGCCACAGGGCAAGCTTCACCTACATGTTGCATCCACTGTTTGTCTTTGTCGCTATAGTTTCTGCCCGATGGCATAAGGATATTTACCTGTATTTCCCCTATTCTGCGTGGGTCTGATACCATTATTTTTACTACTTCACAGGCTGCACCGTCAATATTGATGTCTTTGCCCTGCGCAGCAATCCCAATTGTGGTTAATATGCATGTAGCCAGAGCTACCGCAACCATATCGGTAGGAGAAAACCGCTCTCCCTTGCCCTTGTTGTCCACGGGGGCATCGGTTTCAATTACTGTTCCAGAGCGTAAATGCGTAGCTTCTGTACGCAATTCTCCTTTATATATGACTTTAGCTAACACTTATCCGATTTTTTGTTAAATTTACGATTATCACTGATAGTAAGCACTATATGAAAGGATTACTTAAATGCTGCCTGCCTTTGCTCTTTTTGGGAATAGCTATAGACGCAAATGCCCAAAAATTAGAAGCAGCAAAAACCAATACCGTAAAACCTAAATATACAGGTATGAAAAAGCCTAAGCCAATTCGTACGGAGTTGAGCGCAGGTTTAAGGCTGAACACTGACGGCTGGGGTATATTTATTGATAAGGGATGGGTAAAAAGCAATGAGAAGTTCCGCGACCAGTTTTATAATGTAAAACTGTTTCAAATAGAGTTTGACGAAAAGAAAAGGCCTGAAGAAACTAAGCATGTCAATGACGCATACGCTGGTACAGGCACTGGTAAAGCAAAACCTTTCATTTTCGGCAAAGCCAATAATTTTTATACGTTTAAATTGGGTTATGGCGGACGTAAGATGATTGCGGGAAAACCAGAACAAGGCAATGTGTCTATGCACCTGATTTACCTTGGAGGTATCTCCCTGGGTTTATTGAAACCGTATTATGTGCTTTCTGATAGTACACCTGCTAAGAAAAATTCTACTATTTACACCCGAAATGATATTACTTATACCGATAGTACGCAAGCTTCTTTTTTAGATAAATCCCATATTGAAGGTGCTTCAGGTTTCAGCAAAGGCCTTGGACAAACTAAAATCATACCGGGTATTCATCTGAAAGCCGGTATGCATTTTGATTTCGCAGCAAGCAAACATGGCATAGTCGCAGTAGAAACCGGGCTTAATTTTGAATATTATACCAGTCAGATACTATTGTTGGTTAATAAAGACGCCACCTCGTATTTCCTAAATGCTTATGTGTCAGTGCAATTTGGCAAACGCTGGTAAGGGTTGTAAATTGCATCGAATAAATAGCTAAATCTGAGGTTTGTATGCAGGAGTTGCCAGTTATCAGTGGAGTAGAGAACAGCACGGAAACAAGAGTGAAAAAGCCAAATTGGCTGAAAGTAAAGCTACCCATCGGGGAAAGCTATCGTCACGTTCGCAACCTTGTAGACACACACAAGCTTCATACTATTTGTGAGAGCGGCAATTGTCCTAATATGGGCGAGTGTTGGGGTGAGGGTACTGCTACCTTTATGATACTGGGTAATATCTGTACACGTTCTTGCGGTTTTTGCGCTGTGGCTACCGGTCGTCCTGAGCCTGTAGATTGGGATGAGCCACAACGAGTGGCAGAAGCCATTCACTTGATGCAAGTAAAACATGCGGTTATTACTTCTGTAGACCGTGATGAATTAAAAGACGGCGGTTCTATTATTTGGGCTAATACAATAAAAGCGGTTCGAGCTTTAAATCCGGATACTACTTTAGAAACATTAATACCTGACTTCAAAGGTGAATGGGACAACCTGCAACGTATTATTGATGTTGCACCGGAAGTAGTGTCGCATAATATGGAGACAGTAGAGCGTATGACACGCAAAGTACGTATACAAGCAAAATATCACCGCAGCCTTGAAGTCCTGCGCCGTTTGAAAGATGGTGGTATGCGTACCAAGAGTGGTATCATGCTGGGCATAGGCGAAGAAAAAGAAGAGGTGTTACAAACCATGCAAGACCTTGCAGATAATGGTTTAGATGTATTAACACTTGGTCAATATTTACAGCCTACACAAAAACATCTTCCTGTTATACGCTTTGTGCATCCTGACGAGTTTGCATTCTATCGCGAAGAAGGTTATAAAATGGGTCTTGATTATGTAGAAAGCGGCCCCCTTGTTCGTTCCTCATACCACAGCGAACGTCATGTTATTAAAGGCGAGGGCAGAAAAGTGTGGAATGAATCAAAAGTGTCTTAATTATTAGCGTACACATATCCATTTAGGGTACAAGCAACTATTAACCATATTTGATATGGTAGCATTAATATGCCCCAAGCCCCCATGTTTTTAATGCCTTTGAACGTAAACCATGCAATTAATAACGTTAACGATACAATAGTAACTAGCGCAATTCCGGTCTTATGCCAGTGAAAAAATATCGGGTTCCATATTACATTCAATATGAACTGAATAGCAAATAAGATATACAAAATAGAAAGCTCACTTTTAGAAAACCAGAATGATGCTTTCCACATAAAAATGGAAAAGCATATCATGATTGTTGTCCACGCAAATCCAAAAAACCATCCGGGAGGTGTCCATGGGGCTATTTGCAATGATTGATACCATCTGTTTTCGGCTGGAGTACTGCCCATTAAAACACTTCCGAGAGCTAAAGCTCCGAAGTTGATAACCAGAAAAATTATGAACCTTAGCATAATAATATCAACAACACAAACGAAGAAATGTTCTGTTAAAACAAACGACAGCCAATCATAATACCTGTGCTTCTGAGCTTCAAAGTGCCATGAGAATCATCGCTCGGGTCTGAGCGCATTTCATAAAAACTATGTTCGTGATATAAAGTGAGGATATACCTTTCTTTGTACACCAGGCGTAGTTGTATACGACCCGCTACATCCAGCGCGTTTACATCGTAGGAATTATGTGTAGCGCTGAACTTTCCCGAATTCACGTGGCCTTTTATACTATACGTTTCACCTACATCTGTAATTAATTTCTCACCATGATATGTTTGGTATTGGTATGATAAATTACCTTTTATAAAGAAGTTGTAATCCATACCACCATCTGCATACACTGCAATGTTCTTTGTGCCAAATGTTTTAAAAGACATTAAAAGAGGTATAGAGAGATATTGCAACCTCTCTTTTGTTGTGTAAATATCTTTACTGTTACCGAAATCCTGTTGCTGAACGGTATTGAACCCTTTTATTGTATACCCAATACCGGCTTGAAGGCTAACTGTATTGGAAAAAGGTACAAACAAAGAAGCTAGGACATCTGGCCTGATTACAGGTTTATAATAAGTACCCATATTTTTTGTTCCGGCATACATCAAGCCGCTACCCACATTTATTGCTGTTTGTATTTGTGCCGATGCATAAATAGGCATTATGAAAACAAAAAATAATATTGCCCTGTAGTACTTCATCATATCAAACCCTTACAATATTAACGTAAAAACTGTGCCACAGATTCTTAATGCAGTAGTTAAGTTTGTTATTTAACAGAATTATGACAAGAGCATTAGTGCAATGCTGTAGGCAGGCCGTCAATGCTTATTCTGTTTTTCTCCTGCTTGTATAACTCCAAACCATCTGCACCTTTTTTAACAGCCCATTTGTCTGCATGATCACGTTCGCCTGAGTATTCATATAATGGTACACTGTAACCGCAGGATGTTTGCACACGGTGTATGTTAGCTACAATAATTTGTCTTGTACCCAGTTGTATATTGAAATGTTTTGATAATGTATTCCATTCTTCATGGTTTGGCAATACGGTATAGCCCTCTCCATACAACCTTAAAATATTTGGAGGCCCATCGTAGGCACAAAACATAAAGGTTATGCGTTTGTTTTCCAATATATGAGCCGATGTTTCGTTGCCACTACCTATAAGATCCATATAAGCTACTTTTGTCGGTGATATTACTCTGAAGCTGTCTTGTCCTTTTGGCGAAAGGTTGACGTGTCCGTTTGCTGCAAGTGGTGCTGTTGCAACAAAAAACATCTTTTGCTTTTCTATAAATTCCTGATGATGTTCCAGTATGGTTTCATAGACTTTACCCATATAACATGTGTTTAGCTGATAGCTAAAGTTAGGCGAATTGCATGCTTTGCATGATAAAATTTGCTGTTTTCTCTTTATTTTAGGATGATTTTATGAAAACAACTAAAGCAACTAACACTACGCAGGTTGTAGCTGCACCGAAAAAAAATTATGCTGCTTATCTGGCAAATGCATGGATTCTTATCCCGGCTTTGATGTTATTGCGTGTGGTGAATGAATATGCTTTGAACATCCCTTATACCGATGATTATCACGCCATACTGCAATTTTTATCTGATTTTAAACATGCCAATGTTGGAGACAAGTTTGCTCTGCTATTTAAACAACATAACGAACATCGACTGTTATTTTCACGCGTAGTATATGTACTTTATTACTGGATTACAGGCACTGTAGATTTTAGAGTGTTGATTTTTATGGGTAATATAGCCTGGGTTACTGCTTTCCTTTTGTTGGTTCATTTTATGAAGAAATATATCGGGAAGGGGTGGAATATTCTGGCGTTGATTTTGGGTTTTGCGCTTTTTGACCTTACTAATTTCGATAATTCTAACGCTGCCATGTTTGGTATGCAGAACTATGGTATAGTTATGCTGTTCATGTTTAGCCTTTATTTTTATGATAAGGGTACTAAACGAAGCTTGTGGTTTGCCGTGCTTTTTCAATTCATAGCAATATTTTCCAGTGGTAATGGTTTGTTAGCTTCATTGGCATTGATACTTTTCAATGTGCTGAAGAAGGATAAGACACAGATGATTGCAAGCATCGCCACGGCATTGGTGTTTTGCCCATTATATTTTATACACTATAAAAGCAGTGCGGATAGCTCTCCCTATATCGATGCAGCTAAAGTGTTGCCTTTCTTTTTTCACATGTCCGGTGCTCATTTTGCTTATCTATTCGGCCTTGAGAATCCTTATGAGAGTGGTGTTGTAAGAGGAGTGATTGTAATTGCGCTGTTACTGCTTGTTTTACCTGTTACGAAGAAGTTACAAATCAAAAAAGAAGCTGTCCCGTTTTTGGCTATTTTGTTTTTTGTCTTAGCCTCTATGGGTACCGCTTCTATATTCAGAAGCTGGTCCGATTTTGTACAGGCATACTCCAGTCGTTTCTTTTTGTATACCCACCTGCTGATAAGTCTGATAATGATTTTGGGTTACATGAAACTGCAGGATAAAAAAATACAACTCCCTGCTTTAATAGCTTTCGGGCTTCTTATTTTATATAACTACAGAGCCGGCTATGATTTTGGTGAAGGTAACTTTGCTAAGACATATAATAGGCTTACTTCTAATGAATATTATTGGCCAATGCCTAATACTGATGAGCCTCGCAAGATTGCTGAGCAAGCCTGCAAGGATAATATCTATTGTATACAGGAAGAAAGATAATTAACGGGTAAATACCATCTTTCCGCTGTCTATTTTTTTGTCGTCTACAACCAGTGAGTAGAAATAAGTGCCGCTCATGTAATAGCCATGGCTGTAAACTACTTCATCAATTCCCTTTTTTAAAATCAATTGGTATGGTTGGACTAATCTAGCGTGCCATGCTATAGTCATCAGGTATTATTTGCTCACTTATGAATTGGTATTCATTATGCCACGTAGTTTACAAAATGAAAGTTACACAAAATCATAATAAATCAGTTCTGGCAATGCTTTCAAAGGATTGAGAAGTGTGCCGGTTAATATTCAGGTAACATTAAATTAATATTGGCGACACATTTTGATAACATTGGTTAAGCCATTAGCTCTAAAGCTAAATTTAATTTTGCGCCATAATATTCTAATATGTATAAGAATCTTTATTTAGCGCGGATTTTTACTATTCTATTCAGCTTTTTGTCGTTGCAAGGCTTTGCTGCAAAAATTACCGGAACTGTACTTGACGCAAAAGATAACTCTCCTATCATAGGGGTAGTGGTGATTGTTAAAAACACTGACAAAGGTGCTCAAACCGATGTTGATGGTAAGTTTGAGATAAACAACATAGAAGATGGTACTTATGAAGTGCTGTTTTCTTATATAGGTTACAAAAAAGTGCTTGAAACTGTTACTGTAATTAAAGGTAAAGACGTTGACCTGAATATCATCTTAAAGGAAGAGGAAAAGAAAACGCTTAAAGATGTAACCGTTAAAGCTACAAGGAACACACATACTGAGAATGCTGTGATTATGGAAATGCGTAAAAGCAACCAGATAGTAAGTGGTATCAGCGCTCAGCAAATTGGTAAGACAATGGACCGTAATGCGGCAGATGTTGTAAAACGCGTTCCGGGTGTTACTATTATGGACGATAAATTCATCATGGTGCGCGGTTTGATAGACCGTTATAATACTGTATGGCTTAACGATATGGGCGCTCCGAGTAGCGAGGTAGATAAAAAAGCGTTCTCTTTTGACGTTATCCCTAGTGGCCAGATAGACAGGATATTGGTTTATAAAACTGCTGCTCCTGAATTGCCTGGTGACTTTGCCGGAGGTATGGTGAAGATATATACAACATCTATACCAAGCACTACATCATATAGTGCAGGTTTCCAGTTTTCGAAACGTGAATACTCTACAGGTACTCCATTTAATTATAATGAACCTTCAAAAACAGATTGGTTGGGTTATGACGATGGTAAACGCTCTTTGCCTGCAAACCTTCCTAACCCAGAGGGCATACCTGAAAAAAATATCAATAAAAATGACCCAAATATCCAGTCAATATCTAAATCTTTTAATAATGATTGGGCAGTGAAAACAAAAACTACCTCACCTGATATGAGGTTTAATTTCTCAGCTTATAATGTATTCCCTGTAAGTAAAAAGGTGAAAATAGGGAATGCATTGGCAGTGAATTATACTAATACCAATACAAACTACCAAATAGACAGGTTTGAGTATAGTGGCGATACTACATTAGGAGAATCGTACAAAGACAAAACCTCTGTAAATAATGTTAGCTCTGCTATTATGGATAACGTAGCAGTAGGTTGGGGTAATAATAAAATAGAGTTTAAAAATTTATACAATCAGATTGGTCGTTCATCATTAGTTGACAGGTATAATACCAGCCCCGATTCAATAAACATGTTTAATGTAACTCATGACTATGGCATGGCTTACGAAAGCAGGGCTATTTATACTACTCAACTTACAGGTACACACAAAAGTGCTGATGATAAACGTAAATATACCTGGACTTTAGGCTATACAGATCTCTTTAAAAACATGCCTGATTTGAGAAGGATACGTTACGTTAGGTCATACGCAGATGATGATACTATGTACGCTACTACCATTCCAAGCGGTTCTCCTGACCCTGTTTATGGTGGAGGTAGAGTATTTTCTCAGCTCTATGAAAAAACTTATGTATTCAATCACCAGTTTTCTCAAAAACTAAGAATTAAAACATTTGAGTTTGAGGTTTTTGCCGGAAACTATATTGAGTATAAAGGCCGTGCATATGCTTTAAGACAATTTGGTGCAACATTAGCTGCGTCAACTCCTATTGCTATTAAGCGTCAATTAACTCGTTTGCCGGTAGACCAGATATTTGCCGAACAAAATATGGGTGGTACAAATCAGTTTAAAATGGAAGAGAATACTTCAGACTATGATAAGTATGATGCGAAAAATATGCTGATAGCCAGTTATTTGGCCTTAAAACTGAACTTCTTTAACGATAAGCTAACGGTTTACGGAGGTGTACGTAACGAATACAATACCTATACGATACACTCATATACAAATCAGGTATTGATGGAAACTAAGTTGCCTACTAATTTTATTTTGCCTTCGATAAATGTATCATATAATATCACTGATAAACAATTGGTTCGCGTTGCTTATGGCAAAACTTTGAACCGTCCGGAATTCAGGGAAAACTCGCCGTCTTATTTCTATGATATGGAAAACCGTTGGGGTATTTATGGTGCCATGTTCCCTACTGCATTTAGTGATACACTCAAAGTAGCCCAAATACATAATGTTGATGCAAGGTGGGAATGGTATCCTAGTAACAGTGAAATGATACAGGCTGGTGTTTTTTATAAAGACATAAAAGACCCTATTCAACAGGTTATCCTTAACCCGGAAGGTACCAACCGTTCTTTCACTTTTGCAAACATGGAAAGAGCTGTTTCTTATGGGTTAGAATTGGACGTTCGTAAAAGTCTGAGTTTTGTTGACGATTGGTTCAAGACGAATGTATTCAGTAATTTATCTCTTGTTGGTAATGCAGCATTTATTAAAAGTGAAATGAGGCCTATTGCTACAATACTTACTGATAAATCTCCAATGATAGGCCAGTCGCCTTATATGTACAACGCTGGGTTATATTATCAAAATGATTCTGTGGGATTACAGGCATCTGTATTGTATAATGTCTTTGGGCCTCGTATAGCATACTTAGGACAAACTAAATCAAATGTTGGTAACATATGGGAACTCCCTTTCAACTCATTTGATTTGATAGTATCTAAGAAGTTCTTTAAATATCTGACTGTTTCATTTGGTGTACAAAACCTGCTTGACCAGAAAGTTCGTACAGCTCAGGACATTAATGCCGATAATAAAATCAGCACTTCATTTACTGATAAAGCCAACCCTGACAGGTTAATAATGAGCTACCGCCCGGGCAGATACTATACAATTGGTGTGAAAGTAAAAATATAACTAAGTAACATTCGCTTAATACAGTACTAACATTAAGGTAATATTGAGATAACATGGGGGTAATACCCCCATGTTAGTTTCGCATCAAAATTAAGAGACATGAAAAAAATTTTCTCACTTGCTATTTTATTTATGACTTGTGCAATTCAGGTGTTTGCACAATATACCACTGTACAAGTAAGTGGTGAAATCACATCTAACACAACCTGGACAAACGATAAACAATATCTTTTAAAAGGATATGTTTATGTTACGAGTGGTAACACATTAACTATCGACAAGGGTACTATTATCCGTGGTGATAAATCTACTAAAGGTACACTTCTCATTGAGCGTGGTGCTAAAATTATGGTAAACGGTACTGCCGACATGCCGGTTATATTTACATCTAATCAACCTGAAGGTAGCCGTACTTATGGTGACTGGGGAGGTGTTATCCTTTGCGGTAAATCTACTGTAAACTGGACAGCTGGTGAAGCTCAGGTGGAAGGTGGTCCTCGTTCTATGTACGGTGGTACAGACCCAGCGGATAACAGCGGTAAAATTTCTTATTGCCGTATCGAATTTGGCGGTATCGCATTTTCGCCTAACAACGAAGTAAACGGTCTTACACTTTGCGGTGTAGGTTCAGGTACTCAATTAGACCATATCCAGGTTTCTATGAGTGGTGATGACGGTTATGAATTCTTTGGTGGTACAGTAAATGCAAAATATTTGATTTCTCACCGTTCTTGGGATGATGATTTTGATACTGACGTTAGCTACAGCGGTAACGTACAGTTCTTCGTTGTTCAAAGGGATCCAAACGTGGCTGATAATAGTGGTTCTAAAGGTTTTGAATCAGATAGCTATTTGGCAGGTACTATAGACGGTAAAACTAATAACAACAACGCTACTAAAGCAGTTTTCTCTAATGGTACTGTTATCGGTCCCGTAGTTACACCTACTTCTACAGCATATGATGCTCTTCAGTTCATCGCCGGCGCTCATATCCGTCGTGGTAGCTCTTTGAGTATCATGAACACCATCATCGGTGGATGGCCTACTGGTTTGTTGCTTGATGAATCTTCTTCATCATACGGTTCTACAACTGCAAACATCGGTTTGGGTTCTATGGAATTCAAAAGCAACATCATCGCTGGTACTTCTACAACTAGTATACCATCAGGTGCTCCTAACAAGAATGTAGTATATGTAAAAGACGGTGCGCGTAGCCTTACTGTAACTACAACTAATGCCGACTCTGCAACATCTGGTAATACAAACTTTACTCCGTATACAGGTCCTTTTGGTTATATCAACGACCCTTCGTCTCGCAACGCCCAATATGCTTCTTTAACAAGCAACGTTCGTTTGACTTCTCCGTTTGATCTCACAAACCCTAATTTCATGCCGTTGAACTCTTCTCCGGTTTGTTACAATGGTAAAGCATTACCTGCATATGTTAATACATACTACGGTGGTGTAGATACATTCCATAATGGTAAAGTTTATCCTTTTGACCCAACAAAGCCAATTAATGAAGATACTTCTAACTTCTTCAAAAACTATAACGCACCGACAGTTGTTCCAAACTTCACCAGCAACAAAACAAGTGGTTCTTTCTTTGATAAAGTTAACTACGTAGGTGCATTTGCTGGTACAGGTAATCCTTCTGACAACTGGATGGCAGGTTGGACTAACTTTGACCCTAATAACACTTTCTATGAATATGTTGTAGGAATCAACAATGTTAAGACTAACATCGAAGCTGCTTCAGTTTATCCTAACCCTGCAGTAAATAATGCTACGGTTACAGTAACATTGACTGAAATGTCTGACCTGAACATCACTTTAGTTGATTTCACTGGTCGTAAAATCCAGGATATATTCAGCGGTAAAAACGTTATCGGTTTCAATGCTTACAATGTTAACCTTGATGGCGTAGCTTCTGGTTTGTACTTTGTAAACATTACTTCTGGTAATGCTCAAAAATCAGTAAAACTGTCTGTTAATAACAAATAATAACAGTTAAGTATAATATTCTAAAAGGGTATGCCTCAGGCGTACCCTTTTTTGTGTTTCTTAATATTCAGATAATATTCAGTTATTTACTTTATATCTATTGTTCACCCTTCAATAATGTCTATGAGAAAACTTATACTCTTAAATCTTTTTCTTTTTTCTTATTATTTTTCTAACGCTACAAACATTGTGGTGTCAGATAGTATATCGGTAAACACAAACTGGATCGCTTCTAATTGCTACTTTATTAAAGGTATAGTATACGTTACATCAGGGACTACGCTTATCATTGACGCCGGTACATTTATCAGAGGTGATAAGGCGACTAAGGGTACTTTAGTTATTGAACGTGGAGCCAAAATAATTGCCAACGGCACAGCCTTAAATCCAATAATGTTTACATCTAGTCAACCACAAGGTAGCCGTACTTATGGAGATTGGGGAGGTATTGTCATTTGCGGTAAAGCCCCGGTTAACTGGCTTGCAAATGAAGCTCAGATACCTGGTCTGCGTTCCTATTATGGAGGTCTTAATCCTACTGACAATAGCGGTAAGTTGTCTTATGTACGTATTGAATTTGCAGGTGCGGCATTATCTCCCAATAATGAATTGCCCGGCCTTATGTTAGCAGGTGTTGGCAACACTACTCAAATTGACCATATACAGGTTTCCATCAGCGGAGATGATGCTTTTGCTTGGTATGGTGGTACAGTAAACTGCAAATATCTAGTTGCGCACCGCACGTGGGATGATGATTTTGATACAGACAACGGCTATAAAGGCAAAGTGCAATTTTTTGTTGCACAACGTGACCCAAATGTCGCAGATAATTCAGGTTCTAAAGCTTTTGAATCAGATAGTTACGGACCTAATACTAAACCGGGTATCAATGGCGATACTACAGGATTAACTCGTCCGACATTTGTGAACGGGACATTAATTGGACCAATGACAACTCCAACTTCTAAAGCTTATGATGCACTTCTGTTCACTGCAGGTATGCATATCCGTAGAGGAAGTGGGTTGAGCTGTTTTAATACGATACTCGCTGGCTGGCCAAGTGGTATTCTGATAGATGATGACACGAACACTACTCTGTATGGTTCTACCACATTTAATATTGGCAATGGAGCCATGCAATTCAAGGGGAATATTATTGCGGGCATAGGTATGGGTTGTTTTCCCAAAGGAGTAGATCCTAATGCTAACATTATTTACATAACAAATGGTGCGCGTAGCTTGACAGGTGTATGCGGGGATGCTGATTCGGCCACAAAAGGAAATACCAACTGGTCACCATTTGCAGGTCCTTTTACTTGGCTGCAAAACCCTTCTTTTGGGAACACTCAGTACGCTAATTTCGCATCTAGTGTTCGTTTGACAAACCCGTTTGACTTGACGAATCCAAGCTTTTTGCCATTAGCCTCGTCTCCTGTTTGTAATGGTACCCTCTCACCTGATTTTACAGGCAAAGCAGCTGATGCTTTTTTTGATAAAGTAAATTATATAGGCGCATTCGGCTGTACAGGACAGGCTTCAGATAATTGGATGGCAGGGTGGACAAATTTCGACCCTAATAATACTTGGTATGATATGTGGTGTACGGGAGATAATGTAAATAAAATTGCAACTAGTTTAGATGTTCGTATTAGCCCTAACCCAGCTTCAATTACTGCAGATGTCTCTGTTGCTATTCCATTTACAACTGAAGTAAATATCGTCTTACTGGATATCACTAGCAGAAAAATAAAAGAAATATTTAGAGGCACAGCAGCAGCAGGAGAACACAACTATGACATCAATCTCGATGGCTTATCAAAAGGCTTATATTATGTTACAATTGTATCAGGGGATATTAGGCAGAATATAAAACTGGTAGTTGAATAAGATATTAAGTAAGTGCATAATGAAAGGCTTGCATTGGCAAGCCTTTGTGTTTTTTATTACAATTGCTTTTCTCCCAAAATAGGATTAGGGTTAAAGTGTTTTCTCTTTTTCAGTTTAAAACCTTCAATGCCATATTTATCTAAATGAGCTATAGCCTCATCTACCGAATCGGTAAATAGAAAAAGCTTTCTGTCTTCACCATCAATGGTTTTTTTGTGCACCATGTGCATAATATGTTCGTAAAGGTCTTTATGGTACTCTTTGCCCATGAGTACGATGGGGAATTTTTGAAATTTCCCTGTTTGTATTAGTGTTATCGCTTCAAAAAATTCATCCAATGTTCCGTATCCCCCCGGCATTACTACAAATCCGTAAGAGTATTTGCTTAATAATGTTTTGCGTACAAAAAAGTATCGTATAGAAACCCACCTATCCAAATATGGGTTAGGTCTTTGTTCCATTGGTAATACAATGTTGCAGCCTATAGAATTGCCCCCAATATCTTTTGCTCCCCGGTTAGCTGCCTCCATTATACCCGGGCCGCCACCGGTCATCACAGTAAAACCTAATTGAGCTATCCTGCTGCCCATCTGTCTGGCGAGTTGATAATATGGGTGGTCTTCAGGGAAACGTGCAGAACCAAACACAGTAACGCAAGGGCCAACAAAGTGCAATTTTCTAAAGCCTCGTACGAACTCTCTGATAACCTTGAGCAGGAATACAAATTCTTTCCATCTTGAATGTGGTCCTTCAAGAAAAACTGTCTCGTGATTAGACCCTACCGGGGTAAAAATCGTGTCGTTGGCCTGATGTCTTTGATCCATAAATAACAAAAATCCTTGTAACTAAGTTACAAGGATTTGTTTTGCTATACCACTCTGTTCGCTAAGCCTGCTGTTTTTACCACTGAACCGTCAAATAATCTGCATATCCCGTTGTATTATCGGGCACTATAAATCCTGTCTTCGTGCCGTATATGGGTTGCGCCGCAATTTCAAAGGCTTTAGTTCCGTTAATATACCCTTCCCAATACCCGTTTACCTGTTCCAGTTCTATATTATTCCAACCTTGTTTGATGGCAGAGCACTTTTGCCAGTCAAGAATTGTTTTATACGATGTTTTCGAATTGCCTTCGTCATATACAGCAAAATATCCTTGGTCGTCTATAAAAAAAGAATAACCATATTCGCTATTAGACACGCCAAATACAATACCCATATAGTTGTTTGCACTAATGCTGGCTTGTATCAAAAAGTTATGTGTGCCGCTTATGCCGCCTGTATTTACAGCAACCGTATTTGTTCCTTTCACACCCGGTGCATAGACATATTTCAACTGTCCATTGCTTACAGATACTGATGCACCATTTACAGCGTCATTGAAAGACCAGTTATGCGCATCATAATCGAAATTATCATCAAAAATATTCTGATAACCTGAGGGTGTATTAGGGGTGGTCGTATAATATTCTTTTTTCACACAAGAGCTGAAAAGGATAGCGCCGGTAGCAAAAATCAATATGGTTTTAATGAGTTTCATACAATTCTATTCTTGTTTAGATAAAATGCAACAAGCGTGCCATTGCGTTTCGCATATTTTCCCTTTTAACAAGGTTCTAACAAATGGCTTTTATTTATTTTAGCGATATAAAGACTATAGTATGTCAGCAAATCGCGACGCGCAATACTGGAAACAGCAATTAGGGCTTATTAGTCATATTGAAGGAGGTGCTTATAAAGAAGTGTATCGTTCCGGTTTACAATTACCCCATCATACTCTTACTATTTCCCATACAGGAGATAGAGCAGCTTCTACATCTATTTATTTTCTATTAGAACGGGGTGAGTTTTCGGCTTTTCATCGCATAGCATCCGATGAGATTTGGCATTTTTATGATGGGGATGGTATTAGTATTTATGAGATGACCACACGAGGGGAGTTGAAGCATCATAAGCTTGGTTTGAATATCGAAAACGGAGAACAGCCACAGATAATGATACCGTCAGGTAGCTGGTTCGGCTCAAGGGTTGAGGCGGGTAGTTACTGTCTATGTGGTTGCACTGTAGCGCCGGGGTTTGACTTTGCTGATTTTGAATTGGCAGATAGAAATGTCCTGATACAAGAATACCCGCAATATGCGGGTATCATCACTGAGCTTACTCGAATATAATTAGTCTTTGCTGCTGCCTTTAAATTGGTGATGTGTTTCTTTGAATAATACATTGAATGTAGTCAGCGAACCGTAAATGGCAGTTACATATTGCTGCATATCTACCTTGTCTTCGTCTGTGAGGCCTTTGTGAGCATTTATTTTTTGTTCGATAAGTCTTAATCTGTCTCGCACCATTACTATTTTATGAAAGAAGGTTTCTATCGGTACTTCTTTCGATTGCAGTGTATCATCTCCGGGTTTTAAAATCATGGTGCCATTGTTCCACCTGCTGCCCATTGGTACAATTTGCATTTCGTGCAAACGGCGTTCTAGTATATTGTCTAGCGCCTGTTCAATATCTGATAAAGTAATACCTCCGGCAGTATCAGCACCTCCATCTGTAGCTTGTAGAACTTTTAATTCAAAATCTTTATTGATACCCTTGGTCCCGTTCTGCGATTTAAACCATATTGTATAGGTTTCGCTGGCAACATCTACTATCACACCTTTGCCAAAATGAGGATGCTCTACTCTTGAGCCAATGCCTAAATTATTCGATTCCATAGCCCGAATATAAAGATTGTATCAATACACTACTTCTTTTTAACTACAAGGTTATAAGAGTGTTGTATCATCTCCTTGATTTGTTTGCCGGTTAAAGAGCCATCTACTATAATAGTGTTCCAGTGCTTTTTGTTCATATGATACCCGGGCAGCACAGAAGTGTATTGTTCTCTGAGTTCCAGTGCTTTTTCTGGGTCACATTTTACATTGAATTGAGGTATGTCTGTATCTAATGACAGCAAGAGGAATATTTTACCGTTTACTTTAAATACCAGTGTTTCTTCTCCGAATGGAAAACTTTCAGTCACATCGGATAGACTTATGGCATATTCTCTTATGGTTTCTATGTTCATGAATCAGTTTCAGCAATGATAAATATCATGTTTTATACATACTGGGCAGAATAGTTTTGTGCAGGGAATGAAAAAACTACCTTTTTTTACACTCTTTCTATTCTTTTCTTTTAGCCTGCAAGCTCAGGAATTATGCCTGTATATCATACCTGCACCTAAACCTATTAACTGGAGGTCGCCTCAGAAGTTACTACTAAGCTATATAAAAAATGCTGTTATCCATTCTCCATACGCAAATCGAAAGCACCCGATTGGGCATGTTGCTGTTATGTTAAAAGATAGTACACGCTATGCATTTACCGGTTCTACGGTCAGCTCTTTCAGGTATCTCACTCATAAAGTAATGCATAGGGGATGGGGCTTAGGGGTATTATTTGCGACTGTAGACGGTATGTTGGAAAATGATAGTATTAACGCCCCCGATATAAATTGTAGAAGTTTGGCCGGGGATGTGGCTTTTCTTCGCTTTAAGCTTAACCAACAAACATTTGACCGCCTTTGGGAATATTATTCTGAGTATCAGGAAAAGGGATACAATAGGCAATATAATGGTAGTGTGAATCCCCGAAATGGCGGAGGTGCAGGATGCTCTGCTTTCGGAATGAGTTTTATTGAGCTAACAGGGTACAGCAGTCAATTACCTTTACAAGATTGGATGATAAACGTGGCTATACAGGATAATCTTATCGGAAAACCGCTGAATGAAGAGCACAGGGCAAACATGTTTAGTATTCTATTTACAAACAGATGGGCAAATACAAGCCGCCAAAAATACCATGTGTTGAAAATGTACGAACCAACAATGATGTACAAATGGATAAATGATAATTGGGGTAAAGCAGATACCGTTCTTAAAGCATATTCTGTTACACAAAATAAAGCAAAAGGATTTTTTTTCGATTTAACAGATATATCAACACCAACAGATTCAATTTGGCATAATGGAAACTACCCGTAACAATTGAAGTAGCATCCTTATCTTTACCACATGCCTTTCGATATAGATATATACAAACGTGTGGTAAATGCCAAAATGTATATAGATGACAATCTCCATGAACCAATAGGGCTGGAGCAAGTGTCTGAAAAGGCTTGTTTTTCTCCTTTTCATTTTCATAGGCTGTTTACATGCATTTATCGCAAGACCCCGCACGAATACCTGACACAGGTTCGTATTGAAGCTGCTAAACAGATGCTCAGAAAAGGTAATGATAGTGTTACACATGTTTGTGCCAGTGTTGGTTTTGAAAGCCTCGGTTCTTTCAGCACATTATTCAAAAAGAAAAATGGGGTTAGTCCTCAGGAATACCGGGTGCAGCAACAGGAACGACAAAAGGCAGTGACTGAACAGCCTTTGAAATTTATACCTCATTGCCTTGCCAGTCATTTCGGCGCTGAATAAAGCAAGATTCGATAAAGGATAATTATAGCCTTTCCTTAGTTTTACTTTACTAAATAATAATGAAATGGTAACAAGATTATCTCACACCTCTTTTTATGTACTTGACCAGGAAAAGGCCTACGATTTTTATGTAAATAAACTAGGCTTTAAAGTGCATACTGACGCTAAAATGGATAATGGCTTTCGTTGGTTGACGGTAACAGCACCTGACCAGCCGGAACTGGAAATAGTATTAATGCCTACTACCGAAAATCCGATGATGGATGAAGACGTACGCCAGGCATTCAAAACATTGTTAGAAAAAGGCCAAATGGGTGGTGGCGTATTACACACACCTGATTGTATGGCCACATACGAAGAGCTGAAAGCTAAGGGTGTTGTATTTAAGTCAGAGCCTAAAGAACAATTTTACGGTATTGAATGTATCGTATCTGATGGCTGCGGTAACTGGTTTAGTATGACTCAGCCCAAAGAAATGTAAAATAGAAAGCCCTCTTACGAGGGTAACTATATACCAGTTGGGACAAGATGAATCAAAATAAAAGCCACTTTTTATGGTGGCTTTGTTATTTAAAGAAGAAAGTCGGCGTGTTCTTTTAATTCCATTTTTATCGTTGTTTGTCCCATTGGCTCAAGATATACAAGTAACCCCCCGCGTCTTGCATACTTCATCGGCGAAACAAAGTCGCTATCTCCAGCAACAAGAACAATCTTGTCTACTGTTCGCTTTCCTGCCATCCAAGCAATATCAAGCCCAATCTTCATGTCAACTGCTTTTTGTTTAAAATCAGGCTTAAAGCCTCCAGAGCTATCATACTTCCAGCCATCGAAAGACAAGTCGCCTAACCTCAAGGCAAGTTGCGGAAATGTTCTTAAGTCTTTCTGGAAAGCTGTGGCTGCGGCAAATTGAGGGTGAGTGCTAAAGTCAACTACGTTACCTTTGGGGTCGGTCGCTTGACCGCCAAATGGTCTACAATCATACCAAAAAGTCCTAAATAATACATCTGATACACCTGCGTCATTTGTCGCGCGAACCTTTGTCATAGTTCCTGTGATAAACGTCTGTAAGTCTGCAACTCTTGGACCTCTCCCTGAATTCATAGTTTTAAATCTCGGGATAAAAAAACCTCCATCAATCAGAATAACCACTTTGTTTGTCATGGCTTTATATTTTGGGTAAAATAAAGATATATAAAACTATGAAAAAAAAGAACCGCTGGCTGCCCGTTCTTCACAGACCCCAACGGTTAATATGTATGCCGACCTATCGGCGCTCGGATTTTCCGTACAAATATAGTACAAAAAGGATGCCGTCAACCGTTGTGGAAAACTTTTTTAACTAATATTATACAATAATATTACAAAGATTACAGATTGGCTTTTCGAGGCGATAGAGGCTATTTACCTATTAAAGCCTTATATGTAATACGTGCGCCTGATACCTTAATAACAGCATTTTCAAAGCGTTCTACACCAGTTAAAGCCCTTGTGTTATAACGATAGCCAAACTCATTGCAATAGCGGTGTAAATGCTTGTGTGATACGCTGTGGTAGATACCATACACGCCACGCTTCATAATAGCCCAAAAGCCCTCAATTGAATTGGTGTGTACTTTACCCTTTACATATTCACCCCTGCTATGTTCTACCATATCATGTCCTGCAAATTCTTTGTTCAGGTCTTTATAAGCACCAAAGCCATCTGTATAGATAATTGCTTTAGGGCTTACAACTTCACGCACAATAGGCTTAATAGTTTCACCCCTTGCCGTACCTCTGTCAAGTACACGCAATACAACCTTACCATCCCTTTGCAGTAAACCTACCATAGGAACTTTATCAACCATGCCAGTAACTTCTTTCGGACGGCGTTTAGATTTGTGCTTATTGCTTTCCTTACCACCGATATAAGTTTCGTCAATTTCTACTTCACCTGTCAATGGTTCGCAATTATCATTTTCATTGAGCATAGTGCGAATGCGGGATAACACAAACCAAGCCGTTTTTTGTGTGATACCTAATTGCTCTGATAATTGGACACTGCTAATACCTTTCTTTGAGGTAGTGCATAAATACATAGCAGCAAACCAAGTCCTTAACGGCAAAGTGCTGTTTTCAAATATTGTACCTACTGTCAGGCTGAACTTTTTAGCACATTCTTTTTCACCGCATTTGTAGCCTCTGTTAGTGCGATAGATTTTTAAGCTACCACAATGAGGGCAAGCAACATTGCCACCCCAACGGGCTTGTTCATAGTAGGCTTTGCAAGTTTCTTCATCTTTGAAGAAGTCTAATAAAGATTGTAGTGTTTTGAACTTGGTTACCATTTTGCGGCTTTGTAGAACAAAGATAATACTTGTCCCATCAAATACCTAATATTTAGGAATATTTTTTTGACTAAAAGTGGAATATTTTTTTGCTGTTTTGCAAAAGTATATATAATTTCGATTTCAAATACAGTTTTATGAGGAATGTTTTACCATTCGATGAAGCAAACATTATACTAAGCGATTACTATAAACCAGTAATGGGGTTGCTAGATAAATGTATTGAAGATTACAATAAACTATATTCTGTTTTTAACGATGGCTTCCCCGTTGTATATAAAGGCAGGACAAAAGGCTCTTTTATCAATGATAGGTTGAAGATGCGAATGCTAGATTATTTCAAGAACGATAGCAATGTGCAGGTTGTAGAGCATAGGGGCATATTCGGAATAATAGTAGCAGATAAATTGTTTATTCGTTTTAACAAAATGGATGAAAAATTTGTAACTGCTATTAATAAAAAGACACGACAAACTAGAATGTTCATGAGACAGGCAGAAATACAGGGCTTCCCGTCTAATGTAACATTATTATGGGGAGGATATAATCCTGACCTTACTTGGAGCAATATTAACGGCTACTATTTAGTATGTTACAATGATGGCATTGAATGGCACTATGACATGGGACGAGGTGTCGCATCGCAGCAGTTAGCTTTGAATTTACAACCACAAACAGAAAAATCTAAGAAACGCAGAGTTACTCCAAAACAAAAACCAGGGGAACAAACAAAGAAGACAGGTACAGATAATCAATAAATAAAATAAATATGGCAACATTTAACACTGAAGTTCTTGCGCTAGCTAGGGAGTCGAGGGGTTATACTCAAGCATATTTATCGGATGAGCTAAAAGTAGAGCAAGGAACAATTTCAAAAATTGAAAACGGCAGACTGAATGTATCAGAAGATTTGGCAAAAAGTATAGCAACATTTCTTGATTACCCCTTAGAGCTTTTTTACTTAGATAAAAAAGTAATTAGAGTTGAAGGGCATTATAGAAAAAAATCTTCTTTATCTGTAAAAGAAGTAAAGGAATACAGAGCAAAAATGACATTCGCCGAATGGCACGTTAATAAATTGGTTGACAGCGTAGATATTCCAAATGTAAATATACCCTCATGGGATATTGATATAGATGGCGGTGTGCTAGAAGCGGCTAAACACGCACGTGAGTTTTGGGGAATACCGAGAGGGCGAATTAATGATTTGGCGAAGGTTTTAGAAGACAATGGGATTGTGATTGTTCCGCTAGATTTAGGCGATATGGATGGTCTAAGCACCTATTCAGCAGAATATAACATACCAATAGTTTATATCAACAAAAATCGCCCAGCAGATAGAATAAGAATGAGCCTTGCACACGAGGCAGCACATTACATTCTTCATTTTGGGAAGAAAGTATCTGAAGACCGTGATATTGAAAAAGAAGCTAGAGAATTTGCAAGTGAGTTATTGCTTCCTTCAAGCGAAATAAGTCCTTATTTTAATAAACTGACATTGGAAAAGCTTGCAGATTTAAAAAGGTATTGGAAAGCATCAATGGCTGCAATATTATATAAGGCATCTGCCATTGGAGCTATTACCCCTAATCAATCAAAGTACTTGTGGCAACAAATGGCTGCTAAAGGATATAAAAAGAATGAGCCTATAGATATAGAAGCGGATAAGCCTTCGTTGTTACGTGAAATAATTGATACCTACATTGAAGATTTAGGATATAACAAAGCAGAACTAGCAAACATATTGCACATTACAGAAAATGAATTTGATGTAAATTATTTAGGCGCTAGACCAAAACCTAAAATAAAAATTGCTATACGCAGGTCTGCTTAATGATTTTAGATGAACAAAACAAGATATACGGCTGTGGGCCGTATGTCTTGATAACTCTTGAAAATCTTGATAATGTTGTAAGGACAATAGCAGTATCAAAGTATGTACTGCGAACCTGTTAGTAAAATTCTCTCATTAGGAATAATATTAACAGGGTTGTTTGTTTTACAAAGGTAAGTAACTTTATTACTATGGCAAAAGCAGCTAAAAAGAAAGTCATAAAGCCCCGTGCATCGGAATATGAAAAGAAAGTATCGTTTGACGGTAGCTTTGAAGAAATGATTGCTATAAGCGTTAAGCAGGCAAGTAAGAAAGTGGCGAAACCTAAAGAGAAGAAATAGCTATTTCATTGGCTTTTTATTGTCCGATATATACGCCGATAGTAACAGTAGCGCACCCCCAATAAATAAGATAGCTCTTTCGTTAGGGTTTTCCTTGAATGACGTATAATCGCATGAACGGATAGCACCACAAATTATCATGACTATACCTAACAGCCTTCTCATATGTATGCAAATATAATTATTATATCATGATTGCCCCTTGTCCCAACTGGTATATAGTTACCCTTACGAGGGCTTTGTTTATGCTTTTTTATCTGTTGTAGGTTTCTTGTCTCCTTTTTTTCTGCCGGCATCTTTCAATGCTTTATCTAATATCCATTCTATCTGCCCGTTTGCACTACGAAACTCATCTGCAGCCCATTTCTCAATGGCTTTGAATGTTTCCTCATCTATTCGCAGTACAAAACTTTTCTTCGACATACCTTATTGTTATTATGAATATAAACTACCTGTGTTCAGTACCGGTTGTGCACCACGTTCGCCGCATAATACTACCATCAGGTTGCTTACCATGGTTGCTTTTTTCTCTTCATCCAGTTCTACAATATTCTTTTTGCTCAGTTGTTGCAGTGCCATTTCCACCATGCCTACTGCACCTTCTACAATTTTATAACGAGCTGCTACTATCGCTGTAGCTTGCTGGCGTTGCAGCATAGCACCCGCAATCTCTTGTGCATAAGCAAGGTGGCTGATGCGCGCTTCTTTGATAATGATACCCGCAGTAGATAAGCGGTCATTCAATTCTTGTTCTAATAGTTCATTTACTTTTTGTCCGCCGTCACGCAGTGTAATGGTGGCTGTTTCGTCTTCTATATTATCATATGCAAAGCTGGTAGCAAGGTTACGCAAAGCAGCCTCGCTTTGTGTTTTTACATAGGCCATGTAATCAGATACTTCATAAGCTGCTTTGTAAGTATCAGATATTTGCCATACAATCACTGAGGCTATCTCAATTGGGTTACCCATTTTGTCATTCACCTTCAGTGTCGGTATCGCCATGTTTTGTGCACGTTGCGATATTTTAATGGTTGCATACAATGGGTTTACAAAGAACAAACCATTCTCTTTTACGCTGCCTACATACTTACCAAAAAAGTTAAGTACACGTGCATGGTTAGGCTGAATGATCATCAGGCCTTTCCATAAGAATAGCGTAGCAGCAAAACACAGTATGCCGGGTACTACTATCACAGGATTTTCAGGTGCCTGGGTAAACATGTAAATAGCAGATGCTAATAATAATAATGAAAGTACCAGTGCCAGGTAACCATTCATCGGTTTTTTTACTTTTTCCATATTTGCGTTGTTTATTGTTAAATGTCAGTTTAATATCATTTTGATATCACAAAGATACTAACGCTTTTTTCGTTCCGCCAAATCATTAACAAAAAATCACCCTCTCAGGGGTGACTTCAATAGATATTATTTATTGGTTTTACTATGCTAAAGCTTTCAGCGCTTCATTTTCTACTATTTGGGTATTGCTGCCTTCTTTTGCCAGTTTTATTAATGCCCTTGCTACTATATCCGATTTGATAACTTTCTTGGGGAACAGCTTAGCCAGCAAAGGGAACAAAGGAATAAGCAGCCTGTATATAAATGGAGCTTTAGGGTTGGTGTGTACAGGCCATATTCCCCCCGGCCTTGCAAATACCAGGGTTCTTAAACCAATGGTCTTTAACCCGTTTTCCGTTTCCCCTTTTATGCGGGCAAAGAGCGTACTGCTTTTTTCGGTTTGGTCTGCACCATCACCGCTTAGAAAAATAAACTTTATATCGGGGTTGGCTGCTACCATTGCATTTGCAGCTGCCATCGTATAGTGATAAGTAATCAGTTTATACTCTTCTTTACTCACCTGCGATTGAGAGATACCCAAACACCAGATGCAGGCATCATTCTCTTTGAAAACTTCTTCAAGTCCTCTGTAATCAAGGTACTGAGAGTGGATAACAGTTTTTAGTTTGGGGTGTTGCACTGACAGTGGGCGGCGAACAATAGCCGTAATACTTTCAATGTCATTGTCGGCAATAGCTTGTCTTATTACTTCGGCTCCCACCATACCCGTGGCACCTGTTACTGTAATTTTCATAAGTATTAAAGGTCGGGCAATTTATGCTATTGTGCAATGTGTATTGAGAATACTATATAGAGTAAAAGTGTGTTACTATCAAAAGCATTTATTTCGTGTTCCGGCGTCTGACTGTAACTTTGTGTATTAATTATAGAATAATGGCAACCCCGAAAATAGTGATATTGGGTGCCGGCTTTGCAGGATTGCAGGTAGCCAAAAAGCTCAGGAAAAGCAAATGTGATGTATTGCTTATCGACCAGTTTAATTTTCACCAGTTCCAACCGCTTTTTTATCAGGTAGCAACAGCCCGCCTCGAGCCGAGTTCCATTTCTTTCCCGCTCCGAAAAATATTTCAGCACGCACATAATGTAAATGTGCGTATTACAAAAGTGAGAAACGTAGATGTAAGCTCTAAAATAGTGCATACCGATGATGGTGATTTCGGTTATGATTATTTAGTAATAGCTACTGGCTGTACAACCAACTTTTTTGGTAATGATAATGTAGCTAAGTACGCATATACAATGAAGTCAACTCCTGAAGCTATTACACTTCGCAATCGCATTTTGTTGAATTTTGAAGATGCGTTGAAAGCGGAGCCCGATGAATTGGAACGGTTAATGAATATTGTAGTGGTAGGTGGAGGTCCTACTGGTGTGGAGCTAAGCGGGGCATTGGCAGAAATGAAAAAAAATGTGTTGCCTAAAGATTATCCGGAAATGGATTTTTCGAAGCTCAATATTTATTTGCTGGAAGGTGGCGAACATACTCTGGGTGCAATGAGCGAAGCTTCTCAGCATAAATCACAGCAATACCTCGAACGCTTAGGCGTGAAAGTATGGACGAATGCTATACTCGAAAATTATGATGGTAAAATGGCCACCGTAAAAGATGGCAGAACAATAGCCACAAGCAATTTGATATGGGCAGCGGGTGTTATGGGTAATGTGCCGGAAGGTATCTCAAAAGAAAATATAGTAAGGGGCAATCGTATAAAAACAGATGAATTTAGCCGAATGACAGGCGATGGCTCCGTTTTCGTTATCGGCGATGTGGCATATACTGAAACCAAAGATTGGCCCAATGGGCATCCGCAACTGGCAAATGTTGCAGGTAAACAGGCAACACATCTGGCACAGAATTTCAAGCGCTTATTTGCAGGCAAAAAGATGTTGCCATTTACTTACAAATCACCTGGCAGTATGGCTACGATTGGCAAAAGGAAAGCTGTAGTTGATTTGCCTTTCATAAGCTTTCAGGGCGGTCTGGCTTGGCTGGTATGGATGTTCTTACATCTGATGCTGATATTGAATGCCAAAAACAAGCTGATAATATTTATTAACTGGGCTATCAGTTATTTTACAAATGATACCACGCTCAGGCTCATTTTGTTGCCTACAAAAAAGCAAGTAGAGTTAGGCATTATGCATCATTCTATGGAGGCAGATGGGAAGAAATAACCTTATGCTACACCCGGCTCTATAATCCGCACCAGCATCCTCTTGGCCATAGGTAGTAATGTTTCATGCAAGGGTAGCTGTAAGCTGCTTTCAATGCTGTAAACGGCAGGATTAGGCAAGGTGCGTATGCCGCGTATGATATCTCGTTTGATGCTTTCGTTTGTGTTAACGAGGTTTTTATCCCATGTGTCTACAAAGTCTACTCTTACCCCTCTATATCTTGCATCTTTATGTTCGAATAGTGTTACAGAATAATTGTAGGCACGTACTTCAGCCAGCTTGCTGTAGTGAATAAGTATATAGCCTTCGTTTTTATACAACGGCATAATGCCCACAGGCTCTATATGTATTTGTTTTTCCAGCAGTTCATATAGCTCTGCACCGTTATTCAATGTACATTTCATTTCTTCAAGAGCATAATTGGTTATTTGCTCCAGTTCCTGCATAATGTCATTGTCCTGCAGCATTTTTTCGTATACCAGTTCCAGCTTTTGAACATTCACGCTTGTTAGCTGTTTAGGGAAACTGTCCTGTATGAATTTTTTATTGTTTCTGAAAGAGGTGAGGTTGTTGTAGTGAAAAATAACATCACTTAGTTGTGGGTATAACTTATTCTCGTTGAAATAAGTATTTACGTCTTGCAGGTAGGCTAATAGTTTATACTTCTGCAACTCAAAATCTATATAGCCTTCCATGAACCATGTTTCGCTCAGTTTCATAGCCTTTCGATTTTTATCTAATCCTAATTTAATACACTCAAATTCAATGCCACAGGTTTTTTTATTGACACCTGTGGGTAAAATGACTGTTAAAGTTTTGGCTACTGCTGTCTGTTTTTCTTTCTATTTTTGAGGATGAAGTTTTCACAGATAGTTGGCCAGCAATTGGCAAAAGATGGGTTGATCAACATGCAAAACAGCGGTCATTTCCCGCATGCACTGATGTTGACCGGGCATGAAGGTACGGGTGGTTTACCATTGGCTTTAGCAGTTGCCCAATATATACTCTGCGAAAACAAAGCTGCAAATGATTCTTGCGGGCAATGCAGCAATTGTAGCAAAGTCAGCAAATTAGAACATGCCGATTTGCATATCAGCTTTCCCTCTATTCCGCCAAAACCCGGCACTAAGGCTATGAGCAGGCACTATATCTCGGATTTCAGGGAGTTCATATCTCAAACACCTTACGGTACTACTTATGACTGGCTGCAATTCATCAATGCCGAAAATAAGCAAGGTAATATCACAGCTGAAGAATGCCGGGAGATAATAGATACGCTTAATCTCAAGTCTTACGAAGGAGGCAAAAAAATACTCATTCTCTGGCGGCCAGAATACCTGGGCAAAGAAGGCAATATTCTTTTAAAGCTGATTGAAGAACCACCTGCTGATACTATACTACTATTCATAGCAGAAGATATAGAAGATATACTTGCAACTATACTGTCCCGTACACAATTAATAAGGCTGTCGCCTATATCGGCTACCGAGATAGCGGATGCGCTTTTTCACCGTCAGCTGGCAGATGAAAAAAAGGCTATACAAGTTGGCCACATGGCAAATGGTAGCTTTACTGAGGCTTTAAAACTAGTGCAACACGCACAGAATGACCTGTTTCCTGATGTGCGTACATGGTTCAACGCTATTTTCACTAATAATGGTATTGCAGTATCGAAATTCGTAGAAGAGTGGAGTAAGGCAGGTAGAGAGCAGCAGAAAAATCTGCTGCATTATGTTGTAAGCTTGTTAGAGCATGCTATTCGTAACAGGTATATGCCACAAAACAATGTGCCGTTACCCCCTGAAGAAGCTGCTTTTGTGCAAAAATTGGCGGTTACCAATATTTCCTTTACGGCTATGCAGCAGATGGCTGAAGAAATATCCCAAACCATATATCACATCGAACGAAATGCACATAGTAAAACACAGTTACATGCGTTATCTATAAAGCTTATCTATTTTATTCAAAATAAGGCGCTACCCTTGCAGGTGGGGTAATTATATCATCTTCGGCTGATTGGTCTCCTTCAAAAGCCTGTTGGGCTAAGTATATTTGTATATTCAGATAATATTGACTTATTTGTAGCGCCGCCTTACTTATCGACTCCTTACACCATTGGTGTTCAATTTACTATTGCTGTTTATTTAACTCAAATGACTGATTCATGGATGAATATGAATTGATTAATAAAAAGGAAGTAGCCGCTTTTTTGTCTGGTTTTACAGGTTTCATTAGCAGGTTAGTTCGTTTTATGTTTACATCCATTCGCAGGCAGATGGTGCTTACTGTCTCTATGTTTTTACTGCTTTCGGCTGCCGCATTTACTTATTGGTATTTAAAGCCACCATATTTTGAATCCGACCTTGTCTGTTCGTACAATCACATGCATCAAAAAACTTATGGCGAAATGCTTAAAAAGTTGGACGACCTCGCCAAAGTTCATTCTGTAGGAGAACTATCTGAAATATTAAATATATCGCAAAAACAAGCTGGCTCAATACTTCGTGTAATTCCTACTAACTCGTTGGGTAGCCCGTTATATGATGACTATTCTGATAATGCTAACTTATCTTTACGGTTCCCGATTTATATTACTGTATTGTCGTTAGACAGAGATGTTTATAAACCCCTGCAAGAGGGTATTGTAAACTATCTCAACAATACTCCTTATAGAAAGGTAAGGAGTGAAATAGAGCGTCATACCAGGGAGGAAAAAATATGGTACATAGACAGGAGCATGGCGCAGATAGATTCGCTTGTTGATGCTTATACCCGCTATCTTAAAAATGTACATACACAATCCGATAGTATTACCGGGTTTACAGCGATTACTTCCTTATTAGCATACAAGGATGTTTTGCAAGACAAGAAATTAGATAAAGAATATTACAACGCCGTTCATAATTCTATTGAAGTCATTCATGGCTTCACTCCTGCCGATAGACCCGTACGTACTACTAAAGAATTTTTGTTTGGTTTGATTGGGTTGGCTTTAGTTACGTCTTGTTTGCTATCTGTAATTATTAATTTCTTCAGGAGTGGTATGGAATAGAATAAAGTTGCCCAAAGGATTGAATCACTCTCTGTGGAGTGTGTTTGATGCTGCCTTATACCCCGTAGCGTATATGGCTGTAGTGCCTTTATTAATGCGTAACATGGGTATGGAAGTATTCGGGCTATGGGTATTGCTGACAACCATCATCACAGTATTACAGTTATTTAATTTCAATTTAGGCGTTACAGCTATTAAAAATGTATCGTTCGAACTGGCTAAAAATGATGCTAAACGTGTGAATGATGCTATTAACGGCATCTTGCACATTACTGCCGTTTTGCTGATTGTTGTCGCGCTTGCAGGCTTTGGATTGTCTCATTTTGCAGTTAAGTTTAATTGGTGGAATGTAGCAACATCTTCAGTCGTACATGTTGCTCAATGCATTGTGGTAGCTGCAGCAATAGCAGGTTTACGTTTTGTAGACCAGGTGTTTCAAAATATTATTAAAGCTACAGAAAGGTTTAAGACAGCTGCCATTCTCAATATGATATTTCGTTTTGGGTTATTAGGCATCACGTTGCTGCTGGCCATTAAGAAAATGCCTCTGCTCAGTATTCTTTTAGCAAATGCTACGTATACTCTGCTTTACCTCGGATTGCAATTTGTGGTGATAAAAAAGATTGTGCCGGGCTATGCATTAGGTAGGGTGAGAGATAAGCAAGAATTTAAACTACTGCTTAATTTCAGTGTTTGGCCATGGCTGCAATCTGTTATTGTAATTCTTACTTTTCAGACTGACAGGTTTTGGGTTTCTCAATTTAGTGGACTGAGTACTGTGTCAGGGTATGGTCTGGTATCAACTATGTTCAACCATATCCATATCATTTTTACAGCTATTGCTATATGGGTATTACCACGTATATCTTCCATGACGTCGAAGGGTCTTAATCCTGCTGCGCTATATAAAAGCGTAAAGGGAGCGCTGAGTGCAATAGTTATTTTTTCTTTGGTATTCTTCTTTTACGTATCTCCTGTATTGTTTCATTATTGGGTGGGAGACGAAACCTACAGCCATATAGCAAGTTATATCCGCGATTTTATTGGCTTTGAATTAGTATTTGCCTATACCATTATGCCGGTGTTCTATCTTAATGCTTCCGGAAAAGAAATATCTGCTACGCTCGTTACTTTAATATATTGTGCGCTCTGCTATGCTTGTATGCTTTCTGGCTTGTTTTTGTTTCATACGCCTTCGGCAATGATAGAAGGTATGATGGTAGGCTTGTGTATTGCCGCACCATTCGTTAGTGTGATTGTTCAACGCAAATTGTACCAGTCGGTTTCGATAGAGAATACACTGCTTGAGATGGCACCTATCTATGCAGGTATTGCATTGATATATGTTCAGAATATATGGCTAAGTATATTGTTGGCGATATTGGTAGCTCGAATGCTATGGCGGTTTTATTTATCTGCTATTATTAATAAAGAAAGATGGAAGCAACTAACCAACACTTAAAAAATATATGGGTAGGTTTTATAGTGCTGTTCCTTTTCTTTTTTAACACAGCCTTTCTGCCCCAAAGTGTTACGTTTACATTATTACTTACTCCTGTTTGGCTATACCTGATTGCCGTGCACAAAAGGGTCAGGCTGTTTTTGGGTTTAATGATTCCGCTGCTATTGTTTGCTGTATTGCATTTTAGTCAGGGTGTTGCAATAACCAGATATATTATTTCAGACGCCATAATTGTTTGCACAATCGCTTTTCTGATAGTCGCAAATGATTACATAAATGATACTTCCGTTAATTGGGACAAGATTTTTAGAAACATCACCATACTCAATTTCACACTTACGCTTTTGAGTATCTTTATCTTGTTTATTCCTGTCTTGAAACCCCTGGTATGGTATACGCTGCCAATATCAGAACATCTTGATAATTTACCGCGCCTTAAATTATTTACTTCAGAAGCATCTCATTACAGTCTCTTGTTTTGTCCGCTGGCTATTTATTTCTATAGCAGGATGCTGTTTTTCAAGGGCAAAGGGGTCTTATACAATTTCCTGATAGTGAGTATACCGCTAATACTATCTTTTTCATTTGGTGTATTAGGGGCATTATTAATGAGTACAGTTATTGTTTTGGTCTCTTATTCATCCAGGATATTTCATAACACACGAAGAAAAAATATATTTCTATTCATTTTCATTTTACTGGTCATTCTGTTGATTGTATTGTTTGTGTTTTTTCCTGATAACCCGGTCTTTCTACGTATTGCCAATATTTATCACGGGGATGATACTTCTGCCAGAGGCAGAACGTACGAAGCATTTATTCTTGCCAACAAGATCATTCAACAAAAGAGTATGCTATGGGGCATAGGGCCCGGGCAAATCAAACTTTTAGGGAGAAGTATTGTGATAGAATATTACAGTTATACCCGCATGCCTGATGTAATCCGAATTCCTAATGCTTCTGCCGAAACCATTATCTATTTTGGCTACGTAGGCTTGGTCATACGTTTGCTGATAGAAATTTTCTTTTTCTTCAGGACAAAAGTATACGCTAATCCATTCAGGTTGTGGTTGTTCGTATTCATCTTCATTTACCAATTTACAGGCAGCTACATTACCAATACTACCGAGTATCTGATATGGCTATTGGTGTTCTCTAATATCTTCCCCGATTTTATAAAGAAGAAGGATTTTAAAGTTACAGACTAATCTCAACTGTCTTTTTGCTTCTAACAATAAATTCCTTTTTAACATCCGTTTCTCCATCGTTATATAAAAGACGGAATTTTCCAACCGGTAATTTGATGTGTTTATCTGCTATGGAATAACCTATTCTTATTTCGCAGTAGAACCTATAGTTGGTATCAACAGTGGTATAATAGAGCCGTATTTTTTCTACACCAGGTAGATTTATCAGTTTCAGAAAACCCATCTTGTCTGGGTTGAGTACACCGGGTTCTTGTACCGTATTTACAACAGCGTTGTTTGCTTTAATAGGGTCAGGTTTTTTAGTTACTGCAGTTTTCATTTTGGCAGGAACAATTTCTTTAGGCAAAGGCTTATATACTTCAATGCTATCGTTTTGTGCTGTGTATACGCCCTTTACCAAATAAGGTATCCGGCAGCATTCGTTAAGTATTTCATTCACTGTTTTGGTAATACTCATAGATGAATTCAATGTTTTGTAAGAACCGATACAGTTATATTTGTATTTATCATTGGCTTCACTCTTGCCTACACCAATAATACAGGCAGGCGGAATATGTTTATCAGCCATTTTTTTCACCAGTTTACACAGGTCTCCGTCACAAGTACTGTCTTTGCCAGTTATTAGTATGATATGATAAATATATCTTCCTGTGTTGACGGCATCATAATCCAAGGCTTCATTCGTGGCAAATGCTACAGGTGCTCTACCTATGTTGCGCAGACTATTTAACCTCAACCCCATCTGAGTATAATTGTTCATGCTGAATTGCACTTCCAGTTTTGTATCAAAACAGTTGTTCTCATTTACAGGGTATTGTTGCCCGAAAGCACGCAGCCCGAATTCTACCTCACTATTGCGTGCATATACACTATCTATTAGCTGCATGATGAGCTTCCCCGCAGCCCTGAATTTACTGTCATTGCCATCAAGGGCTTGGCTCATCCCTACGGATGCATCCAGCACGATAAGTACCCTGTGCCGTTGTTGTGCAAAAGCATAACCTATGCAGGCAAAATAAAACAATACACATAAGAGGTAACGCATCATCAGTACGAAAATAGGGCGTTTTTTGGAGGGTGGTTAAAATGTTGTGTTTTGTTGCGAATTGTTGCGTTTTTGAAGGGTTTATTTTAGTGCTATTGGTTATCAATGAATTGTGAAGCGAATTGTTGCATTTTGTTGCGAAATGTTGCAGGTTTTGCACTTTCTGTTCCCTTCTCCTGTCATTGCGAATGAAGTATTTACGAACGTAAATAGGTAATGTGGCAATCTCACGCTAATGAGGGAAGGTATAGTAAAGATAATGGTGGTTTACAAGTAGCATATAAGCTATTTTATTATAGCAAATATACATAATTATATATAGTAATGGTCTATAAAATAATAAAAACTGCTTAGTGAGATGGTTTGTTCATGTCGTAAAAATGGCTATTGGTATTATCAACTCTGCTTTTAGTGCAGGTAAAGATTTTTCATCACCCACCGGGGTATACATTTGACAATATCATCTATTTAAACCTAAAACATGTTGCCTATGCTGAAATAAAAGCTCACCTAACCATCAGACTATTTAAACAATTTTTAACCTAAAACTTTTAAAAATGAAAAAACAAACTTTAAGAAATCCACTTGCAAGGTATATTGCCACATATGTTGGGTTTGTGCTACTGTTGCTTACACCCTTCAGTAATGGATTCGCTCAATGTATGAGTAGTGGTCTCAATATTAGCACCGGAGCTATAGAGAACAGGCACATTAATCCAAGTTATCCATCAGGCCCCTATGACCTGCCTTGTAGAAGAGACCCATTGACATCACAAGGCCCTCATAACGACAGAAGATGGAAAATAGTATCTGTTACAACTCCATTGGCCTCACTGTTGGGAATAACTTCATTTGGTTATAATGCACGTATTGTTCCACCATGTGCATCTTGGCATCTTGATAACGCTAACTTTTCGGCTAGTGGTACAAATACTTGTCATCATAATAGTGGCATATGTTGTCCTGATTGGCATGAAAGTCATTGGATAACCCCTGCAAACTATGTAAACGGTTATACTTGGCCTATGACTACAGATGCCACGCCTAGAGCTTATACTACCACATTCAGGCGTGAATTTACTACTTGTCAGGATGGTGATTTTAGTTTCAATTTCGTACTGGCATGCGATAATTATTGTTATCAAATACGCGTAGATGGGGCTCCGGTTTCATTAACCAGGATACCTCAGACTGCAGGACATGTTCCTGGATATTATGACACCTTTCAAGTTGTAACTGTTATCCCATCAACTCCATCACCCAACAATTGGTTTCTTAAACATTTAGCTGCAGGTGGACATTATATAGATATCGATATTGTTAATTTTAATACGCCCGGAGAAGCTAACCCTCATGGTATGAACTTATGTGGTACCATCTGGGATATATCGAATGCCAGTAGTATTGTAAACGATCTTGATCCTAATTGTTCCAATCCATGCCCGCCAGTTGCTGACCTATGCGATGAGAGTTGTTTCTGGAGGCTAAAGGGTAATAATATCGGGAATGTTAATGATAATATATTTGGAACAATAAATGATTTTGACATACGAATAGCATCGAACTTAAGTGGATGTGGTGGTGCATTCAGAGGCGTTATCAAAGGAGGTTATAATACAGATGATGGTGGTTTCTTGGGTTGGAATACCATGAGCCCTACTGCGCGTTTACATGTAAACTGTAATGGAGGTAATAGCAGTAATGGATATAATCCTACGCTATCTGATATTCGCTTTGAAGCATTGGAACAGAAAGCAGAAGGTAAAATACTATCTATAGATGCACAAGGTTATGTATATAATACCAATATTGATATCAATACTATTGGAAGTGGTGTTACTGCATGGAATTTATCGGGTAATAGTACAGGTAGTAACGATTGGTTAGGTACGATCAATAATAACCCATTAAAGATATTTACGAATAAGGGTACGACTTCACCTGTGCCTAGGATGATAATTAATGGCTCACCTTCTAATGCTTGGGAGGAAGGTTTTGTGGGTATCAATAACGGTGCACCAACCGCAAGATTGCATGTGGATTGTAGTGGTGGCAACGAAAATAATGGACTATCAGATATCAGATTCCAGGGATTAGAGGTAAATAATAACGAATTGAAATTACTGGGTATTGATGCGAACGGATATGTTTATAATACTAATAAAACACTGTCGACGACGGTTTCTACATCTAATTCATGGGATTACACGGGTAATACTGCTCCATCAACAAGTATCTTTGGTATTACTACAACAACAGGTCAAGATATAGATATCCGTACCGACGGCGTGTCAAGAGGTGTTTTTGACCATGCAGGTAATTTTGGATGGCATCTTTCAGGTTTACCAACTACTAGTATGCATGTAGATGCGTCTAATCCTGCTAATCCAACAGCACCTTCAGGTATTCGTTTCGAAAATTTACCACCAAACAATGGTGAAGTAATAGTTGTAGACCCGCAAGGTTATGTATTTAATAGTGGCATTAAGAGTGATGATATACAAGCCATACTTGGTGATGGCGGTTTAGGTATGATGAAGCAAAATATTGATGATGTTAAAAAGCAATTGGAAGAACAGAAATTAAGGAATGAACAATTGCAATCAGAACTAAATACCATCAACGCAAGGTTAGCACAATTGACCAGTAATTCTGGTAAATCAGATACGCAAGCGCCAGGTATTAATAATGAACTGTATCAGAATACGCCTAATCCATTTGGTGCAGAAACCAGTATCGGTTTCAGTATTGTGAAGATGCAACAATCTGCATACATAGCTATTTATGATTTAAATGGCAGGGAGTTATATCGCTACCACGTAACCGCAAAAGGTAAAGGCAGTATAACTGTAAGTGGCGAAAAATTGGTGCCGGGCCAATATCTCTATTCATTAATAGTTGACGGACAAGAGGTAGACACCAAAAAGATGGTAGTTACCAAATAGAATATCCTTCATTTTAATGACGAACAGCCCTGTAATTCAGGGCTGTTTCTTGTTATAGTACCTGTTAAGTAGGGATATTATCAATACCTTATTTCTGCCCCTTGACAAATCAACTATTTAACTATATTAAACATTTAACGATTAAATAAACTATTTTCGCAAATTCGGCTTGATGTGGGTATCGTGAGGCTTGGTTATTTATCCCGATTGCTTTCGGGATCGTAATGATAGATTTACCCGGGCATATGCTGTCAACATAAATAATATATATACATGGGATGTGGCAACTGTGGCACAGGTGCTAACGGAAAACCCGCGGGATGCAAAAGTAACGGTGGATGTAGTAGTGGTGGTTGCAACCGTATGAACGTTTTCGATTGGTTAAGCGCTTTGCCTCTTTATGATACAGCAAAACCTTACCCTATTATAGAGGTAAGTTTTAATAAAGGAAGCAGAAAAGATTTCTACCGCAATAATGCTAATCATATTCTTGAAAAAGGAGAATGGATAGCAGTAGAGGGTGTTAGTGGTTTCGATATTGGACAGGTAAGCCTTACTGGCGAGCTGGTAAAACTCCAGATGAAAAAATACGGTGCTGAAGATAATGCCGATATCAAAAGGGTATTGCGCAAGGCTACCGATGATGATTTGGCACTACTGGATAAGAACAAACAACGCGAACCGGAATTGCTGATTCAGTCTCGTGCTATGGCACGCAATCTGAAGCTGGAAATGAAACTCTGCGAAGTAGAGCTTCAGGCTGATGGCAAAAAAGCGACTTTCTTTTATACCGCCGACCAACGCGTCGATTTCCGTGAACTTATAAAAGTATACGCCAACGATTTTAAGGTGCGCGTAGAAATGAAGCAGATAGGTGCAAGGCAGGAAAGCGGTAAAGTAGGTGGCATAGGTAGTTGCGGACGCGAATTGTGTTGCAGCACATGGTTAAGTGATTTCAAGAGTGTGAACACTACAGCAGCACGTTATCAAAACCTATCTATCAATCAAGCTAAACTTAGTGGCCAGTGCGGCAGGCTTAAATGCTGCCTGAACTATGAGTTGGATACTTATATGGATGCGCTTCGTGTATTCCCTGAAAATGCAGATAGTATCGAGACCATAAAAGGAGTAGCACATCTGCAAAAACGAGATATCTTCAAAAGCCTGATGTGGTATAGCTTTAGCGATAGCAACAAGCAATATCCTCTGACTATACAGCGTGTAAAAGAAATACAACAGCAGAACCGAAACGGTATTAAGCCTGAAGAACTGCAACCTGTAGAGTTGGAAGCACTGACTGCCGGCAGGGAAGCTAAGCAGAAAGTGAAAGTGGATGTGGGCTTTGTAAATGACGTAGGGCAAATAAGCCTGAAATCATTAGAGAAAGGAAGCAATAAAAAGAAACAGAACAAAGGAGGCGGACAACGTGCAAATGGTAGACCAAATCAACAAGGCGGCAATCAGCAACGTAATCCTAACCAACAACGCCCTCAACAGCAGAACCGTCCACAACAACAAGGAGGTGGTACCCAGCAACGCAATCCAAACCAACAGGGAGGAAATCAACAGCGTCCGCAAGGTAACCGTCCTAATCAGCAGGGTGGAGGCAATCAGCAGCAACGTCCGCAGGGTAACCGTCCTAATCAACAGGGTGGTGGTAACCAGCAACGTAATCCTAACCAGCAACGTCCGCAGGGTAATCGTCCGCAAGGTGGTAACCGTCCTCAGGGGGATAAGAACCAGGATTCAAAGGATTAGAGGATTTGCCGAGTTAATCCTTTAATCCAGCTAATCGCGGTTCTAAATTACAGTTCTACGTGCGCTCTGAATGAGAAGATGCTCACAGGGCCGCGGTCTGTGTTACATCCCGGGTTCATGCAATACTGGTAATCAGCAGTAAACCAAAATCCCTGTTTCAGAGGTTTGAAACTGTAATAGAACTCGCCGATGAATTCGGGAGCATAGCTCAGTTTGCCATCGCCAAGTATAAAACCTTCTCCACCAAGTGCAAGGTATGTTTGATGGTCTTTAGATAAGCCATTTGCAACGAAAGCTAAACCGCAATTGTCATTAGGGCGTTTCCATTTATGGCCGTTGGCACTTAACCCGATGGATGCCGTTTGGTCTATTTCGGTAAAACACCATGTTTCATGCTTGCCATCATTCCAACCGATGCGAGAGAAGACACCGAAGGTGTTGCTCAACTGCTGGTCGAAGTTAAGTCCGAAGCCATATTTAGTATTCCCGAACACTTCTGTTTTAGTAATGTCTGGTACAGTAGTAGGAGTGGTCATAGCACTCGCTAATGAGTAAGTACCCATGTTGGCATTATTGAAATAGCCCAATAAACGAATATTACCCGGGCGTTTATGTATTGTTATGGTACGGCTTATTTGTGCATTGATGGAATATGCTTGGGAAATATCAGTATTAAGTTTGGCACCATTTGCTACAGTTGGTAGCGTAGCGATACTTGCTTTGTAGTTCATCTTGCCCAATCGCAGCTCTGTAGTAAAGTTGTACGTGTAACCTCTTACATTGGCAGCATAGTCCCATGCGCCGTTGTTCACTAAAGACCAGTTGAGGAATTGTGTGCGGGGCGAATTGCCGTATTCGTTGTTATCGTATAAGTCGCCGAGGCAAAGCTTACCGACATAAAAACGTAAGTAGTTCTTTGGTTGATAGCCTGCCAGTTGATTGGCATCGCTTTCTACTTGTTCCCTGTTTAGTACGCCAATCTTACGGGCGTGTTTGTTGCGTAATGCAAAAGTCTGTTGTAAATAACCACGTGCTAAGTAGAGCGTTGGTGCCGGGTTGCCCACACGAAAGGTCTCGCCATTTGATGAGCCTGCCATCCCCAATGCACTGCTTAATCCACTGCCACCCGCAAGCTCAGGGTTTACATATACTTCTGCTCCTTTCCACAAACGAAATCCAAAGAACATGGTAGCCGTAAGTGAGTTCTCGTTGTCTTCAAATCCGGATAGGCTATTGCCTCCCTGGTACGGAGAATTGAAGGCAGGTTTGTATTGATAAACGTAAGTTGTCTGAAAATGGATATTGAACCATTCGATGCCGCTGGTGTTGGCATTATCAATGGTTTGGATGTCATTGTTTTTGAAATCGTATTGTTGGGCTTGTGCAGTGTTAAGTAATAGAAAAGCAATTGCGAATAGGCTTAAATATTTCATCCTGTTTTATGTTCTGATATAGTATAAAAGTAAACCGCAACCGGGCTGTTGCGGCTTATGAATGGTTATTTCTTAGTTAGCATATTCGCTCATGAACTTGATGCGCATCATTTGCAACTGTTCAATCGTTACATCGCGGTCTTTGAATTCCTCATATGCGTCATCAAGATTATCGTCATGGCTGCCACGGAAGAAATCAAAGATGTCTTCCTGCTCATTCTCATCCAACTCTTGTTCCAGACAATAGTCAAGATTAAGCCTGGTGCCGCTGGCTACAATGGTTTCCATCTCTACCAACAGGTCTTGCAATGAAAGATCTTTATTACGTGCAATGGTTTCCAGCGGTATCTTCTTATCAATATTTTGAATGATGAACACTTTCATGCCACTCTTATTCACCACGCTCTTCATTACAAAATCATCCGGCTTCACTATATCATTCTCTTCCACATATTTTGCAATCAGGTCAATGAACTTGCGTCCGAAACGAAGTGCTTTACCTTTACTAACACCCTGTATCTTCTCCAACTCATCCATTGTAGTAGGATAGTTGATAGCCATATCTTCCAGAGAATTCTCAAGGAATATCACAAACGGAGGCAGCCCTTTTTCTTTAGCTACTTGCTTGCGTATATCCTTCAGCATTTCGAACAACACAGGGTCTACACTTGCTGTGCCGCCGCCACCGCTCACTTCTTCATCATCACCGTCGGCATCTTCATAATTATGATTCAGCGATACCATGATAGAGAATGGCTTTTTCAGGAATTTCTGCCCCTTCTCTGTTATCTTCAGCAGGCCATATTCTTCAATATCCTTACGAACCAGGCCTTCCAGCATCATCTGTCGAATAAGCGAATACCAGAAGTTATCTTCCATCTTCATTATCAAACCACTACCGAATGATTTGAGTTTATCATGACGGAATGTTTGTATCTGCGGGTTCGATTTACCCAGTATTACATTTACTACGTAATCTATATTAAAGCGTTCATCCAACTCGTTGATGGTATCTAATACTATCTTAGAGCTGTCGCGCACTTCCAGTTTTTCTTTAGGGTTCAGGCAGTTGTCACAGTTGCCGCAATTATCCTGTTTTAGTTCTTCACCAAAATAGTAGAGCAACAGTTTTCTGCGGCATACACTGCTTTCGGCATAGGCTACCGTTTCAGAAATCAATTGTGCACCCATTTCACGCTCGCTCAAAGGCTTATCACGCATCAGGTGTTCCAATTTCTGAACGTCTTTATGAGAATAGTACAATATACATTTGCCTTCCAGCCCGTCGCGCCCTGCACGTCCTGTCTCCTGATAATAGTTTTCTAAAGACTTAGGTATGTTGTAGTGTATCACAAAACGGACATCGGGTTTATCAATGCCCATTCCAAATGCAATTGTTGCAACAATAACATCTACCTCTTCCATCAAGAACTGGTCTTGCCTTTGCGCACGTAACGGAGCATCCAGTCCCGCGTGATATGCCACAGCAGATATACCATTAGCCACCAGTGTATTGGCGAGTTCTTCAGTTGTTTTGCGGTTGAGGGTGTAAATGATACCGCTTTTCCCTTTCATGCCGTGAATGAACTTCACTATGTTTTTGAGTACCTGGTCTTTTTTGCCCTTAGGTACAATTTCATAATAAAGGTTAGGACGGTTGAAAGAATCAATAAAAATATTAGGCTTGCGTAGTGCAAGGTTCTTTACGATATCGTCCTGCACTTTAGGTGTAGCCGTAGCGGTAAGTGCTATAATTGGTAATTCGGGGTTTATCTCATCAATCATATCACGCAGCTTGCGATATTCCGGGCGGAAGTCATGCCCCCACTCAGATATACAGTGTGCTTCGTCAACTGCTACGAATGAAATATTTATATCAGAGAAGAAATCGATATTTTCTTTTTTCGTTAGTGTTTCGGGTGCTACGTACAGCATCTTGGTGCGGCCTTCCAGTAAGTCGGTCTTTACCTTTTTTTGCTGTGCTTTGGTTAGGGTAGAGTTGAGAAAATGTGCCACATGGTCTTTGCTGCTGTAGCTTCGTATCAGATCTACCTGATTTTTCATCAGGGCTATGAGCGGCGAAACGATAAGGGCTACACCTTCGCTTAACAAAGCTGGTAGCTGGTAGCAAAGAGATTTGCCACCGCCCGTTGGCATAATAACAAAAGTGTCTTTACCGGACAGTATGCTTTTGATTATCTTTTCCTGTTCTCCTTTGAAAGCTTCAAAACCGAAATGGTCTTGCAACGACTTTTTGAGATTCAATTTAGTCTTCGAGGTAACGGCACCCATATATCACTATTTTTTGCCAAACGTATATTCCAAACCCTCGGCTATCGGTCTATTATTATATAATAATGCGATTTCAATTGTCGAAAGGCTCGCGAAGTTAACGATTAGTAAGTTAAGGAAAGCTTAACAAACATGCAAGCTTTTATAATAATTACTAATTAACTGACGGTTAAAATTCTTTTAACCTTACTTCCAGTTTATCGGGGCAGGAAACAAGCAGCTCTGCGATGGTCTTTTGTAGTATGGGATGCAGCAATTCAGGGGCTATTTCATTCATGGGTACTAGGGCAAAACGGCGCTCCTGTATATAAGGGTGAGGCACTTTCAAATCGGGGGTGTCTATTACCTCGTTGCCATAAAACAGGATATCAATATCAATGGTACGCTGCCCCCATTTAACAGTGCGATGGCGGCCGAGTTGTATCTCTGTTTGCAGGATGGATTGTAATAGTTGCTGTGGTGATAATTGTGTTTCGATACACAACGCCATGTTCAGGAAATCGGGTTGGTCTTCTTTGCCCCATGCAGCGGTTTCATAGAGCGATGACTTCGCAACGATTTTGCCAATGCTTTGCTCTAATGCAGCCATAGCTTTGTTGAGCCAATCAATACGATTGCCTTCGTTGCTGCCGAGAAGGAGGTAAGCTTTAATCATCGATGCGCAAAGATAAAGTTATCTTTAGCTAAGTATTGAATAACATACACATGAGAATCATTTTTTTACTATTCTTATTATTAACTGTGAATACATCGTACTCAGATGATCAGCATGTAAGCTGCGGTATGTTTACTAATGGTAAGTTTAAAATCATAGACAAGTTTAATAACACATGGATCATTCATCGAAATGATGACAGGCAGACTGAGGTTATGAAAGGTAAAAGAGATACTGCCGTTTTTATTGTAAAATGGATTAATCAGTGTACTTATACATTAACACCAACAGCAGAAACTTTCAAAGTGATGCCGGATTTGCCGTCTAATGCTGTTTTTACTACTACGATTATTGAGGCTAAGAAAGATTCTTACGTTCAAACTACAACTGTAAACTTTGCCGATTTTCAATTGACATGTGAAGTGTCAAAAATTGATTAGTTAAGAAAGCCTATAGGTTTGTTCTTACTGGAGTTATTTTCTTACAGTGTATATAAAATGACTTAAAATTATTTTATACTTATTGCATTTATTTACGAATTGTAAATATCTATTTCTGCGCTACATAAAACAAATAATCGCCCAGGTCGTTTTCGTATTGTTTAATAATATCCCAAACTTCTCCGTTGGCTATATCTTTTTCTAATTGTATTAATCCCGCAGCTACTTCTTCCTGGTTGGCATAAAGTGTAAATGAAGAGGCGCCGTTACGCACTTCGGGGCGCAGGTATTGCTCAGGGCGATTTTTATTACTGTACAGAAAATGGTCTTGAAGTTCATCATGCACAAAGTATTTTTCTGTACTTATACTTTTAAATCCTGCTTTGAGAAAGATAGCCGTCATGTCTTCGATAGAAGGAGCTACTGCTGCTGAGTTTCTCATCGTCTCCGGAAAATAATGACAGAGCCAGTAACCGAATATTTGTTCTGGTGTGAAACTGAGGAACACGGCTTTTGTTCCCCGCTTCAATACACGGCAAACTTGCATGAGGCCTTGCTCCATACTATCCCAATGATGTAAGGTGAAAGTACCCGTTGCCCCATCAAAGCTTTCATCTTCAAGCTGCAGATCTTCTGCTTTAGTTTGTATGAATTCGATACCCGGATATTTACTTCTTGCTTCACCAATCATTCTGTCTGATGGTTCTGCTCCTATGAAATGAAATCCTTGTTGTGCGTATGCATTGGTGTAGTTGCCGGTGCCACTACCAATGTCAATGTACTTGCCTTGATTATTTGGATTGAGATTAGCGAGCATTCTGCTAACTATATATGGGTCTGCACGTCGGGTGGTGTTGTAGCCAGTACCTATTTTATTGTATATCGGTAATGTCGTCATTGTGTTTCTCGTGTGTAAATCTTCTGTCGCGCACCAGTTTGCCTGCAATATTATATGCGCCGGCTTCCTGCAGGTTTTTTACAAGGTCATTGTATATGGAACACTGAGGGTTGTATTCAACATCGGCCAGGTAATGTACCAGTCCGTCAATCTCTTTTTTCTTCAGTTTATATATCTGGTCAACAAAAGCCTCGATATGGTTTGATGCTATGGTAAGTAATGCGTGTTGTAATTCGTCAGACGGACCACTGCTCCATTCTAATTGGTTACCAATGGCAAAACCAATTTTCAACACACTGTCAGGTAGTTTATCACCTATCATTTTAAAAGCCGCAATATATTTATGACTTACATTGTACAGCTCTTTATAATCATCAGGGTTAAAAACGGTAATAAAATCGTCTTTGGTTTTAGGAAAGTGTTCTAAAAAATCTATCTGCGATGCGATAGCCAAAGGATTCTTCATCAGAAATTCATAGCTCAATTGTAGCTTTTCTGCAAAGGGTATAACAGGATGCAGTTTTGCCTTGGCTTCTGTCTGTGCAGAGGCGGAGTAAAAACAAAAACAAAAGCATACCAGTAGGATAGCGCGCATCGATAAGTAAATATAATAACCGTTTCAGGAGCCTCAAAACTATTTTTTAAATGAAAGCTTTGTTAATGTTGGGTGTAACGGAAATTTACTACCGACCAACAACATGCATTTACCGACTATATTGGCGTGTTGGCTGAAATAACACTAAAAATGCCCCTGCAATAAGGTTTTGATATTATTACACGTAAGGATAACCGTGTATATTTGCGCTGTTATAATACATAACATACACAATAAAATACAAGCTGATGAAACAGTTTTTTAAGATGTTTTTCGCCTCATTACTGGCAATGATAGTAGCAGGCGTTATAGTGTTTGGGGTGCTGATAGGCATAATGGTGGCTGCTGTATCTAAATCTGTAAAGACAGAAAAAGAAGTAGTTATAGCTAACAACAGCGTATTAGTGATAGACCTTAGTGACAGAATACGTGAACGCAGCCAAAGCAATTCTTTTGCAGTATTTGCAGACGGTAGTTCATTCAATGCAGGCCTTTATGATGTTTGTAAGGCAATAGATAAAGCTGCCAATGACAACAGGATAAAAGGTATCCTGATAAAACTCAATCCCAATGTTAACGGATGGGCTACATCGCAGCAACTTCGTAAGTCAATAATTGATTTTAAATCCGGAGGCAAATTTGTTTATGCTTACGGCCAGGTTATCAGCCAGGGGGCATATTACGTTGGCACTGCCGCTGACAGCATTTACCTTAACCCGGTGGGCGATATGGACCTGAAAGGTTTTGCCACCATTCTTTCCTTCTTTAAAGGAACACTTGATAAACTGGAAATACAACCAGAAATATTCTACGCAGGTAAATTCAAAAGTGCCACAGAGCCTTTCCGTACAGATAAAATGAGCGATGCTAACCGCCAGCAGGTAACGGAGTTTCAAAAAGATTTCTGGAATGAATTTTTACACGCGGTTTCTTCTCATACCAAAGTAAGTGAGGCCGAATTGCAAAACCTCACTACTGCAGGTACTATAGAATTTCCTGCAGATGCATTGAAATATAAACTGGTAGATGGACTATTGTACTGGGACCAGGTAGAGGATCGTATAAAAGCTAAAGCAGGTGTAGACAATGAGGATAAGATAAAATATGTTTCATTGGATGATTATGCTGAACATGCAAGAAGCAATAGTACAACCAAAGATTCAAGAATAGCTATATTGGTTGCAGAGGGTACTATATCCGATGGAGAAAGCGACGATGATGAAGGGATAGCATCAGAAGACTTTATAGAGCACATACGCAAGCTCGCTAATAATGATAAAGTAAAAGCGGTAGTATTACGTGTTAACTCTCCGGGTGGCAGTGCATTAGCCTCTGAAGTGATACTTCGTGAATTGCAATTGCTGAAACAAAAGAAACCATTAGTGGTATCTATGGGAGATGTGGCAGCATCCGGCGGTTATTATATATCAAGCCTTGCAGACAGCATCTTCGCTATGCCTAATACCATAACAGGTAGCATTGGTGTGTTCGGTATGATGTTCAATATCGAAAACCTGATGAAGAACAAATTAGGTGTCACATTCGATGGCGTAAAAAATGCTCCTTATGCCGATTTCCCGAACGGTATCAGGGCACTAACGCCTGAAGAAGCGGCAAAAATGCAACGCTCTGTTGATAATATATATACTATATTCAAATCTCGTGTAGCTGCAGGCCGTAAAATGGATGTGGCGCTAGTTGATAGTTTTGCACAAGGCCGTGTATGGACAGGTACAGATGCGCTGGATATACATTTAGTAGATGGTTTAGGCGGAATAGACAGGGCGGTAGCAAGTGCGGCTAAACTGGCTAAATTGACGGATTATAGGGTAATTACCTACCCTGAGCCTATAGATAAATTTGAAAGTTTCATTAAGAAATTCAAAGGCAATAAGGCATCTGCACAAGTAGTGAAAGCTGCTATGCAGGAAGAAATGGGTGATGAATACCAATGGTATAAAAAAGTGAAAGAACTGAAAAACATGAATGGCAAAATTCAAATGTTATTGCCATTTTCCTGGGAGACGAAATAGTTGATTGGTAATTTATAACATAATAAAGCCTCCTGATTTTCAGGGGGCTTTATTAATATGGGTAAGTAGTATCTTTAGGTTAGCTGCCCAGGCATAATTAATTTATCTGCATGACATACAGAGCAAAATCAATGGTTTGTTTTTTTGGCTGGATAGTCTTGCATATGGATGATTCAGATTCTGTAGAACAAGATGAAACTGAGATGTTTTTTGCGCTGGAGGCTCTTTTATTGCCATATAAAAAATATTTCCAGACCTGTGAAATAAAGCAACAAAACTTCATTAACACTTTACATGTGAGTTCTGTACATAATCATGATAATGGATATAGTGATGATGTAATAAATCTTTTTCGTGAAGTAGGAAAAATAGCGAGAGGAAGCTATGGCTTGCTTTATTTACGATTACCAGAAGATAGTGAGTTAAATAATAAGTTTCTTGTTTACAGACTTGCTAAGGGTATCCTTACTGAACATGATGATAATTTATTGTCTCCTTGTGCCCCTGTTATTGAATAATCATTTTTTGGTTTTACTAGCATTTTTTTAGAGAAATCTGACCTAACAATACCTTGTTGGTACGTTGCAACCATTGTACTCAAATATTTTTTTCAAATCTGCAAATCCAAAACTAAAAAGTTGCCGTAGATGTAATTGTAACTGAATTAATAAACCAAAAACAATTAAAACTGAACAATTATGAAACGTATCATGTTTATCCCGGTGCTTGCGGCTGCAGTATTAGCTATCACTCCTCAGGCTACCTTCGCTAAGAAAGGCGAGAAAACAGTAATGGTGGGCGGTGCTGCAATGTACCCTTCTAAGAACATTGTAGAAAATGCAGTGAACTCTAAAGACCATACAACATTGGTAGCTGCTGTAAAAGCTGCGGGCTTGGTTGAGACCTTACAAAGCGCAGGTCCGTTCACAGTGTTTGCACCTACTAACGAAGCATTCAATATGCTGCCTGCAGGTGCAGTTGACAACCTGTTGAAACCAGAAAACAAAGGTACATTGACAAGTGTGCTGACTTATCATGTTGTGGCAGGCCGTTGGAGTGCTGAGCAGATAATGGATGCAGTGAAAAAAGGCAACGGTATGTACAAGGCAAAAACTGTACAAGGCGAAGAATTAACTTTTATGTGGAAGGATAAATCATTATGGATTAAAGATGCTAAAGGCGGAGTGGCTAAAGTGACGATTAAGGATGTAAATCAAAGCAATGGTGTAATACATGTGATTGACCACGTATTAATGCCATAATTAACAAGGGTTTTTGTAAGCTTCATAGTATCTTTGGGCGGATTTTTATTCGCCCATTTTTTTATTTAGCGTGAAAAGAGAACAGATTTCGGTATTCGATATTTTTAAGATAGGAGTTGGTCCCAGCAGCTCGCATACACTTGGCCCATGGCGTGCAGCCCTTCGTTTCATTGATACTTTGAAAGAAAAAGGCATTGATAATGTAACATCTGTAAAAGTGTTGCTGTACGGCTCGCTAGCAAAGACGGGTAAAGGGCACGGTACAGATGTAGCTGTGATATTGGGTTTATGTGGTGAAGACCCTGTGACGTTTGATGTAAATGAAATTACCCCTAGCATCAACCGGATAAGTACCCAAAAGAAAATGATATTGGGTGGACAGAAAGAAATTGATTTCAACCCTTCGGTCGATGTGGAATTCCTGATGGATGAAAGCCTGCCTTTTCATCCTAATGCTTTGACTTTTTTATGCGAGTTCAGTGATGGACATAAAGTAGCGCAAACGTATTATTCTATAGGTGGCGGTTTTGTAGTAAAAGAAGGAGAAGATAAAAATGCAGCCAACTTTGTTGACCTGCACTTTCCGATTGAGAATGCAGAAGACTTATTACACTGGTGCCGTAAAACTGGTTTACGTATTGCCGGTGTGGTGATGGAGAACGAAATGGCTTGGCGAAGCGAAGCAGAAACCAAGAAAGGTGTATTGAAGATTTGGGAAACGATGCGCGATTGCACCTATCGTGGTTGCCATGTAACAGGTGAATTGCCGGGAGGACTGAATGTGACACGCCGTGCTGCTGCATTGAATAAAAGGTTATTAAACGGACGCGAATACAATAATTATAAAGAGTGGATAGATGCTATTCGTGCAGGTGGACAGGGATTCCAGTATATATTGGATTGGGTAAGTTGTTTTGCATTGGCGGTGAATGAAGAGAATGCTTCTTTCAGCCGTGTGGTAACAGCACCTACTAATGGTGCCGCTGGTGTAATACCTGCCGTGCTGCAATATTTTATCGCGTTTTGTGATGGTTATGATGATGATAAAATAATCCGCTTCCTGCTTACAGCTTCTGAAATAGGAAGCATCTTCAAAAAAGGTGCTACGATATCCGCAGCTATGGGTGGATGCCAGGCAGAGATAGGCGTTTCCTCATCAATGGCTGCAGCTGCATTGACCGACGCGCTGGGTGGTACGGAACAGCAATGCCTGATGGCTTCTGAAATAGCTATGGAACACCACCTGGGTCTTACCTGTGACCCGATAGGCGGTTTGGTACAAGTGCCATGTATTGAGCGTAACACAATGGGAGCGATAAAGGCAATAACGGCATCGCAATTAGCGTTACAAAGCAATCCATATAATGCGAAAGTGTCGCTTGACCACGTAGTGAGTACCATGTGGCACACCGCACTAGACATGAACCATAAATACAAAGAGACTGCAGAAGGCGGGTTGGCATTACATATACCGCTCAGCTTGCCTGAATGTTGATAATTGATTACTTTTCAAAGAAAAAGTGAAATACCCTCTCCTCGCCCTTTATATTATTACAATATTTATACTTTTCTGCTCCAACTCACTATTTGCGCAAGACACAAATCAGTATGTAAAAAAATATATTAAAACAAACGTGTTTTTATCTGACTCTGATGCGTCAGCAGTAGTGCTTTTCGAAAAAGGTTCAGTTGAAATAGTAAGAGAAGTAATAGGAAATTATGAACACTATGCGCAAATTTATACCGTACACCGGGTTATCAAGATATTGAAAGAGGATGCTATTAATGAAGCCAATATTCAGGATTATTATTATTCTAACGCAGCAATAGAAGGTAAGGTTAAGTATGTGACTGGTACTACCTACTATCTTAAGAACGGTACTTTAACAAAAACAGAAATGGCAAAATCTGCTGTTTTTAATAACAGGTATAACGATGTGGTATATCAATTAAAATTTGCTTTACCTGCTGTGGGTTTAGGTTCAATAATTGATTATTCGTATCAAATATATTCTCCTGCTTCTCTTTCCTTTAGACCTTGGTATTTTCAGAATGAATATCCTACATTAACGAGTGAATATGAAATTAGTATTCCAAGGGGTTTCCCTTTTGTGACTGTTGGTCAGGCGTTGCCTACTTTTCGTGAGTTTAAAAGTAAAAAGGAAGCAGAACAGTCTGATGCACAAGCTTACATTGTAAATGTTGAAGAGTATGGAGCAGGTGTGCCTAATAATATAATTTGGGTAAGAAAAAATATCAGTGCATTAACACAGGAGCCTTATTCTGGCAATGTTGATGATTATCGTGAACGTATTAACGTGCAAGTTCAACCTCCTGACTATAACGTCAGCAATGTAGACAGCGCAGGTTCTCAGAAAGCATGGAAAGGGTTTACTAAAACACTTTGGGAGTACAAATATTTTGGCAAGCAACTGGAGTTGGGTAGCAGGTTTTTAAAAGGAGACGTTGATTCGATAATGAAAGTTCACCAAGATGATTTAGCCAGGGCAAAAGCAATTTTTAGGTATGTAAGAAGCAGGATGCATTGCATTGATGAAATTGCAATTACTCCTCATGAAGACATGGTATTTGTTTTTGAAAATAAAGAAGGTAATGCAGCAGAGATTAATTTACTATTGACCGAAATGTTATGTAAAGCTGGATTGAATGCGTCGCCATTAGTATTAAGTACTAAGGGCAGACCCAAAGCCACACCACAGTTTCCCTTATTAGATAGATTTAATCATGCAGTTTGTTTGTTGCAGATAGGGACAGCTAGATATTATCTTGATGCATCAGGTAAATATAATGCTTTCGGCAGGCTCCCTTATTACTGCTATACTGGGTACGCCAGGGTAATTAATAAAGATGGGGGATATCCGATAGATATTCTGCCTAAAGACAATAAAGAAAAGGACGTAGTAATGGCAAATGTGATTTCCATTACTGATACATCTTTTATCGTCCGTATATCTGAATATTTGGGAATGAATAAATCGAGAGAATTGAGAACCCTGGTTAAAAAAGATAGCAGTGAATTTACCAGACAATTGAAGGCAATAGCCCAGGGACTGCATTCTGGTGCTGGTATAGATAGCTTGTCGATGGATTTTCAAAATAATCCTGATACTAATTTGAAAATAAAATACACTATCGTTCAAAACTTTGAAAAGCCACTTGATGTTTTTTACTTATCAACTGACTTAGTAAAAGCAATACCAAATGTGCCGTTTAAGACAATGAAGCGCAGAACCCCTGTTGAATTAGATTTCCCGGAAGAGCACGTGTATGTTTTTAATGCAAATTTGCCTCAAAATATTGATGCAGAAGATATCCCTAAGTCTGCTATTTTGGACTATGGGGAGGACATTAATTTCAAGCATATGATTTCTTATGACAGTACAACAAGGACATTGGGTATAAATACAAATTTTAAGAGATCGGGTTGTATATATGCTCCTCGGGAATATGATGATATTAAAGAGATGTATGAAAAGATGTACAAAGAAATCACTCAAATTGTTGTGTTAAAGTATAAGAAGTAGTATGAAGAATTTTTGCTTTACATTGTTGATTGTAATCTTGTCTGGAAGTGCTGGCTTTGCATCTCATGATTATAAGTATGCCATATCAAATATCCCGGCAAAACTATTAGAAAAAGCTAATCTTGTTATTAGGAACAGTGAATATAAGATCAATATCAAGTCTAATACAGATATTGTTGTTGTAGCCAAATACGCAATCACAATTCTAAATGATGAGGGTAATAAAGAATCACATCTTAGTGAATACTACAGTAGCCTATTTAAAATAACTGATATTAGTGGAAGATTGTATGATAAAGATGGGAATATTGTGAAAAAGATGAAAAAGCGGGATGTTAATGATGCTGCTATGGATACACATAATATGGCTGACGATTTTAGAAAGATGTATTATGACTTTAATTACGCAGATTACCCCTATACAGTTGAATTTGAAATAGAAAAGCAGTATTCCTCATTTTATTTTGTGAATGAATATGCATTTCAGGATGATTATAATTGCGCAGTACAGAATTCGAGTTTTGAAATAGAATACCCAAATGATTTATCATTGAAATATAAGCTATATAATATTGATGTAAAAGCCAATGAGACAATTACAGAAGGTAGAAAAAGAATGTCTCTTAATGTAAATAATATTCCGGCAAAAGAAAAAGATCTGCTAGCTACCAGGCAAACATTTTACTTTCCCGCTGTTGCTCTTTGTGTTGATAAAGTTGAAATGGGTGGTTTGTCAGGCAATATGACAAATTGGAAGGATTATGGTAAATTTTTTTATGAACTGAACAAGAACAGAGACAATCTTACAGACGATAATAAAAGAGTTATTCATTCCATTATTGATACATGTAAATTATACAGAAAAAGAATCGATTTACTTTATGATTACTTGAAAGAGAATACAAGATATATAAGTGTGCAGCTAGGTATTGGAGGATGGCAAACCAAGGATGCTAAGTCTGTGATTCAATATGGGTACGGTGATTGCAAGGCTTTGAGCAATTATATGATGGCGATACTTAAAGAGGCAGGCTTTACACCGTATGCAGCCTTGATATATGGCGGTAATGACTTTAAAAGGGTTGTTGATAAAGACTTTCCGGTTGATATGTTTAATCATGTTATACTCTGTGTTCCAGTTAATAATGATACCACTTGGATTGAATGTACGTCTGACAATCTTAATGCAGGTTATTTGTCGGAATTTACAGATAACAGAGATGCACTGTTGATTACACCAGATGGCGGGATATTGGTACGGACGCCTAAATATTCTGTTGATAATAATCTGTTAATAAGAAAGTTGGAAATACAAGTAAACGCGTCAGGAGGACTTACTGGCAAAGGTTGGTTTACAAGAAAAGCAGAATTTTGGCTAGCTGAGGAGTATTTCCTGAAAAGTGCATCGAAAAAGGATATTGAAAGTAAGTTTAACAGCGATATTGATATTTCATCATTTAAGCTTATTAAATATGAACCCAGTTCAACGGTAGTATCAAAAATTCCTATACAATACGAATCGATTGTTTTTGAAGGCGATGCTAAAATAAATACATCTGGAGATAGGGTGTTTGTGAGTCCCTTTATAATGGAATTACCGTTACCTAAGATGCCTTCGAATGAAAAAAGAGAAAAATCTTTTTACTTGTCAAGGTCGTACCAGGTTGTTGATACAATTGCTTATTCTTTTGAAGGGATATATAAATCAGAGATGATGCCGAAAGATGTACAAATTGATTATCGATTTGGAACATTTACAAGTAAAGCAGCCTTTGACAATGTTAATAAGCTTGTCGTTACTAAGACTTTAAAACTATATGAAGGAGAATATGAAGCATATTTGTACGCTGAGTATTTGAAATTTCTTAAACAGGTATCTTTGAGGTCTGGTGATAATAGTGTTGTTTTTTTAAAACAGTAATGATTTAATTCGTGCAGTTATTATTTTATAACCTCTTTCTGTTTCTCATGCGCATAGGCATGAGGATAGCTGCATTGTTCAATTCTAAGATAAAACTAGGTGTACAGGGAAGGCAAGGCATATTTGATAAAATAGCCAACGCTGTATCAGGTAATACAGAAAAACGTATCTGGATACATGCTTCATCGCTTGGTGAGTTTGAGCAAGGGCGTCCGATAATCGAAGCACTGAAAAAAGAACATCCTGAGTATAAAATTGTACTCACATTCTTTTCGCCATCAGGTTATGAGATAAGAAAGAATTATGAACTGGCAGATTATGTTTTCTATCTGCCGATGGATGGTGTGTTGAACGCTAAACGTTTTATAAAACTCATCAACCCATCACTTGCCATATTCGTGAAGTATGAATTCTGGTATCATTATCTCAACCAGCTAAAGAAAAATAATATACCAACGATATTGATATCTGCTACGTTCAGGTCATCGCAGATATTCTTTCAGCCTTATGGTGGGCTGTTTAGAAAAATGTTGAGGTGTTTCAATTATCTTTTTGTGCAGGAAGATGCTTCAGTGAAGTTGTTGGAAAAGATAGGGTTGACAAACGGGGTAATAGTATCGGGTGATACCCGTTACGACAGGGTAGCCGAAATTGCTAAACAGGCAAAAGAATTTCCTTTAATTCAACAGTATAAAGACAAGCATAAGTTATTGATAGCAGGGAGTACATGGCCAGGGGATGAAAGAGTTCTTAAAGAGTGTTTATCATCCATGCCCGATGACTGGAAGTTGGTACTCGCTCCTCATGAAATAGATAATAAACACATTAACCAGTTAAAGGAACTTTTCCGTAATGATGTTGTATGTTATTCAGAATTACCCGAAAAACATACCGCTCATAGGGTAGTGTTGATAGACAATATAGGTATGTTGTCATCATTATACAGGTATGGAGAGTTGGCTTATATAGGAGGTGGTTTTGACAAAGGGGGTATACATAATATACTGGAGCCGGCTATTTTTGGGCTACCAGTATTTTTTGGACCGACATATCAGAAGTTCGTAGAAGCAAATCAAATGGTGGCTCATCAATACGCATTCCCGGTCAACAATGCTGCCGAATTAAAAGGTTGGTTTGAACAGTTAATGTCTGATTCTCATCGTTTGCAAACCATACAAAACGCAATAAAATCATATATGCAGCAGCAAACAGGGGCAACTGTTAAAATAATGCGAATAATTTCTGCTGAAATACTGAAATAACGGGCATTGCGTTGGCTTTCCTGTCTCGGTTATAATGCTTAATTTTGCGGTCTAAATTTTGAATATATGCCCGGTACCGAACTGTTTGGTGCAGAAGAACGCAAGGAAGTCAATGATGTGTTGGAAACAGGTGTCCTTTTTCGTTACGGACACGATGCACAACGCAATGGCCATTGGAAAGCAAAAGAATTTGAAGAAGAAGCTAAGAAAATAACAGGCGCTAAATATGCACTGGCAACCAGCAGCGGTTCTACTGCGGTTATCACTGCGCTTGCAGCTGCAGGTATAGGTGCGGGTGATGAAGTGATCGTTCCGCCGTTTACATTTATCGCAACTATCGAAGCGGTACTTTTCATTGGTGCGCTACCTGTGTTTGCAGAAATAGACGAAACATTGTGCTTGAGTGCTGAGGGCATTAAGAAAGCCATCACGCCAAAAACTAAGGCTGTTTGCCTGGTGCATATGTGTGGTGGTATGGGCGACATGGATAGCATCATGCAGGTGATAAATGAACACAACCTGACATTGGTGGATGATGCCGGACAAGCATTCGCAGCATCGTACAAAGGTAAGGCTACAGGTCTTTGGGGTAAAGCTGGCGCATTCTCTTTCGACTTCTTCAAGATAGCAACAGCAGGCGAAGGCGGTATACTAGTTACTAATGACGAAGAGACGTACAAGAAAGCAGAATACTATTCAGACCACGGGCACTCTCACATAGGTGCCAAGCGAGGTATGGAGCCACACCCTGTGTTGGGTTTCAACTACCGTATAGGTGAATTGAATGCAGCAGTAGCAGTAGCGCAAACACGTCGCGTGCCACAGGTATTGGCTGCTAACCGCAAGCACAAAAAAATGTTGACGGAACTATTGTCGAAAACGCCGGGTATAGGCTTTGCAAAAATTGCAGACCCTGATGGTGACTCAGCAACTTTTCTGAATTTATTAATGGAAACCCCTGAAGCTGCGCAACGTGTGGTGGATGCGTTCAATGATAATGGTGTTGTTGGTTTTGATTATTGGTTTAAGAATATGTATCACTTCATCAACCAATGGGACCATGTAAAGAATCTGGATACTGCATCAAGACTACCGATACAAATATTGGGCGCTCCGCAGGATTATAACAATCTTGATATACCTAAAACACAAAACGTGATAGGACGTTTGATTTCGTTCGGTATCCGTTGCACTTGGACAGAAGAACAAGTGCGCGAACTGGCAGCGAAAATTTCTGATAGCGTTACTAAAGCATTAGCACCGGCACATGCATAAGAATTTTAAGAACATTGAGAAAGTAGTATACGGGCGCGGTGCGTTCGATACTATGGATAGTATACTGGAGCCTGTACGTAAAGAAAATGCGGGTTTCATGGTGTTTCTTGTAGATAACTACTTTCTGAATAGTGAACTCGCAAAACGTATTCCTACAAAAGTGGGAGATGTGATTGAGTATATAGATGTAGACCCGAGCGAACCAACTACAGAACAAATTGATGGCCTTCGCGACCAGATACTGGGTAGTAAAGGATTGCCATCGGGTGTAGTAGGTATAGGCGGTGGCAGTATTATGGATATTGCCAAAGCATTATCGCTGATGTTTACCAACGAGGGTTCGTCTACGTTATACCAGGGTTTGAACCTGATCAAAAAACCTGGTATATATCACTTAGGTGTGCCAACTATTTCAGGTACGGGTGCGGAGGTCTCTATGACCGCAGTACTTACAGGCCCTGAAAAAAAACTGGGATTGAAATGTGACTGGACAGTTTTTAACCAGGTAATACTTGACCCTGAACTGATAGCAAGCGTACCGCGCGATAAATGGTTCTATACCGGTATGGACACGTACATACATTGTATAGAATCTGAAAACGGTCAGCTGAATAATGCATTCAGCCATGCCTATGCCGAACAGGCATTGAAACTTTGCCGTGATATCTATCTGGGCGATGTTGCTGGTCAAACCGCTGAAAATGATGATAAACTAATGGTAGCGTCGCTGATGGGTGGATTGAGTTTGACCTATTCTGAAGTAGGTGTTTGTCATGCCTTATCCTATGGCCTTTCAAAAATACTAGGTGAAAAACACTGTTATGCCAACTGTGTGGCGTTCCAGCATTTGCATGATTACTACGGAGAGGGAGTAGCAGAGTTTAAAACCATGTTGAAGAAGCACAACATCACATTGCCACAGGGATTGAGCAAGGATTGGAGCGATGAAACGATAACGGCAATGGCGCATGTGGCATATAATTTGCACCACATGTGGAACCATGCCATTGGTACAAACTGGAAAGAGAAAATAACAATTGATACTATTAAAGAGCTTTACAAGCGAATGTAATTTATGAGCGCAAAGAAGATTAAAGTTGGCAATATAGAGTGCGGCGCGGATGAGTTGTTCCTCATCTCAGGCCCATGTGTGATAGAAGATGAAAACACGATGATGAAAACAGCTGAAACGCTGAAAAAAGTAGGTGAGAAGTTGAACATACAGATCATCTACAAATCATCATTCACCAAAGACAACCGCAGCAGCCTGAAATATTATGACGGTCCGGGATTGGATAAAGGCGTGAAGATATTGGCTAAGGTTAAAGAACAATTTGGTTTCCCTGTGCTGACAGATATACATTACCCTGACCAGGCAGCACCTGCTGCCGAGGTGTGCGATGTGTTACAGATACCTGCATACCTGTGTATGCAATCGGGTTTGTTGAAAGCTGCGGCTGCAACGGGTGCTGTAATCAATATCAAGCACGGACAGTTTTTAGCACCTGAAAACATGAAACACCCTGTAGGTAAATGTGTGGATGCAGGTAATGATAAAATAATACTGACAGAACGCGGTTATACTATGGGGTACAATGACCTTGTGGTTGACCCTCGTGCATTCTATCATATGGCACAACTAGGTTATCCTGTTGTGTTTGATATTACACACTCCATACGCAAATATGGTATACCAAGTGCCGATGCCAAGGGTGGTGCACGCGAATTCCTGCCTGTATTGGGTAGGGCAGGTGTAGCTGCAGGCGTAGATGGTGTATTTATAGAAACGCACCCTGAGCCAGAAAAAGCCCTCTGTGATGCTGCCAGCCAGCTTTGTGTATATGATTTGGAAGAATATTTAAAACCCTTAATTGAGCTTCATAACCTTGAGGTGAAATACAGGAAATAATCAATTACTTTTGCACTCTCTATGGAATTATACTTAGACTCCGCCAATCTCAAGGAGATTGAAGAAGGTTTTAAACTGGGTTTCTTAAACGGGTTGACCACTACGCCTACTTTTATGCAGCGTGAAGGTATCACTGATATCGACGGCACAATAGTGAAGTTGAGCAAAATGGTGCCTGTGTTGCAGATAGAAGCATTGGGTAATACAGCTGAAGATGTGCTGAAAGAAGCCAAGCGTCAACTGGATTTAGGACTAGATCCTAAGAAGACCGTATTTAAAATACCTGTGTCTCTCGAAGGTGTTCGTGCTTGCTATATGCTGCGTAAAGAAGGTTTGCTGGTGAATGTGCACCTTGTATATACACTGCAACAGGCTTACATGGCTATGCATGCAGGCGCTACTTACGTTTGTCCATTGGTAGGCCGTTTGCAAGACCAGGGACACGATGCATTGGCGCTTGTTGAACAATGTGTGGATGCTGTAGAAGGTTATGGTTATGATACCAAAATCATGTTCAGCTCGGTACGCCATGCAGAACACGTGCGTAACGCTATCAATATAGGTGTGCATACCATCACTGTTCCGTTGAAAGTATTGAAAGGCTTAACTGAAAATAACTTTACCACCGTAGGTACAGAGCAGTTCCTTGTAGATACGCGTATGATGACCGTACGTGTGAAAGAAGCGGCTAATGGCGTGAACCCTGTTGTGTCTGCTGATGATACACTGCAAAGTGCATTGGTGAAAATGACTGGTTATGGTTTTGGCGCAGTAACGGTTACTAATGCTGATGGTACTGTGAAGGGTGTATTCACTGATGGCGATATCCGCCGTTTGTTGCAAAAAGATGGTGAGCATATACTGGGCAAGAAAATGGGTGATATGGAATACAAGGCGCCTATTAGTGTAGATGCGAATGCATTACTGAATGATGCCGCTGCAATATTCAAGAAAACAAATGTAGATACCATACTGGTTACTGAAAACGGTAAACCTGTAGGTATGCTGGATATACAAGACCTTAAAGGGCTTTAAATTCTAAATACTAATTTCTAAATCCTAAATGGCTACGCTATTTAGGATTTTTCTTTTATAACTTTAATTAGGATTTCGACGTTAGAAATTAGAATTTCAAAATGGATATCAATACAGTAGTCAGTCATTTTAAAGGCAGTTTTATAACCCCTGCTGAAGAGATAGCAGCAAAGCTATCAGGTATCAAGGCATTTGTGTTTGATTGGGATGGCGTATTCAATAATGGTGTGAAGGACGAAAATGGTACAAGCTCATTCAGTGAGGTAGATGCCATGGGTACTAACCTGGTGCGTTTTAATCATTACCTGCGCAATAATGAATTGCCGATTGTGGCTATCATATCAGGCGAACGTAATGCAATGGCATGGACGCTGGCGAAGCGTGAGAGCTTTCATGGCGTGTATAGCGGTATTAAGTTTAAGGCTGAAGCCTTGAATCATATTTGCGAGCATCATGGTATAAAGCCTGAAGAAGTATGTTTTGTGTTTGATGATGTATTGGATTTTTCAGTAGCTGCTGCTGTGGGTTTACGTATTATGATACCGCGTGCCTGTAATCCGTTGCTGGTGGAATATGCTGTACAACATAACATGGTAGATTACCTCACAGTGTGTGAAGGTGGTAATGGCGCAGTACGTGAAGCGTTAGAGTTGTTAATAGGTTTAAGTGGTAAATACAACGAAACGATAGATAATCGTATGAACTATACAGAGACCTATCGCAGTTATATTGAAATGAGAAATCAGCAAATGCCATCATTTTATAGTAGTAAGGATTCAAAAATTATAGAAGAATAATGATAGTTGGAATCATTCCTGCACGATACGCCTCGACCCGTTACCCCGGCAAACCTTTGATAGACATCAAAGGCAAGAGTATGATACAGCGTGTGTATGAACAAGCTACGAAGTGTGGTTCGCTGGATAAAGTAGTGGTAGCTACAGATGATGTGCGTATAGCTGAGCATGTTGTGTCGTTTGGCGGTGAGGTAGTGATGACAGCAGAAAATCACCCAAGTGGTACTGACCGCTGTTGGGATGCGTTGCAGCAGGTTGCAGGGGATTATCAATACATTATCAATATACAGGGCGATGAGCCATTTATCGACCCATCACAAATAGATACGCTTTGCAGTGTGCTGAAAGATGGCACAACAGAATTAGCTACACTTATTATTCCTGTTGATAGCCATGAAGTATTATTTGATATGGGCGAAGTGAAGGTAGTGCTGAACGATAATATGGAAGGGATGTACTTCAGCCGTATGGTGATACCTTATATTAAAGGAGTAGAACAAAAAGACTGGCATACACATCACCCGTATTACCGTCATGTGGGTATGTATGCCTACCGTGCCGATGTATTGGAGCAGGTTTGTAAACTGCCGGTATCTTCTTTAGAGAAAGCCGAATCATTGGAACAACTGCGCTGGTTAGAAAAAGGCTTCAGGATAAAATGCGCTGTTACTCATTTCGACAGTCACTGCATCGATACGCCTGAAGATGTAGAGAAGGTGTTGCGATTGATGAATATCGCCTAAGGCTTCAGCTCCCAACCTATATGTTTGAAATGGCTTTGTGTAAACAAAGTTGTATCGTGAACATTCACATCATTACCGTGTAGCTGTGCACTATAAAGATCTCTGGAGCGCGGCTTGCACACCTGAACACCTGTAAGCGTGAGGAAGTTACTATGTCCTTGTCCACACAAGGTGTTGAAGTTGATATAGTTTACATTAGCTTCATGACTGATGTTGCGTATCGGTCTATGTCCCAATTGCAATTTCTTACTAACAAGGTATGCGCCACCAAGCGTGAAATCGTTATTGTTGTAATTAATGTATATACGCTTTGCAAATTTTATCTGGTTGATCCAGCGTTTGTGGCCACGGCGGGGCACACACGGAGCATTCAATACCAGGTTGTCAACCCAAACAACATCATTAATGGCATCCAGCTTATGGTGTTTTACAATTCCTCTCGCCACATGATTGCCCATACTATGATAAAACAGTGTAAGTTTACCGGTCCCCATTTTGCCGGCTGTCTGCAGGTCTTTAATAGTACCTATTGCAGGTAGAAAATATCGGTAAGCTTTGTGTGCATTACCCATGGCAAAGAAATAATTGCCCAATGATTTTTTAGTAGTTGTAATGCTCGGATAATCAAACATGATGACATTGACATCGTATTGAGCTGCAAGAGATAGGCCTCTATTCAAATCAGTAGTAAACAACTTGCCCATTCCTTCGGTATAGGCTACCCAATCGCGGTTTTTGTCAGGCATATACTGTATTGCTACTTCCAGTGAGGGAACAGGCAAAACATTCCAAATACCATTATGTGTAAAAACGAAAAAATACAATACGCCACTTTCACATCTCGACTCACTCATGTAACGTATACTGTCATCTGTCAGTTTGCGATTGCTGATAACAACCATAGGAGTATCATTATTCGTAATGGCATAAGCAGGCAAATGATGAATAAGCCTTGTTTTTTGCCAATAACTATCGCTGTTGAAATTGGCTATAGGATTATTATTGTGTTGTGCCCCCGAGCTGAGGGAAAAACATAAAAGACAAATAATAGTTAGTATGCGCATAATCTATAAACGAACTTAACCATAAAAAGGTTTAAAAACTGTTAACCCTTTTAGGGGCATAGGTTTACAGCCAAATATTAATAATTTAGGCCTCCAATCATTTTTATATGTTTTTGAATAACAGGTTTTTGCTTGTATTGACAGGCGCATGTATTTTAACAAATGCTTCGGCACAAAAGAAACAATTCACCATGGCCGAGGCTGTGAATGGTATGGCAGGCGCGTTAGCACCTAAAGGTATCAAACAGGCCAGTTGGGAACCCGGAACACATAAATTATACCAGGTAGCTGGGGAGAGCTGGGTTTCGATGCATTTTCCTGATGCAAAAACAGATACGGTATTGAGATTGAAGGAGCTGAATACCAATACTAAAAGTAAGCTTAAGTCTTTACCCTCTTTTAAGTGGTTGGATAAAGGATTGGTATACTACCAGGATGGAAATGATTTGAAAAAAGGTACAAGAACAGCTGTGGGTTATATGTGGGAAGACTGGTTTACGTTCCCTGACAATGCAGAGAATATCATGGTAGATAAAAGTATGAATGTTGCCTATACGATTGATAATAACCTTTACCTGTTAGATAAGAATAAAAAAGTAACGGCACTGAGTAATGATGTAGATAAGAATATCATCAATGGTGGTTCTAAAGTGCATCGTAATGAGTGGGGCATAGCAGAAGGTATTTTCTTTTCGCCTAATGGTAAGAAGATAGCATATTATCACATGGATCAGACTATGGTGGCAGATTATCCAATAATTAACTGGTTGACTACTCCGGCTAAAAATGAAAACGTAAAATACCCCATGGCAGGCGGAATATCTCACCAGGTACAGCTAAGGGTGTATAATACAACTACGGGTAAGACTGTGACCATGCAAGTAGAGGGTGCCAAAGACCAATACCTGACTAATATTAGCTGGAGCCCTGACGAAGAATATGTTTATATACAAGTGTTGAACCGCGACCAGGACCATATGTGGTTGAATCAATACAATGCGGAGACAGGGTTGTTTGTAAAAACTTTGCTGGAAGAAAAAAGTGATAAATATGTAGAGCCTTTGCATCCGATAACCTTTCTGCCCAATGACGATAATAAATTCATTTACTGGAGCCAGCGTAACGGCTATATGCATTTGTACCTCTATAACACTAAAGGCGAGATGCTGAAACAATTGACTAAAGGCAAATGGATAGTCAATGAGTTGGTAGGAACAAATAAAGATGCACACGAATTGATATTTACTTCTTCAAAAGAATCACCTTTAGAAAAACATATTTATACTGTTAACTGGGAAACCGGCAAGATGCATCGTGTAGATAACGAAAGAGGAGTACATACTGCCATTTGCAATGAAAGCGGAGAATATGTGTATGATGTATTTAATGCCGGGGCTATTCCTATAGCTCCTGAAAAAGTTGCATCAGGTGGTGAGCACGAAGTAGTTCCGCGTTTAGTTATACCAAGAGCAGCTGAAAGTGTTAAGAAAGAAAAAGATGATACATTCTTTGAGTCTGCAGCAATACCTAAGCGTTCAGAAGTATTAGCAACTAATGGAGATTATGAAAAAGTATTATTGAACGCACCTAATACCTTAGCAGACTATGACCGTCCGCAAATCAGTAATGTAACATTGACTGCTGATGATGGTACACTATTATACGGCAAACTGATACTGCCAACCAATTTCAGTAACAAGAAGAAATATCCTGTGATAGTTTATTTGTACAACGGTCCGCATGTACAGTTAGTACGTAACAGTTTCCCAGAGAGTGGTAACCTGTGGTATGAATACATGGCACAACACGGGTACATAGTATTTACTATGGATGGGCGTGGTAGCAGCAACCGCGGACTGGCATTTGAAAATGCTACATGGGGCAAACTGGGCACTGTAGAAATGGATGACCAGTTGAAAGGGGTAGAGTACCTGAAATCATTACCCTTTGTAGACGCCAACCGCATGGGTGTACATGGTTGGAGCTTCGGCGGTTTTATGACTACATCATTAATGCTGCGCCACCCGGGAGTATTTAAAGTAGCCGTAGCAGGTGGACCGGTGATGGACTGGAGCATGTATGAAATAATGTATACCGAGCGTTATATGAACACGCCACAGCAAAATCCGGAAGGGTATAAAAACTCCGCACTTTTTGATAAAGTGAAAAACCTGAAAGGAAAGTTAATGCTGATACATGGAACAGATGATGCTACAGTGGTTTGGCAGCATTCTATCAACTTCATCAAAAAATCAGTTGACGAAAATGTGCAGGTAGATTATTTTGTTTACCCGGGTTATGAACACAATGTGCGAGGTAAAGACCGTGTGCACCTGATGCAGAAGATAACCGACTACTTTGATACGTATTTGAAGTAATAAAGAAGCCCGCTAATTGCGGGCTTCTTTATTTATATTTGAACAAGGAATTTATTCTTGTATTCAGCAACTTTTACCCAATGTAATATCCAGCATACCAAACCTGCCAACCCGGCTATCCAACCCAATAAGGGTATCCATGATACACAATTGGCAATACAAAAAACTAAACCTACAGTATATGCAGGTTGCGGTTCGCAGGGGATATTTCTCTTTTTACATTCCAATTCTATGGATTGAGATACTTTACTGACTAGTATAAATTGCCATACGATGTTGAATACCGGAATAAGTAAGAGCCAAACATTACCTGGCTGCATCTGCCTATTTTCAAAAGAGATTGCTTTTAGTGTATTCTGCAGGGTTATTAAATAAAAAATGCATGGCAATAAAAATATACCGATGATAGTTAATACCACTAAAAATTCAGCACCCGAGGGAGCGGATAATAATAGTTGAGGTGAGATGGAAAGTGTCATAATATGCTATTTAAATAGAAAAGTATAAAATATTATTTACAACTCCACCTACTGAATACATAGGGTATCTCACCTCCCGGGACTATCTACTTATTCAACTGTTAAGCGTTTCGTCATTACTGCATTATCTACATGCACCCTCACAAAGTATATGCCTTTAGCTTGTTGGGAAAGTATAACAGTGCTATTTTTAGAACTAATTGTGTGTGAATATACTTCCTTACCCACAACATCAGTTACAGAAACACTACCAACGTTAAAATTGGTATTATCTAATTGCAGTATAAATGTTCCGTTATTAGGGTTAGGGTAAATATTGAACGAATGATTATTGTTCACATCCGCCACTCCGGCAGCACTACCTGTGGTGTCTTTCAGTATCCAAAGCTCATTACCTGTACCGGTGAAGTTTGCCGGAACAAACAATGTTGAATCTACATCATACAAGAAGAAATGCGGTTGTGAATTGTAACCTAACGGATTAGCTACACTGGCACCTGTAGGTGCTATCATCATAGTGCCTGCTGCAGTACCATCGGATTGCCACAAGCGGGTGTCGTTAGTGGCGGTGTATGCTTCGAAATACATGTTCTTCTTATAAACATAAAGAGATTGAGGAACACTGCTTGCCGCACCCGGCAAAAGGTCTTTTATCATCTGTGTACCACTTGCAGTGCCATCGCTCATCCATAACTCAGAACCATTGATTGCGTCAGCTGCAGAAAAGAATAGTTTATTATTAAACACAACAAAAGCACCGGGGTCTGCATCGGGCAATCCTGTGTTGATATCCTTTACAAGCTGAGTGCCTGCGCTTGTGCCATCTGTAACCCATAATTCATCACCTGTTGCGCCATCATTGCCATTGAAATACATCTTACCATTATATATACCCATCTCAAGGCTAAAGAAGCCATTGCCGGGCCCTACGTTCACATCTTTTACCATTGCCGTGCCGGCAGTAGTTCCATCTGTTGACCAAAGTTCAGTTCCATGAGAGCCGTCGCTGGCAGAAAAATACAGTATAGTACCCATTACAGCTATGGTTCTTGGATTTGAAGCCGGTGCACCCGGATTAATATCCTTTACAATGGTGGTACCGGCAGCAGTACCATCACTCATCCATAGCTCTGCACCGTTGGTACCGTCATTGGCTTTGAAAAACACTTTGCCATTGCAACCTTTGAAAAAATTTATATTGGCCGAAGCAGCCCCGGGATTAATGTCTTTCACAAGTGTGGTGCCTGCTGAAGTGCCGTCTGTTACCCATAGCTCGTTGCCATGAATGCCATCATCAGCAATAAAATAGAGTTTTCCATTTGAAACTGTTAGCAAGGCGGGGCTTGAGCTTGTAAAACCAGAAGAAATATCCTTAACCATTTGTGTTCCTGCAACTGTACCGTCAGTAACCCAAAGTTCAAATCCATTCGTAGCATCACTGGCTCCAAAGTATACCTTCCCATTGTATTCTGTTAAGTATGAAGGAGAACCATTGGCCGCGCCTGGATAAATATCTTTTAGAACTTGTGTGCCGCTTACCGTACCATCGCTTATCCATAACTCACTACCACAAAACAATGCTTTAGCTGTGAAAATTACCTTCCCATTACATTTTACAAACAACATAGGGTTAGAACTATCTGCGCCAGAATTAATATCTACTTCGGTAAATACGGGAGGCTGTGCTAGTGCCGTAAATGAGAAACAAATCAGTATGAGTGAAAACAATTTTTTCATAAGGCTTAGATTTGATTACTTAAAGTTACCGACTAATAATATAAAAGCCCCAATTTTGGGGCTTAAACTTTATAACTCCACTTTCTTAATTCCCAGCACATCACGCATCTCAAAAATACCTTCTTTGCCGTTTATGTATTCTGCGGCAAGGACGGCTCCAAGTGCAAAGCCCTTACGGTTGTGCGCAGTGTGTATGATTTCTATATCGTCTATTTCTGAGCTGTATTTAACATTGTGTGTGCCGGGTACGTTTTCTGTGCGATGGGCAATAATGGGGAAAGCTTCGGGATTATCTGTGCTTTCTTTAGCCCAGTGTTTTTTGCGGCTCATGTTCTCCAGTATCTGTTCGGCTATAGTTATAGCAGTGCCGCTGGGAGCGTCTTTCTTTTGAGTATGGTGAGTTTCTTCTACTGTAATATTGTATGAAGGCTGATCGTCCATCAGTGATGCCAGCATTTTATTCACCTCAAAAAATATGTTGACACCAATACTGAAATTGGATGCCTGTAAAAAGGCCTTGCCCATCTCTGCTGCTTTCATTTTGGCTACATGCACCTGTTCATTCCATCCTGTTGAGCCACACACTACAGATACACCCGCATCCAGGCAGGCTACTACATTATCTTTAGCTACTTCAGGGTTGGTAAACTCAATGGCCACATCTGCCATGCGCAGGTTGTCAGGTGTCATCTCGTGCTTGTTAGCTGTGCTGATACGCAAAGTGATATTGTGTCCGCGTTCAATAGCTATTTCTTCAATGGCCTTTCCCATTTTACCATAGCCTATCAGTGCAATATTCATAACTAAGAAATAAAAAATGAAATGATGGTAAACACAGCGAAGATAATACTTGCTATGCCATTTGTATTGCCAAATGCGATACCCACTTTGCTCAAATCGTCAGGCTTAACCAACATGTGCTGGTATATTAATAAGCTGATGAATACTGCTGCTCCTAACCAGTATATCCAATGAAAACCACCATGTATACCTGCATATATAACAAAGCAGGCAGAGCAGAAATGTAATGCATTAGATACCGTGAGCGCATTGCGCTTGCCCAGAGCAGCTGGTATAGAACGTAATTTTTGGCTTTTGTCGAATTCTTCGTCTTGCAGGGCGTAAATAATATCAAACCCCGACACCCAAGTAAGAACCGTTAGCGAGAATAGTATAGGCAACAATTCAAACTTGCCTGTTACAGCAAGGTATGCGCCAATTGGGGATAGTGATAAACCTATGCCTAATACTATGTGGCAGAGCGCAGTAAAGCGTTTGGTGTAGCTATAAAACAGAATTACAAACAAGGCCACTGCTGACAGGTAAAATGTAGTAGTGTTGATAAACAAGGTGGTGATAATAAATAATAAAGAGTTGATAATGGTAAACAATAACGCATGCTGAGGCTTAATGATGCCTGCCGGTATTTCGCGTTTAGCTGTACGAGGATTCAGTGCATCGAATTTCCTGTCTAAATATCTGTTGAATGCCATGGCTGCAGTGCGGGCAAATACCATGCAGAGCAATACTTTAATAAAGATGCTCCATTCAAAGCTGTTATGTTCAAACACTACAGCCAGTGTAAAGCCTATCATGGCAAATGGTAATGCAAATACCGTATGGCTGAATCTTATCAGCGATAAGTAATTCTTTACCTGTTGCCCGAATGTGATGTTTGCTGTTGTCATTTTTTCTTTACGTCTACATCAAATCCTATCGACATTGCCTCTTCCTGTGCGTTAGAATATATCATGATGTTTTTGTGCTGATGCCCTTCGCGGTTAGCACTGTTAAACTGTACTTCTATATTGCCGTCTGCACCCGGTATTACTACTTCTTTAGGCCATGACGGAGTAGTGCAGCCGCAGGAAGCCACGACATTAGATATCATCAATGGCTGCGAACCGGTGTTTTTAAAATGATAAATATGTTTTACAACTTCGCCCTCAGTAATAGTGCCGAAATTATGATGCAGGCTGTCAAATGCAATTGTGGTCTTTGGCATAGCACGCATTATTTTTTCTTTGCGCTGTATTTCAGATAGTTCGCTATCTGAAGTTTTTTTGTTGTCACTGCCGCCAATACCATACTTGTTAAATAAAGCCGTACTGCTTACTCCGCTCAGCTCTACTAATGCTATAGTAAATACAGAAAGTGTAAGCACTGTTAGTAAAACTGTTTTTAATTGGGCATTCATATCTTATTTATGATTTATTATTTGTGAATTGTGATTTTAATTGAATCATTGCTCAATAGAGGTATTCAGCCATTATTAACTGTTTTCTTCCCAAACTTGGGCCAGATGCACTAAAGTTTCTACAGCTTTCTCCATATCCTGTACGCTTACATATTCCTGTTTGCTGTGTATGCCCATCTCACCGGTAAACAAATTTGGACAAGGCAAACCCATAAATGATAAGCGAGAACCGTCTGTACCGCCTCGAACACTCATGCGATCTGCTTTCATGCCTGCGCGTTTATACGCTTCTTCGGCATAATCCATTACTTGCGGATGCTGGTCAAGCACTTCTTTCATATTGCGGTATTGTTCTTTTACTTCGAACTGCATCGTTACTCCCGGAAACTCTTTTACAGTTTCTTCCGCAATACCTTTCAGGCGTTCTTCATGTTTTGCAAGCATCGCAGTATCAAAGTCGCGTACAATAAACGATACTGTTGCTTTCTCTAAAACTCCACTTATCTGCACAGGATGGACAAATCCTTGTTTGCCTTCAGTCGCTTCAGGGCACCATTCATTAAGAGGCAATTTGTCTACAAAAGCAGAAGCTGCTTTAATGGCACTTACCATTTTATCTTTCGCATAACCGGGGTGTGCACTGATACCATTAAAGGTAACCACTGCGCCATCAGCACTAAATGTTTCACCTTCAAGGTGTCCTCGTTCGCCGCCGTCTAATGTATAGCCGAATTGTGCACCCAGTTTTTCCATACTCACAGCTGCAACACCACGCCCTATTTCTTCGTCGGGTGTAAACAGGATACGAATTTTACCATGTGGTATTTCCGGATGCTGCACGAGGTACGTTGCCAAATCCATAATGATGGCTACGCCAGCTTTGTCGTCAGCTCCTAATAAAGTCAATCCTGATGCAGTTATAATATCATCACCTATTCTTTGTTTTAAATAAGGATGTTCTTTAGTAGTAATTACAACATTTTTATCATCAGGCAATACAATATCACTGCCATCATAGTTTTTGTGTAATATCGGTTTTACATCTTTGCCACTGCAATCAGGTGCAGTGTCAACATGGCTGCAATAGCATAAAACAGGAACGTTCTTGTTACTTGTTGCAGCGATAGTAGCGTAAACATACCCGTGTTCATCCAATTCTGCATCATTGATGCCAATAGCTTTCAGGTCATCAACTAAAATGCGGCTCAGGTCTTTTTGCTTTTCAGTTGATGGCTGAGATGGAGAAGCAGGGTCGCTCTGTGTATCTACCTGCACATAACGCATAAACCTATCTGCTACTGTATGATTGTATCCTGCTATTGACATGATTTGTTATTGAGGCGTAAAAATAGCTAATACCACGGTAATGTGGCTATACACGGGTTATCCTTTTTAACTATCGTATCTTTGGCGATATGCTTTTTGACGGTATAAACATTTCTGAAATATTTACGGTCTCATTTGCTCTTTTTGCAGTTATTGATATGTTGGGGTCGATTCCGGTACTGCTTTCACTGAAAAAGAAGATGGGAGAGATCAGTGCCATTCAGGCTACATTGGTGTCAGGTGGGTTGATGCTGTTGTTTTTCTTTGTGGGTGAGCAAGTGCTCAATTTCATGGGGTTGGATATTCACTCATTTGCCATTGCCGGTAGTATTGTAATATTTGTATTGGGGTTAGAAATGGTCCTTGGCCTTGAGATATTTCGTTCAGAGAAAGACAATAAGTCAGGTAACGTTGTACCCATAGCTTTCCCGCTTATAGCAGGCTCAGGCACGCTGACTACAGTTATGTCGTTGAAGGCCAGCTATGCTGCAGTAAATATATTGATAGCGATTTTCATTAACCTCGTATTCGTATATGTCACTTTATTAGCTCTCAATTTTCTCGAGCGCTTGCTGGGGCATTCAGGTATAATAGTAGTACGTAAGTTTTTTGGAGTAATCTTACTTGCGATTGCCGTGAAGATGTTCAGGGCCAATGTAGGGGTTTAAAGTATATTATTCAATTTTTTTAAATCGGATGAATCTTACAAAACCGTTACGGTCCTTATGTGTTATAGGGTCATGATAATCATTGGTCAATGCAAGCTGAATATTCATTTCTTTTGTTTCCGGTACATCTAGAGTTGTTTGGAAAAATTGATATACCCATGATGTCTGGAAATTATAGAGAGGTTTATCATCAATAAGCACTCTGATATTGCCAAAAGTATCAAGGGCATCTGCAGATTTTGCTGTAGTAGTAACAACATATTTACCTTTTTCAAGTGTCAGTTTTGCTATTGTAGTAGGATTATTACTTCGTACAGGTAATTCTTCACCCCAAGCATATCCAGGTTTTGTTTCTCGATACGTGATAAATTTTACAGTACTATCATTTTTGTATAAATAGAATAATTCTGTCCATCCTCCGAAAAAGTTTCTTGTACCGGCATTCATATATGATTTACTGAGTGATGCTCTTCTGTCGTCACTTAACGTAGGTCCTTCTACGTGCCCTGCAACCAGCCAAAAACCTTCAACTTCTTTAGGTGTACCTACTAAAGGTAATATAGAATCAACTGTATTGTTCCTAGTCATCTCAATGAAGTGAGGAACGGCTTTAAATTGTTTGAAATAATAATTTTGTGGCCAGGCGTAATAATGTTCTTCAGCTATAGGATAATTTTCGTGATTGTTTTCAATAATAAACTGAGTCATTTCTCTAAATTGCGCTTTCTTGATTGAAGAATAATACTGCTTTGTTACAGTAATATCTATGAAAGACATCAATAGAAATAAACCAAACATCACATTTTTGGCGGTTTTGTTATTTATAAAGTCTATACCCAATGTTATAATCAAAATATAAGCAGGCATAACCGAAATGGTATATCGTGAAATCAACATAGGAATTACTAATCGAGACCGTATGTAGGGGAGGAGAGATGTTACAAGCACCCAAAGTAATATGATTACAAAACTGAAGTTAAGAGGCTGCTCTGTCAGTTTTTTATTATCGTATTGACTGGTGAATAGTTTATAAAAAAATATTAACACAAATATTATTAATAAGGGCTTCAGCATATCGCTGTAGCCAAAATATTCTAAGAAAAAATTAGAGATGAAGCCGTCTTCCGTTGTAGATATCCAAAATGATTTTACATCTTTAAGATACAGCATTGAAGGTAGCCATGGTATATAGCCAACTATTGCTATTAATCCGCTGAGTGAAAAAAATCTTACATAAACCCATCTCTGATTATTAGGTACGTAGAAAAAGAAAACACTGATAATTACAACCTGGCTGGCGATGAGAAAAAAGTTGAAGTAGTGGGTATATATTAAGAGCAATACTAAAATGCCATATATAATACTGTTTATTAATGTTCTTTGTCTTAATAATTTTATAAGGTAGAAGAAGCTTAATATAGTGAACAAGAAAGTAAAGATATAGTCCCTCCCTTCTTGAGAGTATTCGATGTTGTATGCATTCAAGGCAGTAATAGCCGCGGCAATTAATCCTATTCGGGTATTCCATAATTCTCTGGCAAGCATGAACATAGCCCAAATACTTAACGTTCCGGCTATTGCAGAAGGAATCCTTAAAACAGCATCACTTTGTCCGAATAATAGAAAAAATACTTTAACAATAATATAATGTAATGGTGGGTGTCCACCGGTATTCATTTCATTCAAATAGGTAAAGAGTTGAGACCAACTTGTATCAGGGTCGGTTTCATGGGCGGTATACATTTCATCCAGCCAAAGACTCTGAAAATCAATGTGCCATAAGCGCAGAAATAAACCTATGATAATAATGAGGGTCAACCACAGTTTATGGTTTAGGGTTATCGTTTTTTGTGATTCCATTCGTCAAAAATAATAAACCTTGTATATAAAACTATTAGCTATTACGGTTTAAGTAGCTTGGATATACAGTTTCTTATTGTGTTTTCTTTAACAGCATCGCTTTATGGAACTCTATGTTCTGTGTGTTTTTAGCAGAAACTGACTATTATGCGCACATTTATTATTGGCTTTGCTGTAACAGCTATAGTGTTAGGCTGCAGCAATAATTCTATTGCTTATTACATACCCGGTTCAGGTAATTCAAAATTGGTAGATAAAGAGGGGAAATGTTTAAAAGATAGATTTCTTCTCCCGCCCGGCTATACAAGGACTGCTTCAAATACATTCGCGGATTATTTGCGCAATGTAAAACTGAAACAGGATGGTGCAGACGTCTTACATTACGATGGCAGTATAAAGTACAAGAATGTTCATGCGGCAGTAATAGATATGGAGATAGGCGATAAGGACTTGGAGCAATGTGCAGATGCTGTTATGAGGCTTAGGGCTGAATATTTGTACACTACAAAACAATATGATAAAATACACTTCAATTTTACCAATGGTTTTCGTGCTGACTATACTAAGTGGATGGAAGGCTACAGAATTCGATTAGACGGAAATGCAGTGAAATGGATAAAGGCGGCAGCGCCAACCAATACACACCAAAGTTTCAGGCAATATTTAGATGTGGTGTTTAACTATGCGGGCACATTGTCATTGTCTAAAGAACTTCAGCCTGTAAGTGTTACTGACGTACAGCCCGGTGATGTATTTATCAGGGGTGGTTCGCCGGGTCATGCTGTCATCGTAATGGACGTAGCTCAAAATGCTAAAGGGGAAAAGATATTCATGCTGGCACAGAGTTATATGCCTGCACAGGAAATAGAGATACTTATCAATCCGGATGATAAAGCCCTTTCTCCATGGTATAAAGCTGATACTAAAGACACAGACTTAAATACTCCTGAATATTATTTCACAACCAATGACTTGAAACGGTTTAAGAATGAATAAAAAAGGGCAAGTTCAACTTGCCCTTTTTGAAGATTTAATCATTCTTCTTCAAATAACCCTGCTACCTCAGTACCTCCCTTCTTTACTTTTTTCACCAGGCTAATAAACTCAGCCCTGTAACCATCTTTGTCAAAACTTCTGCTCTTGTTTGCCAGTTGCAACACTTTTTCATAATTGCAATTTCCTTTGTATTGAGAGTTTTTCAGCAACATACCAAACATGGCTACAGATGATGCAAACCTTGTATTTTCGCTGGCACTGTTTATATCTTTTGTGTCGTCTCCGATTACATGCACCATTTCTTTGCTTACAGAACCATTAGGTTTTTTATACCTGAATTTTATAGTTGCTACTTCATTCCCGTTGTTTATGTTTTTGTAATCAAGGGCAGTAGGGTATGAGCCATTTTGATATTTTAAATATGGTGTGTGGCGTACTTCGTCGCTTTCTATCCCTGTTGGAATGATCTCATAAAGAATGGTAACGGTATGACCTGAGCCCATATCTCCTGCATCTTTTTTATCATCTTCAAAATCTTCTGTATTGAGTAATCGGTTTTCATAACCCACTAAGCGGTATGCCTGTACTTTTGCAGGATTAAACTCTATTTGAGATTTTACGTCTTTGGCTACAGTAAATAGTGTGCCGCCAAATTCTTTCACCAATGTTTTTTCTGCTTCGTCAGCATTGTCTATGTAGCTGTAATTACCATTGCCTTTATCAGCCAATACTTCCATTTTAGAATCCTTGTAATTGCCCATGCCATACCCAAGACATGTCAGATAAACGCCTTTTGCTCTTTCTTTTACTATCAGTTCTTCCAGTTCATTATCGCCGCTTACACCTACATTAAAATCGCCATCAGTAGCCAGTATTACACGGTTATTGCCGCCATGTACAAAATTGTCTACTGCTATTTTATAAGCCAGTTTTATACCTGCGCCACCTGCGGTAGAACCACCCGCTTCAAGCCTGTCTATCGCCGCCCTTATTTTGTTCTTTTGATTACCCGGTGTTGATTCAAGTACCAGCCCTGCATTACCTGCATATACTACAATTGATACTTTATCTTCTTCACGAAGCTGATTAATCAACATCATCAAAGCTTGCTTTACCAACGGCAGTTTGTTTGGTTCATCCATCGAGCCTGATACATCTACCAGAAATACAAGATTAGATGGTGGCAGATTCGCTGTTGATACGGTGACTGCTTGCATGCCTATATGCAGTAGTTTGTGTTTTGCATTCCACGGGCAGGTGGTTAATTCTGTTACAATTGCTATGGGTTTATCATCTTTAGGTTGAGGATAGTTGTAATCAAAGTAATTCACCATTTCTTCTATGCGCACTGCATCCGCCGGTGGTGTTTGTCCCGCATTGATAAACCTGCGTACATTACTGTATGATGCCCTGTCAACATCTACGCCCATAGTAGAAAGCGGGCTGGCTTTTACTGTTTTGAAATCGTTTTCGGGGTCTTTCTTGTAGCTTTCATTGCTGGGGTTATAATAAGCCTGTTGCTGTCTTGATTTGTAAGCTGCTTGTGGCGCAACTTGTATCTGGTCTACAGAACTTTGCGATAAATTTGTGCCGCGGCTGCCATATGCTCGCACACCATCTATGATATAAGCCGTTCCATCGTTACGTGCACCGCCAAGATTGACAGCCCCATTATCGTTTCTTTGATAAACACCTGCAGTTGTGGAGACTACAGCGTTTGTACTTCTAGTTGGTAGTTTTTCAATTTCTTCGGCTGTGCGAACTTCCCTATCACTGACAAGGGGCTTTTTATACGTTTTTACAGTTACAGTTTTTAAACTTTTGCTATTGTCTAATTCTAATTGTACATCCACTTTTGTATTCTTGTCAGGGATGACAATAATGCCTGTTGTTTTGTGTGTCTTGTAATTGATGTAGCGTACTTCTAATTCATAGCTATTCCCCGGAGCCAATGGCTTAATAATGTAATTGCCGTCTTCGTCAGATTGGGTTGCGCCTTTTGCAAGCCCACCCATTAATACTTTAACTAATGCTCCTATAACAGGTTCGCCTTTTTCATCTGTAATTTTTCCTGTAATGCCGCCCGATTGCGCGTTGGTTTGTATGATGCTGTGCAAGAACAACACCAGTAAAATAATATGCTTTTTCATACTCAGGTTTTTTAAATTGTTCTATTACCTGATGCAAAGTTTTTAAGAATTCCATAAACCTGTTAGCAACTATTTTGAAACGTGACAGTGTTATGAGTAAAACGGCGTATAATGACATGCCAATGAAAAAGCCCCTACGTTAGCAGGGGCTTTAGATATTAAAATTATAGGTTGCACTTGATTACCACACTTTAGCTCTGTCAGCTTCAGGCTTATACATTTTATCGCCTTCTTTGATGCCGAATGCTTTGTAGAATTCAGGCATATTGCTTAGCGGGCTGTTACAACGCCATTCACTTGGAGAGTGCGGGTCTGTTTTAATACGTAGTGCCATTTCTTCAGGCTTAGTATTAGCACGCCATACTTGTGCCCAGCTCAGGAAGAAACGTTGGTCAGGAGTAAACCCATCTATTTTTTCTTCGCTTTGTCCTTGTTTGGTTTTCTTGAATGCTTCATAAGCTATTGCAATACCGCCAAGGTCAGCAAGGTTTTCGCCTAATGTCAGGTGGCCGTTTACGTGAACGGTATCCAATACTGTATAGCCATCAAATTGTTTAATCACTACATCAGCTTTCTCTGTAAATTTCTTAGCATCATCGGCTGTCCACCAATCGTGCAGGTTACCATCAGCATCATATTGACGGCCCTGGTCATCAAAGCCGTGTGTCATTTCGTGTCCTATTACGCCACCGATACCACCATAGTTTACAGCGTCGTCAGCGTTAGGGTCGAAGAAAGGATATTGTAAGATACCTGCAGGGAATACGATTTCGTTAAATGCAGGGTTGTAATAAGCATTTACTGTAGGCGGTGTCATGCCCCATTCTGTGCGGTCAACAGGTTTGCCCAGTTTGTTGATGTTGTAATTATATTGGAAAGCAGATGCAGCCATAATGTTTTTCACGTAATCATTCCCTGCTATTTCCAGTTTGCTGTAATCTTTCCATTTGTCAGGGTAACCGATTTTTTTCATGAAGGTGTTGAGCTTAGTGATTGCTTTTTCTTTAGTTACATCGCTCATCCAGTCAAGACGCTTGATACGTGCAGCATAAGTTTCCTGCAGGTTTTTCAATAGTTCCAGCATACGCTGCTTTGCTTCCGGTTTGAAGTGTTTATCAACATACATCTGTCCCAGCAATTCGCCTATAGAACCATCAACTACGTTCATTACACGTTGCCAGCGAGGTTTTTGTTCTTGTTGGCCACGTACGGTTTTACCATAAAAATCGAAATGCAGGTTGTCGATATTGCTGCTGAGGTAAGGAGCCATATCGTTTACATTGTGGAACTTCAGGTATTTCTTCCATACTTCTACAGGTGTAGCTTTTAATTGTTTGCTCACTTCTGCGAAGAATTTTGGAGTAGCTACAATGAAAGAATCCTGCCCTGTAACTTTCATATCAGCAAACATCATTTTCCAGTCGATGCCCGGAGTTGTTTTGTTGAAACCGTCAAAATTGAATTTGTTGTACAATTTATATGGGTCGCGCATTTCAACACGAGTCATTGATGCAGCTGCCAATGCTTCTTCCAGTTTGTAGATATCAGCAGCATCTTTCGTAGCTGTAGCTTCATCTTCGCCCATCAGTTTTAGCATGTCAACCAAGTACTTCTTATATGCATCACGTATTTTAGTAGTACGCTCATCTTTGTCAAAATAATAGTCACGGTCAGGCAAGCCCAATCCGCTTTGAGACATATTACAGATGTTTTTTGTTACATTTTTATCATCAGGGCCTACATAAAAACCAAACAGTTGGCTGTTACCTTCGCCTTGCTCTGTAGCTATCTCTTTCATTATGCCATTACCATCGGTAATTGCATCAATGCGTTTGAATAAATTGCTTAATGGCGTAATGCCTCCTTTGTCAATAGTAGCACTATCCATACCGCTGCGGTAAAAGTCGCCCACTTTTTGGTCGGCGCTTCCTGCTTTAGCTTCTTTATTGTTAGCAGCAGCATCAAGCAACTCGTGCAATGCTTTGTAGTTGTTTTCCTGCAACTCGTTAAAGCTGCCCCAACGTGTTTTATCAGCAGGGACAGGATTGCTTTTCAGCCATGCACCATTTGCATACATAAAAAAGTTATCGCCCGGGCGCACGGTAGTATCCATATTTGCTGGATCGAGGAATTTGCGTGTCGATGCAGTATCCTCTTTACTGCCGTTTTGCTGGCAAGATGCCATAGCAAGTAGTGCAGCTCCTGCAACAAGTGTGTGCTTGAGTTTCATTGTTTATTTTTTAGCTGTCAAATTTAATACGATAATATATTTAGTAGTGCGGTTAAGTACTACCCTGATAGGGTGAAAAATCGGGTGAAATGCTCTTCAGGCTATTTTACGCCAGTCTCTCCTTACCTGCTTTACTTCTATAATACCCTGGAAATAGTACAATCTGCGTGTAGACAGATTCCTGCACTTGCTTCTCGTACGCAGGTGCTCCACAATTTCAAATATTTCATCATCCTCTGTCTGAAACCAATGCCCAACCTCTAAATCATCTACCAAATAGTGGTTAGGTTTCCTGATATCATATCTATATAATGCTTTGAACAAACCCGGGTCGGTGCAGGTACTGGCAGCAGGGTTGCGTAGATAAGCCTTTAATGCCTTGTCCACATCAGCCGGGAAAATACCGTTGCCTATAAATGGTATCAGCACATGACGGAACTGTGTTTTCCACTCTTTGCCATGTGGTGGCACGTCATTTTTAAAATGATTAAAAGTGGTCATGTGCGACAGCTCATGCAGCAATGTGATGAGGAAACTATATTTATTAAGATTAATGTTAACACTAATGCGGTGAAATGGTTCCTCTTTTGTAGGATTTCTATAATCACCCAAAACCGATTTGCGCTCACGGGTAAGCGTAAGGTGAATCACATTTGTCCTGAAATACGGCTCAATGAGTTCAAAAGTATTTTCAGGTATAAAATTTTTGAGATAATAGAGGGAGGTCTCCTGCTTTTTCATATCATTTTGTTCTTGCCATTTTAGATAATTGAACGGTTTCTACTACTGAGTACACTGCATATATACCGAACAATACAAACAGTGTTGGTTTATGAATATCGGGTTTGTTAATCATGGTATAAATCAAAATGGCAAACATGCATACCATCAGTTTTAATAACGATGATGAGTATACACCTCTTACAAATGCCTGTGGTTTTTTACTAAGTTGTGTTGTGACGAGGAAATAAGTGGTTAATGAAAGCAGGAACATGATGATATTACCACCCATCAGTACCTTGAAACGGTAGCCAAGGTCATGCATCGAAGTATTGATGTAATAAAAAATACCTGACAATAAAGCGAACACTAAGAGGATGGATATGATGTACCTATTCATTTTTTTGGTTTACTAAATTCTTTTATCAATTGCCATAGCGAAATACCCAAAGCCACCAGCGGCAACGTAATGATGAATACAGGAACTTTCCAGCCCGTCTTAGAGTCGAGCCAGTGGCCGGCTAACACAGCCAGTAACAGCATTACCAGCCATTGTGTTCCAAGCCCTGCATACTTCATCAAGTTGTTGGGTTGCTTACTATCCTGCATTTCTTGTCTTAATTCTTCTTCATGTCTTGCATTGCTCCTTTCTTCAGTTCTTCGTTCATCGGTACTAAATTCTTCATGTTTTCCTGGTCAATTTTTTTAAGGTCTAACAGGTTGGTATCACGTTTGACTGTTACATCACCGTTGATAACATTACGCAGGTTAGTTTCAAATTTTTGCTGCGCTGCAGCAAGGTCGGCCAGCGAATCGACAGTTTGCTTCAATTGAATAATCTGTCTCCTCGAGTTGTTGTTGCCGTACCCGGGTATGTAATATTTAAGTGGAGTTAGTAGCAATATGCAAACTGAAATCACGGCAACCATCACAAATAAACTGCTCAGCAGGATATACAGCTTACGCATTGTAAGTTTGAATGACGCAACTTCCTGCAGCGATTCATCGTCTATAAATACCAACCTGTAATTGGTATTCAACCGTCCGAAAATATGTCTGCGCTTCTGCGGCGTCGTCTTCATAAAAATAAACAAGGAAACGCAATTTAAAAGAATAAACTTGTAAAAAATAGTGTCAAATTATTGTTAGTTTTTAGTTCCTGATTTCAACGTGTTATTAGACATTTTACATTCCTTGCAAATGCACTAATGACAATATAAGTTGATGAAATTCAATAATTTGCATTCAAGATAAAACATAAAGCTATTTTCTCAGATGATGAAATTTACATTTTTAATTACCATGTTGTAAGCACATTTTGTATGATATAATTTTTGATATTAGGTACAGCTATTATTAATGTCAATAAAACAATTATTTGTAATGTATATAAAGTCAATAACACTTTAATAAATAATCTATACGAATGTTTAACAATCCTTATATATAATCGATAAGGGATAACAGGCGGTTTTTTATATTTTTGATAACAGATTTACCCCTGTCGATACTGCCAGTAGGTATACTATTTTATTGATTACCCGGTTATATACTTGAGTAGTTTTAAAAACTGAATTGTTTGAGCCTGAAAAGAGCTTTATTAATATTATTATTAATGTGTGCCGGACCCTATGGCATACAGCAACTATACGCACAAAGCTATAATGCTGATAGCGCACGTCAGGCATGGCGGAAGCAGGAGGAGTTGCGCCAGCAAGCACAGGCAAAGCGCGATAGTGAGAACCGTGCAAGAATAGAAGCGCTTGAAGCCTACCGTGAGAGGCAGGCCCATATCAATGACAGTATGAGAGAAGTGCGGTTGAGGGTAGCTGATAGTTTAAGAGAAATAAGGCTGCGCAGGAGTGATAGCCTGGCTGCTATAAGAGAATACAAGGAAAGTAAATATTACAAAGACAGCGTTGCTTATGCCAAAGCAGAGAGGTTGGCAATAATTCAGGAGGCTAGAAAAGCTCGTCTTGATTCTATAAAAGCTGTTAGGCAGAAGTATGTTGATAGTGCCACCGCATCGAGGAAGGCTATATCTGATAGTATCAAGACAAAAATAAAGCGAAGAAGTGACAGCCTTGCCGCTATTAGAAAGTATAAGGAAAGCAAACGTTTTGCGGATAGTGTGGCTGTTGTACGAAAGCTGAGAACTGACAGTTTGAAGGCAGCACGCAAGGTGGTGACAGATAGAATGGCTGCTGCGAGAAAAAAAGTAAGCGATAGTTTGGCCGCAGCGCGCAAAGTAAAAACAGAGAAAGTAGTCAAGCAACAGAAGACACGAACTGATAGCCTTACTAAAGTAAAAGAGAAGCGTGAAAAATCTGCTAAAGCTAAAGAGGCTGATGCTGAGAAGAAAAAACAGCTTGCATTCGAACTCAAAATCCAAAAGAAGCACAAGGCATATAGTAATGAGACGATGCTGAAGAAGCGATGGGGGTTACCACGGCAAATAGTGCAGAACTCCTTTACGCGTTATAACTATTTCTTTAATGCTGATAGAAAAATGGATGAGGCGTTGCTGAATATGCAGCGGGTGAAAAAGGATAATTATGATTCGCTGTTAGCTCTGTATCCGTTTAACCCCGATAGGGATTCGGCTATGCTGGCGCCTGATATGGATAGTATCATCCGTAAGGTGTCTGTTGGTATACAGATACATGACCCGCGTGTGAAGTGGGGTGATGACCTTTATCTCATCATGGGACAAGCCTATTTCTATAAAGGCAACTATGAAGAAGCCGCATCATCTTTCAGGTATGCTCTAAGTCTGAGAGATAAGAAGAAGACCGGTAAAAAGTCTGACCGTCCTTCAACAAGCAAACCACTTTCGCTGGCTCAGGAACAAAAGAAAGGGATGTTAAGTTTCTTGCAACACAGGTCTGTTCACAATGAATCTATATTGTGGTTAGCACATACTTACACGCAAATGCGGCAGGAAGGTAATGCAGAAGCAGTGCTCGATTTGCTGGAGGAAGACAAGAATTTCCCTGAGGATATGAAAGGGCGCCTTGCTATTGAAAAGGCTTTCATTGATTTAAATGAGAAAGATTACACTGCAGCAAGTAAGCAACTGGCTATTATAGCAAAAGACGATAATTCTCCTGACTGGATAAGGATACGTGCTGCATTTATTAACGGACAGATATTGCAACGTGCAGGTAACTACACTGCCGCTGCAGATAACTTTAAACAGGTCATTGACCTTTATCCGAAAATAGAAATGGATTTTTATGCTCGTAAGAATTTGGCATATAATCTGATGTATGCGGGCGGAGACCAGGAAGAAGCAATCAAGAGCCTGAAGAAAGTGTTGAATGATGGTAAGTATGCCACATACTATGAACAGGTGTATTATGTGCTCGGAAGGTTGTCTGCTAATAATAACAATAATAATGAGGCTATCTCTTACCTGAATATGAGCATCCATTCGGGCAAGTCTTCTAAAAAACAAAAAGCATTATCATTTGCTACACTTGGAAACGTGTATTATAAGATAGGAGATTATGGCAATGCGCAATCTGCTTATGATAGTGCGGCATTTTTGAGCCAGGCAGCTTTAGGTGATAGTCTTGTGCAATTGGCTATCAAGCGTGGTATTGCGTTGAAGACTGTTACCAATCCAATGACTGTTATACACTTGCAGGATAGTTTGTTGGCGTTGTCAGCTATGACTGAAAAAGAACAAAAAGCTGAAGTGCGCAAGTATATCAAAAGGCTGCAACAACAGAAGTCAGACAGCGTGTTTAAAGCAGAGAATGCTGCCATGAATAATTTGAACCAGAACAACAGCTCTCAAAGCAATACTAATAATAGCAGCCCTTATGCCAACTGGTATTTTTCCAATCCTCAGTTGATGCAGCAGGGTATGAATGATTTTAAACGGAAATGGGGCAACAGGCCTCTTACCGATAATTGGCGTCGTTCTGCTTCTGCGCCGGATAATAATGCTAGTAATAACAGCAATAATAACGGTGACGATAAAAGCAATGATAACCCGGATATAGATGAGAATGGATTGCCAACCGAAGAGAGCTTATTAGCCTTCATCCCTAACACTCAGGAACAAAAAGATGATGCATTGGTGGAAATTCAAAAAGCATACATAGCTCTTGCAAATAGTTATATACGTGAATTGGAAGATTATCCGCCTGCATTAAGTACACTTGACACACTCGATAAACGTTTCCCTAAACACGAATACAAAGCAGAGTCGATATACTTGCGTTATTATGTATGCATGCGACAAAATAAGATAAAAGAAGCGCAGGTATTTGCTGATGATTTGTTGCAACATTACAGTGATTCGAAGTGGGCAGATTTAGTTCGTCCTACAGAGGCTGGTACAGGCATTGCAGGACAGAATGAGGACGTAGCCCCATTCTACGATGAGACATATAATATGCTCATGGTACAGCGCGATTATCAAGGTGTTCTTGCCAGGGTGAATCTTGCTAAAAAGAAATATACTGAGCCTAATTACGCAAAGAAATTTACAATAGTAGAAGGTATAGCATTGGCAGAAACAGGAGCATTCAAGCCTGCAGATTCTATGCTTAAGAAATTTGTCAATGATTATCCTACAGATTCTCTTAAACCATGGGCAGAAGCAGTTTTGATATATATTAATACAAACAAACCAAGAGACACTGTAGCAGTAGGCAATACGAAAGATAGCACAGGCACAATCACAAGTCCTGCACCATTGCCTTCGTCATCACCAACGGCAATGAACATAGCACCTGCAGAGTATATCTTTAATCCGGGTGAAGAACATTACTGTCTTATACTGATTAGTGGTGTTGAGTCTCGGTCTATGGGACTTAAAGCTGCTAATGCAGACTTCAACAAGTTTAAGTTCAGCAATCAACATTTGAATTGCGAAATGGTAGTATTGCAGCCTCAGGATGTATTAATTGTTTCAGGCACATTCAAGGATGCCACTACGGCCAAAATTTATATGAATATCCTGAAGGATACACCGGAGGTGTTCAAAGAATTCAAAAGTGGTGAATACCAGGTGGTTTTGATATCAAAGACCAACTATCAAAAGTTGATGTCTGACAGAATTAGTAAGCCATATCTTAAATTTTACAGCCTCAATTATAAATAAGACCCTTTATTGATAGGGCTGATAGCGCTTTAGTGTTTGTCTATTGCGCAGACCTTCGATTTTTAGTAAATTACATATTGTTGGATTTTACATTATGGAAAGTGTAGTTACAGAAGCATATAACCTGAATGAGGAAGAGGAAAAGAAACTCATTTTAAGACAATACCGGGCTCTACTGCGTGTACTAAAACACCGCATCAAAAAAGGAGATAAGAAATTACTGAGGCGTGCTTTTGAGATTGCTGCTGATGCTCATAAGGATATGCGCCGAAAATCGGGTGAGCCATACATACTGCACCCGCTTGCTGTTGCCAAAATAGTTGTTGAAGAAATAGGGCTTGGTGTTACATCTGCTATCTGCGCATTGTTGCATGATGTGGTAGAGGATACTGAAATTACACTTGAGGATATTGAACAGGAATTTGGTGCAAGCTTTGCTAAGATAATAGATGGACTTACTAAAATATCAAACGTTGTTGACCTGAAGAATGATACGACTGCACAGGCAGAGAACTTCAGGAAGATATTACTGACACTTGCTGACGACCCAAGAGTAGTGTTGATTAAGCTGGGTGACAGGCTGCATAATATGCGTACGCTTGAGAGCATGAGCCGTGAAAAGCAGTTAAAGATATCATCTGAAACAACGTACATCTATTCGCCGCTCGCACATCGCTTGGGTTTATATGAGATCAAATCAGAGCTTGAAGACCTCGCATTGAAATATACCCAACCCGAAGTCTATTGGGAAATTGCGAAGGGATTGAATGAAACCAAGCGTGAACGCTCTCGTTATATCAATGAGTTTATCAAGCCGATAAAGGAAGAGTTGCAGACGCAAGGTTTCAAATTTGAAATTTACGGTAGGCCTAAAGCCATACACTCCATCTGGAATAAGATGCGCACCAAGCATGTAGCGTTTGAAGAGGTGTATGACTTGTTTGCGATACGCATATTGCTCGATTCGCCGCAGGAGAGAGAAAAAGAAGATTGCTGGAAAGTATATTCCATTGTTACCAATTTTTACAAACCAAGTCCTGACCGTTTGCGCGATTGGATAAGCGTACCTAAGGGTAATGGTTATGAAGCCTTGCACACTACAGTAATGGGGCAGGGTGGCCGTTGGGTAGAAGTGCAGATACGTTCTGAACGTATGAACGAGATTGCAGAGAAAGGGCTGGCAGCTCACTGGAAATATAAAGAAGGGACACCGACATCACAAGAAAGTAAACTGGATAGTTGGTTGCAGCACCTGCGAGAAGTGTTGAGTAATCCGGATACAGATACACTCGACTTCCTGCAGGATTTCAAGCTCGACCTTTTTACCGAAGAGATATATATCTATACACCTAAGGGTGATATGCGCGTGTTGCCTAAAGGTGCTACTGCACTGGACTTTGCTTTTGATATACACTCCGAATTAGGGGCAAGATGTATAGGTGCAAAAGTGAATTATCGACTTGTGCCATTGAGTCACGAATTGAAAAGTGGTGACCAGGTAGAGATCATCACTTCTTCAAAACAAAAGCCATCAGAAGACTGGTTGAGTTTTGTGACAACAGCTAAGGCTAAGTCACGTATCAAATATTACCTGAAAGAAGAGAAACGTGCTATAGCTGAAGACGGTAAGGCTATGCTGCAAAGGAAACTGGAGCATTTGAAACTGCCGATGTCGCAGCATAACCTTAATGAGTTGTGTGTGCATTTCAGGAAGCAATCTCCGCTTGATTTATATTATGCTATTGCTGTTGGTAATGTCGAGATAAAAGATCTTAAAGAGTTTAAGATACAGGGAGATAAGTTGGTGCAACCGGTGAAAGAACTGAAGCTGGATACTAAACATCTTATTTCTGATGATGAACTGTTAAAGCAAAAACCTGCAAAAGGTGCGGAACTCATCATATTTGGTGAAAGCTCTGATAAGATATTGTATAAACTGGCACAATGTTGTCAGCCGATACCGGGTGATGATGTGTTTGGTTTTATTACATCGGGTGAAGGCTTGAAAATACACCGTACAGATTGTCCCAATGCCGCACAACTGTTATCACACTACGGGCACCGTGTAGTAAAAACAAAATGGGCTAAGAACAAGGAAATCTCTTTCCTCAGTGGTGTACGTATATTAGGTTTGGACGATGTGGGTGTGATTCAAAAAATTACAAACGTTATTTCAGGTGAACTGAAAATGAATATGCGTTCGCTGAGCATAGACTCTCATGATGGTATCTTTGATGGTACGATAATGGTGTATGTGCATGATAGGGAAGAGCTGGATAAGCTTTGCCAGAAATTAGTAGCATTAGAAGGAATTAATACTGTTGAACGCCTTGAAGTACAAGGTTAATCTCATTACATGAATATCAAAAAGAACAGTTCAGATTTATATACTGAATACAAAGACATTACACAGAAAGCAGCAGACATTAATAATGCATCGGCAGTATTAGGATGGGACCAGGAAGTATATATGCCCGCAAAAGGCTTCGAGATGCGTGGCAGACAATTAGCCACGTTAGCGTCAATAGCGCACGAAATGCTGACTACAGATAGCTATGGTGCATTATTGCACGAACTGTCATCAAGGGCTGATTTGGATGAAAAGCAAAAGGCAAATGTTGCTTTAAGCCTTGAAGATTTTGAGAAGAATAGAAAGCTGCCGGGCTCTTTTGTAGAAGCAATGGCACAACAAACCAGCAAGAGTTTCAATGCGTGGATTCAATCTCGCAAGGAAAACAAGTTTAGTGTGTATCAGACTGAGTTGGGCAAAATGATTGACCTCAAAAAGCAACAGGCAGATTTGTACGGCTACGACAAACACCCTTATGATGCTTTAGTAGATGATTATGAAAGAGGCGCGACAGTTACTTTGCTGGATAGTGTGTTTGATAAAGTAAAAGCAGAATTGCCGGCATTGTTAGGTAAGATTGAAAAAGCGACACAAGTGAGTGACGCTGTTTTTTCACAACATTACCCCAGACAAACGCAATGGGATTTTTCTGAAGAAGTGTTACGCAAAATGGGCTATGATTTTGAAGCCGGCCGTCAAGACCTTTCAGAACATCCGTTCACTACTTCATTCGCACCATCAGATGTTCGTGTTACTACACGTGTAAATGAGAACGACTATGCTTCTTTGTTATGGAGCAGCATACACGAAGGTGGGCATGCTTTGTATGAACAAGGGCTTCCGGAGGATGAGTATGGTTTGCCATTAGGTGCGGCAGCTTCACTGGCAGTGCATGAATCTCAATCACGTTTGTGGGAGAACTGTGTAGGCAGGGGAGCGCATTTCTGGAAATACTTTTACCCTGTCTTACAATCTTATTTCCCTGAGCAATTGAAAGGCGTACAAATGCTCGATTTTTATAAAGGCATGAATAAAGTGCAGCCTTCATTAATTCGTACAGAGGCTGATGAAATTACATACCATTTTCATGTACTCATCCGTTATGAAATAGAGAAAGGACTGCTAACGGGAGATACCAAAGTAGCAGACTTGCCTGCTGTGTGGAATGGCATGTATGATAAGTACCTTGGCGTTAGTGCTAAAGATGATGTGACTGGCGTATTGCAAGACGTGCATTGGAGTCACGGCATGCTGGGTTATTTCCCTACCTATTCTTTAGGTAGTTTTTACGCGGCTCAATATTATGAGCAGGCTAAGAAAGACATTAGTGGATTGGAAGCTAATATGGAGAAAGGTGAGTTCAGTGAATTATTACAATGGCTTCGTAAACATATTCACCAATATGGCAGGCAATATACTTCCGAAGAACTTTGTAAACGAGTAACGGGAAAAGGTTTGGATTTTGAAGTGTTTATGAACTATGCCAATAATAAATACAAAAGCATCTATGAATTGAAGTAGCTATGCAAGTGCAGCTATTCAGATATAATGAGCAGCTCGATTCGGAGGAACTGGCTTTTCTCGTAAAGAAAGAAGCCAAGGACAAAGCCATGATGTACAAGCTGGTGAGAGTGCTGATGATATTTTGCTTTATCATTCCTTTCATTGCTACATGGTTTCGTGCTACAGATGGTGTGCCCGATCCCTTCTCTTATACTTACTATTTCTCCGGTGTACTTTTCCTTGCCTGCTTTTCTGGTTTCGCAGTTTTCGTGTCATATCGCCGTACGCTTTTTAAAATAGAACAGGATATACGTCACCGTACCAAAACGGTTGAACGTACCCACATCACCCGCAAACAATTCATGCCGCAGAACAACACCTATTATTTTTACCTCAACTCCCCCAATAAACTAAGCATAGAAGTGAAACAAGAGGACTTTCATGCCATGCAAAACGGCGATGAACTGAACATAGAATACACTACTTATTCCAAATTCTACCTCGGTTACTTCTGATACCTTACCTTTGCAACCCATGATAAGGATTGGTAAGATAGTGGCTACACATGGCCTGCAGGGTGCGGTAATACTAAAGCATATTACAGGAGATACTACCTGGCTCAAGCAGGGCGACGTATTGTTTGTAGAGCTGCGCAAGGGTAGTGAGATACCTTATTTCGTAGTTGCAGCCAAAGCATCTAATGATGAAGAGTATATAGTGACACTGGAAGATGTAACAAAAGTAGAAGATGCCAAAAAGCTGACCGGCAAGTATGTGTACGTAAAAGAAGATGTACTGAAGAACGTAAAGACCGACAGCCCTTTATTATGGATAGGCTTCAACCTGGTGGATAAAGAAAAAGGCGGATTAGGTACAATAGAGGATGTGATACAAACTGGGCACCAATGGCTGGCAAAGCTCACTATCGAAGGCAAAGAAGTATTGATACCATTGGTAGATGATATGCTTGTTGACGTAAACATCCGCAACAAATACGTTCGTGTAGATTTGCCCGAAGGTTTAATAGAAGTGTACCTGAATAGTTAAAGACATGAGAATCGATATCATAACCGTAGTTCCTGATTTGCTTACCAGCCCCTTCAGTCATTCTATTATGAAGCGGGCACAGGCTAAGGGCTTGCTCGATGTGCAGGTACATAACCTCCGCGACCATACCCCCTACAAGCAGGCACAGGTAGACGATTACCAGTTTGGTGGTGGTGCAGGTATGGTAATGATGCCCGAACCTCTTGCCATCCTTATCGAAAAGCTACAGGCAGAGCGTAAATATGATGAAATAATATACATGACACCTGATGGTAACCTTTTTGAGCAGAAGACAGCTAATACGCTATCGCTTAAAGAGAACCTGATGATCATTTGCGGGCACTATAAAGGCATAGATGACCGCATTCGCCAGCATTTTGTCACCATGGAGCTATCCATTGGCGACTATGTGCTGAGTGGCGGCGAGTTGGCTGCTGCCGTGGTGGTAGATGCTATTGGCAGGCTGATTCCCGGTGTGCTCAATGATGAGACCAGCGCCCTGTTCGACTCATACCAGGATGGGCTTTTGGCACCCCCTGTGTATACCCGCCCCGCCGATTTCCGTGGGTGGAAGGTACCCGATGTGCTACTGAGCGGCGACCCTAAGCTGGTAGATGCCTGGAGGCACGAACAAAGCCTGAAACGCACCGCCGAACGCCGTCCCGGACTGCTTTCTGATGAAAATGAAGGATAATTCGGGCATTTTTTAGTTTTTACTTTTTACTTTATTGTTTTTCACTTACCTTTGCCGTCCCAAAATAATAGTACAATGGATGCAGTAGTAGCTTTTGTTCATGAGCAAATGACCGGTAAAAAAGAACTCCCTAAGTTCAAAGCAGGAGATAACATTACCGTTAACTATAAGATTATAGAAGGTGCCAAAGAGCGTATCCAGGCATTTAAAGGCGATGTGATCAAACGCCAGGGACGTGGTTACAGCCAAACATTCACTGTTCGCAAAATGTCTGACGGTGTAGGTGTTGAGCGTCTGTTCCCGCTGTACTCTCCAAACATCGAATCTATCGAGGTGAACAAAACAGGCCGTGTTCGTCGTGCTAAACTGTTCTACCAACGCGAACGTCAGGGTAAATCTGCACGTATCAAAGAAAAGAAATACATCGCGGCTAAGTAATTGCCCCTTGTTATCATATTCAGTCCCGCTTCCACCAGAGGCGGGATTTTTGTTTGCCAATACTATCCCCCGCTCGGTTAGCGGGCTAAAAAAACAGGGCAGGTATTGCGCCTGCCCCGTACATCATTTCTTTAGTTGATGGTGACATCCAAATCGCCATTGGCATAATAAGTGGTCGTTATGAATATCTGGCTATTGCCACAGGTGTTGCAGGTGCTTGCCATATCTGCATTATAGCACCCCGATGTAACGCCCGGCACACATACCCCGTTGCTGATGGTAAGGAACATATTGCGCTGGCAACCGCTACCCGGAGGTATCAGCGAACAGGCATTAGGATCATCGCCTATGCGGCCATACAGCCACGCGGCGCCCGTTGGCATTGCAGTGTTGCCGTTCAGTACATAAGCATCAAAAGTGGTGGTTCCGCTGCCCGGTATCAATGCCCCGCCCGTATTGACCACAAGGCCTGTGCAACTGGCACGGCAATAGAAGTCTTCCCAAACGGTGCAACTGGTGTTGTTGATGAAATTGATGTAAGGCTGGGCTTTTACAGCTGCGCAGCTGAGCAATACGCAGCATAATAAGATGAGCTTTTTCATATGGTGTTGATTTTTTGGTGAGTACTAAAGTTACACCCCGATAGAACGAAAAAATCCAGTGTTTTCACCAGTCATTACATTTTCGGTGCATCATCCTCGCGATGCGGAAACTCCTCCTGCTCAAGGGTTTGCTCCAGGTTCTTTTCATCCTTACGGTTTTGACGAATGATGAAATAGACCAGCCCGCCTATTGTGGCTATAAGAATAACGATGACCCACCAGTTGACCTGCATAGTGCAAAGGTACCTTTGTAGTTATTCGCATAATGTCAATTATTTATTAATTGTATGCTCATGAGACCGTTCGCATTGCTTACTAAGTTGTTTTTTGTTGCGAATTGTTGTCTTTTGTTGCGGATTCTTCTGTTTTTTCTCTTTCATGGTGTAACGTGTTGATTTTCAATTAAGGGTTGTTGTGATTTGTTGTTTTTTGTTGCATTTTATTCGTTTTCATAATGTCTTTTCACTGGTACTCATGAGCTCGCTTTGCTCGGTTGTTACGGATTTGAGGGCTTTCTTTCGTCATTGCGAGGGAATATCTGTGAATACAGATATGGACAAAGCAATCTAGTCCAAACGCTTTGTTCATTTCTTTGCTCGTCCAAAGAAACGAACCAAAGAAAAGCGTGCTGTCATCAATCTTCCGACATGATGACAGGGCTCATATCCCGGCTTAGTAACGACTGTACTGCCAAGCTGAGAACGTCTAATCTTTCCCGTCATTTCGAATCCCGAAGGCATTCGGGAGAGAAATCTCCTCAATGTTGTGAAATGTTGCATTTTGTTGTGTTTTGTTGCGGATTTCATGATTTTGTTTTTCCTCCCCTCCTTTGGAGGGGTGTAGGGGTGGGTTTTCGAGTGTTACACACCCCAGCCTGCCTTTTGCAGGCGTCCCCTCTCAAGAGGGGATTGTTGTGATTTGTTGTGATTTGTTGTGTTTTGTTGTCATTGCGAGGGAGTACCGCCGAAGGGCGGTACGGACAAAGCAATCTCGAGATAACATGGGTGTTGAGGTTTATTCGTTTTCATAATGTCTTTTCAATGGTACTCATGAGCTCGCTGCGCTCGGTTGTTTTTCCTCCCTCTTACTCCCTCCAGAGGGAGACATCATTTTATCCCCCTCATTGAGGGGGCGTAGGGGGAGGCTTAATTTACTACAACAAATATACGCTATTTTGTTTATTTAATGAAATGAAAAGGACACTTTTGGTATAGTTGAGAATAATATAACAAAATGATTATCAAAAAGCACCAGTTATTTTCTCAGTATTATTTAATCACTATTTTATATATTATTGTATTGAATTATTTATAAAAATTAATCCTATGGGCGGTAGCAGTAGTACACCTTTTACTGATGGTTCAAGAAGTATAGATTGTGAAGATTTAGATATTAAAACTCAATTATCCTCACCAGTAGCTTCTGTGATTGCAATATTAAAAGTTGGAGATATTCTAGAAATTGAATTTAAAACTCCAACAGGGCCTTGTTTAGCAATATTTAAAGGGGTTTTAGCAGGCACTATAATTAATAAAGATGTAAGAAGAATAATAGAATGTATTGTATCGGGACATAAATTTGTTGCAAGAGTTCGTAATATTACTGGAGGTAGATGCGCGATTACAATTAAACATGCCAGCGCAATATGACTCTTAATATTATAGGCGGTACATATCATGAATTTTGTAGAGACCCATATTGGGATGAGCTCTATGGCTCAGGTTTAAGGGCAGCGCATGCTTTGTCTAATTCCGATGTAAATATAATTTACCACACTTATTCAGATAGTGAAACTTTTGAATCATTGTCAGTTATTTGTAATTCAATTAATGTTCAATTAAATAGCCAATACATTGATAGGTCAGCCAGTTTTATTTATGAACATCCCTTAGCTGAACCCAAAATAATACATCCAATGGCATCCGTTGAAAGGAATATTATCGAGGCAGATAATGTATTGTTATATGGGATGTTAGAAAATATTCCAATAATTAAAGCTAAAAAAATTGTCTATGATCCTCAATCACCTAAAAATCCAATACCATTTTCATCATTGAACTCAGCTGCTAATGAATTAATATATATTCTCAACGAAGATGAAGTATATTCTTTAGTTAGGTCTACTGATGAAGATAAAATAAGGGACTATTTTTTTAATTCTGAAAATGCTAAAGCTGTAATAGTTAAATGTGGTCCTAAAGGTGCTATCATAATTCAACCTGATAAATCTGATATACAGATACCTTTATTTAAAACTAATCATGTTTGGCCAATAGGTACTGGTGATGTTTTTAGTGCTGTTTTTGCTTTACTATATCTAGTGCAGGGGAAGTCGATTCAAGAGGCTGCTATCCAAGCATCTCGAGCAACTGCATCGTATGTTGAAACGGTAAGTCTACCAATTGCTTGGGAAAAACTGTCTAATTATAATGATACAATTATTATAAAGAATGACCCTCCTAAAAAAGTATATTTAGCAGGTCCATTCTTTACGATGTCCCAAAGATGGATTATTGAACAGTTTAGAAATGCGTTATTAAAAATTGGGTTAGAGGTTTTTTCCCCATTTCATGATGTAGGTATTGGCGGAGCAGATGAAGTTGTAGCTCTTGATATCAAAGGTATTGATGAATCAGATGGTATGGTAGCTATTCTTGATGGGCTGGACTCTGGTACTTTATTTGAAATTGGGTACGCTAAAGCCAAGAATAAACCAGTATTTGTTTTTGTTGAAAATGAAAAACAACAGGCATTAACAATGCTCGAAGGTACTGATTGCATTTTTGAAAAGGATTTTTCTACTATTGTTTATAAAACTATGTGGGAGTTATATCAATGAAAGCACTTTTACTTTCAGGTGGCTTAGATTCAACAGCAATTGCATATTGGTTCAAGGAAGAACTTCAATTTGCAATTACGGTAAATTATGGTCAAAAAAGTGCTGATGCAGAAATTGCTGCTAGTAGTAAAATATGTAAAACATTAAATCTTCATCATGAGATTATAGAAGTTGATTGTAGAAAATTGGGTACTGGTAATATGGTTGATTCTGATGCAGGTCTTGATTTTTCACCAATGCTAGAGTGGTGGCCTTATCGAAATCAATTTTTAGTGACTATCGCATGTATGAAAATAATTAAACTTGGAATCAATGAATTAATTATTGGCTCGATAAAATCTGATGGGAATCATGTAGACGGTACCAAGGAATTCTATATTGAGTTAAACAGGCTAGTTTCAATGCAGGAAGGGAATTTACAAATCAGGACTCCAGCTATTGAATTAACATCAGTTGAATTGATAAAAAAAACAAAAATACCGGACTCAATTTTATTTTGGGCTCATTCATGTCATACATCAAATACTCCTTGTGGAGAATGCAATGGGTGTAAAAAATATATGTATACAATGCAACAATTGGGATTTGATTAAATGAAAATATTACATAAAATAAAGCGGTTCAAGATTGTCGGCCTACATTATTATCAAGATTTTGATATAGCATTTGATGAAGATATAAAGATACTTGTAGGTGAAAATGGTTTGGGTAAAACCACTATTCTTAAAACATTGTACTACGTTTTAACACAAAAATGGTTTGCCTTATCAAAAAATGTTGGGTTTGATTTCCTTGAATTGCACATTGGATCTGATATAATTGATTTTTCACATGCAGAGCTTGAATCATTTCTGTTGACTACTGTTTATAAGTATAATGATTATAATAATGAAGAGATTTTACTCAAGTTTAATAATATAATTAATGTTCTTGACCCTTATAAGGGCTATGTAGTTTACTTTCCATATTACAGAAATATTGAGGAGGATATAGATAAATCTGGATTGCCATTTAAAGTTGATTGGTCAAATTATAGTGATAAAGAATTGAATGAAGCAATTGCTATTCAAAGAGATACTGTGTTTTCTAACGATATGAAGGATGTGTATGATAGAATTGAAAGTAATGCTAATCCAATAACCAGGCTTAAGAAATTTCAAGCCGCTTGTAATAAATATTTAGTAGCTACTAAACTTATTTTTACAAAAGAGCAAAAGTTAGTTATTCAAAATATCAAGAGTAGGGATATTGTCGAGCAGCATCAATTGTCAACAGGAGAAAAGCAAATACTTTTTATTTTCTCTAAAATATTTTTAACGCAAAAATCAAATTTAATAGTGTTGTTTGATGAGCCAGAACTGTCATTATCACTAAACTGGCAAAGGGAACTATTATCCGATGTCTTGTCATTACATAATTGTTCTTTTTTATTCGTCGTTACTCATTCCCCATTCATTTTCGACAATAGACTAGATAGATATGCTGTCGGGATGGATACATTGATAAACAAAAATTATGAGTAGTCTTTTAGATACGCTTAAAGAAGCAAAAGGTAATAGTGTCGTCGCTTACACAGAATTTATTTTAAAATACAGTAAAGATAATGGTCAAATGATCCATTGTTTTTTTGAAGGTAATGATGATTTTAAATATTATCAATCTAGAATTGAAGGCAATGCCCCAGCATTTCGAATTATGGATTATATATGTCAGGGGAAGGATAAAGTTATAGGAGTCTACACACTAATTAAGAATCAGGAAGCATACAGGAATGCTAGAACGGCCTTTTTTATAGACAAAGATTTTGATCCTCAGAATACAAATAATGATTTTTATGAGACTCCATATCATAGCGTAGAAAATTTTTATACTGATTCTGATACTATTCGAAAAATACTTAGAATAGATTTTAATATTCGCGATGAAGATGATATTGAAAGTTGTTTACGAGTATTCGATAGGTTATTTAATGAATTTAATCTAAAAGTTTTAAATGTTAATTCGTGGCTTGCATGTTATGCGGATAAAAGGAACAATGGAATGGCCATGGGACGACTAAATATTAATAATGCTGTGAAAGATGTCATTACAAAAGTGGTATTACCAGATCTATCAAGTATTATTCCACTAGAAGAAGTGCAAACTAAAGAAGGTATTGATGCCTTGTTCAATAATAATGATATTACAGAAGAGGAATACAGCATTAAAGTAAATCATTTTTCACAAGTAGACATGCCTAAAGTTTTTCGTGGAAAGATTGCAATAAAATTCTTGGTCAACTTTTTAGATAGGTTTAAGACGCAAATTGGGAATAGAGATCAAACGATATGTAAAAAACATTATTCTTGTAAACTCCGTTTTGAAGATTCCACTATTATGACTCAATTAAATAGTTATGCTTTAACTACCGAGTGTCTTCGTGTGTATATACAAAGAATTGCCGCATAGTAATCCAAACCCTGAACGGTGCCACCGCCGTGAGCGTTTAATAGTGGTGCTTAAGTTTGGACAATAAAGTTTTACCACTTCAACCAGCCCACATTATTTTATTCTCATGTTGTGACGAGATTGCTTCGTCCGTATTTGCTTTCGCAAATACTCCCTCGCAATGACGAGTAGTGATTAGAACGTACAAGAGTGCGACGCAACGATATTTAATAGTAGTACTTTCCCCTGCTACCAAATTTATCCTACCGCATCCTTGGCTATGATGCTCCAGTCTTCGTTTACGTGTCCTTGTGTTATGAGGGTGTCCATCAGTTGCAGTATGGCGGGGATGATGGTAAACTGGTTTCCTGCTGCAGTGGCTTCGTTCATAAAGAGGTTGGTGTCTTTGCGTGCCATACCGAGGTTCCACGATGGGTTGTGATAATCGGCAGCTACCATACGTTTCATGCGCGGCACGAGCGATGCTCCGGGGTTCCATTGTTCAAACAGTCCCGTTACTTCGGCGGGTGTTATGCTTACAGATTTGGCAAGCATCAGCATATCGCTAATAGAGGCAGAGAACCCAACGAGGAAACAGTTGCCCACGAGTTTCATGCCTGCGGCTTTGCCCGTTTCGGCACCGAGGTTGATGAGCTGCCCCGTCATTTTAGAGAGTTCGGGTGTGAGTTGTGTAGCCAGTTGCTGGTCGCCCGATATGAGCATATAACCTGTGCAGGCATCTGCATTAGATGGCCCCATGAATACGGGTGCGTGCTGGTAGGTGAAACCGAGCTGTTTCCATTGTTCGGTGCGTTGTACGGCTCCTGCTACCGATGTGGTGGTGTGGTCTATAATGATAGCGCCGGGTTGCATGCCTGCTTTAGCAGCTTCGAGCACGGCATCTACAGCGGCGTCGTCCATCAGGCAGAGGTGAATGCGGTTGGCTCCTTTCACGGCATCGGCTGCATGGGCAAATGCTGTAGCGCCGTTGGCTTCAAGCGCGCGGGCTTTATCGGGTGTGCGGTTCCAAACGTTTACCTGGTGTCCGTTTTTGAGTAATGCCCTTACAAAGCCGCTGCCTAATAATCCTGTGCCGAGAAATGCTATCATGTTGTTGGAGATTTGAGAGGCGAAGATACGGGATGAAGGGATAGAGGGATAGAAATGATAGAAGAGATAGTAGAGATAGAAGGATGTTAGAGATGGAAGAGATAATAGAGATATTTGGGGATAGAGGGGATGTTAGGATTTAGGGTTTTTGCACATGGTTTGTAATAAAATATGTTGTTTGGTATTGGTAATCAGCTATATTCATAGGGTTAAAGGGAGCAAAATGGCTCTTATTTGTAAAAAAATTAATAACTTCGCGCAAAATTTTTAAAAGTATGAATTGGAACCCGGCAGAAATGGTAGATGAATTATCGTCTACTGCACAGAAACTGGCTAAAGGCTACGAGACTTTACAGAACATGGAGGATGTACAAGTAGCTACTACCCCTAAAGAATTGGTATGGAGCAGCGGCCACGTGAAGATGTATCATTACATACGTGAAACACCGGCTAAATGTGCTACCCCTGTATTGGTGAGCTTTGCTATGCTGAACCGTCATGACGTACTGGACCTGCAACCTGACCGCAGCCTGATGAAGAAACTGATAGAAGAAGGTTTGGATATCTACATTATGGACTGGGGTTATCCTACAAAGGCAGACCGCTACGAAACAATGGAAGATTATATAGATGGTTATATGAACGATGCGGTTGATTTCCTTCGCAAGCGTCATAAAGTAGATAAGATACACAAGCAAGGTATTTGCCAGGGTGGTACATTCAGCATGATATATGCCAGCTTGTACCCGCAAAAACTGAAATCACTGACTACTTACGTAGCTCCTTATGAATTCAGCACTAACAAATGCATGTTGTATCGCTGGACTAAGCATATAGATGTAGATGCGATGGTAGATAGCGTTGGTACTATTCCGGGTGAAATGGTAGATGGTGCTTTCGGTATGTTGAAACCAAGCATGAACATCAGCAAGTATCTGGGTGTGATGAACAGCCTTGATGATAAAGATAAAATGGAGAACTTCCTGCGTATGGAAAAATGGAAGGGCGATTTACCTGCTATTCCGGGTGAGATGTACAGGAAATATATCAAAGACCTGTTCCGTGATAATAAACTGATAAAAGGTGAAATGGAATTAGGTGGCCGTAAGATTGATTTGAAGAACATGACTGTTCCGTACCTGAATGTGTACGCTACGGATGATAACATCATTCCTAACGAAAGTACGTTGCCTATTATGGATGCTATCGGCAGCAAGGATAAAAAAGAATATCCTTTCCCGGGTGGACACATTGGTGTGTTTGTAGGTGGTAAATCTCAAAAAGAGCTGGCTCCTGCAGTAGCTAAGTGGACTATTGAACGTTGTTAATTAGTTGACTGGTTGATTAGTTGACCAGTAGTTTATTAATTTGTAAGAATATAATAAAAATGTACCTCTTTAGAGGTACATTTTTTATGGAGAGTAATATAAGATAACTAATCAACGGCTCAACAAGTCAACTAAATCATTTCTTTAGTCCGGGATATTTCATCTTTAGTCCTTTGAGCATATCTCGCAGCAATACAGCAACGATATATGATTTATACCAGTTCTGGTCTGATGGTATGATATTCCATTCGGGTTTATTGCACTGGCTGAAGGCTTCCTGATAGTATTCCATATAAGTGTTCCAAAGCTCTGATTCTTTCAGGTCATTAGCATTGTACTTCCACATTTTTTGCGGTGCACTCATACGTTCCTTTAAACGAGATAATTGTTCTTCGTGAGAAACGTGCAGGTATAGTTTGAGGATGTGTGTGTTATTATGCTCCTGCAATAGTCTTTCAAAATCGTTGATAGCAGCCATACGTTTGTATGCTGTCTTGTCATCAATGATGTTGTGTACACGAGTTACTAACACATCTTCGTAATGAGAGCGGTTGAAAACCTGTATCGTGCCTTTGGCAGGGCTGTGTTGATGTACACGCCAGAGGAAATCGTGAGATAATTCTTCAGGTGTGGGTTCTTTATAAGATGTTACTTCTACACCTTGCGGGTTCATGCTCGTGAATACATCGCGAATCAAGCCGTCTTTGCCTCCACCATCCATAGCCTGGATAATTACCAGTATGGAATGTTTAGATTCGGCATATAGCAGGTTTTGCAGTTCATCCAATTCGCTGAGAACTCCCTCCAATTTCTTTTTGGTAGTTTCTTTATCCCAGCCCTTAGGGGAGCGGGTAGATATTTTGGAAAGATTATATTTTGCCATAAGAATTATTCGAGGCTGTTTAGCATTTTACGATATGCTTTAATAAAAATTGCGCCAAGGTTTCTGTGCGGGGGAATATAGTCAACAAAATACTCACGCGCTTTTTCTCTGCCTTTCATTGCAAAGATGCCATTCAGTTTCATCCATGATGATATCCATTCAATGTCTTTGCCTTCCAGTAATTGTTCGTTGATGGTTTTAATAATAGGCTCGTTTACGCTCATAGAACCTACTTGTTTAGAAGAGATGATGTGCGCATCAGGAGAATGGTCTAACACTTTACCCAGGTTGTGATAGCCACCACAAGAGCCCAGCATTACAATGCGTGCTTCGGGTTTCAGGTGGTCGATGGTTAGTGGCAAATGGTAACTATGCCCGCGGTGCACTACTATTGTAGGATGAATTTCGAGGCTGTCAAGATAATTGCAAAGTGCTTTCTGTGCTTCTTCGTCGCCGGGCTCAGGTACTGGCATATTGGCATATATCACAACAGGTTTGCCGGAAGTAGATGATATGGTAGACCAATTCTTATTAGTGTTTACGATTTTCCATTTACCGTCTTTAAAGTTGGTTAAAAAACTGGCGTATGATGTTTTACCGTCTTCGTCGCCGAAGAAAAAGAACTGTTCGTAAACGATACCTGAGTCATTGGCCAATTTGTTATTAGGCACAAGATTGATGGGAGGGAGGTTTAAACGGTTGGATTCTGCAGCAGCATTGTCGCTATTGTTTGCGTTGCGTGAACTTTCAAACAGCGTTGCCAGCAACCCATAGATGATAACACCTTTTTTGCTTCGTTGTTGATATGCAGATTCATAGTTGTCCTTCACCTGCTTATCTAAAAATGCTGCGAGAGATGAATCCTGTATGCTGCCGAATGCATCGGCAACGTCTACAGCATCTTCAAGGTCATCGTCTTTACCTTTTTCTAATCCTGCTATAAAATCGCGCATCAGGCTGTTCTTATGTTCAGCATCCATAGTGCCTAAGAACTGTGGTAATGTATTATAGCCGGCACACATGCGGATGAATGTCCTGAACTTGTCACGATGTACACGGTCAAGGAATTCGTTACCGGGCGTTGTTCCCAACTTTGCCATCATTCTTTTGAAAGTGCCGAGGAAACTACTGGTGTATATCTCGTCCTGCCCGTAAACCATAAGGAAATACATAGCCTCTGGGCTCATGTCTTCAATACATTTAAAACGCACCGGGTCTTTTTCTTCGTGCAGCTCGTTCATTTTGCGCACATAGCTCATTCCACGGTACTGCAATTCATCGGTATAGATATCGCCGCCTATCGCCACATTCTCCACCTTCAGTCTCACCAGGTTTTGGTAAAACAAATCGGGGTTTGATGTGATGGCATCTACTTCTGCAATTGTTTTGCGCTTGGCAAATATGTCATTGATGAAAGGCATAGCCTTTAGCGGTGATTTAGATTCCTGCGCTACACGTACAATGGTTTGCACTAATGGGTCTTTACTGCGTCTTACAGCATTGCTTAATGGTACATTGGTAGAAGAAGCGTAATTGAAAATTTCATTCGGGACAACTTTCGCAGCAGCAGTTATTATATCATCAGCATAAGGGTCATTCACAAACTCAGGCAGACGTTTTATCATCATTTGCGGTTCGCGCCTGCCCATCTCAGGATAAATGAACATACGCTCGGGTGCGGATGGTTTGTCGAATAAGGCTTTTACGTTGTTCAGTGTTTGCTTGCTGACATTGTTCTTCACAAAATCGAGACTGGTACCTTCATTCAATGCAATGATAAGGTCGTGCATATTGGCCACCAACTTTTTATAATAAACAGGGTCGGGGCGTACATCGCGATTGAAGGAAATCAGCATTTGTTCAATGGCTTTTAAGCATTGTATTTTCTCCTGGCTTTCTGCATATGAATCCCTATCTCCGGGCGGCATATTCTCTACCATCTTTTGCATATGGTCTACGTCCTCCATCATAGCATGCTGAAAACTTGCAGATAATATGCTATCGTCAGAATAACTGACCATTTTAAAAGAGGCCCTGATTTTTTTCTGCTGAATGTCTATGCGGTCGTGCCACATTTTACGATTCAGCGGAATCAGCTTTTGCAGCGTATCCACATCGTATATGCTTACCTCTTTAGGTTTCTCTTCTTTTTTGTGACGTTGTGCGTAGGTGTCATTTGCCACGAATAACAAAATAAAAACCGAAGCCAGTGTGCTATGTAATAAAGTCCTCTTCATGAACAATGTATTAAACCAGTGCAATGGGTGTTGTATAAGCTACAAAAATAAGAAAAGCCACCGTGTTATCTGTTGTATAACGCGATGGCTTATATAATATTATCTTAATTCTACCATTCAGGATAGAGCGGGAACTGCTTCATGAACTCATTTACCTCGCCTCTTACCGTATTTATTAAGTTTTCGTTATCAGGTGACATTAACACCCTGTCCAACCAATCTGCTATTTGCGGCATGTGGTCTTCCTTCAGTCCGCGTGTAGTGACAGCGGGTACACCAACACGTATACCTGATGTGATAAATGGTGATTTATCGTCGAAAGGCACCATGTTCTTGTTAAGAGTAATATCGGCATGAACCAATGTGTTCTCTGCTTTTTTACCGCTGATGTTTTTATTGCGCAAGTCTATCAATAACAAGTGGTTGTCTGTGCCACCTGAAACTATGTTATAGTCTTTTGCGAGGAAAGCTTTGGCTAAAGCCTGCGCATTATTGATAACCTGTTGAGTATAGCTGCCGAACGAAGCGTCCAGAATTTCGCCGAAGGCCACAGCTTTTGCAGCAATCACGTGTTCCAACGGGCCGCCTTGTGTGCCGGGGAAAACTGCAAGGTCAAGTAATGCACTCATCATGCGTATCTCGCCTTTAGGGTCTTTGATGCCCCATGGGTTTTCAAAATCAGTTTTCATCATCACCAAACCGCCGCGTGGGCCACGCAATGTTTTGTGTGTAGTAGTAGTAACGATATGGCAATGCTCAAACGGAGAGCTGAGATGTTTTTTAGCTATCAAACCTGCAGGGTGGGAGATATCTGCTAATACGATAGCGCCTATTTTATCTGCCGCTGCACGAATGCGTGCATAGTCCCAATCGCGGCTGTAAGCAGATGCACCACAAATAATCATTTTAGGTTTGTGCTCCGCAGCTTGTTTTTCCAGATGTTCATAATCAACAATGCCATCTTCCTTGCGCACACCATAGTGCACTGCGTGATATGTTTTGCCTGAGAAATTAACAGGAGAGCCATGTGTAAGGTGACCGCCCATGCTCAAGTCTAAACCAAGAATGGTATCACCGGCATGTAAACATGCTAACATCACTGCCGCATTAGCCTGTGCACCGCTATGTGGTTGCACGTTTGCATATTCTACACCAAAAACTTGTTTTACTCTATCAATTGCAAGTTGTTCGCTTTTATCTACCACTTCGCAACCACCATAATACCTGCGGCCCGGATATCCTTCGGCATATTTATTGGTCATTACGCTTCCCATGGCCTGCATGACCTGCATGCTGGTAAAGTTTTCTGAGGCTATAAGCTCCAAACCACGGCGCTGGCGTTGCAGCTCTTCATTTATCAATCCGAAAATAGCGGTATCGCGTTGCATGTATACTTTAAAATTTGCAGCAAAATACATTATTATAATTGTCCCCGGTATCATTACCATCTACTTTCTTTTTGCCTGAAAAAGAAAGTAGCAAAGAAAAGCAGGCCGAAATCAATTGCTCCGCCATGATTTCGGTAGCTATACGCTGTTATTGCATGGAAATGCTCTTAGGCGTACCAGTGCTTCGCACATGGGGGCGCTACTGAGCTAAGGATGTATTTCAGTAAGAAAACTTTTACGAAGAGATAATTATTGAAGCAGTTTGGTGACGATGAGCAGTACTATTTGTAATGTGCTGCTAATAGTGCCCATCATGGCATACCACAAGGAGCAGACATTCATAATGATCATGGCTTTCCATGCCCATGGCTTGCCCATAATGAAAGCAATAGTGATGCACATGCCGACTATGCCCCATATCACAAAAATGACTTTCATCGTATTGGACTCTGGGTCGATGCCTATTTTTTCTACAACATTCTTCCAAGGACCTAATTGGCCTGCGTGAGTACCAGAAGTGGGGCGTATGTAATCGCCTGTAGCCAATGCACGGCTGCCGTCAAAAATCATAAAACCGAAATTGAGAACAGCAAGAAATATGATGATCCATTTGATGACCATGAGAGCAAGATTTATGCTCTAAGATACACATTAGGTATTTATATTTTTAGCCCCAAACCTACCCGTGCTGTAAAGTATCTGGGGAATACCATTACATCTACTATGCTATATTTTTGAGATTGAGCAGGAAGCTTCGGATTTGCAATATTTTGCTTTGCAATGTTTGTTTCGAGTAGTGGTAATGGTATATTAATGTCAAGCAATAATTTTGAACTCAGTGATATGTTGATACGGGGCACTATTGCACACTGAATACCTACATAAGTTTGTGCAACGGGATAATCGTAAGATAAGTAGGGTGTGGATTTATTGCGGTAATAATAAGGCATTGCAGAAAATCCTAATTGCGGTTTCAGGATTGCATTTTTCTTTTTAATGAACCCCAGAATGTATTCATAACGTAATGCAATAAAAGTATTTGTCAACATTTGTACAGGCTGATAATATTTATTGCCATTGTAATCATACGTCTCTATCTTGATGTCTTGCTTAGAGATATCAAACCTGCTTAATTCTATTTCGTGATAGTTTTTTCCTTTCCTGGAAAATGACAAACCAAATGATGGGGATATGTAATCGCGAATATTACTACGGGTATTAAAACCCATGTAAGTATAATAGTTAAATGGCTTGAATGATGAAGCATAACCATTAATGTACATCTTCGAAATCAATGATTCGCTCTGTGCTTTGGTATCTGTTAAAGAGCAGAGAAGTATAATAGCTATCAGCAAGTTTTTCATTGCTATGATAACGCAGCAGAGAATGGTTTATTGCTTATTTGGCTATAAATACCGGGATATCTACCATGTGGCGGAGCGTATTGATAGTTTCTCCGAAGATGAAGTCTTTCACTGTTTTGTGTCCGTGACTACCGAGTACCAATAAATCACACTGCTGTTCTTTGACAATGCGTGCAATTTCTGAAGTGCGTTTTTTGAAACCAAGTACACCGGTGGCTTTGTAATTTTTAGCCTGCATGAATTTTACGTATTCATTTAGATGTTCTTTATCTTTTTTCGTTTCGTAGTCATGAGCTTCATCTTCCCATACACGGGCTTGTGCACTTTCTACTATGTGAATGAGTATGTATTCTGTATTGGCATTACCCAATTGCATGGCATATTGTATGACACGCTGGTCTTTGTCGCTATAGTCGAGTGCTAAAGCCACTTTGCTAAAAGGTTTTGACACAGTTGTGTACAATGCATCCATTTGTAACTCTTTGTGTATACTCACACTGGCTTCTCTGCGGCGTAATATGAAAGGGTATATTACTGTAATAGCGAGTAGTGTTACCAATCCTAATTCGCCAGCGACAATCAACCCTTTAATGAATAGGTTATTGCTTAGAGTTATCCAGTCGAGCGCAGTATCGTATACTAATTTAAGATTTAGTGCAACAATTATCAACGCTATAACCCATGCTGCAATTTTTACTATTGGTTTAATGGCAAAATTGCCCATGCGTTTTTTGTCGCTCACAAAATGTATCAATGGTATGACTGCAAATGCCAGTTGCATACTCAATAACACCTGACTGAACACCAGCATGCTATCTACCTCAGCTTCGCCCATTATCCATATCACCAATACAGCAGGTACTATAGCTAATAAGCGTGTGATAAGGCGGCGTAATAGAGGATTGATACGAAGACGCAGGTAACCTTCCATTACAATTTGTCCTGCGAGTGTACCTGTAACAGTAGAGCTTTGCCCTGCAGCAATCAATGCAATGGCAAATAAATGCGAAGCCCATTTGGTGCCCAGAAGTGGTGCCAGTAATTCGTGAGCATCTTTCAGCGCCGCTACATTTCTACCCGAAGCGTGAAAGACTGCTGCAGCGAGAATGAGTATGGCAGCATTTACAAACAACGCAGCGTTCAGGGCAATGACACTATCCCAAACATTGAGGTGGATGGCTCGTTTTATAGAAGCATCATCGCGATTTATTTTGCGGGTTTGTACCAATGCTGAGTGCAGGTATAAGTTATGCGGCATTACCGTAGCACCAATGATACCAATGGCAATATATAATGCTGTACTGTTGGGAATAGATGGAACAAAGCCTGTTACTAACTCGCTGACGTTTGGCTTTGCAAAAAATATCTCTGTAAGAAAACAACCTCCAATAATAATAACCAATGCAATGATGAATGCTTCCATACGACGCATTCCCATTTTTTGTAAGTAGAGTAGTAATAATGTATCGAGTAGTGTAATGCCTACACCCCATAGTAGCGGGATTCCTAATAATAATTGTAAACCCACTGCCATACCCAACACTTCAGCAAGATCGCAGGCGGCAATGGCGAGTTCTGCAAGTATGTATAAAATGAAATTGACACTGCGTGGATATACTTCGCGATTGCACTGCGCCAGGTCTTTGCTCTGTACAATACCCAAACGAGAACTTAGTGCTTGTAGTAATAGCGCCATGAGGTTGCTCATGAGCAACACCCATAATAGTTTATAACCGAATTGGCTGCCACCTGCAAGGTCTGTAGCCCAGTTGCCAGGGTCCATATAACCGACACTCACCAGGTATGCAGGCCCGAAGAAGGCAGCAATTTTTCTCCAAGGGGTTTTGCGGCTTGAAGGATCTATTGTGCTATGTACATCTGATAATGATTTATCAGTGTTCAGTGAGTTCATTGTACTCTAAAAATAATTTTAGGCAAATCTAAAATAAAAATCTCATTCTGTCATCATTTTGAAATAAAAATTTATTTTAACTAAAAATTTAGTTGTTTAACTAAAGAATTAGTAGATTTACTAAAATGTTAGTTGATAGTATATGAAAACATCACTCAAAACACTGACCAAGGCTGAAGAAGAAATAATGCAGGCGCTATGGCAGCTTGATAAGGCCTTTGTAAAAGATATTGTAGATATGCTGCCCGAACCTAAGCCGCACTATAATACAGTAAGTACCATCATTAAGATATTGTGCGATAAAGGCTTTATAGGCTTTGAATCGTTTGGTAAATCGAACAGGTATTATCCGCTGGTGCAGAAAGATGAATACAGTAAAAAAACAATGAACCAGTTTGTGAAAAAATACTTCGAAGGTTCATTTGCCAATATGCTGTCCTTCTTTGCCCAGGAAAAAGATATCAGTGTAAAAGAACTGGAAGCCATATTGAAAGAACTCAAACAATCACCTGATAAAAAATAAGCTATGCTGTACCTCGCACAAGTCATACTGTACACAGGCATATTGTATATGGTATATATGCTGTTGTTGCGCAATAAAGCCATGCATCATTTTAACAGGGTGTATTTACTGACGATATCTGTGTTACCGGTTTTGTTGCCTTTTATACAACTGCCATCACTTAGTAAAAAAGTAGAACAAGATTCGCTTTATGTGCAATTGCCTGAAGCGATTGCAGGTGTTGCCAAACAAACCAATATATATGAAACCATCAATTGGCTATTAGTAGGGTATATGGCAGTAGTTGTGTTGATGCTGTTAGTCTTTACTAGAAAATGGTTGCAGCTAAAAAGAGTTATCAATAAAGCAACAGCGATAGTAGAAGAAGATTATACCATACTGCTCAATACAGGCTACGGGCCGGGAAGCTGGATGCATTATATATTACTGCCAGCAGAAGATATTGAAGCAACTGTTATCAAACATGAGGTAGCACACGTAAGGTTAAAACATTCTACAGATATTGTATTTCTGAACATTGTGCAATGTTTGCTATGGCCGAACCTGATACTGCAAGCTATAAAAAAAGAGTTAAAACAAATACACGAGTTCCAGGCAGATGCGGCTGTGGAAATGGACAGGCAGGAGTATGGACAACTATTGTTGTCCGAGACATTCGGCAGCTGCACATTGCCACTCACACATTCATTTATTATTCATCCTATAAGACGCAGAATTATGATGCTGAACAAAAGAAAAAACAGCCCTTTGGGCATTGCAATGGGTATCGTGGCTGTTGTTGCTACACTCATCCTGACCTTTAATATTATTATGCTGCAAAGTTGTAATAAAACATCATCTTATATAGTGAGAGGTGACGAGATAAAAACACTCGACCAATATCCGCAAATGCCTGATGCAATTGAATGGAATGACTACATAGGCAAGCATTTGAAATACCCGGAACAAGCAAGAAAAAATAAAATGGAAGGACGGGTAAGATTACGATTTATAATAGATGAAAAAGGAGATATTATTAACCCGACCATTATAAGTTGCACAGACTCTATTTTTTGCAAACCAGCTTTGGACGTAATGTATGGAATGCCCAGATGGAAACCGGGTGTGAAAAATGGACAAAAGGTAGCAGTAGAATACGTGCAGCCATTTCGTTTTACATTAGGTAAAGAAAAAAATCCGAGTACATCTATTCAGATGTCGAACCCTGAAGGAGATGGTGAAACCGGAAAGGCAGAAGAAAAAGAATTTGAAAAAATAAGGAAGGAGTATGAGAAAGTACAACATACAAATCTTGCTAAATACCAAAGGGATATAGAGAAAAAAATAGAGGAAGTAAAAAATGACCCTAATACAATAAAGCATGGCACTTGTGATAATAATGCAGATGAAAAGCCAAAACAAGACTATTCGAAAAATGTTAGAAGAGACGCTAACGGGAAAATAATAGGTGTAACGTTAAGAGTGGGGGCTGATAAGACGAGGAATATAAATAGCGAAGCAGATAAAATGGACTATATACAAGAGGTAATGAAAAAAACCGAAACACTCCTTGATAGTGGTGTGCCTATTCCTGCAAAAGATATGTCGAAGGAAGAATTTGATGCTTTTATGGAAAAGGCTATAGCTCAGAAAAAGGCAAAGGAAAGTGGAAAAGTGATGTCAAAAGAAGAAATGGAAAAACTTTCGAAAGATAATTTTGAGGCTGAACTATACGAGCAAGCGTCCGGGCAACCCGAATAATGCGCGTTAAGTATTTTGAAATGTGATTAAAGCCTTCTTAAATGGAGGCTTTTTTGTGCCGTTATTGTGACGAGATTATTCCGCTGCGCTCCATGAGAGAAGTTGCTTTGTCGCTTTGCTTCGCAAGCGCTCCTCGCAATGACGAATGCGGGTTTTTTCAGGGGGATTTTTCTTTTTGTATCTTGCAGCCCATTATGAGTAAAGAGATAGTAGTTAGTGGAATCAGGTCTACAGGTTATTTGCACTTAGGTAATTATTTCGGTGCCATGCGCAATTACGTACGCATGCAGGACGAGTATAATTGTTTCTTTTTTGTGGCAGATTATCACTCCCTAACTACACACCCTGACCCTAAAGATTTGAGAGCGAATGTATATCGAGTAGTGGCAGAAAATGTGGCTTGCGGACTTGACCCGGAGAAAGTAGCATTATATGCACAGAGCGATGTGCCTGAAATACCGGAATTATACCTGATGCTGAATATGATGGCATATAAGGGCGAACTGGAAAAAGTACCGACATTTAAAGATAAAGTACGCAGTCAGCCAGATAATGTAAATGCTGGCCTATTGACCTACCCTGTTTTGATGGCAGCAGATATTATTATCCATAAAGCCGTAAAAGTGCCTGTAGGTAAAGACCAAGAGCAACACGTAGAGATGGCGCGCAATTTTGTGAACAGGTTCAACAGCCGATATGGAGAAACCTTTCCTGAACCATATCCTTTTAATTACGGCGATAGCCTGATAAAAGTACCGAGCCTTGATGGTACGGGTAAAATGAGTAAGAGTGAAAACGGCAATTCAACACTTTACCTTGCTGACGACGATGATTTGATACGCAAAAAGGTAATGAAAGCCAAGACCGATGGCGGTCCAACCGAGCATAACTCTTTTGACAGCGCACCTGATTATATTCAAAATATATTCCAGTTGATGAGCCTCGTTTCGTCAGAAGAAACTACCAATACCTTCCGTAAAGCCTATAATGAATGTACCATCCGCTACGGAGATATGAAAAAACAACTTGGAGAGGATATGGTGAATTTCATTCGCCCGATACGTGAAAAGGCTGCAGACCTTCAGAATAACCCGGAGAAAATACAGAAGATACTGAAAGACGGGGCTGAAAAAGCCAGAGCCAGTGCGTCTGTTACCATTGCAGAGGCAAGAAAACGAATAGGTATCAATTACTATTAATAGTGATACCCTCTGTACAGAGGGTGTTTTTTTAGAAATAGCTTTATTATATTGTAGAAGAATTGAAAATTGAAATTTAACACCCCGCATCTATGGCTCCGAAAAAAGCGATAAAACATATAGCAGTAGCAGGTAACATAGGTACGGGTAAAACCACTCTTACCACCAAGCTAGCCAAGCACTTTAAATGGGAACCCCATTTTGAGGATATTGACCATAATCCATACCTGGTAGATTTTTATGACGACATGCACCGCTGGTCTTTCAACTTGCAGATATACTTTTTGAATACCAGGTTGCAACATTTGCTTGAGATACGTAACGGTAAGAAAACGGTTATACAAGACCGTACGATATATGAGGATGCGTACATCTTTGCTCCGAACTTATATGAAATGGGGCTGATGACCAAACGAGATTTTGAAAACTATTCATCGTTTTTTGATACAGTGAAGAAAATGGTTACGCCACCTGACTTGTTAATATATCTCAAAGCATCTATACCTGCCATAGTTGAACAAATACAAAAGCGCGGACGCGACTATGAAGAAAACATCAGGTTGGATTATCTGAAACGCCTGAATAAATTTTATAATGACTGGATAGACCAGTATAATGACGGTCCATTGCTGATTATTGATGTAGACAAAAACAATTTTGCAGAGAAAGAAGAAGATTTTGCCGAAGTGGTGCGCAGAGTTGATGCACAAGTAAACGGCCTGTTTTAATTTTTTTGTAACTTTTCCTTAGCATTTTTCGATATAGTTTAACAACAAACCTGTTGAAGGCTACGTTATTGCTAAACCTTTACTATTATGAGTATCGCATACCGATCATCCCTTACCGTTTTATTGCTTTTATTGTCATGCAGTGTATTTGCCGGAATATTAAAAGGCAAGGTAACAGATACCAAAGGAGAACCTCTTCCTTTTGCTACAGTATTCATCCAGGGTACTACAACGGGTACTACAACGAACGAAAACGGAGAGTACCGTTTGTTGCTTAGTGCAGGTACGCACAAAATAACCTGCCAGTTTATGGGTTATAAAACTGCTACGTATAACCTGACAATAACAGAACAACAGGAAGTGTCTCACAATTTCTCGTTGCAGGAACAGTCGTTAGAAATGAAAAACCTTGTAGTTAAGGCGAATGCAGAAGACCCGGCATACGAGATGATTCGAAAAACCATCAAACGCAGAAAGTTTCACCTGGACCAGGTGCGTTCTTTTCAATCTAATATCTACCTGAAGGGATTGTTAGGCACCAGAAGCACCCCAACAAAAATATTAGGACAAAAAATTGAGAAAGAGGATTTGGGAGTAGATAGCCTTGGTAAGGGTATTTTATACCTGTGCGAAGAAGAAGCTGATTATTATGCCGAAGGCGGCAGAAAGCGCACAATAATTAAAGCAGTAAGAGAAAGCGGAAATCCTAACGGATTAGGTTTGTCGCAAATGCCACCGATAGTTACTTTTTATGAAAATAATGTAAACATATTTGAAGGTATCAACCCGCGAGGTTTTATATCGCCTGTAAGTGATAATGCCTTGTTTTATTACAAGTATAAATACGAGGGCGAGTTTAAGCAGAACGGATACACCGTGGATAAAATAAGGGTAACTGCAAAGAGAGCTTATGAGCCCTTGGTGGATGGAACGATATATATAGTAGAAGATGACTGGGCTATATATGGAGTGAACTTTACCATTACACAAAAATCAAATCTTGAAGTGTTGGATACGCTGCGTATAGAGCAGGTACACTTGCCATTGAAAAAAGATACGTGGGTAGTGAAGAACCAAGTGCTATATCCTTCAATCAAGATATTCGGGTTTGACATCAGCGGTTATTTTGTTACGGTTTATAATCAGCAAAAAGTAAACGAGAAAATACCCGATAGTCTTTTTGATAATAAAACAACCAGCATCTATAAAGCTGATGCGAATAAAAAAGATACAGCATACTGGGCTGAGAACAGGCCAATACCATTGAAAACAGAGGAGGTAAAAGATTACGTAGAGAAGGATAGCTTGCGTTTGAAACTGGAAGACCCGAAGCATTTGGACACCGTTCGTCGCAGAGGTAATAAATTTCAGGCCATAGACCTGCTTTTAGGCGGCTACAGTTTCGCTACAAAAGGGTATAAAAACAGGTTCTCTACTAATTCTCTACTGGATGAAATGGTCAACTTCAATTCGGTAGAAGGTATCAATTCGGTTTTGAAACTTACTTGGGCACACAGGGTAGATACGTTTAATTTTCTGAATGGTAAGTTCGCGGCGAGATATGGATTTGGTAACCAGCATTTCAATGGCATAGGCAGATTGTATTTTGTACATAGCAATAAAGCCTGGCGTGGCAAGTTTTGGAGGGCAGGTATAGAAGGTGGCAAATATGTATTCCAATTCAATCGAAACAGTACCGTGTCGCCTTTCTTAAATACGTTTGAAACGCTGTTATATGGCCAAAATTATATGAAGATATATGAGCGTTGGAATGGTGCTGTGTCTTTTAGCCGAGGTTTTGGTAATGGGTTAAGTTTTGGAATCAAGGCAGATTATCAAAGGAGAATGCCTTTGGATAATACCACCGCTTATACATGGTCAAAATCGCCTGATCTGACAGACAATGTAGCTGTCACTATACAACCTTACAACCCATGGCTGCAACACGATGCAGCGATATTGAAAATAGGTATCACTTATAAACCGGGGTATACGTATACGCAGTATCCTGATTATAAGGTGGCTAACGGAAGCAATATGCCATTGTTTACGCTGCAGTATGAAAAAGGTATTCCGGGAATAGTAAACAGTGTTACAGATTATGATAAATGGCGTTTTAGTGTAGAAGATGATATGAACCTGAAATTGATGGGTACCGTGTCATATAAAATAGCTGCGGGAGGTTTCTTGACCAGCAATTATGTTGCTCTGCCGGATATGATGCATATTTCAGATAACCTGTTGACGTACGCTGCACCATACTTGAATAGTTTTCAACTTGCACGATATTATAAATACAGCAATACGGATAAGCTATATGGAGAAGCACATATTGAGTGGGCACTTAAAGGCCTGCTGACTAATAAAATACCTCTGCTGAGACAAGCCAGATGGTATTTAGTATTAGGCACCAATACTTATTACGCAGGTAGTAAAAATTATATAGCAGAGGCATTTGCCGGCATAGATAATTTGGGGTACAAAGCTTTTCGTTTTCTCAGGGTAGATTTTGTTCACGGCTGGAATCAACTGGACCAAACCTTTTATGCTTTCAGAATAGGAATAAAAGGTAGCGGAATAATAAATGTGAACCTTAGGGATAATGAAGATTGGTAGTTCTTATTTAGGGCTTAAAAAGCTACTTTTGCACCTTATTTAGCATTATGAAGATAGTTATTACCGGAGGCGCAGGCTTTGTTGGTTCAAATCTTGCCATTTCGTTCAAGAAAAAATACCCTGATTATTCAATTGTTGTCTTTGATAATCTGAAAAGAAGGGGTTCTGAATTGAATCTGGCGGAGTTTAAAACACTGGGCATAGACTTTATTCATGGTGATATCCGCAACCCTGAAGACCTGGAACAATTGAGCGCTTTTGATTGTATGATTGAAGCGTCTGCCGAGCCTTCTGTAATGTCTGGCTTAGATGGTTCTCCGGTGTATGTAATCAACAACAACCTTACAGGTTCTATTAACTGTTTTAATGCTTGTATAAAGTATAAAGCAAATCTTGTTTTCTTGTCAACCAGCAGGGTGTATCCAATCAGTTTGATAGAGGATGCAAACTTCATTGAAGAAGCTACACGTTTTTCATTTACAGATAATCAGCCTTATGAAGGCATCACATCAAAAGGTATTTCAGAAAAACTGTCTTTAGATGCAGCACGTTCTTTCTACGGCACTACAAAATTATCTGCAGAGCTTTTGATAAAAGAATACTGCGAGTTTTATAACATGAAAGCCGCCGTTACACGATTTGGTGTAATTGCTGGGCCACGCCAAATGGGTAAAACGGACCAGGGTGTTGTGACACTGTGGATGGCAAAACATTTTTGGAACAAACAGCTTAGCTATATTGGTTATGGCGGTATGGGTAAGCAAGTGCGCGATATGTTGCACATCGAAGATTTGATAAGCCTGATAGATATACAGGTGCACCAAATAGATAAGTTTCATAATAAAGTATATAATGCAGGTGGTGGTGTAAAGGGTTCTGCATCGTTGCTGGAGATGACTAATATATGTTCGGAAATAACAGGCAATAAAATACCGATAGCATCGGTAAAAGAAAACAGACCTGCAGATTTACGTATTTATATATCTGATAACTCTAAAATTGAAGCTGAAATAGGGTGGTCGCCTAAGCGTAATGCAAAAGATATATTTGCAGATATATATCAATGGATAAAAGATAACGAAGCTGCATTAAAGCCATTATTGAGCTAAACATATCTGAATGAAGCAATACCTCAGCCAACAAACCCTTTTAAAGTGCATAGCATTTTTGCTTGCTATCCACATGGTGAATTTTCCTTTTGTATGTTACCCTGATGTAGTGAATCACGGGCCGTCGTGGTATGGGCTGGATGTTTCGTGGCAAATGACATTGAATTATGCCAAAGTAAGCAAATGGGTCTGGGGTAAAGATATCATTTATACTTACGGACCTTTGGGATACCTGGCAACACGCATGGGCTGGGGTATATCCAAGTGGGTATTTTTGCTGTTCGATATATTTATTGTTTTTAACCTATACCACATCTTCAAGGATTTTTTGCGCATTGCTGCAGATAAGTTAATTGCAATCATACTTCTTGTAATGGTGTCGCTGACTGTAGAGCCGGGTTATGGTTCAGACTTGTCGTGGGCGGTGATGATGTTTTCGTTTTATTGGATGTATAAGTCGTTTAATGAGCCTAAGTACATTTATTTTATCATGGCTTGTTTGCAAATTATACTCTGCTTTTATATTAAGTTGAACGCGGGGTTGGTGGGCATTGTAATTCTTGGCGGGCATCTGCTGAACCTGCTCATTTTCAAGAAAATAAAATTGCTGAAAGCTGTAATAGTGATATGCGGGTTGTCGGCAGCGATATTAATCACATCTATCATACTTCATGTTTCCTTGCCTGCTTATTTTAAAGGTGCTGTAGAAATCATTAAAGGGTATAATGATATTATGTACCTGGAAATGGACACTACTACATGGCTTGAGGTAAATGTCACTTTATTGTTCTATGGATTTGTGATTTTCTATGGCATCAGTGCCATAGCCTTGGTTGTAAGAAAGGATTACCAACGATTGTACTACGTATGCATCGCTATGCTGTATACTTTTCTTTTAAGAAAGCAATCGATATTGAGGAATGATGAGATACATTATTTTGAATTCTTTTCTTATTCCACATTAATATTCCTACCGGCTTATTTTATTGATATGTTCGATAAAAAGCAGAAGCCGGTAATTGCAGGTGTACTGGTCTTGAGCATCGTATCTTTGAGTTATACATCTCAGCGCCCTATGAGAAGTATTAATGATGCCGCAATGAGGCGTTATGCAAATCAAAGAGAATATGTAACAAATTTCTTCAATTATAACAACCCGCCTTTTCTGAATAACAGGCATAAGCGATATATACCGGGGAGGGTATTAGATTCTATAGGTAAAAAAACCGTCGACATATTTCCCTGGGATACAGAATATCTATTAGAGAACGGATTGAACTATAAGCCCAGGCCAGTATTTCAGTCATTTTCCGCATACACTAATTACTTAGCGCAAGCTAATTATGATTCTTACGAGAAAAATGCACCTGAATATGTCATATATGATTATGAATCAATAGATGGCAGATACCCCTACAACGATGATATTTTGGTAAATTATTTTATTTATAAAAATTATACCTTTGCGGACTCTTTTACGTCGAATGACAGGTGGAGGACGTTATTGAAGAAAAAGCCCGTAACTGCGCCAATTGAACTCGTTGTTCCGAAGGAAGCTACGGGTGAAATCAATAAAGAGATACCTGTGGATTGGGTGATGATGCTGAGGATGGATTTAAAGTATAATCTGGCAGGAAAGTTGCAATCATTCTTCTACCGTGCACCACTGGTTACATTGAAGATGAAAAGGAACAACGGACACTGGGTGAGCTATAAAGTATCTGCAGAATTGCTGAAGGCTGGTGTGATGGTAGACAGATGGGTAATATCGAATAGCGACTATGTAAAATACATGCAGAATAAGAATTTGTTAGATTATATATCTGCTGTAGAAATAAAAGTTGACCCCAACTATTTTGAAAAGAAAATAAAAGTTAAGTATATAAACGTAAAATAAAGATATGAGCAAAGTATGTATCGTGACAGGTTCTTCGGGACTTATTGGTAGTGAATCTGTAGAATTTTTTGCTGAGAAATTTGATAAAGTAGTAGGTATAGATAATAATATGCGCATGCGCTTTTTTGGTGCTGACGCTTCTACTGAGTGGAATACACAAAGGTTAGTAAGCTCTGTATCTAATTTTGAACATCATGCTGCAGACATTCGTGATATTGAAGCCCTCGACAAGATATTTGCACTTTATGGTACTGACATCAAAATGATAGTGCATACAGCGGCACAGCCAAGCCATGACTGGGCTGCACGTGAACCGATCACAGATTTTACGGTTAATGCTAACGGCACTATCAATATGCTGGAGATGACTCGTAAGCATTGCCCTGAAGCTACCTTCATATTTACATCTACTAACAAAGTATATGGTGATAGGCCTAACTATCTGCCATTAGTTGAGTTGGAGCATCGTTGGGAAATTGCAGAATCGCATCCGTATTATGCAAGAGGTATAGACGAGAATATGAGCATTGATAATACCAAACACTCATTGTTTGGTGCTTCTAAGGTTGCAGCTGATGTTGTGGCACAAGAATACGGTAAATATTTCGGGATGAATGTGGGTATCTTCCGCGGTGGTTGCCTTACAGGTCCTAAGCATAGCGGTACACAATTGCACGGTTTTCTTTCTTACCTGATGAAATGCGCTATTACCGGTGATAAGTACACTGTATTTGGTTACAAAGGCAAGCAGGTTCGTGATAATATACACTCATGGGATCTTGTAAACATGTTCTGGCATTTCCACCAGGCACCGAGACAGGGTGAAGTATACAATGCAGGTGGTGGCAGGTTCTCAAATTGTTCAATGGCTGAAGCTATTACTATTTGCGAAAAAATTACAGGCAAGCCGATGAACTTTGCGTATTCTGAAACTAACAGGATAGGTGACCATATCTGGTGGATCAGCGATACATCTAAATTTGAATCCCATTATAATAACTGGAAACTGCATTATAACGTAGAAGATATTTTGACACAGATATACGAAGCTTTCCAGGTTCGTGTACATGCTTAATATCTTACCGGGTTATTATGAAATTATCAATAGTTATCCCTGCCTATAACGAAGAGCAATCTTTGCCGGAGACGTTGCATACATTATATGCAAAGCTTCAGGCTGCAGGTATACTGCATGAAATATGCGTAACCAATGATAATTCCAAAGACAATACTTTACAGGTGTTAGAAAACCTGCAAAAAGAAATCCCTACGCTGGTATTCTTTACTAATAAAGGCCCTAATGGCTTTGGCTATGCTATTCGTTATGGCTTAGAGCGTTTCACCGGTGATTGTGTTGCCATTATGATGGCAGACATGTCTGACTCTCCCGATGATCTTGTAGCTTTTTACAACAAAATGGTTGAAGGTAACTATGATTGCGTATTCGGCAGCAGGTTTATCAGGGGCGGCAAAATCATTGATTATCCAAAACATAAACTATTCCTGAACAGGATAGTGAATAATGCAGCGAGAATTATTTTCCGCATACCGTATAACGATTTTACGAACGCTTTCAAGCTATATAAGAAAGAAACAATCAGAGGATTGGCACCCATATTGTCACCGCATTTCAATCTTACACTCGAACTTTCGTTGAAGGCCGTTATTCGTGGGTATAACTTTGCAGTATTACCTAATAGCTGGACAAACAGAAAGTATGGTAAATCGAACCTGAAGATAAAGGAAATGGGTAGCCGTTACTTTTTTATTTTCCTATACTGCCTGATAGAAAAATTCTTCTCAAGAGGAGACTTCAACAAAAAGCACTAAGCGTTTTTCTTTTTGTATATCCTATCCAGGAAACTGAGGGTTGGCCCTGTCATAAATGTTGTGACTAACGCCATGATGACCATCATGGTAAAAACTGCCTCTTTGAGTATGCCCAGTTCGAAACCGATGTTCAGGATGATCAATTCCATTAGTCCGCGCGTATTCATCAAAATTCCTATTACAAGACTATTGTAATTAGACTCACCGGCTATCTTAGCTGCAATGGCACTACCTGCCAATTTGCCCGTTATGGCCACGGCAACAACCGCACAACATATCAACCATAATGGTATCGTATTTAAGCTGTTGATTTCAGTGCGCAACCCTGTTATTACAAAGAACAATGGCAGTAGCATAATAAGTGCAACATCTTCTATCTTATTGATGATGATGTCGCGTAAGTCCCATTCCTGAGGCATGATGACACCTGCTATGAATGCACCAAACAGGGCGTGAATACCTATCATCTCTGTACATAATGCGCTGAGTAGCATCATGAGCAGGATGATAGCAACAGTTGATTGTTTGACGATATTGTTTTTACTTCTTGTTTTTGAAAAACGTGACAGTAACGGTCTTACTATAAAAAACATTACAATCATGTAGGCAACAGTGGCGCCTAATGTGTAGAAAGAATTATAGAACGAATGCGCTTTAACAATAGCTATTACGAAAGCAAGGATACACCATCCGCTGACATCATTAAACGCAGCACTTGTCATGGCAATGGTTTGCACGCGGTCATCCTGGAATTTACGTTCGCGTATAATGCGAGCTAGTACGGGAAATGCAGTAATACTCATGGCTATACCCATAAATAGTGCAAACGCATAAAAAGGAGTATCGGGCGGTGCAAAAGTGCTATGTAAAAAATAAGATAACCAGACACCCAGCACAAATGGAAGAACAATACTGGCAGTGCTGATAAATATTGCAGAGCGCGCTTTTTGTTTTACAACATTAATATCGAATTCCATTCCCACCACAAACATGAACAGAATCAAGCCAATTTGACTTAGTATGCGCATATTCCCAAGAGAGTTTGGTGGGAAAACAGTTGTGAGGTATTGGGGAAATATAGCTCCCAAAATGGAAGGGCCAAGAAAAATGCCGGCCATAATTTCACCCATAACACTTGGCTGTCCTATTTTTTTAAACAGGTAAGCAAATATTCTGGAAGCAATAATGATTATTATAAGTTGTGTTAAAAACACAGAAAGGTTTTGTGTCATCCTTTATGCTTTCGTAACGGCAAGATAAAAAAAATGCACGGGAGGTAGGTACCTTTTGATGTCTATTTACCAAACCTGGGGTGGTATTTTTCCATCGTTTGTCTTAAATAGCTTCTATCGAGATGGGTATATATTTCTGTTGTGGTAATGCTTTTGTGCCCAAGCATTTCCTGCACAGCTCTGAGGTCGGCACCGGCTTCTACAAGGTGAGTTGCAAAAGAATGCCTTAGGGTATGAGGGTGAATATTCTTTTTGATGCCGCTTTTTTCTGTCAGCTCTTTCAATATCAGAAATACCATTACACGAGATAATGCTGAGCCCCGCCGATTAAGGAAAAGTATATTCTCGCATCCCTTTTTGATTGTTTTCAGTTGTGTGCGTACGTGATCTTTATAGAGCTTTATCTGTTTGATGGCAGCAGCACCTATTGGTACCAGCCTTTCTTTATTTCCCTTACCGATAACACGAATAAAGCCTACATCAAGGTGCAGGTTGCTGATGCTGAGCCCTGTGAGTTCTGAAACCCGTAACCCACAGCTGTACATGGTTTCTAACATAGCTCTGTTGCGCTGCCCTTCGGGTGTGCTATGGTCTATGGCATTGAATAACTGATCTATTTCTTCTATACTCAGAAACTCAGGTAGTTTTCTTTTAAGCTTGGGTGATTCTAGTAGTTCGGTAGGATCTTTGGCGATAATTTCCTCCAATGCTAGGTAGCGAAAAAAAGATTTGATACCACTGAGTACTCTTGCCTGCGTGCCGGCAGATAGTTCCTGTTCATTGATGTGTGCGAGAAAAGATTGTAAAGTGGTTGTCTCAATGGCACTGATAGCGGTATTGCCTTTTTCTGAATGAACAAAATCGCCAAGCATGGCTGCATCGTGCAGATAGGCTTCGACGGTATTGTCTGAAAGAGCACGCTCTAACTGCAGGTATGCTTTAAATCCTTTGAGGTATGGTTCCCACACTACGGGAAAAGATTAATGTTGTTAGTAGTTGTAATTAACTTTTTAACTCCTGAATTTATCCAGCAATTCACTCACCAGCTTTGCCTCTTCTTTGGTAAGGTTGTCAAAGCTCTTCTTTATCATCTTTTGTAAATCAGGCTCTATGTCTTCAAGTAAAGTAAGCCCTTTTTGGGTAATCTGAATTTCAACCATGCGACGGTTGCTTTTACATTCATTGCGCTCTACCAGTCCTTTTTCTAATAGCTTGTCTATGAGCCTCGAAACATTGGACATGCGTTGCACCATACGGTTCTGAATTTCGAACAGATTCATACAACTGCCGTTTTGGCCACGCAGTATGCGCAGTACATTATATTGTGGTTCAGTGAGATCGAATGGCTTTAGCGCCTGATTCATTTTATTAATCAACCAACTGCCTGTATATACAATATTCAGTAGCGCCCTTTGGTGCGGGTCTTTTATTGGTTTTGTTTTGATGAGTTCTTCAAGCGTCTGCATATTAGAGAGCCTTTTAGTATCTTTTCGCCCTAAATTACAAAAGATGTTAAACATTGCTATTGTAAATGGGCCAAATTTGAATCTTGTTGGTACACGCGAAACAGACATATACGGCGGGCAGTCGCTGGACGAATATTTCAAGACCTTGCAACAAGAATTCAAGGCCGTAAAATTCGATTTTTTTCAGAGCAATGTAGAGGGGGAGATTATCAATTACTTACATAGCTGCAGGGGTAAAATAGATGGTATTGTTTTTAACGGGGGGGCATATACTCATACCAGCTTAGCCATACCTGATGCCATTGCCGCTATCAATATACCTACGGTTGAGGTGCATATTTCGAATATCTACGCCAGGGAAGAATATCGTAAAAATTCCTTCACGGCTGCAAAGTGTGTGGGCTGTATTACAGGGCTAGGATTGAATGGCTATAAACTGGCTACACAATACCTGGTTGATAATTTAGGCACGAAAACCTCTTAGGAATTCTTCTGTTTTCATCCTTTTTTTACCCTCCAATTGCAATTCGTCTACGAACAACCAGCCATCAGCAGCTGCAAAACGCAGGTATGTTTTGCCATCAGTATCATAGCTTCCTATAGGCTTATGATGTTCTTCCGTCGAGAAATGTGAGACGTATATTTTCAGTGTTTTGTCTTGCAGGGTTGTATAGGCTGCAGGTATAGGTGACATACCCCTGATGAGGTTATGAACCTGCTCTGCAGGCTTGCTCCAATCTATTTTAGTATCCTCTTTAAATATCTTAGGTGCGTGTCTTAAGTTTTCTGTTGCAATGTCCGCTTGCGGCACTTCTTTAAGAGTGCCTGCTGCTAATCCTTTTACCGTTTCTACCAATAGCTTGCCTCCTTCTATCATCAGCTTTTGATAAAGAGAGCCGATGTTATCTTCCGGCTCAATCATTACTTTATGTTGTAGTAAGATATTACCGGTATCTATTTCGTGTTTCAGTCTGAAGGTGGTAACTCCGGTTTCTTTTTCACCATTAATGATAGCCCAATTGATAGGAGCAGCACCACGGTATTGAGGTAATAAAGAAGCATGAACATTTACAGTGCCCAGTGGTGGCATATTCCAAACCATTTCGGGCAGCATGCGGAATGCAACAACTACGTGCAGGTCGGCATTGATACTTTTCAATTCATTGATGAATTCCGGATTCTTTAGTTTTTCGGGTTGTAAAACGTTAATGTTTTTAGAAACTGCATATTGTTTTACGGCTGATGCCTGCATTTGCATACCCCTGCCGGCAGGTTTATCGGGTGCTGTAACAACGGCTGCAATGTTGGCTCTGGCCTCAACCAGCGCGTTTAAAGAGGCGACAGCGAAATCGGGTGTTCCAAAAAAAACAATTTTCAAATCCTTTATGCCTTGCATAGGCGCAAAGCTAAGACTATCATAAGATTTCTGCTATCCTTAAACTTTCGTAATTTGATAGTGTCTATGGAGTAACACCCCTGTAATGGCTGAAGTAGAAATATTAAATGATGATAAGGTATTGTTAGCATCTTTTAAAGATGAGAAAACCCGTGAGCAGGCGTTTACACAATTGGTACGTAAATACCAGGAAAGACTTTATTGGCATATCAGAAGGATGGTAACTGACCATGATGATACCAATGATATATTGCAAAATGTTTTTATAAAGGTTTGGAAGAACCTGGGTGATTTCAGGGAAGAATCTAACCTGTATACCTGGCTGTACAGGATAGGAACAAACGAAACGCTCACATGGATAGAACAACAAAAAAGAAGAAGTTCGGCATCATTATCAGACCACGAGTCTGTTTTGGCTAACAAGCTGGAGGCACAAAAAGGGTTTGACGCCAGAAAAATAGAATGGAAGCTGCAGCAGGCTATACAAAGCCTTCCTGAAAAGCAAAGAGTAGTGTTTAACCTCAGATATTATGATGAAATGCCCTATGAAGAGATGGCAGAGGTACTAAATACATCAATCGGAGCTTTAAAAGCTTCGTATCATCATGCAGTAAAAAAAGTTGAGGCTTTTTTGAGAGAAGATTAAACGTATGAAACTAATATATGTCTAATTAATTGAGATGAGTAACAGGAACGACATAGTGAATGAATTGAGGGAATTGAACAGTCCGCTTGCGGATATGTCAAGAGCTATGCCTTACGAGCTACCTACCGGTTATTTCGAAGAGGTAGCTAATGATGTCGTTTCTATTGCAAAGGTTATGGATTTGCAGGAACCGGTATTGAATGTCAATAAGGGAATGCCTTATATGATACCCAGCGGTTATTTTGAAGCATTGCCAACAACTATCAACGAATTAGTAGGAAACGGATTACCGCAGAAAGCAAGCAATGTATACGAAGTTCCTGCAGGTTATTTTGCACAACTACCTGCAGCCATTACTGCTAAAGCAAAAGATGCGAACAAACCAGCAAAACGAATATCATTAGGTGCACCTGTATGGAAGCAAGTAAGATGGGCTGCAGCAGCTGTACTGATATTGTCGATTGGTATTGGTAGTTATCAATATACTCAGAACAAGGAATATAAACTTCGAAAAGAGCTTGCAAGGGTATCGTCAGACTCTATTCATGAATACGTACAACAGCATATAGATGAATACGATACAGAGATGATTGCCGATAACATGGAAACAAACGATTTGAAAACATTAAGCAAAAATATCAGTGAGCAGGAAATAGTTAATTATCTTAACGCTACCGGCTGGGAGGAATCTGCTATAGACTAAGAAAAAGTGAAAATGGAAAAATTACTACGTATAATTTTATTATTAGTTCTAACTACTTCGGTGGTAAGGGCGCAGCCTGGTCAGGGTGGTAGGCGTATGGAGCGCATTCATGCCATAAAGGTTGCTTATATCACCGATAAGATTGGATTGAGCGAGGAACAAGCGCAGCGCTTTTGGCCTGTTTATAACAGGTATGAAGAAGAGAAGATGTCTATACGCAGGCAATATATGCAGAACCGCCGTGTGGACAACAGTAAAATGAACGATGAAGAATCTATGCGTTCTATTGATGGTGATATTGAATTGCAGGAAAAAATGCTGGATGTAAGAAAGCATTATAAAGATGAATTTCTGAAAATAATAACGCCACAGCAATTGTCCGCTTTGATTGAAGCAGAGAAGGGATTTAAACAAATGTTGCTCCGCCAGTTAAAAGAACATAGAGAAAGCAAAGGAGGTTGGAGATAATCAGAGTTTTGCAACGGGGCTTTTTACATCGTGATAGAACAGGAATTGCCAACCTTCACGTTTGCCTTGTTCAGCATACTGTTCGCGTAAATGCATGGATTTTTTGCCGTCATAATCATATTTAGCCACGTATTTGATCTTCATTTGTTTGAGTTGAGGAGCTTCGTCACCCCCGAAGAAGATTTTATCAGTGTCGTCATCCAGCAGGTAAACGATATGTTGCGGACAGTGACCTCCCGAATGCATGAATTTGATATAGCCATCAATCATGCCTTCTTCTCCATCGAGCCATTTGACTTGTGAAGAAGATAAGAGTGGTTCTATATCGCTGATGAAATAAGATGGAGCACCTTTTTGTAATGCAAAATCGGCTTCTGCCCTGTACACATAATAATCTGCATTGGGGAAAGTCGTTTTTACAATACCGTTCGCATCTGTATACGCTACACCGCCTGAATGGTCTTTGTGCAAGTGAGAAAGCAGGACTTTCGTTATTTGCTCAGGTTCATAGCCCAAGTGGCGAATGTTATCGTGAATTTGTAGCTCACCGTTATTGTTTTTGTAACCGAGCCCTGTGTCGAATATGATAAGGTCTTTATCGGTAACTACAAGAAATGGAAGTATCTCTACCAGTAAAGAACCTGTCGGCCTGTCTGTAAGAACATCTTGCTGCAAATTGAACGGCACAAATGTTTTATCATGCCCAACTGTAAACACCCCTTCTGATAACGGAAAAATCTGTGCCATACTCTATGTCTTTAACGAATCATTACCTGCCTGTCGATATCTAATCGCAACAATATAAACATCAGAATACTAAATGATAATAATGATGAGCCACCATAGCTGAGGAAAGGCAATGTAATGCCTATTACAGGAGCCAACCCTATGGTCATTGATATGTTGATAGCAAAGTGGAAGAATAAAATGGCTGCTACACAATAGCCATAAATGCGGCTAAAAGCAGAGCGTTGTCTCTCTGCTATATACAGAATACGCAACATCAGCATTAAATACAATCCTATTAATATGAGGCTGCCGAAGAACCCAAATTGCTCACCTATAGCGCAGAAAATAAAGTCTGTATGCTGCTCGGGTACAAATTCGTTTTTTGTCGATGTGCCATTCAAAAAACCCTTTCCCCAAAAACCGCCTGAACCAATCGCAATTTTCGACTGCATAACGTTGTAGTCGGATACATTGCCTTTCTTCTCATCTCTTTGCGGGTCTTTCATGTATTCCTGAGGCACTTCTTTGCCCAGTGTAGAGTAGATACGTTCTACCTGGTGCTTTTGCAATATATGCTTGAACATCACCGGCACTAACACTTGCGAGAAGAGTATACAAAATCCCCATGTGCCAATAAGAACGATACGCATGGTCATATTACGTTTCAGTTCTCGACGTATCAGATATGCGCCACCTGCGGCAAGCAATGTTATGGCTATGAACAGTACCGTCCTGTCAACTAATAGCGATGTAAGGGCCAATACAACTAGTAAAGATGTTACGATAAGTATAATATTCGGCAATCCCTCACGATACATTACAAGGAAAAAAGAAAAATATACCAATGCCAATCCTGTTTCTTTTTGAAGTATAATCATAAGGGCAGGAACAAGAGCAATGGATGCACCAATCAACCTATGCCGCAGTGTCATGAAGTTGGTATCCGGTGATGAGAGGAATTTAGCTAATGCTAATGATGTAAATATTTTACAGACCTCACCCGGTTGAAAACGAATACTACCTATCCCGAGCCATGAATGTGAACCTTTAATATCCACCCCGGCAAATATGGTGACTATGAGTAGTAATAAACCTAATGTATATGACAGAAACGCAAATGATGAAAAGAACTTACTATCTGTAAATAGAATGATAAGGCCTACAAATAAAGAAATGCCTAACCATTGGGTTTGTTTGGTGTAATTTTTACTGGACATGAAGATGGCTTCACCTGCATGGTATTCAACAGAAAACACTGCAAGTAATCCCACAACTACCAACGCGATATAGAGCATCAATGTAACGCTATCTACTCTGCTGAATAATGACTTATTTTGACTCATGCCGTGCGGCGTTGTTATTTTTTGCTGTTATTGAAATAATATTTTCTAAAGAAACGTTCTGCCTGCAATCTTTTCTTATCGTACGCCAGACTATCGTTGAGTTTTTTCTGCTCGGTCAGGCGTATTCTGCGGGCTTCATCCCTTCTCCTTTGTGCTGAATCTATTTCTGCGGTGTACCTGTTGATGAGGTTTGCTCCATACATTTTCTCTTCCAGATATTTTCTTTTAGAAGAGACACTGTCGCGCAGGTATTTTTCTATAATAAGGCTGGCAATAGGACCTGCCCAAGAAGCACCAAAGCCTGCATTCTCTACCACTACCGCAATAGCTATTTTAGGATTTTCTCTTGGTGCGAAAGCTACAAATACAGAGTGGTCTTTCATTTTCATGGCTTCACCATTCACCACTGCTTTATTTTCTACAGTACCTGTTTTAGCGCAGATGTTGATGCCTTCCAGTTTGGCCACTGTACCCGTACCATGGTCTACCACATCCTGCATACCCTGGTGAATAATATTGAAAGTGGTGTCAGGTATATGCAATACCACATGCTTTTCAAGATATGGTTTCAGTAGGTCATCTTTAGGATTGTTCCCTATCTTTTTTACAAAGTGCGGTGTGTAGTAATAGCCCTTGTTGGCAATGATGCACATGGCATTTGTTATTTGTAATGGTGTCAAAGCAATTTCGCCCTGTCCCATACCGACATATAGCATGGTGCATGAATTCCATGCGCCATTATACATTTTGTTGTAGGTATTGCTGTCAGGCAATTGGCCTTTCCCTTCAAAAGGTATATCTACACCTGTTGGGTGTCCGAACCCGAAATTGCTACAGTATTCATGCCATTTTTGAACACCTTTTTTTACATCACCGAATTTTTTCGAATCAACAGTCATGCGAAATACATGCACGAAATAAGAGTTGCATGAGTGAGCCAAGGCAAGCCTCAGATTAGCCGCGTGCCCTGCATCAGTGTGTGTACATCCTATGCGCTTGCTGCAGGCATAATAACCACCACGACAAGGATAACCAAATGAGGGAGTGATAGCACCCACGTCAAGCGCAATCAAACCTGTCATAGGTTTCATAGTAGAGCCGGGTTGATAAGTAGCTTGTGTGGCCCTGTTTAAAAGAGGATGGGTTGCATCTTTATAAAGCTTCGAATAGTTCCTGGTTTTTTCTGCACCTTTCAGCAAGTTGGGGTCGTAGCTGGGCGCACTTACCATGGTAAGTATTCCACCTGTTTGCGGGTCTATTGCTACTACGCTGCCCAATTTATTCTGCATCAGTTTTTCTGCATACTCCTGCAGTTCGGCATCAAGATATAGTTCGAGGTTCTTCCCTGCTATTTCGGGAGTATCTAATATACCACCCTTGTAAGGGTCTCTAGGGCGGTTGAATTTATCACGCTCTAAAAAGTGCACACCTCGCTGGCCTCGCAATACATCTTCGTAACTGCGCTCTAACCCGTTAAGGCCTGTATAGTCTCCCTGTTGATAAGATGCATATCTTTCTTTCTTCAGCATGTCTGGTGATACTTCGCCAATATAACCAAGCATTAATGCTGCAATAGGTTTTGGATATGTACGTATAAAACGCTCCGCCATTTCGAAGCCGGGGAAATTGTACATATTCTCCTGGAAACGGGCACTTTGTTCCTGACTCAGTTGTTCTATAAATACACCTTTACGCCTGGGGCCTGTTTTAACTGTTGCACGATTTACCAGTTTAATAAATGCAGGAACATCTATGCCTAAGGCATTACAAAACGCCACCGTATCCATGCTTTTAGATACATCGCTGGGAGTAACCATCAGATCATATACACGCTCGTTATAAAGCATGGGACGCATTTTGCGGTCTAATATTGCTCCGCGTGGCGGGTACACCACTTTACGGAAAATAGCAATATCATTTGCCATTACCTTATACTTACTTTCAATAATCTGAAGGAAAAACAAGCGCAATAACATGACAACAGCCATGCTGATGAAAATGAGCCTGATTACTATCTGACGCGGGTTTGCCGCAGTTGACATGTGCTAAATCTCTTAAAACGGGTAACAAGCACAAACCTAATCTAAAAACATCAGTTTTAAGTGAGATAATTCATGTGCAGTAAGTCTTTTTATCCCCTTGTGTGATTTATTTTAAAAAATTATTTCTGAGAAATGTTTGGGGGATTTGTACTCAAAAACTACCTTTGCAGCCCACAAACACCAGTTAGTTCCATGGTGTAATGGTAGCACAACTGATTTTGGTTCAGTTAGTCTTGGTTCGAATCCAGGTGGAACTACGCAAAAAGCCGCTCATTGAGCGGCTTTTATGTTTTGATACCTATGATATTTTGAACTGACATCTGCTGTACTTTTTAATTTCAGGCACTTTCTTTCCCATCAATTTATCATTACATTTAATAGGTGTTTTAAATACTCCTATTATGCAATTCAACCGCAGAAACTTTATCCGGTCAGCATCCATGCTGGCCGCGCTTTCGTTAAAAGAAATGGAAGCTATGGCTGCAGCGCAGCAAATTAACAGCAATGGTAATAGTATAGATGAGAATGACGAAACCTATTGGCATAACGTGAGGCAAATGTTCCCGCTTACCAAAGACTGGGCTTACCTTAATAATGGTACAATGGGGCCATCTCCGTATCCTGTTATAGAAGCAGTGAAAAATGGAATGATGGAAGGCGACCTGCACGGCAACTATGGCGGATGGGAAGCAACGGCTGCAAAACTTGCCAAATTTGTTGGTGCTAATGATAATGAGATAGCGTTGACTCATAACGTGACTGACGGTATCAATATAGCATGCTGGGGTGTGCCTTTGAAACGCGGCGATGAGGTAATACTTACTACACACGAACATGTTGGTAATGCATTCCCCTGGCTGAACAGGAGAAAACTGGATGGTATTGTTATCAAAACATACACACCGGCAGCTACTGCAGATGAAACATTGCATCGTATCAAAAAACTGATCAATCACAAAACAAGAGTCATAGCCACACCGCATATACCGTGTACACAGGGGCAAATCATACCCGTTAAAGAAATATGTGCAATGGCCAGAGAAAGGGGTATTTATTCTATTATAGACGGTGCGCATGGACCGGGTATGCTGATGCTTGATTTGCACGATATCGGATGTGATACTTATGCCAGTTGTTGTCATAAATGGATGCTGGGGCCTAAAGGCACTGGTTTCTTATATGTGCGCAAAGATTTTCAGGATACATTGCAAACCTATTTTGTAGGTGGTGGCAGTGATAATGCTAAATGGAATATGGCGATGAACCCGCCAAAGATGGGTGGTTATAACGATAGCGCACACAGATATTATGGTGGCACACAGTCTCTGGGTTTGTATAAAGGCGTAGATGCAGCCATCGATTTTATAGAAACAATAGGATTGCAGAATATTCATAACCGCATCAAAAGCCTGGGCAAATACACGCAAGACCGTATGCTGGAACTGGGAGATAAAGTAGAATTGATTACTCCAACTGAGGAACGCAGCCGTTGCGCGGTAAATGGTTTCAGGGTAAAAGGCGTAGACTTCAATAAGTTCTTTGCAATGTGTGTAGAGCAAAAGGTACGTATAAGAAGCGTAGCAGAAAACGGTTTGAATTCATCGCGCGTGTCAACGCATATATACAATAACAAAGCTGAGATAGATAAACTGATAGAAGTGATAAAGAAGGTGTAATTATTTTGTTTCCCCCCTTCGCAGATATGCCAACATAGCTGTTAAATAATATTTTTTTATTTGGTAGGGGTAGTATTCGTAAAAGATATTGTCTTCTACGATAGTGTATCCTTCATTGTAGTCAGCATTGGCTTGTTCTAATAAAGCAAGTGCATCTGCAGATTTGTGTAATTCACTCAGACATACAGACTTGTAAAATTTTGCGTCAGAAAACTTCGCATAGCCTTTAATGGCATGGTCAAAACATTCTATTGCTTTGTTGTAGTTTTCTTTTTCGTAGTATACAATGCCAAGATAAAACCAGTGATTATTATGTACCCAATCTTCGCCGTGCTGTTTTATTGTCTTTTTTATTATTGCATTGAGGAAGTATTCACTGCTGTCAAGTTGATTGAGCTGAAGGTAACATAGACCGATGTAGAAATCGTAAGGATGGTCCATCACATTTTTCTCGCTATTGATAATTTTGGCATTTTGAAAATCAATAATCGCACCTCGGTAATTACGCTCGTAAATACATTTGATAAAGCCCCTGTAGTCCAGCCATTTCGCAGCATCATACTTAACTGCACTGTCAAGAAATGGCCTGCCTAATTCATACTTGTATGCTTTGTATAAGGGCATAGATTTTTGTTGCCAGTACCATGAGTGTGTCGGAATAATTTGTAAAACACTGTCTATGTATAATTGATGTTTAGCAGAACCTAAACTATAATTCCATGAACTATCGAAGTATGCTTTTGCTTTTAACGAGTCTGATTTAGAATAGTTGTATTTGCCTTGAGCCATTGTTGTGATTGAAAGAAAGCAACAGCTTATTGTGATACAGAGGCGCATAGTCATATTATTTACAGGTATCTTTCTTTCGTTATGTTGATATGGTGCATGGCATGGCCTATTATCATATAGCCCAATGCACGAGCTGAGGTATTAAATCCTGATGCATTAGCTGTAAGCTTTGTTTCTGCTTCTGTCATGTTCTCAAACAATATTTTTGTGGTAGTTCGCACAGCAGCTAATTCATCTACGAGGCTTCGCATAGTCCTGTTGCTTACATCTGCGTTGGCAGCAAACAGGTTTTCATCCATCGATGGCAGTATGCTGTTGTTATCTCCACGAGCAGCTACCAAAGCCCTGTAACTGAAAATGCGTTCCGTATCAATTACATGCAACAATACTTCTTTAGGAGTCCACTTGCCCTCAGCATACCTGTAGTCATGTTTGTTGGCAGGTATATTGTTATAAAAGTTAACCTCAGCTGTAGTTTGAGATTGCAATAACTCTGTATAATTGCCATCGGGTACTAAATCAATATAGCGGGAGAAGTACTCCCGGTGTTCGGTTGGTAGTGGTTTTTGCATTGGATATGATTGTAGTGCCAAATTAACTCCTTTTGGGGTAAACGTATTATTCGGTATTTGATTTAACTTGTATTTATGATTAGACGGGTTGTAGGTCTTTTTATTGCTTTGGCAGCGCAGTTGCCATCATTTGCACAGGATTTATCGGGCAAGTGGCAAGGCAATTATGGTTCTAATCCTTTTACTACAAAACCGGAAAAGGTAGTGGTAGACCTGTCATTTTACCACGATACTTTAGTAAGTGGTACGTCTCATATCTATTATCGCAGAGGGGGGTATGAACACTATCGTGTGTCAGGTGTGTTGCACAAGAAAGACTCTTCTATCTATTTCAAAGAGGATAGTGTTATAGGCAGGAAAGGAGGTTTTGGAGTTTCTTATGTGATGTGTAATTATAAAATGCGACTGACTAAAACGGATAGCAGTTTACTATATCAGGGTACGTTAAGAGATAATAATACAGAGTTTACCCTTATACCAACTACTGTATGGTTAGAAAAACCTATTCCGCGAAAACCTAAACCGAAGCTCAAAGACAAGAACTTGGACCGTGCTATGAATGTGCAGAGCCTTATTGAAATAGCTGAGCAGGAGAAGGATTCCATTAAAGTAGAGATATGGGATAATGCCATGATAGATGGGGATGTGATATCCGTGTATGAGAATGATAGCCTCATTATGCATAACCGCAAACTGGAAGCAGACCACATAGTGTTTTACATATCTGTAGATAAATCAAACTCATTGTGCAAACTGGCTATGGCTGCCGAAAGCCAGGGTTCTGTACCTCCTTGTACTGCACATATGCTGGTAACTACCAGGCTCAAAAAATATGAACTTGACCTTTCGAGTGATAGTTATAAAACGGGTGTGCTGGAGTTTTTTCTGAAAGAATAGTTTGCCTATTTTTACCAAAATCATTGATATGCTATCGAAAGCTGCAACTGTAGAAGAATACATTGAATCGTTGCCTGTTGAAAGAGTAGAAGTAATAACCAAATTGCATAAGCTGATAAAGAAAAGCCTGCCTAAGGGCTTTAAAGAAGGTATAGGATATGGAATGATTTGCTATTCAGTGCCATTGAGTTTATATCCTGCAGGTTATCATTGCAATCCTTCATTGCCTCTTATGTTTATGAGCCTGGCTTCCCAGAAAAATTATATTGCATTGCACCATATGGGTATATACGGCAGCCCCAAGCTGCTGCAATGGTTTACAGAAGAATATCCCAAACACGCTAAGAAGAAATTAGACATGGGTAAGGGTTGTATCCGTTTTAAGGACATGAATGATATACCTTATAAGCTGATAGCAGAGTTGTCGGCTAAGATGACACCGCAGCAATGGATAGAGTGTTATGAAACTGCATTGAACAGCAGGAAGCCTTCTAAATAAATCCACTTCGTTATGTTAATCACTTGTTAAGCGCGACCTTAAATTTTTAAACGGTTGTTAACACGTTGCATATTTACAACCTGTTAACAAGCAGATAAAAACTATTAACAACCACAATGAAACAAACCATTACCATTATCGCACTTACTATCGCATCTTTTGCGGTACGCGCACAATCCAGCAGTGCCGGCGGTTCACAGCACATGCAAATGAGCATGGCAGAAGTTGTAGGTGCCGGGTTCGGTTCGCCATCAGGCGGTAGCGGAGGCGGTGCTTCTGCAACAGTAGATATACCGATGACAGGTACCAATACTATGGCATCGGGTGTGGAAAGCTCAGACATACAAGTGCAATTGCAGGGTACTACCAATTTCGATATCAGCGTACAGTCTTCATCCACCAATTTTACTTATACAGGCAGTGCTACATCGCAAAATGTAATGCAGGTAAGTGATGTACTGGCCATAGAAGTTACCTCTAATAATACAGGTGGTAGTGTGGCCAATGGATTTGGTTCTTACCAATCTATTAATGGAGCAAGTAAGAAAATGATATCGGCAGGACAAGCCGGTGTGCGTACATTCTCTTTCAAGTACAAAGCAACACCTGGCTTTAATTATGCCGCAGGTACTTATACTACCAGCATAGTGTATACTATCAGCAAGATATAAGTCATTACCCACTGCACTAATACACAGTAGTTCCTTCTCCCAGTTTATTATACGCTACATCGTTAGGTTCCCATAGTTCTATACGGTTGCCTTCAGGGTCCATGATATGAACAAAGCTGCCAGTGGCATCTGTTTGTACAGAATCGAGCGGAAGGATGCCTTTTGTTTTCAGCGATGCCAACAGTGCAGTCATGTTACCTACACGATAGTTGATCATAAACTGCTTCTCGAAATACTTAGTGGTTTCTTTGAAAGGTGCCCAGAGTGTAAATCCTTTCTTTGTGCTATCTCCTGCCTGCCGCCATTCAAAGTTGGTACCATATTGATGATTACTGAAACCTAGACAGCTATCATACCACGCCTTTTGGGCTTTGGTGTCTTTGCATTTGAAGAAGATGCCACCTATGCCGGTTACCCCGTATGCGGATGTATGCTCCGGCTTTTTGTGCCCCATGGCGTAGCCCAGTGCAAACGATGTGGCAATGGCAACACCCAGCAGTATACTCTTTTTCATATGGCAGATGATTTGGGTAAAAATAGGGATTGCTGTTTCATTAGAGGTAATAAGAAACCGTAAACTCAAGTACAGGCACTCTGCCACTAATAATATTTTGTCAAATATTTGTTTTTGAAAACGTGTATATATAAGTTTGAAGTTATAAATCTAACTATATGAGAAAAAACCTATTCCTATTTGTAGCGGCAGCATTATTTGCCTTGATGGTATCGTGTAATAAAAGCAGCACAAACAATAATACAACCCCAAGCACCAGTTCGTCAGGTGGTAGCTCTTCGGGTGGCTCTGGTAGTGGTGGTGGAACCGGAGGCGGCACTGGTGGAGGCGGCACTACAACACCTACTCCTGCTTTCTCGGTAAGCGTAAATGGTAGCGCATTATTAACCGGCTCTTCTTTATATGCTCACAAAGCAACCCTAGCAGGGGCTACTACAGCCAACCTTGCTGCTGCTATTACTTACAATGGTAAATCGTGGTCTTTTGGTATTTCATTAAGCAAATACAACGGTGCTAAAACATATAAGCCAACTTCTATAGACACTGTTGGCAATTTCCAAATGTCGGAAGTCAATAATTCCACAAATGCATATAGCGCTTTCCAGGTATTTTATAACACTTCTCCCGGTTCGGTAATAGTTACTAAAGATGATGGTACTTATATACAAGGTACTTTTAGCGGAACGATATATAAAGGTTCTTCTGCGCCAACCGATTCTATGAAAATAACAAATGGTACGTTTGTGTTTAAATGGCAATAAGCAACTTAACTGTTTTATCTTATAACACCCGCTGTTGAGGCGGGTGCTTTTTTATACACCTGATATCTGTCATCCGGATGGTTGAGTGAAGTCATTGTTCTGAAATAGCAGGAGGGCTTTTTTTGCATCATGCAAACTACCAGGAACAGAACCGTTATCAAGCAATCAAGCGCATTGTATTTTGTCGGGTTTATAGGAGCTGTGGTGTATTACCTTCAGCACGCAACGGGCTTTGGCGATGGTCTGCTGGGCTTTCTAAAGGCATGTGTATGGCCTGCTATGCTGGTGTACAAATCGCTGGAGTATCTGAAAGCTTAAAGAAATCATAATGTTTAACTACAGTGTAACAATTGTTACATAAGATATTTGGTGCAATAATGTACCTTTACATCGTTTTCATGGTGATAGGGTTTATAGGGGCTGGCCTGTTCTCGGGCCGGCTTTTTTATTTGCAGAAAGTGCAACTTAAGTTGAAGCACAAGTTGGGGTTTGGTGAGCTAGAGCTTAAGCACAGGTTGAAAAAATTGAAGCACAGAACAAAACAAAACAGAACAGAAGAAAAGAAAACAAAACAACACAACAGAGAACAGAAGAGGTTGTTGTTGATGTTTTTTGCTCGTGTAACTGATGAGTAAGTACGAGAGCAAAAACTCACGCCAGCCGGAGAAGAAGGCAATATATTGGTGCTATGACGGAATTAAAATATAATAGCAGCCCCATAGTTATAGGGGCTGCTATACGAATAGTCTATTGTTTATGGTCGGGGAAACTGATATCACCAATCACCATTGCAGAGTCTAACATTTGCCCGTTATTAACGTGTATCACTTTTGATTTATGCAAATACAGGTGCCTGAAACCTTTATCTGTAACAACAATATCTGCCGAATCGTTTCCGTCTAAGCTCAGATATACATCTGATGCCCCCCAGTTACATTCAAAGGCTACTTCATGTGTGCCCAGTGTATGATTGGCAGCTCTGGCTTCAGACACTATATGATATTTACCTGTTTCAGGAACTAAAGGATCTCCAAAAAATACCTGTAACGAAGTGTCATTATAGCAGGAATAATAGCCATCAGATTGTACCGTAACACTGTGTGCCTGGTGTTCTGATGTTCCTTTACTGTCAGTTAAAGTCCAGTTAGAAAAATACCCGTAATCCAAATCTGTTGATTGGGGGAAAATGGGGTTATTCCCTTTTTTAGTACAGCTGAAAGCCAGGAATAAAATAGCAGTAACAAATAGAGGTAGAATGCGTAGTTTCATAATATGGTTTTTTTACAAAATATAAAATTTATCCTATAAAACATAGTATATATGTTATTTTTATAGGGAGGGTGATAGTCTTTCTATCGGCATTGTGAGGGAGTATTTACGAGGTAATTACGGCACAAGCGGCAGTTTTTTCGACACAAAACAGAAGAAAAGAAAACAACAGAGAACAGAATAAGGTTTGTTGTCGTTTTCACTTTTTCATTTTTTCACTTTTTCATTTTTAAAAACGCAAAAACGATGTTTTTTGATAGTCGTTTTTAAACAGATGACCATCTTTCTTTTAAAGCCTTACTGAGAATGATTTATATGATAATGTTACAACAATAAAATGTAGATATATCATTACGGAGAGGAAGGGTGGTTGAAATAGTATGCAAAAATGCGAAAACAGAAAATGAAATAATGAAAAAGTGAAATAATGAAATGGTGAAATTTATTGATGCGTAGCAGGTACGGGACGTGGTACGTCATTGCGCGGGAGTATCCCGTAAGTACGGGATATGGACAAAGCAATCTCAAGACCACATGGCACACTCAACACGTGAGACTGGTTACCTACAGTGACGCGGATAGGGTGACTTAAGGGTGGCTGACCAAAATATTTAACCTGGCTTAAGGTAGGCTTACGTTTTTGTAAGCACAGAACAGTACAAAACAAAACAGAAGAAAACAAAACAACACAGAAGATATTATCCCGCAGGGTAATAAGTTTTATGGAAACATAAATGCCAGCGTATCACAGCCCTGTATATCCACATCCATTGTTTTTACAGTAGGGAAAATAATGTAACCACTTTTTTGCTCGGCTTTAAGGGTGTGCTTGCCTTTATACACTTTTACATCTTTATATTCTTTGGGCTGCACCAGATCTATGCTTGTGCCGCCGTCTACAAATATCATGTAGGGGTTATTGCCATTGCAGGTAAATCGTACTGTACCATACTTGCATAGGTCATTTTTGCTTTTGATGCAGGAAGCAGCAAATACAAAGACTGTAACCGTGATAATGATAGTAAAGAACCGCATACTTAAAGTTAAGAAGAATTACCGGAGCCGAACCTGCCATTCCTTTATTTAGCTGCCATATCTCTTGCAATAATACACAGCTAGGGATGTTATGTTACGGTACATCCTCCGTCCTTGCGGGACACCTCCTTGAAAGGAGGAATTATTGTGTAAAATGCAACTTAAGTTGGAGCACAAGTTGAAGTTAGGTGAACTTGAACATGCACAAGCGATAAAATTGTTCGCTTAAACGTCGGCACAAGCGGTGTTTTTTTCGGCACAGAACAAAACAGAACAAAACAGAAGAAAAGAAAACAACAGAGAAGAGAAGAAGGGGGTGCTGATGATGGTTACTCAGATTCATGCCATTCAAACATTTCGATTCCTTTTTGTCGTAGAGTTTCTATTTCCTTAGCATATAAAACTTCTGGGCTAATATCGAAATCAGCTAACGGAATTGGTATATTTTTTATAAAACGATATTCAGTGAATATTTCCTTCCACCCACCCTGAAACCATGCTAAAGCATTATAGTATAACATTAACTGCTCAAAATTCGATAATTGAGCGCGTAAAGTTTTTATATAGCTGTATTTATCTTCTATGAAATCTTGACTAATCACATAATTTGTTGTTTGAAATAAATGTCTATAATAGTGCCCAAGTCTGTTTATATGACCGTCAAAAGGGTAATAATAAAATTCAATATTAAATGAACCGGGTTTAGAAGTACGAGGTGAGTTGTATTCGTATATTTTTTTATTGCCGTTTGAACCAAGATACTCTAAAGTGTCATTTTGAATTTTTTCAAAAAAAGGTTTTAGCTGTGAAAACAAATCTTTTTCAGCTATATTGAATCTATGTGAATAATGTTTTTCAGAATAATACCCTACACCGTAAAAGAAAATAGTATATGCAAAACCCATTAAATCAAAATTGGAATACTTTTCTTTGTTTTCGTTACTAGCCTTAACTAATGTGTTTAAAAAATCTTCAGACACTTCGTAGCAAAATTTTAACTCATAAAACATTTGAACAAAACATTTACGGCCTAATACTCTGCCAGCAATGTTCATTTCACTGACGTTTGATTTGTGTAATTTTAAAAGTTCAAAAAACCTATCTTCAAATCTTTCAGTTCGCCAGATAGTGTCCTGTTTATTGGATGCTTCTTTTTGGTCTTGTAGAGTTTTTTCAAATTGTTCACGCTGCTGTTCGTTTGCCTTATATTGTACCCAAAATGCCGCAAATGTCAAAACTGCAGCCATCCACGCAATCATAGGTCCAGTTGTACCACCAAATAAGTCGCCAATTTGACCTTGATCTGATTTTGAAATCCCCCATGGTAATAGTTCAAGTTTTATGATTCCGGGACCCGCAAAGAAAACAATTATGCTGTATATAAGCACCCCAACCAAACCAACTATTAGGTAAAGTGTACTCTTTTTCACGGTGTTGTCTATTTTTATAGATTAATTTTTTTAATGAGGTGCTAAAAATAGTTATTGTAACTTTTGTCAATAGAGAAGGTTATAGAAAAACGAATTAGGTCTTCGCTTTTTTATCAAGCAGCGCTCGCATGCCGTCTGTGAATTTTTTAGATGAGTCTTTGGTAATTATTACTTGATTTACCATAAAAGTTATTATTTCTCTTACATGAGCAGCTATTTCTAAGCATTCCTCATCTGACTTTGCATGAATTCCTTCACTAAGCTCACTGTGCAATACACCCAATGGATTCATCCCATTAGGTCGCAAAATACTGGGTAACAAATCTTTAATTAAATCAATCTTTTCTTGCGTTATACGAGTTTTCTTTGTTAGAGTCAATGCGGTTAAATATTTTTCCTTATTCTCAAGTTCTATTAAATCAGAAATTGAATCTAATAACCCATCAATAATATTTTCAGTAATTCTTCTATAATACGCAAATGCTCCTATCCCATAACCTTGACTTTCGCAAACCACTCCCTTTTTGTAGTCAGCTGCATGACTTCCTAAAATGGCATCTAAGTTCTTATCGATTTTTATTTCCCAAGAAGGGTATTGGCCTATTTTATAAATATAATCTAGTTCTGGGCTAATATAAATGTAAAATATCCGTTGAAAAGAATTGCATGAAGTACAAGTGTATTCTAATCGTATTTTTTCATTTTTTGAAGGGTAATTTATATAGTCTTTTAACTCATAATAATTATTAGTCATTGTAAATGTTTGCATCGACTTACACTCATCACAATTCATATTAATTGGAACCATGGGGATTCCATTCAACTTATCATAAATCTTAGTTTTGAATTTTTTAAATAATGGATATTCTTCTAAAAATTCTTTGTTAGGCATTTTGTGTCTTTTTATAAAGATATAAAAGACTCTATATATTAAATAAACCCTTCTTAGGTACTATCTTTGCACTCTCCCGCAATACTGTGGGACAAGCTTATGGAATTGACAAATCTTACAGCAATATCTCCGGTAGATGGCCGCTACCGCAACCAACTGGCTACACTGGCTCCTTATTTTTCAGAGTTTGGGCTTATACGCTACCGTGTAAGGGTAGAGGTAGAGTATTTCCTCTTCCTGGCAGAGAAAAAGATTTTCAAACTGCCTGCAAGCGTAAAACCTGCTAAGCTGCGTGAGATATACCTCAACTTCACCGAGGATGATGCACAACAAATAAAACTCACCGAGCGTACTACCAACCACGATGTAAAAGCGGTGGAGTATTTCCTGAAAGAAAGGCTGGCCAAACTGGGTGCGGGTGATGCGGTAGAGTGGGTGCATTTTGGCCTTACAAGTCAGGATGTAAATAATACTGCTACTCCATTGCTATGGAAAGAAGCACTGGAAGAACAATACCTGCCTGCGTTGCAAAACATCATACTGCAACTAAAAAAACAAGCTAAGGAATGGAAGGGTATTCCTATGCTGGCACGTACGCACGGTCAGCCTGCGTCGCCTACTACACTGGGTAAAGAATGGCTGGTGTTTATAGAACGTTTGGAAGGGCAGGTGCAACAATTGAGCCATGTGCCGTTTGCTGCTAAGTTTGGCGGGGCTACGGGCAATTTCAACGCGCATCATGTAGCGTTCCCTAAAACCAACTGGGAGAAATTCGGCAACGATTTTGTGAACAACAAAATAGGCTTGGAGCGTATGCAATACACAACGCAGATAGAGCATTACGATAATCTTGCCGCACAGTTCGATGCACTGAAACGCATCAATACCATACTGATAGATTTTGCACGTGATGTGTGGAGCTATATAAGTGTGGAATACTTCAAACAAAAAACAAAAGCGGGTGAGGTGGGTAGTAGTGCTATGCCGCATAAAGTGAACCCGATAGATTTTGAAAATGCAGAGGGCAACTTAGGCATTGCTAATGCGATATACGAACATCTGAGTGCTAAACTGCCTATCAGTCGTTTGCAGCGCGACCTTACAGATAGCACTGTGTTGCGTAACGTAGGTGTGCCTATGGCGCATAGTTTCCTTGCCTTGCGTTCATTAGAAAAAGGTTTGGGTAAACTCTTGCTGAACAAAGACAAGATGCTACAAGACCTTGATAATAACTGGGCGGTATGTGCAGAGGCTATACAAACTGTATTGCGTCGTGAAAATTACCCACAACCATACGAAGCACTCAAAGAATTGACACGTGGTAAGGGCGGCATTAACAAGCAATCGCTGCACAAGTTTATAGATGGATTGAAAGTAAGTGCAGCCATCAAAAAAGAACTGAAAGCAATAACGCCGTTTAATTATACAGGTGTCTTTTAATGCGGCAATGCGATAATAGGACAATGCGGCAATGAATATACCGGAGCAGTTATTAGCGCAACTAAATGATGTTAAGGGTTTCAATCGTGAAGCTTTAATAGAAGCGCATAACCATCCGGCTGTTACATCGGTTAGGTTAAATCCGCATAAACATTCTGCTGCATTTGCCGATAATGAACAAGTGCCCTGGTGTGCAAGTGGCAGGTATTTGCCTGAGCGCCCTGTGTTTACCTTAGACCCGCTCTATCACGCAGGGGCCTATTATGTGCAGGAAGCATCGAGTATGTTTCTGCATCAGGTGTTGAGTAGCGAAGTGTTGAATAATCGCCCGTTACGAGTGCTTGATTTATGTGCAGCACCCGGTGGTAAGAGTACCTTGATTGCATCGTTTTTGGGTGAGGATGATTTATTGGTGAGTAATGAAGTGATTCGCACACGTGCTAGTATACTTGAAGAGAATATGACCCGTTGGGGGCATATGAATACATGGGTTACCAGTAACGACCCTAAAGACTTTGGAAGGCTCACGGGTTATTTCGATGTGATAGTGGTAGATGCACCTTGCAGCGGTTCGGGATTGTTTCGCAAAGATGCACGAGCACTGGATGAATGGAGCGAAGCCAATGTGCAGTTGTGCAGTCAACGGCAACAGCGTATACTGGCAGATGTATGGCCTGCATTGAAAGAAGGTGGTGTGTTGATATATGCTACCTGCAGTTACAGCCCGCAGGAAGATGAAGAGATACTGGATTGGTTGAGCGAGAACTTTGAAGTAAAAGGATTGCCTGTAAAAACACAGGCAGAGTGGGGTGTAGTAGAAACACAATCGAAGAAAGGATTGCATGGTTACCGATTCAGTCCTGATAAAGTAAAAGGTGAAGGATTTTTTATAGCAGCGGTGCAGAAGAAAGAAGAAGCAGATGAATTAAAACCTATTCGCTATAAAACCCTGCAAGACAAAAAAGCACAGGAGCAAACACAGCATTTGCTAGATACTGATTTCGTTTGTCTGCAATTGGATAAAGAAAACTATGTAGCTATACATCTGAGCCACGAGGTGGATTATCATATACTCAAGCAATTTGTGTATCTGCGTAAAACTGGTACACAATTAGGCACACCCACACCTAAAGAATGGTTACCAGCTCATGACGTGGCATTGAGTATTCACAGGTCAAAGAGCATCCCTTCCATAGAACTGAATAAAGAGCAAGCGTTAAAGTTTCTTAAAAAAGAAGAAGCTGATATTCAGTTAAATGATAAAGGTTGGTTTTTGCTAACCTATAACGGGCTGGGCCTCGGCTGGATAAAGAGTATTGGCAAACGTTATAATAATTACCTGCCCAAGCACTGGCGCATCAGAATGGAGATACCCGATGCAGATTGGGAATAATATTTGTACATTCATATCTCAGGAATCCGTTCTTATGCAGAAATTCTTGATTGCCGCATTACTTTGCTTTTTCTCCGTTACTCTTTTTGCACAAAAAAAAGACAGGCTTAAAATCGTATCCCGAAATGATAAATGGTTTATCGAGCACCATGTATCTCAGGGCGAAACTGTTTTCCAACTCGCCAGGCGTTATCATGTGCCGCCCGCTATGCTGGCAGATGAAAATGGTGTAGGGTATCAAAGTACATTGCAGGATGGCAGCATTATGTATGTGCCTGTTGGCGCATATAATTTTGTTACCACACAGCCTGCCAATGCATCAGACAGCAGGGTAGCATATTATACAGTCAGCAATGGAGAATCATTATCGCGCATCAGTAAGAAAGCAGGTGTATCTCAATACGTGATACAGGAAATGAATGGCATGCCTGATAATACCGTTGAAGACGGACAACAATTAAAAGTAGGATGGATATTATTTGATGCGACGAATAGCTCACCGTCCACTAAGAATGAAGGTGCTATACATGGTATGCCGCAAAGCAAACCTGTTGAAGTTCCTGCCAAGCCTGTTATCACAAAAAAGACTGTCGACAGTAATAGTAAATACACCGTAAGGCTCATCACGAAATCTATCAAACTGCCTGATGGCACTATGGCTACTGAGCTGGCGAGAGACACCGTATGGGCAGATACACTGGGCCCCGGAGGCAGGGTATATATGGCTCAAACAAAGAACGAACAAAACGTAACTGAAGAAAAAGGTACAGTCGCCTTTTTTGATAATGCAGGTAAACCCACCAGTTCTAAAACATTTTTTGCATTTCACCGCACACTGCCCAAAGGCACAGCAGTAAAGGTGTATAACCCGGGTACGAATAAATATATATTTGTAAAGGTGATAGGGCCGATACCCGATACCAAACAATATTTCAATTGCATTTTAGGATTAAGCACAGCCGCCAAAGAAGCATTGGGTGTGCTGGAGGAAAAGGCCTGGTGCGAATTGAAGTATGCAGAGCATTGGTAATTATTAACACGGCATTGATAAATTCTTGAAGTGTATTTATATCTGTTTCGTAGGTTGCAGGTATGAAAGTGCTGATTGTCCGTTTTTCTTCCATAGGCGATATTGTGTTGACTACACCCGTTATTCGTTGCCTTAAGCAGCAAATACCGGGCATACAAGTGCATTACCTGACCAAGGCTTCATTCAGGGCCGTGGTAGCTCATAATCCTTATATAGATAAGCTGCATTATTTAGAAGATGACCTGGACAAAGTGATTGCTGATTTAAAGAAAGAGAACTATGATTATGTTTTCGATTTGCATCACAATATCCGCACACTTCGGGTGAAGAAAGCATTAGGTGTAGATAGTTTCTCTTTTCCTAAGCTCAATATTCGTAAATGGATATTGGTGAACCTCAGGATAAAAAGCATTATGCCCGATGAAAGTATTGTGGAGCGCTATTTTCAGACGCTTAAGTTATTAGGCATAAAGAATGATGGTTACGGCCTGGATTATTTTATACCTGAATCCGCCAACCTCAAAAACAATGATATACCTATGAGCCATTGGGCAGGGTATGTGGGTTGCGTAATAGGTGGTTCGATGAATACTAAAAAACTACCCGTAGATAAATGGAGGGAGTTCTTATCTATTACTCAATACCCGGTCATATTATTGGGCGGGCCTGAGGATAGGGACGAAGGGCAGAAAATAGCTGAAGGTTTTGGCATGAGGGTGTATAATTCCTGCGGAAAGTTCAATCTGAATGAATCGGCCTGGCTGGTGAGGCATGCCAAAGTGGTTATCAGTAATGATACCGGGCTGATGCATATAGCAGCTGCATATCATAAACCATTAATATCGCTTTGGGGCAACACCAGCCCCGAAATGGGCATGTTCCCATATTATGGTACTAATGATTTGAAGAGTAAGCCTGAGCCGCTGTCATTAATCTTGGAAAATAAGTCGCTTTGGTGCCACCCATGCAGTAAAATTGGATATAATAAGTGTCCAAAGGGGCACTTTAAGTGTATGAAAAATTTAGATATGATCCATTTGTCAGAAAAAGTTAAAAAATTTTGGAATTTTCCCCAACCATTAAAAACTGATTAATGTCTTTGTGGTTGGAAGGATATCTCGAAAGATTAATATTCAGTTAAAGAACAATATATAGTAGCTTGACAGGTATAAAAAAAGGTTTGTTTGGAATATAAAAAAGTTGTATTTTACCAAGCAATATTTTAGTAAAGATTTAACCGTTTTAAAACAACGTCGCAATATGAGAAAGTTACACTCTTTTCTCCTTATTAGTTTCGCAATACTCAGTTTTGCGTTAACCCCAAACACGGCCAAAGCATCTCACGCTGCAGGTGGTGAAGTAATATACGAATGGTTAGGTGACTCTACCTATCGTATATTCTTCAAATTCTATCGTGACTGTACAGGTATTCCGGCTGCCTCTAACGAGAGCCTGTGTATATCTAACACATGTACATCGTCATCGCTTACTGTGAGTATGAACCAATGGACAGGTCCGTTGCCTGGTGGTGGTGCTAATGGAGACCCTGTATCAGCAGGTTGTTCGGCTTATCCGAACAAATGTATCAACCCTTCTTCAACCCTTCCGGGTTATCAGGAGTGGTGGTATTATTACATTTATACCCTGCCATTCAGGTGTAACAACTGGAAGTTTTCGGTCGCGGTAAGTGCCCGAAATTCGACGAATAATATCCCGGGCGGGCTATTGTATATTGAAACAACATTTGATAATAATTTCCAGGGTAACTCCTCCCCGTATTTCTCGATAAAACCGATACCGTATGTGTGCGTCAATCAGCCGTACTCCTATAATAATGGTGCTATTGACCCGAATGGAGACTCCTTATCTACGGAGGTCATCAACCCCATGGATGCGAGTGGTACCTGCGGACCAGGTACTAACCTGACGTTAACGACACAGGTGCCTCCGCTCAGTATTCCTAATAACCCGTTCCAAACAAATGTGACGTTTACTTGTAATGCAGCAACTGGTCAGATGAACTTCACAGCTGCCCAAAAGGGTGCGAGTGTATTGACGACAAGGGTAAAAGAATACCGTAATGGTGTGCTTATCGGATGGATTATGCGTGACGTACAAATACAGGTACTGGATTGTTCTTCAACAGGCCCTACATTTAATGTCGATATAGCTTCAATTACAGGTGGTAGTTGGGCTAGCAACCGCGTTAACGCTTGTGTTGGCCAGCAATTAGATTATGAGTTTTACCTGAAACATGCGCAAAGCAAGACTATATTAATTATAGATGATAACCATTCGCTTGCTATTCCTGCAGCTAACATTACCTATACCAACCAGAAAAAAGATTCTGTTCGCGGACACTTTACATGGACGCCTACACTTGCTGATGTTGGTTTGAAAAACTTTATCGTAACCGCAAAAGACTCTACGTGTGAACCTCCGGGTATCATGCTTTACTATACATTTACTGTGCCTATATATACTTGGGCTCCTACACTAGCTGTACCTGATACTTCAGTATGTCCCGGTGAAACAGCTTACCTGACTGCTACTGGTGGTGGTAACTATGTTTGGTCTGTTTTACCTGGCGGCTCACCTATTACTTCTTTAAGCTGTACTAACTGTACAAGCCCGGTAGCTACTCCATTGTTAGCTACAAGATATGTGGTAACATCACAAGCCAGCAGCTTCTGTCCTAACAACAAGGATACTGTATTGGTGAGTGTACTTCCTGGTTTGAACTTTACGCCTCTTAAGGATACAGTAACTTGTCCTGATAATCCTGTTATTTTGGATTTGAAAGTGAATCCTCCTCCAGGTGTAACATATAAAGCGAAATTTAGTCCATCCACTTATTTGGATGATAGTACTAAAACAGCTCCAAAATCTACGCCTAAGAATACTATTACATATCGTGTAGTTTTAACTTCTACTGCTAACCAATGTAAAGGTTTCGATACTGTAGTTGTTGATGTATTGACCGGTTTCAAAATACTCAATCCTGATACAGCCGTGTGTGATGGTGCGCAAGTTCCAATTCGTGCAACAGGTGATTCAAGGTATACTTTCCTTTGGAAGTCAACAGGTTTACCGGGTTCTTTCAGTAATCCTAATATACTTACGCCAACTATTACACCTATCGGTATAGGAACTAACACTTATACTTTAGTTGCCAGCTACGGTGTATGTAAGGATGATTCTACATCTGTGAAGATTGACCTGCAACCTGTACCTACTGTAACTGTAGATGCTGATGCTTCTATGTGTTTCGGTGATACTATGCAGTTACACAGTACGGTATTGCCATCTAACTACAACTTTACGTTGTTGTGGACTCCTGGTGCGCAATTAGATAATCCTAATATTGCTAACCCAATATTCAAGGCTAACCAAACTAATACATTGACACTGACTGCATCTACACCTGCAGGTTGTAAAGGCAGTGATGATATTAAATTGACTGTTTACCCTGCTAAATTCCTGTACGTGAATAACGATACAGCAATATGCCCTGGTGAAAAAGCTCAATTACACTTGACAACTGCCGGTGCAAAAACATTCCGTTGGTCTCCTGACTTGCGTATCAGTGACGTTTCGTCTACAGATCCGATAGTATCACCTGCTGTAACTCAGGTATACACTGTAACAGGTGTGGATACTAACGCTTGTAACGATACTGTTAAGGTTAAAGTAACAGTTCATCCTAAGGCTCTGGTTGATTTGCCGGATTCAGTAAGAATCTATCCTGGTGAATCTTACCAAATGGAACCTGGTGGTAACTGTACATACTTCAGCTGGTTCCCGCCAATAGGTTTGAGCAAAGCAACTATTTCTAACCCTGTAGCGAAACCTGATGTTAATACATTGTATAACGTTACAGCTATGACAGAAGCAGGTTGTACAGCTACAGCTAAAGTAAATGTACTGGTATCTATAGAAAGCGTACTTGATGTGCCTAATGCATTCGCTCCTGGTACAGATAACGGTACTTTCAAAATACTGCGCAAAGGTGATGCTACATTGAAATCATTTACTATCTATAACCGTTGGGGACAAAAAGTGTTTGAAACATCAGACATCAACAAAGGTTGGGATGGTAAATACAAAGATGAGCCGCAGCCAATGGGTGTTTATGTATACGCTGTAGAAGCTGTAACACCAACAGGCCGCGTGTTCACTAAACAAGGAAATGTAACACTGGTTAGATAATTATAGATTAACTAAGACGAGATTAGATTGATTACCGATGATTTCAGACGATTAGAAAAACTATAAAACATGTCTCTAAATAAAAGGATATATAACCCAATCAGAACAATAGCACTTTTTGTGCTATTGTTCTTGTTTTCGGGCAAAGCAAACGCCAGCCACTATGCTGCTGCAGACATTTATGTGACCTATATTGGTGCCGGCCTGAATGGCTGTACAGGTACTACCGAATATAAATATGAGGTAACACTTGATATATACAAGGCTTGCCAGGGAGGTATCGACTTACCTACAACCACTACTATCACAATCAGAAGTGTTGCTGCTGCGTACAATACATTTCTTAGTGTGAATACGCCTGAAATTGATACTCTTGATGAATTGTGTGATGCTTTCAAACCCCAAAATTCATGCAGGAACCCTGCAAACGCCGCTACTTTACCGGGTTACGTCCGGCACCGATTTAAGGGTACAACGATCTTGCCATCAGCACAAGCCGACTGGATATTCAGTTGGACTGATGGTGCTCGAAACCCTGCTATCGAGAATCTTTTAAATCCAAGCTCTCTTAATATTTATGTTGAAGCAGGATTGAACAACGTTATTAAGTATAATAACAGTACACCTCGCTTCTTGATATCTCCTTTACCGTTCTTGTGCCAAAATCAACCTGCCACATATTTGAATGGTCCGTTTGATATTAATGGAGACTCTATGGTTGTGTTTAATCAGCAACCATTAAATACAGGCCCTGCAGCCCCTTGTGCTTATGATGCTACAGCGCCTAAAAATTATAGCCTGACAAATCCAATAGCATCTGATCCTGCTAATCCTTATAGCGTAAACTCTGCAACAGGTACTGCAACATTTACACCTACTAAAGGTGGGTTGTTTGTGTTGTCATATCGTTGTGAAGAATATGACAGGGCTACCGGTACCAGGGTAGGTTACACTATGAGGGATGCTATGGTTAGTATATTGGCATGTTCTGCACCGCCTCCGGCTATAGATACCACTCCATTACAAATAGCTAATGCTTCGCTGATAACCAAAAATGGTAAGAAGTCTTTGCTTGTATGTCCTGACAGTAAATTGAATTTTAGTGTAAATAGCCAGTCTAGCAGTTCTACCAGTCAGGTATATATGGAAGCCAATCTTGGTGTCTTTCCTTCAGCTACATTTAATGTAACAGGTGCGGGTACCTCAAGTGTATCAGGTACTTTTGACTGGACACCAACTACTGCAGATTACGGTGAACATACTTTGATTATCACATCGAAAGATTCTACTTGTGTTGGTTCAGGCTTCTCTATAGTATTAAAGAACTATACCGTTATTCTTATAAGGGTAATAAAAGGACTTGATGCAGGTAAAGATTTGCCTGTATGTAAATTGAATCCTAATCCTGTACAATTATTTGTAAAGGGAGCTGAATTTGTAAATAATGTAAAATGGAGTGATGTAAATGGTGGCCCTGCGGTAGGTTTGTCAAACGATACAATTGTTAACCCTGTATCCAATGTAAACAGCACTACCTCGTATGTAGTATTTACACCTGATTTACTCGGTACATGTAAAAACAGGGACACTGTTACTGTGTTTGAAGACGTAACAAATACGATTGATATTTTCCCTCAGTCAAGCCCTTTTGTTATGTGTCGTCCTGATTATTTACAATTGGATGCATCTCTTACAGGTAAAGGCCCTGTAGGAAATATTCCTTGCGGTGTTGGTGCTATTAATACCGGAACCGAAGTAGATTCTGTTACGATATACGGTTCGCCTGTTTATGGGTTTGATTTTGCTTATGATACTGTTGGTGCTGCAACTCCAATATTGTTAAATAGTGTACGGTCATACAGGCAACAATTCCTCGTAAATGCCAAGGAAATTATGACTTATGGAATGAGGTCATCAACAATCAAGAGTCTGGCGTTTGAAACTGCGAAGTCTTCAACACCTGCCAACTTTGAATATGATAACCTGACCATCTCATTGAAATGTACTAATAAGAAGGAACTGAATAAAGCAACAGGCTTTGAAACTGGTATGATACCTGTTTATAACGCACCGGGTGCTACATTCTTCCCTGACGGATGGCATAAATTCAATTTTGATGCTCCATACAATTGGGATACAACACAAAACCTCGTGATAGAGATTTGTTATTCTTTTAACCCTGTTGTTGTAAACTGTTCTATAACAGGTGCACCGCCACTTATTAAGTTCATGCCTACAACATACCTCTCAACGTTAGCATACAAACCTGCTGATACATTTGTTACAACTGTATGTGGTGTGAATACCAATGCAAACATTACATCTGCGTTTAGTCACCCTGTGTTTAAATTTGACTTTATCGATGCCCCTCATCAGCCATTTGTTGTAAAATGGTTGCCTGGTGTGTTGTTGTCAGATTCTACAGTAAAACAGCCATTGGCTTATGTACCTAAGAGCACTACATACTCTGTACAAACTGTAGGTAACAGTGGTTGTGTGATTCGTGATACCATTGAAGTGGTAGTACCTAAACATGACTTCAAAGTGTTCCCTGCTGATACC
>JAFDXK010000005.1 GCA_018267965.1 Bacteroidota bacterium | reverse complement strand
GGGTAATGTGACCTTAATCAGATAGTCTCTTAAGTATAAATGATAAATATAAACGCCCCACAAGGGGCGTTTATTTATTTAAGGCTTATATCATTTCGGCATTTAGTTTTCGAGCCAGGCATATGCCGCCCGATTTCATTACAAGGCTGTGATTTAGACGGAATAATGGTTTCAATATAAATGCAAAGCTGTTCATCCACCATACAGTAGTGCTTACATTCCAAAGACACTCGACAGTTGTAACACCGTCAGCCTCTCTAAAATGCCAGGATCCCGTACCATCAAGTTCGCCCGATGCATTGCCTTTTAGTAGCTGATAATCAACTCTGTCAGTAAGGGTTAGCCTGAAAAACAAGGTATAATGCATGGGGCTGCGCAGGGTATACTCCCTGATACTGCCAATGCCATTATCGTCACCTTTGACAGTTTCATGAACCTCTAATACGTTACTCCACCATTCGGGCCATCTTTCAGACTCATAAATGGTATCCCAAACCTCTTTAACAGGTGCTTTAAGTCGCCAAACCGTCTTAAAGGAGTATTGCTTATTCATAATGATTAAGTATAAATGTACCTGTATTTACGGTTTTTAAGGCTTTTCGGCTCTTATTTGTTAACGGGCGGTTAACCACTTGTAAAACGGGGGTTAACAAAGGTCGATTATTTCATTAATGGAGCTTCATATCCCCATCTTTGTGTCAACAAACGAAAACAATAACAAATCAAACAACAAACCAACTTAAAACAAACAATTATGAAAAAGATCATCGCCATCGCAGCTTTAGCAATCGTAGGTTACTCAGCTAACGCTCAAAATGCTTCAAGCACTGCTTCTCAAACAGTTAACCTGTCATTGAGCAACGCCATCGAATTAACTTTTACTGGGTCTGGTACTGCAACAGGTGCTGCTGTTACTCTGAACTTCACAACAGTAAATGACTACGCTAACGGTGTTCAGTCTTCTGCTCAGCAATTGAAAGTACGTTCTAACAAAGCTTATGGCGTAACTATCAAAACTAACAATGCAAGCTTTACTTACAGTGGTACAACAACTCCAGCTCCTGTAATGCCGGTTTCAAACGTATTGTTTGCTAAGGTAAGTGCTAATGCTACAGGCGGTACTATCGCAGGTACATTCAGCGGTTATACAAGCCTTACAAACAGTGCAGCTAACATGTTAAGCAACTGTACTTACGGTGGCAACCAATTGTTCAGCGTAATGTATGAAGCTACTCCTGGTTTCGCTTACCCTGCAGGTACTTACACTGTAGATGTAGTTTACACTGCTACTCAACTGTAATTGAAAATAACTAAACTAATACAAGCAAAAAATGCGCCTCAGACCAGGGCGCTTTTTTATTTATGATAAGTATTTACCTACGATGGGTACCCTGCGCCCGATGCCAAATGCTTTTGGTGATACACGAATAATAGGGCAGAACTGGTTGCGCTTATATTCATTTGTGTTCACCATCTTCAGGATGCGGGAAACTAAAGCTGCATCGTAGCCCATATCAACAATTTCATTAGGACCTTTTCTTCTTTCAATGTATTGATATAAAACAGCATCAAGAATGTTATAATCAGGCAAGCTATCACTATCTTTTTGTCCCGGTCTTAGTTCTGCTGACGGTGCTTTGGTAATAATATTTTCAGGTATGATGGTGCCATTTCTATTGATATAACGTGCCAGAGCGTATACCTGTACTTTATACACATCGCCCAATACACCTAAGCCTCCTGCCATATCTCCGTACAATGTACCATAACCTGTGGCAAGCTCGCTTTTGTTTGATGTGTTTAATAGTATACAGCCGAACTTATTCGATAAAGCCATAACTAAAGCACCCCGTATACGCGATTGCAGATTTTCTTCTGCAACACTAAAAGGTAAATCTTTGAATACAGGTTGCAGTGTATCTTCAAAACTTTCAAAGATGTTTTTTATGGGTAGTATGTCGTATTGGCTATTTAAGTTTTTGGAAAGCTGTTCTGCATCGCTCACAGAGTGAGTAGTAGAAAACTGAGACGGCATCAATAACGCCCTCACATTTTGAGCGCCTAAAGCTTCGCAGGCCAGCGCTAAGACCACTGCACTGTCTATGCCTCCCGACGATGCTACAATAGCCTTTGTAAAGCCCATTTTTGAGAAGTAATCCTGTATGCCCAATACGAGTGCATTATGTATTTCGTCTATGTCATAATCATCATCCAATGCATCAGGCATAAATTCAGCAAGAGGTATCTGCGCAGCGTGTTTCAATATTGGTTCTTCAAAAGTGCGGTCATCTTTCAGATGCACTGAAGTAAGTAATTCTTTAAAATAAGGAAGTTCTGTAACCACGTTTTGATGCATGTCCATTACTAAAGAGCCACCGTCAAAAACAATCTCTGTTTGAGAACCTACAGTATTACAATAGATGATTGGTAATCTGTAACGGGCAACGTTTTGCTTGATCATGCTCAGCCTGCCTTCTGCATGCAGGTAATCAAACGGAGATGCACTGATGTTTATCATCACATCAGGTTTTTGCTCTATTAATTTATCCATCGGATTGCTACGATACATGGGGTTGTTACCTACATTCCATATGTCTTCGCAGATAGTAAGAGCTATTCGTTTTCCTTTAAATTCTACGGTGTTCCATTCAAACGCAGGTTCAAAGTACCGGTACTCATCAAAAATGTCGTAGTTGGGTAATAGTGTTTTGTGAGCAATGCCAGCTACCTGTTCGTTATATAATAAGTAGGCACTGTTAAAGAGGTCTTTGCCTTCGGATTGCGGATTGCGAGATGGCGCACCAACAATTACACCAATAACATCAGCTTCTTTTCGTATAGCATCAATAGCTTTTTCGCATTGAGTGATGAAATCGTCAAATTCGAGAAAATCGCGCGGAGGATAACCACATACAGCTAATTCAGAGAACACTATCAAATCACCACCATTCAGTTTAGCCTCTCTGATGGCAGCAATTATTTTAGCAGTATTAGCCTCAAAATTGCCAATATGATAATTCTGTTGTGATATGAATACTTTCATACTGTATAAAATTAAGCAGTATTACGTTAAGGTAGTGTGATAAAAACAAACCCGTACATTGCTGTACGGGCTGCTGTATTTTGGTTAAATGTAACGCAATATTAGAAAAATAATCCTAATCGCAAGGCAATATTGTTGATTCTTATATTGCCATCTGTGAATTTGCCTTTATAGTCGAGGTCCAGTTCTTTTGGATTTGTGACATCTGGTGCGAATCCATTATTAAAGAAGATGCCTGTATAGAAGCTCATTTTTTGAGTGATAGCAAATTCAATACCGCCACCCACATTCATTTCTAATAGTATAGGGTTAATGGCAAGCCCTTTTATTTTTTCTTTATCACCGGTTACAGTTTTAGGATTACTATTCGTAGAGTCCGAATAAGTGACATTATATGTTGCTTTTTTGCTCAATGGTATTGCAGCACTGATACCTATCTGCCCGAATATGCGGAAACCACCACCCAGCTCATCGCTACGAAGTTTCAGGTTGAATGGAACCGCAAGGTATTGAATATTGTATTTGAGGTCGGCTTTTTGCACGTAATTAGTGGCAGCAGGCAACGTAACGGCCGAATTTTGTGTCACATCAATTTCGCCGCCTATATAATTCAGTTGGAAGCCTGTAGCAATGCCATAGTTTTCGGCGAAATAGTAATCCATCATCAGGCCCCAGGTGAAACCGATTTGTGAAGAGCCTTTGGATACATTGTACAGCTTATCATCGCTTTTGTTTGCAGTTGGCTTCATCCAACAAGAGCTGGGCGATATAAAAGCTCCGAATCTCGATTTTTTCAATTCTACTGCACCACCACCTTCTACGCCGCCTCTGTGTGTTTTAGTCTTGGCCTTCGGCTTGTCCTCATTCATTGGCACTGGTTCGCCATACTCGTAGCGTTGTGCAAATGAGGTTTGAATAAAGCCGGAAAATAATAACAAAAAATATATCTTTTTCATAATACTTAATCTGAGGTTTGTGGTTGAGAGAGACGTAACGTAAATCGTATTACTTTTGCAACGTAAAAATAAAGAGCAATTACTGATGTTGAAACGGTTATCCACAGCGCGCACCCTGTTTGTTGATAAAACAGGCATAAAAGCATTCTTATTGGCTTTTTGCACAACGGTTTTTGTCGGATGCGGAAATGAGGTGAAAGCCCCCGACGTTTCTGATGTAAAAGCAGAGGTGACGTCTCGAGCACTATACCTTGATATTGCTAAGATTGATACTAATGCTATAGGTGCAGGTTTGCAACAATTAAAAACACAATACCCCGATTTCCTTGATTTTTATTTAGACACTTTAATAGGACTTGATATCCGTGGTAATTACAATGATACCGTTGCAGGAATACGCCTCGGTATGAAGAGTTTTCTGACTAATAAAGATTACAGGGGGCTGCTTGATACTGTAGCCAAACATTATCCTGATACTAAAAAAGTAGATGAGCAATTAGAAAAAGGGTTTCAGTATATGAAACATTATTTCCCTTCGTTCAAAGAACCTAAAGTGATATATGTTGTATCGTGGTTGGGTAATATCGGAGCTTTTACCTGTGGTGAAAATACTTTGGGTATAGGTGTAGATATGTTTCTCGGGCCGCAATATCCATATTATAAATCTGTAGGCATACCTGAATATTGGAGCGAACAATTGCAACCGGATTATATACAAGTAGCGGTTTTTAAAACTTTGTATCGCAATATGCATCCTTTCATACCTGATAACAGGAACCTGCTGGATATGATGATACAGCGTGGTAAGGAAGCATACTTTGTAGATATGATGTTGCCGGAAGTAAGCGAAGCGACAAAAATGGCGTATACAACAAAGCAATTAAAGTGGTGTGCTGATAATGAAGGCAAAGTGTATAACTTTTTTATAGTGCAAAATTTCCTCTACGAAACCAACTGGCAAAAGATATTGCGCTATGTGAATGAAGGCCCTAACTCTACAGGTATGGGCGATGATAGCCCGGGTAATATAGGTGCATGGATGGGATTGCAAATAGTAAAAGCATATATGGAACAGCATCCTAAAATGACATTGGCAGAATTGTTGAGCAGCCAAATTCCCGCACAGCAGTTTCTGCAAGAATCGAAATACAAACCAAAATAATCAAACATGATAAGACGTTTACTAACAGCTACGGTATTGACACTAGCTACATTTAATGCTAATGCACAATTGGGGAAAACTGATGATGTAAAAAAATCATTAGAAAGCGAGAATAAAGATACTGTTGCTTGGCTTAAGGGTGGACAAATCAATATAGGGTTTAACGAAGGTTTCCTGCACAATTGGGCAGCGGGCGGAGAATTAGCTTCTATATCATTGAACGGTTTGTTCAACGGGTATGTTACACGCTTGTATCACCGACAGGTTTGGAGCAATAACCTTGACCTGAACTATGGTTTGATGTATGCGTACTCCAATAACATGGTAGCAAGAAAAACAGATGACAGGATAGATTTCACGTCTAAGTATGGTGTAAGGATTGACACTACCAAGAATTTCTATCTGACGGCGCTGTTCAATTTCAAATCACAGTTTACCAAAGGGTACGATTATAGTGTAAAAGGTTGGGATACTTTGCCACCAACATCTAAGTTTTTATCGCCTGCATATTTCACATTGGCATTAGGTGTTGAGTATAGAAAGGGTAGCGACCTGAGTTTGTTTTTGTCTCCTGTAGCAGCTCGCCTAACAGTTGCAGATGTGGCATTTACCAGTCGCGCTGCGGCGGGTGCTTATGGCGTAGATAGCGGCAAGACTACACGTATGGAATTAGGTGCTTACTTCACAGGCAGGTATATGGTGAGCCTCTCTAAAAATATTACTTACAAAACAAGGCTTGATTTATATAGCAACTACCTTGCGAAAGACACTAAAAATGCTGCGGGCGTTGTGGTGAAAAAAGATAACCCCGGCAACATAGACATATTATGGGATAACTTATTATTGGTTAAAATATCAAAACTGATGAATGTGACTGTAGGCTTGACAATGATATATGACAATGACTTTCCATATAGCGATACCTATGTAGATAAAGCCACAGGAGCCACTGTGAAGAAGGATGAGCCGGGCCAATCAATAGGCTGGATACAAATGAAACAGATATTCACATTAGGATTTAGCTATAAGTTTTAAGGGCAGAATAATTCCCTGAAAAGAGTATTTTTACAAAACCACATAATGATATGTGGTTTTCTTTTTTGATTTAGAAGATGTCGGCTACTTACCAGATAAAATTACCTCAGTTTGAAGGCCCGTTCGACCTGCTCTTGTTTTTTATAGAGCGTGACGAACTGGATATCTACAACATACCTATACACAACCTCACCAAAGACTTTTTAGCCTACATACATCAAATGGAATCGCTGAACATTGAACTGGCCAGCGAATTCATTTTATTCATTTCTACCCTCATGCGCATCAAAGCAAAAATGCTTTTACCTCGTCGTGAGCTGGATGCTATGGGTAATGAAATTGACCCTCGCCAGGAACTGGTAGATAAGATACTGGAGTACAAGCGTTTCAAGGAAGCATCTGAGCAGATGATCATGATGGAAGCCGACCGTTTACTGCAACAAAAGAGGGGTAACATCAAACAAGAATTGGCCGCACTTGGCGAAGAATATTCTGAAGGCACTGAGATACAAACCGTTACCATGTTCAAACTAATGCAAACGTTTGAAAAGGTAATGAAACGGTTTCAGCAACGGGAGGACAAACCGCAACACGTTGTTGTAAAATATAATTACAGTCTAGAAGGGCAACGCACGCACCTGTTGGATTATATGAAGGCTAATACACGTGTAGCATTCGAATCTATCTTCTCTCAATGTGAAAACCGCATACATGCCATATTTACATTCCTGGCTATGCTGGAACTGGTGCAACAGCGTTTTCTGGGCATTTTAATAGGTACAGGCCGCAATAATTTCATTGTGGAATGGAATACAGGCAGGGAAGAAGACCAAAATGCAGAAGACAACGAAGATTTAACATCTGATGGCTATCCTGGTGATGAGCTGGCATAATAATTGTATTATACTTAATGCAGGTGTACATCTGCTGTAGAAGATTCCCAAACGCTGTCGGACAGAGGTAAGGGAACCTTTCTTATTTTAGGCTGCTTTGTTTTTTGCTGCCGAATATCACCAACTCAGCATTGGCACTTACATCATTCACTTTATTCAGCAGCTTTATTTTGCCACTTAATTGCTGAGTGAGTTTGCCACTGATAATTAATCCTGTTTTGATGTCAACTGCAAATTCACCGTTCTGTACACCTTTGAATGCCATGCTTTGTGAAGTGTCTTCAGGGCTGATAACAGAGGTTACTTCTACGTGTGCGATGGTATTATCATCTATGCTGGTAAGCTTATAAGTATTGGTGGAGAGTATATGAATGAAGCCTGTAGATGCATGAATTGTTTTTCGCCAGCTATCACCGATTTTCACGGCTTGCGAAGGATATATGTTCAGGCACTGCAATACCAGCTTTCGCATAGAACTGTCGTTGACGATATTTAAAGTATCTAACTCATTAACTGTTACGGCATCGCCAGCCGGAGATACCATGATGTTGTATGGCTTATTGACCAGCGTGCCTACGGGTATGAATATCGGGTCGTGATTGGTGGTATCCTCAGAGTCATATTCTTTTGTATTCACGCCATTGTCTGATGACATGATAATGCGGTCGTAATTGATATGAATATTATGTCCGTGCCTGTTAATATTGTCAACGTGGCAGGATGCAACCAGCTTGAGTTTTTGAGTAATGCTGAGTACATTCCCGTTTACCTCCGGTTGCAATTGCAGTTTACTATCTATGATGTATTGATAATTGCTGTCTGCGGCCAGGTTGAATTTTAATGCTATTGGATTATTGACTTCGGCCGGTGCGTTGGTTTCATTACAAGATGCAAGCCATAGCAGAGCTATACATAATACTATGTTGGTAAGTCTCTTGTAGTGCATCATCCTCTGTATGGTATAACAAAAATAGCCATCTATGCTGCGGTTCAAAGCTTTTGCGGTGTTGATTTATACACTATTTGTGGATTTTTTGATATTTAGCTGAGTAATAGTGATTTTTGCAATCATTATGAACCGCGAAACGGTAAACATATTGGCAATAGAATCGTCTTGCGACGAAACCAGCGCTGCAGTTATTCAAAACGGCAAGGTACTGAGCAATCTCATCGCTACCCAGAAAGTACATGAGCAATATGGCGGGGTAGTGCCGGAAATGGCATCACGAGCGCACATGCAGCACATAGTGCCTGTGGTAGATGTGGCATTGCAGCAGGCGGGTGTAGCCAAACATGATATACTGGCCGTTGCTTTTACGCAAGCTCCGGGTTTGATAGGTTCATTACTGGTAGGTACGTGTTTTGCTAAATCGTATGCACAAGCATTAAATGTGCCATTGATAGCAGTGCACCATATGCAGGCACACGTGTTGGCACATTTTATTGAAGACCCGAAACCAGAGTTTCCGTTTTTATGTCTCACGGTTTCTGGCGGGCATACACAGGTGGTGCTTTGCAAAAGCCACTTGGATATGGAAGTGCTGGGCGAAACTATCGATGATGCTGCAGGTGAAGCATTTGATAAAGTAGCGAAGATGTTAGGTTTGCCTTATCCCGGTGGACCAATGGTAGATAAACTGGCAGCACAAGGAGATGCATTGAAGTTTAGTTTTCCGGTAAGTGAAATGCAGGGATATAACTTCAGCTTTAGTGGCATCAAAACAGCTGTGCTCTATTTCTTACAGGCACAGAAAAAGACTGACCCCGATTTTATAGAAAAGAACATCAATGATATCTGCGCCTCTGTTCAGCATACTATCATCAAAATGCTGATGCAGAAATTGAAGAAGGCAGCAAGAGAGCTTAATATCAAACACATAGGTATTGCAGGTGGTGTGTCTGCTAATAGCGGTTTGCGCAAATCTTTGACACAATTGGGCGAAGAAAATGGCTGGCATGTATACATACCTAAGTTTGAATACTGCACCGATAATGCTGCTATGATTGGCATTACGGGCTATTATAAATACCTGAAGCAAGAGTTTACAGATTTAAGCATTAGTCCTACTGCAAGGGCTGCATGGGTATGAGCAATTCGTGGTTTCAATTCAAGCAATTTACAGTTCAGCAAGACAATTGTGCCATGAAGGTATCCACCGATGCGTGTATTTTTGGCGCATGTGCTCCTGTATCAGATAGCGTGAAAACTGTTTTGGATATTGGGACAGGGACTGGCTTATTATCACTCATGCTGGCACAACGTAATGAAAACATACACATAGATGCCATAGAAATAGATGATGATGCGGCTGCACAGGCAGCAGAGAATATTGCTTCATCGCCATGGAGCGAAAGAATACATGTCATTCATGCTGATGTTAAAGAGTATGCCTTTACGCATCAATATGATATGGTCATATGCAATCCGCCTTTTTTTAATAACAGTTTATTGGGCGATAATGACAGCCGTAACAATGTGAGGCATACCATATCATTAAGCTTTGAAAATCTATTCGCAGTAATAAAAAGAGTTTTGAAGCCTGAAGGTTATGCTTGTATAATATTACCTGCAACAGAGCATGATGTGTGGAACAGCATTGTAATAAAAAATGGGTGGGGTGTAGAGCGATTATTGAAAGTGTATCCTAAAAAAGATGTACCGTATAACCGGGTAGTGAGTATATGTGTCCCTAATACAACTGGTGTGATTGAAGAATCGTTGCAGATATATGAAGATGATAAAACGTACACATCTGATTTTGTAAAGCTGATGCAAGCATTTTACTTAAAACTATAAAGCCTTCCGAACGGAAGGCTTTATAAAAGGATACGCGGAAGAATTATTCTTTAACCATTTTCTGTCTAAGGTTTTGAGTGTTAGTCACTACCTGTAATATATAATGACCAGGTATTAATGCTGATGAATTTAAGTCAATAGCAAATTGGTGACTATGTTCTGATAAAGTACGTTGCTCAGTATAGATTGTTTTACCTGTGATGTCGTATACATTAATTTGAGCAGGAGTTGCTTTGTTGATACTATAGCTCACATATATTTTATCGTGGAAAGGGTTGTTGTCTACATGCATTTCCGCAGCCTCTTCAATATTTACTATTGTTGTAGATGGAGGTGCAGGTAATACATAGTTTTTATCAATCAGGTAGAACCTTGAAAACCCTGTAAATGAGCCTGTGAAACCTACATAAGTTGGTGTAGTGGTGGTTGTAGGTATTACTATTTGAGAGTTAGACGTATTCATGCCTGTATCAATACCCATATTCGTTCTAACAATTCTTACATTAGCTAAATTGACACTGCCTAATTCAGATGTGTCGAAATATAAAGTAGTGGTATGAGAGGTGGTTACTGTATTAGTAGTGGGAGTAACTATGAATTCTTTTACAGACCTGTTGACTGTTGCATCCATGTTGAACGGGGTAAATCCTGCACCTTGTTTGCTAACGGAGGCCGTAACGCAGCCTAAATCATTTGTGTTGCCTTTGATATTCGCCATCAGGTTACCATTAGCTCCATTGTAATAATACACGTTTTGACCAGTGTGCATATCCCATGAGCGGTTTGTTGGTGCTGTTTTTTCAACAACTGTGGCAGCAATAGCTTGTGTAAATGCTACCAATGGCCTGGAATTAGATAACCTTGAACCGCTGTATGTTAAAGCGCAACCTGTAGTGCTGGTTAATGCAAAGTTGTAAGCCGTAATATTGTTGGTCATATTTCTGCCTGCTACGCGGTCTGTGCTATCGGTGCTGGCAGTAGTATTTGCAAAGCAAACTTCGCATATCATATTGCTGGTTCCATCCCATTGAAAAGTAGTAGTCAAAGGAATTTTATTCCAGCCTGCAACAGTAGAATAATTAGCTGAGTATACCGTAGTTAAGCCTGTAAGAAAAGCACCTGAGTAACTGTTTTGTGTGGTTTGTCCCAGCTTGATGGTATAACCTGTAAACGGGCGTTTAGATTTTTTGTCAATCACATTGAAGTTAATATGCGTAATAGGTGTGTTAGGTTTTAAGCCTGATGCCAGTAAGTCTGCCGCAGAAATAATGAACTGAGAGCGAGCGGATTGTGCCTGACTAAAAAATGGTGAGCTGATATTGGTAATCACATTCTGATTGCCTGTTACATATTCAACATCGCCGGCAACTTTAGGTGTCGTATTGTTATTGGTTATTACAATTTTATACTGATAATAGATATTGCCTTTGATAGCATTGCTGCCATTTGGAGTAACTGTAAAATCGAGTATTAAAGTTTTGTCTGGTGCTATAGAGCCATGGTCAAGTATATTTAATACAATGTGCTGCGTACTTGTAGAAGCTGCAGGGAATGTAGCAGTATTATTTACGAAAGTGTAATCAACGCCCGCTACAGCAGTGCCTGATGCAGTTACAGTTATGCTTGGGCTGCCGCCGATTGGCGCGGCATTTACTGTGATAGGAATATCCAAAGTTTTTGAAGCCGGGCAAGCTAAGGTTCCTGCATCTTTAGTGATAACCGTATCGTCATTTACAAAACCAATCTGAGCGCCGCATGCAACATAAGCCGTGCCTACGTTTACAGCACGCCATGCGCGTGTTACAGCCTCTACCTCAGGAGAGCAGGCTCCGTATGTAGTTGTTGCAACTGCAATAGACGCTACCCTGCATGCCAGATAATTATCTGTTGAAGCAAGTGTCAGTTCAGTAGCATAAGCAATGTCTGCCGCTTTATCTAAACCGATACCAGCAACCTGGTAAGCAGTACCCACATCGTTTGTGCCACTACCGCCATCTGTTAGCAGATAATACCATTTATTCAATACGCCGCTGTTAGTGTGGACGCCACAATTATCAGCACTCATATTACAACCTGTGCCTGCAAATACCCAATATGTACCATTGTATGTGTCTGGGTTATTGTACAACTTAGGGTTGCTCATACTGCGAAGCGGAACACGGCCTATCTCAGCACCTATTTGCCACTGTGGTTTATTCGGCGCGGCAAAATGTTCTATTGTTTCGCCCCAGATATCACTGAAGCCCTCATTCATTGCGCCGGATTCCTGCTGGTAAACAAGACTCGCAGTGTATTGGCATACACCATGTCCTATTTCGTGCCCGCAAACATCTAATGATGTCAGTGGGTCAAAACCACCGTTTACTATTCCTGAGCCATCGCCATAAATCATTTCGCTGCCATCCCAAAATGCGTTGTTATAGTTGGTGCTATAATTCACATAGCTGTTGAGTATTGAACCAAAGTCATCATAGCTATCGCGATTGTGTTTTGTCTTCCAGTAGTCATATACCTGTGTTGCACCCCAATGTGCATCTAATGCTACAGAGGTGGGCCACGTAGTAGTGGAGTTTGTTATATCGTAGGTAGTACTGGTCCCGTTGTGGCATGAGCCTGTATATACACCTCCGCCTCTTGTATTGTCCATCAATATATAGTTGGAGCCAGACATATCTGTTTCAAAAGAAACAGTATCGCTATATACACTTTTACCTGTTGCTGTAACGTGTTTGATAATTGCATCTGTCAGTAATATTTTACCTGTTACAGCATCAACGTAGATTTTTTTTCTGCTGATAGGCTGTTTGGCAAATACGTCGAAACTATAAGCCAGGTGCAGGTGTTTGTCTGTTGCTGCATTTGAGAAGTCTTCTACCCATACTAATGTCCCTTTGGGAAAATAGGTTGCGCTGCTGTTTTTTGTTCTGTCTTTTAATGCTTTTTCGGTTGCAGCATCCTGCCACATATATACACTTGCACCGGTATAGTCTAATGCTTTTTGTAAAGCGTCATTTTCTGTTAATACCGGGTTTGGTGACAATCCTTTTTCAGGCTTGAAAATGGTACCGTGTATAAAGCTCACTAAACCATTTTTAGCCATTAGTGTATACGTACCGTGTTCTACTTTGATGTTTTTATAATACTCAGTGTATCTGTCAACGGTAAGTGTTGAACTTGGTTTTGTGCTTTTGGCAAAAACCATTTTGATATCGGGGTCATTAAGCTCCAAATAATCTCGCAATACATCAGCACCCTTTTCAAGCCTTAGGTCGGCGGTTGGAGTGAATGTTATGTGAGTTGGGGTATTATCTAAAGGGTTTACTTCAATAGTACTTATTTTACTATTGTTACGTTGAGCGAACATTTGTGTTGTAGACAAAAAAAATAAAGCCCCTGATAAGAGAAAGATACGCTTCATATAAATATTGCATGTGTTTGAATGCAAGCGTCGAAATTACGAAAAAAGCCTTACTGGCGCTGTTTTCTTTGAAAGATAAAGAACAGGCTGATGACAATCCATCCCATCCAAAACAGGTAGAAACCGATATGGAAACGTTCGCCGGCAATTTTATGCGACCAGTCGTGCCGGAAATCGTTATATGTATAGTATAGCCCGCATATTGCAATTAATATTGCTAATACATGAGCCAGTACAGCGTTTGAAGATTTTTTATTAATCAGCCAGTGAAAAAAGTATAGAATCAAATAAATACCATACACTAACAATGCGCTTTTCCACCAGCTTTTGAATATCTGGTATTCATCATAAAACAAATTAATTCCCAATCGTCCTACCCATGATACTTTATGCAGCATGTAGCCTGAGATAGTAGCTAATATCGCCAGTAAAGTGAGTATGAAAATCGATTTTTTCATGTGCTATGCTGTAATGGGGTATTTGTTTAATGTATTAATGAGATTCTCTTTTACATCGGGCCATTCTGACTTAATGATACTATAACACATACTGTTTCGTCTGTAGCCATCAAGCATGGTAATATGGCTGCGAAGAATCCCTTCGAACCTGGCACCAATGCCCTCAATGGCTTTTTGAGATACGAGATTTCTCTGGTCTGTAAGGAATTCTACACGTTCAGCATCAGCCTGTTCGAATGCATAACTGAGTAATAGCAATTTACAATTACGGTTGAGCTGTGATTTCTGAAAGTCTCTGCCAATCCATGTAGAACCAATTTCTAATCGTTTGTGTGTTTGGTTGATATTAAGGTAGCTGGTGCTGCCGGCATAGGCATTGCGTACTTTATCGTAAATGGCAAATGCATAGCGTGTTTTATTTCCTTTCTCTTTTAGTATATTATTGATATAGCTGGTGAGCAAGACCTCCGAATGTATCTGTGCAGGTGAATATTGTATGAGTGTTTCATCCTGAATGGCTACGGGTAACAAATCAGGTACATGTGTTAACTGTAAAGGGGTTAGGCGAGCGTATTCGTTTTCGAGGATAATATCTGTTTCAAAAGGTATATTCATAATACAAAGATGCTGAAATAACGATAAAAATCAGTTAGTATTTGATAGTCTTAGCAGCAAGATTGTTATTATTGCATTGTTGAAAACGAAAAGTTATATAGGTGTTTTTATCAGAGATATGAGGCGTATTGCATCATTACTTTGGAATGCCGACAAACCTATGGCAATAATTAATGTGCTGCTGCAGATTATACAGTCTTTTTTGCCTATAGCATCTTTGTACTACATCAAAACGCTCATTGAAGCTATAGTTGAGGGTAAGAGTGATTTTAACACAGTTACATTGCTCATTGTCGTTTTTGCAGGCATACAGTTCTTAATTGCCATTGCATCTCAGGTGGCAGGATACATTACAACGCTGCACCAGCAAAAATTGACAGACTATCTTACCACGCAGGTGTTACACAAAGCTGCCAATGTAGATTATGAGTATTACGAAACCCCTGCATATTACGATACGTTGCATTTGGCACAGCAACAATCGCTGCATAAGGCTTCATTGTTGTTAGTACAATTTAACGCGGTGCTGCTGAATAGCTTGTCACTTATTTTTCTTGCCGGTTTTTTCTTTAGCCTGCATTCTTATTTCGCCATGTTGTTCATTGCATTGTCGCTGCCACTGGCGGCAATAAAATGGTTTTATGGTTTTCTGATAGCCAGGCAGGAAAGCAAACTGGCGCCTATAGAGCGAGAAACAAACTATATCAACTGGATGCTCACTAGTCTCAACCCGGCTAAAGAAGTAAGGGCATTGTCTTTTGGCAAGCAGTTCATTAAAAAATTCGGCACACTAAGGGAGATAATCTATAAAGAAAAAAAGGGGCTACAAAAGAAGCTGATAATATATAGCATGCTTGCCGAGTCTGTAGAAATAATAGCCATGTCTTTTGTTTTTATCATGCTGGCTAAATCTGCTTGGCAAAAAACAATAACGGTAGGCTTGTTTATTGTGTATATACAGGGCTTTCAACGATTGCAAAGTACATCAAGAGGGTTTCTGCAGGCAATAGTGCAGTTGTTGCAGCAACGCATTTTCTTAAAGGACCTTTTCTCTTTTTTAGATTTATCTGTTACAAAATCTTCCGGTGATACAAAGGCATTTCCGCAATTGAAAAAAGGTATTGCAGTACAAGATCTTTCTTATAGCTATCCTCTGTCTGAGAGAGAAGTATTACATAATATCTCTATTACTTGTCAACCCGGCAAAGTAATAGCAATCGTAGGCAAAAATGGTTCCGGTAAATCTACATTGGTAAAGCTATTGTCGAGGCTGTATGATAGTAAGACGGGAAGTATTACTGTTGAAGACATTCCATTGATAGATATTAATATTGACGACTATAGGCAAAAGACATTATTTGTATTCCAGGACTTTGAAAAATATTTCATTTCTGTAGAGGAAAATATTGCGTTAGGTGATGAGAGAGGTGTTGATGAAATCAGGGTACAGCAGGCTGGTAAAATGTCCGGTGCTGATGAGTTTATTGCAAAACTACAAAAGGGATATAAAACGCGATTAGGGAAACTGTTTAGCGGCAGCGAACAACTTAGTGGAGGCGAATGGCAGAAGCTGATTTTATCGCGTGTGTTTTACAGAGATTCGCAGCTGATAGTTTTAGATGAACCTACCAGCGCTCTTGATGCAGTAGCAGAGTTGGAGTTATTTAAGAATATTAAGGATAACATTGGTAATAAAATGGTTATTCTTATTACACACCGATTATATAATCTAAAGATAGCAGACCATATATACCTTATGCAGGATGGTCGTATAGCAGAAGAAGGTAGTTTCGAAAGTCTGCTGTATCAAAAAGGGGCGTTCGCTGCATTGTATGACGCACAAAAGTTGTAATTGTAAGATTACTTTATTGAAGAATGCCTTTTAAAGCATCACAGTATTGCTTGTTCCACGTCATATTGTTATGTCCCCAACCATGCAGGGTTATCAATGTATCATTGGGTTTTAATAGTGCTTTCAATTTTACTGACGAATTGTAGTAAATTACTTTATCATCAATCCCATGAAACAATACAATTGGCATGCTACAGTCTTTAATGAATTTATCTGTTTCGAATTTATACCTTAGTAGAAAGGTTGGTATGATAGGGTAATTGTGACGCATCATGTCCGTAAGACTGTAATATGGTGCTTGCAATATAAGTCGACTAGGTTTGTTTGCAGATGCAATCTTTGCTGCCAATCCGCTCCCTATGGAATAACCTATGACTATAATTTTATCTTCTGTATAGCGTTGTTTTATCTCATTATATGCCAGTTGTAAATCTGCATAAATTTGTTCCTGGCTGTTAATAGTGCCTTCACTTTTGCCATATCCCCTGTAGTCTATCATGAATACATCATAATGCAAACGGGTATAAGCAGTGGCAATTTCGCCCCATGTAGCTAAAGAGCCGGCATTGCCATGCAGATAAAATATTACCCCTTTACTGCTATCTGATTTAAATAGAATCGCATTGAGTAATTTGCCATCTACTGTCTTGATATTTATTTCTTCATGGTGTTGAGTAAACCTGAATTGATATTCCTTATCCAGTTTTTGAGGAAAGAATATGAGCTTTTCCTGAAAGAAAAATAACAAGCAGCAAACTGCAATATAAATAAGGGCAAATACTTTTAAGGTATTTAACAGTTTTTTCTTCAAGAGAAGTAGTTTAAATAAACCTGACTCAAAATAAACAAAAGATTGCTAATGGATATGTTAATATCGGCAGTCCTATCTATCGGGCACTGACACTATAGGGGAATGTTGCAACCTCTGATTTTTTGTTAGATATTAATTCCATGGCCGTAAGGTTTATAAAACTTACGTTTCCGTTTCGGCCGCCGCATTTGGATACATGGTGCGGTGCCGGGCCACCAGTATGTAGATTAGCATTTGCAACGATTGCCATACCGCTTTCATCATCTACTGCTATACTGTAGGGCTCGTAGCCACCTTTTATTTTTTTGATGATGATATTTGTGCCTGCCTCAATTACTATAATGCTCCCCCTGTTGCCCGGAAAGGACATACTGTCATTAGGACAAGCCACTAATAATTTTTTGGCTAATTTGGAATACGCAATTGATTGAGGTGCATCCGGTAGTTTAATGGTAGAAACAAGTTTGTCATTGCTCATATTCATTACACGAATCTCGTTCGTTTTCTGGCAAGCTATATAGCATAGGTTATTTTCACCTATTTGTAATGCAACAGGGTCAATGCTTGAATTGGTGAGTATGCTGCCGGTGCCGTCAAGGGGTATTTGTTGTATAACAGGTTGTAGCGGATTGTTGATATTGAGGCTGTAAATAAAATTGCCCATACTGGCACCTATGTATAATTTGTTTACTTCTTCATTTAATGCAGCACCCTGCGGGTAAATGAATTTATTATCAAAACTGTAAGTTGATAATACTTTGTTGCTTACCAGGTCAGCATACACAATACGTCCGGGGTTGCTGTTGTCAACGAAATAGCCATATTTAGAATCTTTCGTGATAACAAAGGATAACCAGCTACCGGCTCCTAATATTATATCAGAGGCGTGGTAGTCTGTCGTGGCATCAAATTTTTGAACCACTGTAGAAGTTGCTGAGAATGAAACATACCAGTTCTTTTTATTAGGGGATACTTGTATGCTATTAGCAAATTCTTGTCCTGAGTTTATACCGATATCTATATATCGCATTTGCAAAAAAGAACTTTGGTCTAGTACGGTCACTACATCACATAAACGGTTGGCAACATACATTTTCTTACGGTTAGGGTTTTCGGCAAAGGCTATTTTGCCGTAGGCATCCGGTGCGCCTGCTGCTACCCAGTTGGCTATAGTAAGATATTCTTCCTTTGATAGTGGTTTTCCACCCTCAGGCATAGTAGGGGACAATGTAACTCCGAGAGAAGAATCGGTATTTGTGTAAAAACATAACGTGCTGAAATCGGGACGATAGGGTATTACAGCCGCACCTCCTGAGCCTCCTTTGAACAGATTTTCCCAAGTGGTCAGGTTGAGTCCCCCTGCTGCAGTGTAACTCGCGTCGTTATGACAACCACTTGTTGCGCATTTGTTGATAATGATATTGCCAACATCTTTAGGGTAATTGCCGGCAGGCATATAAGCCTCATGTCTGCATGAGGCGATAGCTATTAACGGTAGCAAGTATTTAATTCTGTAACGCACCATTGTCTAGCCAGCATTGTAGTTTTGCTTTTTCGTTATCAGTGAGTTGTGTAGCTCCTGAGGGTGGCATCATCTGTAATGTGAAAACGTATTTTTTTATATTGCCATTATCCGCTCTTTCTTTCAGTGTGGCATAATCTGCCAGGTTGGCTAAGCCATTACTGCCATGGCAACCACTTATCGCACATTTGGTGGTTATTAAAGGTTTGATATCAGTATTGTATGAAGCATTGCATGGCTGTGTTGGAGCTGGAGGTTCGACCTCATGTTGCTTGCAGGATACCAAAGCTATAGTGATTAAGAACAATAGTTTTTTAAACATTTTCAAAAAAATAAAGGGGTACATATAAACATGTACCCCTTGTAGCCTTATTACTCCTAGTTAGTCTTTACTATTTTTTGATAAGAGGTGTTTTCTCCTGAAGAGGTCTTAATAAAAAATACACCATTTGCATTAGTATAGTTATTCAGATTTAGCTGATATCTGTCAGCAGTTTGTTTAGATTCATTTACTATTGTACTAATTAACTTGCCTGTGATATCATATAAACTGATCTTTAAAGGTTGATTCTCAATGCTGCTTAATGAAACTGTTACCATTCCATCAGACGGATTAGGATATACCGCTACTTCTACAGAATGAGCAGTAATGTTTGAAACACCCAAAGGCGGCAAGATGCGAAGTGTATAATCTTCAATCTCACCGTGATAGTCTATCGGATCAGCAGGCATATCGCATGAGGTTGGTATACTGTGTCCGCCATCCTGGCTCATTTTTGCAGTAGCTCTTAATCTCACTATACCAATTGGTGTGCCGGCAGGTATAGTAAACGTTGCTGTGAATACGCCTGCTTTCTTTTTATCTGCACTTACAACTGTTTCACCTGCATCATCAAAATCTTTATCGTTATTATAATCTATCCAAACACGGATATTGTTTTTTGATGTGTCGAAGAATTGTGATGAGCTGTCCTTAGTGTGGGTAATGCTTATCTCATAGGTTTGCCCAATTCGCAATACAGTTGTGTCTGTTGTTACAGTAAGTGATGGTGAAGACAGAGGCTGCTCTACAGGCAACGACGTGCGGTTAATGGTATTTAGTTTGAAGTTTTTGATACCCGGCTGCTGTGTGCTGTATGATGTGCGCCCGGGCAACATGCAATACTGCGCTTGCGCAGTGTTGATGATAAACAGCATTGACGTAGTAAATAATGTAAAAATAGTTTTCATTTTGCTCGCATTTTTTGATTTGGATATTGTGCATCAAATTAGAAGCAAGCCCTACAAAACCTTGATAATAATGTTTAACAATGCTTAATAACTCTTAAACTAACCTCATTTTTCACCCTTTTATGACAATTACACTTTCATATAATAAGGGTGTAGCAGTACCTTACAATCCTTAAAAATTCTTAAAACGGTTCAAATGTTGCGCTGGTATCACTTGTTGTCATGATACAGCGAATAACTTTGAAAGGTGCTATGAAGAAACGGAACACGGTTTATTTGTTTTACCTCATTGGGTTAGTGATTGCAGGACTGATAGGAATACAGTTGTACTGGATCAATAATAGCATCCATGCTCAAAAGGCGACTTTAGAAAGAAGCCTTAAAGAAGATATGGAGCATGTGGTAAAAGAAGTAGAAGAGGATGCTTATTGTTTTACTTATTATTCCAAAGCTTTCATCAAGAAAGGAGAAGGCGTGTATATGGTAAAGCAAAAATGCGCAGATGGAAAATTTCTTGGCCCTGATAATGGCGGCTACATAGATACACTGAACCTGTATAATCTTTTCGCTACTCGCAAAGACAGTGTATTTATAAATGACAGAACTGTATGGTTTGATAACTATGCAGCCACTGTTGATGTGACAATGAGATTTAGTTTTACAGGGCTGAATCCTGACATCAGAAGGAATGATACAAGTTCTTACCAGATAAATAATATCAGTTCGGAAAATTTCAGGCAAGTGCTGGCTAATAAATTTAAGATAGATGAAGCCATCAATCTGAAGCTACTGAACGAATTAGTGGTGGGAGTTCTTAAGAAAAATAAATTAGATACCGTTTATAGTATCGGTATTCAAAAAGGTAACAACAACGGATTTGAATACCTTTCTACAGGAGCAGATGAAAAACAGCTTAGCAGCAGTGATGTAAAAACCAAGATGCTGGGAGATAGGTTTAATACTCCATATGTATTGTCTCTGTATGTGCCGGATATGTTTAAGAGTGTGATAAAGTCTTCAATGGTGATGCTGGTTTCCTCTATTGTTATTGTATTGATTTTGGTTGTTGCATTTATCTATTTTATTCGCACCATTCTCAACCAGGAAAGACTATCAACTATGAAAAACATTTTCATCAACAATATCACACATGAATTCCGCACACCTATCACTAACATCAACCTTGCCATAGAAAACTGGAAAGATAACCCAGCTAAAGGTGAGGTGTATATGGGCATAATAGAAGAAGAGAACAAACATATTGAGCGGAATGTGGAACAGATACTGGAACTGGCTGTGCTTGAGTCTGACGCAAGTAAAAAGGAGTTTTCGAAAATCAATGTCATACAATTAGTGTCGGATGCTGTGAAAGTTTTCGACATACAAATACAAGATGCTGGCGGAGTTATTACTGTGAATAATAAAGCTGTCGGTTCACATTTATACGGTAATGAACTGCAATTGAGAAATATGCTTCAAAACCTTATAGACAATGCCATCAAATATCGTAGTACTAATGCCCTTATTATAACAATATCTGTGTATGATACTGATAGCCATTTTGTACTGCAGGTTGAAGATAACGGTATAGGTATGAATGCAGAAACACAGAAATACATTTTCAACCGTTTTTTCAGAGGTAATACAGGTGACAGGCATGACGTAAAAGGATTTGGACTGGGTATGAGTTATGTAAAGCATATTGTTGATGCTCACAGAGGAGAGATAAACATTAAAAGCAAGCCCGGAATGGGCACAAGAATCACTATTTATTTGCCAAAAACATTTGAAACTAAATGAGAACACGTATTTTGTTTGTAGAAGATGACCCGAATCTCGGAATGTTGTTGAAGGAGAACCTGGATAACAAGGGTTTTGAAACAATATGGTGCAAAGATGGCAACGAAGGCATAACAGCATTTAAAAACAGCGCCTTCGGGTTATGTATTTTAGATGTAATGATGCCGGTAAAGGATGGTTTCATATTATCAAAAGAGATACGCGCGATAGATAATGAAGTACCCATAATATTCCTGACAGCAAGAGGAAGGGATGAGGATAAGATAAAGGGTTTTGAACATGGGGCCGACGACTATGTCACTAAACCTTTCAGCACACAGGAGCTATATATGCGTATCAATGCTGTCCTTAAACGTGCAGCACCAAAATCAGCCAACATGCCTAAATGTGTAGACATAGGCAAATACAGGTTTGATTATAATAAAATGACGTTGCAACTTGGCAATGATATTAAAAGGCTAAGTTCTAAAGAGGCAGAGCTAATACAGATATTTGTATCTAATAAAAATGAATTGGTGCAACGGACATTGATACTTGAAAGGGTTTGGGGAAACGACGATTATTTTGCTGCAAAAAGTATGGATGTTTACATGAGTAAAATCAGGAAATTATTCAAAGATGACCCCGGAATAGAGATACTCAATGCCTATGGTATAGGGTTTAAGCTGATTATAAATTCATAGTAAACTTCATCAGAAACTTTTCGAATCAATTATTAGACCATTCAGAGTTGTTAGCTGTATGAACTCATTTTATCTTAAAGCTTTTTAAAGTTAATTGCTCATGATATTTGGATATATCCGGATGTATACCTGGCCAGCCGCAGGATTTTTTCCATAAAGATTATCCAGTTTAGAATCTGCGGCATACACTGCACCTTGAACCCCACCTGCTAAGCGAAATGTTCCTCCTTTTAGAAAATCATAATTCATTCCTAATGTTAGGGCGTTAACAGGGAATAATGTGTGCAAGCCATAAATCGTCTCGTCAAGATTGAGTTCCTCAACAGATTTTTGTATCCATTCATACCGCCCATAAAAATTAAATCTATTGAGTGCGTAAGAAGCTTCCAAGAGAAATGCATTCTCTCCGTCATGCCCTGCTACCTTGTTCAAACCCCAGAGTGCTGTGGTATTAAAGAGTCTGCCTTTGTCTGTGTTATAGCTATATATGATAGACGCTGTCGTTCTGTTCACATCATCTCCCGGGTGTATAATTTCAGGGCTTTTGACAAATCCCTGAGACAATTGAAATGCCCAATTACGATTTGGATTGAATGAGAAACGCCCGCTCCATGAATCAAATCTTGGTTTGTCAAAACCCCAACGATCTTCATTAGGTTCCCGACCTGTAAAAGATGATGCTTCTAATTTGAACTTATCATAACGTACCCCAAGTGTTGCTACACCAAATGTTATATGTGTACCGTCATTCCAGTGGTGACTTATCGGAGCGTCAGGATTAGTGAGTGCCGAAGGCCTATGCATAAAAGCTACCGAACCTAAGGCAGGTTCACCGGGATACCCAATGTATATGAATGCATCTGTTTTTGAACTGAAAGCATGAGAATAACTAACGGCTAATTCCGAAAATAGATCATGCGGATGTTGTCTGTCAACAAGTGGTTTTCCTCGCCATGTTTCACCAGATTGAAATAATAATGGATATCCTTCTCCACCCGCAATAGCAGCATCTAACGAAAACATTGCACTGAAATGAAACAGACCTTTCCGTCCTGCTTTCCGTTGTCCCATAGCCATTATCCAATTAGGAGCATCAAATTTTTGGCCTCCTCTCGTTCCTTTATTGAAAATATCCTGGTTGTTATAACGTATAAATATATTTCCATGCAGCATATACATCCATTTGTTGGAATGTATCATCTTACCATACATTGGCGAATTGTCAGGAAGCCATCCCGTACCTGAACCGTTCCTGTTCATCGGTAAACTCAATGAATAGGCATGAGTCATACTCTCATGTTCGGCATGTGTACTCATATCATGCATACTGCTATGTTCGGTATGCATAACATCTGTTTTTTGATGGCCTACTCCATGCTGATGTTCTAGGTGTTTTTTTGCAGTATCATTTTTGTCAGTGACAGGCGGGACAACCGTTTTATGTTGTTCGTCCGATTTTTTCACAGGTTTTGCCTGTGGTTTTTTCTCCAAAATAGCTGGCATTGCATGATGCTCGTGCTGCGCATTCGTCTTTATTGATAGTATCAAAATGACCAGCATCAAAAATATCTTTCTCATTTTCAACTATTTAGTTAGCAATAAGCATGATTAACATAACAACACTCATTCCTACCATTAATAAATCTTCGAATAACGTAACCTTACTCAACGGAAGTTTAATAACTGTACCAAGACAAGCACATTGAAATGGAGTTTTTTTCATCAAACTCTGTATTACACCAATAGTGCTTATTCCCATTACTACTAATGTAAGTGAATTAGTGATAAGCGGGTTGAATTCAGTTAAATATGCTATGCCTAAACCTAGCTCAATAAACGGATAAACAAAGCCGTATGCCGCTATTTTTTTGGCTATAACATCATAAGTTCCATAGCCTTCTGCAAAACCTTTCAAATTCATTATTTTGAAGAAAGAGAACACCAAAAAGAAGCCGGCCATAAAATGGCTCATCCATTGTCCTAAGTAGAAATGGTCATTGAATATCTGAATAATCAAACTAATTCCTGTAATGTATCCGAATATCAGGAAAATTGGGAAATAGCTATTTGTAGTAGTCTCATCAGCAACAGCGGCTGAATCATGATGCATGCCGGTGTCTGCGGCAGAAATAATATACTTTGTACCCGCATGGCTGATGGCTTTTTGTAATGTCTCGGTAGAAATATGTTTAGACATTGATATTGTAGCCTGTGGAGCCTGCAATTGAACATCTGCGCTTGTTATTTCTCCAAGTTTCAAAAGCTCACTTTTAACTTTGGCTACACAACTGTTACATGTCATTCCTGTAATGTTATATGTATGTGTCATTGTAATTTATTTTATGACACAAAATTATATCACTGGGTAAGGGCAGTTCTTACACGATTATGGATTTGATTTACATGATTTTGCACTTACTTAATCTTGTCTATTGGTATTCTTGCATGCATCCCTTTATTCTTAAAGAAAGTGGGTGTCAGGCCGGTAACCTTCTTGAATTGTGCAGAAAGGTGAGCAACACTACTATAGCCTAATCTGTCAGCTATTTCACTCAGCGAAAGCTCATCATAAGCCAAGAGCTCTTTAGCCCGCTCGATTTTTTGTTTAATAATATAGTGCTCTATTGTAATTCCCTCTACTTCAGAAAACAATTTGCTTAGATAAGTATAATCGTGATGTAGTTTGTCAGTGAGGTAGGCACTGTATTTCACTTCGATTGGCTCCGAATAGTGTATAAGGTCAACAATGCAGCTTTTCAGTTGCTCTATGAGTTTACTTTTTTTATCATCAATCAATTCAAAGCCTAACTGTTGAAGTGCCTGTTGTATATTTTTTAAATGTTCCTTAGGTAGTTTTTTCTCTTGTAAAACCACTTCACCAAGTGTCACATTTAATGGGTGCAGTCCTAATTTTTCGAGTTCTGCTGTTACAACCATTATGCAACGGTTACAAACCATATTTTTAATGTACAGGTGCATTAAATGAGAAGATTCTAAAGTAAATATATTGTGGTTTGATATTTCTGTAGGAATAAAAAATGAAAGTCTTTACTGTGTCGGCTTTCATCATAGTAGCCCCGGCAGGAATACTTTTCTCTTTGACTTAAAATATATAAGTGTCTGCTTGCGTAAAGTAACGATCAAGTTTTGGGAGAGGTACTTTCTCCTAAGCCCCCTTCCTTACGTAGCCTTTGCCTTGGCAGCGCTTGCAATAGTCAACTATGTTGGCCACTTTTGTGCCATTTACCTTGCGCTTTTCTACAAAGGCATTGGTGCTGGATGTATGCCACTCATCATCGGCCACAATACCCTTGTGTGAACTAACAAAGTGGCCATGGCATACAGGGCACATCTCGAAAGGTCCACGCTCCTTCCGCAACCAGTCAGATGAAACCGGGTTACGTATGGTGTTGTTGGGGCCAACCGCCAGGAAAGTGTGAGTAGCACACTCAATATCATAGATGTAGAATTCGCCGATGCGCCCGCGCGGATAAATAATATCACCTACTTTGAACTGTGCATCGTACATGGTTGCTTGCTTTACCCAACGATCACAATCCTCCTGCTCTTTTGCAGGATCTTTTGCAGGTGTAATGGTCTTTGCCACTTTCCCGCCCCACGGCTCTCCTGCAGCAGGCAAACCCGCCGGATAACTCGGATCATTGGTATCATACTTCTCGCTCTGGTACCATTTTCTGAATTCAGCTAATGCTTCCTGTTGATCTTGTGGTAGGCCATCTCGCATCTTCTGGTCCAGCTCAGTACATCGGGGGATATTATAAAGCGCAAAGCCAACTGCTGCAAAGTCTATATCAATAACTTCTTTAACTACCTCAAAAGAACGGTCAATACGCTCTTCGCGTGTAGCTGCAGACTTTACGTAGGTCAGCATAGCTTTCGTGCGAGCTTCTGATGGGTTTGTTGCTGCGTTCGAGGCTACAAGTGCAGCCTCAAAAGCCTTTTTATCAGCAGATTGCGCCGTCACCGACTGATGAATCATCAGCAGGCAGATAGTCAATAAAATGTAAAAGGTATGACGTAGCATATGTTATCAAATAATGATAACAAAAATAAGAAAATATGATTCAGGAAAATCACCTCAACTAAAACAGGAACAACACTTATAATTCCGAATGCTTTCAGGTGTAAATGAGCAAAGTAAGGAATGATGAAAAAGGAATACTGTATGCATTCTTTTTAGTAGCCTCATCGGGAATTTACTCCTTGACACCTTTTAAAAAAATATTTGTGGTCCCGTCAGGAATCGAACCTGAATTTGGAGCTTCGGAAACTCTCGTACTATCCATTGTACTACGGGACCAAATTTATTATCAAAAAACTCTGGTATTGTAATGTCGTGATATGTAAAATTAAAGAACTATATAAGAAAAAAGGCAACCGTCAACCAGTTGCCTTTTGTACCGCGTACCACGTACGGGAGTCGAACCCGTCATTCCTCCGTGAAAGGGAGGCGTCTTAGCCGATTGACCAACGCGGCATCTCCTTTTTTTCGGACTGCAAAGATAAGGCAGTTTTTTGTCTCTGCAAAACCTTTGTTCAATAATTTTTAAGCTTTTACCATAGCATCTATAATGCCCAAAAATTCCTCAGCTTTCAGCGATGCGCCGCCTATCAGGCCGCCATCCACATCAGGGCATGCAAATAGTTCTGCAGCATTAGATGGCTTGCAGCTACCGCCATATAAGATAGTAAGGCTATCAGCAGTTGGTTGTCCATACTGAGCAGCAAATACACTGCGTATATGTGCGTGCATATCTTGCGCTTGCTGGCTGCTGGCAGTGCGTCCGGTACCTATAGCCCAAATTGGTTCGTATGCTACTACTATGTTAGCTAACTGATGTTTGTGCAAATGAAACAATCCTGCTTTTAACTGTGCTTCTACAAATTCATTTTGTGTACCTGCATCACGTATTTCCAGAGATTCACCACAGCAGAAAATAACTTTCAATCCATTATCCAATGCAACATCTGTTTTTTGAGCAAGCATTGCATCTGTCTCATGGCAGTATTCGCGGCGCTCTGAATGTCCTATGATTACATAAGTAGCATCGCATGCAGCTATCATTTTAGCAGATACTTCACCTGTGTATGCACCTGATACTTCAGAATGACAGTTTTGAGCTGCTACATGTACGTGCTGTACATCTTCTACCTGGTATACTGTATGTTGAATATTTAAAAATGGAGGAGCAAATACTACTTGTTTGTCGTTGCTTAATTCTGGTAGCCCTTTTAACACACCAGCTACCAATGCATGGCCTTCATCCAGTGTCATGTTCATCTTCCAGTTTCCGGCTACAATTTTTTTACGCATTCTACTTATTGTTTATAATTGATTAATTGTTTGCAAATAATTCTCTTTGTGCAGTAGTATATTCAAAAACATGAGCATACATTTTTCTTTCAGCTTCGCTTAATGTTTTATTCCTTCTGGCCATCATACGTCCTGCTGTATCCATTGCACGGTCGAAGCTATAAGTGGTCATGCCTTCGGCACCGCCCCAGGCAAATGAAGGCACAAATTTTTCAGGGAATCCTGCACCGTAGATGTTAGCGGATACACCAACAACAGTGCCTGTATTGAACATGGTATTGATACCACATTTAGAATGGTCGCCCATCATCAGGCCACAAAACGTCAGGCCGGTTTTTACAGATTTATTGATATGCTCATCCCATATCTTCACTTCATCATAATTATTCTTCAGGTTAGAGCAATTGCTGTCAGCACCCAGATTACACCATTCACCTATCACAGCGTTACCTAAATAACCATCATGTCCTTTATTACTATTAGCAAAGAATACTACATTACTTACCTCTCCACCCACTTTGCATCCCGGGCCAATGGTAGTATCGGCATATATTTTAGCACCCATTTTTATCACAGCACCTTCGCACAAAGCTATAGGGCCGCGTATGATGGTACCTTCCAGTATCTCTGCTTTCTTGCCAATATAAACCGGACCAGTAGATGCATTAATAATACAGCCTGCATTAATGATGGCACCTTCTTCTATAAACAGGTTTTCTTTACCTGTTACAGTAACATTGTCGGGGAGGGGAGCACTCTTTTTGTTTTGAGTGAGCAGCATATAATCACCTCGTATAGCTGAACCATTGATAGAAAAGATATCCCAGACATTTTTTAGGCTGTGAACATCCTTATCGTAATGGATGGCTGTATCGTGATAGGCTATATCTTCTATAGTATGAATGGTTGTTTCAGTTCTCAGCGCAATGATGATACCATCCTTCACCAGTTTTTCGCCCTGCTTCAGTTGTTTTATAGCTTCCGTTATAGATGGATTGGCAAATACTGCCCCATTGATGTATAGATTATCATTGCCTGCCTTCTGCGGATATACATCCTGCATATAGGCAACAGTAAGTGTACTTGTAGTTGTTTGCAGGAAAGTTTCCCAACGCTCGCGCATGGTAAGTATGCCACAGCGTATATCTGCTATAGGGCGGGTATGAGTAAAGGGTAGTAAACGGTATCTGACGTCAGTATCGAAAAGGATAACCTGCATAACTAAAAAATCCCGACAAAAGTCGGGATTTTTCGTGCGTAAAGCAAATGATATAATAATGAAGATTATTTCTTCTTTTCGTAACGCTTTTTGAATTTATCGATACGGCCTGCAGTATCAACGAATACTGATTTACCTGTATAGAAAGGGTGCGACATGTGAGAAATTTCCACCTTTACCAAAGGGTACTCAACACCATCTTCCATTGTGATGGTTTCGCGTGTAGCAGCAGTAGATTTAGTGATGAAAGTATAGTCGTTAGACATATCTTTAAATACCACTAAACGATAGCTTTCGGGATGTATTCCTTTTTTCATTGTATTTATATTTTGTGCATGGATTTGGCCATGCTTTTAAAATTGAGTGTGCAAAGATAAGATATATTACATAAGTGGCAAAATCTTACCCTATTTAAGCTATTATATATTATTTTCCTTCAATTATCTCCAGTTTCTCACCGTTTGACAGCTTTTCTATATCGGCTTCAGCCTCTTCGGCAGTCATATATTTACGCATTACCTTGCCGTCAGTATCCAATAAAAATGCCTGCGGGATGAACTGAACACCATAAATAGCCGCCGCAGCAGATTTCCAACCTCCCAGTGCCGTCATGTGGTATGGCCAGCCTAATTTATCGGCAGCAATTGCCTGCACCCATGATGAGCTATCCTTATCTAAGGAAACACTCACAATTGTAAATCCTTTTTTAGCGCCTTTGAACTTCTTGTCCTTGTATTTTTCATACAGTTGTACCAGCCTTGGGTTGCCTCTGCGGCAAGGTCCGCACCATGATGCCCAAAAGTCGAGCAGAACAATTCGTTTGCGATTGATCTTTGATAACTGTAGGGTATCTCCGGCGGGATTTGCAAACCTGAGCTCAGGAGCCTTTTGGCCAATCTTAATTTTCTCGTTCTCATATTGAGCAAATGAGCTTGTATGAAAAGCTGTAACGAGGGCAATAATTATAAATAGTTGTTTCATTTTAAAAATTGTATTGTAGTCAGACAGGTTTTGAACGGATAAAGTTAGTGTGCCTGCGTGTAAAATAATTATAATTCTAAAGTCAGCCCGTCATAAGCAAGGTGCATATTCTCGGGCAGTGTTTTTTCTATTTCATCATGCAAGCCTAACTGGTGGCTGATGTGTGTGAAATACGTCTTATCAGCTCCTACTGCATGGGCTACGTCTATTGCCTGCGAAAGGGTATAATGCGATGGGTGGTCTTGATGACGCAGAGCGTTGATGACAAATGCTTTGCTGCCTTTAGCCTTCATCATCTCCTCTTTTTCAATATAGTTAGCATCGGTGATGTAAGTAAAATCGCCGAATCTGAAACCCAATACCTCCAGTTTATAATGCATCACTTTGATTGGGATGATTTGTAAACCATTGATTGAAAATGGGTGGTCGCCATCAATAGTATGGAGGTTCACCTGTGGTATTCCCGGATAATGCTGGTCTGTAAATACATAAGAAAACTCTCTTCTCAGCACTTCTTGTGTGGCAGTATTGGCGTATACCTCCATCGCTTTACCATCATGATAATTATAGGCTCGCACATCATCCATACCTGCCGTATGGTCTTTATGCCCGTGGGTGAAAATGATAGCATCCAGTTTTCTTACTCCTGCACGCAACATTTGCTGCCTGAAATCAGGACCGCTATCAATCACTATACTTGCTTCGGCAGTTTCTACCCAAACAGATGTACGCAACCTATCATTCCTTTTATCGGCAGAAGTGCATACTGCACAATCGCACCCAATAAAAGGCACGCCTTGAGATGTACCGGTACCCAGGAACGTTATCTTCACTATTGAGCGTCTATTTCTTGTTGTTCGGAAGTTTCAGATGTTGCACTTGGGGTAGCCTTCAGTTGGCTGTATAATTTTTGCATTTCACCGCTCAGATCATCCACGTTTACGTCAATTGAAGGTAAAATTTCTATCAGTGCGTTGATACGCCCTTCTATACTCAAAAACTTGTTGATGACCGCCACACGCCTGTCTTCAATCAAACAGTAGCCGGAATTGAAGTTTCCTTTCTCGTAACGTATGATGTATTTGGCTTCCTCAAAAAGCTGTTCCAGTTTTTTAAGGGTGTTTGGCGTATATTTGAAGCTCATTTTGCAATTCCGGTTTCGATGGCTAAAATTAGAAAATTCGCAGGATTTATTGTTGCCTTATTGGGTTTTACTGCTGCTGCTCATAATCTATATGCGCAGAATTATTATATAGAAAATGAAAATACATTCTTTGGTGGTCCTGTTTTAGGAGCAAACTTTACGCAGGTAGATGGTGATAGTTATGCCGGTTATCACAAAGTAGGATTGAATGTAGGTGGTATAGTATATTCTAAGTTTTCAGATTTTATGGCTGGTAGCGTTGAGATATTGTACACCCAGAGAGGAAGTAAAAGCAATGGTCCGCAAAAGATTGGCGTAGCCATAGGCGCCAATGAGATACGGAATTACAGTATCAAACTTAACTATGCTGAGATACCGGTGATGCTGAATTTTTTTGATAAAAGGAGAAGTCACATAAGTGCAGGTTTTTCTTATGCACAATTAGTTAGTTCTAAAGAAAGTATCACAACAGATAATCCAAAGTTTGATGATACTGTTAAACTGGATAGGTACGCCTTTAAAAAAAGCGATATTAGTGTAGTGCTTGGGCTTAATCTTCGGGTATATAAAGGATTCTATTTCAATGTTCGTTTCCAATATTCTTTAGTGCCTGTTCGCAAGGGTGTTTATACGGGACTTGCACGTGCCGAGCAGTATAACAACTCTTATGTAGTGAGGCTGGTTTATTTATTCGGTCAGAATTACAAGAAAAGCCCTAACTAATTTCCCTGCAATTGCATTGCTTTTTGCATGTAACTTTATCCTGAATAAAGTGATATGCATAATTATCCGGTAAAGTTGCCGCTGAGGTTAGATTGGAGCGAGATGGACCTGTTCGGGCACATCAACAATGTGTCTTACTTTAAATATGTACAGGCGGCTCGTGTCAATTATTGGGAGACCATCGGCATCAATTCATTGAAAGAAGATGGCATAGGGCCTATGTTATTATCAACATCCTGTCGTTTTCAGAAGCCATTGTTCTACCCCGGCAATATTGTTATTGAATCATCTGTTACTTACATGAAGAACACGAGTTTTGGTATCAGCCACCGTATATTGAACAGTGATAATGAATTAGCAGCAGAGGCTGAAGATGTGATTGTGATGTATGATTTTGATGCTAACGAAAAAGTGCTGATATCGGATGCTTTGCGCAATAAAGTGAGTGAACTGGAGGGGAAAACATATTAAACCGCAATAGAAAACAAGAGTCGAACGTTATACAGGCAGATGAAAAGAAATTTTGTTTGGAGCATATTATTAATGGCATTGTTTGCAAGTAATATTGCAAATGCACAAAGCAAGAGTGTGGGCTTTTTTGCCAACCCCGACAGGTTCTTTTATGGAGGTATAACGGCAGGTGCTAATTTCTCAACCGTAGATGGCGACGGGTATGGCGGGTATCACAAAGTAGGTTTGAATGCGGGTGGTATTGTGTATATAAAAGTATTGAAGCGTTTGTTTGTGAGCATGGAGATATTGTATACAGAGAAGGGTAGTGTTGGTGTGATGGAGTACAATAATTATTACACCGGTACGGGGTTTGATAAATACTACCTGAAACTCAATTATGCAGAAGTGCCTGTAATTTTCAATTTTCAGTTGGATAAGAGATGGCAGATAGGTGTAGGTGCGTCCTATGGGCAATTAGTAAAAGTAAAAGAAGAAGCAGTAACACAACAGTATTATAATTTCGACCCTGCAACACATCCTTTCCACAAACAGGATTATAATTTTGTGATTAAAGGTTCTATGCAAATAGGTGATGGCCTGTTTGTTAATGCAAAATACCAGTATTCATTAAGTACTATACGCGATGCTAATAATATCCCGCTGGGTTATGGTGGTGGTGCACAGTATAATAATTTTTTCAACCTCGGGTTGATGTACCTGATTGGTAGCGGACAAGCACGCTAATTATCTTTCTTATAGTTGTCAGGGTTAAGAGCCGAAGGCGCCCACTGCTTTAAAAACTCTGCCACCTTAGCCGGGCTATGTCCTTTGCCTTCTTCCAGGTAGCCCGAATTTTGTGTATGTATCCGCTTGCCGTTGGCATCCAATACTACAAATACAGGAAAGCCAAAGCGTTGAGGATAATCGAGCTTCTTCAGCACTTCTGCATTCTTGTTTTCTTTGCTGTAATTCACATGCACTACTACATAATTTTCATTTACCAGGCGAGTGAGCATTGTATCGTTCTCGACCAATTTATGAAAACGCATGCACCATACACACCAGTTGCCACCTACCTGCAGCAGTACGTGTTTATGCTCTTTTTTAGCTTTAGCTACTGCTTCATTAATTTCTTTTTGCGCATTGACTTCGGGGTGGTATATCACAGGCTTGGTAGTATCCTGCGCCATAGCCATTTGAAGTGTAAACAGCGTTATGGTTATGCTGTATAATATTGGTTTCATTATTTCTTTTTCTTTTTACTCTTACCGAATATGCTAAAACCCGGAGGATTGTCTTTGTATTCTTTAGCAGATTGATTAGCGTTTGTAACGCCTGTGTTGGTTTTAGTATAAGTAGTTTTATAGTTGAGGGTAGTGTTGTTATGATTCAAATCTTTTATCAGCGACGATAGCTTTTTCAGCGATTGGCCTGTTTCGTGCAGTGATTTACCCAGTGAATCCTTTGCAATACCTGCCAATTGGTTATCCATGTTTTTTATAGAAGTATCCCATCCTCTGCTTTTTGCAGCATAAATATTGGCGCTCGTACTTATGTTATTTATACTCTTGCCAAGTGCATCCATTTTACCATTCATATCGCCTGACAGCATTGCATATTTTTGCATGCTTTTTTCAGCACCCGATAACGGTTTGACAAAACCTGTAATAATACCTGTTTGAGAAAACAAGTCAATAGCATGAATTGTGCTGTCTGCAGTTTTTATCATGTATTTAGCAGTAATAAAAAAAGGTGTTATCCTTTTTTCAAGCGGCATAGTACCGGGGTCTATTGCCGTAGGCAGCACGTCGCCGGGGGAGAGAATCGTGTCGCTATGACCGGGTTCCAGGCTAATACAAGGCCCGGATGCAGTGCTTCCCGAACTGATGATAGCTATTGTGCCTTTATGCAGCGGGATGTCTTTTTTTACAGAAAGCACGACCACAATATTGGAATCTTCGAGGTCGATAGATTTTATCTTGCCAACCAGTGCACCTTTTATCAATACCTGTGATGAGGCCTGTATGCCATTAGCCCTGCTAAATACAGCTTTATATGCTACATAATTCGAGAAACGTTCTGTAAACAATACAATACACAAGGCGATTACTATAATAACGCCAAGTATTGTATTAATGATCTTTCGCTGCATTTAGTTATCTGTTCTTGCGGCTCTCGCGGTAGGTCTTATGCCCTGTGCTTTTGGGCGGGCGGTTAGTTCTACAGCTTTCAGCTATCAGCGAAATTAAGATAAGTGCAATGATAAAGGGAGCTATCTTTTTCATATACGTTGTAGTTGTCTCTAAATATACTTAAACTATATGATTTTACATATATACCACTATGTTCAGGTATTCTTTGCCTATGGCTTGTTTGCTTTTAAAATGTTATATTTGTATCCTTAATTTTTGTTATGAATCTATTTGTTGGCAATCTAAGCCCTGAAACCACCGAACAATCCCTTGAGAAAGCGTTTTCTGAATTTGGTGAAGTTGTATCTGTTAAAATAATCAAGGATAGCGAGACCGGTATGCCAAAAGGATTCGGTTTTGTTGAAATGGCTGACAGGTTTCAAGCCTTCGATGCTATTGATAATATTGACATGACCTTTTTTGAAGGACAGATAATATCTGTAAAAGAAGCAAAACCTAAAGGACAGCAAGGTGGTGGCGGTGGCCGTGGAGGTTTTAACCGCGGTGGCGGCGGAGGTTTCAATCGCGGCGGCGGTGGTGGTTTCAACCGTGACAGAAGTGGCGGCGGAGGTTTCAATCGCGATGGTGGCAGTGGAGGAGGTTATCGTCCGAGAAGTAACGACGGCGGAGGATATCGTCCGAGAAGTAATGATGGTGGCGGATTTAATCGTGAAAGGAGCAGTGGTGGCGGATTTAATCGCGACAGGAGCAGCGGTGGAGGTTTCAACCGTGATAGAAATAATGATAGTGGTGGCTACAACCGTGACAGAAACAATGACGGTGGGTATCGCCCCAGAAATAATGATGATGATAGTTACAACCGGTTATAATAACCGGTTTTTTTATACCCTCTATGATAATTGGTAGTAAAGCAGCAATAGCTCCTTACGTACAAAGGGCAATAACACTGTTTGATAAAAACGATAATAGTGCCTGTGTGGGTTACCTGCAATCTTCGATACTTAAAAAGAAAGTACGTTTTCCTGTTTTGGAATATGCGGCGAAGGAATTGTATATATCTATCCCCAAGGCATCCCAGTTAGCATTGTTGGATAGCATCATAGCGCTGAATGAAATCGGTGGTAATGTGTTAGCAGGCATGGTGTTACAACTAAGGCTGGAACAATACTTCAAACAATCTTTGAATAAGGCAGTGGAATACATCATTGCAGGCAATGAATGGTATGTATGTGATATTATAGGCGAGCGGGTGGTGGGTCATGCATTGTTAACTATGCCTGAACAAACTATACCCGAACTGAATAAATTTGCAAAGCATGATGATAAATGGATAGTGCGGAGTATTGGTGTTGCTGCACATTATGCAGTTAAGAAGGGATTGAAGAAACAATATGCAGATGAGGTATTCAGGTTGTTGCTGTCTTTGGCGGGTACTACAGATTTTCATACTAAGAAAGGAATAGGGTGGGCAGCTAAGACAACTGCCAAGTTCCATCCTGAAATAATAGAACGCTACCGGGGTGTCATCGATAGCGATGATGTAAAACAATGGTTCAGAACTAAGGTTACAATTGGCCTTGGCCGTACATGGAAGTATGCCCACAGATATACAGGTTAAGAGCATATTAAACAAAACCAAGCGCAGAGACCCATGGTTTCTCGACGACTATACCATTAACCCTTATAGTGGTTGTTCTTTCAATTGCCTGTTCTGTTATATACGCGGCAGCAAGTACGGCACCCACATGGAAGAGAAGCTTTCGGTAAAGGCTAATGCTGTAGAACTACTCGAAAAACAACTGCACAACAGGGCGAAGAAAGGGCAATATGGCATCATCGTGATGTCATCTGCCACAGACCCGTACCTGCATTTTGAGAAAGACCTGCAACTTACACGGCAGTTGCTTGAGGTGATTTTGCACTATCGTTTTCCGCTACATGTTATTACGCGTTCTACGCTGGTGTTGAGAGATTTGGATTTGATACAGCAGATTAGTGAGCAGGCGATTCTCCCTGCTGATTTAGAAAGTAAGTTGAAGCAAAAAGCATTCATTACATTTTCATTTTCTACCGTTGATGATAAGATTGCTTCGATATTTGAACCGGGAGCTCCACCACCAAGTGAGCGGTTAGAAACATTGCGTACTGTAGCATCCAAGGATTTTCTTACAGGAGTTAGTATGATGCCCTTATTGCCTTATATATCAGATACGGGCGAGCATTTGGAACTGATGTTTCAATCGTTTAAAAATGCCGGGGCGCAATACATATTTCCATCTACTATTACACTGTTTGGTAACAACGCCTCAGATAGTAAGACATTGGTGTTTCGTGCGGTAGAAAAACACTATCCTCATTTGCTTGAGAAATATCATCGCCTGTTTGATAACAGTACACAACTACCCGCTTACTACAACAATGCATTTCATACAAAGGCGATGGAGCTTTGTCATAAGTTTGCCATACGCAACAGTATCATCTAAACGTTAGAGAATCTTTAACACTACAATCGAATTACCTTTTGCGGGTTGCATGCATAAATAAAAGAACCAAAAACTTTTTTATTTATGCGCACAAAATATTTGCCCGCGTTATTGCTGCTCATCGTATTCGCATCCTGCGAGAATCAAAAAAGCGCAGAAGCCTTACTGGCTACTGCAGACTCTACTCAACTGGCTAATGATATCACAGACATCAATTCTCCATCAAGAAAATGGAACTATACAGCCGACCTCAAATGCCGTGTGAATAATGTATTATCTACAATGACTGCAACCGAAAGGTTAGTAAGGGATGCCGGTGGTGTAGTAACGGAAAGCCGCATGGAGAATGAAACTTACGGTACACAACAGCAATATTATACCGATGATTCGGTAAAACAAATCAGCACTTATATGCCCGTAGCTGATATGGAATTGAAGGTGCCTTCATTTTGTTTAGATACTGTTTTGAGGGCTATTACCGCTATGTCTGATTTTGTAGATGTACGTAACCTGAAACAACAGGATATGACATTAGCTTATTTATCTAACTCGCTGAAGAATGACATTGTTAAACAAGATATTAAGCAACAGGAGAAGAAAATTGATTCGCCTGCTGTGCACAACGAGGTAATTGCCAACAGGCAGGCTGTGGTAAACAGGCGTATTGAAAACCTGCAAATACTGGATGATAATAACTATGCCACTTTTGCTGTGCATATATATGAACCTCAAAGAATGCTGGTAACAACTGTTGCCAACCAGGCTACAATAAATGATATGCCTTATAAAACAAAATTGTTGTTGGCATTGAAGGATGGTGCAGCTTGGTTTTCGAGCCTGTTGCTGGCACTGGTTTATTTGTGGCCTTTATATCTGTTATGTTTTGCAGCTATCGTTGTCTACAAAACGATAAAGCGAAAGAAACTTGTATTGGTTAAATAATATAAAAGCCATCACTTGTTAAGAGATGGCTTTGTTTTATAAAGAGAGGGGTAAATGTCTATTCTTTGATAAACGTTAGTGTTTTAACCAGTTCGTTATTTTCTTTTACAGTAACGAAGTAGTTGCCTGTTGCTAATGAAGTAATATCGAGTGTAGCTGTATTATTGTTGGTGTTGTATGCAGCCATTTTTGTACCAATGCTGTTGTAGATAACTATTTCTCTTTTGTTGCTGTTGTCAAAAGCCAAATTGATGTTTGTATTAGCAGGGTTAGGGTATAGCAATACATTGGTGTTATTTTCACTTACTTGATTGATACCTGTGCTTCCGACAGCAAATGCCAGGTAAAAAGGACTTGGTCCTATGCCGAAGCTGGCAATGGTAGCTTTAGTTGTTTCGTTGAATGCAGTTACGGAATCATTAAAGTGATGAACAGCCCAAAGTTCTGCACGGTTTGGATGTCTGTACACATGCATGATTTGCTTATTGGAAACCATTGACGAATCAGTAATAGCCTTTGTTGCAAGGTCTATAGCATACAGTTTAGTGTTTGAAAACCCATATAGTTTACTGCTGTCGGCAGAGGTAACCATTTGCTGGAATGAATAGGGGGCAGTATTGATTGAATCAACGATGGCCTTAGTATTGGCATCTATCTTGTATATTTTTTTCTTACTGGATGCACTTTGGTAACAGATAGTACCCATTGGCGTAAATGCTACCTCAAAATTATCATATTGGTTGTTTGATGTTTTGATGGTATTAGTGATAGTTAAAGAAGAGGCGTAGTTTACTACTTTAATGTTACTATCAACTGTTACCCATATTTCTTTTGAGTTAGGACGCTCAGTTAGCCCCCAAAGATTTGGCATCAACACACTGTCTGTAAGTGATTTGGTGCTTGGGTTATAACGTAATAAAGATTGATTGCCTCGTGTAAATAACATGTTCGGCTCATTAGATGCTGTGATATAATGAGGTGTAGGGCCCGTAAATGAATCAACAAAAGCATACGTGCTGCTGTTGATGATGAAAATGGTACTGGTGCTGAAGTTGACAGCATAGAAATATGCACCGTTACTGGATGCACATACAAACTGAAAGTTCTGTGCACCTAAATTGCTGGTTTTGGTATATGTGTTGCCGTTAATGGCAGCCATAAACCCGAAACCATTGCTCAGCATGTTTTGAGCGTACAGTGTGCATGATAAGGTAATTGCGAGAAGTAGTGTAGTTATCTTTTTCATAAGCATGGATGTTGATACTGTAAAATTCTGCTTATGTGTACAAGCTACCTATACCATTTGGGGTGTATTTTCATCTACCTGCCAGTACGGATGCGATTGGTTTTACCTGCCCCTGTTCCAGCCAAGAGAGAACGGCATGAGAACCACTCCTAAGTCGAAACCACTGGACCCCTTGTAGTTTGTTTTGGTAAGGCTGGGCTGGCCTGCCAGGTCGTAATCTTCGGTATAGGCATACAGTGCTGTGCCAAAATAATACTGTGCCCTTATTTTGATAGCTACTACCGCAACGAAACCCAGTTCAGCCTTAATAAAGGCATTTAAACGGTATGGTTTAATAAGATTGTAGTCATCTGAATTGATGATGCCCAGAAAACCACCTGCACCTAATGTGAACATGGCTCCTGATTTCTTATTGAGCATAACATCGGCACCTTGCCTGTATTCTATACTTACTGGTATGCCCACTTTTACCGTTTGAAATGAAGTGGCGATGGCTGTTTTTTTCGAAAACCTGACACTGTCGTATGTAAGCTGGGTAACTGCTCCCATCAGTTCGATATTCAATACCATCATACTATTATCGCTGATAATACTGATAGGGAGATAGCTGCCTATATAAAAAGCATAAGACTGTTTGGAACGTAGTGAGCTTTTAAATGTAGAGTCCCTGAATGTAGAATCTGCAAAGCCGTTAAAATGCAATTCCGCATTGCCGGGTATAAAATGTTTGCAGGCTGCTATCGACAACCTTTTGAAGAACAAATTGCCTTCTATCTGTTGCTGCAAATAGTAATCCTGTAATGATGAACGGTATTTGGATTGCGAATAGCCGTTAATGCCAAAGCATATCAGAAGAATAAGGGGTAGGTAATATCTTAACTTCATAAGTTATAAGGTGTTTACTAAAGTTAAGAAAAAATCCTTCTTAATTCTGCTTCTTCGGCATAGGTTTTCTTGGTATCATTTCATCGCGCATGGCAGTATTATACACAAACGAAGCAATGATAACAGAAGCCTGCATCATATCATTCGGGTTCACCCTGTCGTAGGTATCCATGTTAGTATGGTGTGTACGTGAGCCATACTCCAACGGGTCTTGTATAAACTGGAAGCCAGGTATGCCTACCTCGTCAAAAGATATATGGTCTGTAGAACCAGTGTTGCGCAGTGTAACTGTAGTAGCACCTAAATCTTTAAACGGTGCTAACCAGGCCTCGAATATAGGGCGCACAGCATCATTGCTTTGCATATAGATGCCACGAATTTTACCTGCACCGTTATCAAGGTTGTAGTATGCCGATACCAACTCGTGGTCGGGTTTCAGCTTCATGGTCTTTCTGTCTGCAAAGTGTTTTTTTACATAACCTCTAGAACCCAGTAAGCCTTGTTCTTCACCACTCCATAAAACAATACGTATAGTGCGGCGTGGTTTTATCTTCATGGTTTTCAATATCCTCATAGCTTCCATCATAACGGCGCTACCTGTTGCATTGTCGGTAGTGCCGGTAGCCGCATGCCATGAATCCATGTGTGCGCCGATGATCACCAATTCATCTTTCAGGTTTTTGTCTGTACCCGGTATTTCTGCTACTACATTGTACTCAGTAGAATCTGCCATAGAGAAGCTGGTTTTGATATCCATTTCCAGGTTCACCTTCTTGCCTGCATCCAATAATCTTTCCAACCTGTAGATATGTTCTGTTCCCATTTCCAGTTCGGGTAATACTGGCTTTGCATCCCATGCACGGCTGGCTCCATTGCTGGTAAACACCGTACCCATATTGCCACGGCGCATACCTACCACAGCAGCTACACCTTCTGCCATCAGGAATGAATCTACTTTTTGACGAGAAACAAAAGGTCGTCCGCCACCACCACGGTTGCGTGCATTGTCTGCATCACTTACGTGCGGGTCAACAGTTAGTTTTTGTAAATCTTCATCCGTCAATCTGGTAGCATCTGCTTTAAAGCCGAGTACATAATCATAAGCCTCGCCTGTAGCCAACACTACTATCTTACCGCGCAGTTTGCCTTTGTATTTGCTGAGGCTGTCTGTTTTTACCAATACCGCTTCGCTGCTAATCATGCCATTGGTGCCAGGTGTCCATGCTTTAGGCACAGCTATCAATGATTGATAGTAAGGAGCCGTCATAGCTACATAGCATTTTTGTATTTCCCATCCCTTACCAAATCCTCCCCACGATTCGATGTGCACATTTTCCAAACCCCATTCGGTGAATTTATTCTTTGCCCATTCTTCAGCGCTCTTCATACCTGCAGAGCCTGTGAGTCTCGGCCCGTTCACATCCGTCATTTCGAAAAGTGTATTCATCACTTTTGAATTGTTGAAACCTTCCTGCTTGATGCGTGTAATCACCCTCAAATCAGGGTCATCTACTTTGAAAGCAGTAACAGTCAATGCAGCGGCAACTAATACAAATGGAATGAGCTTTTTCATTATCTGGTTGGTTTGGAAACAATAAAAATATTCAAGTTTTGCTGAAAAGCTATCCCCCTTATTTAGGTATTTGTGACAGACACCTTTGTTTGATGGCTTTTGCCTGCTCGTTCTGCGGGTTCAGTTTCAATATCTTATCCATTTCGGCAATGGTTTCGGTGTTTTTGCCTTCCTGCATATATATCAGTCCGCGTTTCAGGTAGTTGTCTTCGTTTTTCGGGTTGAGTGCAATGGCCTTGTCAAAAGCAGCGAGTGCTTCGGGTATTTGTTTTTTGAGAAAATGCAGGTTGCCGATGTTGCTCCATACCTCTGCATCTGTGCTGCCTGACCTTACCAGTATATCATAATAATGATAGGCACTATCAAACTGCTGATGGTCTGCATAATACTCGCCCAGGTTTTTGTAAGCGGTCTTTACACCATATTGTGTTACTTCGGTTTTGCCATTGTTGTCTTTCAGCTGATAAGGGTATTGAGCGATAACATCTGTCCATAGTGTTTTGCTGTTTTCCCAAACCTGTATGCGGTTGTATGTGAGTGCAGCAAATGCTATTACGAATACAGCTATAATGCCTATCGCTATATTTTTAAACTTAGGATTATCAATGCCGTTATTCAATACACTACCTGCAATAAACAACGGCCCTATATATGATACATAGCTATATCGGTCTGCCATCAGTGCCTGACCTACAGATACAAACTGCAACACCAAACCTGTCATTGCAGCAAAGAACAACACACTAAACAATGTGATGGATGACCCTTCATCTTTTTTGCGTAGGTAGATGATAATAGGAGTAATGATAATAGCTAATGCGATGATTGCTGTGAGGTAATAATAGCCCGGCACGCCACCCACAGGGTAAGGATAGAAAGCAGAGAGCTGTATGGGTGCAATGAGCTTCACCCAATACATAGTAAAGCCATAAGCAGCATAGAGGATACGTTGCAGGAAGGTAACATCCTGCATACCTTCTAACGCACCTGCCTGTACGTGCACAGCAGTAATACCTATCCATACAGACACGACGAGGAAGGGTAATTTCTCTGCCAGTACTTTAGCGGTTATTTTTCTTTTCTCGAGATAATCTATTAATAAGAGTACAAGTGGTAAAGGTACAGCCATAGCCTTGCTAAGGCATGATGCCACAAACAATACAAAGGTGATGCCTAACCATAATGTTTTTTGCTTGTCAAGATAACGCAGGTAAGCGAGGCAACTCAGCAAAAAGAAGAAACAATACAATACATCCTTACGCTCTGATATCCACGCCACACTTTCTACGTGCATGGGGTGAATGCCGAATAATAATGCAGCAACACCAGCAGTCCATATCTTTTTCTTACCCAACCTGTATACTAACAGGAACACCAGTGCCACATTCAGCAGGTGCAGTATGATGTTAGTTTTTATAAACGGGGCAATGCTTACCGTGTTGGTAGCTTCGTCATATCCTTTTTCATAATCCCAAGCGAGGGTGAGCATCGTCAGCGGGTGATAGTTGAGCATCACGGCTGTAGATGGTTTGAATAATTCGCTGATGGTTTCGCCGTCTGTTGATTTTACCAGGGGCTGGTCGGTTACGTATTGGTCATCATCCCAGTTGGTAAATTCTTTCTGGTCGGAGAAGACAGGTGCATAGCAGGCAAGCGTGAATAACACAATGGCAACTATCCATATCCAGATATTGTTTATCGGGCTTTTGGTAGTAGTGTCTTGTGCTGCTGTTTTTTGCTGTTTGGCCATGCCTTGAAAATATTCCCTAAGATATTATTTATAAGCGTAGGTACAAAAAGGAAAGCTGGGGGGAGTATGTAATAAGCTTTCCCCGAGTTACATAAAATTTATACTACTCTGCATAATCTGAGAGAGTACTGAAAATGACATCAAAGGGCATAAAACTCTGGCTAGGAGGAGTGGCATATACAATCTGAATCATGTCATTCTCCGGATGCCATTTCACTAATTGCATATTGGAAAAAGAATACGTAGTACCGTTACTGTATATCATAAACCTTAGCTGAACATATTTATTTGCGAATGATTCAGGAACGTAAGCTTTATTATAAGAATTGTATAAGCCATCATAGATAATAATAGTGTCAAAAAGTACTACCAGCCTATCGTTTTTAGTGATATTGTAGGGGTCATTCAGAAAAGCAAGATTTACTTTTTTGCTTTTTGCTGAACCATTGGACCAGCTGCAACCTACTAATAACTCATCAATTTTTTTGTGCTGCTGATTTGTATCAGAAGAGCTTAAATCCATTTTCGGAGATGAAGAACAACAGCCTGTATAAAAGCAGATAAAAAAACTACTTAAATATATAAAGAGGTTTTTTTTCATAAGGGTGTGAACCAACTATAAAGTTAAATGTATTTTCCCGAGATTGCTTTGTCCGTTTCTGTAAGACAGAAACTCCCTCGCAATGACGCGAGTATAACTACTCCCTCTCCGGATACAACAGCCTGAATGCGTGGAACAAAGCAATATGTCCTATGGTGGCGTGTGTTTCCTGCGGCAGGTACTCATAGCTGGTTATAGCATGTTTATTTACACCTTTTATTTCGTTGTATAATTCTTGTACTACTTCTTCCTGAATGAGTGGATTGGCCCCTGGTGTCAGCCCTTCTTTGCCTACACCAATGTATATTCCTTTTAACAAGGTGTCTTGCGCTAACATCGACAGCGATTGTTTTAAGATGGAGCCATTATCCCACCAAACACTAGGGCTGATGATGATATACCTGTTGAACATGGAAGTATGTTTCAGCAATATTTCTGTTGCCAGTAAACCACCTGCCGATTCGCCGATGATGGTTTTGTCGTTGTTGGTTTTGTAATGGCTTGCTATGTAGGGTTGCAACTCTTTCTCTATAAACGCAATGAATTTGTCTGAATGTCCCGAAGTGGGATATTCTTCTTTGTTTTTGGCAATGCTGGTAGGGAAAAGCATATCGCGCTTGCGGTCTGTATTCGCTATGCCCACTACAATGGATTTGGGAATACGATGCACCCAGTCGAATGTATTGAACTGCACCAAACCCACTACATGAATAAAATCTTCATCGGCACCCCCATCCAATAAATAGATAACAGGGTAGTGTGTGGTATCATTCTTTTTATAACCATCGGGCAGGTAGATGTTAATGGTGCGTTTTTCCTTCAGCGTCTTGGAGGCAATGGTTTCCGTTACACCCAGTACAAATGGTTTGGTTTGGCTGAATACGCTGTTGGCTATAAGTATGGCAAGAATGAATAACCTTGTTTTCATAGCATAAAGATACGCTGACAATGGCGTTGCCTGCGGGGTAATATTCGGGTGAAATATTCACCCGATAAAAAAGCAGGAACTTACGGGCTCCTGCTTTATACTCTCTCTTATTCGTTACTATTGCTGCTGTTGCTGCTGTTGTTGCCTTTGTTCTTTCTTCTTTCTGTTAGCATCTATAATGGCACCCGTACCTGCACCCACTGCAGCACCCGATAAACCACCTATGATGGCACCCTCGCCTTTGCGTTTATCTACCAACGCACCTGTAAGGGCACCTACACCGGTACCTATCAATGCACCTGTGGCAGTACTGCTCCAGCGTTTCTTCTGAGGCGCTGCCTGCTGTGTTGTAGTAGCAGGTGCTTGTGCCGTAGCGCGACCGTTGTTGTAATAGTTGTTGGTAGTATTGCCACCACCGCCTGAATGATGACTGCTATGCCTGCGTGGTGCAGAGGCCACCGCCTGATTGGTAGTAGCATAGTTTTCATTTACATCATTAACGGGAAGGGTAAGGGCTGCCGCCTGTTGCACAGAGTCTATAATACGTTGTTTTTCCATCGCATATTTCATCGAGTCGATAGTGTGTTGCTTTGCTTCTGCTTCTTGCTTTGCATTGTTACACGCCGAGAAAACTGTAACCGAAGCCGCTAACATTAAAATCATCTTTTTCATATACTATAGATTTGGTTAACTACCCAAAATTAAACCATGAAAAAGCCAGCCCATAGCCCTTTAAAACTACTTTAACATAAAGCATTCTTAAAGGCATATAAGTAATTGTTAAAAAACAGGTAAGGTATTTGCGAATCTCTCTCTCTCTCTCTTTCTCTCGTCATTACGAACGTAGTATTTATCTCATAAATACGAAGTGTGGTAATCTCACGAAATACAGTTCATAGTTCATAGTTCAATAATGTCATAAAGGTCATTCCAGTTAGGATTCATACTATCTATTAATGATTCTTTATACGCTCTGTTTGCCTTTTTTAGTCTTTTCTCTTCTTCAATAGCTTCTTCTATACCTTCAAAATATTTAAAGTAAACCAGTACTACGCAATTATATTTCGCGGTAAAGCTGTCGGGGTAGATTTTGTTTTTATGCTCCCACGCACGTCCGCTTAAATCAGATGTAACACCAATATATAATGTGCCTCTGTTCGGAGAAGACATGATATATACTGCGCCACCTTTATACATACGTTAAATATAATACTCATTTCTTGAGATTGCCACACTCGTTTCTGTGGAACAGAAACTCACTCGCAATGACGACATGGAAGGCTTTTGCACATCTGTATAAAATAAATTTTATTAATAACAAAATACTATTTAATATTGCAAAATAACAAACAGTAACAATCACACCATTTGCTGTTTGTTTGTTATAAAAAACACGTTACCAAATAAACACTAATATCATCATGGAACATCAAAACAAATCCAACGAATGGATAGACTGGTCTAAAGCAATACCCGCAACCCCGGAGATATATGCGTCTCTCACTAATGGCAAGCAAGCAAAGCCAATGGTCACCGTTAACATCCCCGATGGGGCAGACATGAACGACGGGCTGCCATCCAAGCCCACCGAACCTATAGACGTGATGGACCTTGCCTTCAAACAGTTCGACAGCACCAAAGGGCTATTTACCGTTATGCCCGGCAACGACTGGCTGCAACAGGCCGCCATGCGCCCCGTGCCTCAAATGCTCTTCAGCGAGTTTTGGCACGAAGGAGAACTCTGCATATTGTTTGCAGACACCAACACGGGCAAAAGCATCCTGGCTGTGCAGATAGCCGACAGCATCAGCCGTGGGGTGCACATACCCGGTTTTAAATTAGATGCCCGCGCACAGAAAGTGGTGTATTTTGATTTTGAATTGTTTGACAAACAGTTTGAAGCACGCTACAGCCGCAACTATACACAGCACTACGCCTTTAGCCCCAATATGCACCGCGCAGAGATAAACCCCGATGCCGATATACCCGCACGATACCCCACGTTTGAGGAATACCTCAGTTACTCGCTGGAGAAGACCGTAACCGACACGGGCGCACGCATACTGGTGATAGACAACCTGACCTACCTGCGCAGCGAAACCGAACGTGCCGCCGATGCCATGCCGCTGATGAAGGAACTGAAAGCCCTGAAGCTGAGATATAACCTGAGCATACTGGCACTGGCACACACACCCAAACGCGATGGCACCAAAGCCATGAACCGCAACGACCTGCAGGGCAGCAAGGCACTCATTAATTTTTGCGACAGTAGTTTTTGCATAGGCGAAAGCAACTGCGATAAAAGTATGCGCTACCTGAAACAGATAAAAGCACGCAACACCGAAGTAGTGTACGACAGCAACAACGTATGCCTCTGCCGCATAGAGAAGCCGCATAATTTTTTACAGTTTACCCACACTGGCTACGGCAAAGAACACGAACACCTGAAAGATGCGAAGGAGCGGAGCAGGGAGGCTGTAGAAGAAATGGTGAGAAGATTAGCAGAAGAGAACCCTGATTGGAGTTATAGAGATATAGCCGTAGAAGCAGGTATCAGTAAAACTACTGTTGGTAGAATACTGAAAGGTGACGATGAATAGTGTCCCGTTTGTCCCATTGTCCTGTGACCAAAATTGTGGGACAGTGGGACAATTTCTTTCTTTCTCTCTCTCTCTCTCTCTCTCTCTCTCTCGTCATTGCGAGCGAAGTATTTGCCTTGCAAATATGAAGTGTGGCAATCTCGGGGAATGAGTGGTTATACAGCAGTAATTATTGGTATATTTGTTGTCTATGGCAACCAAGAAAACAGAAGTCAAAAAAGAAAAAAAGTGTTTTATTATAACACCTATAGGGCACGATAATTCTGATACAAGGATAAAAACTGACGGTTTGATTAAAGCTGTTATTTTACCTGTATTAGCAGAATTAGATATTAAAGGTTATGCTGCACATCAAATAGATATTACAGGTTCAATAACCAAACAGATAATACAAAGGATTGTTGAAGATGATATAGTCATAGCTAATTTAACTGAATTAAACCCTAATGTAATGTATGAGTTAGCTGTAAGGCATGCTACACGTAAACCTGTTGTTATTCTTGCTGAATTCGGAACATCTTTGCCTTTTGACATTGCTCAACAGAATACGATTTTCTATACTAATGATATGATTGGCGTTGATGTTTTAAAGCCTAAACTGCAAGCTGCTATTGAAACATGCTTGAAAGAACAAAAGCCTAATAATCCTATCTACGATGGTATCGAGGAAAGTATAATGAAAGAGATTGCAATAAAAAACAGTACAGATACCGAAAAGTATATACTTGACAAACTGGAAGAATTAACTTATGCAATAAATAAAATAGGAACATCAAATTCCAGACAACCTAGTATAGTTGATAATGCAATGTTTAAAATTTTATTTGACTTTTCTCAGCAAGAATTGGTAACTAAAGTATTAGAAGATGCTGGCGAGAATATTTCAAGAGCAGGTATCGGTTTCTCTGCTAAGCTTTCAGGTAAACCTAGAGGTTACATAAAGGTGAGCGGTAAAATTTTAAAAATTGTTTATCCTAAATTATATGAGTTAGGCGTTAATGGTTTAGATTATGAAGCATCTATTTAACGTGCAATATATTGTACTCATCTAGTGAGATTGCCACACTGCATATTTCATAATGAAATATTTTGTTCGCAATGACGGGAGTAATACTTCTGTCCCACTGTCCCGCAAAATGTGAGCAGGGACGATGGGACAAACGGGACAAAAAACCTAACTTACCCTTATGAAGAAAGACTATACAGCCGAAACAGAGTATATGCGGGCGTGGTGTATTACCTTTCAACAATACTTGTCGACCATAACACCTAATGAGGAAATGAAGAGAGTATATTTGTCAAGTATTGAACATTTTAAAACAGCTAATGCGCCTACACCAAGTCTTACATACAGGGGGATGAAAGAGGCGTTTCGTGATTTTGTAAGTAGTGCAAAAGATTTAAACCCGGCTCAAAGGCAAGAACTAAATGCCATACTAAAGCAGCAGTTTGGCAAAGACCTTGACGATATTGACCTTGAAAAAGATGTTTTAAGAATAGAAAAACGTGGCAAGATAAACACAGATGAAGAATACAGGATTATTGACGAAGCCATAAATGAATTATGCCAAACATCGCCTCAGTCAGAAAAAATACAGTTGTACGGCAGTATGTTATTGGCTTATAAAAAATAACCCACTCCCGTCATTGCGTTACCACCTCCCCCTTACCCCCTCAGTGAGGGGGACAAATATCTGTCCTCCTCTGCGAGGAGGTGCAGGAGGAGGAAAATAAAACACCTCTCAAGTCATTGCTTATTCTACCACCTCCCCCTCGTTTCTCTCGGGTACTCCTCCTAAGCAAGGAGGAGAGCATAAGAAGTAACAACACTAAAAACTCCCCGCCTTGCTTAGGCGGGGTGGATTGAGCGAAGCTCAAGACGGGGCGGTAGAGAATATAATTTCGTGCAAAAAAGAAATGAACAGAAAGTAGAACAGCGCGAATGAGTTTGGATTAGATTATTCCGCTTCGCTCCATGAGAAAAGTTCCCACACTGCGTATTTATGAGATAAATACTACGCTCGCAATGACGATAGTAGAGAGGCAATGACGAGAATAGGGATTGGTTGGCTCTCTATGTTGAAATTTAACTACGAAACAGGTTAATAAAACGTTTGATTAAAACTACCATACCCCAAATGAATAATATCATTCCGCTTAGCAGTATAGTCTCGCCCCAATGAGCAGGTATACCCTTAGTCCCCCAAGCAATACCTTGCATTAGCCAGCCAGCTATTAATAGAATAATAGGGTATATAAGTTTTAATACTCGGTTCATACTTACGAAAGTAGAAAAAATCTTAACTGAACCCCTTGAATAATCACACCAGTATTTCTTTACCTTCATATTCTTATGCGCAGCACCACCAAACTGAAACATATATTGCAGCTATATACGGTAGCACTCGATATGAATGATGACGGAGAGATGCACCTGATGATTTTTGACAAGAGAGATAATTCCTCAGAAGAGTTTACCCATAAATCTTATTCTGTAGTGGTAGATAAAGCATTCAGGTATATGATGAAAAAGATTAGCCCCAAAGCGGTGAAAGCTGCTTCCTCGCAATGACGAATTATGTAATATTCCCACCTTATCAACACTCCCAGCCATCACAAAAAAATCTTATGAATCAGCGGCCTTTTTTGCTTTACATTTGACTAAGAGAAGATGTCAGAGAATTATATAGTATCGGCCCGTAAATACCGCCCCCAAACGTTTGATACCGTGGTGGGGCAGGAGCATATTACCACTACGCTCAAAAACGCTATCCGTCACAATCATTTGGCGCATGCGTATTTGTTTTGCGGTCCGCGTGGTGTGGGTAAAACCACCTGTGCCCGTATACTGGCTAAGACTATCAACTGCGAGAAGCCAACGGCCGATATGGAAGCCTGCGGCGAATGCAGCACTTGTCAGAGCTTTAAGAACAATACTTCTTTCAATGTTTTCGAACTGGATGCTGCCAGTAATAACTCGGTAGATGACATCCGCGCCCTTACCGACCAGGTGCGTTTTGCACCACAGGCGGGCAAGTACAAAATATATATCATAGACGAGGTGCACATGCTCAGTGCCTCGGCTTTCAACGCCTTCTTAAAGACGCTGGAAGAACCACCGCCGTATGCCATTTTTATTTTGGCTACTACGGAGAAACATAAGATACTGCCTACCATCCTCAGCCGCTGCCAGATATTCGATTTCAAGCGCATTACCACGCACGATATCGTAAATCATCTGCACAGCATTGCTACCAAAGAGGGTGTAGTGGCACAGGAAGCAGCACTGCACATCATCGCCCAAAAAAGCGAAGGATGTATGCGTGATGCCCTTAGTATGCTGGATAGGATAGTGAGTTTTACCAATGGTATGCTCACGTACCAAAGTACGATGGAGCACCTGAACCTGCTGGATGCCGATTATTATTTCAAGATAACCGACCATATTCTCAGCCAGGATGTAAGCAGTACGCTGCTGCAACTGGATAGTGCATTGGAACGAGGTTTTGAAGGCGATGTGATAATAGAAGGTATGGCAGAACATATGCGCAACCTGTTGCTGTGTAAAGATGCTCGTATGGCTAGGCTGTTAGACGTACCTAACGACCACAAACCTATCTACAACGAAAAAGCCAACCAGACACCACCATCATTTATTATCTCTGCGCTGAATGTGCTGAACGATAGCGAGCTGAATTATAAGAACGCTACCAACAAGCGCCTGCATGTAGAGATGTGCCTGATAAAGCTGTGCTATCTGCTGCAAGTAACGGCTGCCGGTTCGGCTGATGTAAAAAAAAACTTTGATAGCGTAGCAAGTGCACCTCCGGCGCCTAAGCCAATGGCTGCTCCTGCACCAGCACCTCAACCACAGGCATATACACCGCTTCCACCTCCACCTCCTGCTCCTGTAGCTACTCCACAACAAGCGCCTGCAAAAGTAGCAGAGCAACCTGTGACGTATGAAAGGCCGATACCAACCGAAACAGTTTCGTATAAACCACAGGTACCTGATTTTGCTGCCAACAAAAAGCGCATCAGCAAAAACCTGATGAATGATTTGGATGCAGAGATCAATGAAAAAATACGAGAATCGGAAGGGATAGAAACCAAAGAACTGACACAAGAGGTAGTGGATGAACTTTGGGAGGCGTATAAGAAACAGATACAATCGGAGAATAAATCGGTACTGTATGCACAGCTCACCTTTATGAGTGCACAGGCTGCTCCGCCCGAGCAAATCATCATCGTGTCACCAACAGATTTCACAGATAGTTATGCCCGCGATAACAGAAATATCTTTATAGATTATTTCCGAAAGGGTACGGGTATTCAGATGCTGCGCGTTACTACCGAAGTGCGCGAAGATAAAAGCATAGCCGCACAACAACAGGTTAAGATGCCTACCAAACAGGAAATATTTGAAGCTATGGTGGAGAAAAACCCCAACTTGGGTAAGCTATATACCGGGCTGAATTTGGCAGTGGAGTTTTAGTATTACATTATTGATAATATATAACCAAGTTTAATCAGTTAAATCTGGTAAATCTGAGGCTCAATTGTATTACTTTTGAGGCTCAAAACCAATTAGACTGAACTTATGGCTGAAGCGATACGAATGCCGCTGCTGAGCGATACGATGAAAGAGGGTGTGATAGCTGAATGGCACAAAAAAGTAGGCGACAAAGTAAAGAGTGACGATGTAATAGCAGAAGTAGAAACCGATAAGGCTACTATGGAAGTAATGCCGTATGTAGATGGTACCCTTCTGTATGTGGGCGTAGAGAAAGGTAAGGGCGTACCGGTTAATGGTATCATGGCTATTATTGGTAAACCGGGAGAGGATTTTCAAAGCATACTGGACGCTGATAAGGCTAATGCCGGAGCTGCACCGACAACAACTGAACCTGCAAAAGCCGCTGCACCAACTGCAACACCACAAACCGCATCTCAACCTGCAACACCTGCACCGGTACAAGAAGCTGCTCCTGCACATTCGGGCGATGACAGAGTAAAAGCTTCACCGCTGGCTAAGAAACTGGCAGAAGGAAAAGGTATAGATATATCACAGGTAAAAGGTAGCGGCGATAACGGCCGTATCATCAAACGTGATATAGATAGTTTCACACCATCTGCTGCTCCGCAAAAGAAAGCTATGGTAATGTCCCCTGTAGCAGTAGGGCAGGAAGGGCATACAGATACACCGCTCACACAAATGCGTAAAATCATTGCGCAACGTTTGGCTGAAAGCAAATTCTCTGCGCCTCACTTCTACCTGCGTATGACGATAACGATGGATGAAGCGATAAAAGCACGTAAAGCCATCAACGATGTGGCACCTGTTAAGGTTTCTTTCAACGACCTTATCATCAAAGCCTGTGCAATGGCATTGCGTCAACACCCTGAAGTGAACAGTAGCTGGATGGGCGATTTCATTCGTCAGAATCACCATATACATATAGGTAGTGCAGTAGCTGTAGAAGAAGGATTGATAGTACCTGTTATTCGCTTTGCCGACCAGAAATCATTATCTCAAATAGCAGCAGAAGCGAAAGAACTGGCAGATAAGGCTAAGAATAAAAAGATTCAACCACAGGAATTTACAGGCAATACCTTCACTATATCTAACCTCGGTATGATGGATATAGACGAGTTTACTGCTATTATCAACCCTCCAGATAGCTGCATACTGGCAGTAGGTAAGATATCGCCTACGCCTGTAGTAGAGAACGGGCAGGTAGTAGTAAGGCAATTGCTGAAACTGACCCTCAGTTGCGACCACCGTACCGTAGATGGCGCAGTAGGGGCACGTTTCCTGCAAACGCTCAAGTCATACTTAGAGAATCCTGTAACAATGTTAGCGTAATAGTAAGTACTACAAATAAAAATAGCGGCTCAACGGCCGCTATTTCTTTTTAAGCTAAGTTGTGAATTTATAATTCGTTCACTGCTTTTACTATCATCACAGCCATCTCTTTCTGATAGCCTTCATCTTTGAAATGTTTCAGCTCTGTATCGTTGGTCAGGTATCCGCCCATGATGATGACAGCGGGCATATCATTTTTGCTGAATACTACCGCTTCTTTGTCTCTGATGAACACATCATAATCATTCAGTCTTTCAAAAGAAGCCTTTAACTTTTCCGCCAGTTTTTTAGAAGTATTGGCGTTAGGTGTTTTGCTAGAATACCATACCTCTGCTCCGCGTATGTTAGGTGCCGTTTCTGCATGAAAATGGAAAGAGATGTATACTGTCTTTACACCCGGTTCTGATTTATAACCACTGCGTTGGTCGAAGGTGAGGGATTGGTTTTTCTTGGTGCGTGTCATCACAGCGTCTATGTTGTTCTCTTTAGCATAGTCGTATAATGCTTGTGCAAACGCAAGACAAAAATCACTTTCCTTATCGCCGTATTTCGATTTGGCATCTTTAGGGTCTTTATTGCCACCATGCCCTGCATCTATTATCAGCTTCACCTTGTTCTGGCTAAAGCCTATAGCCGGAGCTATTATAGTAAGTAGTATAAATAATATTTTCTTCATAATCGTAATATCAATGGTTAAAGATACAAAAAGCCATTCAAGCCAGTATAAAACAACACAAGCTGCCTATAAGACAGCCTGTGGTATAAAAGTGTTGGTTCTTATTCTGTTATAGCTTTCACAATAAGCATGGCCAGTTCCTGCTGTGTGCCGCTGTCTTTAAGTTTTTTTAAGTCTGTGTTGTTGCTGATATAGCCTACACTAACAGATACTGCAGGAACAGTACTGTTTCTAAGTACTTTGATATTCTTATGTTCCATTTTTGTTGCTACGTTGTTCAATCTATTGAGAGCACTGGTTAATTTTTCCGCTAATTCTTTTGAACCTTCTGTATTAGAATATATCACAGAACCACCACGCATTTCTTTTGATGTGCTTACACCGGTATGAAAAGATATTAATACGGTTTTGGTGCCAGCGTCAGTTTGTGTAACGGTTCTTTCGTCCAAAGTAGGTTCTTGTTCATTGTTGTTGCGTGTCATTACTACATCAATGCCTTTAGATTTAGCATAGCTTTCTAATGCTTGAGCAAACTGTAAATTGAGTTCGCTTTCTTTTTCACCGGTAGCAGAGACTGCACCCGCATCACTACCACCATGGGCGGCATCTATCACAAGCCTTATTTTTTCGCCGTAAGAAAAGAAAGAGGCTAAGCATAGCAACAATGCCATTGTAAGTTTCTTCATATACATTGGTTTTGGTACTTGTAATTTACTGAATATTCGGGTAGAAAATCAAAAAAGCTGCACATGGCAGCTTTGATGTTTGATAAAGATAGCCTCTGCTAGGTGATGCTGGGATGCACCTTGATGTTTTCCGGCTCAAGACTCAATTCCATATACCAGAACACAATAAAGGCTACCGGTGCCAAAAATGTCATGAATACAATCCACCCGATTTTTTCGAGTGTCTCCATTTCTTGCAGGCGTGCAATGTGTACAATAAAGTACACAAGTATTGTTGCCGTTATTGTTGTACTTAGTGCAAGGGTGATGAATAACCCGCCGTAGTTCTGCATCATGTTCGTAATCATGCCAATTTGGTTGCCCCAGCTAAATGGTGTGACTACTACCGCTAAAAAATAAATGAACCATGCTGCGTAGCAGAAAAAAGGAAGGAAGCATAATGCCTTGCCGTATTTCTTAGTTGTATTTTCCATAACAGTAGATTTTATGGTTAAACAATCTACTGTAAAGTTAAACCACGTTACAGGCCAACGCTTCAAATGAAATGTTATAATTACTTTTTCTTTTTACCGAATTGAATAGTGGTGCTGCTGCCTTGCACCTTGCCGCTATTATCGTAATTGATTGTATTAGTGGCCTTTGTGTTGCCCATGTTATATTGTGTAGACTGTGAATTGAGCCTTCCATTCTCGTTATACTGGTTGCCTCCAACAGGAGCAGCAATGTTCTTGTTATTAAACTTGCCCGACAAAGAAGTATCTGCAGGCTGAGCTGGTGGTTTAGATTCCTGTAATAATTGTGCATTGCTCTTTTGTTTGGGTATAGTTGGTTTATTGGGGTCTTTGCTGAGGTCTACCTGTGCAGATGCAGTGAAGGAAATCAATAATGCAAATAGAGTTAGTATTTTCATAAGCCCGAAGATTGAGATACTAAAGTTAAAGAATAATCTTTTTACAAATTTTTAGCATACGGGTATTGTTTTCTTATTAAATGTACCATTACTTTGTAATTCAAAGTGCTTTTTATGCAACAGGAAGAAAAGAATATTTCTTTACAAACACTGAAAGATATACATGGTATCATGGAACGCTCCAGCAGGTTCCTGTCGCTTAGCGGGTGGAGTGGTGTATGGGCAGGGTGCACGGCATTGGCTGGTGCATTAGCGGCCAGGGCTATGTTGTTGCAATTGCATGATAGCTACAGGGATTATTATCACCAAACGGTAAGCATAGATAAGACAGCACCGGAATACAGACAGGTAGTGATGAATTTTGTATGGCTTGCATTGGGAGTATTGTTTGTGGCACTTGCGGGTGGCGTCTACTTTACCTGGAAGAAAGCAAAAAAAGAAGGTGCTACTATCTGGAACAATGCATCGAAAAAAATGGTGGCAGAGTTATTGATACCACTGCTTGCAGGTGGGGTATTTGCTACGGCTTTTTTGATAGAAGGATTGGAATTATATATACCTGCCATCTGCCTTGCCTTTTATGGTTTAGGTTTAATTAATGGCAGTAAATACACCCGTTCAGATATCAAATACCTGGGTATGCTGGAGGTGGCACTGGGTTGTGTGTCCTTATTTGTCAGGGGATACGGTTTGTTGTTGTGGACGATAGGTTTTGGCATATTGCATATCTTGTACGGCATTATCATGTGGCGCAAGTATGATAAGGCATAAGGTTAAGCTACAATAGCATGAAGAAAGCGATAGAACAATTAAATAAACTTTTCGACAGCCGAATACGAATTGGCATTATGAGTGCATTGATAGTAAACGAGAGTCTGAATTTTAATGACCTGAAAGGATTGATTGACGTAACGGACGGTAACCTTGCCACACACATCAAAACACTGGAAGAAAATAACTACATCAAAGTGCACAAAGGTTTCATAGGCAAAAAGACAAATACCACCTACACTATAACGCGCGCAGGAGAAGTTGCTTTTAAAAGCCATTTGAAAGCACTTGAAAAAATCATCAACGACATTAACTAAATTTTTTTTGCTCACTATACTTTGAAATACAAAGTACTTTTTAAATAAAAAATAAAATGGAAACTACAGATTATCAAAAAGAACCCGGACTGCTGGAGAAAAACAGGACACTTATCAAGGGTTTTCTCATCGGATTTCTCATTCTGCTCATGCTCATCCCTGCTGCTTTTGTAGCTAACCTGGTATCGGAACGGCAATTACGACAACAGGAAGTTGTAAAAGAAGTCAGTAGTAAATGGGCTTCAGGACAAACTGTTACCGGCCCTATGCTGGTTGTCCCCTATAAAATATATGCACAGCAGGATGGTAAACAGGTAGAATCGAGAGCAAGGCTCATCATTTTGCCCGAAACCCTAAGCATTAATGGTAAGGTAGTGCCCGAGGTGAGACACAGGAGCTTGTATACTGTAACACTGTACAAATCGGATATGCATTTGGCTGGTACATTCGGTTTTCAGCAATTGGAAAAGCTGCATATACCACCTGCAGATATTTTATGGAATGAGTGCAAACTGGTAACAGGTATTAATGACGCAAGGGGGTTGGAAGAAGAAGTATTACTCAAATGGGATACGACAACAAAAGCAATGGAGGCTGGTGTGCCGCAGAATAATATTGTGAGTGATGGATTGAGCGCAGATGTGGCTGTAGATGTAACAAAGACAATACCGTTTGCCATCAATATCAAATTAAAAGGTTCATCAGAGTTGTATTTTACGCCGGTGGGTAAAACCACGGAAGTGAACCTGCAATCTACATGGAAGAACCCCGCCTTTGACGGCCAATATCTGCCGGATAAACAAGCCAACATTGACAACAACGGTTTTAATGCGCACTGGAAAATATTCCAGGTATCTCGTAGTTATCCGCAGTGCTGGGTAGATGATACCAAGCACAATGTGCCCGAATCGGCATTTGGTGTAAAACTGATACAACTTGCAGATGGCTATGCCAAAACAGAGCGTAGTGTCAAGTATGCATTGCTGTTTATTGCGCTCACCTTCATAGTATTTTTCTTCTTAGAGATACTGCAGAAGAAACAAATACACCCGTTGCAATACCTGTTGGTTGGTTTTGCGCTGTGCATATTCTATACATTGTTGTTGTCTATTTCAGAGTACACTGGCTTCAATCCTGCTTACTTAGTAGCCAGTGTGGCAACGGTATCTCTCATCGGTGCTTATGTATGGGGCATATTCAAAACGGCCAGGGTAGCATTGGGCTTCATTGTATCATTAGCGGCGTTGTACAGTTATATTTTCATTTTGATACAATTGGAAGATTATGCACTGTTGTTTGGCAGCATAGGTTTATTCCTGATACTGGCGGTTATCATGTATTACTCCAGAAAAATTGATTGGTACGGAACAGGTAAAACATTGAACAGGTAAATATGAAAACGAAAAAATTAATGAGCGTGCAGGGACGTATGGGTAGCATCGGATACGCCCTGCAAGGCATCAGGGAACTGATGAAAGAACCCAATGCTAAAATACACCTGGCTGCTACTTTGTTTGTGATAATATCAGGTATTGCAAGCCGCGTGAGTGTTATGGAGTGGATAGCATTAGCAGTAGTAATGGGTATGGTATGGATGGCAGAAGCATTTAATACGGCTATGGAAAAGTTTTGCGATTTGGCTACTGAAGGTCAGTATCACCCGGTAGTGAAGATCATCAAAGACGTATCTGCAGCGGCAGTATTGATAACTGCAATTACAGCTATCGTTACCGGAATTTTTGTGTTCATCTTTTAAAACTTTCCCTATGCAATTTTATCATAAATATAAATGGATGGCACCGTCGTTCTATTTCTTTATAACCCTGCTGGCTGCGCGTATCATTTTTACAGGTCACATCACCTTCGCTTTCCTGCCATGGAATTTATTTCTCGCCGTCCTGCCTTTGTATTTCGCCCATAAGTTGCACCAAACAGAAGGGCGATGGAAACAATGGATGTATGCAGGATTATGGCTGTTGTTCTTTCCTAATGCCATGTATATAGTTACAGATTTATTTCACCTGATGTCGAGGCCTGATATGCCACTCTGGTTCGATTTGTTGCTGCTGTTATCAGCAGGTATCAACGGGATAGTGCTGGGTTATCTTTCACTGGGCTTGATAGAGAACTGGCTTTCGTACACCATCAATCCGAAATATCTGAAATCGGTGATTTTTGCATTGATGTTGTTGTGCGGTTATGGTATATACCTGGGCAGGTACGATAGGTGGAACAGTTGGGATGTGGTTGCCGACCCTTTTGGCTTGTTCTCTGATATCAGCTACGATGTGGTACATCCGTTCCGCAATTGGGATGTTTGGATGCTAACAGTATTATTCGGCACATGGATGTACCTGTTATATGGTTACATCAAACGATTGAAGACGGCAGGCTAACTAATGATAGATAGGATGAGGGCTTGCTTGTTTTATCTCGTATACTTTATCATCGCTGCAAGAGATACGATAGAGAAGGGTATCGCCTAAGTCAAAAATATCAGGAAATAGTTTCTTGTCTATCTCCTGTTGCAGCAGCTTGTTTTGTTTAATGACAGATGAAGAATCATGGCTGCTGTATGTTGTGTTGTAAATAACTGACGGAACAATTCTTCTGCCTGCACCATGTGGCACCAGCGTAACGGTTTCGGGGATGAGGTTATTCTGCATGATGAGCCTGGCATTGCGTGTGTTATAGTCTCCGAGTTGCAGCGTGACATTAGAATAGGTCAGTATCTCATTGTCCATATTGTAGCGGAAAAACTTACTTGGCCTTAGTGTTGCTTTTGCAAGGCGGGCATAGTATGCTGCAGGGTAAATGCGTTGTGCGTTGCGGTACAGCATAGATTTTTCGTACAAAAACGGCGCTATCTTATCCAGCAGCATATACCGCCCTGCTTCCAGGTATACGGTAACCCATTTATTATTGATCTTCGCAAATACCGAGGATAATAATACCTGGTTGCTGTTAGAAGAATCCGGTACAGCCATCAGGTACACATACATATCCTCAGTAAACGGGTTGATATGATATTTAAACTCATTAGAGCCTAAATAAGAGCTTACGAAAGTGGTTCTGTACTTTACAGTGTTATGTATCCTGAATTCTCCTACGGGGTATGCCAGTTTAAAATCGGTATTGGGGTTAATGTATTTTACTATGGTGTCAACAGAAGACAGGTCATCGTATTTGATGCGTTTCCACACCATACGTTTGATGACATCGGGTGTTTTGTTTTGCAGGGCAGCATAAATATCTTTTTGAAGTTCGCGTATCTCTTTGCGTTCCTGTTCGTCTATTTTATTGCCTTCTAGAACATAAGGCTTGTTTTCTTCGGCACAGCTGCATAAGAAGAGTAGGAAAATGGTTATAGGTAATATGCTACGCATCCGGAAAGTTTGTATCGAAAAATATAAAATGCAGGGGGTAAATACAAACGATATAAAAATACTAAAGCCACCCATTGGGTGGCTTCTTGCAATATGTTTATAAGTCTAAAGTCTATAAGTAGGAGTTGGCCTACGGCTTTAGTCTATAGAGGCTGCTTATTTAGATGCGAAAAAATCTTTCACTTTATCTTTGTGAATAGTTTGTTCCTTAAAGGTATACGCGCCTGTTTTAGGGCTACGTACCGCTTTAATTACTTTAGTATAATTCTTAGCTTCTGCTGCCAGTTTAGGGTCTTTCTTGATCGCGGTTTTAGCTGCTTTTGCCATGACTTAATAGTATTTAAAATTATTTAATTTCTTTGTGTAAAGTTACCTTTTTCAGTATATCGTTGTATTTCTTCAACTCAATACGTTCAGGGGTATTTTTCTTGTTCTTAGAGGTAATATAACGGCTTGTGCCGGGCATACCGCTGTTTTTATGCTCTGTGCATTCCAATATTACCTGTACGCGGTTTCCTTTTTTAGCCATTGTATAATGCTTTAATAACTATTTACTGATAATTAGATTTTTTGGCCTTCGGCACGTAATTCTTTCACCACTGTCAGCAAACCGTTTTTGTTAATAGTACGGATAGCATCAGTAGTTAACTTCAAAGTTATCCACCTGTCTTCTTCTGCCAGGAAGAAACGCTTAGTCTGCAGATTAGGCAGAAAGCGGCGTTTTGCCTTCTTGTTAGAGAAAGATATTTTGTGACCTGTTACGGGTTTTCTGCCTGTTACCTGACAAACGCGTGCCATTCTTTTAAAATTTAGGACTGCAAAGGTAGTAAAAATTCAAAATTAAAAAGTCAAAATCTAAAAATAAATTTTGACTGTGGATTAAGCCATTTCGGGCAATATTAGCATATCAAGGTCTGCCACACCCGGAATATTCTCACAAATGAAGCCCTCGGCATACTTTGCTCCTATGTGTTTACCAAACTGGACTGCCCGGGCTTCAATTGCCTCTAGAAAGCCACCTTTAGATATATAAGTAAGCGGTTTGGTAGAGTTCGGGTCGTGAAACTGGCTCTTATAGCACTTTATAGCCTCCATTTTAGCTTCGTGGGTGTCGGTTATATCTACCACTATACTGGGGTCGTAATGCCTGTCTTGTATCATGTGATACACCCTTTTCGGCCTCCATGCCTCCTGTTGAGCCCCGTCTAAACTGGTCTCAATTTTCCTCAAACCGGCATAAAAACAGCTATCGGCTATCAGTTTGCCGGCCCTGCCGTGGTCAGGGTGACGGTCGGCAAGGGCATTGGCTATTACAATTTCCGGCCTGTATTTTCTGATATATGAAATTAACTTCAATTGATGTGCCTCGTCATTAGCAAAGAAACCATCCCTCATGCCTGCATTTTCGCGTACAGCCACGCCCATCACTTTGGCAGCATTTTGGGCTTCTTCCAACCTCAGCGGACCAGAGCCTCGAGTGCCAAGCTCGCCCTGTGTGAGGTCGAGTATACCAACAGCTTGCCCCTTACGGGTATGTTTAATTATGGTACCTGCACAACTCAGTTCTATATCATCAGGATGAACGCCAATGGCAAGGATGTGTAGTTTCATTTTGAACCTCAGATTAATTGGATGGCAAAAGTAAACAGGATAATCAGTTAAATCACGATTAATCCTACTTCTTGTTTTGAGAATACATCAACGCCTGCTGACGTTGGTACTTATATTTATAAAAGACATTCTCTTCCAGCTCGGATACTATTACCTCTATATCCTTGTCGCGGTCTTCGGGGTCATATTCGCGGCGCAGGTTATTGCCGAATATCAATCCCACAGATTGCCACACTACAGCTGAGAAGCCGCCTTTCAGTTCTTTGATGATGCTGTAACAGTTTTTGCCCGTTTGGCGGTCTATAAGCCTTACCAGTATTTGCCCCTGTGTGATGGTCAGGTTTTCGAGTTCTCCCTTAAAACGTTTGTTCAACTCCTTCTCAATGGTCTTCAGATATTCTTTACGTTTCTTGCGGTCATCCTCCAGTTTGGCAAGGTTGCCATCTACGTCTTTTAACACATCTGCAGCTATTATGGCATAGGGGTAAACTTTATAGACGTTGTATTTTAACTGGTTCATGTAGGCGCGTCTGCGAGCCAGGTAGCGAGGCAGTTTATCTGTTTTTAACACATCGGGCAGATAAACCATTGCAAAAGTATCCTGTCCTATGACTATGCCACCGAGCCGAATGGTATCATTGGGGCCTTGTTGCGCATAGCAATGCTCCTTACCGCCGATAAGTATTGTAACTAATAATATAATGAGGACACAGCTACGCATACTGCTACGTAAATTTCAGCAAAATCTATGGTTATAACGATATGTAAGACTTAAATATTTGATAAATGCCTGACTATTAATCGTTGAAAGGTGTAATCAGGTAATTTTGCAATAAATATTGACTGTAGGATGAAAAAAATCGGATGGCTGTTATTGTTGATTGTAGTTGTGTCGTGTAAGTCAAAAGAAAAGATGTTGACCAATGCAGAGATAAAAGCAAAGGCAGATTCTATATTGGCAATTAAAAGGGCAGAGCTTTCTAAACAGGCATTAGAAGATTTGGACAGAAGAAAATCGATAGAAGTAAAAGTGATAACAGATTCAATAGTTGCTGCAAAAACTAAAACAGCACCCTAACATACAGATTTGAAAAATGGCACAGCTCAGAAAGATTGTTTTATGTTGTATTGTTTTGATTTCGTCATTACAACTCCGCGCACAAGAGATACTTTATTCTCCTTATGAGGATTACGACCTGAGGTCGGGTACTTATGCAGTAATAGGCAAGGTGGGAGAATTGAACTACGTATACCGGGGCTCAAGCCAGGGCTATTACCTGGATGCCTATAACGATAGTATGCAAAAGACTGCAACTGTAGTATTAGATTTCATTAATGGCAAGGTCTACAGTACCAAGTTCATAGCATATCAGGATAAAATAGTGTTTCTGTATCAATCTGTAGATGGCGCCAGGGTGACACTTTTTGGTGTGTTGCTGGATGAAAGAGGCAGAATGATAAAAAGGCCTGTAAGATTGGGCGAAACCAAATTGCGATTGTTTGGCTCACTCAGAGATTATTTTGGTATTGCCGTATCAGAAAACAGGAAGCATATAGCTGTGTATGAATTGGATGACCGCGCTACCAAATTTGATGCGAGTTGTACATGGCTTACTGATAGTATGACCATTGCTGGTAAAGCACATACCAGTTTTGTAGCAGAAAATGAGATAAGAGAAGGTGATGCTGTGATAGATAATGACGGTAAACTATACCTGCCTGTGTATACACCCATTGGCAGCAGAGAATATGCCGACCAGGTTTGGCTGCTCACAATGTCTAAAGGAGATAAGAAATTTACATCGCACGAATTGCCGCTTAATGCACTGTATGCCTCCGGCATCTATATGAAAATGGATACAGCAACATCAAGGATAAGCATAGGTGGTTTTTATTCAGATAAAAAGAATGGTAATTACGAAGGTGTGCTGATAGGCTATTTTGATATTGCAGCAGATGCATTTATAGCACCTAAATATGTGGCTTTTGATGATGATTTGAGGGCATTTGCAGGCGGCAGAAAGAGCAAACGTACTTTTGATGATTACAAGATGCGCCACCTGATCATCAAAAATGATGGAGGTTTTGTAATGATTGCGGAAGATTATTTTGTCACTTCACGCAACTATTCACAAGGGTGGGGGTATTCGTTTTATTACCCTACCATGTCATCAACTGTCAGGGAATATCATTACGGAGATATTATGGCGTTATCGTATGATGCAGACGGACACGGGCAATGGCGTTCCTTTATCAGAAAAGAGCAGGTGTCGCAGGAGGATGACGGGCAATTCTCGTCGTATGCTTTAATCAATACCGGAGGTTCATTAGGCTTTTTGTATAATGACTTTAATTTTTCGCGTTCAAGGATACAACTGGCTACTATAGCCGGCGATGGCAAGGTAAGTATCAATGCATTGTATGCCGGTGATGCTGCAGATTGGATACCTCGTTCTGCCAAACAAGTGGCTTCGAGAGAGGTAATTGTTCCTTGTTTTCGCAAAAAGCAAATCTGCTTCGCTAAAATTGTATTTTAGACCAAATTTTGCCGGTGCTCAATCTGATTAGAAATAATAGCCCTTATACCGTTATTATCTTATTCATATTTACGCTTGTACTGAAGATACAGGTGCTAAGTCATCCTCAACTGCCCGATACGGGTACAGGACATTTTCTGCTTACAGCCATCATACAACTGTGTGATCATTTGTTTCGCCATAATGCATTTGCATATACGTTTTTAAATGTTGCCATGTTATTCGGACAGGCCATATATCTGAATGGCGTTGCAATTAAGAATAAGTTATTGTACAAGCCCACATATATTGTGGCGTACTTGTTTATCATACTTACGGCCATAATACCGGATTACAGCTATTTCAATGCTATGACACTCGCCAATTGGTGTATCATCATAGCAGTAGATTTTATACTCAGTTTGCATACGACCACACAACCGCGTAAGCATATTTTTAACCTGGGTTATGTATTGGGTATAGCAGCATTGTTTCATTTTCAAGCCATCACATTACTATTGTTGTTGTTGGCATCTATCGCCTTCTTAAGGACCTTCAGCCTTGCAGAGTGGTTGGTGTCTGTATTAGGATATATTACTCCGTTTTATCTGTGTGCCGGGATTATGTATCTGTTTGATAAAGAAAAAGTATTGCTCACATGGCCCCGGATAGGCTGGGCATTGCCAAATCACATAGCACACCCGTTCTATTTTGTCACCGTATTGGTATGCCTTGTTGTTATGACACTTTCGGGAGTATACCTTTTGCAGGGCATGATCATTACAGGGGGTATTTATGTAAAACGTATGTGGAGTGCAGTAGCAGTCTTATTCTTTATGTCTGTTATTGCTGCTTTATTTACCAACGTATCTGAAAAAAGTGCATGGCTGTTGCTTATGCCTGCATTGAGCCTGATTATAGCACCATGCCTCAGCGTTGAAAAAACTAAATGGTTTAGTAATTTCGCATTTTACTTTTCGCTGCTGTTTGTGCTCATTTGCCAGCTGGCTGCTTAAGAAACTACATAATCGCTTTATAAATGAAATTTGGAGTAATAGTTTTCCCGGGTTCTAACTGTGACAGGGATATGATCAATGCTTTGCAGGATGACCTGAAACAAGAGGTAGTAACACTCTGGCATAAGGACAACGACCTGAGTATGTTTACAAAGGATGATTGCATCGTATTGCCGGGTGGATTTTCTTACGGCGATTATTTGCGTTGCGGTGCATTGGCACGTTTCAGTCCGCTAATGGAAGAAGTGATAAAATTTGCCAATAGCGGAGGTAAGGTGTTAGGTGTTTGTAACGGGTTTCAGATACTATGCGAATCAGGCTTATTGCCTGGTGCCTTGTTGTTAAATGACCACCAAAAATTTGTATGTAAAAATGTATACATCAAATCAGAAACAGACAGCAACCGCATTGGTAAAAATGTTGGTAATAAGGTATTGATGATACCTGTAGCACATGGTGAAGGCCGCTACACTGCTGATGCTGCTACTCTTGAAAAAATTACAAAGAACAACCAGGTTGTTTTCCGTTATTGCGATGAGAATGGCCAGGTGCATATAGATTCTAACCCTAATGGTGCAACCAATAATATAGCAGGCATTTGTAACGAAGGCCGCAATGTGTTTGGTATGATGCCTCACCCTGAAAGGGCTTGTAGCGATGCGCTGCACAACATAGATGGCAGAGCTATATTAGAGGCGCTTACGTATATGAATTAGTTGATAAAGTTTTCCTAAAGTCGGCTAGCCGACCCAACGGATACTTTGATAACAGTTTCTTTGTAGTATAAATGAATACCATGTTGAAGTCTTTTTTGTTTATTGTTTTGGGAATGATGTTGTCATTTAACAGCATTGCAAAGCCTATTGACGACCCTACTACATGGAGCTACGAAGTAAAGAGCAAAGGCAACCACGAATATGAACTGGTGTTCCACCTTACTATAAAGGACAAATGGCATATCTGGTCTATGACACCCGGTGGTGATGGTTTTTTGATACCACCAAGCTTCACTTTTAATAAAGCTGCAGATGTGCAGTTGGTTGGCAAAACTACGGAGCATGGCAATAAGGTTACTTCTACAGTAGAAGGTGTAGAAGGTAAAGTACATTACTACGCAGGTAAGGTAGATTATGTGCAGGTAGTAAAAGTAAAAGGCAGTAGCAAAGTATCAGGTACTTATGAATACCAGGTGTGCAGTGATAATGTTTGCCTGCCACCCAAAACAAATTCATTTAGTTTTGAAATAAAAGAATAGTATAAAATCAACAACTGATGACAAAATTATTCCGCTTTATAACGGTTTTAATATTACTGGTAAGTACTACTATCGGTCATGCACAGATATTAAAAGACCCAACAGTTTGGACGGTAACGGCAAAAAAGAAAAGCGGCCATCAATATGAATTGACTTTTCATCTTGATGTGAATAATAAGGACTGGCATGTTTATGCACTAAAGACGAGTGACCCTTTAGATGAAACTTTATTGCCTCCGAGTTTTACACCTGCTAAGTCGACGAGGTATAAAGTAACTGGCAGCCCTTTTGAGCGCGGTAAACGCATAGATGAGGAAGTAGACGGTATAGGTACGCTGCACTATTATCAAAAGGTAGATTATGTCGTTCCAATAACTGTAGATACAAATGGCGAAGTAAAAGGTAAATTCAAATACCAGACATGCAACCACGAAACCTGCCTCTCTCCAAAGACATTGCCATTCAGTGTCACCATTAATGACCCTGAATTGCCGAATGCTACAGTTGCAAGTGCTGAAGCTGTTGATAGCGCTGCAACAAATAAGGCAGAGCCTTCTGCAAATGCAACTGCAAAAGTTGATACTGCTACAAATGCAGAGAGCAATAAAGCAACTGAAAAACCTGCTGAGGAGAAATCGTTGATATGGCTGTTTTTTGCTGCATTGTTAGGAGGTTTATTAGCAGTGCTTACACCTTGTGTGTATTCGATGATACCTATTACGGTGAGTTTCTTTACTAAGCGCAGCAAAACACGTGCAGAAGGTATTCGCAATGCGATATATTATTCGTTATCCATTATCATCATATTTACAGTGCTCGGTGTTATCATTTCCGCAACATTCGGTGCTAATGCCTTAAATAATCTGTCTACTAACTGGATTGCCAACTTATTCTTCTTTGCCATTTTTGTGATATTTGGTATCTCATTCCTTGGTGCATTTGAAATTACACTACCATCTTCATGGACAAGCAAGACAGATTCTAAAGCAGGGCTCACAAGTTTTGGCGGCATCTTCTTCATGGCATTGACGCTGGTGATTGTATCATTCTCTTGTACTGGTCCAATTGTTGGTCCACTGTTGGTATTGACTAGTAAAGGTGGTTTGGTTGGCCCCGCAATTGGTATGTTTGGTTTTTCTGTAGGCTTGGCATTACCATTCGCATTGTTTGCCATTTTCCCCGGTATGCTTAATAAAATGGCTACAGGTGGCGGTTGGATGAACCAGGTAAAAGTAACGCTTGGTTTTATAGAGTTGATGCTGGCATTGAAATTCCTGTCAAATGCAGACCTTGCACAAGGCTGGCGTTTGTTGGATAGGGAAATATTCATAGCAATCTGGATAGTGCTTTCTGTGTTGCTGGGTATATACTTGTTAGGCAAACTAAAACTGTCACACGACGATGCGCCGCCTGTGAATTTATACGGACAAGAATATGTTGGTTTGTTTCGTTTATTCCTTGCAATAGCAATGTTCTCATTTGCAGTATACTTAGTTCCGGGTATGTGGGGCGCACCGTTGAACGGTATGAGTGCGTTTGTGCCACCTATGGGTACACAGGATTTTGTGTTATCCGAAGGTGGAGCTATAGCTGCTGAAAGTAATTCTCCTGTGAAGCCAGTGAAATATGTAGAAGAACTGAAGAAGTATGAACCTAAAGTTGTAAAGAGCATGGGGCTGATTACCTTTTTCGATTATGAAGAAGCATTGGCAGCATCTAAAATTTTGAAGAAGCCTGTAATGCTCGACTTTACAGGTATCAATTGTGTGAACTGTCGTAAGATGGAAGGGCAGGTATGGAGCAACCCTGAAGTGGCCAAGCGCTTGAAAGAAGATTTTATTGTGGCGTCATTATACTGCGATTATGATAATCGCGAGTTGCCAAAAGAATTGCAACACCATTCTGATATTGCGGGTGATGTTGTTACAATAGGCGATGCAAATGAGGAGCTGCAGTCTGTTAAATTTGGTTCGAGCGGACAGCCCTTGTATTATTACGTAGATGAGAGTGGTACTAAGCTGGCAGATAAAAGTTATAGCTACGACCCCGATGTGCAAAAATTCATCAAGCATTTAGAGGCAGTAAAAGCGAAGTATAAAGAACTTCATCCATAATTAATTAAGAACCTCAGATAATGTCTGAGGTTCAGCTTTTAGGATAAAAACCTAACGCAAATGATAAAACAAGTTACTATTTCTGTGCTGCCGTCTGAAGCAGCAGAAGGTACATTCAAACGTTACATTGCAGAAGAGGCAGGTGTAGAAAAGCAACGCATTACCGGCTATCATATTCAGAAGAAATCTATTGACTCACGTAGCCGTCAGCCGCGCGTTATTTTACAACTGCAGGTGTTTATTGATGAACAAGTACAGGCATTACCAGCCTTTGACCCTGAATTGCAGAATGTAAACAACAAACCACATATGGTAATTGTGGGTGCAGGTCCCGCAGGGTTATTTGCAGCTTTAAAGGCTATTCAGTTAGGATATAAACCCATTGTGCTGGAACGTGGTAAAGATGTGCGTAGCAGGCGCAGGGATTTAGCAGTAATGAATAAAGAAGGTGTTGTAAATCCTGAATCGAATTATTGTTTTGGTGAGGGTGGGGCAGGTACCTACAGTGATGGTAAGCTCTATACCCGCAGCACTAAACGTGGCAATGTGCAGCGCATTTTACAACTCTTTCATCACTTTGGTGCAGATGAAAGGATATTATACGAAGCACATCCGCATATTGGTACCAATAAACTGCCGCATATTATTACAGCCATAAGAGAAGCAATAATTGAATGTGGCGGAGAAGTACTGTTTGATAAGAAGCTGACAGATATTGTTCTTGATGGTGATAAAATAAAAGCTGTTACAACGGCCGATGGTACTACTATCGAAACTAAAATAGTCATCCTCGCAACAGGACATTCTGCGCGAGATATATTTACGTTGTTGCATGACAAGAAAATTGAAATAGAAGCCAAGCCTTTTGCGTTAGGTGTTCGTATAGAGCATCCGCAATTAATTATAGACCAGGTACAATACCATTGCAAAATTCGCGATGAACATTTACCTCCTGCCAGTTATAGCGTGGTAGCTCAGGAATATGGCAGGGGGGTCTTCTCTTTTTGTATGTGCCCGGGTGGCATCATTGCACCTGCAGCGACAAATCCCGGAGAGGTAGTAGTGAATGGTTGGTCGCCTTCTAAACGAAATAATCCATTTGCTAATTCAGGTACTGTAGTAGCAGTAGATGAAAAAGATTATGCAAAGTATGGGTTTACCGGTCCATTGGCAGGCATGCTATTTCAGCAGATGGTGGAGCAGCAAGCATTTAAAGTTGGGGGTGGAAAATTAGTTGCTCCTGCCCAGCGTATGGGTGATTTTACAGAAAATAAAATATCATCTACATTGCCCGATTGTTCGTACTTACCCGGTATTCACAGTGCTGCCATTAAAGATGTATTGCCGAAAGAAGTAAATGAAGCATTGAAAAAGGCGGTAGTTGATTTTGGTAAAAAAATGCGTGGTTATTTTACCAATGAAGCTATTCTTGTAGCTACAGAATCGCGTACCAGTTCTCCTGTACGCATTCCCCGCGACAAGGAAACATTACAACATACTCAAATAAAAGGGCTGTACCCATGTGCCGAGGGAGCAGGCTATGCAGGCGGTATAGTAAGTGCCGCTATTGATGGTGAACGATGTGTTGAGGCTGCTATAGCCGCAATTGCCTGATATTGTAATTTAATATAGAAGGTATCTATATAAACATTCAAACTATAAGTTTGACTTATCTGTTCTAATTTCCATTTTTGTATTGATATCATACCCGAACATGATAAACATCATGCCCGTGGTAGTATATTAGCCGTAACTTTAAAAAGTATAATAGCAATAAAGAAAAAATGGAAAATAACGAATCAAAATGCCCATTTCACGGGCCGCAGAAAATGACCGCCGGCAGTGGTACACGCAATCGCGACTGGTGGCCGAATATGCTGAAGCTGAACATCCTCCGTCAGAATTCTTCACTATCAAACCCGATGGAAGGATCGTTTGATTATGCAAAAGAATTCAACAGCCTCGACCTGGCTGCAGTGAAAAAAGATATCTATGACCTGATGACCAATTCGCAGGACTGGTGGCCTGCCGACTACGGGCATTATGGTCCATTCTTTATACGCATGGCATGGCACAGTGCGGGCACCTACCGCATACACGATGGCCGTGGTGGCGGTGGCTCGGGGCAACAACGCTTTGCACCGCTTAATAGCTGGCCTGATAATGCCAACCTCGACAAAGCACGTTTACTCCTGTGGCCGATAAAAAAGAAATATGGTAAGAAAATATCCTGGGCTGACCTGATGATACTCGCGGGCAACTGCGCATTGGAATCAATGGGCTTCAAAACATTTGGTTTCGGTGGCGGACGCGAAGATGTATGGGAACCTGAAGAAGATGTATACTGGGGTTCTGAAACAGAATGGCTGGGCGACAAACGATACAGCGGAGACCGTGAACTGGAAAATCCGCTTGGTGCTGTGCAGATGGGTTTGATATATGTAAACCCCGAAGGCCCTAACGGCAACCCCGACCCGATAGCTGCTGCGCGCGATATACGCGAAACTTTTGGCCGCATGGCAATGAACGATGAAGAAACTGTAGCACTGATAGCAGGCGGGCACACATTTGGTAAAACACACGGTGCTGCCAACCCCGGCCAGTATGTAGGCCGCGAACCTGCTGCTGCGGGTATAGAAGAGCAAGGACTTGGCTGGAAGAATACTTACGGCTCAGGCAATGGTGTAAATACAATTACAAGTGGCCTTGAAGGTGCATGGACAACCACACCAACAAAATGGAGCAACAACTTCTTCGAAAACCTCTTTGGCTACGAATGGGAACTCACTAAAAGCCCTGCAGGTGCACACCAGTGGAGGCCGAAGAATGGTGCAGGTGAAGGCCTGGTACCTGATGCGCACGACCCGAGCAAACGTCATGCGCCTTTCATGCTCACTACAGACTTATCGCTGCGCTTTGATCCTGAGTACGAAAAAATATCAAGGCGTTTTTACGAAAACCCAGACCAGTTTGCAGATGCGTTTGCACGCGCATGGTTCAAACTCACGCACCGCGATATGGGTCCTCGTGCACGCTATCTCGGCCCGGAAGTACCGAGTGAAGAACTGGTATGGCAAGACCCGATACCTGCTGCTACGCACAAACTGGATGCTAACGATATAGCTACACTGAAAAGCAAGATACTGGCATCAGGCCTCAGCATAGCACAATTAGTAAGTACTGCATGGGCTTCTGCATCTACCTTCCGAGGTTCAGACAAGCGTGGTGGTGCCAATGGTGCACGCATACGCCTGGCCCCGCAAAAAGACTGGGCGGTAAACAACCCTGCGCAACTGGCAACAGTGCTGGCAAAACTCGAAGCAGTGCAGAAAGATTTCGGTAAGCCGGTATCTATGGCCGACCTTATAGTACTGGGTGGTTGTGCTGCTGTAGAACAAGCCGCAAAGAACGCAGGACATAATGTAACCGTACCATTCACACCGGGACGTGCAGATGCTTCGCAGGAACAAACTGATGTAGAATCATTCGCCGTACTCGAACCACTGGCTGATGGTTTCCGCAACTATGCAAAAAGCAAATGCAGCATAGTAGCAGAAGAACTGCTGGTAGACAAAGCACAACTGCTTACACTCACTGCGCCTGAACTTACAGTGCTGATTGGCGGTATGCGTGTACTGAATACCAACTACGATGGCTCTAAACATGGTGTGTTCACCAAACGCACTGATACACTCAGCAACGATTTCTTTGTGAACCTGCTGGACTTTGGCACTAAGTGGAACGCTACTACAGATGCACAGGATGTGTTTGAAGGACGCGACCGCAAAACAGGAGAAGTAAAATGGACAGGCACCCGTGCCGACCTGATATTCGGTTCTAACTCTGAGCTGCGCGCACTGGCAGAAGTATATGCCTGTGATGATGCACAGGGCAAATTTGTGAACGACTTCGTTGCTGCATGGAACAAAGTAATGAACCTCGACAGGTTTGATATAGCCTGATAAGCTAACTGCAACAATATCAACGAATAAAACGGCAACTCATTGAGAGTTGCCGTTTTTCTTTTTGTAGAATTCCTTCTTATGCACGTTAATAATTTTAAAACACCTTGTGTTTGCTGGTGAATAATGATACTTTTAATACGCTCACTTTTTCTAACTAAAATTCAAATCAATATGAAAAAGAACCTCGCAGAATTCATCGGCACATTTTGCTTAGTATTATTCGGGTGTGGTGCAGCCGTTGTATCAGGTATCTCATCTACCGGGCCCGCAGGCATTGGCCTCTTAGGCATTTCACTGGCATTTGGTGTAGCAGTAGTGGTAATGGCATATGCCATCGGCCCTATCAGCGGATGCCATATCAATCCTGCCATAACCATATCAATGCTGGTTAGCGGAAAAATAAGTCTTGGTGAATCGATAGGTTATATCATCTCTCAATTATTAGGCGCTACAGTAGCAGCAGCAGTATTGTATTCTATACAAAAAGGCATGCCCGGCTTTACTATGGGCGAGTGGGCACTGGGCTCAAATGGCTGGGGAGAGGGTTATCTCGGGGGGTACTCCATGCAGTCGGCATTTGTTACAGAAGCAGTATTGACCTTCGTCTTCCTGTTTGTGATATTTGCCACTACATCTAAATGGGGCAACAGCAACATGGCAGGTTTAGCTATTGGCCTCACACTTGTGCTCATACACCTGGTAGCTATCCCAATAACAGGTACATCTGTTAACCCCGCCCGCAGCTTTGGCCCTGCAATATTTGCCGGCGGAAAGGCATTGCAGCAGCTATGGCTATTTATCGTAGCGCCAATAGCAGGCGGTGTTGCAGCAGCGCTGGTATGGAAAGGAATTTTTGAGAAAGAATAGTAAGTAATAACATAACCGGTAATCCTCGTCATTTGGCGGGGATTACTCATTTAGTGCAATGACACTCATACCCAACTATTTAGTTGGTCAATATGTCTTTTCAGTTAAATAAGGTTGTAAGTCCGGCCGTTTAGATTGCACCTTGTTTTAAGTATCTTATTTATCTACTTTTAAAATACCGTCTCCTGTGGTTACTATATATTGTTTGTTCACTAAACAAGTGTTCGCAACACGTAATACTGCGATATGTAAATGAAAAAGTTCTCCATTGCTTTCATGCTATTGCTGATGACCCATACATCTCAGGCGCAGTTTAATACCACACTTGCCAATATGTTGCAAGACTCATTCAATTATTATACCGGTGTCATTACAAACATAAAAGGTTTGTCATTAGCAGTAAATGTACCGGGGCAAGGAATATGGACGGCTACATCTGGGGTGTCTTATACCGGCACACCCTTTACGTCTGACATGCGAATGGGTATTGCAAGCAATACTAAATTGTTTGTGTCTACCATCATGCTGAAGCTTGCAGAGGACAAGATATTAAGCCTCGATGATTCTTTGAAAAAATGGCTGCCCACTTATGCTAATGTGAATCCGAATATTACGATACGTCAATTACTAAGTCATAGGAGCGGTCTGCCAGACCCCATATTTGTATCACCATGGATGGATACAGTGAAAAAATATCCATCGCGTGTATTTACGCCAACTGAAGTGATTGGATGGCTGGGTGCTCCGCTTTCTGCACCCGGAGCATCATATAATTATTCGAACGTAAACTATATACTGGCGGGTATGATAGCTAAGCAAGCTACAGGTTATCATATCTCAAAACTCATTAGGGATAGTATTCTTACACCATTAAACATGGACAGCACGTTTTATGATGTGGAAGAACCCACTAACGGTATATTGGCGCATCGTTGGTGGAACCTTGTCGACTATAACGATACGCCAAGGGTAGGGCTCAATACTGCAGGTGGTTGTGCGGGAGCTATGTTCTCAACAGCATCGGAAATGGTTCAATGGTATAAAGCGTTGTTTGATAAGAAGATCATCGGCCAAGCGTCACTTAATGAGATAACTAATTTCATAGCTACCGGAACACCGGGATACTATTACGGTTTAGGTCTCGCCAGGGAAACCACACAAACCATGACATACTGGACACATGGCGGCGATACCTGGGGGTACAAAAGTAAAATGATATTTGACTCATGTCTGCACGTAGGTGTTGGTGGTTTTTCCAATTCTTTTCCTTCAGGGCTTGATGCAATAGTGTTCATCATGTATCGTATTGTGAAATTGCATGTGCCTTCCTGCGGAGGAGCACTTGCAGGACCTACAACGGTATGTGCAGGTACAAATAGCGTAACGTATACAGTTCCTGCCATTACAGGGGCTACGTCTTATGTCTGGGAACTACCTGCCGGTGTAACTGGAACCAGCACTACTAATTCGATTACGGTTAATTTCGGCTTAACTGCTGTATCAGGTACTATTACCGTAAGGAGCGTAAATAATTACGGTGCGGGTGGTTATTCTTCTTTGAACGTAGTTGTAAATCCAAAACCCGCGACACCGGTTGTATCACAAGCAGGTAATATCCTTACATCAAACGCACCAACGGGCAACCAGTGGTATAATGCCAGTGGCATGATCGCAGGGGCAACAGGCAGTAGCTATAATATTACATCAAGCGGTATTTATTATAGTATCGTAACCCTTGCGGGTTGTAAATCAGACACATCTAATAAGTTTAATGCTACGTACAATGGTATTAACACTATAGCCGGTAATGATGAAATGTGGATGGTTTTTCCTAACCCTGCTACAAATAATATGTATTGCAGAATAAATGGTGTTATTTCAGACGATATGCAATTGAATATTTATAGCATAACAGGTGTACTGGTAAAATCAGAACACATTACACAAAATGAACAAAATATCTCATGCACTGATTTAAGTAATGGTATTTATGTGGTAGAATTACGAACAGGGAAAACTGTTGAGAGAAAGCTGCTGTCTATACAGAAGTGATTGTATAATGTAGTAATTAAGCCCCTCAATGAGGGGCTTAATTATTTATTGTAATCCACCCGGGACTAACTGTATGGTCATGCCCGGTGTAAGACCGATGCAGACATCAATATTATTGAACTTGAATGAGCCCAACTTCAGTTTGTCACGGTATTCATCAGTGGTGACCAACATTTTTACTATGGTACCTAGCATGGCTTTGTCTTTGTGCTGTTCCAGTATTTCGGCTCTGCGTTCGGCAGAAACATCAGCTGTTTTCTGAAAATGAAAAGTAATATCTGGGGGTAGACCAACAGTAATGGATATGCCGGTTGTTTTATATCCCATCTCTTCGATTATGGGTGACATGGCTATTAAATCGTTGGTGGTATTGGTGATTTTTTCTTTAGCTGCGTCGCCTATACCGTTTAGTTTTTCAGTTATTTTGTCAAGGCTGATGCTATCCAGCATGGCATCTTTCATCTCATTGGCCTTGTCAGTCATTTTATTCAGAAAGTCTTTCATCTATGTTTGTTTAGTATTATAAAGTTAAATAAGTGATTGCATTCAGGATGTGTATTTTTTGAAAAACCATATTTTCAGCACATCGGCAGTAAGTATGTATATCACTACAATACCTATCATTGATGCAATAACCGGTAATGATAAAGGAACAAGCCCTAACTTTGAAGATAGCGGTGAGTAGGGTAGCGTGATCGTGAGAATTAAAGCCAGGATACTTAGTATGAATAAATACTTGCCGGGTGCGCTTTTTATAAATGATTTTCTTGTTCTGATAATAAATAAAATGAAAAGCTCTGTAAGAATTGATTCGATAAACCAGCCTGTTTGAAAAACGCCTTCTTTGGCTTTGATGAAATATAGTAAAGTTAAGAAGGTGATAATGTCAAATAACGAACTGTGAATGCCAAAATAAACCATATACTTCCTTATCAATCCCATATCCCATTTGCCCGGACGAGCTATCTGCTCATCATCAACATTATCTGATGCTACAGCTAAATATGGAAAATCTGTAAGGAAGTTAGTGAGTAGTATTTGTTTAGGCAGCATTGGTAAGAAGGGCAATATCAAAGAAGCAACAGATACACTAAACATATTGCCAAATGTGGCGCCGGTATTGATGAATATGTATTTAAGCGTATTGGCAAATGTTTTACGACCCTCTTTTATACCGTCACATAATACCATCAGGTCTTTTTCTATCAATACAAAATCGGCGGCTTCTTTGGCAATATCAACTGCATTATTAACGGATATGCCAGTGTCGGCTGCATTAATAGCACCAACATCATTAATGCCATCACCTATATATGCTACTGTGTATGTTTTTCGCAGCAGGGTTATGATTTTTTCTTTCTGATGTGGTTCTACCTCAGCAAATATGTGAGTGCTTGCAGCTTTTTGAGCAAGTACATCGTCTTCCATTGATTCAAGCTCATCACTACTAATGATTACTGGTTCCTTAATGCCAATACTTTTGGCAATATTAGTAGCAACATTTTTATTATCACCTGTAATGATCTTTAACCCGACTTGTAACTTTGCAAGCTCATTAATGGTGTCTGTAATGCCTGGTTTAACAGGGTCTTGCAATGTTATAAAACCCGCAAAGGTCATTTCTTTTTCATCATTAACCGTTACTCGGTCAGTATTTATGTCTTTATAGCATAGGCCTATAACTCTCAAGCCGTTTATCCCGTAGACAGTATATTGTTTCTGAATGGCGTCTATATAATTGGCGATAGGTTCTGTTGTTTCTTGCCCAGTCCTTACATTGGTGCATATATCCAATATGTTTTTTACAGCGCCTTTACTGATAAGTGTATTTCGGTTGTTTAAGTGTATGGCAATGCTCAAACGTTTGCGGGTAAAATCATATGGTATTTCATCAATCTTTTGGCAAGGAGGTATATCGGAGGATTTCAATTGCTTTAAAGCATCATCAATCGGGTTGGCATATCCCGATTCCATCGAAGCATTGTAATAAGCCATCTGCTCAGCGAAATCACTTTTATTACCTGTATAATCATATATACCTTCTACCGTAATGACGCCTTCAGTAATAGTGCCCGTTTTGTCTGTACAGAGCAAATTCACTTCTCCAAAATTCTGGATAGATGGCAATTTCTTTACGATAACTTTCTTTGCGAGCATTCTTTTTGCTCCTGCCGACATAGCAATCGTGTTGATGGCCGGAAGTAACTCAGGAGCCATGCCTACTGCCAATGCTAATGCAAATAGCAGAGAATCTATAACGGGACGATGAAACAGAAGGTTTACGCCAAGAATAAATACAGAAAGTACTATTGTGACCTTCATTAAAAAATACCCAAACTGCTTGATGCCTTTTTCAAAAGCTGTCTCAGTTACGGTCTCGGCACTCCTGCTGATTGCCCCAAACACCGTGTCACTTCCCGTTTGTATTACAATAGCCTTTCCAGTGCCACTAACAATATTTGACCCTTCCCATAAACAATTTTTTCTTTTAGCAAGTGGTGTTTCGGCAGGTAGGGTGCCTGTTGATTTAAGAATAGGGAATGATTCGCCTGTAAGACTGGCTTCATTTGCTTGTAAATCCCTGGCTTCTATTAATAAACAATCTGCAGGCACTATGTCACCTGCTTTTAATGCTAGTATGTCGCCTGCAACTATCTGAGACGACAGTATCTCTTTTTCTGCCCCATTTCTTATAACTGTGCACTTATGGGCAATCAGTGATTGCAGTTTCTCTACTACTTTGCATGCATTTCTTTCCTGTAAAAAACTAAGAATGGATGTTGACAGGATAATGAATGATATAATAATGGCATCTGATGCTTGTCCTAATAAAGCAGATAATATCACTGCTACAATAAGCAGTATTACCAGCGGACTTTTTAATTGGTTGATAAAAAGCTTTATGTCTTTTATGAGACCCGATTGTTTTTTATTGTTGCTGACTGTTTGTTTTAGAATATTTGCTGCTATATCATCAGTTAATCCATTATCAGATGAGTTTAGTTTTTCGAACCAATAGTTTATATCATTATTCCAAAATGTTTGTTGCATGGTTAGATATGAATACCTTAAATTATCTTTTTTACAATAAAAAAGCCATCCTTTTGAGGATGGCTGTAGTATTTTGATAGAAAATTAACAATTATGCGCTCACTGCTTTCTGTACCAGTTCTGCAGCTTCGCTCAGCAGTATAGCTGATTGTACTTTCAAACCACTATTGACTATCAGGTCTTTAGCTACTTCGGCGTTAGTGCCTTGTAAGCGTACAATGATAGGAATATTGATGTTGCCTAAGTTTTTGTAAGCTTCAATAACACCTGCAGCAACCCTGTCGCAACGAACAATACCACCGAAGATGTTGATGAGGATAGCCTTAACATTAGGGTCTTTCAATATGATACGGAAACCAGCTTCTACAGTTTGTGCATTGGCACTACCACCTACGTCAAGGAAGTTTGCCGGTTCGCCACCTGCCAGTTTAATCATATCCATAGTAGCCATTGCCAGTCCAGCACCGTTCACCATACAACCTACATTACCATCCAGTTTCACGTAGTTCAGGTTGTGTTCGCCAGCTTCTACTTCTGTTGGGTCTTCTTCATTCTTGTCGCGCATATCAGCCAGGTCTGTATGACGCATCAATGCGTTATCGTCGATGTTCATCTTGCAGTCAACCGCAAATATTTTGTCATCAGCTGATTTGAACAACGGGTTAATTTCCAGCATCGCGCAATCCAAACCAACATAAGCATTGTAAAGGTTGGTTACAAACTTCACCATGTTCTTCAGTGCTTCACCGCTCAGGCCAAGATTGAAAGCTATCTTCCTTGCCTGGAAACCCTGTAATTGCATATTAGGAGCAACCCATTCTTTGAATATTTTTTCGGGAGTGTGGTGTGCTACTTCTTCAATATCCATACCACCCTCGGTACTGTACATGATAACGTTTTGTTTTTTAGTACGGTCAAGCAGGATAGAGAGATAAAACTCTTTACGTTCGCTTGGTCCATCATAGTACATATCCTGTGCAACCAGTATTTTATGTACCACTTTACCTGCAGCACCTGTCTGAATCGTAACAAGCGTATTGCCTAAAATATTCTTAGCAACCGTTTCTACATCTTCGGCACTCTTTATCACCTTAACACCATTTTGTTCAGGTACTTCTTTCATCGTACCCTTGCCTCGGCCACCCGCATGTATTTGTGCTTTAACTACAGCGAATTTTGTTCCTGTTTCAGAAGCTATTTGTTTATACGCGTTAACAGCATCGTTTACATTATCAACAGCTATACCACTTTGTGTAGGTACGTTGTAACGCTTTAATAATTCTTTGGCTTGATATTCGTGCAAGTTCATGACTGCAAAATTTTTTAAAATACGGGCGAAGATACTTTTAATTGCTCAATTACTCAATTGCGCATTGGCTCAATTTGGGTAATATTAATTTATAATAATATTTAATCAAACAGCCCGCCTTCGTACAGCATTTTAGGCGGTTCAAGGTCGGTGCCGCAATGCTTATTTAACTGTTCTATTAAGTATTTTATTAATTCGGGACTGTGTAATTCTTCGTGCTGGTGCATAAAGAAATAGCATTGTTCTAGTCCCTCATTCATCCATTTTTTGATGCGTTGCACCCATTCGTCAATACGTTCATAATCGGTATGGTGTAGTGAGTTGCCCACAAAACGTATAAAACATTCCGGTGTACTCAGGTGCATATGCACACAATCACGTCTGCCTGCAGCATCTGTAATTATGGTGCCTCTTTTCTGTTGCCTTAGAAAGTTGAAGAAGTCTTTATTATAACCACCTGTATAACAGTCTTCATGTCGTAGCTCTAAAAACAACTCCAAATCTTTTGGAAAATCAGTGATGAATTGCTGAATAGTATCAATGTGCTTTACACCCATTTGAGGATGCGGCATCAGGAATATCGGTCCCAGATTATCCTTAAACTCCATAATAGAATCAAGAAACGCATCAACCTCGATTTGTGTATTCTTAAGGCGCTTAAGATGAGTAATGGTTTGCGGAAACTTTGGAAAGAATTTAAAACCCTGCGGTACTTTTTGCTGCCAGCGTATTACATCAGATGCTGATGGTGATTTGTAGAATGTGGCATTGAATTCTATGCAATTGAACAATTTTGCATAATGCTCCAGAAAGTCTTTGTCTTTAGTGCCTTTTGGATATAGCTTTCCTACCCAGTCTTTACGTCCCCATTTGGCACAGCCAATCCAAAACTGAGTTTTCCCTTTTCCTTTTTTTAATACTTCAGTAGTTGCTTTCGGGTCGGGTGGAAGGGAGAAATCAATACTATCTAATTCATTTTTGGGTACTTTACCAAATTCCATTCAATGAAGTTAACGAATTTGTACCTGTTACATTTTATCCTTGAAATCAATCAGGTATAGCCAGCCTAACAATATAACTGCGGCGGCGACAAATTTTATGAATCGCAGCAATATATGTTGTTGTTTGGCAGTTGTTTGTGGCGTGTCGAATACTGTACGATATCCCGACTGGCGTATAAGTGCGATAGCAACAGGTACGTCAGTTTGCTTTACCTGCAATTTTATGCCGCCAAGCGCATTGCTATATAAAGGGTTGACCTGAAGCGTATGCTCGTCTTTAATATAGGATCCCACTCCGTCTGCATGAAGCCTGCCTTGCACCAGATGTGCATTAAATGCATTAGGAAAGACAGCTACCGTTATTAGTTCCATATCCATATTCACGTTCCTTATTCAAGGTACTGAATATATCTGGTCGTTCGGTATCGTATTCTGCTATACCATTATAAGTGAGTTGGTTTAGGCTTTAATTCTGTCTTTTATTTTCACAAACGGCTCTTCAATTATCTTATAAGTGATAAATGATAATGCTGTAGTAGCAGCCAGCCCTGTTGCGTGTAATGTAATGAGGGGAGTATCTGAAAAATCAAAATTATTTATCAAAAACATGATAGCTATTTCATGCACCATATACAGGCTAAAAGATATTTTTCCGTAGAAGCTAAACAGTTTGTTGTTTAAAATATTATTGTCCGTATTCGAAGCTGTATACAATATCATAATGGCAAATAATATGGCGAAATGAGCATACTGATATGTAAACTTGGATATAGTGAGCGTTAGAATCACGAGCAGTATGACAGCTGCAATATAATAGTACTTGTTGATGTGCTGGATGAAACTCTTTTGCTGATGAAAGTAAATTCCGGCTAAACAACCAATAATAATACAATCGTACCTGGATAGTATCATCATACAGGTCCAAAAATCATAGTAAGGATTAGGGGTGTAGGTAAAGAGCAGGTATCTGCCAACGATGAAAAACAGGCATATAGGTATTAGTATAGCTTGCAGTCGCTTAAAGAAGATAACGATGAGCGGTATAAACAAATAAAATAATTCTTCTACGCCAATAGACCATGACGGTTCTGCAAAGGGTAGCAGGTAATATTTGCATAATGGTACCTGCGGTAGCAGAAATAAATAGTAATACTGTAGTGTATTCAAATTAGGTCTTGCATCCTTGCCTTCCGGCGGTATGTTGAAATGCAAAGCGCTGATGTGAGGAAAAACATATAGGCACATTATAATAAGCGCATAATACAACGGCCATATTCTGAGTATGCGTTTCAGGTAGAATGTTCTGAGTTTTACTCCTGTTGAAATAGCTTTTTCATTCAATTTCAATAAATGAACGGTGATGAGAAATCCACTCAATACAAAGAAACCTGTAACACCAATTCGGCCTATTTGAAAAACACTATCTTTTGAAATGTAATGTTCCAGCCCCGAGTAATATTTCATCAATTCTACATGCCCGAAAAAAACCATTAAAGCAAATATGCCTCTAAGGCTATCAAAGCCACTGTTGCGACCGTTGATACTCTCATTAATCAAAGAAGCTGGTTGTGACTCTTTTTTACCGGGCATGGTGCTTTCTCAAGTGAATTAGAATATTTACTGTTTAACGCTTACAAAACCATTAATAAATGTTTCCATCTCAGTTTTGTATTTGGACAATAAATTACTTGTCGTAAATGCTTGTACTCTTACTGTGCCATTTGGGTTTGAAATCATATAGCCTATATATACAAAAGACATCCCTTTATTCTTTGCGGCTAATTCAACATAAGAACAAATATTGCCATTCACATTCCTGGTTTCTTCTCTTATTATATGTGCATCAGGGTCTATTTTTTTTGTTGCAGATAGTACTATGTCGCTTACCTTTTGATTCGTTACTTCAACACGTTCAGTTATTAACATGCCGTAACAATCCTCTCCCTTCAAAGTATAGAGATATTCTACGGCCAAACCCGCGTCGCCGTAAGGCTTGAAACTCCATTTTTTTGGGTTTATCCATATTCCAAAATCTACTTTGTTACTTTTTGTAAGGAAAGAAGCCTGCTTGTCTTTTAATACTGCTATAGTATCCAGACGTGTCTCGTAAGCCGGGGTTATGGATGCGCTTTTCCATGTACCATCAGCATATAAGATTACCTCTTCACCCTTATCTGTTACTGCCCTGGTTTGGCTGTATGATGTGATAGTGGATATCGACAGGGCTATGGCGGCAATTATGTTTCTAATCATGTTGTCGTTATGAAGTGTAACGAAGATAATTAAAAACAGCAACTGTAAATGATATTACTGATTGGTTGAGCGGAAGAGTACACGAGCTATTTTTTCTTTTTACTGGATTTTGCCTTTGGGTTAAAATCAAGGCAGAGTTTTATCCAGTAATCCAGTTCTGATTTCTTTTTGATTGCATCTTGGTGTACAAATACATAACCTCTCATCGGGTGACCGGTAAAATCCATTGGCCTGGCACCTGTGCGTGTTAACGCCTCGTCTTCTTTGTCTGGGTCTATACGACACATGATCTCATCAAGGTTTACACCTATGCACATTTTATCATTGACCATAAAACATATACCACCAAACATGGCTTTCTCTTCCAGTTGCTTGATGTGTGATAATGCTTCGCGAATACGTTTAGCAAGTTTTTCTGAATACGCCATAAGACTAATATACAAAAGCCCGCCAATTGGCGGGCTTTTCAATATCAAAATAATTAAGTTTTAGTTCTTAATCGCCGCTATACCTGGTAGTTGTTTACCTTCAAAGAACTCAAGCATAGCACCACCACCTGTTGATACATAACTTACTTTGTCGGCATAGTTAAACTTATTTACAGCAGCTACACTATCGCCACCACCTACTAAGCTGAAAGCACCATTAGCAGTTGCAGCAGCTACTGCATCAGCTATCGTTTTGGTGCCGTGCTGGAATTTATCCATCTCGAATACACCCATAGGGCCATTCCAGAGAATGGTTTTAGAATCACGTATCACTTTACTGAATGTATCGCAAGCCATAGCACCTATATCCAGTCCCATCCATCCGCTTGGTATCTCTGTGTTCAAACCTGAAGATGTATTGGCATCGGCAGCAAACTTATCTGCAAATATGCTGTCTTGCGGTAAGTGAATGCATACTCCTTTTGCTTCTGCTTTTGCTAATAGTTCTTTAGCTGTTTCAAGGCGGTCATCTTCGCAAAGAGAATTACCTATTTCGCCACCCATAGCCTTGAAAAAAGTATAAGCCATACCACCACCTATGATGATGTCAGTAGCTTTTTCCAAAAGGTTTTCGATAATTAATATTTTATCAGACACTTTTGCGCCGCCAATGATAGCGGTAAATGGTTTTTGTGCTTCGTTCATTACTTTTTCAGCAGCACTTACTTCACCTTCCATCAGCAGTCCGAACATTTTCTTGCCTGCACCAAAGTAATCTGCTATTACTGCAGTAGAAGCATGTGCACGGTGTGCGGTGCCAAATGCATCATTTACATATACATCGCCGTATTTAGACAGTTTCTCTGCAAATTCCTTATCGCCTTTTTCTTCCTGTTTGTAGTAGCGCAGATTTTCCAATAGCAATATCTGTCCAGGCTGCAATGCTGCAGCTTTAGCAGACGCATCGTCGCTTACGCAGTCTTCGCAGAATTGCACATCAGTGCCCAATAGGGTAGCAAGGTGTGTAGCAACAGGTTTCAGTGTGAAATCAGCCAACGTAAGGTGTGGCTTCTTTTCAATGTCTTTCAAAGGGCGCCCCCAGTGGCTCATCAGAATAACAGCACCACCATCTGCTAATACTTTTTTAATGGTTGGCAACGCGGCACGCATACGTGTGTCGTCAGTTATTTTACCTTCTTTGATAGGTACGTTGAAGTCAACTCGGATAAGAGCTTTCTGTCCTTTGAAATTATGGTTGTTAAATGCGCTCATAGATAAAGTGTTTTAAAAAAGAGAAACGCCACCCGAAGGGTAGCGTTTCGTATTAAAAGTTAGATTACTTAGAAATCAATCCTGCGAAATATTTCACAGTACGAACGAGCTGAGATACATAGCTCATTTCGTTGTCGTACCAGCTCACTGTTTTTACCAGTTGTTGGTCGCCTACAGTCATTACTTTAGTTTGTGTAGCATCGAACAAAGAACCGAAAGATGTACCGATGATGTCGCTTGAAACGATTTCATCTTCAGTATAACCAAAGCTTTCATTAGAAGCCGCTTTCATAGCAGCATTAATTTCAGCAGCAGTTGTTTTCTTGCCCAGTACAGAAACCAGTTCAGTTAATGAACCAGTGATAGTTGGAACACGTTGAGCACCACCATCCAGTTTGCCGTTCAATTCAGGAAGAACCAAACCAATAGCTTTTGCAGCACCTGTAGAGTTAGGAACGATATTAGAAGCTGCAGCACGTGCACGGCGAAGGTCGCCTTTAGGGTGCGGAGCATCCAGTGTATTCTGGTCGTTGGTATAAGCGTGTATAGTGCTCATGATACCTGTAACGATACCAAAATTGTCTTGTAATGTTTTAGCCATTGGAGCCAAACAGTTGGTAGTACAAGATGCACAAGAGATAACTGTTTCGCTACCGTCCAGTATGTTGTGGTTTACGTTGTATACTACAGTTTTCAGATCGCCTGTAGCAGGAGCAGAGATAACTACACGTTTAGCACCTGCAGTGATGTGTGCTTTTGCTTTTTCAGCATCAGTGAAGAAACCTGTACATTCCAATACTACATCAACACCATGCTGACCCCAGGGAATTTGAGCCGGGTCTTTCTGAGCGTATATTTTAATAGTGTTACCATTTACAACGATAGCATCGTCAGTATGAGTTACATCAACACCAAAACGGCCTTGCGCTGTATCATACTTCAGCAAGTGTGCAAGAACGTTAGGTTTTGTCAGGTCATTGATAGCTACTACTTCAATACCGTCCATGTTGTAGATCTGGCGGAAAGCCAGGCGGCCTATGCGGCCGAAACCATTAATGGCAACTTTTACTTTACTCATTTTATAATGTTATTTAATATTAAATTCAAAAACGTGCCGCAAAGTTACGAAAAATGAAGTTTGTATAATAGCTAAATTTAAAATGTACATATTATGTGTATATGTATATTTTTTTGATTTTATGAATTATGTTTGACACATAATACTGATTCATGGCTTCAGGAGTAGAAAGACACAATGGGCATAAGCATCAAAATACGATACACATATCTCCTTCTTTCAGATGGGTAGAGAATGCACATATATTGTTATGGCTTATAAAAGATACTTGTTGGGCAATGGTTTGGAAACCCGGGGGTATTATTATGATTTTCCCTACACTTTCAGTAGCGCTTTACATCCTGTGGAAGTCAAGAAAAATAAAGGCGGAATTGTATCATAATATAGCAGTTGTATTCTGGATTTCTGCCAATTCACTATGGATGATTGGAGAATTCATAGAATGGGAATTGAGGCCTTATGCTGTTGTATTATTCGGGTGTGGATTATTCACGCTTGCCATATACTATGCGTTCTTTTTCAGAAAAGACAAGCGCACGTACAATATGAATTAATGAATCCCTCTCGCATCTAAAGCTTGCTGATAGGCTTTTGCATTTTTATTATGCTCTTCTAATGTACTGGCAAAATTGCTGTAGCCATTTAATTCAGGCTTCGCACAGAAATAAAAATAAGATGTACTTGGCGCATTTAACACAGCTTCAATATCTGCTTTAGATGGTGTGCAGATGGGTCCTGGCGGTAACCCTGCATAGATGTATGTATTGTATGGTGAGTTTACCTGTAGGTGAGCACCTGTAATACGGCGCAAAGCAAAATCATTAAGAGAGAATTTTATAGTTGGGTCTGCCTGTAGTGGTATACCGGCTTTCAGGCGGTTGAGGTATACGCTAGCTATGTTAGGTTTGTCAGCAGGCATGTTAGTTTCTTCTTCCAGTATAGATGCAATGATGACTGCATCTGTTATAGAGATGTTCTTGTTTTTAGCTAATTGCCTGCGATTATCGTTCCAGTATAACAGATAATTCTTGCCAATTTTATTCAACACTTTTTCGGCTGTGGTATTCCAGTAAAATTCATAAGTGTCGGGAATTATCAAAGCCATCATGGTATTAGTATCCAGTCCATACTGTGCTAAGTAAGCACTATCCATCATCAGCCTTACAACAGACTCATCAGTTACTTCAAGGTTAGAAGATACAAGCTCTATGAAGTCATGCTTGGTACGTAATTTATTAATGACAAGTTTCACGGGTTTTTGTCTGCCCGACCTGAGCATACGTATCAGGTTGAAATTGCTCATGCCATCAGTTAGTTTGTATTTGCCCGCATGCACGTGTGCAGGGTATTTGGCCAGCTTTGACAATATGCTGAAACTGAATGATTCGCTAAGATAGTTGCCATCTTTCAGCAGGTTCATTACATCATTATAAGATGCACCTGTTGGTATATATAAATAGGTTTCTTTTTGAGATACCGAAACATTGGGCCCGAATACTCTGAAAGCAGCAATAAATATGATGGCAAATACTATGATGAATACCTTAAGGAATAATTTGCCTTTCTTTTTTGCAGCTACCATAAATAAAAATACCTGCTCAATATTACGGAGCAGGTATTGTATTTTGAAATAAAATCTTTCTTATTTCTTAGCCGGCTGCGAAGGTGCAGTTGTACGAGACTTAACTTGTTTAGTACCGTTCTCGTCTGTTTGAGGCTTTGCAAAAAACATTACAGATATAATGCATAATGCAGCTATAACACCCATTGATGTCCATGTACCTTTTTCCATCACGTCAGTAGATTGCTTAACACCCATTACCTGGCTGCTAAGGCTACCAAAAGAACCTGCCAAACCACCGCCTTTAGGGTTTTGTATAAGAACAAAGAAAGCCAATACTACACAAGCCAATAAAATCACTATAGTTACTAAAGTTATCATGAGTCCTTTTCTTTTAAAATAATCTCAATTTTCCGGGCAAAATAAGCCTTTTTTTGGGGATTGCGCAAACTTAATTTGCGATACATCTCTATGGCTTTGTCATATCTGCCCTGTTTTACATGTACCTCGGCAAGGCTTTCACTGGCCAGATCATCCTCTTTTGTGATGGAATTTACCGCCATTTCGAAGACTTTTTCTGGTATTTCCTCGTTTTCCTCCTCTAGTGCTGCAGCCAGTTTTTCCTTTTGCCACATGGTTTTTACTGATTTCTGGCCTTCTGTTTCTTCAGCCTCTTTCTGTTTTCGAGTCTGGAAATAGGTCAGCCATTCCGAAAAACTGAGCATTACCATCAGTTGTTTGCCTTCGGCATCCTCATCTTCTCCTGTATTCAGGTCGGTAGGTAACGTATTAGATACATGCATACCCTGGTGCAGGAAGTAATCCTCAGTGTATACTGGTAGTATGAAAGATTCGTCTGTTTCGGGTTGAATGGTTTGAGCCTTGTTGATTTCTTTGTATAATGGCTCGGATTCATTTTTATTGTATGACTCAGGAATAACAAATCCCTCATCCGTTTGATCTTGCACAACAGGAGTATGATGCACAACTATCTTCTCTTCACCGCTTTCTACAATAGCTGAGTTGTCATCATTAGTTACATCTGCACCGCCGGCAGCTTTTAAAAACTCGCAATACAGTAACCAATTGCCTCTGTATAGTTGCATGTCCGACATCATATCGGTAGCAAACTGTTTTTTCTGATGCTTGTTAGCTGCATCAAGATATCGCGCCGGAGTGAAGTATGGATATGTTTGAATTAATGTATCAATACTTTCTCTATCTGCATCAGATATATGAGATGGCTCAGATAATACTTGAGAAATGTATTGTATGGAAGAAGACGTAATCATGAATTATGTAAAGCTACTACCAATTTACAAATGCTTTATTAAATATATCGTCTGCAAGCTGATTTCCTATGGTTTCAATCAACGTTCCTTCCACAGTTTGTACGGTCTGGCTGGCCGGGAAGTCTGCAAAACGGCTAAAGGTCTGTGTAAAATCGCCCTTTGGGTCCAGGTTGTTTTTAAATGTAATAGTTACACCTATTGTAAGTCTGTTTTGGCTAGCTGTTTGGGTGTTCTGAACGGCAGAAACTGTCACTTCATATGTGGTAATATATCCTGATATGTCATAGTCAGCCTTGTCAGAATTTACAGGTGATAAGCCCGTTTGGGTAAGTATACGGCTGCGAATTTTAGAAGTGAGGCTTGGACTAAGTGTTGGTACTATATTTCGTGCACGATTTTCCAGTACATGCATATTTAGCGTTTTACCGTTAATGCTGGCACCGGTAAAGCTATATACACCGCAACCACTGCAAAATAGCGATAAGGTAATTACCAGTAAAACGATGCTGCGAGCCATACTATTGCCAAAATTAATCTTTGATGTCGTATTCTTTAATCTTGCGGTATAAAGTTCTTTCTGAAATGCCTAATTCGTTAGCGGCATCGCGGCGGCGGCCTTTATGCTTTTTGAGTGATTTGACAATGAACTCTTTTTCCCTGTCTGCCAGCATTAAAGATTCCTCCACCTCTTCGTGATGGTCAACAGATGCAGCAGGCTGGATGATAATAGGTGAATTTACCGGCGTAACAACAGCATCACTATTTACAGTGTATGCAGGTGCCATACTCATATTGTTGTCAGGAACGGCGACAGGTGTGAAACCATTTTGCTGATGGCTTAGTTCGTACAATACCTGTTTAATATCATTCATGTCTTTCTTTAACTCGAAAAACAGCTTGTATAGTATGTCGCGTTCAGTGGTATTGCTATAATCGTTTGCAGCACCGCTCGTATGACTTTGCATAGGCACATTCGAAGGGTGCATGACAGCTAGCCCCCTGTTTCCTGTGTTAGGCAGGTATTGGTGCAATGTTTCTGTAGATATGGTTTTATCCGTGCTTAATACAGATAGTTGTTCTGCAATATTTTTCAACTCACGCACATTGCCCGGCCAAGGGTAATTCATCAGTAACTGTTGTGCATTAGCATCCAGTTGTACTGATTGCGTACGATAGCGCTCTGCAAAATCTCCTGTGAACTTTCTGAATAACAAGGGAATATCTTCTTTCCTGTCGCGAAGAGATGGTACGCGTATAGGTACTGTACTTAAACGATAGTACAAGTCCTCTCGGAATTTACCATTCTGTGTATGCTCCAATAAATCACGATTAGTAGCTGCAATCACACGCACATCTGTCTTTTGCACTTTAGAAGAACCTACACGAATAAACTCACCTGTTTCCAGTACGCGCAGCAAACGTGCTTGTGTACCTAATGGCAATTCGCCAATCTCGTCTAAGAAAATGGTGCCACCATTTACTGTTTCAAAATAACCTTTACGGGCATCTACAGCTCCTGTAAACGAACCTTTCTCATGCCCGAATAATTCACTATCAATTGTGCCTTCCGGTATAGCACCGCAGTTAACAGCGATGAAAGGGTTGTGCTTGCGAGAAGAAAGTGCATGTATGATGCTAGAAAAAGCTTCTTTACCTACACCACTCTCACCTATAATTAATACAGACAGGTCGGTAGAAGCCACCTGCACGGCTGTATTCAGTGCATTATTAAGTGCAGGCGAATTGCCTATGATACCAAACCTGTTTTTAATGCTTTGTAATTCCATGGTTAATCTATTATTTCTCCTATCAACGTGGCAGATGTTGCGCTATTGATCTTCACATTTACATAATCACCTTTATTGAGTTGATAGTTTCCTTTAGGGAAGACCACCATTTTATTTTGCGAATTGCGGCCACACCAATCCATCTCGCTGCGTTTGCTGTTGCCTTCTATCAACACTTTGAAAGTCTTACCAATATCGTTCTTGTAGCTTTCGCGTGAGTGGCTGTTTTGCAGATTGATGATTTCTTCTAATCTACGTTTTTTTACATCTTCAGGTACATCGTCTTTGTAACGGCGTGCCGCCAGTGTGCCCGGGCGTTCGCTGTAAGAGAACATATACGCCATATCAAAACGGCATTGTTCCATTATATCTAATGTATCCTTATGCTCCTCTTCTGTTTCAGAACAGAAACCACTGATAACGTCTGTACTCAAACCGCAATCGGGCATTATCTCGCGTATACGTTTCACTTTTGCCAAATACCATTCGCGTGTATAGGTGCGGTTCATGTGCTGCAATATGCGTGTGTTACCACTTTGCACAGGCAAGTGTATGTATTCACAAATATTCTCGTACTTAGCCATGGTGTGCAACACATCATCTGTAATATCTTTAGGGTGCGATGTGCTGAAACGGATGCGGAGTAGAGGAGAGATAAGTGCTACCTGTTCTAATAGTTTATCAAAAGTGACTTCTTGCCCATCAGGAGTAGTATGGTAATAACTATCAACGTTCTGACCTAACAATGTTACTTCACGGAAGCCACGGTCGAATAAATCCTTACACTCGTTTACAATACTTATATTATCACGACTACGTTCACGTCCGCGAGTAAAAGGTACTACGCAGAAAGTGCACATATTGTTACAGCCACGCATGATGCTCACAAATGCAGTTACACCATTGCTGTCCAAACGTACTGGTGCGATATCCGCATAAGTTTCTTCGCGGCTCAGGAGAACGTTTACTGTTTTCTGTCCGCCTTCTGCTTCATTTATCAAACCAGGCAGGCTGCGATAGGCATCTGGGCCTACTACTATATCTACCAGTTTTTCTTCTTCAAGGAACTTTGCTTTCAAACGTTCAGCCATACAACCCAGCACACCTACCAGCATACCAGGTTTTTCTTCCTTTATCTTTTTAAAGGTTTGCAGCCTGTTACGTACGGTTTGTTCTGCTTTTTCACGAATAGAGCAGGTATTGATAAGTACCAGGTTGGCATCCTCAAAATTGCGGGTAGCACCAAAGCCTTCTTCCTGCAGGATAGAAGCCACTATTTCGCTATCGCTGAAGTTCATCTGGCAGCCATAGCTTTCTATATAAAATTTCTTACTGTATTGGTTGGGGTCATCTGCAAACGGGGCGAATGCTTCGCCCTGCTTTTCTTCTACAATTACCTTCTGCAGGATTTCTGCCATATTTTCAGTTTCAGGGGAGCAAAGTTAAGCATAAAGAAGGGTAAATAATACATAAATGCTCGTTAAATAAGGCTTATTGGGTTATAAATAATAAAATAACCCGCCCAGTAACTGAGCGGGTTTATGAGATATAATGTCAGTTTCTATTAGTTGAACTCTGTATCTGCTATACCTTTATTTACTTCTGCAGTTTCTACTTTTTCACTAATTACCATGCTGCCGCCCTGCATTGAAATAGTCATTTTTAAGCTGTTTGGTATTTTATAACCACCAGAGCCGCTTATTTCTTTGTAGTCGTTATACTCAATGGTTTGCGTAGCACCTTCATTGTTTTCTACTTTTTTAACACGGTATCCGGTAGCAGCATCATAATACTCAGTGCTTTTATCACCTTTTGCATTGATAACTTCTACTACATAGGCATCTGCATCATTTACTTTATCCATTCCTGTTAATGTACGTTTAATACCCAATTTATCAGCGTGCAACTCAGCAGCAATATCAGCTTCTGCCTTAGCTCCTGGTATTTCTTCCGGAGTCATGTCTTTTTTCTGTCCTTGTTGTTCCTGGTAGCCTTTAGTACCGTCAAATACATTTTTCGATAAGGTCATACCCATACCTTCCAGTTTCGACATCATTTTGTTAGGGGCTTTTTTCATCTCAGTAATAGTGAGGGGTATTTCCTGGCCCTGAACACTTAATGTGCCTTTACCTACTGTTTTGATGTCTTTAATGCTTGTAATAGCTTTTTCTCCACCTATAGAAGCTATATACTTTTTGATGACTTCGGCTGCTGTAAGATTAGCAGGTAGTGCTTTAGACTCTGATGCTTTCAGCGGATTGCCATAGTTATCGTAATAATCAATTTTACCATCAGCATCATATTTCACTAATGTTTTATCTACATCACCTTTATTGCCTACTACCACTATGTTGGCTTTATCAGCATTGATGTATTTTTTAGCCATTTCATTTACATCATCTACTGTTACCGCATTCAGGTTTTTCAGATAGTTCTGATAGTAATCTTTCGGCATGTGGTAACGCTCAATGTTAATCGCATACTGCGCTACTGTTTGAGGACTTTCCAATCCCATAGCAAATGTGCCTGAGATGTTGTTCAAGTGGTTTTGTAATTCTTCCTGAGATACTTTTTCTGATTGCAGTTTACGCATTTCAGCCAGTATCTCGCCAACAGAGCTATCTGTAACTACATTGCGGCATTTTGCATAAGCTGTAAAATGTGCTTTCAGTTCATCGTTGTTGATAGAAGAGTATGAACCATAAGTCCAGCCATGTTTTTCGCGTAGGTTAAGGAACAAACGACCATTAGAACCACCTCCTAATATTGAATTGGTAACACGCGCTTTTATTACATCAGGCGTTCCTGGTTTCAAATCAATAGCGTAGGTAACATTGATAACACTTTGTACTGCAGCTTCACGTGGTACAAAAGCAACTTGTGTAGATGTAACTGCACCTGCATCAGAGTAGGTAGCTACAGGCACATCTGCTTTTTTCCATGCGCCAAAATGTTTTTCTACCAATTGTTTTGCTTCAGCAACAGTAATATCACCAACGAGTGCCATGTAGGCTACGTTAGGACGGAAGTAGGTTTCATAATATTTCTTGCAATCAGCAAGGGTTACCTTTCCTACTGTTACATCTGTCGGAACCTCACCGTAAGGATGTTGTTTGCCAAAGTTTAAAACCGCACTCACGTTATTCAACATATCGTCGGGTTCATTCTTATTAGCTTCCAAGCCAGATAAAGTGCGTTTTTTGATTTTATCCAGCTCGTCTTGTTTGAAATCTGAGTTGATAGCTATATCGCTCATCAACTCCATCAATTTCGCAGCATGTTTTTTCAAACAGCTACCATACATACCTTCGTCAGATGCATTGATATTAGCACCGATAAAATCTATTTGCTTATTAAGCTCCTCGTTTGAACGAGTCTTAGTGCCGCTGGTAAGTAAGTCAGATAACATGCTGCGATAGCCTGTTTTTTCTCCTTCTAATGCAGGTTTGATATCTAACTGAATGCTGCAGCTAACTACAGGTAATTTGTGTTTTTCAACAACAAATACTTTCAATCCGTTAGGAAGTGTAAAGCTTTCAGCATCGCCCAGTTTGATTTCAGGGGCAGGACCTGCCTTCGGGCGAATGCTACGGTCTAATTTTTGAGCAGAAGCACTCAGCGCTAATGCTATTGTAAATATAGAGAGAGTTAACTTTTTCATATTCTTATATAATGATTGAAGCTTTTTAAAAAATGATTATCCTTTCTTTTGTTGCGCTTTAGGTAAATAATAAACTACCAAACGATTTTCTTTCGTAAAGTATTTGTTCGCAACACGCTTCAGGTCTTCTTTAGTGATTTTAGTGTAATGCTCTAATTCTGTATTGATAAGGTCTGCATTGTGCATATAGGTGTAATAAGTTGCCAGGTTTTCAGCAATACCCTGTACACGCTGATTTTGTGTTACAAAATCATTTTCTGCCTGGTTCATCAGTTTTTGATATTCTTCATTACCAATAGCTGCGGTTTTTACTTTTTCTACTTCGGCTATCATTGATTTTTCCAGTTCTTCAGGTTTTACACCCTGATTGGTGATACCATACATAAAGGCAACACCCGGATCTTCATTTGGTATCATGAATGCGCCTACTGCAAGGCCTTTTTGCTGATTCTCTACTATTTCCTTTTGGAAACGAGAGCTTTTGCCTTGCGACAGCATTTGTGTCAATAATTGCATAGCGTACCAGTCATCAGTACCCATTTTAGGCGTGTGGTAGGCAACTATTACAGCAGGTAATTGTACGTTGTCATAAAACTCAACACGTTTTTCTGCTTTTTGTTCTGGCTCTACTTCTGTAGGGCGAGGGATGGCAGTTGTTCCTTTAGGGATATCGCCATAGTATTTGGTAATGAGTTCTTTTGTTTTTGCAACATCTAAATCACCCGCAATAGATAATACAGCATTGTTAGGCACATAGAATGTTTTGTAGAAATTCATGAACTCATCCAAAGTAGCTTTATCAATATATTGCTCCTTGCCTATCGGCGACCAGCGATATGGGTGAGTAGTATATGCATTTTCATATACTACATTCAATAACTGCCCGTATGGAGTATTGTCGTAACGTTGTTTCTTTTCTTCTTTCACCACCTTACGTTGTGTTTCCACACCCACCATGTCAATCTTCGCATGTAGCATGCGCTCAGATTCCATCCATAAGGCAAGTTCTAATTGGTTAGAAGGCAATACTTCATAATAGAAAGTGCGGTCTTGAGATGTATTGGCATTTAATTGTCCACCATTAGCCTGTACCATTTTCATGTACTCGCCACGACCAATGTTTTCAGAACCTTCAAATAATAAGTGTTCAAAGAAGTGTGCAAAGCCCGTGCGTTGAGGGTCTTCATTTTTAGAACCGACGTGATACATAACAGATACAGCTACTATAGGAGTAGAGTGGTCTTCATGTAATATTACGTGCAAGCCATTAGGTAAATCGAATTCTGTGAATTTGATATTTCCGGTTGCATTTGCATTGCCGGCAAATAGCGCGGCACTGAGCAACAAGGATAAAAAAGCGGTACGCTTCATAAGAATGATATTTTGCTGCAAAAGTAAACGAATAGATTTTAGAGATAAATGTTAATTAAAGCTAATCGGTTAAATTCACCCGAAATTTCACCCGCAAGACAGATATTTGCGGAGTAATTAAGAATCTATGATTAACACGGTATTATTTGATATGGACGGGCTTTTGTTTGATACAGAACCATTGTGGGGGGTGAGTATGCTGCGCGTGGCCGAAAAACATGGTATCCCGATAACAAGAGAGCGATTCAAAGACACACGTGGTTTTCATATATATGAGGTAACAGAATTTTGGTCTGTAAAATATCCATGGGAGGGAGCCAGTTCCCAGGAAGTGGCAGAGGAAATACTGGATGATATTATTGCACTGACCAAAGAGCAGGGAAATATTATGATTGGAGTAGAGAAGGCGTTACAATTATTAAAGGATAATAATTTCAAAATAGGTTTAGCCTCGTCGTCGCCAATACGCATGATAAATGACTTGGTAGAACATTTTGGTATCAGGCATTATTTCGATTGTATCACTTCGGCAGACGAAGTAGAGTTTGGCAAGCCACACCCGGCAGTGTTTTTACATTGTGCAGAACAACTGGGAAGCACTGCTCTGCAATGTTTAGTATTGGAAGATTCGGTAAATGGGATGATTGCAGGTAAGGCTGCCAGGATGAAAGTGATAGCAGTGCCAGACCCTTTGCATCACGACGACCCACGATTTGTTTTAGCTGATGCTAAACTGAAGAGCATGGAGGAGTTTAGTTTGGAATTAGTTCATTCGCTCTAGGTACTTTATCCTGCGCTTACTACTCAGCCATAGCTCTGCTAATACTAATAACAGTATGATGTTGAAGCCCACGATATACCATGCGTATGAATGAGGAATATGGCTAGTTAGCTTATTATATGCAAACGGTACGTTAGTGGCTCCCGGGCTTATTAGTACGTACATGCATGCTATTACTAACGATAGTACAAGAAGGGCGGCAATACTACGTACCACCAGCAGATTGATATAGCGTCCGGCAGACGGTGCAATCTGAAGCCCCACAATCGACTCCATAACGTTTTTGGTAAAACGCATAGAGGGTTGCTCAGCTTCCAGCTTTCTCATCAGTTCATCCAATTCTCGTTCTTCCTGTTTCATATCTGGGTATTAAAATTAGTTAATTATTGTTCACGGTATAACAGTTGTGCTTCTTTACCATAGGTTCGCTCAACAATGTCTTTCAGTTTTTGTCTGGCACGATGCAGCTTTACTTTTATGTTGTTGATCTCAAGGTTTGTAATGGCTGCTATCTCTTCTGTCGATTGTCCTGCCAGGTAGAATAGGGTAATGATCTCTGCATCATCTGCTGCCAGTTGTTTTATGGCATTGTTTATAGCTGTTCTTTGGTCTTGGGTATTGGTGTTGTTTACTGTGTGTTGTTTGTTGTCAAGATAATCAGACAGCTTTTCATCGTCAACAAACAGGGGTTCTATACGGTTCTTTCTAAGGTGCGATATAGCTGTTGTATGTGCTATGGTATATAACCACGTACTGAATTTACTATTGCCTTTGAAGCCCGCCAGTGATAAATAGGCCTTCACAAATACTTCCTGTGCTACATCTTCTGCCTCCTCACGGGTTGGAATCAGCCTGCCTATGATAGTAAATACAAAAGACTGGTAGCGCTCTACCAATATTGCATAGCGGGTTTTATCGCCAAGCAATACCGATTGTACAATATCAGTATCCTGTAGTTCGTGCATGTGATAATACTAAGAAACTGTAATACCCCTTTAGGTTACAGAAAAAATACTGAAACTTTTTGTAACCTTATTGTATTGATTGGCGTCATAGATATATCAACCAATTAATAACTTTTTAAAATAACCGGTTTATGGAAGCAACAAGGGCGATGATACCGATCATTCTGTTTATATGTATGGCGGCAACAATTTTTGGTATATACTATTTGCGTAATAAGGAAAATATGGCGCTGATTGAAAGGGGCATTAATCCCAGAGAAGGTCATAAGAAATTCGGTTCGCTTACCTACTTAAAATATGGGTTACTAATGATTGGTGTAGGTGTTGGCTTGTTTCTGGCACAGTTGATTGATAATATGTATCCCGTAGTAAGAACCGATAGCGAAGGGGGTAAATATATTCAGGAGAATCCGGCTATCTATTTTTCTCTTATCGGTATCTGTGGTGGACTCGGATTGTTGCTGTCTTATTTCATAGAGAAGAAAGCAATGGAGAAGCATACAAAGCACGATTAAAATAAAAGCCCCGCTATTGCAGGGCTTCTATTATTTTTTGTTTAACCATTCATCCGTAAAATGGCGTGTGCCTTTTTCTTCAGAAAATTTCTTGTCGTTATACTGCTTTGATTGATTTCGTGCAATAGATAATGTATGCCAGTCGCCACTTTTTACCAGCTTGGCTATATATACAATTTGCCCTACATGGTATGAGTAATGGGCTATCTGTCTGTTCGTGGCTTCTAATATGGTATGCCCTTCATTGCGGATATAGATAATGCGTTCCAAGTCATCATCAGTAATGCTGCTTAGCGCATTAAATAAACACTGCCAACCTTCGTTCCATTTTTGCATAATGGATTCACGAGTAGACAAATCATTGTCAAACTCTGCATCCCTTTCACGCCAGGGTTTTTCGCCATCTGTTGTAAGAAAATCAGTCCAGCGACTGAGCATGTTACCCCACAGGTGTTTTACAATTACGGCAACGCTGTTGCTGTCTTCATTAGCCTGCCAATTCAGTTTATCGTCGGGTATTTGTTGCATGGCGCCTTCTCCCAGTTTTTTATACATCTCAAACTGGCGGATGGCACTTTTTAAATATGGTATACTCATAACTTGTGATTTTTATAATTGAATGTCGCCAATCATATAAGTAACTGCTTGCCCTGAAATAAGGACACGATTGTTTAATAATTCACAATGCAATTTTCCTTTCCTTTCAGATAGTTGTAAAGCATTAAATTTTGTTTTGTTCAGGTTCTTACTCCAGTAAGGGGTCAGCGTTGTGTGGGCTGAGCCTGTTACAGGATCTTCATTGATGCCGGATTGCGGAGCAAAAAAACGAGAAACAAAATCAACCTCATTGCCCGGAGCTGTAATGATTACCCCACGCGCATCTGTTAACTGTGCAATGGCATCATATTTTGGCGCGATATTTTCAATGTTTTTCTGTTTGTTGAAAACGAACATATAATCGGTTTTGCCTTTCAGGATTTCAACTGGTTTAATAGAAAAGCAATTCCTTAGTTTTTGTGTTTGTTCGATGTTTTGAAATACATCTGCGGGAAAGTTTAAAGTTAACAGAGCTCCATTCTTTGTTACAGCAAGCGGGCCACTTAAGCTATTGAAAATGATTGTGTCTGTTTCAATTTTAAGATGATTAAAGAAAACATGCGCTGATGCTAAAGTTGCGTGTCCGCATAGCTCTACTTCTGTTGCAGGTGTAAACCATCGTATGCGGTAGCCTTCTTGTTCCTGAACAATGAAAGCGGTTTCTGCCAGGTTGTTTTCAAATGCAATTTTCTGCATCATCTCGTCAGTAAGCCATTTATTTAATGGGCATACAGCAGCAGGATTGCCACCAAATAAAGTGTCTGTAAATGCGTCTACTGTGTATATTTTCATGAGCAAGGGTTGTTCATATCTCCATAAATATTTGGTCGGGCGATGTTCATTATCCTGTCAGGATTTTTATGAACTTCAAAGCCATATTGTTCATATAGCCCATGTGCATTCAACGTTGCCAGTGAAATGCCGCGTAAGGTTTTTACCCAATCCAGATTCATTAATATATCCATCATCTTTTTACTTAAGCCAATGCCGCGATGCGGTTCTTTTACATATACATCTGCCAGATAGGCAAATACTGCATAGTCTGTAATGAAACGTGCATAACCTATTTGCTTTCCATCTTTAATTACTCCTATACAATACGAGTTATTAAATGCGGTTTGAACAATATGTAGCGGAATATTTTTACACCAATACGCTTCGGTTGATAGCCACTGATGAATGTCTTTAACAATCATCAACGATTTATCGGTGGTTATGGTGTAGCCTTTATAATCTATAGTAATTGGTTCCATATTAAATGATGTAATTCCAGTTGTGTTTGTCTACAGCACCACCCTTGCGTATGTTCAACAAGACTTTTTGCAATTTATACATAAGTGCATCTTCCCCTAAATAGCATTTGTATTCTTTGCCATTCACAGCTATTATTTCTATAGGAGCTATTACAGCCGCTGTGCCTGCACCAAATGCTTCTACTTTTTTGCCATTTTCAAGCGCTTCAATTATTTCTTTGTAGCGTATTGGACGTACATCTGTTTTTATACCCATGTCGTTTGCAATGGCCAGCATAGAGTCGCGTGTTATGCCATCTAATATGGTGCCCGATAACGGTGGGGTAAGCAATGTATCGTTTACTACAAACATTCCATTCATTGTGCCCGACTCTTCGATCAGCTCATGTGTTTTACTATCAGTCCATAGCACTTGGTCATAGCCGGCTTCACGTGCCAGTTTAGTAGGATAGAGGGCACCACCGTAGTTGCCGCCACATTTAGTGGCACCGGTACCTCCATCAGCAGCACGTACAAACTTCTCTTCTACTTTTACTTTTAGTGGCTTTGTATAGTATTGATAAGCCGGGGTGCACACTATCATAAAGATGTATTCGTCTGCCGCTTTTACACCCAGTTTGCTTTCCGATGCAAATACAAACGGACGAATGTATAGTGAGCCATGAGGATGATTAGGTACCCATGCGCTATCTAATTGTATAAGTTGGTGCAGTGCTTCGGTGAACAATCCTTTAGGGACTACAGGGATACACATTCTTTCCAACGAAAGGGCAAAGCGTTCATAGTGTTTGTCAGGACGGAAAATATTAACCCTTCCGTCATTCATCAGGAATGCTTTCATGCCTTCGAATACCGTTTGTCCGTAGTGCAGGCATAATGCAAACGGACTGAGTGTTAGGTTGGCAAACGGAACAATTCTACTATTTTGCCATTGCCCGTCTTTATATTCGGCAATGAACATATGTTCTGTTGGCTGTTGCCCGAAAGGAATAGATGAAGTGTCTTTTACTTCTCTTTTTACCTGTGGCTGAATTGCAATTGAATATTCCATAACATAAGTTTTTTTATTCCGCCTCCGGAATGGTTAACAATGCTGCTTTTTCTGCTTGAGTTTGTTTGTGTTGTTTTCTGTACCCATAGTTTACTATGTACACACCCGTTGCTATGGCTGCTAAGGATGCTGCAGTGTACCACGTAAGTTGTTCGTTTAATATCCAGAAGCCAATCAGTACTGCTACTAACGGGTTTACATATGCATACAACGAGCTAATGCCCATGGGCAATTCTTTAAGTGCATACATATACAATGTGTACGCCAGTATAGAGCCAAATATCACCAGGTAAAGCATGTTGCCGGCCACAGCGGGTTGAAAGAAATCAAGATGCGTGTAATCATCCATAAATGAACTGAGTACAAATAATCCTATACTGCCAAAGCATAATTGTAATCCGGAATTAAAAATAGGATTGGTGGGCGAAGCATGTTTTTTATTTAATACACTACCCAATGACCAACACGATGATGCAAAGAATGTAGCTATCATTCCCCATAAATAGGCACTGTTGGCAAGGTCTGCAATGTTGTCTCTGAATATTAACGCTATCCCCATGAAGCCAATCACTAAACCCGACATAATAGACAGGTTTACTTTTTCTTTATTGATAGCCACATTTAATAGCACTGCATTTAACGGCATCAACGAACATATTAAAGCTGCTACACCACTGGGAATAAACTTCTCACCCCATGATACAAATCCATTACCCATTGTGATGAGTAAGAAACCTACCATAGCCTGATGAATGATATTCTTCCTGCTTAGGTCGGCCTTGCGGTTCATAGCAAGCGCAATAATGATGATGATACTTCCTGAAACAATTTGCCTTATTGCAGCAAACAGGAAGGGCGGGAAGTGTTTCACCACAATACGTATAGACAGGTATGTGGTACCCCAGATAATACAAATGTAGATAAGTGCCAGTATAGCTTTAGTGTGCCTTGACATAAAGTGCATTGGGTTAAGTAATGTCAATTAACATCACAAAAGTCATGAGATTATTTGAAACAAAACAGATACAATTTTTGTAATTTCGACCAGAACAGTTGATTTTAACAATTTCAGCACATGAAAAAAACAATACAAGGTAAAGACGGACATATCTATCTGCATATCGCTGATAGTATCGAACAACAAATAATGGATAGGGTGTTAAATATCGGCGACAAGCTGCCTTCAGTGCGGGGTTTGAGCGAACAGCAAGGAGTAAGTATGAGCACTGTATTGCAGGCTTATTATCATTTGGAGGGCAAAGGTCTTATAGAGTCTCGCCCGCAAAGCGGGTATTATGTGAAATATAATCCCTCGAAGTTTTTATTGTCTTTACAAAAAAGTAACCCATCCTTAACAACGAAGAATAAAAATGTTGAGGCTATTATATCAGAAGTGTATGATGATTTTGTGATGCCGGGTATCATCAAATTTTCGTTGAGTGTTCCTGCCCCAGAGATATTACCGTTGGCTAAGTTGAATAAAGCTATGGCACAGGCGCTGAGAGAATTGCCTGATAATGGTACTTCTTATGAATCTATACAGGGCAATAATGTGCTACGTACACAAATAGCACGATGGAGCCGTCAATGGGATAGCGGTTTGAAAGCTGAAGATTTAATTACTACAGCTGGTTGCATGAATGCTATCTCATATTGCCTGATGGCGATAACCAAACCGGGGGATACAATCGCAGTAGAAAGCCCTGTATATTTTGGTACACTGCGTTTTGCACAAAGCATAGGTTTGAAAGTGGTAGAACTACCTACACACCCTATAACGGGTGTAGACCCTGATGATGTAAAACAAGCACTGCAGAAGCATAACATCAAAGCTTGTTTTTTTGTCACCAACTTTAGTAATCCGTTAGGGTATACTATGCCTGATGAACAAAAGGAAGCATTGGTAAAACTCTTAAGTAAGCATGGTGTGCCATTGATAGAAGATGATTTGTATGGCGATGTGTATTTTGGTAAAAATCGTCCTAAATCTTGTAAAAGTTTTGACAAGGAAGGGAATGTATTGTGGTGCAGCTCAGTATCTAAAACATTGGCGCCTGGTTACAGGGTAGGCTGGGTAGCCCCGGGCAAATATTTAGATAAAGTAAAGCGCCTGAAATTATATCACAGTATTACCAGTGCTACTGCGCAGCAGGCAGCCATAGCTAATTTTCTTGCAACAGGACGCTATGAACACCATTTACGTAAGCTCAGACAAACGCTGCACTCCAACAGTTTGCAGTTTACACGTGCCATAGGTGAATATTTTCCTGAAGGTACAAAGATGAGTGCGCCTAAGGGTGGTTTTATACAATGGTTGGAGTTAGATAAAAAGATTGATACCTACGAGCTTTACAGGGAAGCTATACAGCATAAAATAAGTATCGCCCCTGGCAGTATGTTTACTCTGCAAGACCGCTACCGCAATTGCATGCGCCTAAGCTATGGTATGCAATGGACACCACAAATAGACCGGGCATTGAAAAAATTAGGAGGATTGGTGAAAGAGATGGGATAGGTTGGATTTTATATTGTAATATCTTATTTGGGTAATCAACTTTGGATTTTTATTTTATATTCTGTGTTATGAAAGTCTATATATTTAATACTAATTTTTTGAAGATTATTTTTTATCTGATCAAGTGATAATTCAATCAATTTGTAATCACATTTGATATGGCAATTTGGGCAAACAATTAATATGTTTTCTTGTACGTCTGGACCATTAAATGGGTACCCAAGGGGTTTTATATGATGAGCTTCAATATAAAATTGATTATCTGGTAAATTAATTTTTATATCGCATAACTGACACCTATAATCTATCAGTTTTTTGATTTCATTTGCTAAGACAGTATTTCTAAGAATTCTATTGTATGTAGTTAACTTTCTTTCAACTGGTTCTGCCGATTGTCTTTCTTGAAAATCATTAACACTATTACCTTTGTCATCTAATATGAAATTGCGCAATCCCCATATACCATTACCAATGCCATCTACAGAAAAAAATAAGTCTTCAAATTTTGGATAGGTTTTAGAGTCGCTGGAATGGGATTGGATTTGATTTCGAATGTATGAGTCTGAGTATTGAGGGCATCTATTATATATTTCATGTAAAGGTGCAATGCCATTTAAAGCTTTTAATGCATCAATAATGTCTTGGATTACTTGTCTCATGTGTAAATTTTGCTAAAATGTGTTATTTTTTCTTTCCTTTAGGTTGTTCTTTTTTCTTTACTACTATCCATTCTTCCATGGCTACGTTAAAGGGCATGTGTCCTATGGTTACAATGGCTTTTTTGCCTCGCAGCTCAGTTAGCTTACCTACCTGGTGGTTGTCTTTATTGCGTACCATATCGCCCACTTTGGGTGTGCCACCTACAACATCATAATTTTTATCGGCCTTCTTAGCGACTGCTACATTTGCTGCAATTTGCTTACGCTTGAATAGTACATTCTCTGCAGCTTCTATTACTTCGCCTTTATTCTCTGCCTTCTTCCAATCGTTAATAATTTGTTTGAATTTGCGCTCCATATCACGCAGGTAATCCAGTTCTTCTTTCTTTATTTTGTTTTGCAGCTTTAGGGTGTTAAAGTGTTGCTCTTTCTTTTCTTTATCTATCAGTTGTTCAAATTCCCGTTCCAGTTCTTTATTTTTCTTTAGCAATTTTTCTACTTCTTTTTCTTTGCTATTCAGTTTCTGGCTTTGTTGCTCGGTTTGGTGCAGCATTTTGTCCAATTTAAAATGCCCTCGGTCAGTAAGTTGTTTAGCACGGTCTATAATCGACTGTGGTAATCCGCTACGTTGTGCAATGGCAAACGTGTATGAGCTTCCCGGTTTGCCCATTACCAGTTGATAGAGTGGCTCCAATTTATCTTCATCAAATGCCATAGCCCCGTTTACAATGCCTTGCACTTTACCTGCCATCACTTTCAGGTTCAGATAGTGTGTCGTGATAATACCTATTGCATGGCGTTTAGCAAGTTCTTCTACAATAGCTTCGGCAAATGCACCGCCCAGGTTAGGGTCAGACCCACTGCCCAGTTCGTCGATAAAAAATAAAGTCTTGCCATTGGCAAAATCCATAAAGTATTTCATGTCGCGCAGGTGGGCGCTATAAGTGCTCAGCTCATGCTCTATGCTTTGTGTGTCACCTATATGTATCATCATCTGTTTAAAGATGCCAATCTCGCTGTCGGGTGATGCGGGTATCAATAAACCTGCTTGTGTCATCAGTTGCAACAAGCCAACTGTTTTCATCGACACTGTTTTGCCCCCTGCATTCGGACCGCTGATAATGAGTATGCGTTTATTCCTGTCGAGTGATATATAAAGAGGTATTGTAGGTTTATTTTCCCGGTTGTTATGTAATAGTAATAACGGATGCTGAGCCTTTATCAAATCAACATGAGGGTGTGGACTCAATCTCGGCATTTCTGCATGCATATCCATTGCCAGCAAAGCTTTTGCACGAATGAAATCATACAAACCGCAAAGGTGATAATAACTTTCCAGTTGAGGGTGCCACCCTGATAATGTAGCAGTAGCTTGCGCCAGTATTCGGTGAATCTCCTTAGTTTCTGCTCTCTCCAGTGCTGCTACTTCATTATTCAGTTCTATGGTTTCTTCAGGTTCTATGAAAACAGTTTTCGAAGTTTCGCTTTCACCATGATGTATACCTTTTACTATACGTTTGTGTTCTGCAAATACTGCTACTACACGTCGTCCATTCAGGAAACCCTCTGCTATATCAGCCAGGTACCCCTGCTTGTTTAGTTTGCGTAAAACAGTTTCAAATAATTTACGTAGTTCCTGTCTTGTGCTTGCCAGTTCACTGCGAATGCTCATTAATTCCTTCGATGCATTATCGCGCACATGTCCCGTCTCGTTAATTACAGCGCCAATAGTTTGTACGATTTCTTTTTCATAAGTGATTTTATCTGTAAGAGCTGCGAGATGAGTAAACAGGTTCTCATGATTCTTGAACCAGTTGAGAATATCACGAATGCAGAGGGCTAATTTTTGTAGGTCTAATAATTGATTGCCGTCAAGTACTGCTCCCGCAATTGATAATAATTTTAATTCCTTTTCAATATTATTCGTAAAATCATTAGGAAAATAATCTCCGCTCATTAGTATTGATTTAAACTCACGGGTTTGCAGCAATGCTTTTTCTACATATTCTATACGGGTATGAAAACGCATATTTTCTACACGTTCACGGGCAGGGTCAGTGCGGCATTTTAGTTTCAGTAACTGGGCAACCTTATTAAACTCCAAAGATTCTGCAGCATGTGCAGGGTACATTAACATCATAACTTCACCCCAATAGGGGTAGCAAAGGTAGGGATATGATGGATTTTTAGGATTTAGGAAACATAATTTCCGTTATATTGCGTTAGCTGACTTATGAACAATTACGACGGGCTCATATCGCGATTAGATGCATTTATCAGAAAGTATTATGCCAACCAGGTTTTAAGGGGAACGCTTATTTTACTGACCTGTCTTCTTGCCTATATACTTACCGTTTCCGTTAGTGAATATTATTTGTTCCTTCCCGTATGGGCTAAAGTGAGTATCGTTTCTGTTTTCATTATTGCCGGTTTAAGCGCTTTGATTATTTGGGTAGCTATCCCTTTATCTAAAATGATTAGGTTGGGTAAAGTTATAAGCCATGAACAGGCCGCCATAATTGTCGGAAGGCACTTTCCGGAAGTAAGCGATAAGCTGCTCAATATATTGCAACTAAGAAATCACGCAGATAGCAATGCAAGCCGTGAATTGGCTTTAGCCAGCATAGACCAAAAGGCATCACAACTATCTATTGTACCGTTTGTGAATGCAATTGATTTAGGAAAGAATAAAAAATACCTGCCTTATTTATTACCATTAATTCTCATTATAGGCATAATACTTGTAGCAGCACCAAATGTGTTTTCAGATGCTACAGGCAGATTGTTACAACCAACCAAAACGTTTGAAAAGCCAGCGCCTTTCAAGTTTATCATTAAGAATGAAAAACTGCAAACCGTTCGAAATGCGGATTTTGTTTTGAATGTGACCACCGACGGTAATGCTTTGCCTTCAGATATGTACGTGGTAGTAGGAGACGAAAAGGTATTGATGCAATCATCCGGCAAAAATGAATTTCATTATACATTCAGGAATATCACCGAACCTGTTGAACTTAAATTATATGCATCTGGTTTTTATTCTACTACGTATACAATAGCAGTTGTTCAAAAACCTGTTATCAAGTCATTCAGCGTGCTCTTTAATTATCCTGACTATACAGGGAAGAAAGATGAAGAAAAAAGTAGCCTTGGTGATGTAATAGTACCGCAGGGAACTATCTTGACATGGCAGATAGCTACAGAACATACTGATGAAGCATTTGTAAGAATTGGTGATGGTAATGTAAATAAGCTGGCATTGAATTCGGGTAAATTCAGTACACAGTTTCGTTTCATGAACGATACATCATACAGGTTCTTCTTTAAAAACAATAGTAATAATATCATTGATAGTGTCACCTATCACGTGAAAGTAATAAATGATGAATATCCTGTTGTGCAGTTGCAAGAGTTCCGCGATTCTGTATCTGGTACACAGGTAGTCTTAAATGGTATGGTGGGTGATGATTATGGTATCTCAAAGCTGGCATTCCATTATAACATTACAGATGCGCAAAATAAAAATATTGTATCTAAAGAATTACCGATAAAAAATACCGGAGGCAATGCAGTGCCTTTTCAATATTATTTCGACATAGCATCGTTAAACTTGCAGACAGGGCAGCAGTTATCTTATTATATTGAGACTTGGGATAATGATGGCGTGCATGGGTCTAAAGCCAGCAGAAGCGAAGTGATGAATTACAAGATGTATGATGCTAAACAATTGGATTCTGCCATAAATGCTAATTCAGATCAAATAAGTTCGGGGCTGAGCAATAGTTCGGAGCATACTCAGGAACTTCAGAGCGAGTATAAAGACCTGCAATCAAAAATGTTGCAGAGTGAGAATATGGAGTGGGAGCAGAAGGAAAGTTTAAAACAACTCTCTAATAAGCAACAGGACCTGCAAAGCCAGTTAGAAGCTGTGAAAAAGCGACTGGATGAGCAAATACAGCAAACCAACCAAAAAGAATTTAGCGAGGATTTAAAAGCTAAACAGCAGGATATGCAAAAGCAAATGGATAACCTGTTGAATAAAGAGTTGCGCGAACAAATGAAAAAGCTGCAGGATCTGATGCAAAAGCTAAATAAAGACAAGGCTATGCAGGCCATGAAGCAGTTGGAGCAGGAAAACAAGTTATTCAACATGGACCTGAAGCGTATGCAGGAATTGATGAAACAAATGGAGATGCAGATGCGAATGGAAGACCTTGCTAATAAGATGGATGACTTGTCTGAAAAACAAACAGAACTTAAAAAGGAAACAGATAAGGGTAAAAATGATAATAAAGAATTAGCTCAGAAACAGGAGGAATTGAAAAAAGATTTGGATAAGAAGATGGATGAAAGTATGAAAGAGATGAATAATGTGAATAAGGAAATGGAACGAAAGCAGAATTTGGATGAGTTGGCTAAAAAGGGAAATGAGGCTAAAAAGAACATGGATGAAAGCAAAGAACAGTTGAATTCCGGCCAAACTGGCAAGTCAAGCAAGTCGCAAAACCAGGCAGCACAGAATTTAAAGGATATGGCCAGCGGCCTCCGTTCTGCTGCAGGTGGTATGGATATTCAACAAATAGAGCAGGATATCAGAACGGTAAGGCAAATACTCAGCAATTTGGTAAGGTTGTCCTTTGATGAAGAGCAGCTTATGAAGAAAGTACAAAATACGCCTATTACTACTCAGTCGTACGTTAATAATGAAGATGAGCAGAAACGACTTCATGCGAACTCCCGTATGATACGCGATAGCTTATTTTCATTAAGCAAAAAATCTACCAAACTGGCTGTAACTGTAAATAAGGAAACTTCAGAATTAGAAAAAAGTATAGCATCCGCCATTGATGCATTGGAAGGCAGGCGAATTGCCGATGCTGCAACAAGGCAACAATATGCTATGACACACACTAATAATCTGGCACTGATGTTGAATGAAATGTTATCGAACCTGATGCAGATGCAAAGCCAGGCGAAGCAGGGCCAAAAAGGTATGTGCAATAACCCCGGTGGACAAACACCCAAACCGGGCACCAGTAAACAATTGAGCGATATTATTACCCAACAGCAGAATATTGGGGACATGATGCAACAAATGCAAAATGCTAAAGAGAAGAAGGGAAGTGGTGATAGCAAAAGTGATAATGGCAAGCCTCAGAATGCGAAAGATGGTCAGCAGTCTGCAGGTGGAGAAAACGGAGATGCTGAACAACTTTCAAAACTGGCACAACAACAAGCCGCCATACGCAGACAACTGCAGCAACTCAATAGTTTGCTCAACAGTAAAGGGCTCGGTAACGCTAAAGAATTAAAAGAGATACAAGATAAAATGGATAAGACAGAAACCGACCTTGTAAATAAAAGATTGAGCAATGAACTATTGTTGCGCCAAAAAGAAATATTGACAAGATTGTTGCAGGCTGAAAAGTCATTGAGAGAGCAGGAGCAGGATGATAAACGAAGTTCAAAATCAGCTGACGATATCAGCCGGCCTGTACCCCCTGAATTGAAAAAATATTTGAATAATCAAACACAACTGTTAGAGCAATATAAAACAGTTCCCCCTCAATTAAAGCCATATTATAAGAATATGGTTCAGCAATATTTTCAGGCTGTAGGTAACAAATAATTTAACTTTTAAATTGTGTAATGTCAAGAGGGTGTCAACTCTTTTTACGCACTATTGTGAATTCACATTTTATGTACTCTAATCAACTGTAAACTGTTGATTTTCATAGTTTAAATACTTCTGTTTTGGCACGCTATTTGAACATATTAAAATTGTTGGTCAAATTTTAATCTGTCCTTAATCACAAGGGTAAATTATTGTTTCTAACTTTCTAATACAATATTTCTTAAATAGGTCGTTCACTTAAAAAAATAATGCCTATGATATTTTCAAGAACTTACAAGTACAATTCTACAATGCGTCCTGATGACATTAAAGGGCGTCTAATTGGAAAGCATGTCAAAGTTCATAATCTGGATTTTGAAGTGTCAGAAAAGGATAAGGTAATCAGGATAATTCCTCATGCTGAGCAGACAAATGAAATCAAGACACTTCCGATTACTCACGTAGAACTGAAGGGTAACGGAGACAAAACACAAGTTGTTATTAGTTCTAAAATGCGCAAAATTGACTCAGGTGGTCCTATGATCATCATTGTGTTTTGTTCATTTTTATTAATAGCAGCATTGGCAACCTTGTTTGCCGGTAGTGGTAAACAAGAGTACACTACCTATACCTATATGTTTGGCGGAATAGGTGCAGGTATCTTCCTCATTTTCTGGTTACGGATGGAAAGAGGTTATTTTGATTATGTTCGCAAAATTCGCGACTACATAAAAAAACAAAGTGTTGCTTAAGCAACACTTTGTTTTTTTTATAACCGAACCTTTAATTATTCAATGTAAGGTTTCAGTGAGTCTATCGGTGTTTCACTGAAGAACATCTTTATCAATTTTCTGTCTTTATCATAAATGTTTATCTGCGGCAATGACTGATAGGTGAATGTTTTATTTATAAAATCACATTTTTCATTATCGAGAACCTCAAGTATACTTGGGTATTCAGATATTTTTGTGATGTTCTCAAAATATTCCATGTAAGTTTCCATAGCGCCGGTTGCCATCAGTACAATTTTAGATTTTTTAAACAAGGCAATATTTTTTTTCAAAACTTCCGTTTCGTCCTGGCAATGCGAACAGGTAGGGTTAAACATCATAACAAACAAATTGGCGTCGTTTTTAAGGTCCTTGCTGGTTAGGTATTTATCAGTAACAAGTTTCCCTTTTACCTGTTTCATATTGATGTTAGGCATGGGCGCTCCAATTTCCTTATAATTGATTTTTACAGTATCCGTAGTCGTAGCTTCTGCAGTCTCTGTGTCTTTATGTTTTTTCTTTTTTTGAGCAAAAGAAATTCCAACTGTGCCCAACAGGCAGGTAATGATTAGTAATTTGCGTAACATAGAAGCGAATTTAGCACAAAACCTTTTAATGAATTGCTAATATATGACAGATAATATTCAGATTCCGTTGGCTGAGCGTATGCGTCCTAAAGTACTGGCTGATTATATCGGACAGCAACACTTGGTAGGGAAGGGAAAGGTATTAGAACAAATGATATCCAACAGGAAAGCACATTCCATAATATTCTGGGGTCCTCCGGGTGTTGGTAAAACTACATTAGCGCAAATCATAGCACATTCCTTAGATATTCAGATTTTTTCTCTTAGTGCTATAGATAGTGGCGTAAAGGAAGTGCGTAATGTAATTGACGCTGCTAAAAAATTAGGTCATGCATTATTGTTTATTGATGAAATACACAGGTTCAATAAAGCCCAACAGGATAGTTTGCTTGGCGCTGTTGAGAAAGGTATCATCACCCTGATAGGAGCTACTACAGAAAATCCATCCTTCGAAGTCATTGGCGCATTGCTCAGCAGATGCCAGGTTTATGTATTGCAACCTTTGAGCGAAGATGAGTTGAAAGAGATGATAAACCAGGCGCTGGAAAAAGATGAATGGTTAAAGCAACAACGCGTAACTATAAAAGAATGGGAAGCATTGCTTCGATTAAGTGGTGGAGATGGCAGGCGTTTACTCAATTTGTTAGAATTGATAGTAACATCACTGCCGAAAGGTGAAAAACAAATAACAGATACTCTTGTTCAGGATATAGTGCAGAAGAAAATGGCATTGTATGATAAAACGGGAGAACAGCATTATGATATCATTTCAGCATTTATAAAGTCTTTAAGAGGTAGTGACCCCAATGCTGCAGTGTATTATTTGGCACGCATGATAGAGGGTGGGGAAGATCCAAAGTTCATCGCACGACGTATGGTAATACTCGCCAGCGAGGATATTGGTAACGCTAATCCCAACGCATTGCTGCTGGCCACTACTACCTTTCAAGCAGTAGAGATGATCGGATACCCGGAATGCAGGATAATACTATCACAGTGCGCAACTTATTTAGCTTCATCACCCAAAAGTAATGCTGCGTATATGGCTATCGGAAAAGCTCAGTCGTTAGTATCTCAGACAGGCGATTTACCAGTGCCGCTTTCAATACGCAACGCACCTACTAAATTGATGAAGAACCTGAATTATGGTAAGGACTATGAGTATGCTCATAGCCATGAAGGGAATTTCGTCAATATGGAATTTTTGCCCGAAGCTGTTGCCGGTACCAAACTATATGACCCCGGAGATAATGCGGCTGAAGCACGTATCAGGGAGTATCTGAAAAAATGCTGGAAAGAAAAATATGGTTATTAATGCCTGTGGCCCGAGCGTTGTTTTAATACACCACCTGCTGCTTCTTTAATGCTGTTGGTAAATATGAACGCTTTAGGGTCTAAATTATGCACAAGGTTTTTTAGTCTCCTTACTTCAAGCCTTGTAGCAATGGTGAAAACTATATCACAAGGTTGACTTATATCAAAACTATCTTTTAAAAAGCCGCGTTCTCCTTTGTATACGGTAATGCCACGACCTAGTTTTATTACAAGGGCTTCTTTTATCTCTTCGCTTTTGCCCGATATTATTGTTACTCCGGTATATTCTTCAAGTCCTTCAATTACGTAGTCTATTGTACGTCCGGCTACATAATAAGTGAGCATGGAATAAAGAGCTGTCGACAAACCCAGATATGAGGCTGCAATAAGGAATATGATAGTATTGATGCCTAATATTATCTCCGTAATACTGAAGCTGCTACGCTTAAGGGTATACAATGCTAATACCTCAATTCCGTCAATGGCACAACCACCACGCATCGCTAACCCTACTCCTGTTCCAAGAAAAAAACCGCCAAATATGGATACTAAAAGTTTATCCTGAGTAATGTCATTTGGGTATGGTATATATGATAAGCATAACGCAAGGCCAATAACACATGCCAACGTTTTATAAGCATACCTGCGATTGATTTGATAGCCTCCCATGATGATGAAAGGTATGTTGAGTACAATGATTGATATACCTAAATTAAAATGCAAAAACTCATGTATCAGAAGCGACATTCCTGTCAGTCCTCCATCAAGAAAGTTATTAGGAACCAGGAAACTTTTTAATGCAAACCCTGCAAAGATTATTCCCGCTACAATGTATAGGATATCCTTTATTGTCTGGGGTATGTTATTTTGAATAGCCTTCAGCATAATGGTTCTTATCTTATTATCTAAGTTTCTTCAATTTCGCTTGTACGCGCTGTAGATTCTTTTCTTTTTTCTTTTTTCTTAGTTTTTGAGATGTAGTAGTAAAGTAATGGTGCGATTGCATAAACTTTAATTGCAGTGTATTCCATTCTTTTTCATTCTTCACAGTACCCAGCGTCATGAATTCGGCGTATAAACGGTCGCCAATCTGGAAGAAATCATCTCGTCCGAGATAGTCGAGGTCTGCATCGCAGATAATTTCTTCAAGATGTGTTTTAGGTGATTGAGGTATTTGTGTAGCCATTATCATACCGCACACTTTCTTTATTTGCTCTTTGGTATAACCATATTCGGGTAATACCTTTTTAGCAAGTGTACAGGAACGTTGTTCATGATTTTTGGAATGTATTATAAACCCGGTATCATGCAATATGGCTGCAGTAAGTAGTAATTTCAAGTCGTCACCTTTTACTTTCTCCGCTTTAGCAAGTTCTTTACAACAAGCATATACATCTTTAGTATGATCAATGCTATGATATAACAGATGTATCGGGAGGTCCTCTTTCAGCTTTCGCAGCACGTATTTTTTTACTTCGCCTAGTTGCATCAATATCGTTGGGAATCTTACTATATGCTAATATAACAAAACTACCTTCATTATTATAGAAGGTAGTTTCAAATATATATTACTTACCAGATATTTTTATCAAATCCGAATTTTCATGGTAGGTATGTTATGCATTTATTTCTACCAGTGTCTTCTCTACTTTATTTTTTACGGGTTTTACAGTCTGAAGGTAGCGGTATATTGCTTTAAGATTATTGTCACTCATACGGCTGAATGGACCCCATGGCATTTCACTGTGTTTTATCAGTTTGCCCATTCTGAAACGGTTGATGAAAGTAGTTTCATTCCATCCAGCTAAGTGTCCGGTTTCAGGGTCGGGAGTAAGGTTAGGAGTTACACATTTGAAATGTTTCGGGTCGATTAATGATTCCATTTCAAAACCTCCGGCATAATCAGGCCCGATGAATGCACCCGTCATCAGGTCTCGGTTAGTATGGCAGCCACGACAGTTAGCAACACTGTTAGCAAGATATTTACCGTATGCAATACTAGTATCTTCTGTTACCGATTTAGGTACTTCTTCTGACGGGCCTGTAGGTTTTATCATGAAAGCGTTTACAATTTTACCCAATACATTCAAGCTGTAATGAGGTACTTCATGTTTAACCGGCTCCATTGTTTTCAAATAAGAGAAGATGGCCGTAAGGTCAGCATCGCTTGTATTGTGAAACGGCATGAAATCAAACATAGCTGTGCCATCAGGCCTTACGCCATATCGCAATGCTCTTGCCATTGCTTTGGTTTCAAGATTGCCAATACCGGTTTCTTTGTCGGGAGTGATGTTGGGTGCATACATATTGCCTACAGGAAGTACAAATTGGAAGCCACCAATCAAAGGCACTTTTTCGCCTTTTTCTATTTTGTCTTTTAGCGACCTGTCTCCATGGCAATCAGCACAGTGTCCGGGCCCATATACCAGGTATTCACCACGGGCAAGGACTGCACTATCTGTAGAAAGTGTTATTTCCGGGTAGGGGGCATCATGTTTCAGATTTTGACGAGTAGCAACGGCAATAGTAAGTCCTATAATCAGGACGAGCAATACAATGCCAGTCCATTTCAGGATTTTTTTGAGCATAACGGTAGTTTTAGTTGATTGTAAAATTAATATGTTGTTTTTTGTTTTACAATAACCAACATACGCAGAATTGAGTGGTACAGTTTTATTCGAAATCAAAAATCACAGGTAAAGTATATGGTATAGCTATTTTTTTGCCGTTATGAACTGCGGGTTTCCATTTGGGCATATTTTTAATGACCTCGACAGCTATCGAATCGAGCATCGTATCTCTTTTCTTTAAGACATGTGGATTGCTTATACTCCCGTCTTTTTCTACAATAAACTGTACGACAACTTTGCTATAATAGGGGTATTGTGGTAAATGACTTATCTTTTTCACAAGGTATTGGTTAACATCGTATGGTGCTTCAGGCATTTGGTCAACGTAGGTAAATTGTTCTGTTTTGCCTGTATTTGGGTTTTTTCGATAAATAGTCTCTTGTCCATAACTGGTTATGAAAGCTGAAAGAACAAACATTAAAAGCAACCATTTCATTTTCAATGTTTTAGAGTAGACGGGTTTTTGCCTGTATTCCATATTCTTTAGCTGAAATAACTTATTTTTGTAGCCCTCAAATCCACAACAGGCAATCATTTCAGCTTCAGGGCAGAAAATTTTAAAATTTCTTTTCAAATATTTTGTCTGTTATGAAATAACGCCTTACCTTTGCAGTCCCAAATTTTACGGGGTTAGAAGATATTTATAAGTTATGTCACAGCGTATCAGAATAAAACTGAAATCTTACGACCATAGCCTGGTTGATAAGTCGGCTGAAAAAATAGTGAAAACTGTGCGCAACACAGGAGCAGTGGTTACAGGCCCTATTCCTTTGCCTACAGAGAAGAAGATCTTTACAGTATTGCGCTCACCGCATGTTAACAAAAAAGCACGTGAGCAATTCCAATTGTGCACTCACAAGCGCCTGTTGGATATCTATACTTCTTCTTCACGTACAGTAGACGCTCTTTCAAAGCTCGACCTGCCAAGTGGTGTAGAAGTAGAAATTAAAGCTTGATAGCTTTATTAGTTCTTAATAATATTTAAAAACAGTCCATCCCGGTCCACACAATCAGAACCGGGCGCTAGACTAAATTATAATAAAATGAAAGGTATTATAGGCAAAAAAATTGGCATGACCAGCGTATTTGAGCCGAATGGAAAGCAGACAGCCTGCACCATTATCGAAGCTGGGCCTTGTGTGGTTACTCAAAAGAAAACCGTAGATACAGACGGTTACGATGCGTTGCAAATCGCATTCGGTGAAGCTAAGGAGAAAAATACTCCTGCTGCTCTCCTTAATCACTTCGCTAAGGCAAATACATCGCCTAAAGCAATCGTAAAAGAACTTCGTAATTGTTCCATTGATAAACAAGTTGGTGAATCCCTTACTTGCGATATTTTCACTGAAGGTGAAAAGGTAAGTGTAGTTGGTACTACTAAGGGTAAAGGTTTTCAGGGTGTTGTAAAACGCCATGGTTTCTCCGGTGTGGGTGAAGCATCGCATGGTCAGCATGACCGTCAGCGTGCTCCGGGTTCTATCGGTGGTTCATCATATCCTAGCCGCGTATTTAAAGGTATGCGCATGGCAGGCCGCATGGGTGGCGATAAAGTAAAGATCAAAGCGCTGCGTGTAGTAAAAGTATTCCCTGATCAGAACTATATATTAGTTAGCGGTTCAGTTCCGGGTCATAATGGTTCAATAGTGTTAATTCAGAATTAATTATAGTCATGCAAGTTGACGTTTTAAATAGCAAAGGTGAAAAAACAGGCCGTTCGGTAGAATTGCCGGATGATATATTCGGTATCGAGCCTAACGATCATTGTATATACCTCGCAGTAAAGCAGTACTTAGCTGCTCAACGCCAGGGTACACACAAAACAAAGACTCGTGCAGAAGTGCATGGTGCGTCTAAAAAACTTCACCGTCAAAAAGGTACGGGTGGCTCTCGTAAGGGTAATATCCGTAACCCTTTATACAAAGGTGGTGGTGCTGTAAACGGCCCTCTTCCTCACGGTTATGATTTCAAACTGAACCGTAAAGTAAAAGACCTCGCTAAGATGTCTGCGTTGGCTCACAAGGCAAAAGCAAGTAAAATTGTTATAGTTGAAGACCTGAACTATTCAGCTCCTAAAACTAAAGATTTCGCTGCTATGCTGGGCAAATTGAACGGCACTCAGAAATCATTGTTCATCATGCCTGAATATGAAGCAAACACTTACTTAAGTGCTCGTAACATTGGCAGGAACAAAACAGTAGTATTGAGCGATATGAATACTTACGACCTTGTAAATGCACAAGTACTGGTATTCACTGAGTCAGCTGCTAAAATGTTTAACGAAGCTGTTGAAGCTTAATTATTAAAAGATTTTTCGTAACACGAAATAGTATATAAAATGAAACTCGCTGACGTTTTGGTAAGGCCGGTAATCACTGAGAAAGTAAATAGCCAGATGGAAAAATCAGGCCGCTATACTTTTGAAGTTGATAAGAAAGCTAACAAGCTTGAAATCAAAAAAGCTGTTGAAGAGTTTTACGGTGTTAAAGTAACTGACGTAAACACAGTAGTAGTTCCGGGCAAACTTAAAAACCGTTTTACCAAACAAGGATTTTTGACTGGTGTAAAACCATCATATAAAAAAGCAACTGTTACACTTGCTGAAGGTGAATCAATTGATTTATTCTCAATGTAAGTTTTGATAAAGAATTAGAAAATGGCATTACGTAAATACAAACCGGTAACAGCCGGCACACGTTGGAGAATAGGTAACGCTTACGCAGAGGTTACCACTAATGAGCCTGAAAAAAGCTTGTTAGAGCCTCAGAAATCTACTGCAGGCCGTAACGCGCAAGGCCGTCGTGCTATGCGCTATATGGGTGGCGGTAACAAAAAAATGTACCGTATAGTTGACTTCAAGCGCGATAAGAAAAATATCCCTGCTACAGTTAAAACTATCGAATACGATCCAAACCGTACAGCATTCATCGCTTTGCTTTCTTATGCTGATGGTGAAAAACGTTACATCATTGCTCCGCAAGGATTAGAAGTTGGCGCTACAGTTATGAGTGGCGATGATATCGCTCCTGAATTGGGTAATGCTTTGTTGTTGAAAAACATGCCATTAGGTACTGTAATTCACAACATCGAAATGCAACCTGGTAAAGGTGGTTCTTTAGCTCGTTCTGCAGGTACTTATGCTCAGTTGAACGCTAAAGAAGAAAAATATTGTGTGTTGAAAATGCCAAGTGGCGAATTGCGTAAAGTGTTAAGCACTTGCATGGCTACAGTAGGTACAGTATCTAACAGCGACCACGCATTGGAATCAATGGGTAAAGCAGGTCGTAACCGTTGGAAAGGTATCAAACCTCGTAACCGTGGTGTTGCAATGAACCCTGTAGATCACCCGATGGGTGGTGGTGAAGGCCGTTCTTCTGGTGGTCACCCACGTAGCCGTACTGGTAAATACGCTAAAGGTGAAAAAACACGTAGCACAACAAAAGGAAGTAACAAGCTGATTATCCAACGTCGTGACGGTAAAAAGCTTTCTGGTAAATACAAAAAATAGTATTCAGCAATAGCTGATAATTAAAAATATAACGAATAATGGCTCGTTCAATTAAAAAAGGACCTTACGTAGACGCAAAACTGGACAAGAAAGTTTTAGCTATGAACGAAGGCAAATCAAAGAAAGGTGTTATCAAAACGTGGAGCCGTCGCTCTACTATCACACCTGATTTTGTAGGACAGACATTTGCTGTGCATAACGGTAACAAATTCATACCTGTGTATGTAACGGAATTCATGGTTGGTCATAAACTTGGTGAATTTGCGCCAACACGCAACTTCAAAGGCCATAGTGGAAGTAAACAATAATAAATAATCAAAAAATTTGGGTCACGTCTTCAGGCGCCCCCGCATAAATAAAAATAAAAATGGAAGCTGTAGCTCGTTTACGTAATTATCCTACTTCTCCGCGCAAAATGCGCCTCTTGGCGGATTTGATTCGCGGTATGGAAGTAGAAAACGCGATCAACACGTTGAAGTTTAGCACTAAACATCCTTCTGTTCCTCTGGAAAAGTTGCTGATGAGTGCTATCGCAAACTGGAAAGTGAAAAACGAAGGTGTTGATGTAACTTCTGCGAATCTGTATGTAAAGACCATCTTCGTTGATGGCGGACGTACTTTGAAACGCATGAACCCTGCACCTCAGGGCCGTGCTTACAGGTTGCGCAAACGCAGCAACCACGTAACAATTATTGTGGACAGCAAAACTGCAGTTGCAGCTAACGCATAAAACTTAAACATTCAACATTAATAATATAACGAATGGGTCAAAAAACTAATCCTATAGGTAACAGGTTGGGCATCATCCGCGGATGGGACTCAATGTGGTTTGGTGAGAAAAAGGATTTCGGTCAGAAACTTGTTGAAGACCACAAAATCCGTACTTACCTCAATGCGCGTATCAATAAAGGCGGTATATCTCGCATAGTTATTGAGCGCACATTGGGTAAACTGATCATCACTATCCATACTTCTAAGCCTGGTATCATCATAGGTAAAGGCGGTTCTGAAGTTGATCGTATCAAAGAAGAGTTGAAGAAACTGACTGGTAAAGAAGATGTACAGATCAACATCATGGAGATCCGTCGTCCTGAACTGGATGCGAACATCGTAGGTGAAACTATCGCTCGTCAGATCGAAAGCCGTGTGAGCTACAAACGCGCTGTAAAGATGGCTATCTCTACTGCAATGCGTATGGGTTCTGAGGGTATCAAGATAAAAGTAGGCGGCCGTTTAGGTGGTGCTGAAATCGCTCGTTCTGAAGAATTCAAACAAGGACGCACTCCATTACATACTTACCGTATGGATATCGATTACGCTTCTGTATACGCAATGACTGTATATGGTAAGATTGGTATCAAAGTATGGATTTGTAAAGGTGAAGTTTTAGGCAAACGTGATTTGAATCCTAACTTCTCTGCCGGTTCTGACCGTCGTGGTGCTGAAGGTGGTGCTCCGCGTGCAGAAGGTGGCGAACGTCGTGGTGGTGGTGAACGCCGCGGTGGTGGTGAAGGACGTGGTGAGCGTCGTGGTGGCGGCGGTGGTGACCGTCGTGGTGGTGGCCGTGGCCGCAATTAATAAAATTGTAGAGTAACTATTTAAAATATTGTAACAATGTTACAACCGAAAAAAACGAAACATCGTAAAGCTCACAAAGGCAGAATTAAAGGAAACGCACAACGTGGTACTGTATGTGCAATGGGTTCTTTTGGTTTGAAAGCGCTGGAGCCAAAGTGGATTACTAACCGTCAGATAGAAGCTGCACGTCAGGCATTGACACGTCACATGAAACGTGAGGGTAATGTTTGGATTCGCATATTCCCTGATAAACCAATCACTCGTAAGCCTGCTGAAGTGCGTATGGGTAAAGGTAAAGGTAGCTTAGAGTTTTGGGCTGCTGTAGTACATCCGGGCCGTATCATGTTCGAATTGGATGGTGTACCGATGAAAGTAGCTAAAGAAGCACTGGAACTGGCTGCACAAAAGCTTCCGATTAAAACAAAATTTGTAGTTCGCCCTGATTACACTGGTGAATAATATTTATTAAGAATAAAGTTTTTATAAAAAGTAAAACAATGGCTAAAGCAAAAAAAGCTACCAAAGCAGAAGATTATCGTACGCTGAATGACGAGGCACTGGGCCAGCAAATAGGCGATGATGAAGTGCGTTTGAAGAAGCTGAAATTCAGCCACGCCGTTAATCCGGTAGAAAACCCGCTTTCTATTCGTACGCTGCGTCGTAACATCGCACGTTTGAAAACGGAACAACACAAAAGAAAATTAGGTTTCTAATAAACTTTTTTATAGATGTCAAACATGACTGTAGAAAGAAAAAGCAGAAAAACCCGTATCGGGATTGTGAGCGGTGATAAAATGGATAAAACCATCACTGTAGCTGTAGAACGTAAAGTGAAACACCCGATATACGGTAAGTTCGTTAAAAAGACGACAAAATTCCACGCGCACGATGAAGCTAATACTGCTGGTATTGGTGATACTGTACGCATCATGGAAACTCGCCCGCTGAGCAAAACAAAGCGTTGGAGGTTAGTAGAAATTATTGAAAAAGCTAAGTAATCTTATTTAAAGATGATACAACAAGAATCAAGGCTTAACGTAGCAGATAACAGCGGTGCAAAAGAAGTGCTTTGTATCCGTGTGTTAGGCAACTCAGGCCAGGACTACGCCGGCATCGGTGATAAAATAGTAGTAACTGTAAAGGATGCTCTTCCCGGTGGTGGTATTAAAAAAGGAACCGTTTCTAAAGCTGTAATTGTACGTACAAAAAAGCAATTACGCCGTAAAGATGGTTCTTACATCAGCTTCGATGACAATGCAGTAGTATTGTTGAATAACTCAGACGAACCAAGGGGTACACGTATCTTCGGCCCTGTTGCTCGTGAGCTGCGCGACAAAGGCTATATGAAAATTGTTTCATTGGCACCTGAAGTATTATAATAATTCGTACCTTTGCAGCCCGTTTTAGGGCCGTAAGGTCAAAACATTTAATCTAAGTAATTGTGAAACAGAGATTTAAACCGAAATTCAACATCAAAAAAGGCGACAGCGTGGTAGTTGTTGCAGGCGACGATAAAGACCGTAGCAAACCACGTAAGGTGTTGGCAGTTTACCCTCAAAAAAGCCGCGTGCTGATTGAAGGAGTAAATATGGTTACCAAACATCTGAAACCAAATGCGCAAAACCCTCAGGGTGGCATCGTTCAGGAAGAAGCTGCAATACACATCTCTAACGTTATGTTGTGGGATGCTAAAGCAAAAGCTCCGGTTCGTATCAAACGCGAACGCACTGAAAATGGTTTTAAACGTATATCTAAAAAATCAGGGGAGGAAATTAAATAATGGCAACGACAGTATACACACCCCGTTTACAGAAGAAATATAAAGACGAAGTAGTACCTGCTTTAATGAAAAAGTTTGGTTACAGCACTGTAATGCAGTGTCCTCGTCTGGTGAAAATATGCCTGAACCAAGGTGTTAAAGGCTCTACTTCTGATAAGAAAATGATTGATGACGCAGTTACTGAAATGACTAATATCTCTGGTCAGAAAGCAGTAGCTACTTTATCTAAGAAAGATATCTCAAACTTCAAGCTTCGTAAGGCAATGCCTATTGGTTGCCGCGTTACGCTGCGTAATTCGAATATGTTCGAATTCCTTGATCGTTTTGTTTCTGTTACCCTGCCACGTGTACGTGACTTTAAAGGTATCAACGACAAATCTTTCGATGGCCGTGGTAACTATACTATGGGTATCACAGAACAGATCATATTCCCTGAGATAAACATTGACAAGGTTACAAAAATTAGTGGTATGGATATCACATTCGTAACTACTGCACGTACTAATGAAGAAGCATACGAATTGCTTAAAGAATTAGGTATGCCTTTCAAAAACATTAAAAAAGATAATAACTAATAAATGGCAAAAGAATCAGTAAAAGCCCGCCAACGCAAACGCGAAGCAATGGTAGCAAAATTCGCTGAAAAGCGTGCTGCCCTGAAAGCTGCCGGAGATTATGCTGCTTTGGATAAACTTCCAAAGAACTCATCAGCAGTTCGTTTAAAGAACCGCTGCCAGCTTACCGGCCGTCCTAAAGGTTATATGCGCCACTTCGGTATTTGCAGGAACGTGTTCCGCGATATGGCATTGGATGGCAAAATACCGGGTGTACGTAAAGCCAGCTGGTAATTTAGAAAACGTTGCAAGGTCAATCATAATTGAAACCGGTAACAATTTAAAAAACTTTACAAAACTTAATAAAAGAAAATGGTAACAGATCCTATAGCAGACTTTTTAACCCGTATTCGTAACGCGCAAATGGCTCGTCACCGTATCGTTGAAATACCTGCATCAAATGTAAAGAAGCGTATAACTGAGATTCTTTATGATAAAGGTTATATCCTGAAATACAAATTTGAAGATGATAACAAACAAGGCATCATCAAAATAGCATTGAAATATGATGCTGCTACTAAAGAACCTGCAATCCGTTCTTTGGAGCGTGTAAGTCGTCCGGGTCTGCGTCAATATGCTAAGCCTGCTGATATGAAACGCGTACAAAGCGGTTTGGGTATTGCAATCGTTTCTACTTCAAAAGGTCTGATGACTGATAAAGAAGCAAAAGCGAACAATGTTGGTGGTGAAGTAATGTGCCACATTTATTAATAGTAATTAACTGAGCTTGATACATTAAGCTGGTCCTATACCAGGCTGATCGGTCAACACTCTAACAACAATAAAAATTTAAAAGTATTTACAATGTCTCGTATAGGTAAAAAACCGGTTAAAATTGCAAAAGGCGTAACTGTAACTGTTACTCCTGCAAACGAAGTAGTGGTGAAAGGCCCTAAAGGTGAATTGAAAGAAGCAATTGACCGTGATATTAAAATTGAAGTAGCAGGTGAAGAAGTATTGATTACTCGCCCTACAGATCAGATTCGCCACCGTGCATTACATGGTTTGTACCGTGCTTTGGTACAAAACATGATGGTTGGTGTAACTGATGGCTTCAAAAAAGAATTAGAATTAGTGGGTGTGGGTTATCGTGCTGCTGTTCAAGGTCAGCAAATCGATATGGCTTTAGGTTTTTCTCACAACATCATCATGGAGTTACCTAAAGAAGTAAAAGCATCTGCAGTTGCTGAAAAAGGTCAAAACCCAAGGATTATCCTTGAGTCTATTGATAAACAATTGTTAGGACAAGTAGCTGCTAAAATACGCAGCCTGCGTAAACCTGAACCATACAAAGGTAAAGGTGTTCGTTACAGCGATGAAATTGTTCGCCGTAAAGCAGGTAAAGCAGCAGGTAAATAATAATCGTAGTTATCATCCGCTTTTGCGGGTGATAATTATTTGTGTAAAAATTTTAAAACTCCGGTAGCTCTCTGAAAAGAGAAGCCCGTAAAAAACAAGGTAAATATGTCATTAGATCCAAAAGTAGTACGTCGTCAGAAATTGCGTTGGCGCATCCGTGCCAAAGTTGTTGGCACAGCTAAGCAACCACGTCTTTCTGTATTTCGCAGCAACAAGGATATTTATGCTCAACTGATAGATGATGCAACAGGCTTAACATTGGCTGCTGCTAACTCTCGTCAGAAAGATATCGCTGCTCAAAAAGGTACTAAATCAGAAAAATCTGTATTAGTAGGTAAAGCAATCGCTCAAAAAGCATTGGCTTTAGGTATCGATACTTGTACTTTCGACCGTGGTGGTTATTTGTATCATGGACGTGTTAAGTCTGTAGCAGACGGTGCACGTGAAGGCGGTTTGAAATTTTAATAAATTATTGTTTAACATTTTTCTTTCGATATAATAATGGCGAAGACATCATATAATCGCGTAAAAGCCGGAGACCTTGAATTGCATGAAAAGGTTGTAGCTATCAACCGTGTTGTAAAAACTACAAAAGGCGGTCGTGCTTTCAGTTTTTCTGCACTGGTAGTTGTAGGTAACGGACAAGGTGTTGTAGGACACGGCTTAGGCAAAGCTAAAGAGGTTCAGGAAGCTATCACTAAAGGTATAGATGATGCTAAGAAAAACCTGATAAAAGTGCCTGTAATGAACGGTACTATTCCTCACGAGCAATTTGCTAAAGAAGGTGCTGCAAAAGTGTTGATAAAACCAGCCGCTCACGGTACGGGTGTTATCGCAGGTGGTAGCATGCGTGCGGTATTAGAAGCTGCAGGTGTTACAGACGTATTGTCTAAATCTTTAGGTTCTGCTAACCCTCACAACGTGGTTAAAGCTACATTCAGTGCTTTAGGCCAATTGCGTGAGCCTCTAGCAGTTGCCAAACAACGTAACGTAAGCCTTAAGAAAGTTTTTAACGGCTAATTGATTTTTTAATTTTTTTGAATTTTAACTTTTGAATATATAGCGTCATGGCTAAAATTAAAATTACTCAGACAAAGAGCGGAATTGACCGCCCGGAACGCCAAAAGCGTACGCTTATCGCGTTGGGTTTGCGTAAAATGCATGCTTCAGTTGAAGTTGAAGCTACGCCTCAAATCCTGGGTATGGTTGAAGCAGTTCACCACCTGGTAAAAGTAGAAGAAGTAAAAGCTTAATTTTTTAACCGTATTTGCGAGCGGTTTTACAGTCCGCGCAAGTCCAAAAATTGTAAACTATGCAATTGCACAATCTTAAACCTGCAGAAGGTTCAGTAAAATCAACAAAACGTATTGGTCGTGGTGAAGGTAGTGGTCATGGTGGTACTGCTACACGTGGTAACAAAGGTGCTCAATCTAACACCGGTTACAAGCGTAAAATCGGTCACGAAGGTGGTCAGATGCCAATCCAGCGCCGTATGCCTAAACGCGGTTTCAAAAATAACGACCGTGTAGAATACAAAGTATTCAACCTGGGCCAGTTAGATTTTCTTATTGAAAAATATAATATACAGGAGTTCTCTTTGGATAACCTGTATGTAAATGGACTTATCAACCGTACCGATGTGGTTAAAATCCTGGGTACAGGCGAAACTAAAGCTAAAATAGCGTTCAAAGTAAACGCTATCAGCGAGAAAGCCAAAGCAGCTATTGAAGCTGCGGGCGGTACTGTAGAGCTGGTTTAAGCCTTTAAAGTATTGAAAAGACGCATTTGGTAAAATGCGTCTTTTATCGTTTATTCGCATTTCATTTTTTGATTAATTACAGTTCCAAGTGAAGAAGTTAATTGCAACGCTTAAAAATATCTGGAGCATCGAAGAACTCCGCAAACGCATTCTGTTTACATTGATGCTTGTGGCTTTCTATCGTATAGGTTGTTACATAACCCTGCCAGGTATTGACCCTAACAGATTAGCCCTTGAAAGCACCCAAAATGGCGGGTTGCTCGGTTTGTTCAACATGTTCGCAGGTGGTGCGTTTTTGCGTGCATCTGTTTTCGCATTAGGTGTAATGCCGTATATCTCTGCATCTATTTTCATGCAGTTGGCTGGTATCGTAGTTCCTCAAATTGCTAAAATGCAGCGTGAGGATAGCGGCCGTCGTAAAATCAATCAATACACTCGTTACCTCACAGTTATAGTAACAGCATTTCAGGCTAGTGCTTATGTAGCATATTTGCACAATCAAACCGGTCGCGCTATCGTACCTGAGTTCGGTACATTCATGTTCTGGTTGTCTACTGTTGTAGTATTGACTGCAGGCACATTGTTTGTAATGTGGATGGGTGAAAAAATAACTGATAAGGGTATTGGTAATGGTACATCGCTCATCATCATGGTGGGTATCCTTGCCCGTTTACCACACTCATTAGGACAAGAATTTGACGCAAGAAACCTTGGCGGCGGTGGTGGCCTTTTGATATTCTTAATTGAATTGGCTGTGTTTATCGGTGTTGTAGTTGGTTTGATATTGCTTACACAAGGTACTCGTAAAATACCTTTGAACTACGCTCGTCGTATCATAGGTAGCAGCAATGCTGCTAAAGAAGTATCGGGCTCTCGCGATTTCATTCCTTTGAAAGTGAATTCTGCAGGTGTTATGCCAATCATCTTTGCTCAGGCTATCATGTTCATCCCTGCTACTTTGGTGGGTTTCAGCAACAATGATAGTGCACAGGGTATTGCAAAATCATTGTCAGACCATACCTCTTTGGTTTACAACCTGATTTATGCAGTATTGGTAATTGCATTTACTTATTTCTACACGGCGTTGATTTTCAACCCATCAGAAATGGCAGATAACCTGAAACGTAACAATAGCTTTATCCCGGGCGTAAAACCTGGTGAACCTACAGCTAATTATATTGCAACTATCATGGACCGTATTACATTGCCGGGTGCAACATTCCTTGCTGTGGCAGGTATTCTTCCGGGTATTGCTGCATTGTTGGGCGTTACTAGCGGTTTCGCGTCTTTCTTCGGTGGTACATCTATGTTGATTGGTGTTGGTGTAATCCTTGATACTTTGCAACAAATTGAAAGCCATTTACTCATGCGCCAATATGATGGCTTAATGACTTCAGGTCGCATCACAGGAAGGCAAGCGGTTAGCAGCCGTCCAATAGTTTAATTGAATTGTGCTGAATGATACACATAAGAAGTAAAGAAGAAATTGAAATAATCAGAAAAAGTGCTTTAATGGTTACTGCCACCTTAACAGAGGTGGCAGCCTTATTAAGGCCGGGTATCACCACTTTATCAATAGATAAAATGGCTGAACAATTTATACGCGATAACGGCGGTGTCCCTTCATTCAAGGGCTATGGCCCGCGTAATAATGCTTTCCCGTTCTCCCTATGTATTTCAGTAAATGATGTCGTTGTGCATGGATTCCCAAGTGCTTACGAACTAAAGGAAGGTGATATTATCTCTGTAGATTGTGGTGTGTATATGAATGGCTATCATGGCGACCATGCTTATACTTTTGCAATTGGTGATGTTAAGCCTGAATATCTGAAACTGATGCGTGTTACCAAAGAATCATTAATGATGGCTGTGGCAGAAGCGCATGAAGGCAACAGAGTAGGAGATATATCTTTTACAGTTGAGAATTACTGTAACAAAGTACATGGTTATGGCGTAGTAAGAGACCTTGTTGGACATGGTGTGGGCAGACAACTGCACGAGGACCCGCAAGTGCCTAATTTTGGCCGTCGTGGTGATGGTAAACGTCTTAAAGAAGGTATGGTATTAGCTATCGAACCGATGATTAATCTCGGCACGCGCGAAGTATATACTGAAGAAGATGGTTGGACCATTAAAACTGCAGATGGCAAACCTTCAGTGCATTATGAACATACTACAGCAGTAGGAATAACCAAAGGAGAAGCATTATCAAACTTCGCGCCTATCGAAGCTGCTGAGAAAGCTAATCCTGAATTGAATAAAGGGCACCTCGACTAAGCAGTTGCTGCTTTCTTTTTCCTTGTTGCTAAGATGATGATACCTGCTAACACTAAGCAGAAAGAAATTATCTCTGCCTGTGTAGGTTGCAGAAATCCCCAGTCGTATTTACTGTTTACTCTTATTTTTTCAACAAAGAAACGTTCCACACCGTTGAGAATGAGATAAACACCAAAAAGCTGCAGTGGCTTTGTAAATCGTTTACGAAGTGACCATAATACAAAGAATAAGCCAGTACACACTACGGCTTCATACAATGGAGTAGGGAACACACCTACTGGTAATACAGTACAATAATCATCAAAACAATTCATGATCTGTACACCTTCATGTCCCACATTGTGAGGATAATTCATGGCAAACATCCAATCAGGCAGCCACGATGGAGCAGCTACAGCTTTATGTGGAACAGCAGCTAAACTGCCGAAATTTTGTATGAAATACTGGTGTGCATTCTGTAGCATACCTTGAAACTCGCCGTCTTTAGCAAGCCTTAAAACACCATTAGGCTCTGTTATGTATGCACTGTTGAATATGCCCCAGTCACCATCACCGGCAAACTGGCAGCCTAATCTGCCTAAGCCATAGGCCAGCATTAACCCGGGTGCTGCTGCATCACATAAATGTTTGAATGGTATCTGGTATTTACGTGCGTAAAATATTAATGCAATTGTTGCTACTATTAAACCTCCGTAAAAAGTAAGCCCTGAAGATGATACAAGGTTATCTATTGGGTTTTTTATAAAATCATCCCATGTTTCCAGCGCGTTAAATATTTTGGCTCCTGCAAGACCTGCAACGGCAGCTATCATTGTTATCTCGCTGATACGCTGGTGCGGGTAAATGGCTATTTTTTTTGTTTGAACTTCAGGTAGTTCTTGTTTCTTTTTCTCATAGTATTTTAGCCCAGCTGCAAGTATAGCTCCCGCTATACCAATTCCAAGGTTACCCAGAGGAGAAAATACATAGCCCATAGGGTCTGGAGAAACAGTATCAATATGCCCGAAAATGCCACCAATTTTAAAACCTAATAAGAAACCTATTAATGCAGATATCAGCAGTTCATTTACAGTAGCCGGTTGTCCTACTTCTATAGTAGTATAGGTAGGTACAAGTAATCCCTGTGCTTGCTTTCTTTTTAGCTCTTTGGTCAATGTCCAGGCAGCTCCCAGGAACGAGAAGGCAACCAATAACCCAAAGGTTTTAAATATGCTTAACCATGAGGGCATATCTGTGCCGAAAATGCCTTGTAGCAGGTGTTGGAAGTCAGGATACATAACAGGTGCTAAGATACTGGAATACGCGGCATATTAACCAATTGATTTTATACCTATGTTTTACGTGGTTTTTTCTTTGCTGCCGGAAATAATACATTATTTAATATCAGGCGGTATCCTGGTGATGTGGGATGTAGGTTGAGGTCTGTAGGAGGGTCACCAATAGCGTGTTCATAATCTTCGGGGTCATGTCCTCCGTAGAAACTCCATGTACCTTTACCATATTCGCCATGTATATAGCGCGCTTCGTTTACAGGTTTGTAATCACCCATAATCAAAACATTAGATTTCAATACTTCCTTACGAAATGAGGTGGTTTGTCCCATGAAACCTTTTATAGTAGTAGTATGGTTCTGACAAAGCATTGTTGGTACAGGGTCAAATTTTGCAGAAAAGGTAAATAGCGTAAAATAATCAGCCTCCATGTTTACCCTCATCCTTCTGAAGTTAGTATTATCTATTGTCGAGAATTCATACTCATAAGGATTGGTAGATATAGTATAGTCTTTAAAAGCAAACCCCTTTGTAAAATCTAATTGCTGTTGTGCATCAGGAGCAGGCGGGTCACCATCAAATGGCACATCACATATATCAGTATTCTCAGCAGCAAGTGCTATATCATAACTATCTGTGGCTGAACACATAGCAAACAGGAATCCACCTCCTGCTACAAAGTCCCTTATCTTTTTAGATACATCCAGCTTTAGTTTAGATACCTTTTTATAACCATTTTTTTTAGCAATGGCTTCGCTGTTCCTTACGTCTTCCTGGTACCAGGTACTGTTCTGGTACTGAGCCCAGAACTTGCCGTATTGGCCTGTAAAATCCTCATGGTGCAGGTGCAGCCAATCATATTCGTGCAGTTTATCTGCTAATACTTCATCATCATATACTTTGTCAAAAGGTATCTCAGCGTATGTAAGTACTAGTGTTACAGCATCGTCCCATGGTTGTTTGCCGGGGGGCGTATATACGCATATTTTAGGTGCTTTCTCAAGCTTAATAACATCGCCGTTATAATTAGGGTCTGTTATTTTCGTCACAATATTCAGGTATTGAGCTTCTGTGATGACATCATAGTTCACCCCGCGAAGCTTACATAGCCTTTCAATATTATCGGTATGGTCCATACAAAAACTGCCACCCATATAGTTCAACAGCCAGTCTACTTCCTGGCCATTCTTTAACGCAGCATAAGCTATTCCATACGCCTTTAAATGGTTCGATTGTCCGTCTGCATCCATAGGGATGTATATTTTAGATGCAGATGCTTGTAGCAGGCATGAAAAAAAAACGATTGCAGATAATCCTATGCGATAAAATAATGGCCTCATTGCTTCAACTGTAATTTACATCTTTCCCATAGATGGTTTACCCTTGCGATATTATTTTAACAAGTATTATAGCAAAGACATATTACATCGTCTTCTTTATTACATTTGCTCTATCTCTGATAATATGAAAAAATACAGTAATGGTATGGCAATGAGGGCTCTGATCAGGGCCAGCCTGCAAGCCATTTTCAAAAGTCCGTCTGCAATAATATTTAGCATAGCGTTTCCACTTATATTTATTGTTGTGTTCGGCTTTCTTGGTAATAGTCGCAGCGGTGGTTACAGCATAAGTGTAGCGGCAGCTCCCGGCAGTGATACTAATAGTGCCCTTTATCATATTCTGCAGAATGTACCTGTATTGCATTGGATGGATGTAAAAGACACTGCGGCCATTAATAAAGCCTTGAAAGAAGGAGATATTACAGCTACTGTAAGTATAACAGAGAATCCTGACTCGGTTAAACCAACTTATGCTGTTTTGCTGAATGTCGCTTCATCTGGAAAGGATAAATCGCAGCAGTTGCAGGGTATTATCAATTCTGTAGCTCAAAGTATGGACCCTGAGATGCAGATGCGGGCTACATCCATTATAGATATTAAGACTAAAGAGAGTGCCGTGCGTGAATACAAGATTATTGATTTTATGTTGCCGGGTCAACTCGGCTTTTCATTGCTTGCTGGTAGTGTGTTTGGTACTGCATTTGTTTTTTTTAACCTGAGACAAACGTTAGTCCTTAAACGTTTTTTTGCAACGCCTGTTAAACGTGGTGTGATAGTGTATAGTGAAGGTATAGCACGTTTGCTGTTTCAGTTAATGGGTGCCGTAATTATTATTTGTGTAGGCCACTATGCCTTCGGTTACACTCTAATCAATGGTTTCGCTACGTTCATGCAACTGATAGCGGTAAGTGCGTTGGCTATTATGGTATTCATGGGCTTTGGCTTTATCGTAAGTTCTGTAGCTAAAAGTGATTCTACTATTCCACCATTTGCCAACCTGATAACCATGCCGCAGTTTTTATTGGCAGGTACATTTTTCCCGATAGATAATTTCCCAAAATGGTTGCAGCCATTTTGTCGCGCGTTGCCTTTGGCATATCTCAATGATGCTATGCGCAAAATAGGATTTGATGGTGCAGGTTTCTGGGAGATACGTTACGATATACTTTTCCTCCTTGTGTGGGGTGTTGTGTTGTATATAATTGCAGGCAAAATATTCAAGTGGGAATAATCAGCGGAACAAGGTAAACTCACCCGCTTGTTCTTCAAGATGCCCGGTAATGCAAGTGCCTTTTACACGATAATAATATACGCCCAGTTCACAAGATTGTCCTTTAAAGTAGCCATCCCATCCCTCTTTAGGGTTTTGGGTGCTGAAAACCTGCTGTCCCCAGCGATTGTAAATGCTGAATAGATATTCTGTTGCATTGCCATACAGGATAACCTTGAACCTATCGTTAATACCATCTCCGTTTGGCGTAAAAGCATTCGGGTATGAGAACATGCAACACCTTTCTATTTTATCATAGGTTACAGACGCAGTATCTGCACATTGATAAATACTTTTCGCTACTACAGTGTACGTAGTAGGGGTCATGATGTTAGTGTAATAATGATTGTTCTCAGTATATACTTTATCTGTCGGATACCATTTATACATTACCGCACCCGAGGCTATCAGTTCCACCTTGTCGCCAATACAAACAGTCGATGGTTTGTTGATGATTTCTGTAATGGGTGGTGTATGTACATATACGCTGTAAGGTACTTTGTCAGATTCGCAGACCAACCTCGTCTGGCTGATGAACCATGTCTGTACTCCCGGAGTATCAGTTTTATAAATTGGCACCTTTGGCAATGGGTTTAATGCTGTGTCATACCAGTTGATGTTATATGCTGCCGTATCTATTCCAAACTTTATGTTTTCTATGGCATCATTAACACACACGTGCCTGTCTCTGATGAATGGTGGATAAAGATATTTACCGCTATCCGGTATATGCATCTGATAAGTGGTGCTGCATTGCATTTTAGGGGATGAGGCTATCACATCATAATCGCCCTTTAGGAGGCTATCTTCAATAACACCTGTGGTATCTGTATATTGGGCAACAATAGCAGAGTTTCTGATAACAGTAACAACTCTTGGCAGCACACCTTCCCAAATATTAAGTTGTACATATGCTTTGTGGGCGCATTGAGTAGGGAAGAGTATTTTATGAGAAACTTCTATGGGTTTTATGACATTCACTGCAAATGCTATTGTTTGCGAGCTGGTAAGAGGGCAGCCGTCATCCTGTATGTTCAGGTAGAAATAATATATCCCGATGGGTACACCTGCAGTGCCCCAGTCAAAATCTACCTTAGGGCTTGATGAATTATTGCCTGTTACATTTACAACAGCTCCCGGTGGTATATTAGAAACCGTTACCACAAGGTTGTTATTGTCACCGTCATTTGCAGTCAGTGAAAATTTAAGTTTTTGTACACCCCTGCAAACATTGATGGTGGTTGCGTCACCTTTAGCACCCCCTTCAATGGTAGAATCAATAGATGCCGAGGGAGGAGTATTCTGACAATCATTGATAACAACGAATGTCATCTCTCTCATACTTGAGCCTACCAATATGCCATCTTTGTATTCTTCTACTTTATTTACTACCAGCGATACCTGCGCAAGGTTTGGAGTGAAATTCATTTGGCCGTTAGAGGTGTTGAAGCTAAATGTTCCTGCTGTTGTTGCCAATGGTTCTGTGGGCGTATATGGTGTAATATAGTTAACAGGTGTTCCTGTGCCTGATGCATTTACGGAGCCTTGTAAAGCCTGCACCAATGAAAAGCTAAGAGAGTCGCCGTCTGAGTCAGATGCGCCTTGGTTATATTGCTGCGCTTTATTGTTGCAAAAAAACGGAGTAGGTATAGATGTGTATGCGGGAGAGTTGTTGTCTCCATTCATATTATTCAGGGTGGCTTCAAGGTACATTACCGAACTGCCTCCTAATACATCGATATTGGTGATGCTGTTGGTCCTGCCCGCCTGGGATGGTGTCATGTTACCTTCAAACAAGAAACGCCATTTTGCCGACTTGAAAGGCATATTAATAATATTGCTGAAAGTATACCTTAAAATGCCGGGTAATGAACCTCCTTTACAAGCAGTATGGTTGATTTCTGAAGGACAAACGGGAGACACCTCTGTAATGGTAGTAGTGTCTAATGCCAGCCTTATGAAGGATACGAATGTAGATCCGTTATATAAGTTGATGTCAGGAGACGCTGCTCTCAATAACCCCAAAGCACTACTGAAACAATCACCATACAAGGTCAGATTAACCTGGTAGGTGTTGCCTGACAAATGCTTGTATTGCAGCTCACCTCCTATAAGGTGATTAGCCAATACCGGCCTGCAGGCAAACAGTATGAAGAAAAGGAGGACACAGCCTCGAAAAAATTTCATTGTATATCACTAACCATGTACAAAGTAACTTATAAGTTGACAATGTTATTACAATCGTTATGCTTTTTTACATTTCTGTTTCAATACAAGCCTTTTTATAATTAAAAGTTGAATATTTGGCAATAGCTTTATAAATGTTCATATTATATATACGGAGTTTCATGATTGCCGACTGCTCGTATTATATTTGCGCTTATGAACCTCGAATTCAATAAGAACGAAGATGCAATGAAACTGGCCGTTAGCCAGATGAAACAACGTCATGCGCAGGTGAGTCTTGGCGGTGGCAAAAAAGCTATAGAAAAGGGTAGAGAGAAAGGGAAAATGACTCCTCGCGAACGTATCCAATATCTTATTGACAAAGACAGTGTATTTACTGAAATAGGTGCTTTTACTGGTTGGGAGATGTATGCTGAACATGGTGGATGTCCTGCAGGCGGCACAGTAGCTGGTTTAGGTTATGTGGCTGGTCGTCAATGTATTATAGTGGCTAATGACAACACGGTAAAGGCAGGGGCTTGGTTTCCTATAACAGGTAAAAAGAATTTGAGGCTGCAGGAAATTGCAATGGAAAACCATCTGCCGGTTATATATATAGTGGATAGTGCAGGTGTTTATTTGCCTATGCAGGACGAGATATTTCCTGATAAAGAACACTTTGGAAGGATATTCCGCAACAATGCACAAATGAGTGCCATGGGCATCAGCCAGATAGCAGCTGTAATGGGTAGTTGCGTAGCAGGCGGTGCATATTTGCCTATCATGAGTGATGAAACATTGATGGTAGAAGGCAATGGTTCTATCTTTCTGGCAGGGCCATATCTCGTAAAAGCAGCCATTGGTGAAGACGCAGATTTACAACAATTAGGTGGTGCTAAAATGCACACAGAGGTAAGCGGTATTGCTGATTATAAATTTGATACGGAACAGGAGTGTCTCGACCAGGTGCGCCGTATTATGGATAAAATTGGCGAAAAGCCTCGTGCAGGTTTTGATAGAACAAAGGCTGTAGAACCTAAAAAAGATCCTAAAGACATTTATGGTTTGGTTTCAGTAGATAATACCAAAGCTTATGATGTGGTTGAAGTGATAGAACGTTTGGTTGATAATTCCGAGTTCGACCAATTTAAAGAAGACTACGGCAAAACTATTGTGTGTGGTTATGCACGCATTGATGGGTGGGCTGTGGGTATTGTTGCCAATCAACGTAAGATAGTGAAGAGTGGTAAAGGTGAAATGCAATTAGGTGGTGTTATTTATAATGATAGTGCAGATAAAGCTGCACGTTTCATACAAAACTGTAATCAGAAAAAAATACCATTGGTGTTCCTTCAGGATGTAACAGGCTTTATGGTGGGCAGTCGCAGCGAGCAGAGTGGTATCATTAAGGATGGTGCTAAATTAGTAAACGCAGTGGCTAATTCTGTTGTACCGAAAATAACCATCATCATTGGCAACTCTTATGGTGCAGGTAACTATGCTATGTGTGGCAAGGCTTATGACCCTCGCTTTATATATGCATGGCCTAATGCCAAGATAGCGGTAATGGGTGGCGAGCAAGCTGCTAAAACATTATTGCAAATACAGGTAGCAGCACTCAAAAGTAAAGGGCAGGAGATAGACCCTGAAAAAGAAAAACAATTACTGAAAGAAATCACCGACAGGTACACATCTCAGACATCAGCATATTATGCTGCTGCACGTCTGTGGGTAGATGAAATCATTGACCCTATAGAAACACGCCGTGTAATATCTGAAGGTATCAACGCAGCAAACCACAATCCTGAAATAAAAGAGTTTAAGACTGGAGTGTTTCAAGTGTGAGATATCAATAGTATTGAATCATATTAGCCCCGCATAGCGGGGCTTTGTTTTTTGATTTGGGACTGAGTATATTTAAGTATGCGATATCTCATACTATCACTCTTGTATTTCTTCAATTCATATAGTGCTTCAGCGCAATCAGATACAACATGGTTTAATAAATACTGGGTTAAAATATCCACAAAAGACAGTGCGGTATTTTTTAGACCACCTTCAATAAAATTGGAGAATGGACATTATCAAGCTAAGGATTATTACATAAGTACAGGTAAGATTCAAGAGGATGGTGTGTTTTCTGATGAAAATTGCGAAGTAAAAGATGGCACAATAAAACGATACTATGAAACTGGCGAGATTTGTTGGCTTCAAAACTATAAAGAAGGATTATACTCTGGTTCTGTTATTGGATATTATAAAAATGGGAAGATAGCTAGAGAGGAAGTATGGAAAAGAGGGAAGTTGAAATCCGGAAAATGTTATACCAAAACGGGAGCTGATACGGCTTATTATGAGCCTAAATGTTGTCCAGAATTTCCTGGTGGGTTACGTAAATATGCAGAATATCTTGCATTGAATACAAGGTATCCAGAAGAATGTAGAAAACTCAAGATTAAAGGTACTATACACGCACATGTATATTTTAATGAACAAGGGAAAGTTGTCTATGTTGAATTGAAAGATAAATTACATCCGCTAATAGACGAGGAAGCGAAACGCGTTCTAATGGGAATGCCTAATTGGGGACCTGTATTGGATTTTGAAAATAATCCTACAACATTTGGTCAGACGCTTTTTGTTTTTTTTAATTGGAAATATTGATTGTAAACCAACGTTTTTTACTACATTTGCTGCCTCACGGTCGCGTAGCCGAGTGGCTAGGCAATGCTCTGCAAAAGCATCTACAGCGGTTCGAATCCGCTCGCGACCTCCAAACCTCTCTGCTTCAGGGAGGTTTTTTTATTCATTGTAAAATATAAATATATCCTTGTCCAACTTACCGGCGTAGGGGATATAATAAATATCAAACCGCTTAGAACTAAAATTGTATTTCGGCCCTTTATTACGTGCGCTGCGAGTATCAAAAGCGCTTACACTGCCTTGCGGCATAGGGAATTTTACTCTTTTCAGGTCTGGTCCCATCACTATCAGTCGTTTTTCAAGCCTGCCTGTAGTGTAATGCCCTTTAGAGTCTTTGGTGCTGTCCTCCTCATCATATTCATTAACAGTCGGGTTGGCATAACCAAACCTTACTACCTGAAAGTGTCGCGTTGCCAACAATGCTGGGATATTCTCTACAACTTGTAATGCACTGTCTAATATGATACCATCAAACTTCTTTTCACGGATTAGGTTGGCATTGGTATCATAGTAATAATAAACAGGGCAAAATTTAAAGTTGTCATTAAAGTCCTGCACCATTTTCTTGTTAGCGCTATCCGATTCGTCTTTTACTCTTTGCACTAGGTTGGTATATCCAGCTTTACGAAACGCTTCTACTTTATTGCTGTTTACCGCCAGCTGCACCAGCAATACACCAGGCTCTTCTTCATTCTTCGACCATCTTCTTTTGATGACCTGGGCGTTGCTATTGTGAAATACAAGCGTCAATACTAATAACGTTGATAATAAACGTTGGGATATATATGGCATGTTGTAAAAATAAAAAATCCCTTACCGAAACAGGTAAGGGATTTGTAAATTATTCGAATACTATTGTTGTTGTCCTTGCTGAATGTTCATATTGGCACTTATTTTTCTGGTCAGTGCATCAATTTTAATACTGTCAGCAGTATAGGCCTTCATATCTCCTGCTTGTCTTGCAACCTGTGCAAGTGAGTTGATGATACTTACATCTCTTTGCACTTCGTTAGCCATTGCATCGCGTTTGCCTTCAGATACAGTTAAAATGTAGTTCACATCATCTTCCTGGTTTTTTATCACTTTATCAGCAAGCTCGTTTGCCTCTTTCAGGTAGCCGATATTGTAATAAGACATTGCCATGAAGTAGCCTGTATAATCGTAGAAGTAAGAATGCCTGGATATGTTTTTCATTACTTTGTCCAGTATTTCCTTACCTTTTTCTCTCATACCTGCATTGCCAAATTCATTAGCTATCCTTCCGCCATTGATACGGTATGTTGCAAACATCAAACGGTTTTTCTCATCGTAATACACATCATTACGTTCAGCATTGCCCCATTTGTATTTGTTCATGAAGAGGTCGTAAGATTTATCTAAGTCTACAGAGCCCATATCACCTTGTTTAGATTTATGTGCATCATCCATTTTAAATGGCATCAGGCGATACATGATACCTTCCATGCGCATATAATCATCCATGCCCTGATAATTATCTCCCGGCAAACCACCATTGAAATAAATAGGACGTTGCCACCCTTCCTGTGCAATAGCTGCTACAATGTTCAGGGTAGCAATATCATCTTTATACGCTGTCGTTTTAGGGAAGTTGAACTTCATATCCGTAACAATGAAAGCAGTATCTGAGGCTTTAATTAAGCCGCGTTTTACCAACTCTTCTTTGCTCAGGCTTGGCACATAGAAGTTTTTAGTAGGGTAGTAGTTATCCATGTCTCCGCCTTGTGTTTGCAGTTTGTTTTGAGGGTCACTGCTTATCATGAATTTGCAGATGTCTACAAGGTTGATGTACTTATCCTGAGGTACATTAGGGCTGGCATAATACTGAACCACGTTGTGATGGTCCCCTATGAAATCATCGTGTTTCCATATCATAGGTACAGCATCTGCATCATTTATTTTCATGTTCAACTGGTCTATATACCAGTCGATGCCTAATAAACTGGTGTTGATGATGCGTACATCCGGCCTTACGTGTTCTATTTCCTGCAAATACCATAGTGGATAGGTGTCGTTATCACCAAACGTAAATAGTATCGCGTTAGGGGCTAAAGATACCAGTGCGTTGTATGCAGAAGCATTAGCCAGTGTTTTGTTCGACCTGTCATGGTCATCCCATTCTTCCTTAGCCATGAGTGTCGGTACTGCTACTAAACAAAGTGCTATGGTAGCATAAGCACCCGGTGCACCTTTGATTGCTTTTTGCAACCATTCATTTACCATCAGTACACCAAGCCCTATCCATATTGCAAATGCGTAGGTAGAGCCTGCAAACGCGTAGTCACGTTCACGTGGTTGCAGTGGTGGCATGTTCAGGAATATAGCAATCGCGATACCTGTAAAGAAGAAAAGAACCAATGTGACAATACCATCTTTCTTGTTCCTGTTAAACTGGTATATCATACCCAATACGCCCAATATAAATGGCAGCATATAAAGTTTATTGTTCGCGCCGCTATATTTAATATTGTTAGGGTCATCGCTGTTCTTTACATAACCATCAGGTTGTTTAGACAAGTCTCCTAAGCCCAGTATGCTTTTATCAACGAAAGGTATACCTGTTATCCAGTTACCGCTCTTCGTATTACCGATACTCATACCTTGCAAGTCATTCTGACGGCCCGAATAGTTCCACATCAGGTAGCGCCACCACATCCAGTTCAGGTGATAACTAAAGAAAAATTTAAAGTTATCGGCAGTAGTTGGAGTTTCGTCAGGAGCAAGTCCTAATACATCGCGATAGTATTGAACGTGCTGAGGGTCATTACCATCCCATATACGCGGGAAGAAGTGTTTACTGCCCGGCTCATATACATAATCCAGTTTTTTACCAACTTCTTCGTAAGTGTCTTTGCCACCTTTTGTAGAGCGTGCGTATTGCTTGCCTTTTACTTCAGCATCAATAGGCCTTGTGTCAAAGTAAGGCCCGAACAGCAGTGGTGCAGAACCAAACTGTTCACGTTGCAGGTACGAAGTAAGGCTGATAGCATTATCAGGGTTGGTCATGTCAATAGGCACATCAGCCCTTGAACGTATAAGAGGTGCCAGGTAACTGGTAAAACCAATAACGATGAATGTAAAGCTTAATACACTGATGTGTACCAGGTACCAGTTCTTTTTCTTAGCATACATCAGCAACCAAACAAGCACGCCAACTAACAGCAGCATAGAAACTATAGCACCACTGTCAAACGGCATGTCCATGCTGTTTACAAACATCAGGTCGAAACCGCTGGCAAGTATCGGTAAGCCTTGCAACACGCCATACTGTACTAATCCTAATAACACACAACCTACAAGAAAAGCAATGATTGTACCCTGAACACTTGCCTGGTAGCGCTTGAAATAATATACCATAGTCATTGCAGGTATAGTCAGCAAACACAATAAGTGTATACCAACCGATAAACCTATCATGTATGCAATGAAAACAATCCATCTGTCGGCGTATTTGGTATCCGCAATATGCTCCCATTTAAGAATAGCCCAAACAACAAGTGCTGTAAAGAAAGATGATGTTGCATAAACCTCAGCCTCAACAGCAGAGAACCAGAAAGTATCAGAGAAAGTATATGCCAATGCACCTACCAAACCGGCACCCATGATGAGTGTTGTTTGCATTCCGGTAGGTTCCATATCTTTAGCACCCATCAAGCGCTTTGCAAAGTGAGTGATAGTCCAGAAAAGGAAAAGAATAGTTAGGCCGCTGGCAATAGCAGACCATGCATTCATAAAGTATGCAGCCTTAGCAGCGTTACCGCCTGCCAATAGCGCGAACATACGTTGTATCATCATGAAGAGCGGTGCACCGGGTGAGTGGCCCACTTCTATTTTATATGCACATGACAAGAACTCGCCGCAATCCCAAAAGCTCACTGTGGGTTCCATAGTTGTCAGGTACACTATTGTGGCAATAAGACCTGTAATCCAACCGGTTAGGTTGTTGACTTTACGATAATTCATGAAGTGTTGTTTTGACAGGCAACAAAAATAGAAAAATTGAGGTTTGAACCTAATACGCCAAACGGAATTAACATATTTATATGTATAATCGTCTGTATGGATGCTGTTATTTGAAAAGCACTATTTAAGTAAGCAAATGGCTAGAGTGTTTTAGTTGCTCTGCCGGAATGATTTGCGCCAGTTGAATATCACTAAGGTTTCTTAACAAATGCAATATGTTTTCGGCCTCTTCTTCAGCTCCCGCACATTCTATCATCCACAGGTAATCAAGTTGCTTCACTTCTGGTAGCAAAACTTCATTGCCGTTCTTTAGTTTGTACAAGGCATACCTGCCACCATTTAAAGGCAATTGATATTCGAAGAAATGGAAATATACTTTGTCATCAGCATTTGTCACAGGCTGCAATTCAGGCGCGGCATTTTTCCTGCCTTTCTTTTCTTCTTTTTTGATTTGAATAGCAGGGTCAGATTCCGGTTTACGGGCAAAATTCATATCCAGTTTGCTATTCAATTCATGACAAAAGCGGTGAGGGGACAAAGGGCATACAATACCAATCAGGGCTGTGTCAGAAAAAAAACTTTCTTCCATAGCCGCCATGTCCAGTACCAGTTTTGCCATATTCAAAATATATACTGTAAATTTAGTTTATAAGCCGATTTATTTTCTATCCATCTTTGTATATTTCGTAATAATCTACTCCTATGGGCGCATTAATTGTAGTTGGTATAGTTGTTCTGTTTTTGTTTCTCGGTTTGGTAACTGTACAACAGGGAACAGTGGCAGTAATAACTGTGTTCGGAAAATATAAACGAATACTTCGCCCCGGCCTGAATTTCAGGATACCTATTATAGAAACCATTTTCAAGCGTATTTCTTATCAAAATCGTTCTATAGAACTCAAGTTTCAGGCTATTACGCAAGACCAGGCAAACGTTAATTTTTCTGCCATGCTGCTGTATGCAGTATTGAATGAAGAATCTGAAACAATAAAAAATGTAGCCTTCAAATTTGTTGACGAACGCAGTTTTATGCAAGCGCTGATACGCAGCGTAGAAGGTGCGGTGAGGGCTTATGTGGCTACTAAAAAGCAATCTGAGATACTTCAGTTACGTACAGAGATTATTTTTCATGTTAAGGAACAATTAGATAAACAACTGGAAGATTGGGGTTATCATCTCCTCGACTTACAATTAAATGATATCGCTTTCGATGAAGCTATTATGCGTTCAATGGCGCAGGTAGTGGCATCAAACAACCTAAAAGCTGCTGCTGAGAACGAAGGACAGGCATTGCTGATAACTAAAACCAAAGCTGCAGAAGCGGAAGGTAATTTCATTAAAATATCTGCGGAGGCTGAAAGGCAGGCAGCACAATTGAGAGGTCAAGGTGTGGCTCTTTTCCGCGAAGAGGTAGCGCACGGTATGGCAATAGCTGCTAAAGAAATGCAGAATGCCAACCTCGACGCATCCTTTATATTATTTTCTATGTGGACAGATGCTATCAAACACTTTGCCGAAAACGGTAAGGGGAACACCATATTTTTAGATGGTTCTAACGAAAACCTGCAGCGTACAATTCAGCAATTAATGTCCGTGGCTCAGCAGTCAAATATTGTAAAATCAAATAATGAGAAATAGAAATTTGATTATTCAACATAACCACTAATTTTGGGCGCGAATTTTTCTTTATGATTGATGTTTTGCTTGGGTTGCAATGGGGGGATGAAGGCAAGGGTAAAATTGTAGATTACCTTGCCAAGAGTTATGATATCATTGCACGTTTCCAGGGTGGCCCCAATGCAGGGCATACTTTATATGTGGATGGTAAAAAAGTAGTGTTGCGTACCATACCTTCTGGTGTGTTTCATGACCATTGTCTGAATCTTATAGGTAATGGTGTGGTGATAGACCCGGTAGCGTTGCAGGGAGAAATAGAACAACTGGTTGCTATTCGCCCCGATGTATTGAAAAGACTCTTTGTAGCCCACAGGGCACATTTGATATTGCCTACACACCGTGCTTTAGATGCTGCATCTGAAGCGGCAAAAGGCGACGAAAAAATAGGTTCTACACTCAAGGGTATCGGCCCTGCTTATATGGATAAGACAGGCAGGAATGGCTTGCGTGTGGGCGATATTCTCAGTAAGAACTTCAAAGCCAAATACGATAAACTCGTTCAGAAGCATACAGATATGCTACGCCAATACAACCATCAGGTGAATTGGCAGGAATGGGAAAAAGATTTCTTTGCCGCTGTAGAATATCTCAAGAGCTTGCAAATTGTTAATGCCGAATATTGGCTCGAAGGCCATCTGAAAAACGGTAAAAAAATATTGGCAGAAGGTGCACAGGGTAGTATGCTGGATATAGACTATGGTACATATCCTTTTGTAACCTCTTCTAATACTATTGCTGCAGGTGTATGTAATGGTTTAGGAGTTGCCCCATCTCATATTGGCGATGTGTATGGTATCACCAAAGCATATTGCACAAGGGTAGGCAGCGGTCCTTTTCCTACAGAATTGAACGATGCTACCGGAGCTCAACTCAGAGAAATAGGTCATGAATTTGGTGCAGTTACAGGTCGTGAACGTCGTTGTGGATGGATAGATCTGGTAGCATTGCGTTATACTGTTATGTTAAGCGGCGTTACCAAGCTGATTATGACCAAAGCAGATGTGCTCGACCACTTTAATCCGATATTGGCAGGTACAGCGTATATGGTAGATGGTAAAGAAACCAACGAATTGCCTTACGACCTTTGCGATACAGATATCACGCCTGTATACAAAACATTTGCCGGTTGGGATAAACCAATTAGTTCATGTGCTAACTTTGAAGAAACACCGCAAGTGTTTAAAGATTATTGCAAATTTGTAGAGGAATATTTGGGTACGAAAATTGCTTTTGTTTCTAACGGAACGGGTAGGGAACAACTGCTTCAAATTCCTTAGTAAAAAAATTATGTATCCATATCTGAAAAAAAATTTGGGAAATTCACGAAACAATTAAAATTTTACGTCAATAAGGAATGAGTGCTATGAAATCAGGTTCAAGCAAAAAAGAAACAGCAAGCAAGAAGAGCGCACCGGCAAAGAAAGCTGTTGCAAAAAAAGCAACATCAAAAGCTGCTAAGAAAGCAGATGATGACGATGATGAGTTAGATGAGGAATTGGACGAGCAGCCGAAAAAGAAAACGGCAGCTAAAAAAACTACTGCATCTAAGTCGAAAGCTCGCGATGACGACGATGATGATGATGACGATGATATGGACGATGAGGACATGGACGATGATGATTTCGGCGACACAGAAGACGACTATGACATCGACAAAGACTTTGAAGAATTTGACATGCCGAAATCTAAAAGTGCTAAAGGCGGCGCTGGAAAGAAATCAAAAGGCGACGATGATCTGGATTTAGATGACGACTTTAAAGATTTGGGCTTCTTTAGCGAAGATAGCGGAGGTTTTGACGACGAAGACGACGATTATTAAACCATCTTTCAGTCTTGCAAAGACATAAAGCAACATTTGCTATTGCCGATGGGCAATATGAACGCATAAAACAACAAATGCTGAATTGGGCAAACCGATTCAGCATTTTTCTTTGCCTTGATAGCAATAACTATCAGGATGAGTACAGCAGATATGAATGTCTTTTAGCAGTAGGGCAGCATGATAGTGCTATTGGTTTAGCTGCATTGCAAGCTAAGTTTGATGAATCTAATGATTGGTGGTTCGGGCACATCGGGTATGATTACAAAAACCAAATCGAGAAAAAGTTATCATCTCGAAACGAAATAAAAACAGGCTGGAGTGAATTTAGCTTCTTTAATCCTGAATATGTATTGTACGTAGATAAAACCAAATCAACACTTACAATAGAATCTTTAGGGTTGTCACCCGAAATAGTTTTCAATACAATAAGCAATCTTGAAGCGCTTATTGCTCCCTTGCCTCAATGCAGCTTCACCCAACGTATAGACAAGCAAGTATACCTAGATACAATCCAGAGACTGAGGCAACACATAGCAGATGGGGATTGTTACGAGATCAATTTCTGTAATGAAGGATATACGACTGCAAATGCATTACAACCCTTAGCTGTATTCAATAAGCTCAGCGAATTATCACCCGCTCCCTTTGCAGCTTTTTATCGTTTGGACGATAAATACATGATTTGCGCCAGCCCCGAGCGTTATATATGTAAACAGGATAGTACTATCCTCTCGCAACCAATAAAAGGCACGGCCCGCCGCGATGTAGATAAGGCAAGGGATGAGGTAATTAAGCAAGAGTTACATAATAGCATTAAAGACCGCGCAGAGAATGTAATGATTGTTGACCTGGTACGTAATGACCTGGCACGCAGTTGTGAAACTGGTAGTGTAAAAGTGGATGAGCTTTTTGGTATTTATAGTTTCCCGCAGGTACATCAAATGATATCAACCATCAGCGGACAATTGAGAAATAATGTGCCCTTCACTGAGGCTATTCGTTATAGTTTTCCGATGGGTAGTATGACAGGAGCCCCCAAAATAAAAGTGATGCAGTTGATTGACAATTATGAGCAATCAAGGCGTGAGTTATTTTCCGGTACAGTAGGCTATATAACACCGCAAGCCGATTTCGATTTCAACGTTATTATCCGCAGTCTGTTTTATAATAGCACATCTGGCTATTTATCTTATCAAACGGGGGGGGCAATTACATATGATAGTATTCCCGAACAGGAATGGGAAGAAATGCGTCTCAAAGCTTGGGCGCTTGAAAGAATCTTTTCCTGAGCTACTTCAAATGACAACCATAAGTCCCATCTGCAGTTGGAGGTGGGTCATTATGAGAGAGACATTTTTTCTCAGCCCTTGAATGATTGATAGCTTTTAGTTGAATATCGAAAGCACCGCCTCCCCAGCCATCATAACACTCGCAGGTGTAATCCTTTCGGCAGGAACTGCACAAACAAAATGCGGCAGCAAGTATTATAAGTATCTTACGCATATTTACATGGTTTACTTTATAACGTGCTGCCACGTACATTATTTTATATGGCAGTTGTAATAACCGTCCATCACATTAGGTTGGTTGTACGATTGGCATTTAGCCCTTGCTTTGTTATCAGTAGTTTTTTCTATAGCTATCGGATGTTCTTGCCCCGATAATCCGCCATAGCATACACAGGTATATTCTTTTTTGCATGAGCTGCATATAGCTATTGCAGCAACGAGAAATAATATTGATTTACGCATACTCAAATTTATGTTTTTATTTAAATCTGTAACCAAATCCTAATTCAAATTTTCCAAAACCCGCATACCGGCTTTTTTGCACATTGCTAAGGTCGGTATAACAGAGGCCGCCGCCTCCATTCAGCATGATTACCATATTAGGCATTACGTGAAACATCGCCCCTGTTTCAGCAAAGAAACCTAATTGAAAATCATCTATCCTTTTGGAGTAAAAATCTGTATTGCCATACTTATCTACGGTGTCAACCTGTATAGGTCTGCTGCCATATGCAACAAATATACCCGGCGATGCGTATATGGTTACGACATGCTGTCCCCATGGATATATCCGTACACTGGGCATGAAAACATAAGAAGGGTAATCTAACGTTGCAGCAGCATCAAGGCGAATACCTGTAACACCTTGTTTGTTTACGCGTTCATAAGAAACGGCAAATCCAACACCATTTGCCAAAACACAAATAGGCGACAGTGTAAAGATGTTGGGATAGTAATTCTTTTTTAAATGGAGAGTGATAGCATTTGCTCTTTCTGCCTTTTCTGCTTTGTCAAATTCCTTTTGCCATGCATCCTCATTTATCCAAAGCGTTTTGCCATCCCTCGATGTTACTTTCATTAAATCTCTGCGAGGCATAATATAGCTAGGTCCGTCTACATAGTCCCAGAGCTTATACTTTACTTTTCCTGGCATCATTTCTTCCAGTTTTACCAATTGGCGGTCGCCGTTCATTTGGTAAAGTGTATCCTGTGCGCTCGCGGACACATTGCAGGCTATAAGGATAATTAATAATAGGTTTTTCATTAGGTTGGTCGGTTTCTATTTTCCGAAGCAAGATATATGCCAATCTATATTTTGGCACAACCTTTGCCTTCTAAACATAAACAACTTGTATGAAGAGAGCCTTACTTTTTATTATAGCACCCCTTTTATTAACCTATAGTTGTAGTAAAGTAAATTCTAACGACCTCAAGGATGATGTCCCTTACTACCAATCTTACGAAGTGTCTTTTGATAAAACATTAGCCTCTACCTCAGCTATGGCGTCATATAAAATCAGAGACGCTAACGGCGCAAGGGTAGACCTTGCCAATGGGGCGGGCGTATCTGCAAACAATATCGGTCCAAGTACCGATTTTCTTGATAAGACCTTATATAAATGGAATTTCACAGGCAATCATGATGTGAATTTTGTACTCACCAAAAACTCTGGTGCTAAAATAAACAATACGGTTTCATTGAATGACTTGGGCAAAACAGATTTTGCAACAGGTTTCCCTACATCTGCATCAAAAGCATCAGGACTTACATTTACCTGGATGGGCGATGCTGTAAGTGCTACTGAAACTTTGAACATAAGCATCTCCACTACAGACTCAGGTTCTTATGTCATGAAATCACTGACACAAACTAACAGCGCATTTACAGTTACATTTTCTGCTGCCGATATGGTGAATGTAAAACCCGGCTTACTGACGGTAGTATTATCACGTAACAAAACAATGGGGTTGGACAATGCAGATGGTACAGCCTCAGGTGCTATAACCGTTCGTTCATCTGCAAGAAGGACACTGACACTCAACCCTTAAACACTTTAACTATTCCGCTTTACCCCGCGCCGGACTTCATATCCGGCGTTTTTTATTTTATATTAAATTGCGTATATTTGTTATAGTAAAAATTGTCAGATTGAGGCCTATTTAATTTTAGTTACTGTTATTGTTTAAACCGCAACAAATGACAACAAAACGCAACAAAAAACTACAAACAATATGTTTTCTAATAAATACACCATTGATAATCAAATAACTATTTTTTGGTAGGTGTATAAAAGGCAGAAAAACTATGAAAATGACAACATTTCGCAACAAAATGCAACATTCTGAGCTTTCCACCCCTGTGGAAAAGTGAGGGTCTGACACCCATCTCTTTTTAGTTATTTTGTAAGACGCTGTTTGGCTATAGTGATATATGAAATTTTCCCATTTACACAATCATACTCAGTTCTCCCTGCTCGACGGAGCATCCTCTATCGACCGCCTTTATAAAAAGGCTGCTGCAGATAATATGCCCGCTATGGCCATCACCGACCATGGCAATATGTTTGGTGTGTTCGAGTTTGTGGCAGAGGCTTGGAAGAACAAGAAAGTGGTAGGTACTACCGAGGATGGGAAAGAGATAACAGAACCTGTTGTAAAGCCCATCATAGGATGCGAGTTCTACCTGGTGGCAGACCGTACCAAACGTCAGTTCTCCCGCGATGAAAAAGACCAGCGCTTTCACCAACTGATGTTGGCAAAAAACGAAGTGGGTTATCGCAATCTCGTTAAGCTATGTTCTTTGGGCTATATGGAAGGCTTGTACGGCAAATACCCTCGAATAGATAAAGAGCTGGTGGCTCAGTATCACGAAGGGTTAATAGCCACTACCTGTTGCCTTGCAGCAGAAGTGCCGCGTACCATTTTGAGAAAAGGGGAGGAGGAAGCAGAGAAAGTATTCAAGTGGTGGTTGGACCTGTTCGGTGATGATTACTACATAGAGTTACAACGCCACGAGATACCGGAGCAAATAAAAGTGAACGAGGTATTACTTCGTTTTGCAGAGAAATACAATGTACCTGTTATTGCATCCAACGATTCGCATTATGTAGACCAGACCGATGCCAACGCGCATGATATTCTGCTTTGTATTAACACGGGCGAAAAACAAAGTACACCAAGCAATAAAGAGTTTTCTGACGATGATGAAGCCAAACCAAAGGACACAAGGTTCGCATTTTACAACGACCAGTTTTTCTTCAAGACTACCGAGGAGATGTCAAACATCTTCAAAGATGTTCCGCAGGCTATAGAGAATACACAACTGGTAGTTGATAAAATAAAACCTATGAAGCTGGAGCGCGAGATATTGCTGCCTCACTTCAAAGTGCCTGAAAAGTTTCATGATGACCAGGATGCCTATCTCGAATACCTTACTTACGAAGGTGCTAAGGAACGGTATAAAGAAATGACACCTGAGATTGAAGAGCGTATCAAGTTCGAATTGTTTACCATCAAAACAATGGGCTTTGCGGGTTACTTCCTTATCGTATCAGATTTCATCAAAGCAGGCAGGGATTTGGGAGTGTTCGTTGGTCCTGGCCGTGGTAGTGCTGCGGGTAGTGCTGTGGCTTATTGTATAGGCATTACTAATATCGACCCGATAAAATATAATCTTCTGTTCGAGCGTTTCCTGAACCCGGAACGTAAGAGCATGCCCGATATAGATACTGACTTTGATGACGCAGGACGCCAGAAGGTAATTGACTATGTGGTAGATAAATATGGCAAAAATCAGGTGGCACATATTGTTACTTATGGTACCATGGCTGCCAAGATGAGCATTAAAGATGTAGCTCGTGCTTTGGATCTGCCGTTGCCCGATTCTAATGCATTAGCAAAGCTTGTTCCCGAACGTCCGGGTATCGAGCTCAAACGTGTTTTGCATGCACCACTGAAAGGAGAAAAAAGCCTTGAAGAAAAAGAAGGCTTGGGTGGTGATGATATGGAGGGTGTAAAGAAGCTGCGCGAGATTTATGAGGATGAAAATTCGTTGCATGGTAAGGTATTGCACGAGGCAGAGAAGTTGGAAGGCTCTGTGCGTAATACAGGTATACATGCTGCGGGTATCATTATCGCACCAAAAGATTTGACCGAACTCATCCCGGTATGTGCGGTAAAAGATGTGAATCTTCTTATTACACAATATGAAGGCAACATCATCGAGAATGCAGGCGTAATTAAGATGGACTTTTTGGGCTTAAAAACCCTCACCATTATCAAGGATGCACTTGCTCTTATCAAACGTAATCATAACATTGATATCGCTATTGATGAGATTCCGCTGGATGATGAAGTGACATACAAGTTGTATCAGAAAGGAGAAACCAACGGTACGTTCCAGTTTGAAAGTCCCGGTATGCAAAAATACCTGCGCGAGCTGAAACCGGATAAGTTTGACGACCTGATAGCGATGAATGCCCTCTACCGCCCCGGCCCGCTGGAATACATACCCAACTTCATCAAGCGTAAACATGGCGAGGAAGCTATTGTATACGACCTCGAGGATATGAAGGAATATCTGGAGGAGACTTACGGTATTACAGTATACCAGGAGCAGGTGATGTTGCTCTCGCAAAAACTGGCTGGCTTTAGTAAAGGTGATGCCGACGTATTGCGTAAAGCAATGGGTAAAAAGCAAAAAGCTGTTCTGGATAAAATGAAAAGCCAGTTTGTGGAAGGTGCCAAAAAGAAAGGGCACGAAGAAGCAAAACTGGAAAAGATATGGACTGACTGGGAAGCTTTCGCCCAATACGCTTTCAATAAATCACACTCTACCTGTTACGCTTTCGTAGCATATCAAACTGCATATCTCAAGGCGCACTATCCTGCAGAGTTCATGGCAGCTGTGCTCAATAACCAGGGCAATATCGATAAGATAAAGTTCTATATGGAAGAGTGCCAGCGTATGGGTTTATCGGTATTAGGTCCTGATGTGAATGAAAGTTTGAAGGGCTTTGCTGTAAGCAAAGAGAGCGTCATCCGTTTTGGTATGAATGCTATCAAAGGTGTCGGCGAGGCTGCCGTAGAAGATATCATCACAGAACGCGAAGCTAATGGCCCGTATACATCTGTGTTCGATTTTATATCACGCGTCAATCAACGTACGGTAAATAAGAAATCATTAGAAAGCCTTGTGCTTGCCGGTGCTATGGATAGCTTTAAAGAAATGCACCGTGCACAATATTTCTATCTGCCTCCAACAGACCCTGTTTCGGGGTTAGAGCGTTTAACACGTTTTGGCAATCAGGTACAGGCAAGCAGCAGCATGGCAAGTAATAGCTTGTTTGGTGGCGAGGAAATGCCGTCCATCAAACCACCGATGATACCGGTATGTGAGCCATGGATATTGCCTGAATTACTTGAACGTGAAAAGGAAGTAGTAGGCATCTATCTTAGCGCGCATCCGCTCGATGGTTATAAGTTCGAGATGGAGCATTACAACTTTACACCTCTTTCTGAAGTAGAAAAGAACCGAGGCCGGCAAATACGTGTAGCTGGATTTGTAACCGATGCTGCCCATATGACTACTAAGAAAGGTAGCAAGTTCGGCAAGCTGGTACTGAACGATTATAGCGGCAACCAGGAGATAGTATTTTGGGAAAACAACTATGTGCTTTATGGTAACTTCCTCACCAATGGGCAGAAGCTGATGATACAAGGCACTTACCAGGAACATAAATACCGCCCGGGCGTAATGGAGTTCCAGATACAGAATGTAAGCCTTTTGGATAATGTGCGAAAAGCCTTGACAAAGAGGGTGCATTTACTCCTGCCGCTTCAGGCTGTAACTGAGGAAACGATTGCCTTTCTGGTAGATAATTTTAAAGGGCACCCCGGCAATACTGAAGTTAATATACAAGTGATGGATGAAGAATCGGGTATGGTAACAAAACTAAAGACCACTAATATGAAGCTAGAGGTCAATGACGAGCTGGTACAGTTTTTACAGGCAAATGATAGCATAAAACTGTCATTAGAAGTGTCTTAGGTGGATAAGATGTGATTTACTTATAAGCCTATTTCGTCCGCCTATTAGCTTGGTAAAAAGAATGGTAGTAAATTTGTAGTTTCTTATAAATAATTAAATAAAAACGAAAATAAAATGGCAGCTGTATTTACTGATGCAAATTTTGAAGCAGAAGTGCTGAACGGAGACAAATTAAGTGTAATAGATTTTTGGGCACCGTGGTGTGGTCCTTGCTTGGCTTTAGGCCCAACAATCGAGGCATTGTCTAAAGAATATGATGGTAAAGTAAAGGTTGGTAAAGTGAACGTAGATGAGAACCCTAATCTGTCTATCAACTACGGTATTACAAGCATCCCTGCTGTATTGTTCATCAAAAACGGACAAGTAGTAGATAAGCAAGTGGGCGCAGCCCCTAAAGGTGTGTTCGACAAGAAGATACAACAACACATGTAATCTGGGATTTCTACATATAAATAAAGCCCTGCATTCGCGGGGCTTTATTATTTTATGAGTGTGATGATTACTCTATTGTTGTAACGCCATCCAGGTTGGCTTCATTGTTTTTCAAAAATGCATAGGTCAGTTTATCTACGCTGCAGTTGATGAACTGTACTTTTTTAAACTTCCTGTTGTACTTAAAGAAACTGTTTAAAATAGTGGCGTTTTGAAACTTAACGCCATAAAATGCACAGTTCTCGAAATGGCAATCCTCCATATTACCCTCAAACACCACATCACTGATACCCATGTTCTTAAACTGGGTGAACTTCCAGGTTGCTTTTTCTACCACATTGCTCTCGAAATAACCGTCCATCATTTCTGTACCTGAAAAATCTGCACCTGAGAAATTGCACTTGCCGATATTATCGTGCAGCAGTTTGGCATCTATAAATGAGCAATTATTGAATTGGTTACTGAGCAGGTTAGAAGACTGTATCATGCTGTTTCTGAGGTCGGAGGACGAGAAGTCGCATAATTCAATATTGTTTTTGGCCAGTGTCAGTTCTGACAGGTCAGCGTTCCTGAACTTGCAGTTTCTCATATTCGAAGAACTGAATTTTTCCTTCAGGTTCTTCAGGCCGGAGAAGTCGGCATCTACCCAGTTGCCTTTTGACATATCCCAGTTCCAGTCAAACCGCTTCTTTGGTTGAGCGGGTTGTTCCTCCGGCATTTGTTTGCCGGGCAACTCATAAGTGGTTGTACCTGCTTCGCTGGCCGGGGCATTGTCTGAGAAATAGTTAAGGTCTACCCCTAAAATTTCGCCCAGCCTGCTGAGCATGGTTATATCGGGCATAGATTCTCCCCGCTCCCATTTGCCTACTGCCTGCGGGCTGATAGACACCTGCTGTGCCAGCGTGGCTTGTGAGAGGTTAGCTTTTTTTCTTGCTTCGGCAATTTTATCGCCAATTGATCTTGAGTTCAGCATCATTTTTGTTTTTTAATTGACGCTACAAAATTATTTCGCGCTCCCGGGGAGCTCCAAATAATAACCGCTACCATTGGTTGTAAGTACGACACTTTCAGTAGTATTTCAACAACTAATGGTTGTATTTGTAACATTGTGTTGAATTCTGATGCAAATATCACTATTTCACCCGGCGAAATAGATAATTGGGTAAACATCACATTGCCTTTTGCAGGTTCTTCTCACTCAAATGTAAAAGCTGATATCAATCATTTTCATCTTGAGTTTATCATACTAACTTCATATATTCTATATAATGAAGTGTATGAAATACTCAGGATATAAAAAGCACATCGCCATTTCAATTATTGTTCTTATAGCGATTACTGGTTCGTGTAAAAAAGATCCCAAAATTAATGACGATACATCCGGAACTGGTTGCACTATAGTGCAGATGACCCCGTATGCATGGACCAACCCACCACATTTTCCCGAAGCCGTTTTGCCTGGTGATAATACGCTCACATTAGAACGGATAGCCTTAGGTAAACAACTTTATTATGATGAAAGGTTATCTAATAACGGAGAATCATGTAATACCTGCCATCTTCAGAATAAAGGCTTTTCGGCTGACGGAGTTTCAGTATTTGATAAAGGATTAGCAAAGCTGCCACTCGAAAACATGGCATGGTATAACAACTTTATGTGGGCAGGCAGGATAACAGGTTCATTGGAGGATGTGATGTATGCCGAAATAACAAAACGTTTCAGTACCGATATTGCCAAGATAAATGCCATTCAGGATTACAGGGATAAGTTTTGTAAATATTATGGAACTGATGTGATAACAGCACAGGATCTCGCTAAGCCTTTAGCACAATTTATGCGAGTGCTGGTTTCGAACAATACAAAATTTGACAGGTATTTGGCCGGCATACAGCCTTTAACACCTCAAGAGTTAATGGGGCATAGTATATTTTTTACAGAAAAAGGTGACTGCTTTCATTGCCATGTTTTCGTATTGTTTAGTGATAATATGATGCACAACAACGGTATAGATAGTTTGTATGCAAAAGATATAGACAAGGGTTATTATAATGTAACAGGTAATATTCTGGACTTAGGTAAATTCCGTACACCTAACCTTAGAAATGTTGCACTTCGTACCTCATTTATGCATGACGGAAGGTTCACTTCATTGCTTGATGTTGTCAATTTTTATGATCATCAGGTACATACAGGTGTTACCAATATTGACCCATTAATGGTAAAGCCTGCAAAGTTAGGAGGGCTTAAGCTTACCGAAGAGGAAAAAATAGCATTAATAGCTTTCCTCAAAACATTGACAGACGATACTCTGACTACCAAATCAGATTTTAAGAAAGATTAATTCTACTTTGTATGTTCTGCAAGATTTGTATTGTGCAGGAATGTGCTGTCTGTTAGTGTTTTCAGGAAGGTGATGATTAGTTGTTGTTCGCTTTTAGTAAGTGCTAAACCAGGTTTGCCGTTTTTAATTAAGAGAGAGGATAGGGTTGGAGAAGCTAAGATGCCATCTGAATAGTGTTTCAATACATCATCAAGTGTTGCGAAACGGCCATCATGCATATAAGGATATGTTACCGCTGCATTACGTAGGGTGGGGACTTTGAATTTCCCCCAGTCATCATTGTTAGTGGTTATCCTGTAGCGACCGGAGTCTGCAGTGTAAACTACATCTAATCCATTGTTTTGAAAACTATAATCAGTAAACAGTGGCTCTTTGTGACAGGCTGCACAATTGGCTTTGTATAAATTATAGCCTTGTTGCTCTTCAGCAGTAAACTTATCACGGTTTGTTAATACCTTATCATATTTTGAATCTGAAGAAACAAGATTACTCATGTATTGAGCTAAAGCCCAAAACATTTGCTGGTCATCGATAGAATCTCTATGAAATACCTCTTTGAACAGGGAAGGATATTCGTTATGCCTGTTCAGTTTGTATACAATATGTGAAATCGTTTCACCCATTTCATTAGGGTTGGTAAGTGGTGCTAAGGGCATCACTTCGAGGTGGTTCACTCCGCCATCCCACATGAAGCTGGTGTTCCATGCCATGTTGAATATAGATGGCGTGTGCCTTCTTCCGGTTCTACCATCAATTCCTTTACTTAGTATTTCACCGCCATCTGCAAAAGCATATTCCTGTTTGTGGCAACTGGCACAGGATATACTATTATTAATGGATAGTACGGGGTCAAAAAACAGCTTTCTTCCTAATTCAAATCCTTGTTTGCTAAATACATTGGTTGTATGTAAGTAGTGCGGGGCCGGAAAATAATCAGGACGTTTAAGATATCCTGCATCTGTAGTATTAGAAAATGTAACTGATGTTTTCTTGCACGCAAAAACAGATAACGTAATGCCGATTATTGTAATAACGATATGAAGTTGCTTAACCCGCACCTGTTATCTCCGATTAATTTGTAGCAGATACCAGCGATATATTGTTATAAAAGTTTTTGGCCATGGTAACTGCCTCTGGTGCAGGTGCATGAATTGTACTTTTTACACTCACGCTAGGTGATGTATGCCATAACTTTGCAGGATTAGCTTGCATAGTAACAGTAGCATTAGCACCATTGCCAATAGTTATGGATTTGCCAAAATCAGCGTTGTTTGTTGTAACCACATTATTGGTGCCTGTAAATCCACCTAAGTGAAAGGCAAAAGCATTAGTTACACTTTGGGGCGAATATCCTTCTGCTTTCAACATAATATAGCCGCTGTTCCAGTCCCAGAACATGCCGTTTTGTAAAGATAAAGCACCTGTTTGTGCCCCTGATACATTACGAGCGCTATCAACTCCCATGGTATATTGAATGGCAGTGTAATTTCCATACGGCACATCAGGAACATTTAATGTAGAAGCCTCAGACGATTTTGCATCAACTAAAAAATAACTTTCAGGCATAGCCCACCAACTGCCGTCATCTTTTTTAAGTTTAATGTTGGAAACGTAAAACTTAAAAAGTGTAAAAGTCAAAGTGTCACCAGTTATCGGATGTACATATTGCTGATTCAATTGAAAAGGCAATAAATTCATACCAAATACATAATTGAATTTAACTGTCATACTGCCATTTGTATAGGTAGGAGTAGTATCCTTTTTTTTGCATGATGGTGATATCATGAGTCCTATCAATACAATTGCTGCCGAAACTTTATTCATTATAGTTTTCATAAAATAATAATTATCGTAAAATTACGCAGGCGCATCTGGATGAAAAATGATAGTCGTCAGTTTTTAACGGTATCTAAATCAGCCGTGTTGAGCATTTGTCGAATATCCATCTATTTTTTTGTTCATCACTCTAAACCACAAAGGAGGTATCATTGCCAATATCATACTACCGGGGTAACCAGTTGGTAATTGAGGAGAGCCCTCATGATAGCGTAGTAGTTGATATTTGCGGCTGGCAAGATAGTGATGGTCGCTATGACGGCTGAGTTCGAATAACATTATACGTCCTATTACATGGTCGCTGTTCCAACTATGTTCAGGCATAGCCCTTTCGTATTTGCCGTCGCCAATTGGTTTGCGCATCAGGCCGTAGTGTTCTATATAGTTAACTGTTTCCAGTAGTAATATCCCTACCAGTGCTGCTATGAGAAAATAACCCAGCACTATCCATCCAAATACAAAGCCTATGATTAGTACAAATGTCAATTGTATCAATTGGTAATGCAGCATCTCATTATGTATAAATGACTTGCCTTTTTTCTGTTGCTCATCGCCAGCTATCAGCCACGCTTTTTTGTACACACCAGTTATGCTTCTTATCCAAAACAGGTAAAGCGGTTCATTTCGCCTGGCAGTGCTTGCATCTTCAGGTGTGCCAACATATTTATGATGTCCGCGGTTATGTTCTATAAAGAAGTGCATATAGAGCGATGTAAGCAACAACATACGTGCCAATACCTGTTCAGTAGTATTCACGCGGTGTCCTAATTCATGCCCTACGTTGATGCCCATTACACCACACATCAAACCCATCACAGTTACACGACCCGCAGTATCTATTGCTATAAGTCCGGGGTCTTGTATATGTGTAAGAAACTGGTATAACACCATATATTGTATTGGCACTATGAGGTAGAGTATCCAATCGTAAAACTTATCGTTTTTAGCCATTTCTTCTTCGGCGGCATCAAGGTTATAATGATTAGGTTTAATGATAAGTTCGAGTAAGGGTATGGCAGCAAAAGCAAAGAAAACAGGCAGCCAAGTAACAATACCTGTGTAATGAAAACTGCGCCAGGCGCCTATGTTAAATAGCAATGGTATGGCATATTTTACAAGCCTTGTTTTCATCACTACTAAGTTACAATACTATTTAGATAGTATGATAAACATCTGTGATGGCTTGCTGAGCGGCTTGCGCAGTATGTCAAAGCCTGCAAACAGCCCGATAAGTATTTTGTAAACAGGATGATAAAACGCAGGTTTGTCTTTGCCAATTTTTACCATTCCTTTTTTATTAAGCCATGCCATAATACTCACAGCCCAAAAAGGTGCGCCTTGTGTGTAAGAAAATTGTTTCACTTTCAAACCGGCCTTTTCTGCTGCTTTGGTAATGCTGTCTTTAGTAAATATTACCCAATGGCGCGGACAATGCAATCCACCCCAGTTTTTATGACGAAATACTCTTGCATCCAATGCATCGTAGTTGGGTGTTTTGATAAGTACTATTCCTGTCGGTGTAAGTATGTTCTCTATCTTTTGTAATACAGCCAACGGGTCTTTAACGTGTTCTATAAGGTTTAATAGTAAAGCAAAGTCAAACTTTTGGTCGGTATTGAAATCCTCAATACGGCCGCAAAAGTATGCGTGTCCGTTATCGTTAGCCAGTTTTTCTGCATCGGGGTCAAGGTCTACTACCTGAGTAAAACCAACCCTGTTTGTGATAGACTTGATAACGTTGAGTAACCAGCCATTGCCACCACCAACATCCAATAATTTCAAATCATTGCCCGGAAGACCATTTAGTATTTTACGAAACAAACGCTTATCCAGCCATTCTTTTATACTGTTTACCAGTGTTTGTTTTTGCTCGGCAAAAGAATAATAGTTGGATGGGTAGATGACAGAAAGTTTATCTACAGGTACCGGGTCTATCTGCAAAAGTTTACAATTCGGACACTCATAAAAGTTATAGTAGTCGTTAGTTGTAAAATATTCTACATCGGTTGCCTTTGCCCAAAGTTTAAAATCATTTTTACCGCAAAGGAAACAGTTGCCTGGTGCTGACTGCATTTTTATTTATTGAATAGCTTGAAGAAAGTTTTGATATAGTTGGTGCGTGTTTTGTCCATAGGTGGAGCCAGTTCAGTATCCATCAGGAAACGTTCTACATCTTTTAATCTAGTGTAAGAAACCTGTGGGTCCCAGTGGTGCAGTAAATGCCTGTTAAAGCCGGCAGCACCCATAGTAGTAGCAATCAATCCATTACCAAACATGCGATTGGTTATGCCGTGGTCTACTGTGTTATAATCAATAGCAGCACTTGCATTCTCACTCCTGTGTTCCAGTAATTGTCTTAATGCTGCAAAGAATGGGAACATGACTCCCATACCTATAAGCCATACCAATGCAATCTGCCAATTGCCTGTAGCAAATAATGCAACAACGATACAGAAATTCAGGAAAGCGCCACCCAAAAACATTTTCTTATTGGCAGCTAATAGTTTGGGGTCTATGTTGGTATTGTTCTTCATTTTGTCATCACGGTTAGTCATTACTTTGATGACACGAATGCCTGTGAGCGACTCAATGAGGAAACGCCAATTGAGCCCATCGAAATAAGTTTTTTCGGTGTCGTGTGTTGTTCCCAGGAATCTGTGATGGTCGAAATGTATTACACGATAAAATCCTATGTCCATACCTACTATCAACCCGATAAAAGCATTAGCCAGCTTATCATTTGTTTTCCTGTCAGATGCAATGTTGTAATGTGCCGCTTCGTGAATGAAAAGGTGTATGTATGCAATGATGTAACCTATAAGTAATGCTGCAACAGGAATAGTGAACCAAAAATAGGTGCTGTATTTGTTCTGCATATATCCCGCAGCTATCAGTACTGTTATCAGTGCAATGTATCCCAGTGTAATATGAAACCATACTAACCCGAATCGAGGCTTAAGCTTTGATTTAAACTCGTTATACTTTTCGCCTTTGCTATTGACGATGGTGCTCTTTTTTATGGTTTCGAAAATAGTCTGTTCCATAGAATAATGAAGTTAGCAAATATAAGAAGTGGGTGCTTAAGTCTGTAATAAGTAATGATGACAGTTATGATTATATATTAAAAAAAGTACCGCAGCGTATTGCCACGGTACATTATAAATGTTATGTGTAAAATCTTAGTCAATCTCGCAGTAATGATGCTCTACAGCTTTTTGCTGCAGGTAATCAGTTTCAAATTCGTAGTAATGACATTGGCTTTTGGCGTCATCTTTAGTGGTTGTCCTCACTTGGTTTACGGTATTGCTTTCTAATACGATATAGCCATCATGTGTAGTTGTTACCACATGGCATTTGCAAGTATAGTCTTTTCTGCATGAAGCAAATGATAGCAAAAGGCATATAGCAATAACCGAGAGCATAAGCGTCTTTTTCACAAGCATAAGTTTAAGTATTGAGTAAAAATATCATTACCTCTTTAAAAAAACAAGAGAAAAGCTCTAATAATTGGGTTAAACAGCACCAAAAACTTAATTTTGCCATCCTTTCAGAGAATACTTGAAAATATATGTTTGAAAATCTTAGTGAACGGTTAGAAGGTGCGTTTAAGCAGCTAAAAGGCGAAGGTCGTATTAGTGAGATCAATATTGCTACCACTGTAAAAGAAATTCGCAGGGCATTGGTTGATGCCGACGTAAACTATAAAATAGCCAAAGAATTTACGGATAAGGTAAAGGATAAAGCCTTAGGTGAAAAAGTATTGACAGCTGTCTCTCCGGGGCAGTTAATGGTAAAAATTGTAAAGGACGAGCTGGCCGAATTAATGGGAGGTACCGAGGAGGAAATTAACCTCAATAATAAGCCTACCATTATCCTGATTGCGGGTTTGCAGGGGTCGGGTAAAACAACATTCAGCGGTAAACTGGCTAATTTCCTTAAAAGTAAAAAGGGCAGAAACCCATTGCTGGTAGCTGCTGATATATACCGTCCTGCTGCGATAGACCAGTTGAAGGTGTTAGGCGAGCAGATAAAAGTGCCTGTTTACAGCGAACCTGAAAACAAGGATGCAGTTGCTATTGCTCAAAATGCTATTGCCGAAGCAAAGAAAAACGGCAATAGTGTAGTCATCATTGATACAGCAGGCCGACTGGCAATAGACGAAGCGATGATGACTGAGGTGGCTAATGTAAAGGCTGCTGTGCAACCACATGAGATACTTTTCGTAGTAGACTCAATGACCGGGCAGGATGCTGTGAACACTGCCAAGGCATTCAATGACAGGTTGAACTTTACGGGTGTTGTATTAACAAAGTTAGACGGTGATACACGCGGTGGTGCTGCACTTACCATTAAGTATACTGTAGATAAGCCTATTAAGTTTGTGAGCATGGGCGAAAAGCTGGATACGTTGGATGTCTTTTATCCCGAACGTATGGCACAGCGAATTTTGGGTATGGGTGATATCACCACCCTTGTAGAGCGCGCGCAAGCCCAGTTTGATGAAGCCCAGGCCAAAAAGCTTGAAAAGAAGATACGTGCCAATAAGTTTGATTTTGAGGACTTCAAAGAGCAGTTGGGACAAATCAAAAAGATGGGTAATATTAAAGATTTGCTGGCTATGATACCTGGCGTTGGCAAGGCAATAAAAGATATTGATATTTCTGATGACGCATTTAAGGGTATTGAGGCGATAATTAACTCAATGACTCCTTATGAGCGTAATAACCCAGATGTGATAGATGGTAGCCGCCGCAAGCGTATTGCAAAAGGCTGTGGCAAGGATGTTAATGAAGTAAATGCCTTCATGAAACAGTTTGACCAAATGAGGCAAATGATGGGCCAGATGAACAAAATGAAGGGTATGATGCCGGGCATGGGTATGCCGTTTGGGCGTAGGTAAAACAGTCAATAATAATTATAAAATACGATAATATTTCAACCTGATTTCGAACAGAGACTGAATTGTCATTTTTTATTTTCAATTTTTGATTTTTTAGTTTAACTTCGCCATCCTTAAAATTTATTGTTAACACAAATAATTTCTATTATTTATGTCAGTTAAAATTCGCCTGCAACGCCATGGCTCAAAAAAGCGTCCTTTTTACTTTATCGTAGCTGCTAACAGCACTGCTCCGCGCGATGGTAAATTCATTGAAAAAATTGGTACTTACAACCCGCTTACAGTTCCGGCAACTGTTCGCCTGAACCGCGAACGTGCATTGCACTGGATGCAAAATGGTGCGCAGCCAACTAACACTTGCCGCCGCATCTTATCATTCAAAGGTGTATTGTATCTGAAACACCTGATGCGTGGTGTAAGCCTCGGTTTGTTTGATGAAAAATCTGCATTGGAAAAATTCGAATCTTGGAATGCTCAACATGAAGATTTAGTAGTTAAACGTGAAGAAGCTCATCGTAAGCACAAATCAGAGAAACGTCATGCTGCTATGAGTGAATCAGTTCGTAAAGTAGAAGAGAAAATGGCTGCTAAAGCTGCTGCACAAGTTGCTGAAGCAGAACAAGACGGTGCTGAAGATGAAGCACCGGAAGCTACAGAAAATCAGGAAGGTTAATATTTTAGCCTCTAATGATAAGTTTTTATAAAAGCAACGGTACAACCGTTGCTTTTATATTGGTATAAAGAATATCCACTTATTTTTAGCAGATAATTAATGGATAAACAATACGAAGAATTATATCATAGTGAAGAAGAAAAAAACTGGTGGTTTATCGCTCGACGCGATATGCTGTTCAAGTTTTTTGATAAGTATAAAGTTCCTAAACATGCCCGTATACTGGATATAGGTTGTGCGGGAGCTACTTTCCTGATGCGGCTAAAGGAAATGGGTTATACCAACCTGTATGCTTTAGATTATAGTGCTGAGGCGATAGAAGAAGCGAAGAAAAAAGGTATTGATAACGCTTACGTAATGGATGGACATTGCCCCAAGTTCCCTGAAAATAGCTTTGATGTAATTGTTTCTTCAGATTCTATAGAGCATCTAAAAGATGATGAGTTAGCTTTGAAAAACTGGTTGCCAATTCTAAAGCCCGGCGGACTGGGTATTATCCTGGCACCGGCATATAATTTCCTGTGGACTGCACACGACGATGTTAATTACCATTACCGCAGATATACAAAAGCTGACTTGAGCACTAAAGCCCGAAATGCAGGGTTTAAAACTATCTTTTCGGGATATAATAACGTACTCTTATTTATTCCTACAGCTATTGTAAGGCTAACAATGAGGCTTTTTACGCCAAAGACAAAAACGCCCGGTGTAGAAGGACAGATATTGAACTTGCCCGATTGGGCACATAAGTTTCTTGCTGGTTTCCAGAAAATGGAAAATACATGGTGTAAGTATATCAGTTTTCCTTTTGGGGTGAGTGCTTTTGTTGTAGTAAGAAAGCCCTGACGACAATTTTAGTTGCAAACAATTCTTATCTTAACGCATAATATCTAATCGTTTGTTATGACGACAACTGTTAATGCTGTGCAGGAATCAAAATACTGGAAACAAATCTTCTTTGCGTGCAGCATATTATTGCTGATAGTGATGCCATTCTTGAGCAGAGATTACGGACAAAGTGGAGATGAGTGGCTGCAAATAGAATATGGACAGCATATCTGGAACTATTTTACAAAAGGAGACCAGCAGGCGCTGGATTATACCAATCACAACCTGCAATATACTCACCAGGAATATTATGGTGGTATGTTCGATTTCCCGATGGATGTGCTACATGAATGGTTTCCTTCAATCCCTATATTAATCATACGTCACTTCTTTAATGCTTTGCTTGGAGCGTTGATGATGATATTCACAGGCTTGCTTGCGAGAAGACTTAGCGGCAAATGGTCAGTTGGTTTGATTGCATTACTTTTTATAGCATTTTCTCCGCGCATATTTGGTGAGAGTATGAACAACCCGAAGGATATACCTTTTGCCAGCGGGTTTATTATCACTATTTATTTTCTTGTAGCTATGTTGCAGGATTTTCCTGCCGCTAAATGGAAACATGCTATAGGTTTAGGGCTTGGATTTGCATTGGCATTTGGTGTGCGTTCGGCTGGTGGCTTATTGTTAGGTGCTTATATTGTTTTCTTTATTGCACTTTACTGGCTGCAACGTAAGAAAACAATGACTAAGTTGTTTGAGGGAAAAACCTTTAAACAGTTTGTATTGTTCTTAATCTCGGGATTGGCAGCAGGGTATGTATTAGGACTACTAACCTGGCCATGGGGCTTGCAATCTCCAATAGGGCATCCTTTAGAGTCATTAAAAGGTATGACCAATCGCGAGGCTTATCTTAGGGTTCTGTTTGACGGGCAATATTACATGAGTAATACCTTGCCGAAGATGTATGAGTTTAAATGGATATTTATTTCAAATCCGCTTGTTGTAATTGCAGGTTGCTTATTATTCGCATTGTTAAGTTTTAAGATCAGAAAGGAAAGTGGTTTATTTCCATTAGTGGTAATTGCATTCGGCGCACTATTCCCTCTTGTGTATATGATATATAAAAACTCTACAGTGTATGATACATGGAGGCACGTATTTTTTGTTTACCCTTTTTGGGTAGTAGCCGGTGCATTCGGGTGGGATATACTTACCACATTCATCAAGAATGAAAAGCAGAGTTGGATACCAAATGCAGTAGCAATTGCAGGATTATTACCTGCTATCATATGGACTGTCAGAAGCCACCCCAATCAATATGTATATTTTAACGAACTGCAGGGAGGTGCGAAAGGAGCTTACGGTTATTATGACCTTGATTATTATCAGAATAGTGGTAAGCAGGCTGCCGATTGGATTGAAAAAAATATCAAACCCATACCAGGCAAAAAGATATTGTTACGTTCTAACATGGGAGGCTTTAATAACTATCTCGCAAAAGATACTTCGTGGATAGTGTACGGATATGGCCGTTACAACGAACGCCATTCATTAGACTGGGACTACTATGTTGCATATCCACGATATATATCCACTCAGCAAATGCAGGAAGGCAAATGGAAGTTTGGTAACGCAGTACACACTGTAGAGATTGATGGGGTGCCTCTTTGTACAATTATTAAAAGAACAAGTACTGCAGGAATTGCTGCAAAAGAAGCTTACGATAAAAAGGACTACGTTACTGCTAACCAAAAATACGCTGAGTATTTAGCCACCGACACATCAGATGAATTTGCCTATTTTAATTACGGTATCTCGTTGGCCAGCGCTCAGCAGTACGCAGAGGCAATTGTGCAAATAAAAAAGGCTGCACAAATTGACCCTTCTCGCCCTGATTTTTTCGATGCACTGGCGCAATTATATTCTGCTATCGGCGATAAAGAAAATGCACAGAAAGCAGAAATGACGAAGAATGAATTGGTGCAGCAACAGCAGGATGAAGCGGGTGAATAACGATTTTTGATGTCAGCGAGACGCCATTTTCACACATTTGATGCACTGCGCTTTTTTGCGTACTTCAAAGTGTTTATACAGCATTTGCCAGTATTTGTTTTTCCCTGGTTTTGTTTTGTAAAGACAGGTGGGGGAATAGGCGTTCAGTTCTTCTTTGTGCTAAGTGGTTTCCTGATTACCTACATCATTTGTGAAGAAAAGAAACAAACAGGGAGCGTAAACCTGAAACACTTCTTTGTTAGAAGGGTATTGAGGATTTGGCCATTGTTTTATCTGATGATAGCAGTAGCTTTTTTTACGCCATTCTTGCTTAGTATGTTGCACATGAACGGCAATAATACCGGCTATGAGCCAACTTGGTGGATGTCGATGTTGTTTCTTGAGAATTATAAAATGATAATAACGCATGACCAGCCCAATGTTTCTCCTCTTGCAGTTATGTGGTCATTGTGCGTAGAAGAGCATTTTTATATTATCTGGGGGCTGTTATTATATATTATCAGGATAGAAGCGCTGCCTAAGCTAATAGCTTTTTGCATCGTGATAGCAGCGATAGCGCGCATTGTATTTGTTCAGCACGGGTATGCCACAATTGACTTGCTTACTAATATAGATTTGTTTGCTTTCGGTGCTATACCCGCTTATTTACTCATCACACAAGGAGAAAAACTCGAAAACAAAATAAACAGTGTACCCATTTGGGTGAAATGGCTATTTGTTGCCCTGTTGATAGTGATAGTTACTTTAGCATCGCAGTATGCGGAAGATGACAGGCCGTTTATATGGCTGACGACCTTGTTGGGTTTACTGTTTTGTATCCTGATAACATTAACTCTGCCTCTGGCAACGAAGTTTTCAATCAGGGATAATAGTTTATTAAGTAAGCTGGGAATTTACACTTATGGTTTTTACCTGTACCATACACTGGTAATCATTTTTCTATATAAGATATTTGTGGTGAACAGGTGGGAGCTGTATGACTGGTGGTGGGCTGTAGTGTATGTGATAGCAGCTTTTGTAATTACACTGATATGCAGTGTGCTATCGTATCACTTATTCGAAAAACAGTTTCTGAAGCTGAAAAAGTACTTTAGATAAGATGCAATGCTAGTTTTTCATTGCAATAAATACGCCTACTATTATATAGATACATACTAAAGCTATAGTCATCCATTTTGATTTTTGTCCCGGTTGCTTCAGAGGTAATTTATATGACATCGTCTCTCAATTTAAGGGGTGCTCAAAATATTGTGTAATCAATCTATTTTAACATAACGTTCACTATCCCGGTTTATTGTGTGTTGCTGAAAATAATTTTCAGGGCACTCAACAACCCGGAGATAAACGTAAAACAAATATTAAGCCAAACGTAGCATGCTTTGTTATTTCTGCGTAAAATCATGGTTTACTGAGCCATTCTTCAATAGATTGCTGGTCTAGAGATATGTAATCATTCTCGGCTTCTGCCCATCCATCTTTGAGGTATAAAATCCTGGGGAAGGTGCCGCCTGTCAGGTCAAGAAATGGTTTGCTGTCCAGCCTGGTGTAGGGAATATTATATACTTTGGTATCCTCCCAAAACTCTTTCCAGTCGTGGGTTCCGGCAAGTACCATATAGAAAGGCAGGTTGGGGTTCCTTTCTTTCATGATGCGCATTTTCTTAGCGGCCATTCTGCAATGAGGGCATCCCAAACTAAAAAAAGCAATAATGTGTTTCCCTTTATATAAATCTACTTTAGGGGCATCTTGTTTGCCGGGAGCATATAATGCAGAAAGATTAATTTGAAAACGTCCTTTGTTAAGCCATTGTGGTTTGGTGTCAGGAATCTGGTAATTAACAAATGGTGTTGCGACCGAAACTATCAATGCAATCGGAACTACGAATTTAGCCAGAGTTATCCTGAAGCCGTCATAATAGCGAATCAGTATCAGTATCGGGATCACTAAAATGATATTCTTAATGAGCGATTGTGAAGGGCTCATCCATATGGTATTGCCAAAACAGCCACAATTAATGTTATTGCCAATTTTTATCCATAAGTAAATAAGATAAATACTGAAAGCTATCAACAGATATAAAGCAGATTTCAGTACCCATTTGCCTCGTCCATAAAATTGCAGACAAAGTAACACGCCCAAGGCTGCTTCAAAACCTATGAGTACCCTGCAGGCGATTGCAGCTACTATCCAAGGCAGATGCAGGTATTCGACTGTGGCATATTGGAAAGCCTCGAAGCTCTCAACTGTATCTATTTTGGTGTAGGAAGAGAATATAAAGACTAGTCCTGTTAGTACAGATAGTGTTATGAGAATCGCTTTGACAACCTTTTTCATTCTTGAATTTGGGTAAAATAAAAAACCCGGATAAACCGGGTTTCAAAATATGATAAATAGCGTAGAATTAAGCTATTGCGTTTATTTTTTTAACGATACCTGATTTCAGGTTGCTCGCTTTGTTTTTGTGAATAACATTACGTTTAGCCAGTTTATCTATCATAGATATAACTTTAGGCAATTCTTCGCCTGCTTGTTTTTTATCAGTGATAGCTAACAGGGTACGTATAGCGTTACGGGTAGTTTTACCATAATAACGGTTACGATCGCGGCGTTTTTCACTTTGGCGTATATCTTTTTTGGTTGCTTTATGATTTGCCATCTATTTACACTTATTTAATTGAAGGCTGCAAAGGTAAGGTAAAATACCGTAACACAAAATATTTTTAATGAGAAATTACATGTTTTGTGCACTAAATACCTGGCGGCTCTTTTTATATAATAATTCCTTTTTTTCTATGAATTTGTCCAGTTTTTCCTTAGGAAGGCGCAAATTATAGGTTTCGGTAGGGTAGTTGCCATACTCAAACACCTCATAATCGTGATTCCAGCGGTCCATAATGCCTTTTTCCAGCCCTAGTTCCTGTATCATCAAATCCATACTCAAAGGCTCGGATATCTTAACAATGGCCATGTTTTTGAGCTCGTCGGGAGTGAATTTTACTTTTGGCTGCTTTTCGATGATGCCTGTAACCGGGTTAGCGGTAGCATTTGCTGTAGGGTCATCATCGTCATCATCATCAATTGGCTTGCTTATCAGCTTGCTCAGATTTTCGAAGATAGTAGCAGTAGCTATAAATGCCAGTACATGTCCCTGAGTTTCTTTGGGCAGGTATTGTTTGATATCCCAAAAATTGTTGCTGCCTGTACGTTCCATAGCCCTTTTCACTGGGGTAGGCCCACTGTTATACGCAGCCACTACCAACAACCAGTCATTTAAGTCTTCATATAGGGTTGTAAGATATTTAGCTGCAGCATTGGTAGACTTGTACATATCCCTGCGCTCATCATTGCGCTTGCTCACTTTCAAGCCCATCAGGCGTGCTGTCGGAGCCATAAACTGCCAGGGGCCAACTGCACCTACGCGTGAAACTGCGTTGTGATTTAATGCAGACTCAATAACAGCAAGGTATTTGAGCTCTTTAGGCATTTCGTGCTTCTGAAGCACGTTGTCTATAAGCGGGAATTCAGTATTGCTGCGGTTCTGAACTACGTTGAGCGTTCTGTTGTGTGCACTCAGATATTTCATCACAAACTGATTCACATAGTCAGACATTTCACCATAGTATGCTTTTTCGTTAGCTAGCGGCACGCCTTTAAACACCTTAGGCTTAGGTACATAAGTTTTAGGCATTGATATATCAATAGGCAAGGCCGCAGGTACAGCTTTGTTTTTCCTGGCCAATGTAATGATGGTATCAGTTTTAGCTTCTTTTTTATGAGAAGAACCGATCTTGACCATTTGGGCAGAAGCATGTAAGCTAATTACCGTAAATGTAAATGCTATCAAAAAGCATCTGTATTGCATGTATTTATCGTTGTTATAGCGGTTAAACCATGCAACCCTGTAGAGGGAAGCTCTTTATAATTCTAATGAAAACAGGTAGAGATAAAACGGGCTTATTCAGCTTTGTTTTTGTCTTTCATACCAGCCTCTATCTCATTCTTAACGCCTTCTTTAGCGTCATTGAATTCACGGATACCTTTACCAAGGCCGCGCGCCAGTTCTGGTATTTTTTTACCACCGAAAAAGATGATAACTACCAATAAAATGATGATCCACTCTGCACCACTTGGAGCTGACCACAATAACTGCGGATTAATCACTAATAAAGACATAATATGCTTTTTTGAAATGTTATTACAAAAGTAGTATTAATTAACCATTACATCATGTTAAATAACACCGTTTGCCTTTCTGAGGGATTAAAAATAGGCATTTGAGTAGTAAAAAACCACTTATGTTAATAAAAAACATATTTATTGGCCGTCCAATTGTTCTTTCAGTTGCCTGGTCATGCCGCCGGTATATGTTCGCCATTTATCAATTACTTCCTGCATATCCTTAGGCAGGTCTGAAACAAAATGAACCGGCTCATTGGATACAGGATGTGTAAAGCCAAGCTCTTTTGCGTGTAAAGCATGCCGAGGCAATATTCTGAAACAGTTCTCAACAAACTGCTTGTATTTGGTAAATACAGTTCCTTTTACAATCCTGTCGCCGCCGTAGGTTGCATCATTAAACAAAGGATGCCCGATATGTTTCATGTGTACACGAATCTGGTGTGTGCGGCCTGTTTCCAACCTTAGTTCTAACAAGGTTACATAATTGAACCGCTCCAGTACTTTGTAGTGTGTAATGGCTTCTTTGCCATAATCACCATCAGGGAACGCATCCATAATTTTTCTGAACCTGAGGTTTCGCCCGATGTGAGCATTAATGGTGCCTTCATCTTCCTCAAAATTGCCCCATGCCAGTGCTATATACCTGCGGTGTACAGTATGTTTCTTAAACTGTGCCGCAAGGTTGCTCATGGCAGTATCTGTCTTTGCAATTACCACAAGTCCGCTAGTGTCTTTATCTATGCGGTGTACTAAACCAACACGAGGTAAAGATTCAGTATCTATATTTTCAGAACCTAAATAGTATGCTAAGCCGTTTACTAATGTGCCGGTGTAATTACCACAACCGGGATGCACCACCATGCCTGCAGGTTTGTTGATGATCATTACAGCATCATCTTCGTAAGCAATATTTAACGGCAGGTTTTCTGGTATGACTTCAAGAGATTCGGGGCTACGGCTATCATACATCACAATCTCATCTCCCGGACGTATTTTATAATTAGATTTAGTAGGTGCACCATTTACCAGCGTAAAACCATCTTCAATAGACTGCTGTATTTTATTACGGGTAGCACCTTCTATACGTATCATCAAAAATTTATCGATACGCATTGTTTCCTGTTTCTTCTCCACCTTTACCCTGGCACGTTCATAGCGTTCCGATTCAGCACCTTCCATTTCTGGATGCTCTGGGTCTTCATCGTCCCAAATTTCTTCTATTTCATTGTCAGACATCGGGCAAAGTTAATCTTTCAGCCAATTCTTTATTTCAGCAGGGTCTAATTGCAGGTAAGTGCTTTTACGTTCTATAACACTATTGTTTATCCAGTAAATAGCAGGAACACCTTCTCCGGCAAGCTGATCGAATGTTGCAGTGTTTTTGTACAGTATATAAGGAAGATTACCGGCTTTGGTTTCAGTAAAGAATACCTTTTCGTTGGAGGGGTTACCTGCTAAAATTAGATAGATGGGTATCTGTGGGTTCTTTTCCTGTATTACATGCAGTAAGTAAGCTGCTTTGCGACAATGCGGGCAGGTAAGGCTCATAAATGCCACAATATGCTTGCCTGTTCGTAGTTCTGTCAGTGGTTTGTTGGTTGAATCTGCGTACAAACCAGTCAGGTTAATGGGTTCGCTCGTAATATCAGGTTTGTTGTGTGTATTGAGCGGAGCAATAAGAAAAGCTGCAACTATTGCAGACATTGCTATTACAGCAGAGAGCCATTCCTGGTATTTGTATGGCTTGATAGGATAAATGAACATAAGTACAATGACCGCTATAATCATTGCAATGTTTTTCAGGATGGACTGTAGCGGGTTCATGTACAACCATTTGCCAAAACACCCGCAGTCGCCATTGTTTCCATGCTGCATAAGAAGCATTACCAGATAACCTGTGAGTAATAATAGTAGTGCAATAGTGATGGGGTATGTTACTTCTTTCAGATAAATATGAAACAACAGAAATGAGCCTATCATCAACTCAAGGCCAATAAATAGGTGCGCTATGACTGAAGCCCACAGATTGCTGCTGATGCCTAAATCAATAAATGTCCATTCAAAAGGCTGGATATCTGCTAACTTGCTGATGGCCGAAAAGAAAAATACTGCTGCCAATGAAAGCAACAGTATTAACCCTAAAATTCGTTTGATATAAAAAGTAATGTTTCTCTTGTCTTGTATAACTTCTGTCATATTGTAACCTGTCCTGAACTAAAGTAGCGCAACAGAAGCTAAAGTGCTGTTAATAGAGGTCGCAGTTTTCTTCTGCATGAATACCGTCCTTGTCAAACTTCTTTGAATTACCCTGACAGGTACTTTTAGCTTTTTTCTTGGTATCGCTGATGTTGTATTCATGGGTAACAGAATCAGGAAGCCCCGGTGTGCCGGTGTACTTGATGGTACATTGGCAGATATAATCGTGTACACAAGAGCTCATACTTGTAATCATAAAGAAAGCTACTACCAGTAAAGCACCTAAGCGTAATTTCATGAAAAGCTATTTTAACGGTTGAAGATAAAAGTAAATTTTTAAATCCACAACAAATCTATAATGAATTGTATGTGTGAGAAACATTTTTCGGGGTAGTGGAATTGGCCTAACTTTAATAGCCGGTAAAAGGAAACATAGATGACCATATCGCAGAACCCGTTGATAGAGAACCTGGAATTAATAGCCAGGCAAGTGGTAGAAGGGTTTATCATTGGCTTGCATAAAAGCCCTTTTCATGGTTTTTCGGTAGAGTTTGCTGAGCACAGGTTATATAATCACGGTGACGCCTTGCGGCATGTTGACTGGAAGGTATATGGCCGTACTGACAAGCTATTTGTTAAGAAATACGAAGAGGAAACTAACCTCAGATGTTGTTTGCTGGTAGACACATCAGCGTCTATGCATTTCCCGAAAGAGGAAGGTAAATATTCTAAGCTCGAGTTTTCATGCATTGCAGCTGCCAGTATTTTACAGTTGCTGAAAAGGCAACTGGATGCAGCGTCTTTAGCGTTGTTTAACCAAGAGTTATATTATTTTTCAGATTGCCGTTCCGCACACAGCCATTACAGGTTGCTGACACATGAGCTTGAAAAAACGCTTAAGAAGAACCCGGAAAATCAAAAGACCAATGCCGTTGCTGCATTGCACCAGGTTGCAGAACAAATGCACAAACGTTCGCTGGTTATTGTTTTTAGCGATATGATAGATGATGCCGGTAATACAGAGGAGTTATTTTCTGCATTGCAGCATTTAAAATATAATAAGCATGAAGTGATATTGTTCCATGTAATGGATGGCACAAAAGAAGTAGCTTTTGATTATGAAAACAGGCCTTATGAGTTCGTCGATATGGAGAGCGGGGAGCGTATAAAACTACAACCTCACCAAGTGAAAGACGTGTATACGCAAAGCATTAATATATATATGAAAGATATTGCAGATAAATGCCTGAAGTATCATATAGATTTTGTTCCGGTAGATCTGACAAAGCCTGTAGAGCGGGTATTGTATTCGTTTTTGTTGAAACGAAATAAATTGCTGTAAATACCAATAAATTTGCTACCTTTGCACCCCATTGCAGTTTTTTGACAGGATTGAGAATAGTTTGAGTGCGTAATTGTTTGAAATTCAATGATTTGAATTTATACGTAGCGCATAAGGACTTGGAGTAGAAAAGCAGTTTTAGTAACAGTAGAGCCCAATGAAACACAACCGAGAATTTGAGATAGCTTGGCAAGGGTTAAAACCCGGGGTTCATACGTACCAATACGAGCTTAATGACAAATTCCTGAATGACCAGGAACAGAAGGAGCGGGATTTTAGTGACCTTGACGCGCAAGTAACGTTGAGGTTCGATAAAAAAAACAATTTCTTCTTATGTCATTTTGATGTAGATGGGAGTGTTACTGTAGCTTGCGACAGGTGTGGAGATGATTTCAAAATAAGGCTGTGGGATGAGTTTGATCTGGTTATCAAGCTTACAGGAACAGAAGAGGCAGATGAGGTTGATGACGATGCGGATGTGGTTTTCATACCACGCAGTGAAACGGTGATAGACATCAGCAATTGGTTGTATGAGTTTATTATGCTCAGCATACCTTTGCAGAGAGTTCACCCGGATAAACCCGATGGAACAAGTGGTTGCAACCCTGAAGCGATGAAATTATTGAATAAGTTGTCAGAGCAAACAGAAGAACCAAAGAATGATATTTGGAAAGGACTGGAAGCACTGAAAGAGGATAAAACTAAAAAACGTAAAACGAAGTAAAATTTTAATACAATGCCAAATCCTAAAAGACGTCACTCACAACAGCGCGGTGCTAAGCGCCGTACTCACTACAAGGCGACTGCGGAAACATGGAGCGTAGACCCTGTAACTGGCGAAAGCCATCTGCGTCACCGTGCACACTGGACAGAAGGTAAACTGTACTATCGTGGTCGTGTAGTGGTAGATAAGGCTCCTGCTGCGAGTGAAGAAAATCAATAAGGTAACATTCCATTATTTTCTGAATGAAGATAGGGTTTGACATCATGGGGGGCGATTATGCGCCCGAAGAAGCCATAAAAGGTGTTCAACTTTTTTTTCAGCAAGAAACAGATGCGTCTGTACATTTGTTGCTGATAGGCGATGCACAAGCTGCGTCTCCTTATCTTCATTTATTAGATGCCTATAAAGACAGGTATACACTGGTAAATGCTCCCGAGGTCATCGGCATGCATGAACATCCAACAAAAGCACTTAAAGAAAAACCAAACTCAAGCATAGCTGTGGGGTTTGGTTTGTTGCATGCACAAAAAGCAGATGGCTTTTGCAGTGCAGGCAATACCGGTGCAATGATGGTAGGTGCTATGTATACTGTAAAAACTATAGATGGCATCATCAGGCCAACCATTGCATCCCCAATACCACGTTCCGATGGCAAATTCAATTTGTTGCTGGATGTGGGTATCAACGCTGATTGTAAGCCAGAGCACCTGGTGCAGTTTGCAGAAATGGGCTCGTTATATATTCAGCGCGTGTATGGTGTTGAAAATCCTAAAATAGGTTTGCTGAATCTTGGTGAAGAAGAGGGTAAAGGTAACTTGTTGGCGCAAGCAACATATCCTTTACTTAAAGAGCATAAAAGCCTGAATTTTATAGGTAATATCGAGGGGCGCGATGTTTTCAAATATAAAGCTGACGTAATTGTTTGCGAAGGCTTTGTCGGTAACGTAATATTGAAAGCTACAGAATCTATCTATGATATATTCCATGTAGAAAGAAAAGTAGAAGACCCGATACTGGATAACTACAATTTCGAGATATACGGTGGTACGCCCATATTAGGTGTGAACAGTCCGGTAGTAATAGGCCACGGTATTTCGCACCAACTGGCATTCAAGAACATGATTGATGTTACGCGCAGGATAGTAGCTTCTGATCTTGTGGGTGCATTCAAATCTCATTTCTCTCAGGCTGTTGCTTAATCATTTAGATTTATTGTATTGCTGAAATACACTTAACTTTAGTTAGGTTAGTATTTATATGCAAAAGGTGTATTGCCTTAGCGGTTTAGGCGCAGATAAACAAATTTTTCAGAATATTCATATCAACGGAGCAGAGTTGATTCATGTGCCATGGCCCGATTTTGATGAGCATGATGAGATACCATGCTATGCGCAAAAAATATCAGGCAAAATAAAAGAAGAGAATCCTATTTTGATGGGAGTGTCTTTTGGAGGTATGCTTGCTGTAGAAATAGCTAAACTGAGGCCGGTAAAAAAAGTAGTCATTATATCCAGCTCAAAAACTGGTAGCGAAATACCACACTTCGGCAGGTTTATGAAGACCCTGGTGATGTCGGAAATATTGCCTGGCTTTTTTTATAAATGGCCTAATAAATACCTGCTGAAACTTTTCGGCGCAAATACTGAAGACGAAAAACAAATGATACGTAATGTGTTAAAGGTGTCAGACGGGCTTTTTATGCGATGGGCTATGAAGGCCATACAATTATGGCGCAATACAGATTATCTTCAACCCATTGTGCATATTCATGGCGATGCAGATAAGATCATCACGCCACAATATATTCATGCTGATTACTGGATAAAAGGCGGTTCGCATATCATGATATACAACAGGGCAAAAGAGATAAACGAGATCATCAATAAAGAACTACAACTGGCTTAAACAGAATGGAATCAAAGAATATTTATTACATCAGTGGGATGGGTGCTGATGAAAGTATTTTTCATAATATACACATTAAAGGTTACAACATGGTTTACCTGCCTTGGGTAAAGCATGAATCAAAAGATGATTTGGAGAGTTATGCCGTTAAAATGGCTACCCAGATAAAAGAAGAGAATCCTATAATCATGGGTTTGTCTTTTGGTGGAATGCTCACTTCAGAAATTACGAATCATATAGCTGTGAAAAAAGCATTCCTGATTTCGAGTTCTAAAAACAGGTTTGAAATGCCTGGTTTGGTAACTATGAACAGGTGGCTGGCTTCGCTTAATATACTGCCGCATTTTTTATACAACACGCCTAACGAGATCATGTATTATTACCTGGGTGCTGAAACTGCAGAAGAGAAGGGGTTGATATATACCATGATGAACAAAGCTAATGGCGCATTTATGGGATGGATAGTGAAAGCGATGGCTACATGGAAAAATGAGAAGACTAACAGCAATATTGTACATATACATGGAGACAAGGATAAGCTGATTGAACCTGAAAAAGTAAAAGCAGATTATATCATCAAAGGTGGCTCGCATTTAATGATATATAACCGTGCTGATGAAATAAATGCTATTATCACCAAAGAACTCAGCCATGTCGATAATTTATAAATACTTCAAAACACCATTGGGCAGTATGATGGGTGCTGCAACAGATGAAGGTATATGCCTGTTTGATTTTGAGTACAGGCGCAGTATGTCATCAATTCAAAAAAGGATACAGGATGGATTGCAAATGGATTATAAAGAAGGTGAGCACCCATTTCTTGATAAACTGGAACAACAAATCAATGAATATATAGCAGGCACTCGAAAGGAGTTTGATTTGCCATTACACTTTGTAGGCACCGATTTTCAAAAGAAAGTGTGGAATGGTTTGTTACAGATACCTTATGGAGAAACAAGGTCCTACAAACAACAATCTATTTTTCTGGGTGACGTGAAAGCTATACGTGCCGTTGGTACAGCAAACGGGCAAAATGGTATTGCGATAATAGTACCTTGCCACAGGGTTATTGGGGAAAACGGTAGCTTGATAGGTTATGGCGGTGGCTTGTCTAAGAAAAAATGGCTACTGGAACACGAAGCCAAGCACTGCGGCAAAAGCTTGCAGATGGGGATTTTTGAATCTTAGTAGGCAATGCTTTGTTAAATCTGCAGTTAAAGATTTTGCCGGCATAATTTACCTATATTTTTTTCGTTAATTTTGTATGGACTACAAGCTGGGTTATCGCCGTTGTTTGAACAGTGGAGGAAAGTCCGGACAGTATAGAGCAGCGCACCACCTAACGGGTGGGGTTTTGGAAACAGGATACAGATAGTGCCACAGAAAATAACCGCTCTGCGAAAGCAGAGTAAGGGTGAAAACGTAGGGTAAGAGCCTACGCAAGGTATTGGTAACAATATTTTGGGGTAAACCTTGCGCACTGAAATGCCAAATAGGCGGATGATTGAGGGTAGCTCGCCCGATGTCCGTGGGTTGGCAGCTAGACCTTAACAGCAATGTTGGGGCCAGATAAATGATAGCCGTTTTGCGACCATGCAGAATACAGAATCCGGCTTATAGGTTTGTAGTTATTTTGGTTAAATGACAAAGCGCCGTTCCCGGCGCTTTGATTTTATAATGTCAAGAGTTGTATTACTCTACTGTGAGTTTTTCTGTAACTATACCATCAGACGTTTTCATCTTGATGAAGTAATTACCGGTAGCGATTCCGGTGAGAGAGAAAGGCCTTGCGAAATAGCCACTGCCCATTTGTTCATTGTTTATCCATTGCGCAATATGTTTTCCTGTAACGTCAAATAAGTCAATAGATATTTTATCTGCTTTGTCGTTATAGAATTTTACATACACTTCATTCTTTGCAGGATTAGGATATGGGGCAAATAAAGTAGGTTTACTGTAATAGTTTTCGTTTATGCCAAGAGGTGTAAGAGTAGTAGTATCTATAACAATATTCTCATCACCATTTTGGTAGTATGTCCATACAAAGAAAGTCAGCATCATTTCATCAGTCGTAGCTTCTCCGGCAGTAACGGTTTTAGGCGGAGAGCTTGGATTTCTCGGGTTTGCAGTAGTGTTATCATAGAATGCATTAGAGTAAAGTGTGGTACCTTGTGGTACCTTCAATAGTTTTCTGAAAAGATAAAAACCCTGCCATTGAAAATCCCAATTATTGATGCGGATATACTTTTGAGTATCATTAGTAGGTGTAATGCCAAAAACAGAAATATTTCTTCCTATCAGGTGCATGTGAGGTGCAACGCCCAATAAAGAGATGTTTCCAACAAAGCTTGAAATACCCGATGTTTCAGTAAAAGTAATTTGTTGGTTAGCAGGAATAATCAAAGTAGATGTTGGAGAAAGGCTGCAAAGAGCTCCACCCTGGTGATTGAGTATTGGGTCAATTCTTACATTACGCACATTATTAGTCGGTGTAAAGAAGAAATGAATGGATGTGCTGTCTTTTTGCCCGAGTGTGTTTCCGGGGTAGTGAATTTGAATGACGATATCGGCATTCTTCGGCAATCTTAAACCAAAGCCTGTAGGCAATGTAATAGGGCTGGTACCGGGTACCCATCCACCAAGCAATATTGCAGAGTTAGAACCTACACCACCAAAGTTTACATAGCCTGGATTGGGGTCAGCAGCATCTAAAGCAGCACAAGCTCCGGTAGTATCAGCATATACCAGTACATGGTGTACGATGCTTCTGTTGCCGGGTATGGCTTCAAACGCAGAGATGTATCTTTCAGCAGATAAGCCACTTGGTATCACAAAGCACTGATAAACATCGCCCGTAGTAGCGGTAGATGTATACAAAGGAATCTTTACGTTTAAGTCAGGTGTACCCGGTAAATCGCCATTGTTATTGAACGTAGGAACAGGTGGTGCTAATCCGGGATTGCCCTGTGGTGTACCATTATTAGCCCAACTAACAATCTTATCTATTTCAGCCTGAGACAAAATACGCTCATGAGCCATGCGGTTGAAATAAGGATCCGGAGGCCATGGCGGCATTTTTTTGCTTTGCACATTAGCTGATATTGAACCCGATATGGATACTGCATCATTGTAAGTTATAAGTGGGTTTGGAGCTATACCACCTTGCCTGTGACAGGTAGCACATTTGTTGTATAAAATGGGGGCAACATCAGTACTCCAAACAGGAGTAGTTTGCGCCAGCGATACAAAATGTTGAGATGATAATAGGAAAAAGAGAGTTAGTAGTTTTTTCATCAAATAATGAGTTTGCAATAAAAATAGGCATTTTTATAATATCAACAGTTTTTTACAACAGAAGATTAGCGTAACTGTTTAGGGCAAAGCGGCTTAAGGTGTTATATTTGCAGGTTTAGAGAATTAAAGCAATGGAACTCAGTAAAAATTTTCAGCACGCAGAAGCGGAAGAACGTTGGTATAAGCATTGGAACGATTCAGGTTATTTTACATCTGTACCTGATGAAAGACCCGCTTATACAATAGTCATTCCGCCACCCAATGTTACGGGTGTGCTGCACATGGGCCATGCTTTAAATAATACCGTACAGGATATATTGATACGACGTGCAAAGATGCAGGGCTACAATACCTGTTGGGTACCGGGTACCGATCACGCATCAATTGCAACTGAGGCAAAAGTAGTGGGCATGCTCAGAGAGCGAGGCATAGATAAGAAAACGTTGCCACGTGATGAGTTTATGAAATACGCCTGGGAATGGAAAGAGAAATATGGTGGTATCATTTTACAACAGCTAAAGAAGATGGGCTTTTCATTGGATTGGAACCGTACCTCCTTTACAATGGATAAAGACTATTATGCTGCAGTAATTCGCGTGTTTGTAGACCTGTACAAAAAAGGACACATTTATCGTGGTGTAAAAATGATCAACTGGGACCCGAAAGCAAAAACGGCCCTGAGTGATGAAGAAGTAATATTTAAACAAACTAACTCGAAACTATATCAGGTAAGATACAAGCTTGATACAGATAAAGAAGAGTATATAACTATTGCTACCGTTCGACCTGAAACGATTCTGGGTGATACTGCAATATGTGTGCATCCGGACGATTCGCGTTATGCGCATCTGAAAGGGAAGTATTGTTTTGTGCCGCTCATCAATCGCCGCATACCCATCATATTCGATGATTACATTGATATGGAATTTGGTACCGGTGCATTGAAGGTAACACCTGCGCACGATATCAATGACTATAATCTGGGTATTAAACATAACCTGCAAGTTGTAGATACATTGAATGAAGATGGTACGATGAGCGAAGCTGCACAACTATACATTGGTGAAGATCGTTTTGCTGTACGTAAGAAGATAGTTGAAGACCTGAAGGCCAGCGGCAATTTTGTAAAAGAAGAAGAATACAGCAACCAGGTAGGTTTTTCTGAGCGTACAGATGTAGTTATAGAACCACGCCTTAGTATGCAATGGTGGTGCAATATGCAGGACATGGCTAAGCCTGCATTGGACAGTGTATTGAACGATGTGGTAGAACTGTATCCGGCCAAATATAAAAATCTGTATCGCCACTGGATGGAAAATATCAAAGACTGGTGTATAAGCCGCCAGCTTTGGTGGGGGCAACGTATACCTGCATGGTACGATGCTGAAGGTGGTATGTACATAGCTGAAACCGAAGCAGAGGCATACGAAGCTTATAAACTACAAAAGCCTGAATTAGCTGCTTCTAATGCTACGCTGAAACAAGATGAAGATGTGCTGGATACATGGTTCAGTAGCTGGTTGTGGCCAATGGAAGTATTTGGCTGGAACAAGGATGCTAATAATGCAGACCTTAAATATTATTACCCGACAAGTACGCTAGTAACAGGTCCTGATATTATTTTCTTTTGGGTAGCACGTATGATAATGGCAGGCTATGAATATATGGGCCAGAAGCCATTTGACAGGGTATATTTTACGGGTATAGTGCGTGATAAGTTGGGTAGGAAAATGAGTAAATCATTGGGTAACTCGCCAGACTTGTTGAAGCTGATAGAAGATTATGGAGCAGATACGGTTCGTTTTGGTATCATGATATCATCACCTGCAGGAAATGATTTATTGTTTGATGAAGCCCAACTGGAGCAGGGGCGTAATTTCAGCAATAAGATGTGGAATGCCCTGAAGCTGGTAAAAAGCTGGGAGGGTAGAACGGATGCAAGCGTAGATGATACAGATGAACTGTTTGCCATCAACTGGATGCAGAACAGGCTGAATGAAGTGGCAGAAGAGATTAGTGACATGATTAAGGATTTTCGCCTGAGTGAAGGTTTGAAAACTTTGTATTCGTTGATATGGAATGATTTCTGTTCGTGGTATCTGGAATGGGTAAAGCCGGGCTTTGAACAACCAATGTCTAAGAATGTGTATGATAAGACGGTTGTGATTTACGAACAGTTGTTGCAACTCTTACATCCATACATGCCTTTTGTAACGGAAGAGATATACCATATTTTAAAGGACAGAACAGCAGGAGATGACCTTATGACGCGCCAATTGGCAAAACAAAATTCTGCTGATAAAGCAGTGTTGAACAATGGTGCTTTTCTGCAAGAGCTAATAACTGCAATACGCGATACAAGAAATAAGAACCAGCTGAAGCCTAAGGATACTGTTAAACTGTACATTGATGCCACATCTGATGCTTTTTATAAACAAGCACAAAGTATTATGGCTAAGCAAGTGAATGCAGAAAGTATATTGTTTGTAAATGAAGCTAAACAAGGCACTATATCAATAGTAGTACAAACAGATAAAATATATATTGAAGCAGCATCTGCCAATGTAAATGTTGGTGCACAACGTGACCAGTTGCAAAAAGAGCTGGATTATCTGAAAGGGTTTTTGGTGAGTGTGGAAAAGAAGCTGGGTAACGAACGCTTTGTGCAAAATGCTAAACCTGAGGTAATTGCTGTGGAGCGTAAGAAACAGCAGGATGCTGAAGCTAAGATAAAAACTATTGAAGAAAGTTTGAGTTTATTATAACTTTATTGAGATGAAACTTGTTTCGAAAATAGGATTAGTAACTGTAGCCTGCCTTGTGGCAGTGTCTTTGATAGCACAACAAAAAAACACTGCTGACAATAAAGCGAAAAAGCCAAAGCCGATATACGTACCCGTTTATCTTGGTAAGAGTGATTTGTCTTCAGGCAATATCACAAAGCGAGTTTTTGATTCTCTTTTGATGCAGGGAGTACGTGCACAGGATAGTGCCGGCAGGGTGTTTACAGTAAATGGATTCCTTTTTTCGTACGGAGAACGTAACCTTTATGAAGACTCAGTAGGTAACCCTATGGTACTTACAGACTATATGACAGAGTATTGTAAAGGAGACACATTGACGACTTTTATCAAAAAGAATATCTCAGAACGCTCAAAAGCGGGTGATACTGTGTATATAGACCAAATAATGCTTACATCACCTGAAGGCAAAATGGGTGAAGGCAGGCCGATGCGTTTTGTAATTAAAAGATAATAATAAGCAGCCAACCTATAGTTTATTAAGTTATGTCTTGTATAGGAAATGCCCCAGTATGAAGACCTTGTTTACGCTCCTTTTTGCATCTCTCTTTACATTAGCCCAAGCTGATAATGTTTTCGACAAACTTGCGGAGGTTAATCGTTATTGGCGAGAACAAAAGGATATTGCCTCGATTGGATTTTCCCAAAGTATCAGTGTTCACGACAATGAATTAATAAAACTACATTTATCGCTTGTAGAACAAACGCTGAGAAAAAGAGATTGCCATTTTCTAACGTCCGAACAAAAGAACAATAGGCTAAAGGCCTTAGATATTTTACACCAATATTGGTTGTTGGGAAACTTCCCCCAAAATGAAATATTTGGTCACAGGCAACCGATCTTTATTGATAAGTACGATAATTTCTGCGCAGTAGGCTATTTAGTAAAAGCCACCGGATTTGAGCCTGTATCGAGGATGATTGCAGCCCAAACCAACTACGCTTACGTAAAGGAAATGAAGTACCCCGAGTTGACAGAATGGGCGAATAAATTTGGTTTTACAGTAGACGAACTTGCATGGATTCAACCTACTTATGCACCTAAGAGCACAACATCGTCTGTCGGTAAGGGTGCGGATGGTGTAGTTAATGAGCTTTTTGCTGATACCTCAGCTCAGGTATTATACGTTGGTGGTGAGTTCGAGAAAGTTGATAGTGCGATCACTGCGAATAACATAGCTTACATAACAGAAAGTTCGGGGATATATACATGGCATAATATGGGTATGGGGGTGCATGGTAAGGTGAATGCAATAGCAAAATATGGCTCAAATATTTTTGTTGCGGGTAATATTGACAGCGCAGGTGGTATTGCAGTAAACAATGTCGCATATTGGAATGGAACGTCATGGAATGCGGCAGGGTGTATTAACGGTGTAATAAATGATTTAGTTGAATACAAAGGTAAGCTCTATGCTTGTGGTAGTATGAGTATCTGCTCAGCACCTTCTGCTATAGGCAATTTTGCTGTATGGAATGGATCATCATGGCAGCTTATCCTATCATTGACAGGGACGATTAATACTATGATGGTGGTTGATACGATGCTGTATCTGGGCGGTAATTTTAGTTACGCCAGTACTGCTGTAAATGCTATAAAATGGAACCCATATACCGGATTTCAAACATTTGCCAATAGCTTAAGAAATGAGGTCAAGGAGTTTGGATTACTAAGAGATACTGTGTACGTAGCGTGTAAACTTACTTCAACATCAGACCCCGGCTTGTTCAGAAAACTTAAAGGTAATAGCTGGGATTCATTAGGTGTCTGGCGTTATAGTGCTAATGGTACTATGGCAATCAATACTATTTGCGCAAATGCAGATACGCTGATGCTGGGAGGTAATTTTTATGATTTACCTGTTGTTGGTACTTTTTATCAAAATTGTCAATCGTATTCACCGATACAATATAATTTCTTGGTTGATCCTTTTTGGGTAGATAGTGCCATCAATAAAATGATAGTATTCAGGAATAGAATATTTTTTGCCGGTTCATTTATTAATGGTTCGAAAAAGCTAAACAGAATAGGCTATATGAATGCTCATGTAACGTCTTATGCTGTTTTTGCTAATGCAACGGCTGTAAATGCATGTGGTGGTGCCGGAGGTTCAGCATCTGCTTTTGTTGGTTTGGGTTTGCCACCATATAGATACTCATGGTCAAATGGTGATACTACCAAGAATATATACAATTTAGGCGCAGGTCAATATACTTTAGTTGTAACCGACAGCAGAGGTGATAAGGATACTGTAATTGTTAATGTAAACAATGTGGTGATAGATACCACTGTAAAAAATGTTGGAAATGCATTGTTGAGTAACAATACGTCAGCGAGTTACAGGTGGATGGACTGTGATACGCATAGTCTGCTTCCTGATACAGGTTCGATATTTACTCCTGCAAAAACCGGGACGTATTGTGTAATTATAAAAAAGGATGTTTGTGTTGACACTTCCACTTGTTATTATTTTGATATAAATGGAACCACTGTTAATACTATTTCAATAGATTCAGGGAATATAATCGTTTCACCAAACCCTGTTAACGATGTCATAAATATTGAATTCAGAAACCTCAATGCAACAAACATATCAATAATAGACGCCACGGGTAAGCTATTGTTCACTGAAAAAGTAGTTACCGCTGGCGTTCAGGTAAACATGTCAGAATATAGCAAAGGTGTATATAGTCTTGTTGTTAAAGATGCTGCTAATCATATTTTCTACTTCAAGATAGCAAAGTAGGTGTTACTATTTAGTTTACAAGCAACAAGTTCACACTGCGTTGCAGAATATTGAAAGCAATTTCTGCCATCAAATTTTCTTTATCTAACGTCGGATTTACTTCCGCTATCTCGAAACAACATATCTTATGATTCTGCATAAAGGAAGCCATAAGGTCTTCTGCTTCGCGTTCTTTTAACCCATTGCTAACAGGTGTGCCTGTTCCTCTTGATATAGAGCTATCAAGGCTATCTACATCAAAAGAAACATAAATATCATCGCAATGGCTTAAGTGCAATAAGGTTTGACGCACTACATTCTCAACACCTTTACGTCTTACTTCCTGTACGGGTATTACTTTGATGTTGTGTTTTTTTAACAGGAATTCTTCTTCACGTTCAAAATCACGAAGCGCTATATATACAATATCCTCAGGATTAATTTTTGGAGATATCTTTCCAATGTTTTTTAGTTTATTCCAAAGGTCTATTGTTTGTTGGTCGGGAGAGTGTACCTGGTTTTCAGTATTGTCAAATGCCATAGCAGTTGCTAGAGGCATGCCATGCATATTGCCGGATGGGGTGGTGTACGGTGTGTGTATGTCAGAATGCGCATCTATCCATATCACGCCCAATTTGTTTTTAGGCTTAGCCATTTTGATGCCTGCAATGGTACCGCCCGCAGTACTGTGGTCGCCCGCAAGAACAAGAGGAAATAGGCCTGACTTTAATGTCTCGGATACAGATTTGGCTACCCTTTCGTACATGGTAAGTACGCCTTGTATGCGTTTTGCGTACGGAGAGGCTACAGGTTCGTATAATAACTTGTTTTCATTCTCTACTACTTCTGATGGAAAGTTTACGAAGAAACTGCTCATAAAGTCGAGAGCAGCAATTTTAATAGCATCTATACCTAAGCTGGCACCCCTGGTACCCGCACCAATCTCTGAACGTACTTCAATGATTTTAATATTGCGCATATTGAGCCAAAGGTATTAAAAGCCCTTTGTATGCCCAAAAGCAGCTATTAGAACGGATAACCTATGGCAAAGTTCCATACCAGGTTACTCTTGCGCCAATCGCTTTTATCTAAGTGAATCTGATCAATGACCCAACCATCTGCACCATAATAGTATTTTGGTACAGTGCCATTAAAGTAATATGGCTTTTTAAGAGGGAAGCCCACATCTACCCTGAATAGAAAGAAGCCTGCTACATCTAAACGCAAACCTGTACCGCCAGATATGGCAAGGTCTTTATATAGCTTGCTAAAAGCAAATTCACCATTCGGATAATATGATTGGCCAGTCGCAATATCTTTTTTGTTTTCGGCTAACCAAATATTACCGGCATCAATAAATACTGCCCCATTCAGATTTATTGTGCCTGAAAATAGTTTTACAATATCATACCTGTACTCTGTGCTGTATTCTAATTTAATATCACCGATGCGGTCAATGATTGCAGTGGCTGCCGCTGCAGAAGTGTCCAGATAACTGCCGGGGCCAAGTGTGCGTATGCGGTATCCTCTCAGGCTATTTGCACCACCAACAAAATATTGTTTTACATAAGGTAGCGTGCTGGAATTATCATATGGAATACCCACGCCAATTTGTAGCCTCATAGCAACCATAGAATGCAGCCATGTGAAGAAATGCTGGGCGTCTACATCAAACTTAACATACTGGGAAAATGACTTTATCGGTGTGATAAGGCTAATGCCTTTCATCAATCCACCTGCTTCTTCAAAACTTAACCTCAGGTAATTATAATTACGCCCATGTTTTACTTCTTTGTCAGACAATACACGTGCTACATTTTCACCTTCAATAAATGCAGGGCTATAGCTGTTTTTTAAATACTGGTTAGAATCGAGCCTTTGCTGGAAAAGAGGAGAAATGTTATGGATGTCGATAATGTTGATGAATACAGGCGATACCTCCCAGTTTTTAGTTTTAGTCTCTTTCCATTTGTACATGAAATTGCCTGAGATGTTTGTCAACTGGAAATAGTTAACCCTGTCGAGAAAGTTAATACCTGCGCTGAAAATAGTACGTGGAGTGTTGTAGCTACTTATCTCTGACTGTTTTAGCGGAAATAAAAACTTAGGCATATCAAGGCTTATGTTAGCCCCGATACTTTTGGTTAATAGTTTCAAACTACGGGATGTGGTATCATAAGTTGTTTCAACGCCACCTGTAACAGATGTAGTCAGCAGGTTGGCCCCTTTGCCAAAATTTCTATTCAGCAGGCTGACGGTAAGATTAGAACCTGCGGTATATGTTGTACCGTTAGACAACTCCCAACTGGTATTGTAGGTGTATTTATCATTGGGTGTCATTGCAACGTTGCAATTAATTATCCAAGGGTCAAGCGTATCTTCCCTGAAAGTAATGCGTATTGATTGGAAGATGCCCAGGTCATTTAGCTTTGTTAAGGTCTGGTCGTATTCTGTTTGAGAATAATATCTGCCGGGCACCATTGGCATATGGCGCAGTAATACATTTTCATTGACATAGCGTTTGTGATATTTAAAGAGTACCCCTTCTTGTTTTGTTTGAATCATTGAGGTGTCGCGGAAATCCTTGTTAGATTCAAAATCAGGGAATATGCGCATCCTGCCTATCCCGTAACGCTTATAGCAATCATAGTTAGTATCCTCCTCGCAGCGGATGATGATTTTTATATCAAGTGTAGGTTTCTTTTTATTGCTTTGCTGGGCTATAAAATCAAGTGCACTTTCGATTGCACTCTCGGTATTTCTGAAATAATTTTTGTTTAGTGTATCAAGCTTAAAACTGATATTGTCATTTGTGAATTTGTAATATCCCCAATCTCTCAGAATGTTGGTGATGCGGCTTCTTTCCTGCTCGCACAGGTCGTATGAAAAATCTGTGCCTTTTTTTAAAATGGTTTGAGGCATGCTTTTAGCAACCAGGTCATTGGTGGCACTGTCTATGATGTCCAGTTTGATGTTGTTGATAAGGTAGTTAGTGCCCGTCTCTACTTTGTATTTTACAAACGCTTTCCTGCCTTTAAATATAGTAGTGTCAGATACTTTTGCGTAGAAGAAACCTTTATTAAAAAGGAATGACTTAATGTTTGTAGCAGTTTTCTTTTTTAGCGAGCTATCATAAACTACAGGTGCCTCAAATACTTTCTTTGCTACCGTATCATATAAAACAGGCGGAATAATACCTCTTGACTTTATTACATATCGTCCGGGTTTTTTTTGATACTTTTCATACACACGATTATACTTTCCTACTTTAAATGGTATAATGCCAAAGGCATAATTGTTTATTTTTTGAGCGTAGAGTTTTGTGATACTTTCTTTCAATTGCCCTTTTTGAGTAAGCGATACAGAAGCTTTTAAGGTGAGTGAATTGTTCCTGAGCAGGTATTTGTCTTTTGGGACATTTTTTGTTGCATTACAACTGGTGAAAATGACAATAATAGCAAGCCAGCAAATTAAGCGGATGTTTACAATTCTTGACAGATTCATATTATAGCTTGCAACAATTAGTTATTTTTGTCCTTCATGCTTACTAACGCACAAAATAAATACATTCGGTCATTATCTCAGCAAAAATATCGGGATGAGCATAAAGCATTTGTGGCAGAAGGGGATAAAATTGCAAAAGAATGGCTGAACAGTGATTGGAATATCCATAAGATAATAGCACTGCAGGAATGGATAAATGAAAATGATGCCGCAATTTCAAAGCATAGAGAAGCTGAAGTCATCATTGTAGAAGAGTACCAATTGCAGGCTATATCAGGTTTGCAAACACCCAACAAAGTGCTGTTAGAGTTGCAGTATCCGCCTGAAAAAAGTGTAGAAAATATAGATGACTGGTGTATTGCATTAGATAAAATACAAGACCCAGGTAATATGGGTACAATAATTCGTATAGCAGACTGGTTTGGAATCAAACACATTTTAGCATCAGAGGATAGTGTTGATTTCTTTAATCCTAAAGTAGTTCAATCTGCTATGGGCGGGCATCTGAGGGTTGCATTACATAGCGGTAACCTTTCAGATTTTCTCCTTAATACAAGTCTGCCTGTATTGGCTGCAACTCTTGACGGTGAAAATATTTATAATATGTCGAGGCCGGATAAAGCTATTATTCTTATTGGTAATGAATCGAAGGGCTTATCAGCCGATTTGTTGAGTAAAGTGACAAAAAAGATTAAAATACCCGGCAAGGGTGGAGCAGAATCACTGAATGCGGCTGTGTCAGCCGGTATTATATGTGCTGTGTTAATGCAGGGTTAAATTGAAAACGAAAATGATATTATGCTCCTAAGGGCAGATTACTTCTTCATAATTTCACAATCAAAGTAACGATATGAATAAATTAATTTGTACACTTCTGTTATCCCTGTTCTCTTCTTTTGCTTTTGCACAAAAGGGAAATAAAAGTATTATAAAAGTAAAACTCAGTGATAATTCACCATTTACTATATCAATAGACGGAAGAAATTACAATAAAGTAGGTAAATCCATTATTGTGGGTGACTTGCCATCGGGAAGACATTATTTGAAAATTTACAGTTACACTGCGTACACATCCGGCAGGGGTGGGCGTGCAAGAGTGATGTATGAAGCTGACCTGAGAATATCGAAAGGAACAATCACCACCTTAACGTATGATATGGAGGAGCAGAAGCTCTATGCCAAAACAGAATTCATAGACGGCAGCTATAGCGACGAACAAGTGTATGCTGATGATCATTCATCAAACAATAACAGCCGTGAAGATATATATGATAACGGTAGTTTTTCTAAAAAGGATATGCAGGACCTGAAGCAAAGGGTAGATGACAGGATAACGGATACAGATAAGCAAAAACTCATGCAATCGGTTTTAGGTACACGAAGCTATTCTACAGAACAAATGAGAGAGATGCTGAGCTGGCTTGGCTTTGAAAGTACCAGGGTAGAATTTGCAAAATGGGGCTACAACAATGTGACGGACAAAAAGAATTATTGGAAATTAGAAAGTGAGTTTACATTCAGCAGTTCTAAAGACGATTTTAATAAATACATCAACTCGAAGAGATAGCCGGTGTTTCTTTAACCTTATTAAGATTGTAGACCTTATTATATACCAAACCTGTAATTGAGCCTACAATAAAACCTATAAGTGCCCCTGTAAGTACATCTAACGGAAAATGTACGCCAACATATACCTGTGCATATGCAACTGACAATGCCCACAACAGGGCTATGAACCAAATGCCTTTTATTGTTTTTCTTAATGTAACACTGCCGAAAACAGCCAGGGCAAAATGATTTGCTGCATGAGATGAAGGGAAGCTATAGCCGCTGCCACAGTCAACCAATCGGTGTATGATGAGTGTCAGATAAGGATTGTTACATGGCCTTAATCTGTGAAATATGGGTTTTATCAGCGTAGCGCTAATTTGGTCGCTGCAAGCAAATGTGAGAATGAAAAACACACACCACATCCAGCCTTTACGGCCAAAGTTGATGGTCATGAAAAGCAACAGGAATAAATAGAGTGGTGCCCATGTCCATTGATTGCGTAGGTAAGGTACAATAGCATCCAGCACATCATTATGCCACACGGTATTCAGATAATACCATGCTTCATAATCCCATTGTACCAGTTTTTCAAAAAGTTTATGCACTTATTGCTTTTTAAATATCATCACCATGCGTGGTGAGTCTGTCGGGTGATAGCTGCTTAAGTTATAATCTCCAAATGTAGCAATCAAAGCTAAGCCTGCAGCTTTAAACATTCTGATAAAATCTGACAATGCAAATGCTGCAACCGTTTCTGTGTAACTCCTGGGTTTACTATCAGCATCAACAAAATGTATCTTTTTTACAAAATGGTTGTTTTCTATACTTCTTTTGATGTGGAAAGAATAACTACCTCTGTTGATTGTATCTTCGCAGGTCATAGTTTGAGTAATGAAATCTTTATTCAGATAGTCTATGATTAAATATCCATGCTTTTTTAAAGATGCTGCAAATGATTTGGCAGCCAGCAGATGGTCTCTGTCATGCGCAAAATACCCGAAGCTGGTAAAAAAGTTGAAAGCGTAATCGAAATAATTGATGTAGAACGGTAAACGCATATCATGCACGTAGAAGTGTAAATGCTCATCTTCAGATGCTTTTGCCTTTTCTATGCTTTGGTGGGATAAATCGATGCCTGTAATATCGTACCCATGTTCTGCAAGTTGTATGGCAAATCTGCCCTCACCACAGGCTATATCTAACATTTTACAATTTTGCGGCGGATTGAGATAGACCAATAGTTTTTCAACAAAAGCCTGAGCTTCTAATTCGTCCCTGTTTTGATATAATATCTTGTAGTAGGGTGAACTGAACCAGCTTTCGTACCAATCTGCCTTTTCCATATTCGTAGCACAAAAGTAATATCTAATGCCGCAATACCCCAATACGTGAATATTTATTATATATCGGTATGTATTACGCCACAGACAATAGAGCCATTCAGCAATTAGATATATATTTGCAGCCTATTTAATAATTCATGAAGAGTATATTACGCCGTTTTATAGTTGCAAATCGTCTTTGGCTTGGCATAGCCCTCATTGCTTTGGGTTTGTGGTTAGGGTTCACCAATACTGCCGGTGGCTGGTGGTTGGCATGGTTGCCATTTTTAATAGCCATCATTATGGTTGCGGCTCATTTTATGATAGGCCCAATGACTTTGATACAGGGTTACGTAGAAAATGGTGATATGGAGGGTGCGCAGAAATTGATTAACAGCGTAAAATATCCTAACCTGTTATACAAGCCTGTACGCTCTTCTTTCTACATGCTCAAGGCAAATTTCAGCACTATGGGTGAAGATCTGGACCAAGCAGAGTCTGATTTGAAGAAAGGACTTGAAGCGGGTATGCCTGAAAAAGAATATGAGGGCACAGCTTACCTGCAACTGGGTAGCATAGCATATAAGAAGGGTAATAAAAAAGAAGCACTTGAAAATCTGCGTAAGGCTATCAAAATAGGTCTGCCTGATGAGGATAGTAAGGCCACAGCTTTCCTGCAATTATCAAGTATATGTATTGAACGCCGGGATTTTAAAAGCGCTAAGTTGTATTTCAATAAAGCAAAATCTTGCAAAGCTACTAATGAACAGATAGTAAGCCAGGTAAAAGAAATGGCCAAATACATGGCCAGGATTCCCGGATAAGATTATTTGTTGAATTTATAGACTCTCATAAAGGTGCTGTTGAACATTTTGCGTTCATACACTGTTTTGATATTGCCGGTAAAATCATCTTTGTGCCCGCGAAATACGGTAACTAAATAATCCGGATTTTCATCTTCCCATACCATTTTAATACGTTCTCTTTCTGCTTTTGGCAGAATGAGTTTGTTATTATCTATCAAAGGATATAGACCGTATACTCTAATCGTATCTCTGTTGTCGTGTTGTAAAATGTACTCCAGAGATTCACGTATAGATAAGCCCCAATATTCCAGGTCGTAATTCTTTCGCAGGTATTCGTCCTTGTGCGAAACCAGTCTGTTGAAATAAACTTGCTGATAAGGGTGTTCTTCAATCATGAAAATAGATAGTGAGGTAATAGTAGCGAGACAACCAGATATTGCAGTGATTCTTATGATGTTGTTTTTTATGTTTTTGATACCGTATAGTGATACAAGAATGAAGGGTGGGTAAATAAAGTACATATGTCGCCAGTCGTCATACACTACAGAATGTAAAACGATAATCATTAACACAGGCGCAATAAAACAAGCAGCGTATAGTAAGTAGTTTCGTTCGTTTGTCCTACTCAGATATTGCGAAGGGTTTTTTATGAATGCAATGCTTAATCGGGTAATTGCATACAAGGCTGTTAGCAATAAAAACAGCGGCGTTGTTATGCAAAACCAGACAGGAATATAATATAACGGCATTGGCATTGCAGCAGGGAAATAATCTTTACCCATGAACAGAAAAACACCATCCCACCTGAATTTTGAGAAGCTTTGAAATGTTTCTATCGCATGGTCTATAGGGTTTGCCCACAGATATGGCCATGATATGTAAATAGTAGCACAAAATGAAAACAGAAACACGGATAATTGCTTAAGTGTTACAGATAATCTCCTTTTCTCCTTCAGGCTCTTGAAAATATCTGTTACTAAAAGGAGGATAATGATTGACACTAACATTATTCCCATTATTCTTATACCTGAAGTGTAACCGCAACCTATTCCAAGCAAAGTAAACCAAATCAGTTTTTCTTTTGAAAAAGCTATTTGTGATAAGAGTAGTGAAATCAGAAATGCAGATAGAAAGGGTAAGTCTTTGCTGTTAAAAAACGAATGCGCATATATACGTGGGTTGCAGACCAATAATAGAAAAGCCATTGATGCAAATAAACGGCTGTCGAATAATCGTAATGCTAAAACATACAGGCACAATGCGCTCAGCAAAAAGAACAGGTGCGTTATTAAATGCCTTGATAAATAGATTTCTCTTGAATCCGTAAGATGGAAAATCTTTTCTGCGATAATAAGAGGTACTTCAAACGCTGTGCCGTGGTCTCGTTCGCTATAATGATTGAGAGTAGTATCGCCCTCGAAAGCATATTTATAGCTAACAATGCCCATCTCGCGTTGTATGGGCTCGTCGTACGCTACGCCATAATCTTTATAATTAAACAGGCTGATGATCAACATGGCAAGGAACAGGAGGAGCCCCGGTAGATATTTATTGTTAATAATTGCCATGAATAATATGCTGAACTAAATGTATCAAAACCTCATTTGATATGCAAAAACACCTACAACGTGCATTTTTAGGCAAAAAAGTATATTTTGCCGAGCAAAGGCATAAACATATAATATTCAATTGATGTCTGTAACCATTCAAGCTTGTTCTACTCCGAGTGATTTTAAGAAGTTCGTAGATTTTCAATACGATTTATACAAGCATAATGCTTATTGGGTACCACCACTTAAAAAGGATGAACTCAATTCATTGCAACCTGCTACAAACCCTGCTTATGATAATTGCGATGCACAATTTTGGATAGCATTAAAGAATGGCAAAGTAGCAGGCCGAGTAGGTGCTATTATCAATAAAGCATATAATGAAAAAGTAGGCGAGCAAATGTGCCGCTTGAGCCGTATAGAGTTCATAGATGATAAAGAAGTAAGTAAGGCATTATTAGATACGGCAGAAAAATGGGCTAAAGAAAAAGGCATGAAGGGTATACATGGCCCTTTGGGATTTACTAACCTCGACCACCAGGCAGTGCTGATAGAAGGTTTTGACCACCTGCCATCTATAGCATCCGAATATCATTTGCCATATTACAAATCTCATTTCGAAGCTGCGGGCTATGAAAAAGAAATGGACTGGGTAGAGTTTCGTTTGAAGCTGGAAAAGGAAATACCTGAAAAGGCTATGAAGCTGAACGAAATGATTCAGAAGCGTTACAGTCTTAAGGTATTGCATTTCAATACGCGAGATGAAATGAAGGCGCATGCTGGCAGAGTTTTGCAATTACTGAATACTGCGTTTGGTGATCTGTTCAGCTTTGTTAGTATGAGCGATAAATTGCAGCAATTCTATATTGATAAATATTTCAATATCCTTAACCCGCATTTTGTGAAGCTGATTGAAGATAAAGATGGTAACCTCATTGGGTTTATTATCAGCTTGCCATCTTTGAGCACAGCGATGCAAAAAGCAAAGGGTAAACTCTTTCCATTTGGTTGGTATTACATCACACAGGCATTAAAGAAGCCTAAAGTGGTAGATTTACTGCTCACAGGTATTCACCCCGATTGGCAGGCACAAGGTGTAAGTGCATTGCTGATAACTGAACTACAGAAAGTAATGCAAAAGTATGGAGTTGAGTATGTAGAAACTACGGGTATGATTGAGACAAATGAAAAAGCTATCAATCACTGGAAGAATTACGACCACATTCAACATAAACGTAAACGTTGTTTTCGTAAAATGTTCTAATAGTTGCCCCGCTTCATGCGGGGTTATTTATTGCCGCAAATCTTTGCTAAATTCACTTATGGCATATCCATATCAAATACTAACGGAAGAACAATACCACGAAGCGTGGAATAAGAGCGTAGCCAATCCAGAGGCATTTTGGGGAGAGGTGGCATCGTCTTTTCAATGGCGTAAACCATGGGATAAAGTATTGGAATGGAATTTTGAAGAGCCTAATGTCAAATGGTTTATAGGTGGTAAGCTGAACATTACCGAGAACTGTCTGGACAGACATCTTGCAGTTAATGCCGATACTCCTGCTATTATCTGGGAACCTAATAATCCTGATGAACAAGACAGGGTTATTACATACAAAGAATTGCATCATAAAGTAATGCAGTTTGCCAATGTGCTGAAGAATAATGGTGTGAAGAAAGGCGACAGGGTATGTATATACATGGGTATGGTGCCCGAGCTGGCAATAGCTCTGCTAGCTTGTGCACGCATCGGGGCTATACATTCCGTGATATTTGGTGGATTTAGTGCGCAAAGTATATCAGACAGGTTGCAGGATGCCAATGCTGAATATATTGTTACCTGCGATGGCGCTTTCAGGGGCAACAAAGAGATACCGTTAAAGGCTGTAATAGATGATGCATTGGTGCAATGCAGGTTTGTGAAAAAAGTAATAGTATTACAACGTACCGATACACCTGTCAGTATGATAAAACACAGAGATGTATGGTGGCAGGATGAAATAGATAAAGTAGAAGAGATGGGCAACCCTGATTGTCCTGCTGAGGAAATGGATGCAGAAGATCCGCTATTCATTTTATATACTTCAGGTTCTACTGGCAAGCCCAAAGGTGTGGTGCATACCTGTGGTGGTTATATGGTATATGCAACTTACACTTTTGTAAATGTGTTTCAATACCAGCCAGGCGACATTCATTTTTGTACTGCCGACGTGGGTTGGATAACAGGGCATAGCTACATAGTATATGGCCCGTTGAGTGCAGGTGCTACCACTTTAATGTTTGAAGGAATACCTACATGGCCGGATGCAGGGCGTTTTTGGGATGTTGTAGATAAATACAAAGTCAATATACTGTACACTGCACCCACGGCTATTCGAAGCCTGATGGCTTATGGTCTTAAACCTATTGAGGGACACGATTTGTGCAGCCTTAAAGTTTTGGGTTCGGTAGGAGAACCGATTAACGAAGAGGCATGGCATTGGTTTAGTGAACATATAGGCAAGAATAACTGCCCGGTAGTAGATACTTGGTGGCAAACGGAAAATGGAGGTATACTCATATCCAACCTTGCAGGTGTTACACCATCCAAGCCATCGTATGCAACATTGCCATTGCCGGGTATTCAGCCTGTTTTAGTTGATGAACAAGGCAAAGAAATAATTGGCAACAATGTAAGCGGTAACCTTTGTATCAAACACCCCTGGCCTTCTATCATCCGCACTACCTACGGCGACCATGAACGTTGCCGGACGAATTATTTTGCAACATATCCGGGTATGTATTTTACGGGTGACGGTTGCTATCGTGATGAAAAAGGCAATTACAGGATAACTGGCAGGGTAGATGATGTGCTGAACGTGAGCGGACACCGCATAGGCACTGCCGAGGTAGAGAATGCTATCAATATGCACGAAGGGGTAGTAGAAAGTGCTGTAGTGGGCTACCCGCACGATATAAAAGGTCAGGGTATATATGCGTTCGTAATATGCACTAATACTCATGGCGATGATAATTTGATGCGCCAGGATATTATGCAAACTGTGAACCGCATTATAGGTGCCATAGCACGACCCGATAAAATACAGTTTGTTTCTGCACTACCTAAAACCCGTAGTGGTAAAATAATACGCAGGATATTGCGAAAAATAGCTGAAGGCGAAATGAGTAACTTAGGAGATATTACCACACTGTTGGATCCCAACGTTGTGGATGATATAAAAAAGGGGCGTATATGATAAATGCTTTAATTGTGCTATGCAAGTTGACTGATTACTATACGGCAATGTTATTCGATGAGTTTATTATTATATAGCGCATAAAAAGCATTGTTAAGAAAAATTTTATTAATATAGACGGGTATTTATAGGCGTTGAAAAAATATTCTGAAATAAAAAGCCAGGCTAAGGCTAAAACAATTTTGTTTAATGGCTTTTTTGCATCGTTAATGCTATTGATATCGTTATGGTGTTGCGGCGCAAACATATTGTGGGGTATCGGACGCACAGCTTATTATGAACTTAATACAACTAACCTAACCGAACGAGATACTATATACATACCTAATTCTGATATCGCATCATTGAACGAGATTAATAACAATGAATATACCTATCGCGGGAAAATGTTTGATGTTAAGACGCGAATGACAACCGATAGCGGGGTTGTATTGATAGGGGAGTATGATGACTTTGACGACAAGTTTTTTGATGTATATTCAAGATTGTTGAGCAGTAATAACCAGCGCGACTGTCAAGATAACTTGATGGTATTTAAAATATTATCTGAGACAGCTTTGTGTGAACCATTTGAACTGAGTTGTAATTTCTTGTCAGATAGCAACACACCTTTCTCTTCTTTTATTCGAAATGGTTATCGCTCAAATATTACGTTCTCTATTTTTCAGCCTCCAAGAAGCTAAAAGGACAGTTTTATTGCAAAAGCTTCATATAGGAAGCAATTTTTAGTTTAAATATTGAATAATATGAACAGTAAAAATTTATTTATTGTTTGCGCTCTGTTTATGTTTAGTAAAACAACATGGGGGCAAAAAGATACTATTATAAAAATTACGTTGAATGAGGCTGTGATCTCAGCCAATAAATTTTCAGACAATAAAAAATATGTAGCTCAGCCAATACACTTGATAAGCGATAAAAGTATTAAGTGGTGGTCGCCGCAGAACAGTGCTGCGCTTTTAGAACAATCTGGTTCAGTTTTTATCCAGCGTAGCCAGGCAGGCGGCGGCAGTGCTACCATCAGGGGTTTTGAAGCTAGCCGCATTCAGATGGTGATAGATGGGGTTAGAATGAATAATGCTATATACAGAGCGGGGCATTTGCAGAATGTACTCACAATTGATAATAACATACTTGATAGGGTAGAGGTGCTTTATGGTCCTGCATCAACATTATATGGCAGCGACGCTCTTGGCGGGGTACTGGTGTTTGAAACGAAAAAACCACAACTAGCTGATAAGGGCAAAACAAAATTCGGCCTGAATGCCATGACTCGCTATAGTTCGGCTTATAACGAAGGGACAGGGCACATAGACTTTAATATAGGTACCCTGAGAATAGCATTTCTAACCTCTGTCACATACAGTAGTTTCGGTGACTTGCGTCAGGGTACATTAGCAAATCCATTTATTGACAGCTTTGGCTTACGGTATCAATATGTAGAGCGGATAAACGGTGTAGATAGTATAGTTAGCAATGCTAATCCATACATTCAAAAACAAAGTGGGTATAACCAGTTCGATATCCTGGAGAAAATACTTTTTAAACAAAGTAAGAAAGTGGCCCATCACTTAAATATGCAATACAGTAACAGCAGTAACATACCACGGTATGACAGGCTTACTGAAATTAGAAATGGTAAGCTGAGGTATGCTGAATGGTACTATGGTCCGCAGAAACGAGCAATGCTGTCTTATGGTTTAAATGTTACTGATATGAAAGGCGTTTTCAATAACATGAAAGTTGGCATTAATTATCAAAATATCGAAGAGAGCAGGCATCAGAGAAACAGGGGGAGCAATGCACTGCAAAATAGAATTGAAGATGTAAGTGTATTAGGCTACAATATTGACTTTAATAAAATATCAAAAAGACATGAACTAACGTTTGGAGCAGACGGTCAGTTTAATAATGTAAAATCTACTGCTAATACAATCGATATTGTTACTCAGAATGAATCAAAACTTGATACCCGATATCCTGATGGCGGTAACAATATGTATTACGGCGCTATATATCTTCAGCACTTATACAAAATCAAAAAAGACAAACTGGTTCTTAATGATGGGGTACGGCTAAATTATATCCACCTGAAAAGCAAATTCACCGATACTGCATTTTTCCCTTTCCCATTCAATACTGCAGAACAAAAGAATATAGCCCTATGTGGCAATTTAGGTTTGGTATATATGCCATATAAGCGTTGGAGGTTTGCGTTATCAGGAAGCACAGGATTCCGTGCACCTAACATAGATGATATGACTAAGGTATTTGAATCCGCAGCCGGCACATCATTATTTGTTCCTAACCCTGATTTAAAACCTGAGTATACTTATAATGCTGATTTAGGTGTTACTTATATTGTAGATAATATTTTAAAAATAGAATGTGCTGCATTTTACACACTGTTCAGGAATGCAATTGTTGCTGATAAGTATACCCTTAATGGCATGGATAGTGTAATGTATGGTGGGAAGAAAACAGCAGTAATGGCCAGTCAAAATAAGGCAGAAGCGTATTTGTATGGAGTGAATGCTGCAATTTCGAGCAATGTCGGATACAACATCAATTTCTATAGTTCGCTTACTTATACTTATGGGCGATATAAAAATAATGGTATTAAAGTGCCATTAGACCATATTCCGCCGGTGTATGGTAAAATTAGCATAATGTATAGCCCCAAGCGATTAATGACAGAGTTTTACGCTATATACAATGGTTGGAAATTTTTGAAAGATTATAGCCCGTCAGGCGAGGATAATTTGGTATATGCTACTCCTAAAGGGATGCCATCATGGGTAACATTAAACGTTCGGGCAGGGTATAGATTTAATTCAAACGTTACATTGCAAGTCGCGTTAGAAAACATAATGGACCAGAATTATCGCACATTCGCATCTGGTATCAGCTCACCTGGTCGAAATCTGGTAATAACCTTACGAGGAAAAATATAGCGATTGTGTAAAGTGTCTGTAAAAGAACATATACAGCATTGTTATAACAAGCTAGTACATGCATAGAAAAAGCCTCACAATGTGAGGCTTTTATCATTTGGCGGAGAGAGAGGGATTCGAACCCCCGGACCTTTGACAGTCAACGGTTTTCAAGACCGCCGCATTCGACCGCTCTGCCATCTCTCCGGGCGCAAAATTATATAAGCAGGACTATTTTCAAAAAGTTTTTTCGAAACCGGGCATATTTTTTATAATCTTATGTTAAATGCCTTGTTTTGTCCTCTGAAAGACAATCCCAACAAGCCCTTTAAACGTACTTAGAGTATTAAAACAAAATTTATGTACCAATTCATTAAAACAAGTTTTGTCCTGATGCTGCTCATGAACCTCTCGGCATGTGCTCAAAACGACAAATACGAAAAATCAAATACTTTTAAACAAATGAATAACGGAGGAAAAAAGTCTATGGAACACAAAACAGAGATTGCCACATTTGCCGCAGGGTGCTTTTGGTGTGTGGAAGGCCAGTTTCAACTATTAAAAGGCGTAACAAAAGTAGAGTCGGGCTATATAGGCGGGCATACAGTAAATCCTACATACAAACAGGTGTGTACAGGAGAAACTGGTCATGCTGAAGCTTGTAATATTTATTACGACCCATCTATAATATCGTATGACGAATTGCTGGCTGCTTTCTGGGTGGCTCACGACCCAACTCAACTTAACAGGCAGGGAAACGATGTCGGCACACAATACCGCTCCGCTATTTTTTATCACAATGATGAACAAAAACAAAAAGCAGAAGAGTACAAGAAAAAACTGAATGATGAACATGCTTATAATGGTCCTGTAGTTACAGAGATTAGCCCCTACACTACTTTCTACAAAGCAGAGGATTATCATCAGAATTATTACAATGAAAATCCTAACCTGGGCTACTGCCAATTTGTAGTAAAACCTAAGATGGATAAGTTTAGGAAAGTGTTTAATAATAAGTTAAAAGATGACAAATAGCTTATAATTGTCATTCATCGTGGTATGTTTTTTGAACAGGTATAAGTGAACGTGAAATGGTAAAAAATGAAAAACTATAGAGATTTGGCAGATGAGATACTTGGCGCAACAATATCTGAGTTAAACCTTACACAGGAAGAATTACCGGGCTTTTATGACAAGATAGAAGAACATGGATTTACTAAAGAGAAGATTGTCAGTGATTTGGAACACAGTTCCGATTATGGTTTGACAGTGCAAACTGAACAGAGATTGTTAAAACTGTTGATGATGGGGCTTTATAATATGGATAATAATTAAACAAGGTTGAATCAGGTATAGAGCAATCGGGAGGGCTGAAAAGGCCTTCCCGATTTTTTTTTCATAACTGCAAATCCAATGTCATGATATTGTCGTAAGTAACTGCAGATGGATAATTGTATATGATTTAAAACTGTTGTTATGAAACCATTTGTAAAGAAACTGATTTGGGGCGTAGGCTCAGTGTTGCTGCTGTCAGTTATTGTTTTGGGGATACATATATATATGGTTACACGCCCCGGCAAGCCTGATGCTAATACACGCATAATGGCAAGGATAGATTTTAAGCAAGATATTAATCAAGAGGATGCTGCTAAGATATATAGTTGGCTCAGCAAACAAGTAGGTGTTGACAGGGTGATGTGTAGTGCAGAGAACGATAATGTTTTGTTCACATATGCACCGCTCGCAAATAATGCAGACAAATTATTGATTGAATTACAAACTAATCTTCACTATAAAGCAAAGCGTTACATGCCAAGCCCTGAAGAAATGAAGAAAGGATGCCCTGTGTCTCAGTCATCACCAACTTATAAAGTATACAACACAGTAAAAAATATTTTTTAAACCAAAATCAGAATGATATGAAAAAGTTAGCCTTAGCAGTAGTCGCATTAGGACTTGTAATTACGTTCTCGTGTAAGAAAAAAGACACATCAACACCCGCAGTAACAACTCCAACACCTACAATGACTCTATACGATTCTCTGGGTGGTACCACAATGGTTTCAGACCCATATAATCCGGGTAAAATGGTAGAGAAAGGACGCCTCGGAATTAGGCTTGTAGTGGATAGTACCATATTTGTAATTGCCGGCGACCCTAAACTGAACGGCTTTTTCCCGGTGTTACTTTCTGAAGTAGGTGCAGGCAACTTAAGTGGCTTTCAAACTTTAAGTAAAAACCTTACAGATTTCTTTTGCGTAGCTACCGGCGCTAAAAACTTTACTTACAGTGGTATGAGCATGTTGGATGCTCACAACCCTGCAAAAAACTCACGTATGAATGGCAAAGCATCTAATGCAGATTTCGACCAGTTTGTAGTAGACTTGGTAGCAGGTGCTAAAAAAGTAGGCTTATCCGACCAGTTGATAGGACAAGTGGGAACAGTAGTAGGTACTACACGCTCTCAGGTTGTTCAAAAGTAGCAAAACATAGGAGGGGGGATAGCAACAAACATAACAAGTACAAACAATGCTTACAAAGCAAACGGGCCGAATATCCATTCAGCCCGTTCGTTTTTATATAGTCTTAGTGATTAAGCCAGAATAGTCTTCTTCACATCCTCCAGTATATCCAGCGTTTCTTCTTTGCTGTTACCTTCAGCATATACGCGCAGCAAAGGTTCTGTGCCCGATGCACGCAGCATTATCCACCCACCGTTATCTAAATGATACTTGATACCATCAATGGTCTCAATACGATTGAAGCTGTATTTTCCAAATTTAGCATAGCCGTTTTCTGCTGCTTTTTTAATGATAGCTTCTTTCTTTTCATTTTCAAGTGTCAAGTCATTCCGCTCGTACACAAAACGTCCAACCACATCATATACTTCTTCGCAAAGTTGTTTTAATGTTTTGCCTGTCTTGTTCATGAATTCATACAATGCCAAACCATCATAGATGCCATCGCGTTCCGGTATATGTCCTTTCACGGCTATACCACCACTTTCTTCACCACCTACCAGTATATCTTCTTTTGTCATTATCTCGCTGATGTATTTAAAACCGATAGGTGTAACTTCTATTGGTAATCCATAAGCGTCACACATGCGTTTTACACGGTCAGTAACAGAGAAGGCAACAGCTACCTTACCTGTCATGCCCTTATACTTATGCAAGTAATGTATCAATAACAAGATGATGTGGTGTGCATCCACGAAATTGCCATCTTCATCATATAAGCCTATACGGTCTGCATCGCCATCTGTAGCCAATCCTATTTTTACTTCTGGAGTAGTAGCAACTGTCTTTGCTAATTCCTGCAGGTTTTTATCTAAAGGTTCTGGAGCTTGTCCTTTAAAGCCCGGGTTATCTTCACAATGTATCAATACAGATGTAGGGAATAATCTGCGTATCACACTTTGCCCTGCACCATACATAGCATCATATGCCAGTTTGAATGGAGATTTATTTAAAGCAGCAATATCAAATTGCTCTTGCAGGTAGCTCACATACATATCTTCAAGGTTTACGTATTCCAGCAATCCTTGTTTTTCCCAATGTGCCAATCCTTCTTTTGGAATATCAACAGTATCAGGTATCAATGCTTCTACTGCGGCAATATCTGCCGGGTTTGAAGGACCACCGTGCGCACCTTTCAGTTTATAACCGTTATATGTTGGCGGGTTGTGAGATGCTGTAATGATAACACCTTGCTGTGCACCAAATTTTAAAGTGCCGAAAGAAATCATTGGTGTGCTTACAAATCCTTTTGCCATTACTACTTTAATATTATTGGCACAAAGTACCCGTGCAACCATATCAGTAAACAAAGGTCCGCCGAAACGGCAATCATGGCCTAATAAAACCGTAGGGCGGTCGCTGCGTTGCAACAACCAGTATGATAAGCCTTTAGTAACTCTTGCTACATTATAAACTGTGAAATCCTGTGCTATGATGGCACGCCATCCGTCTGTACCGAATTTTATCTTGTCGATAGTCATATTTAAACAATGTGTTAATTTATACGGGCATCAAAAATAATAAACCTTTCTTACCCTTTAGGTTCTTTAATTTTGATTTACAATAATTCTTATCATGGCCGACAGGTTAACATCAGTGAATCCCGCTACAGGAAAGGTTTTAGCAGAATATGAAATATATGACGAAAAAAAGGTTTCTGATGCTGTGAAACAGGCACAGAAAGCATTTGAGCTGTGGAAGCAGCTTACATTAAAGCAGCGTGGAGCAGTAATGAAGAAAATTGCTGCACAATTAAGAAAGGACAAGGAAGGATTGGCAAAACTGGCTACAGCAGAAATGGGCAAGCCTATAGCACAAAGCCTTGCAGAAGTAGAGAAGTGCGCTGCAACTTTTGAATTTTATGCTAAGAATGGCGAAGCATTTTTGAAAAATGAAATAGTGAAAACCGATGCTAAGAAAAGTTATGTATCGTTTCAGCCATTAGGGGTAGTGTTGGCTATCATGCCCTGGAATTTTCCTTACTGGCAGGTGTTCCGTGCAATGGCACCGGCTATCATGGCAGGTAATGTAATGTTGCTGAAGCATGCATCTAATATCAGCGGTTGTGCATTGGCGATTGAAAAAGTTATTAAGAAAGCGGGAGCACCGAAAGGATTGTTTCAAACTTTATTACTTCCCTCATCAAATGTAGAGGCAATCATAGAAAACCCTGCAATAGCCGCCATCACTTTTACGGGTAGTACTGTAGCTGGTAGTAAGGTGGCGCAAACCGCAGCTAAACATATCAAAAAACAAGTGTTAGAATTAGGTGGTAGTGATCCGTACATTATATTGAAAGATGCAGATATGAAACTGGCTGTGAAAACCTGTGTGGATGGACGATTGGTAAACAGCGGACAAAGCTGTGTTGCAGCAAAACGTTTCATTGTAGAGAAATCGGTGCTAAAAGAATTTACAGAACAGTTTGTTGCCTTAATGCAGGAAGCCAAACATGGAGACCCTATGGATATGGATAATAAGATAGGCCCCATGGCAAGACACGACCTGCGCGACCAACTACACGAACAGGTACAGAAAAGCATTGCATTGGGGGCTAAGCTGTTGTGCGGTGGTTATATCCCGCAGCACGAAGGTGCTTATTACCCACCAACAGTATTGACCAACGTAAAGAAAGGTATGCCTGCGTATGATGAAGAGCTGTTCGGGCCCGTAGCTGCAATCATTACGGCAAAAGATGAAGCAGATGCCATTAGATTGGCTAACGATAGCATTTATGGCTTGGGTGCGGGCATATTTTCTAAGAATCGTACAAAAGCGGAAAAGATAGCTGCCACACAACTGCAGGCAGGTAACTGTTTCGTTAACGCCTTTGTACATTCTGATGCACGCCTGCCTTTTGGCGGTACCAAACAAAGCGGATATGGTAGGGAATTGAGTATATTTGGTATTCGCGAATTCGTGAATATTAAAACGGTATTCATCAACTAATGACACATACATATCTCGCTCTCGGCGATTCATATACTATCGGTGAACAAGTACCATCGGAAGAAAACTTCCCGCACCAGGTTGTTGCTATGCTCAATAAACAAGGCATTAAAGTGGCTCCGCCGGTTATTATTGCGACTACAGGGTGGACTACCGATGAATTATTAACAGCGATTAAAGAACGTGCAATAAAAGATACCTTCACATTTACTACCTTATTGATTGGTGTAAACAATCAATATCGCGGACGCGACATTGAAAACTACAAACAAGAGTATACTGCTCTTTTAGATACAGCCATCCGTTACGCCAACGGGCATACGCAAAATGTATATGTACTTTCCATACCCGATTGGGGTGTAACACCTTTTGCAGAAGGTAGAGACAGAGTTAAAGTGGCGCATGAGATTGATGCATATAACAATGCCTGCAAAGAAATAACGTTAGCACACAAATGCCATTACTTAGATATTACAGATAGTACACGTAAGAATGGAAAAACGCCTGAATATCTCGCAGGTGATGGTCTGCATCCGTCAGGAAAAGAATACCATATTTGGGCAGAACGTTTAGCACCAATGGTGGCTAAGGTGTTGAAAGGATAGGTTTATGGTAACACTATTTTTCTTCATAATTTTTGCTATTGTTTTTACAGTTGAACATCACAGAAGATTGAAGAAAGGTCAAAATGAAGGAACTGTACAAATAAAATCCACTGTCATTGCATTATTGACTATACTAGCACCCCTAGTGTTATTATTTTTATATACATTCGATGTATTCAATACTAGCTATTATCTGTATGGCAACACTGCAGTAATGACATCTGAACTAGACGCTAGGATTGAAAATATAGATGTTTTAATAACAGGAACAATTGCGCTTATAGTACCTGTTATTACTTATATTCTATGTAGAAAGTATATCAAGTAAGACTCTCAAACAACGCATCCAGTTTCTCTTTCTTAATGATCTTCTGCCAGGTCTTGCCGCTGGCTACTAAACGGTCACCTACTTTGGCAGTATAGTCAACTACCACTTCGTTTTTATTGACTTCAGCAAGAGTTGCTGTAAATATCACTTCCTGTCCCATAAGGGCAGGGGCATGGTGTGTAACTGTCAATCCGGTGCCAATACCTTCTTCACCTGTTTCTTTCATCTCCAACACAAATAATCTACCTGCCCATTCTGCATCTCTTCCCAGTGCAAAAGTGCTGTACACATTATGTACTTCGCCGCTATCAAAGCGAGCAGCATCAGCATCTACTACTATGTGTGCATAGGTCTTTATATCGCCTGTTTTGAATGGATTTTTCATTTTCGTAACACAAAATAATATAAATCTCTCCCATAATCTTATAAGTCATTTTTTGTTTTGTTAACACTTGATAACGTATCTTTGATGTGTAAATGAAAAGGCTTTTAGTCATACCCATCATGTTCCTATACATCTTCGCGGTGTCCGGGGTGATGGTTTCTGCGCACTACTGTGGCAAGCAGTTAGAGTCGTGGAAAATGTATGCACAGGCCACCGGCTGTAAGGATGATGTGTGTTCCGACAAGCCAGAGATGGAAGAGGGCTGTTGTAAGGATAAGGTAGTAGTAGCTAAGGTATCCACCGACCAAAACATTGTAAACTTTTTCAAGCTCCAGTTAACTGCTGATTGGATATTGCCGGTTAATCCTGAATATCTTACACCCGAAAAAGTTTCATTCGCTTGTGTTAATAGGCATAATACATATCAACCCAATGCACCACCCGGGCGATGGCAGAATATCCCGCTATTTAAACTTCATTCATCTTTTACGTATTACGGTTAAGCGTATCAATCATTATCGATTTTATATGCTGTGCTCTATTGCATGGTAATTCTTAATTGTAAATACTAAAAAAATGAAAAATCTAATCTTAATAATAACATTATTATTCTCAGTACCTGTTATAGCACAGGATAAAGACATCGTAACCAAAACCTTTAAAGTAGATGGTAACTGCGGTATGTGCAAAAAACGCATAGAAGAAGCTGCATTTGTAAAAGGCGTGAAACGTGCAGAGTGGAATAAGGGAACACACGTGCTGACTGTTACTTACAAACCATCAAAAACCAACGACGAAAACATTCTGAAAAGTGTTGCTCATGCTGGTCATAGTTCGGAACTGGTTAAGACTACCGATGCTGAGTATAAGAAACTACCGGAGTGCTGTCAATATAAAACCAATACTTGCGAACACTAAAATAGTATTGGTTAATGGACAGGATATATAAACAACTGCTATTGGGCAGTTTGATGATGCTTGCATTGCAGGCAAATGCACAAACAGACAGTACGAAGAAACTGAAGGATGTCACGGTAAGAAAGCGTAGGTCTCCTTACACCATGTTGGACCCCATCAAAAAAGAATTGGTATCTAATAGGGATTTACTGAAAGCTGCTTGTTGCAACTTGAGTGAGAGCTTCGAGACAACACCATCTGTGGATGTGGCTTTTACTGATGCTATTTCGGGGTATAAACAAGTGCAAATGCTGGGACTTGCAGGGCCTTATACCATGATTACCCGAGAAAACATTCCCGACACAAGGGGGCTGGCAGCCATTACAGGTCTGACATTTACTCCCGGCACATGGATAGAAGGTATGCAACTGAGTAAAGGCACAGGAAGTGTAGTGAATGGTTATGAAAGTGTAGCCGGGCAGATAAATGTAGAATGGAAAAAGCCTTTTGAAGATAAAGATGAGAAGTTACTGCTGAATCTGTATCAAAGCTCTCAGGGACGAACAGAAGGGAATATTGTGTACCGCAATAAGTTTAGCGATAAGCTGTCGACAAATTTGTTTGTGCATGGTAAAACGCAATGGTTGAAGCTTGACGGCAATGGTGATGGTTTTCTCGACCAGCCTTTAGATAAACAATTTGTCGCTGCCAATCGTTGGTTCTGGTTTGGTCCTAATGGTTGGGAAGTGCAGGGTGGAGTGAAAGGTGTGTTTGTTGAAAATGCAGGCGGACAATGGGATTATAAAGAAGGCGATGTGCAAGGTCTAGGCAAACCATGGGGATATACAATGAGCACTCAACGTGCGGAAGCATGGGCTAAGATAGGTAAGATGTTCCCGAACAAACCGGCTACCAGTGTAGGATTACAACTATCAGGGTTATATCACGACCAGAATGCAGTTTATGGTACCACGAATTATCTGGCAACTCAGAGAAGCTTTTATGCCAACCTGATTTATCAGAGTATTATTGGTAATACCAATCATGTGATAAAAGCAGGTGCCAGTAGTTTGATAGATAATTATGATGAAACACTTCGGGCAGTTAATTATACAAGAAATGAAGTGGTTCCGGGCATATTTGCTGAGTATGCTTATACAATGTCATCTAAGTTCAACTTAGTAGCAGCTATACGTGGAGATTATCATAATCTGTATGGCGCTTTTGCAACACCGCGTTTACACGTGCGTTACGCGCCATTTGCGCGTACTGTTTTTCGTGCATCTGTAGGCAGAGCACAACGTACGGCTAATATCTTCGCAGAGAATATGGGCTATATGGCAAGCGGAAGGAGTTTTTATGTGCGATCTGCTGCTACAGGTAGCAAGCCCTATGGACTTGATCCGGAAATAGCCTGGAATACAGGAGTGAACCTCACACAAAAATTTACTTTAGATTATCGTGATGGTGCATTGAGTGTAGATTATTATTACACCCAATTTCAAAACCAGGTAGTGGTTGACATTGAAAATCCTCACGCAGTAAACTTTTATAATCTTGTCGGACAATCGTTTGCTAATAGCTTGCAGGCACAGTTTGATTATGAATTGATACATAACCTCGATATGCGTCTGGCATATAGGTGGTATGATGTAAAAACTACTTATGGCGGCACACTTAAAGAGCGCCCCCTGATAGCTGCCCATCGGGCATTTGCGAATCTGGCGTATGAAACCCGCAATCATTGGAAGTTTGATTATACCGTGCAATGGATAGGTTCTAAACGGATACCCTCGGTTCACGAACATCATAGTACGGTTATAGCTCCTGAAAGCTATTCTCCGTCATTTTTTCAGATGAATGCGCAAATCAGCAAAACATGGAATGAAAATCTGGAAGTGTATCTGGGAGGTGAAAATCTGACTAACTATATGATGCATGACCCGATAATAGGCGCTGACAATCCTTATGCTCCGGGTTTTGATGCCTCTATGGTTTGGGGGCCAATAATGGGCGCTAATTTTTATGCTGGTTTCAGGTTGAAATTGAGGTAAAGGCTTACGGGCATAATGTTTTTGTTACATTTGATATATGATTGAGGTAAAGAACGTTCGAAAGTCTTTTGGTGAAAAAGTGGTTTTAGAAGATGTTTCAGCTGAAATGCTGCCGGGTAAAACAAACCTGATTATTGGTGCAAGCGGTTCAGGGAAAACAGTTTTGATGAAATGTATGATAGGACTGATAAAGCCCGATGCAGGCAGTATTACTTACGAAGGCAGGGATTTGAACACAATGGATGAAAAAGAGTTGAAGGAACTGCGTATGCAAATAGGTATGCTATTTCAGGGTAGTGCCTTGTTTGACAGTATGGATGTTGCTCAAAATGTTCGTTTCCCGTTAGATATGTTTACAAGAAAGACACGTGCCGAAAAAGCCAAACGTGTAGATGAAGTTCTTGCTCGTGTGAACCTTGAAGGGGTTAATAAAAAATACCCTGCTGAAATTAGCGGAGGTATGAAAAAAAGGGTAGCCTTAGCCAGGGCTATTGTACTGAACCCTAAATATTTGTTTTGTGATGAACCCAATTCGGGCCTTGATCCCCAAACATCATTGGTTATTGATAAGCTGATAAAAGAAATTACTTTAGAATATAACATCACTACCGTTGTGAATACACACGATATGAATACTGTAATGGAAAGCGGTGATAATATAGTGTATATGTACCAGGGGCGAAAACAATGGCAGGGTTCAAGCAAAGACATCATTATGAGTGATGATCAAAAGCTGAACGACTTTATCTTCGCGTCCGAATTTCTCAGCAAAGCGAAGGAAATGACAAGAATGGAAATGCAGAAAAAATAAAAGCGGGTATCACACCCGCTTTTATTCTAATTGTATCTTACCGGTATAAATTTTTTGACCGTTACTCACTTTATAGAAATACATACCATTTGGCTGGCTGCTTAAATCTACTTGTTCATTGTAGGGCAACTCAAGTATTTGTAACCCTGTAATGGTTGTGATAGATATTTTATAGCTTTTCTCATCAAATAGTACGGGGAAGTTTATCAAACCTGTACTTGGGTTGGGGTATACAGGTAGCGAGTGCAATACTTCAAAATCTTTAACGCTACCATAATATCTATCATGTTCTATTTTTATACTATCAATAATCCAACCATCTAATGTATCGGGTATAGAGTCGCTGACAAATCTGAACCTCACCCAAACAATCGGGACAATGCAGTTAAATGTTCCTGTTATTTTTATAGGAAATCCCCAAAAGAACTGAAACCTTGAATATTGCCATCCATTACTTGAGCCTGTAAAACAGGGTTCTCCAGTGGCAATAGTGTCAGTACGTGTATAAAAATTTGAAGTTAATATTCCGCCCCATGCATTTGTACTATCGTTATTGCATCCGAGTTTTACGTTCTCCCATGTCTTGCCGGTGTCTAATGAATATTCAACCATGCCACCGTCCTTGTTTTTTCGCGTTTGGTATTTATGGTAAAAGGAATAAATAATATTGTCATTCCCTTTGATGTTCTTAATGATAAAATAATCATTTGCTTTTAACGGATACGGAGAGCTTGTGTCAGTCATTATAGCGAATTTGCTTGAACTCCCTATAGTGAAATAGGGTTTTGACGTACTACCTATTCTCCACAAGTTGCAGCCCGATGTGTCAGTGATACCGCTTGCGCAAGAGGTATGATTTAATGAATCTGATGGTTCAAACGAAAAGGTACATGAGTCGTTAGGTACTCCGTCGTAAACGCCATGAAATTGCGCGTCTGCATTTGTCATCCAAAACAATAAACAGAAAAAGAGTAGTGCTTTTTTCATAAGCATTGATTTGTGGATGTAATTTATTGAACGGGTAAGAGCCGGCATACACCGGCTCTTATTCGAAATCTAAACTACAATTTAGTAATTATCGTTTTTCTATTTTTTCTGCTTTAGTTCCGTTTTGTCCTTTTAATACTAAGTAATAGATGCCATTAGTTAACGAGCTGACATCTATGCTGGCATTTTGTGTAATGTTCTTTTCAATCATTACCTGTCCTAAGGTGTTAATAATTTGTGCAGATTGGTATTCTCCTTTTGTTTTGATGTTCAATACATCATGTACAGGATTAGGGAATACAGAGATTGTAGTTTGTTCTACTTTGCCAACACCACCACCTAATTGAATCGAACTGTGTGTGGTATTAGTCATTACAACAGGGTTTCCGTCAAAATATATACCTGCTTGGTTAGGTATAGGGAAACCTCCTGCAAGAGACTGTTTGGTGTTGATTTCAAATGTTACATAGCCTTTGTTAGTAGTCGGATGATTTTTGTCTTCCAGTTTGATATTAGGGAAATCAAATTTTGCTACATATTGCCCACCGGGTGTTGTATATACCGTGGAAGATACAATGTGAGAGCTGCTTAATACTTTTAAAGTGTGTGGATTGAGCCCGTAGTTCAAAGTATCTAATATATGAACATTGAAAGCAGTATCATTGCCCATGTTCTCAAATTGCAGCGTATAAGTAAGTTTTGAACCACTTGGTATAGGTGTTGTTGGGAATACATCTTTTTCATTGGGGTCATAAGAAGAACGTACGCTGTCGCAGCTTGATTTCGTGTTATTAGCAGTGTTTGCATCGCCTGTTATTGGTGTAATGGTAACATCAGTACAAGCTGTATCACCTATGCTAACTGTTGTGTTGGGAGTAAGCTGTACGTACATCCATGCGCCTGTGCTATTGTTTAAGTTGCTAACACTCCATATTACGGTATTGCCGCTTACACTTGTTGGTGTTGGCGATGCAGTAACATAATTGTATTTAGAACTAAAATGCAGTGTAACGGTGCTATTCTTATTGCCGCAAGCAGCGTTGCTGGCCCATAGATATACATAAGAATTCGTTGTAGCTGATGATGCTCTATATCTTGCCCAATAGTTTATACCTAAGTCAAATACACTAGTGGATGAACATTGCATCGAAAAGTCTATATAATTCCACGTCGGCGAATAACTTAAAGTTTGCGTAATACTGCCAGATGAAGGGCAAAGAGCCGATGTGCCTGGAGGTGGGGTAATCAGTTTGAAAGTATATGTTTTTCCGGCTGTCAGTAACTTATATGCCTGTGCTATACCTGATATGGTATCTATTTTTACCCCTGCAGAGTCTATTTCTACCTCCATAGAGCCATACATATAATTATCTCCCGCGTCAAATATGCAGTTGGAGTTATTGTCTCTATAACAACGAACTAACACAGTAGAGCATGATACGCTGACAGAAAATAGTATCGTGTCGACAGGAGTACTGCCTGAATATAATATGTGCATTACTGTGTACGTGCCAATGGAAGCATAATTATGGTAGGTATAAACTCTACCTGTACTGAGGTAATTATTAACTACACTAATTATGGAGTCACCGTCTCCAAAGTAGGTTTTTACGGTTAAACCTGAGGTGTATGTATTCGTGTTCACCTGAAAGTTCATTATCCCTCCACACGAGTCGTTTTCAGTATGCGTGGTAAAATTCACAGCGTAGGATTTATTGTTCATTGCCGTAAAAAAGGTAAGGGCAAGCAACACTGTGAGAAAAAGGTAGGATTTTTTCATAAAATGATGTTTAAAAGTGAAAGATGATAACTGGTTTAATAAGATAGACGCGTAGGTTCATCTAAATGTTAGACTGAGTGTAGAAATAGCTAAGAGCCGGCTTACACCGGCTCATTATCTATTTTAAACTACAATACACTAATTATTGTTTTTCTATTTTTGCAGCACTAGTCCCGTTTGTCCCTTTCAATATCAGGTAATAAATGCCATTGTTTAATGAGCTTACATCAATAGATGTTTTACCAACTATATTTTTCTCTATCATTACCTGTCCGAGTGTATTAATGATTTGCACCGATTGATAGTTGCCATTTGTTTTAATGTTCAGAATGTCGTGCACAGGGTTAGGATAAACATTTAGTACGTCAGTAGACACCTTCGATACTCCCATGCCGCTTATGGTATTAAGGGTTGAGCCTGTCATCACAACAGGGTTATCATCAAAATAGATACCTGCTCTGTTTGTAATAACTGTACCCTGTTGTAAACCCGTCTTAGCATTTGCAGTAAACACTACCATACCTGTGCATTGTCCGTGCTGAGAGCTGTCTGGGAGATTAATCCCCGGCATGTCAAAACGTAAGATATTATAGCCGCCTGATTGTATTAAGCTTGAATTCATTATTGGTGCAGAGCTGGCAACTGTTTTGATACTGTTGATGTCAATATTATTAGAAAGAGTGTCTAATATAAAGATGTTCTTAGCTGCAGCATTACCATCATTTTCAAATTCTATAGAATATTCGAGGGGTGCACCAGGTAGGATATTTCCAGACGGATAGACTGTTTTATCATTAGGGTCGAAAGAGCTTTTAACAGTATCAACACGTATAACTGTATTGTTAGAGGTGTTCATATCACCGGCAGTTGGCGTCAGGTAAAAACTTGTTTGAATAGTGTCACCTGGAGTAAGCCATGTGGTGCTTGATCCTGATCTTTCAAAATGAACAAATATGTGATAGTTTGCAAACGCAGATACGTTGGGTAATGTCCAAACTATCGTGTTGCCTGAAACTGATGTAGGTGTAGGATAGGCATACATGAGTGTGCCATATTTAGGACTAAGATTAGCTGTCAGCGTTGCAGTGGTTGGAGTACATTGGGTATTGGTTACTATAATATCAGCAATCTCAGAATGTCTGCCTGCACGCACAGATACATTTTCTGCAAGGTCGAATGAAGAACTGCTGCCGCATTGCAACCCAAAACTGTAAATAGTTGGTCCTGAAGATCCTACTGTTAACGTACGCACACCGCCTGACGGGCATGTAACTGAAAGACTGGAAGGAAGGTTCAGTATTTTTATAGAGTATGATTTCCCGGCTGTCATTGCCCGATATCCTCCACCTGTGATACTCATAGTATCAATCTTAAACCCTGCCGAATCAATTTCAACATCTACAGGTGTACTTAAGAATGGTTCTGATGGGTCCCATGCACAATTGCTGTTTACGTCAAGATATGCAGTAATATAACCATTCTGACACATTACTGTATCTGAAAAAATGATGGAATCTACCGGTACACTGCTTACTTTTAATACATGTTTAATAGTGTAAATTCCTGGTAATGAATATATGTGAAAGCTATATCCTGATGTGCCTGATAAGGTACCCGGAGAATTGGTGCCATCTCCAAAATAGGTCACTACGCTAAGTGTACTTGAGGCAGCATTTACTGTAAAATAATAAGACTGACCTTTACAGGAATCGAATTCACTATGTCCTGTAAAATTGTAAGCGTAAGATTTAGTGTTTATACCCATTACAAAGGCAATAAACACTACCAAAAAAACATAGATTTTTTTCATAACATGGATTTTAGAAGTGAAAGATGATGACTGGTTTAATAGGATAGACGATAGGTTTGTCTATAATGTTAGAATTGTACGAGTTTTGGCTGGATTACTTGTACATGTCTGAAATGAAAGAAGACCGGTGGAAACCGGCCTTCGAAATCTAGAATTGATTACCCATTACAACTATATAAGACGAAGCTTTCGCCTGAAAGGTTGGTACTGTAGCATAAAATATTGTCATGGTAGTTTCATTAATACGTATTTGTGTTTTTTTCTATGTAAAAGGCTTAATTATCCTTTTATCTAATTAAACACTATTTTTGCCCGCGTTATAAAAACATTACTTCCAAATGTCAGTTTTAGTTAATAAGAATTCTAAAGTAATTGTACAGGGTTTTACAGGTACAGAAGGTACTTTCCATGCTACTCAAATGATTGAGTACGGAACGAATGTAGTAGGGGGTATTACTCCGGGTAAAGGCGGTTCTACACATCTCGACCGCCCTGTGTTCAATACTGTGAAAGAAGCAGTAGACAAAACAGGTGCTGATGTATCTATCATATTTGTACCACCTGCATTTGCTGCAGATGCTGTAATGGAAGCTGCCGATGCCGGTATCAAGGTTATCATCTGTATCACAGAAGGTATTCCTGTACAGGATATGGTTAAAGCTCGTGCTTACCTCAATGGTAAAGATTGTCGCCTGATAGGCCCTAACTGTCCGGGTGTTATTACTGCAGATGAAGCTAAAGTAGGTATCATGCCGGGCTTCATCTTCAAGAAAGGAAATATTGGTATCGTATCTAAATCTGGTACACTTACATACGAAGCTGCAGACCAGGTAGTAAAAGCTGGTTTCGGTGTTACTACTGCTATTGGTATCGGTGGTGATCCAATCATTGGTACTACTACTAAAGAAGCAGTAGAATTATTGATGAACGACCCTGAAACAGAAGGTATCATCATGATTGGTGAAATTGGTGGTGGTATGGAAGCAGAAGCTGCTCGTTGGTTGAAAGATAACATGCGTAAACCTGTAGTTGGTTTCATCGCAGGACAAACAGCGCCTCCGGGACGCCGTATGGGACACGCTGGTGCCATCATTGGTGGTGCAGATGATACTGCTGCTGCTAAAATGAAGATTATGGCTGAGTGCGGCATACATGTTGTTGCCAGCCCGGCTGATATAGGTAAGACTATGGCAAAAGCTATGAAGAAAGAAATGGCATAATCACGATACTAAAACACACACTGAAAGGTTACTCTCAACAGAGTAGCCTTTTTTGTTTGTAAATTTCAGCTTGTATGGGCAGGTTCACAAAACTTACACTTAATGAAATGTACCATTTCAATGGTACTGCAGCTCAATTTGAAAAAAAAGCATTGGGTATTAAAAATGTAATTGTTACACGCTTAGATCCATATCAATATAGAGTGAAACCTCAAAAATTACCAAAAGGACAACCATTTGGACGAACAAACCTTACAGAGACCTATATATATATTACTGTCTTTTCAATTTGCAATACACTCCAAAAGGTGAAACTAACTACGCCAATAAGGTCGGAATACTTTATTATCGGGCTTATTTTTTTGTTTGTGGAGTATGCTTCTGTTTTTTCAAACCATAATTATGAGATGGCACTACTTGCTCTTGCTATTATAATTTGTTTATTACCAATTTTTCATTTCTTTTATCGGCTGGAGGAAAATTGGATTATAGAACTCATAGAAGCCCAATTAGAATTGGTAAAAGTCTAAACAACAATCGCCCTCCATCAAGAGGGCGATTATCAGTATTATCAAAGTGATATAGTAGTACTCTTATTGTTTGATGATTTGAGTTTGGAATTTTGCACCACCGTTATCTACACTCATCATATAAATACCTGCTTGTACATTACTCATATCAAGGTGGAATTTTTGGTCTACCGGTTCAAAAGATTTGGTCATTACTACTTTACCTGTTACATCAGCAATGATGATTTCAGTATGGCCTGTTTCCGGTAATGTTATTTCCATTTCACCTCTTGTTGGGTTTGGATAAGCAGCATATTTAAAAGCGCTCAGGTCAATGGGTTCTTGTGTGCTTTTGTGGTTACCACAGCGTCCCAGTTTGTCGCCGTGGCCTAAGTGATAGTCAACATCCCATGAGCTTGAATATCCGTACCAGTGGCTGAAATAGCTCCAGTAACTATTATTGCGGTGAGAGTGACACATATAAAAGCGTCCCCAACAGTCTTTAACAGCCTCTACTTCTATTGTTATAGATACTGTTTTGGTATTGCCGTTTGCATCTGTAACCAAACAAGAGTATATGGTTGTTACATCAGGGCTTACCCATATATAAGTGCTGGTTGAGTTGTTAGACCATTTGTATGTATATGGAGCTGTGCCACCTGAACCGGTAATGCTCAGTTTCACAGTTTGCGGACCATAACCATCATATATAGTGAATGAATCCTGTCCTGCTATTGTTGGGTTCGGAGATACAGTAATAGTGCCTGATACTGTATTTACAACAGGCGCTGTCACTGTTAAAGGAGCTGACGTATTTACACAACCGTTAGATGCGGTAATGCGTACTTTATAAATACCCGGAGCCGCAGTGTAAGTTTGAGATGTAGCACCACTGATATCAATGCTGTCTTTTATCCACTGGTAAGCCACAGAATTATTAGCAGTAAGCACTGTAGATGCACCCGGTGTTCCACTGGTAATACTGGCGGTAGGGAATACGAAATCCTGGTAAGTGCCCGTAAATGTTTTCCCGTCAACGATGTTAGCAACAGTACCTGCAAGTGAAAACCCTTTTAAAGTACCGTTAAAACCTTTACCGGTAAGATTTGTAATTGTAGTTAAACCTAAGTTGCTTAAGCCGGGAATGCCCACATTGAAGTTGTAATATACCAGCAAGCCAGGCTCTGTACCTTTCAATTCTACATTCATATGCAATTGCAGTTCAGGAGCACATAATGCACGGTCCCAAATACGTACTTCATCAATATTGCCGCTGAATACGTTACCATCATTATAAGCACCTACTTGCTCGAAGCTGGTGTTATAAGTACTTGCGTTGGTGTTAGTCGCAACCAGCACGCCATTCTTGTACAATTTCATCGTGCTGATACTTGCATCATAAGTTACAGCTACGTGTGTCCATACGCCTAATGGAAACGTTGCAGTATCCTGAACATCTGTATATTGGCCAGTCCAATGATGGGCAGCCCTAAGATGTCCGCCATTTAACCAGAATGGGTCGTCGCCTCCGGTTATGATGTTGTATGATTGATTGCCGTTTGCGTAAATCCATGCTTCCTTTGTGTAAGAATGTCCGCCTTGCAATACGATACCTATATCAATAAAGCTGTTAGCACCGTTTAAGTTAACTGCGCCAGGGGCAGCATTAGATTTGTTTACTGACAGGCAGCAAATGATTGCTAATACATATGCCAGTTTTGAGAGGTGTTTCATTGTCTTGTTTTTGTTTTTAATGGTTGTGTTGTTTTTTATATTTTATGGGACGAATATATACCTGCGCCTATCCCTTTCTTGTATTTTACTCTTTGGATAACTTCTGAATAACGCCCAGATAACAAGCAGATAACTAATAGGGTATTTTTTAGGCCGGCAGGACTGAATTTTGTAAATTTGTATACAGAGTTCTTTGACATAAACCCTTAGTATTCACCAAGTTTACAGAGTTGCAAAATCCGCAACATTCCGCAACAAAACACAACATTTTACAACAAAAGCTGCTTCTTTTTTATTGAAAATCAATTAGTTATATGTGTAAGGGGAAAGTGTTGCAGTATTTTGCAACATTTGACAACATAATGCAACAAATTACAGTGTAGGTATTAAGATTGGGGAACCCTCTTCTCCATTTCTTTCGCTATTTCTAGGCTGTTATAGTCGCCACGTAGCTTTAGTTGTTTAATGATATTGGCATGGCTTTCCGCATTGCGGTTCTGACTTATTTTAAAGAGAGGATATATCCAGTCCAGGGTCAGTTCGAAGCTTACAATGGCTTTCACCATTGGCATTACATAGTTCTTCAGGCTCATGTACTCCACCAGTTCGGGCTTCAGTTGGCTGTCCTCGTATTTATGTGTCAGGTCTTTGATGAGTTGCAGAGTAGCTTCATCATCCATAAATCGCATGATGCCTCGTGCATGTACGGTCATATAATTCCATGTACTGCCTATGTTGCGTTCGTTATACCAGCTTGCACTCACATAGCATTGCGGCCCGTTAAAAAGAACCAGCACATGCGGATTAGCTTCAAAAGCTATCTGGTGGTCAGTTTTGCGCATGATGTGCCCGCGCAATACTATTTTGCCTTCGTGTTCATGTATTAGCACAGGTACTTGTGTGGCAACGGGTATATTGTTGTGGCACCCTGTAAGCACTACAAAAGGATGTTCATACATAAAGTCAAGCACCGCTTGCTTATTATCTTCTGTGAATTCGGGCATTTTGTACATGAAGCTAAATTAATGGCTTTATGGCTCAATACCTCAATGGCTTAATTGTTTTAACAGTATAGTTTTTTGTGTAATGCTTTTATTGAGCCATTGAGCAATTGCGCAATTGAGTAATTTAGCCCCATGGTTTATAAAGTGATTGGATTGATGTCAGGTAGTTCACTCGACGGCTTGGATATAGCTTTTGTGCAACTGGAGGAGATTCGCGGGCAGTGGACCTATCAGGTACTACATGCAGATTGCATTACTTATACAGATGAGTGGGCAAACAGCTTAAAGCATGTAGCTCAGTTATCTGTTCCTGATTTTCTGAGATTGCATACAGCCTATGGCAGATATCTGGGAGAAGCTGTGAACCAATTTATAGCTGATAAGAATATTGAACACCAGGTGCAGTTCATTGCAACGCATGGGCATACAGTGTTTCACGAGCCACAGCATAATACTACAGGACAAATAGGTGATGGTGCCAGTATAGCAGCTATAACAGGCTTGCCGGTTATCAGCGACCTCAGGGCATTAGATATTGCACTCGGCGGGCAAGGTGCACCTATTGTGCCTATTGGTGATAAGTTGTTGTTCGGTCAATATGATTATCTGTTGAATATTGGTGGCATTGCCAATATTACAGTAAAGAATGGCGATGGTATAATAGCTTATGATGTGTGTCCTGCTAATCAGGTATTGAATACATTAGCACAACGCACCGGCAAGACAATGGATGAAGGTGGAGAAATAGCAGCTAGCGGCACTATGCTTACAGGTGTATTGGCAGACCTTAATAACGATGCTTATTATACACAATCAGCACCTAAGTCATTAAGTAATGAAGCGGCCATACAAATCGCTTTTCCTGCATTATTGGAAAGTGAACATGCCGTGAATGATATGCTGCATACGATGGTGCTGCACATTGCAGAACAGGTAGCCAATGCTGTAAGGCAATACCCTACAGGTAAAGAGCAAAGCATGATGCTGGTAACAGGCGGGGGAGCTTTCAATACTTTCCTTGTAGAAAAGCTACAGCAAGCATTAGATGGGTTGAACGTTCAGGTGACAGTGCCTGACGCAGATACCATCATGTATAAAGAAGCCATAGTAATGGCATTAATAGGTGCACTACGCTGGCGAGAGGAAACAAATGTATTGGCAAGTGTAACAGGCGCATCACGCGATAGTATTGGTGGCGCACTGTGGATGGGGCATAGCTATTAACGAGCCATGTGTTCAATATCTTCGCTACGAATAACAGTACTGTTCTTGTCATTGAAGAAAGGATTAAAGTTTCCGACAATTACACGTGTTTCACGAAGGTCTTTCCTGGTTTTGTCCAATTCCATTTTTATGTCAATAGTGGTAGTAGTGTTTGATGTTATAGTGATCTCGTTGATTTGATTTATGATATATGCAGGGTATATAGCAGTGATTGAGAAGGTCCCGGTATCCTTAAGCGGTATAATATAAAGTCCTTCTTCGTCAGTTTGTGCACCTCCTTTCGATAAACCTCCTTGAGTTAGTTTAACAATTGCTCCTATCATCGGTTCGCCTTTTTCATCAACTACCCTTCCTTTTATAGTTATGCTATCACTGCTATTGGGGTTAGCTTCATTTGCATTAAATGGAATAGTATAATTATACGGCGCCTTTGCAAAACTTTGTTCCACAGGTACGGTAGCAGTCAATAATGTCAAACCAAGCCCAATAAAATAATGATATAAATGGCTGTGAGGTTGTGGTGGTAAATAGATAGGCCTGTTCAATTGAGATACATCAAACCTGCCGCATATCTTTTTATTGAGGTTGTTTTGAACGTACTCATACAATTGCTTGTCTGTCCAACTGGTAAAATCAATCACACATTTCTGGCAGCTTTTGCAAAAACGCCCCTGATCTTGCGGGGTCATCTTGCTCCAGTCTTCACTGCAAGGACTAGGGATTGATATGTGTAGGGGTTGCTTCATGTTTATCTTGCCATGTGTTCAATGTCAGAACCACTAATTACCGCACTGTTATTCATTTTGTTTATTAGTGGAACTTTATAATTGTAAATTATACTGTCTCTGCATATCCAAACTTTAGGTTCAAGTCTTATTAAATAATTCAAATGTCCCGCGTACTTTATAGCATTTAAAATAAATGGTTTGTATAATTGATGTGAGCCCATTATTGTATAATGATTTATTTTTGATGGCTTTTTGACAATAAATTGAAAATAGCCATACTTGTCAGTTTGGGCTTCATCAATCTTCATTTTTTTATTTATTAATTGAATCATTGCACCTTCCACTCTTTCGCCTTTTTCATTAACTAAAAAAGCACGTATAAAGTAACGACTTTTGATTTCTTTCATTAGACTATCGTAAGATTGCCAGTTCTTTTTTAGTAATGTACTATCACTGGTTTGCGCTAATGCCTGCAAAGAGGAACATAAAAATATGAGTATAACATAAAGCTTTCTCATTGCACTACTAAGATACAACGCCATTAATGCCGTAGTGCCACAGTAGTATCACATTAATACTGCCCTGTACTCAGCAATACTAATGTACAAGCTTCCTGAGGAAAGATATGATGTGCCATTAACTTGCGTTCCAGTTCATCATTTTCTGTGCCGGGGTTGAAGATGACACGCTTAGGTTTCAACGAAAGGATATAGTCGTAATACGGTTTTTGATTAGCAGGGTTCAGGTATAAGGTGACCGTATCAATATCATCCAGTTCAGGATGCTCTTTGATGATCTCTACGCCTGCCACTCTGCCTGTACGATTACCTATAGCCACCACACTATGTCCATGTGCCCTCAGCCTGTTTATTGCCAGATAACTATACCTGTTCGGATTGTCTGAAGCACCTAATACCAATGTTTTCTTGCCTTCCATATCACAAAGTTACACCTTAGTTTGATGGTGGTATCAATAGATATATAGGGTTTGATTATGTATGGTTTTTAACATCGTAATACCTTGAATAATAGTTAACTTTAGAACGTTAAAGTTTAGTGATTAAAATGGAAGCAGCATATATCATAGCAGGATACAGAACAGCGGTAGGTAAGGCCAAACGCGGTGCATTTCGTAATTACCGCCCTGATGATCTGGCAGTAGATGTAATTAAAGGTTTGTTGGCCAGTGTGCCTCAATTAGATGCGCGTTTGATAGATGATGTGATAGTGGGTAATGCAGTGCCCGAAGCAGAGCAGGGTTTGCAGGTAGGGCGTATCATAGCCAACCGAGCTGTAGGTGAGTGGGCGCCGGGTGTAACGGTAAACCGCTATTGCGCATCAGGGTTAGAAACGATAGCTATTGCTACGGCAAAAATCCAAACGGGACAAGCGCAATGCATTATAGCCGGTGGTACAGAAAGTATGAGTCTTGTGCCCACTGCAGGATGGCGCACGATGCCTAACTATGATATAGTGAAAGAGAACGGTGATTATTATCTGAGCATGGGTTTGACAGCAGAACAGGTAGCACAGGATTATAAAGTACCTCGTGAGATGCAGGACGCTTTTGCATATAACTCACATCAGAAGGCTATCAACGCTATTAAGAATGGATATTTCAAAGAAGGTATACTGCCCATAACCGTTAAGGAAACATACCTTGATGAAAAGAATAAGCGTAAAGAGCGCGAAGTGATAGTAGATACTGATGAAGGTGCACGTGCAGATACCAGCATGGAAGCGTTGGCAAAACTACCTGCGGTGTTTGCACAGGGTGGCAGTGTTACGGCGGGCAACTCTTCTCAAACATCAGACGGTGCTGCTTTTGTGATTGTAATGGGGGAGAAATTAATGAACCAATTAGGCCTTAAGCCATGGGGTAGGTTAGTGGCTTGTGCCAGTGCAGGTGTCGACCCTCGCATTATGGGTATTGGGCCGGTAGCTGCAGTGCCTAAAGTATTGAAACAGGCTAACATGAACCTGAGTCAAATAGATTTAGTGGAATTGAATGAAGCTTTTGCTTCACAATCATTGGCTGTTATCCGCGAGCTGGATATGAATCCTGATATTGTAAACATTAACGGTGGTGCTATTGCATTGGGTCATCCTTTGGGATGTAGTGGTGCAAAGCTCACGATACAATTATTGCATGATATGAACAGGCTCAATAAAAAGTATGGCATGGTGACAGCTTGTGTTGGCGGCGGACAAGGTATTGCAGGTATTATTGAAAAACTATAACACTACAACATTGCGAAAGTTATTCTTGCTGCTCGTCATAGTAACATCTGTTACGAATGCTTATGCAAGGTTTCATATTCCCAAACCTATGCTAACCGGAGTATATCTGCAGTGGGGGTATAACAGGGACATCTATTCGAAAAGTGATTTGCATTTCAAGAACGGTTCTCAATATGACTTTACCATTCATAAAGCAAAAGCACACGACCAACCTGACTTTTCAGGTTTTTGGACGAATCCCATCGACATCACAATTCCACAAAATGTTTATCGCATCGGTTTCTATCTTAATAAAAAACGCACTCATTCCATAGAAATCAATTTCGATCATGCAAAGTATGTAGTTGCCGATTCTCAAAAAGTAAGAGTCAGCGGCCGAATAGGTAACGAAACTTTCGATAGAAGTGATACAACATTGTACCCGTGGTTCGTACATCTGGAGCATACTAACGGAGCTAATTTCTATTTCATTAATTACGTAGGACATTATGAATTGCTTCGTAACACAAAGAAGAATTATCGCAGAGCAAGTGCAGTATGGAAAGCCGGGGCGGGGATAGTAGTGCCCAAATCAGATATTATATTAATGGGCAGGCATCTCGATAATAAATATCATGTTGCCGGATATGTTGCAGCATTAGAAGGCGGACTGCGCATCTATCCGTTTAAGAATTTCTTTTTTGAGGCAACAGGTAAAGGTGGTTTTGCTAATTACCTGAATGCTTTAACTGTTGGCGACGGTGGCAGGATAAACCATCACTTTTGGTTTGGAGAAGTGATAGGCACTTTCGGGTTCGACATCAATCTGAATAAGAAAAGACTGCAAAGACAAGAGCATAAAACTGCACCTTAGTTTTTCGTGAGGTATAGATTAGTTATCACGCCGGTATTGTATTGATATACTTGCCTGCCGGTTACCAATGCTGCTTGTTGCACAATTTGATTTAAACAGCCAATTTCAAAACGCACGGATTTGTTGAATTGATAACCTGCAACTAATCCCAAACGGTTTTGGTCGTATACATTTTGGTTTACGTTTTTGCCAAAACCTATAAATATCTCATCAAAAGCGGCGGTATAAATAGTGTTATCCTCCATTGCTTTTTTATTCAGACATATTGTAGCACGCAACTGGTAGCGTAAACGGTTCATGTAATTCCACCCGGTTATGGTATGTTCTGCTGCAGATTGGTCCACCTTGCCCAGGTGCCGTTGTTCCAGGCGCAGGCGATGATTCAATCCAATTCGTCCTATATTGCCATTCCAAACTAATTGCTCAAATATGCGGTGCTCAGGTACATGGTGTGGTCCTGACGGGTAATCTCCGTATGGATAGGTAAGAATGAAACCATAGCCCAATAGAGCGCTCACGCCATTCTTGAAATTATATTGTAAGCCAATGCGGCTTAATGATTGTTGCCAATGTTTTACTACATCATCCCTTCGCCATTGGTATTCCAGCCATACAGAAGCTCTGGGTGTTACATATACAGTCCCGAAAACATTATACCACCCGATAGTATTTTGATCTTTTAATCTTTGGGCATTGGCTATTGATGAGGTAATTATAATGATTGAAATGAATATGTACAGTCTCTTCATGTAAATAGATATATCTTTGTAAAGATAGCGATAACACACTTTGTTACGGCGAATAGGAAATATAACCCTTTCTGTATGGCTTGCCATATTATTGTTGTTTGGTAGTACTTCCAGAGAATTCATACACCTTTTTGCTGGTCACAAGGATACTATTCATACACATTCGCAGAAGGAGGGTTTATCTTTCGAGAATAAACACCACCACTGTAGTTTCCTTGATGACGCTTTACCGCTGTATGTAAATGATTTTGTAAATCCTGTTATTCATGTCAAAGAACAGGCTTATTGCATATACAATTCTCGTCTTCAGCAACAATATACTGAAGTAGCAACACTTACTGCGTTTCTCAGAGGCCCACCTTCAGCTTAAAACTTATGGACGTAAACCACACAAGTTGTGGCTCTATTGATTTATAATTTTTAAGCAATGAAATACTTAAAAGTAACTTTACTTATAGCATCATTGATGGTGCTTCAACATAATATAATATCGGCACAACAAGCCGCCAATTCACTTACTGGTATTGTTACAGACACCTCAGGTAATCCTTTGATAGGTGTTATTGTTTCCATCCCGGATTTAAAAACCGGTTCGGTAACAGATGATAAGGGTCAGTATAGTATAACTTCACTGCCCAAAGGTAAGTTTTTAGTGCAAGCGAAAATGCTTAGCTATTCTACCGTTACAAAACTTACAGAGATATCAGGTGAAACCAAATTTGATATACAACTGAAAGAAAGTATTCTGGAAAGAAACGAAGTTATTATCACAGGCACCAGCCTTGCCACCGAAGAGAGAAAAAGTGTTACACCCATTCAAAGTATAAGGCTAAAAGAATTGAAGGAAAATGCGTATACCAATGTGGTAGATGCCTTAACTCAATTGCCGGGTGTAAGCCAATTAAGTACTGGTCCTGCTGTATCTAAGCCAATAATACGAGGTTTGGGGTATAATCGCATCATTACCCTTAATGAAGGTATAAGGCAAGAAGGTCAGCAATGGGGCGATGAGCATGGTATAGAAATCGACGATTATAATGTATCGCGCATAGAAGTATTGAAAGGGCCTGCATCACTGGCTTATGGTTCTGATGCATTAGCAGGTGTTATCAATATAGTTTCTGATGAACCATTACCTAATGGAAAGATAGAAGGTAATGTGGTTGCCAATTATCAAACGAATAGTGGTTTAGCGGCACAGCATGCAGATGTTGCAGGTAATAACAATGGTTTTAACTGGAATGTTTATGGTACATCTAAACAAAGCCACGATTATAAAAATGCTTATGACGGTTATGTCTTCAACTCAAGGTTCAATAACCTGAATTACGGGGCTACTGTAGGACTGAATAAAAAATGGGGCTATTCAAGATTGTCATTCAGCACTTTTTCACAAAACCTTGGTTTGGTAGAAGGTGGAAGAGATAGTGCAACTGGTAAGTTTACCAAAGAAGTAAATGATAATGGTAATGTAGAAAATGAAATAGTGAGTGATGCTGATAGTAAGTCTTATACAATTGCTATCCCGCGTCAGAGGGTAAAACACTATAAATTGGTTTGGAATAATAATATCTACCTGAATAATGGTGGCCGCATTGGACTGATATTAGGTTATCAACAAAACCAACGTAAAGAATATGCTGATGCATTGATGCCGGATGATGCCGGATTATCTTTTTTGCTTCAAACCTATAATTATGATGTGAAATACTTCTTTCCTGTTTGGAAAGGTTGGCAGGTAACGAGCGGCATCAATGGTATGCAGCAGCATAATGCCAATAAAGGAACGGAGTTTTTAATACCCGACTACAATCTCTTTGATGCAGGTATTTATACCATTGCTAAAAAAGATTGGCAGAAATGGACTGTATCGGGTGGGGTAAGATATAACTACAGAGCAATTGCCGGAAATGTATTGTATCTCGATTCTGCAGATAAAAAAGTAAATGAATTGCAACCTGGTGGTATTGTTCAGTTTCAACAGTTTGATAAAAGCTATTCTAATGTAGTTGGTAGTATTGGAACCAGTTATTCTTTATCAAAAAGAGTTTCATTTAAATTAAATATTGCAACAGGCTTTCGTTCGCCTAATGCAGCGGAGCTTGCTGCCAATGGTGTGCATGAAGGAACTATCCGCTATGAATATGGCAATAGTAACCTTAAAGCGGAGAACAGCCTACAGGCAGATTTGGGCATGGGTTTGAATTCTGAACACATCATGCTGAACGCAGCTGTGTTTTATAATTACATCAGCAATTACATCTATCTGCAAAAGCTATTAGGTGTAAATGGTACTGATTCTATACCTGTTTTGCACAACACAGATGGATTTACGGCATTTCAATATCATCAGACTAATGCAGGATTGTACGGTGGAGAGTTGTATATGGATTTTCACCCGCATCCTTTGGATTGGTTGCATCTTGAAAATACTTTCTCTTATGTAAAAGGGATTGTATTCAATGGTACTGATAGCACAAAGAACTTGCCTAATATACCACCAGCGAGATGGATAATTGACTTGAAGGTGCAAAAGAAAACAATTGCAAAACAGTTTATGAATTGTTATGCTAAAGTTGGTTTAACTACAGTCTTTGCGCAAAACAATATTTTCAGTGCTTACGGTACAGAGACTACTTCGCCTTCATATTATTTATTGAATGCCGGAATTGGGTTTGATTGGGTTAATAAAAAACAGCAGGTATTGTGCTCCATTAATATTGCTGCCCAAAATCTGACTGATGTAGCCTACCAGGATCACCTGAGCAGGTTGCGATATGCTGATGTGAATAATGTAACCGGAAGAGTGGGTGTATATAATACAGGAAGGAATTTTAGCCTGACAGCGAGCGTTCCGCTGAGATTAAAATAAGTCATTCAGCCCCCAATTTTAATCCGATTGGGGGCTTTTTTTATTAGGGAATTGGTATATTTAATTTAAACATTACGCAATATGTTAGCTACCTTGATTGCGAAGGAAGAAGTTCCTTTGTACAAAATTGTACCTGCCTTTGTAGATAATTCTAACAAATGGCAAAAAGAATTACAATACGCTTCCCGTCTCGGGAATGAATTTAAAGGCAAGACTGATATAACTTTTGAAACCACACAAGGCCCACGAACGATAAGCACAACGGTTTGGTCAGTTACAGATAAATACCTGCAAATAAAAGGAGGTATGAATATTCCGCTGAACAGTATCTTGGAATTGCATTTTTAGTATATCTATTCCCTAATTTTTGTAAATTTGCCCTGCTATTGATAAAATGGCATGAGTTAATTTTTTATATAACGTATTACCCCTTAACGTTTATAAGCGATATGGATAAACAGGAGATTATCAGCAGGATAAATACATTTATGGTTGAAGATTTTGAAGTGGATGAATCAGCCATAACTCCCGGTGCCGACCTGAAAGCTACTTTAGATTTAGATAGCCTCGACTATATCGATCTGGTGGTAGTAATAGAACAAAACTTCGGTTTCAAAGTAAAACCTGAAGATTTCCAACACATGGTTACTGTTCAGGATTTTTACGATTATGTAGAAAATCGTTTGCAGATAGCAAATGCCTGATAATTCTCATACTTGGCAAGGTCGCTCAAAAGGTACACCCTTAGGTTATAAAATATTTGTATGGCTGCTAAATACAGGTGGCTTAAAATCTGCTTATGCGTTGCTTCGTTTCGTGACGTTGTATTATCTGCTGTTTGTAAGGTCTGCAACAAAGCCCCTGCGTTACTTGTATGAGCAAAGGTTGGGATTTGATAAAAGCAAATCAAGGAAACTTGTTAGAAAAAATCTTATCATTTTCGGGCAGACTATTATAGATAAGATAGCTGTACTGTCGGGTGTTAAACATAAACTGACTTTTGCTCACGAAGGAGTAGAAAATATAGATAAACTTGTTGCCGACGGTAAGGGAGGGGTATTGGTGAGTGCCCATTTGGGTAACTGGGAAGTTGCAGGACATTTACTAAAAAGGGTAGGCGCACCCATCAATATTGTAATGTATGATGGCGAAGGTGAACAGTTGAAAGCCTACATGGAAAAGTTCGATAATAAACGTTCTTTCAATATCATTTTCATCAGAGAAGACCAGTCGCACATATATGAAATGTCAGCAGCACTCAACCGTAATGAGTTGATTTGCTTGCATGCAGACAGGTTTCGCCCCGGCAACCGCATCATGCAACATGATTTTCTTGGGGAAACTGCCAATTTCCCTGCGGGGCCATTTATACTAGCGTCTAAATTAAAAGCACCTGTTTGCTTTGTTTTTGCCTTCAAAGAGACTAATTTTCACTACCATTTTTACGCATTTCCGGGAAAGGTTTATGAGGGTAGAGGCACAACAGGGATGGAAGTGATGCTGGACGATTATGTGAGCTTGTTAGAAAAGATGTTGAAGAAGTATCCGGAACAATGGTTTAACTATTTCGACTTTTGGAAAAAATGATAGCAACAGAAAATATAACACAATACCTGCCACAGCGTCCACCGTTTGTAATGGTTGATGAGATTGTTGATGCTACTGAACAGGTATCAAGAACTAAGTTTGAAATAAGGGAAGGGCACTTGTTTGTAAATAATGGAATGTTTACCGAACCGGGTTTGGTAGAGAATATGGCACAAACTGCAGCAGCAGGTACGGGCTATCATGCCAAACAATCAGGCAAACAACCTGTTATAGGTTATATAGGAGCACTGAAAAACCTGAATGTGATGCAACTGCCGAAAGTGGGAGACATTATCACCACAGAGATAGTATTCAAGAATCAAGTGATGAATGTGCATATTGTACAAGGCACTGTTTATAATAATGATATAGAAATAGCTAATTGCGAACTCAAAATATTCTTGCAAGAATCTTAAATCTATTATTTATGAGAAAGCTAATGATATTACTTGTTGCAGTTTTGTTTTCATTTGTTGTGAATGCACAAAATAAAACTTCAGACGTATTTGACGCAAATGTTCCGATTACGTGGCTCGGACTTGATTTTTCTCAATTGCACTTTATCGGCGATGCAGCGCAATGGAAAGATGCTGGTGAGATCACTAATAGTCAAATGAGAGATAAATATTTTCCAGCATGGAACACGTTATTTGTGAATGAGAAAGACAGGTATAAAGTTGCTGATGCTGTAAGGCGTACAGAGGTAAGTTATGCCATAGATGTAACCGAAAAGGCCAATAACAGCCTTAAGGGTAATTTCTTTGAGAGCGATGGTAACTTATATCAGACTCTTACGGCAGAGAAGGTTGCAGCATTGGTAAAGAAATATGATTTCAAAGGTAATTCAGGCATTGGGATGATGTTTATTGTAGAAGGTATGAGTAAAGGCAGGGAGATGGCTTCTATGTGGGTAACCTTTGTAGATATGAAAACAAAAACTGTATTACTTACCAAAAGAATGGAAGGTAAAAGTGGTGGTTTCGGCTTCAGAAACTACTGGGCTAAAACTTTTATGAACGTTACAAAGAGTATTAAAGAAGACTGGAGAAGTTGGGAAAAATAACAAAACAATTCAAAGGCAAGACACTTACCCATACGGAAGAGATGGAAGTGAAATTTAGTGAAGCTGACCCGTTGGGTATAGTGTGGCACGGACATTTTGTAAGGTATTTTGAGGATGGACGTGAGGCCTTTGGCCGTGAATATGGGCTGAAATATCTTGATTTTTACCGCAATGATATTGTTGTACCTATTATCAAACTACAATGTGATTACAGGCGTATTTTAAGATACGGACACCGCATCAGGCTGGAAACGACTTTTGAAGACACCCCTGCTGCAAAATTGTTGTTTCATTATGCAATATATGATGCAGCAACAAACGAGCAGGTAGCCAGTGGTAATTCAATGCAGGTATTTATGCATAGAGAGAATCTTGAGCTAATGCTGACACTCCCGCAGTTTATGATAGATTGGAAAAAGAAATGGCTGCAATAAAACCGGTTTACGCGATAGCGACAAATATTACATCTTCATTGGGGTTAAATACACAATCTCATTGGAAAGCAGTGGAGCAGGGCACTACAGCTATTAAGCAATATAACGATGCGGCATATAGTAAATCGCCATTTTATTCTTCCAAAATAGATGCTTCTCAATGGCAGTATATACAGGCACAGGCAAAATATATTAAGCCCTTGTCTACGTTTGAGCAGTTGGCCTTGTTTTCTGCAAAAGCTGCACTGGGGGAATGCAACGATGAGTTGAATGCTGACGATACTGTTGTAATCCTATCTACTACTAAAGGCAACATAGAATGGTTGGATATGATGCCAGATGAACGTATTCAGATTGCTGCCAGTGCTGAAATTATTGCTGATGTATTAGGCTTTAATAAACATAAACCTATAATTGTATCTCATGCCTGTGTGTCTGGTGTGTTAGCAACGACTTATGCTATGCGTCTGTTGCAAGCTGGCAGGTATAAAAATGCTGTTGTTATAGGCTGTGATAGGTTCACACAATTTGTGTTGAACGGGTTTCAGTCTTTTCATGCCATAGCAGATGAACCTTGCAGACCGTTTGATGCTGATAGAAAAGGTATCAATCTTGGAGAGGCCGGGGCAACTATTATTTTATCTTCAGAGCCAGGTGATAATCCTTTGGCTAAGATAGTAGCAGGTGCAAGCTCGAATGACGCTAATCATATATCGGGCCCGTCAAGAACAGGTGAGGAATTAGCATTAGCAATCAATAAAACGTTGAAAGAGGCGAATGTTCCTTCATCACAAATAGATATGCTTTCTGCGCATGGAACAGGAACACCTTACAATGATGAGATGGAAGCAAAAGCTTTTGGTTTATGCGGATTAGACACAAGGCCTATGCATAGCTTTAAGGGCTATACAGGACACACTTTGGGAGCTGCAGGTGTTATGGAGAGTGCTGTCATTATTGAAGCAATAAGAAATCAACAGCTCATACCATCGTTAGGTTACCAAAATAATGGAGTGTCAGTAGCGTTGAATATAACTACCCAACTGCAAAATACTGCAATCAATTACGTACTGAAAACCGCCTCAGGATTCGGAGGTTGTAATGCCACAGCCTTATGGGCAAAAGTGTAATTATTTCAGAGCATTCAAAGTAAGCCAGCAGAATAAGCCAACTCCCGTTTTCATTGCGTTTTCGTCAATGTCAAATTTAGCATTATGTACAGGTGCTGTATACAGTTCGTTGTTCTTATTTGTGCCTATACGGAAGAAGCAACCCGGAACATGGTGTGTGTAGAAGCTAAAGTCTTCTCCTGCCATGCGCATATCTAATGTGCGGACATTTTCATCACCGATATATGCTTTAGCCCATGCTTCTGCTTCAGCAGTTAATGCAGGGTCGTTGAATAATGAAGGATAACCCGGAGGTATATTAACCGTTACTTTAGCACCGTACGCATTGCATACATTTTCCGTAATGTCTTTTATCCACTGATGGGCTTCATAGCGCCATTTTTCATTCATGGTGCGGAGCGTGCCTTCCAATTCTACTTTGTCAGGTATAACATTATTCGTAAACCCGCCTGATATTTTACCGAATGTGAGTACGCAAGGCATTAATGGATTGCTCTTTCTTGAAACGACTTGTTGTAATGCAGTAATGACCTGTGCGGATGTGGCTATAGGATCGATAGCCTGATGGGGCAGGGCGGCGTGGCCACCTTTGCCTTCTATTGTAATGTAAATCTCATCTGTAGCTGCCATGTATTGTCCTGCACGGAAACCTGCAACACCTGATGGCAAGTGAGGATATACGTGTAAAGCAAAAATGGCAGAGGGTTTAGGATTTTCCAACACGCCTGCTTTTATCATCAGGCTGGCACCGCCGGGATGTTTTTCTTCGCCGGGTTGAAAAATAAGTTTTACCGTCCCTTCAAATTCATTCTTTAATTCGTTCAATATTTTGGCTGTACCCAACAAACAACTGCTATGTACATCATGCCCGCATGCATGCATCACGCCATCGTTTTGAGAACGGTATGTTGTGTCATTCGCTTCGTGTATAGGCAGTGCATCCATATCAGCACGTAATGCAATACATTTCTTCCCCGGATTCTTTCCTTCAATTAATGCAACTATACCTGTGCCGGCAATGCCTGTTTGATGAGGTATGCCCCAATCAGTGAGTTGTTTAGCTATATATGCAGCTGTGTTCACTTCCTGAAAAGAAAGCTCAGGATGAGAATGTATATGATGGCGAAAAGCCTGTACTTCAGGAAAATATCGTTCTGCTTTGGCTCGAATTTGATCAATCATCTTGCAATGTATTAATAACAATGATGTCGGGTACTATCATACAAGGGTCGAAATAATTGCTTACTTCAACATAGAATTTATAAGCTTCGGCGCGTGTTCTGAAATCACCCACCTTTACCCTGAATTGCGGTTGTACGTAGGTCATATAGGTTTTTACATTAGGATAGCGCCTGATGAAACTTATCTTAATGTCATTTGCTTTTACCCTGTCGTTACCATTATATATCTGTACCCTGAAGCCCGAACCCGAACGGATAACACCCAACTGAACGTTTCGGTATTTTCTCATCAGGATGTCAAGCCTTGAGTCTGCATGTACTATCACACCGTGAGGTGCTACATAATTAGAAGCGGTAACCTGTGCTTTGGAGGCAAAAGCTGATAGGAATAATAAGATGAATAATATATAAGAAGGTTGTGGCTTCATTCAGCCGCTAAAATACGTTACTTTCTTTAACTATTTGAATGCCTGAAGAAGTGCCTATGCGTGTAGCCCCTGCATCGATGTACTGTTTTGCAGAAGCATAATCCCTTATACCGCCAGAAGCTTTGATTTGTATATGAGAGGGTAGGTTAGCTCTCATTATTCGTACCGCTTCAATTGTTGCGCCTGTTTCAGCAAAACCTGTAGATGTTTTCATGAAATCGATGCCTAAAGGAGCATATATTTGGCAGCATTTTATCAACTCTTCCTGAGTCAATACACCACTTTCAATAATTACTTTAATGATTTTGTCTTTTTGATGTATGGCCTCAGTACATAATCTGATTTCTTCTTCTAAATATATCCAATCAGCACTTTTTAGCTTAGCAATATTATGTACCGTATCTATTTCATCTGCACCTAAGGAACAGGCCTCTTCTATTTCCTTCAGTTTGGATACAACAGTATTATAGCCTAAAGGAAAGCCAACAACTGTAGCGATTTTTACTTTAGTATCTTTTAAATGTTCTTTCGCTAATGCCACGTAGCAAGGTGGTACGCAAACTGCAATAAAATGATAATGAATGGCTTCATTACAAAGTCGTACAATATCTGCTTCTGTTGTTGTAGGTTTTAGTACAGTATGGTCTATATAAGAAGCAATGTTTTGCATTACAGGTTTTTGATGATCTCTAATGCAAACTCACTTGTTTTAAGTAAAGTAGCATCGTGCATCAGGTTGTAGAAATCAACTGTAACCCTCTTGCGCATGATAGCCAAGCTCAAGCCTTTGGTAATGCAATCAGCAGCTTCTTTCCAGCCCATGTATTCCAGCATCATCACACCGCTTAATAACAGTGACGACGGGTTCATGCTATCAGTATTGGCAAAGCGCGGAGCTGTGCCGTGAGTCGCTTCAAATACGGCATGGCCTGTATGGTAGTTGATGTTTGCGCCCGGTGCTATGCCAATGCCACCTACCGCTGCAGCCAAAGCATCGGATATATAATCGCCGTTTAAGTTAAGTGTTGCTATGACAGAATAGTCTTGTGGTGCCAGAAGTATTTGTTGCAGGAAGTTATCAGCAATTACATCTTTAATGATGAGCTTGTGGCTGGCAACAGCAATTTGCAGCTCATCGTTGGCAGCTTCTTCACCTTTCGCTTTTTTAGTGGCTTCCCATTGCTCCCATGTGTACACTTTATCACCGAATTCGCGAACAGCTAAATCATAACCCCATTTCTTGAAACCACCTTCAGTGAACTTCATGATGTTGCCTTTGTGTACCAGAGCAACAGAGCTACGGTTATGTTCTAGAGCATATTGAATTGCGGAACGCACTAATCTTTCTGTACCTTCTTTGGATACAGGTTTGATCCCAAAAGAAGTAGTTTCAGGGAAACGTATTTTCTTAGAAACGCCCAATTCTTCTACCAGGAACTCAAGCAATTTTACAGCTTCAGGACTGTCGTAGTTGAATTCTATACCTGCATAAATATCTTCTGTATTCTCACGGAATATAACCATGTCCACTTTTTCAGGATGAACAACCGGAGAAGGTACACCATGAAACCATTGTACAGGACGAAGACAAACATATAAGTCTAATTCCTGTCTTAGGGCAACGTTTAATGAACGGATGCCGCCACCTACAGGTGTAGTTAGCGGGCCTTTTATAGATACTATATATTCTTTGGCGGTATCAAGCGTTGCAGCAGGTAACCATTCACCTGTTTGCTTGAATGCTTTTTCGCCGGCCAGCATCTCTATCCATTCAATTTTTCTTTTGCCGCCATAACATTTTTCTACAGCAGCGTCCAGTACTTTTTTACTGGCACTCCATACATCGGGTCCTATGCCATCACCTTCAATAAATGGTATGATTGGATATTCTGGTACATTCAAGCGGCCATCTGCGCCCATTGTTATCTTCTGCGGAGTCATTATTATTTGCTGTTGTTGCGCCGCGAAACTAAGGTAAGAAGATGAATATTTGAAAAAATAGATGCTATTCTTTGCCTTTATCAAGTGTAAAGCCAAATGAAGAGCCTACATTAGGTGTGCTGCGTACTGTAACTGTTTGTCCGTGTGCTTCAATGATGTGTTTAACGATAGCCAATCCAAGTCCTGTACCGCCAATTTCGCGGCTGCGGCTCCTGTCGGCACGATAAAAGCGCTCGAATATGCGGGGCAGGTGTTCTTCATTGATGCCAGGTCCGTCATCAGATATTTCTGTATATATATGATTGCCATCTACTTCATAAAACCCTGCAGTGATGTTGCCATTCTCATGGCCGTATTTAATGGCATTTTCAATGAGGTTAACCAGTACCTGTTTGATCTTAGGCTTATCTGCATTTACAACCAATGGTCGCTCAGTTCCACTTTTGATGTTCAACTGGATATTTTTGTTTTTAGCACTTAAGGAAAGTTCCTCATAGACATCCTTTACTAAATCCTGAATCACGAATGGCTCTTGTATGATAGGTACTTTGCCGGATTCCAGTTTTGATATTTCATCCAGATCGTCTAAAAGACGAGTAAGCCTGTCAATGCCTTTAGTTGCATTAGTAAGAAATTTCCTATTCACATTAGGGTCGTCAATAGCACCGCCAAGGAGAGTGTCTACATAACCTTGAACTGTGAAAACGGGTGTTCTTAATTCATGCGCCAGGTTCATCAAAAACTCCTTACGAAATTGTTCATTCGCACGAAGTACTTCAATCTCATTACGTTTTTGAATAGCCCACTCTTCTACGTCTTCTCGCACTTCTTCAATAGATTTTTGCGGTAATACATTATTGTAGAAAAACTCTTCTCGTTTGGTAGCCTTGGTTTGATAAATGAGTTTGTAGATGAGCTTGATTTTTCTGTATATGAAACGTTGCAGGGTATAGTAATATAGCCAATAAGTAATGATGAATGTTACAATGAATACAATACAAGCAATATACCATTGTGGCCGTAGTAACAGACTCAATAAGGCATTAATGACAGACATTATTGCCGATGTAAAAAACGATAAAAGCCTTGGAGAAAGGTTCTTGGTGTTTAATACAGTGGACATAGTACTAAACTACACCATTTCGAATTTATAACCTACGCCTTTTACGGTAGTTATCAAATCAATGCCTATTTTCTGGCGTATTTTACGAATATGCACATCAATAGTACGGTCGCCAACAATCACGTCAGTTCCCCATACTCTTTGCAGTATTTCATTGCGTAAGAATACACGGCCGGGTTTTGAAGCTAATAATGAAAGCAGTTCAAATTCTTTTTTAGCCAGTATGATTTCCTGTCCTTTGTATGTAACTGTAAACTTGGTCTTGTTGATCTCGAGGTCGCCGAAGTTGAGTTTTTGGTCTTGTTCATCATCTTTCCTCATTCTGCGTAGTGCAGTGCGTATCCTTGTAGCTAACAATTCAGGCTTGATAGGTTTTGCTATATAATCATCTGCGCCTATTTTAAGGCCTTCTATTTCTGATTTCTCGTCGCTGAGGGCAGTAAGGAATATAATTGCAGTTTCTTCAAATTCAGGCATCTGGCGCAATTCCTTGATAGTCTGAATACCGTCTTTATTAGGCATCATGATGTCTAATAAAATCAAGTCTGGCCTGAAATCTTTGGCTTTCCTGATAGCTTCTACACCATCGCGGGCAGTTGAGATTAAATACCCTTTGCCTTTGAGGTTGTAGCTGATGAACTCTACTATATCCGGTTCATCATCTACTATCAATATTTTGCCTGGTAGCACTTCCATATGTTCATCTAAATCCGCCACAATATTATATTAGCTTATGTGAACTAAAAAGCGATGCTACATTATGAAATTGTTACCAAAACAATCGCATGATATAGCATCGCATATACAGAACAGCTTTGAAAACAGCGAATTATCTTAATGAAACGCTGCCACTGCCTATTTTATAGCCGTCATTATATAACTCAATAGTATAGGTGCCTTTAGCATAATTACTATCCTGATTCCAATCAACAGTTACGTCTTTTACGGGTTGATTTGTAACGAGGTCAATCTCCTTTAATAAAGTGTAATTCAGCGATGAGCCATCAGCCAAGTCTGTAACACCAGAACCGTAAGCAGCATTACTCAAAATAGTACCATCAGGGCCTTTAACACAGAGGTAGATTTGTTTTTTACCACTTTCGGCAATCCTGTTCTCATCAATATCAAATACAATACGCATGATGTCAACCCTGCCTGCGCGAGTAGTTTCTTTTTCTTTTTTTCCACCTCTTTTTAGTTGTATAGGTGTCATGCGAATATTAGAAGCATGCAATACAGCGCCCAAACGTGTTTTTTGCTTAAGCCCTATATTTTCGGTAACGGCTTCGTCTCTCTCATGCCCAACAAGAATATTAGCTGCAGTTAATTCAGTATTAGACTTTTCCAGCTCAGCAATACGCTCTTCATAAGATTTAGTTTTGCTGTTAAGTTGTGCGATAAGTTTTTTCGCTTTCTCCAAATCTGCTTTGGTAGCATTGCCATTTTTTACAATTGCATTAATTCTTTGTTTCAGCTTAGCTATCTCACCGTTTTGATCGTTGATGATGCTATCCATTACATTGTTTTTGGATACTAACTCGTCCAGGCGGACTAACGCTGCATCATACTCGCCCTGAATAGCTCTTTTTGCAGAATCGGCATCGTTAAAATTCGCTTCTGAAGTAGTTAACTGATTTTGTACCGAATTCTTACTTACGAAGAAATAAATATTACTGGCAAGCAATACGGCAATAATACCAACGTAAATCCAGGTATTATTTTTTTTAGGTTGCTGTGGCTGCATTGGCTGCAACGGAGTGCCCGAATTTGGAGTATTTAAGTCTTGGCTCATAATAGTATTGGTTAGTTTATTATTTTCGATGACAAATATAACAATAAGGTACGGTGATGGAGCATTTAAAACAAATCCTCTTTATTGACATAGAAACTGTTCCGCTTGTACATGATTACAACACTTTATCTGAAGTGATGCAATATGAATGGGCAAGGAAGGCTAAGTTTCTTAAAGGTAATATAGAAGAAAATACTGAGCCATCCATGCTTTTTAGCGAAAAAGCAGGCGTTTTTGCAGAATTTGCCAAAGTTGTATGCATAGTAGTGGGTGGTTTACAAAAAGAAGGTCATGCATGGAAGTTGAGGTTAAAGGCTTTAGCTAATGATGATGAAAAAAAGCTGCTTGAAGATTTTATAAATTTATTAACAAGATTCAGCCAGTTTTCTTCGGTAATAAACTTCTGCGGCCACAATATTAAAGAGTTCGATATTCCGTTTTTATGCCGCAGAATGGTGGTTAATGGATTGCCTCTGCCAGAATCTATGCAATTGAGTGGTAAAAAGCCATGGGAGATCATGCATTTGGATACGATGGAATTGTGGAAGTTTGGCGATTATAAGCACTTTACATCTTTGTCTTTGCTTGCAGAAATATTAGGTATACCATCGCCAAAAGAAGATATGGACGGCAGTATGGTAGGAAAAGTATATTGGGAAGATAAAGACCTGCAACGCATTGCTAAATATTGCTCGCAGGATGTGTTGACGACCGCGAAGGTATTTTTGAAATTAAAAGGGCATGATATAGAAGTGGAACCTGTGTTCCTGAATGATTAATATGACGGCTGAATACAAGAAATTATTACAATCACTGAAGGCGAAAGAATATGCGCCTGTATACCTGATAGATGGCGAAGAGCCATTTTACCTGGACCTTATTACTCAATATTTCGAGGATAACATTTTGTTACCCCATGAGAAGGATTTTAACCTGATGGTATTGTACGGCAAAGATGTGGAGTGGGCTGATGTGGTGAATGCAGCCCGCAGGTTCCCCATGTTTGCAGAAAGGCAAGTAGTGATATTGAAAGATGCCGCTCAAATGAGAGGCTTTAATGAGTTGGCAGGATATTTAGAAAATCCATCTCCAACTACAATTTTGTTGATTGAGCATCGCTTTAAGAAAGCAGATGGCAGAAGCAAGGTGGTGAAATATGCCAAAGAGAAAGGTTATCATTTTACATCAGACAAGATAAAAGATGATAGTATGCCAGCTTGGATACAAGGATACGGTACTGAAATCAATTTTCATGTTGGGGAGCGTGAGTCGCAGATATTGGCATCGTACTTGGGTAATGACTTGCAGAAGGTAGTGAATGAAATAGAAAAGGTGAAAATCAACGTGCCCAATGAACAGCATCTGACTGCAGAACTGATTCAAAAGTATATTGGTATCAGTAGGGAGTATAATGTTTTTGAATTTCCCGAAGCATTAACGAATGGTGACAAGGATAAACTGTACCGAATGCTGAACTATTTTATTGCCAATCCAAAGTCTGCACCTATGGTGCTGATTGTCGGTTCTTTTTATAATCATTTCAATAGGTTGTACCAGGCACATTTTTTAAAGGGGAAGTCTGAAAAGGATGCTGCTACTGCTTTGGGTACATATCCATCGCGGGTTAGGGAGATAATGGCTGCTGCTGCTCGCTGGCCTTTGCCTAAGGTTGAGGAGTCGTTGATGGTATTGAGTAATTATAGTTCTAAAGCTGTGGGTATAGAAAGCAGCGCCGGAGATACAGAATTGCTTAAAGAAATGGTGGGAAGATTAGAGGCTGTTTAAAATCTGCATAGCATTCTCTTTGTCTTTTGCCAACTGTTCTTTTAAAGCATCTATAGATGGGAATTTTTCTTCATTACGCAGACGCTCTATAAAAATGATCTCCAGTGTTTGATTGTAGATATTTTCATTGAAGTCAAATAAATTGGCTTCAATTTTCAGGCGCATTTCGTTTGTTACTGTTGGCCTGTAACCAATATTGAGCATGCCTTTCAGTTCCTGCTTATTCCATTTGGCTTTTATAGCATAAACACCCTCGGCGGGTATCAGTTGTTCATCTGCAATGGGTTTCATGTTGGCGGTAGGGTAGCCAATGGTACGCCCTAATTGAGTGCCGTGTACGACATTGCCAATGAAACTATACTCGCGTCCAAGCATGGTGTTGGCATCTGTAATATTACCCTCTGATAATGCCTTGCGGATTTTGGTAGAACTCACTGCCGCATCATCTATTAGCTGGGCAGGTATTTCCTGAATGTTGTAGTGATAATATGTCGCGTATTGCTTCAATAAGTTAATGTCACCCTGCCTGTCATTGCCAAAACGGTGGTCATAGCCAATAATGATAGTTTTAGCCTTTACCTGTGATACAAGGAAATCTTTTATATACGCTTCTGCTGTTAATTCTGAGAATGCTTTATTGAAAGGAACAACAATAACGTGTTGTATGCCTGCAGCTGTAATCAGTTCTAGTTTTTGTTCTAATGGAGTAATGATCTGGATAGATTTGTCAGGGAATAACAGTTTTCGTGGATGTGGTTCGAAAGTGAGTAATATACTTTCACCGCCTGTTTTATTGGCATATTTTACTGCCTCATTCAAAATCACTTTATGTCCCAAATGGACACCATCAAATGTGCCGATGGTTACAACTGCATTCTTGAAATCAGGTAGCCTGTCTGTATTGTAAAATATTGCCATGCTGTTATGCTATGCTCATCAGTATTTCATAAAACCTGTAACAATCTTCGTATGTATTATACAATGGCACGGGAGCAATACGAATAACATTTGGTTCGCGCCAATCGGCTACAACACCATTTTCTGTAAGCTTTTCAAAAACTTCCCTACCTCTATCAGTAAATAAGAGCGATAATTGACAACCTCTGTGTTGAGGATGAGATGGAGTAATGATTACAAATGGCAAATGAGTGATTTGTTTCAATAACCATTCCAAATACCCTGTCATTTTTTCACTTTTCTCGCGCAGGGCAGGCATTCCTGCTTTCTCAAATAAATCAAGCGAAGCATTATGTGCTACCATGTTGAATATAGGCGCATTGCTCATTTGCCAGCTACCGGCATTGTTTTGAGGAATGAAACCTTTTTCCATCTTGAAACGACCTTTTTCTTCATTGCCCCACCAGCCGCCAAGGCGGAATATTTTAGGATTGCTGTAGTGATGTTCGTGTACATAAATGCCACCAACACCACCGGGTCCTGAATTCAAATATTTATAAGAACACCAGCAGGCAAAGTCAGCCGTCCAGTCGTGCAGTTTTAGCGGAATATTACCAACAGCATGAGCAAGGTCGAAACCGGCATAAGCACCTACTTTGTGTGCAGCCGCAGTTATTTTCTCGAGATTGAAGAATTGACCTGTGTAATAATTTACTCCACCAAACATCACTAATGCCAGGCTATCACCAGCATCAGCTATTGCTTTTAAAATATCTTCTTCGTGCAATGTATATTCTCCTTCGCGTGGTGTGATTTCAATGATGGCATCATTAGGGTCGTAACCATACATACGCACTTGGGTTTCCATCGCATATTGGTCTGATGGAAATGCACCAGCTTCCATTATTATTTTATAACGTTTTGCGTCAGGGCGATAGAAGGACATCATTAAAAGATGCAGGTTAACGGTCAGTGTATTTGCAGCAACTACTTCATCTTTTTTTGCACCTACAATTTTTGCCAGACGCTCACTAAATAAGTGATGATATGAAAACCAAGGATTACGTGCCTGAAAATGACCTTCTACACCATATTTAGCCCAGTCATTTAATTCTGACTGCATCAGGTAGCTTACGCTTTTGGGTTGAAGCCCTAAAGAGTTGCCGCAGAAATAATGAACATCTTTATCGTTATGTTGAGGGAAATGGAATCTTTCTCTGAAAGGGAATAATATATCTATCTCGTCTTGTTCCTGAGCATATTGTAGTGTAGCCTGGTAAGCGTTTGACATCAAACTTTGATTTGAGGGCAAAAATAACGGGATATACTTAGATATTAAAACCAATGTTTTTACATGATTATAACAGCCCACTTACTTAAAACTGCAATTCACCTACCCAAAACTACTATTCGCCGAAACTGCCATAGCTATATTGTTTGTAAATGCTACTTTTGGTTAAAATTTATAAACAATGAAAAAAGGATATTTAATCATTGGTATTCTCGCTCTTATTGTAATGTTTGGTGGCTGTAGCTATAATGGCATGAACAGGGCACGTCTTGGTGCTGACCAGAAATGGGCAGACGTTCAGGGTGCTTATCAGCGCAGGTTAGATCTGATACCTAATTTGGTTGCTACTGTAAAAGGTGCTGCAGATTTCGAAAAATCTACACTGGAGGCTGTAACACAAGCTCGTGCTAATGCTACTTCCCTGAAAATAGATGCTAAAGACCTGACACCTGAAAAATTGCAAGAAATTCAACAGTCACAAAGTCAGATAAGTCAGGCTATTGGCCGTTTGCTAATGGTTTCTGAGCAGTATCCTCAGCTGCGAGCTACAGAGTCTTTCAGAGATTTACAGGTGCAATTAGAAGGAACCGAAAACAGGATAAATGAATCGCGCAGGCAATTCAATGAAGCTGTAAAAGATTATAATGAGAAAGTAACCTCATTCCCTAATAATCTGCTGGCAGGTATATTTAGCTTTAAGTCAAGGCCGATGTTTGAAGCTGACCAAGCTGCACAAAAAGCACCTACAGTAAAATTCTAATGATATTTCCATTTCATAGAAAAAAGCCACTACTAGCTCCTGCTGAACAGGAACAAGTAGTGGCTTGTATTAAAGAAGCTGAAGCTAAAACAACCGGAGAGCTTCGAGTGTTTGTAGAAAGCAAATGCAGCTATATGGATGCCATTGACAGGGCATGGGAGTTGTTTCATAATCTGGGTATGTCAGCTACCGAACGCAGAAATGCAGTGTTAGTTTATCTAGCTATTGAAGATAGGCAGTTTGCAATTGTCGGGGATAAAGAAATCTATGAAAAGGCAGGTGGGCCTGCGTTTTGGGAAAAAGCTGCTGAAAAATTAAGAGGCCATCTCAAAAATGGAGAGGTGGGGTCCGGGCTTGCCAATTGCGTAAAAGAATTGGGTAATGCTATGGCTACTCATTTCCCTCATGACCCTACTATCACGAAAAATGAATTACCTGACGAAATCGTTTTTGGCAAATAATGTTACGCCTTTCTTCTTCATATCTCAAATACTTACTGGTAATATTATTTACGGTTGTAACAGGATTTACTGTACTGGCAGGTGACGGTGATTTTCCCGCAAAGCCTAATGTAATCAGGCCTGTGAACGATTTTGGTGAGATGTTGGAACCTAATGAAAGAGCTCAATTAGATGCCCAACTCATAGAATACGAAAAAACATCATCAACTGAGATTATCATTGTTACAGTAAAAAGTATTGGCAGTTATGATATTGAACAATATGCTGTAGAGTTAGGTAATAAATGGCAGATAGGTAAAAAGGGTAAAAATAATGGTGTAGTTATTCTCGTATCACGCGATGAAAGAAAAATCAATATTTCTACTGGTTATGGATTAGAAGGCGCACTTCCTGATGTGGTATGCGGGAGAATCATCAGGAACGAAATGGCACCTAATTTCAAACTAGGTAGCTTCTACGAGGGTTTTAAACAAGCCGCCGATGCAGTAATTGCTGCTACGAAAGGTGAATATAAAGCGGATGAACCAAAGCATAAAAAAGGTATTGATGGGAAAACGATAGTTATTGTCATTATTATCATTATAGTACTCATAATAAAGACTCGTGGAGGAGGAGGTGGTAGTTTTATGAGTGGCAGGGGCTATAGAAATTGGGGAGGCGGACCATGGATAGGTGGTGGTTTTGGAGGATTTGGCGGCGGCGGTGGAAGTAGCGGCAGCGGAGGATTTGGCGGTTTCGGTGGCGGCGGCGGTTTCGGTGGTGGTGGTGCCAGTGGCGGATGGTAAAAATATCTATATGCCAGATTTATTCCCTTATTGACAGTTTGTTGCTACATTTGCGCAACTTTTCACGATTAAATAATGTTGCAGGAAGCGCCTATTAAAGCTAAAAGGCAGTTGATGCTGGCAAGCAAGTTTAAAGACTATGCACAGCTATTAAAACCTAACCTGAGCTTTATGGTGGTGTTCTCGAGTGTGATTGGCTATCTGCTGGCACCACATATTTCTTTTGATTTTACTGAAGTCAGCCTTTTATTTATTGGTGGTGTTTTGGTTACAGGTTCAGCTAATACAATCAACCAAATACTCGAAAGATATTCTGACAAATTCATGAAGCGTACGGCACTGCGTCCTATGCCTGACAACAGGATGGGTGTAACCGAGGCGTGGGGTGTAGCTGTTGTTTCGGGTTTAGCAGGTGTGCTCACATTGGGCTTATTTTTCAACTGGTTATCGGGTTTATTGAGCTTAATATCATTACTGATATACGCATTCGCTTATACACCGATGAAAAAAATACACCCTATTGCAGTGCTGATAGGTGCTATACCGGGCGCGTTGCCACCACTCATAGGTTGGGTAGCGGCTACCGGTAGCCTCGGCTATGGCGGCTGGATATTATTTACTATTCAATTCTTTTGGCAGTTCCCGCACTTTTGGGCAATAGCATGGGTTGGTTATGAAGATTACCTGAAAGCAGGCATTCGAATGCTGCCATCAAGCCAGGGTAAGACACGTTTTACCGGGATGCAGTGTATGTTTTACAGCATAGTGCTAATACCCATAGCAGTAATGCCAAGACTAAATGCCATGACCGGTAATATTGGTATGTGGGTATGCATAGGATGTGGGTTGTTATATTTTATAGCATCACTTTTGTTTTTTATTAAAAACGACCACAAATCGGCAAAGAGAGTAATGTTTGCATCATTTATCTACTTACCAACAGTATTGTTAGCATTACTATTAGATAAAATATAATATTAAAGCCAATGCAAGGAGCAGTGATTGAAAAGGCTAAAGAAAGAAAGAAAATCCACCCATATAAATTTCTTTTATGGTTGGCGATGGGTAGCATTATTATGATGTTTGCGGGCCTCACCAGTGGTTATGTGGTAAAAAAGGCTGAAGGCAACTGGGTATACTTCAACCTACCAACTGTTTTTTACATATCAACAGCAACTATTATAGCCAGCAGCATTACTATAGCATTAGCGCTAAAAGCATTTAAGCAAAGAGCAATGCCTCGTTACAAAGCTCTAGTTACTACTACATTGATTTTGGGTATTTTATTTGGAGTTTTACAGTATGTGGGCTTCAACCAATTATATAGTAATAACATACGTGTAGATGGTAACCCCAGCGAATCTTTCCTGTTTATTATTACGGGTTTACACTTAGCGCACATATTGGGTGGAATAATTGCACTTATTATTGTATTTTTCCGTGCCTTTAGAACACGGGTAAAAGTTTACAATAGTCTTGGCCTGGAATTAGTAGCCACTTACTGGCATTTTGTAGATGTATTGTGGATTTATTTATTTGTGTTCTTTCTGGCAAATCAATAAAATTGTTTCGAAATTCGCACCCGAAATCACAACTAACCAATTAATATAGAAACTTAAACAGATTTATGTCACACGCAGCAACAGCAGAAACAAAAACATGGGGAGGTGGTAGGTCGCCGTTCAACGTCAGTTATGGTAAAATAATGATGTGGTTCTTCCTGCTTTCCGATGCTTTTACATTCAGTGCATTCCTGATTTCTTACGGTACAAAGCGTTTCTTCAGTGCTGTATGGCCTGATGCTAACCACGTATTTCACGCTTTCCCGTTTTTGGAAGGACATAACCTGCCTTTGTTGTTCGTGAGCTTGATGACTTTTATACTTATCATGAGTTCTGTGACAATGGTATTGGCAGTACACTGCGGACACCATAACGACAGGAATGGTGTAATCAAATGGTTGACATGGACTATTGTGGGTGGTATATGCTTCTTAAGCTGTCAGGCTTGGGAGTGGACGCACCTTGGTCATTTGACCGGCGGACTTTGGGGTACCTTTACTGATTCAGGTACATCACCTCACATGTACGAGCATTTTTATGATGTAAAAAGTGCGGCATACACAGCAGCGTCTCATGAAACAATCTTGCAATCAACGCATAGTTTCTTTAATTACTTCTTTACTATCACAGGTTTCCACGGCGGTCACGTTGCCAGTGGTGTAGTTTTCCTGATAATGGTACTGATTAATACTGTGAATGGTACTTATGACAAAAGAGGCCATTATGAAATGGTAGAGAAAATAGGTCTTTACTGGCACTTTGTAGATCTTGTATGGGTATTCGTATTTACTTGTTTCTACTTACTGTAATCTTAAAACACATTCACAACACCAACTAAATTTTAGAAAAAATGTCAAGCCATAATCATAACGATAGTATACAACACTTATACGAAGGAGACCAATCAAAACTTTACTCTGGTTTGATGGCTCATCATACAGATATTAACTCTCCTGAAAGCAAGAAACAGGTTGGCCGTATCTGGAAAGTGTTTTGGATTTTATTGGTAGTTACCATAGTTGAGGTAATGCTCGGTATGTATAGCTACGAATTAGGTATATCAAGGGCAATCATCAATTCTGTGTTCCTGATATTGACTCTGTTTAAAGCCAGCTATATTGTTGCTGTATTTATGCACCTGGGTGATGAGTTGAAAAACTTTATGATAACTGTATTGATGCCACTGGTATTGTTTATATGGTTTATCATAGCGTTCCTCGCAGATGGTGGTTTCTGGTTGCACATGAACACAACTTCTCCGGTAAGATAAAATGTCTAATAAGAGGTTTTTTATAGGAATAGCGGTAGCAGTATTGTTGCCGCTATCTTTTTATCTCGTCATCAGCTTCATGTCGAAGAGCCAGGTACCTCACTTGCCTGCTTATTTCATAGCTGAGGGGTATAATGCAGATACTAAGGATAGTATATATCACAAGGTAGGGGAGTTAGAATTGATAAACCAGTTCGGAGAGCGGGTATCACTGAATAAGGGCCTGAAAGGTAAGATGCTGGTTGTGAATTTTATATTCACTCATTGTGCTACTACTTGTCCTAAGCAATCTGCTAATATGCTGATGTTGCAAAATGCTTTTCGCAAAGATCCGAAGAAAGAAAATAATTTAGATACAGCGGTTCATTTTATATCCATTACTGTTGACCCAACTAATGATTCATTTCAAGAATTACGTGCATATGCCGACAAGTACCATGCTAATCCTGACCATTGGTGGTTTTTAACAGGTGACAGAGCGACTATTTATGACTACGCTCGTAAGCAGTTGTTTGTTACTATGCAGCCAGGCGATGGCGGTTTGGATGACTTTATACATAGCGAGAAATTTGTGCTTATAGATACTGCCCGGTATATCAGAGGGTATTATAATGGTACAGATCCGATGGATGTGAATAGATGTGCTAACGACATTGTAATTTTGACCAAACAAAAATCAAAAAGAAAGTAAGGATATGCTAACACCGGTATTAAAAAAGAACGATAAGCAGGCGAATATTCTGATAATAATTGTTTCTGTTGTTGTATTCGCAGCAGTGGCGTTTTTAAAGCAATTTCATTTTGACATTAGTGTAGGATTTGATGTGCATGTTTTCGCACGCATCAATGCTGTAATTAATTCTATAGTGTCTGTATTGCTCATATTAGCTTATATAGCTGTAATGCAGAAGAAGTATGTACTGCACAAAAACATGATGTTGGTTGCTATAGTGTTATCGGTTCTTTTTCTTGTTTCTTATATATCCCACCATTTATTGGCTCCTGAAACTCATTTTGGGGGAGAAGGTACAATACGCACTGTTTACTTTTTTATACTTATCACGCACATATTCCTTGCGGCAATTATTCTGCCATTTATACTGTTTACTGCATACCGTTCACTAACAGGAGATTATGCAAAACATAAGAAACTGGCACGTTATACTTGGCCTTTATGGTTGTATGTAAGTATTACAGGGGTGATAGTTTACTTTATGATTTCACCATATTACGCATAATTACGTATTTTTATATCATGAAAAAGTGGTTGTTGGTATTGGCTTTGATATGTTGTGTCGCTCCGGAATTAATGGCACAAGGCTGTGCCGTGTGCACCAAGACGGCATCAACACTAGATGATAAAGCTGCCAGAGGATTAAATGGAGGTATCTTATATCTGGCATTATTGCCTTTAGGCATCATGGGTACAGTGGGCTTTATCTGGTGGCGAAACAATAAGACGCAGATTTAATTTCTCCTTCAATAAATAAGCAGGAATGAAAAAGTTGTTATCCATCTTATGTGCAGGCTCTTTGTTAATAGCCTCTTGTAAATCTAATGGTTCGAAAGAAGGTGCAACTACTGAAAACCGTTCTGTAACATTTTTTAATGCTATTGAAATATCAGCACCTTTAGATGCAGATATAACTGTGGGTGGAACAACATCAACTGTACAGCTGAAAGGGGACAAAAAACTATTGGAGAAAATTAAAGTAGAGGTAAAAGGCGATAGGTTGGTGATATCGAAAGATGATGGAATTTGGCCTTTTCATCTTAATGAACATTTGAGTGCCGTAATCAATGTGCCATCATTAACTGCATTGGAGATAAGTGGCGCTTCAGATGCAAATGTGAAGGGTGATATCAAAACATCAAATTTTACACTTGATGTTAGCGGAGCAGGAGATGTGACACTTGCAAGTCTGACCGCTGATAACTTTACTTCGTCTCTTTCCGGTGCCGGTGACCTTACTATAAATGGTGGAACTGTGGGGAATGCTACGTTTCGTGTAACAGGTGCAGGTGATGTAGCAGCCTTCCCTTTGGTTTGTAAACAGGTTGAAACGCATGTTGCCGGTGCCGGTGACATAGAACTGACGGCTAATGAAAAACTGGACGTGCATATCGCGGGCGCAGGAAGTGTTACATACAAAGGAGCACCGTCAATAACTTCAGATATTAAAGGTGCAGGCTCGCTGGAAAAAACCCAATAAGCAGAGTTTCATAAAATTTCCTATTTTGTTGTACTAAACTCATCGTTATGTACAGGCAAATGTTCTCTAAATTCTTATTCTTTGTAGCTGTTATTGTTTGTTCTCAATTAAGGGCATTTGCTCAGCAAGACCCTATCGAAAAGGTGTGGTATAACCAAGAGAAGACATCAAAGATTCACGTATACAAAGCAAAGGACGGCAGGTTTTATGGTAAAATTGTTTGGTTGAAAGAACCCGTACGAAATGGCAAAGCTAGGGTAGATGAATTTAATCCCGAAGAAGCTAATAGAAATACACCTTTGATTGGTTTGTTGATATTAAAAGGATTGGAGAAAGATGGTGATAATGAATACCATAATGGTAAAATTTACGACCCTAAAAATGGTAAAACATATTCCTGCAGGGCTACCCTTAATGGGAATGTTCTAAATCTCAGAGGCTTTGTCGGCATATCATTGATAGGTCGAACGTCTCAATGGACAATTGCAGATTAGAATACTTCACCGAGGTTTACCCAGAAACCTCTTGAGCCCTGTGTGCCTATTGCATAATCAATGGCTATATTGGTTTTTGAGAATTTGTTGAGTTTTATTCTTAACCCAACTCCGGCACCTGGTGATGTAGTAGTGAATTTATTGGTTAAAGGCTCTGATATAGATTGAATGTTGCTATACACTGTGCCTCCAACAAGTCCGTTGTTCATTATTCTGAAACGATATTCAGCTTCCAGGTATAACATATTATCTCCTCTGAATCTGCCTTGTATATATCCACGACCTGTATTGCTGTATGGGTCCCAGCCGGTACTTGGCAACATCAGGTAAGGCGGCGTTCCACTTGTTGTAAACCAATCATAACTCCAGATAGCCAGTACGTTATCTTTTTTTGCAGATAACTGAATGTAATGGCGGAAATCAATAGTTAGAGAACTCCAATTTGCATCACTTCCAAGAAATTTGAAGTTGTTTCTGAATGCTACTTTCGCATAAGTACCTTTTAGTGGGTATACCTGATTATCTCTATTATCGTACAGTGCATTGGCAGTTAATCCTACTGTTCTCAATTCTTTCGTAATGCCATAGTTTTGAAAGTCTGTTATTACACCGGAAGGTGGGTCTATCTCATGGATATTCCAGTAGTAGTCATAATTATATCCCAAGCCTGCATAAATTGAATGCGATAATTGCCTCATCACAGTTTCATATACATGTATATTGGCATAGTCGATTTTATAACCATTACCTATATCAGTACTACCACCCAAACCATACGTGAATTGCGGATACTTCATAAACCGAATATCTGTGTTGACGTTGTACTTATTATCCTTAGTCCATAGGTTGCACTGTAATGGAAAAATGATTTGCCTGTATTGCGAATAGGTAACATTAGTAAACAAAAAAGATTGTTTGGTAACTGTGTCTTTTTCGAGACTGAAAACTGCATTGGCAGATAATACAGCCGCAAAGCCCGTTTGCAGGGTATAACCAGCTGCAGGAAGAATAGATATTATAGTCTTTTTTTCAGTATCCGTGGGGTTTAATTCTCGTGGTGGTAAATGGCTAAAGACGTGTCGGCCAATATCAATTACATCAATATCTTTTTGGCTTTGTCCGAAAGAGAGTGTTTGCAACCCTAATATTAAGAACAGTAGATATATTAAGCCGGCTTTCAATATTGATTATTCTGTGTCTATAAGACTAAAATGGGTTGCAAAGTTTAAAAATTACTCTCAAATAGTTTCTTAAAAATAATGCCAAATGAAATCAGGGATAATTATCCCCATTTTTGAAGAGATGCGTTTAACAATTTTATCTATACCGCTTCAAATGATTATCTTTGCACAATTTGTTTTTTTATGCCAGGAACACAATCTGTTTTTTCTCCCGCTTACTTATTATTAGCCGACGGAACTTTTTTTAAGGGTAAGGCTTTTGGTGCAAAAGGTACTACCGGCGGTGAAATATGTTTTAATACAGGTATGACCGGTTACCAGGAGGTTTTTACAGATCCTTCTTATACCGGGCAGGTATTGATTATGAACACGGTATACATTGGTAATTACGGTGTTAAGAATGAAGATGTAGAAAGTGATTCGGTAAAGATAAAAGGCCTGATTTGTAAGAATATAGCCAACAGGTTTAGCCGAATGACTGCTGATGATAGCCTTGAGAATTACCTGATACAAAATAATATAGTAGCTATACAGGATGTTGATACTCGAGCTTTGGTACAACACATTCGCAACAAAGGTGCAATGAACTGTATCATCAGTACGGAGATAACAGACATTGAAGGGTTAAAAGCGGAATTGGCGAAAGTGCCTGATATGGATGGTTTAGAATTATCTTCTGAAATATCAACTAAAGAGCCATATACTTATGGTAACCCTGAATCTAATATGCGTATAGCTGTAATGGATTTTGGTGTAAAACGCCATATCCTGCAATGTATGGCGGACAGGGGCGCATTTTTGAAAGTATTTCCTGCTAAAACAACATACGAAACGGTTAAGGAGTTTCAGCCGCATGGCGTATTTATAAGTAATGGCCCCGGCGACCCTGCATCTATGGAATATGCTGTTCAAACTGTAAGACAAGTGATAGCTGATAATAAGCCTATGTTTGGTATCTGTCTCGGACACCAGTTATTAGCGAGGGCGAATGATATACCAACATTTAAAATGCATCACGGGCACAGAGGACTTAACCATCCTGTTAAGAACCTCGTGACAGGCAAGAGTGAGATAACTACTCAAAACCATGGTTTTGGGGTAGTGCCTGAAGCTGCACAAACATCTGACAAGGTAGAGGTGACACATATTAACTTGAATGATGGTTCGATAGAAGGTATTCGTATGAAAAATAAGCCTGCCTTCTCTGTACAATACCACCCTGAAAGTACACCGGGTCCTCATGATTCAAGATATCTTTTCGACGACTTTATCGCTATGGTAAAACGCGAAAATAATTTATCTTAATAGTTCAATTTGGTAATTGTAATTTTTTGTTTTTCAACGATTTGAGTAAATGAAAAAGGAGAAAATTTTAATAATGGGTGCAGGTGGGCAAATAGGTGTTGAGTTAACACTTGCTCTCCGGAAACTGTACGGTAATGATAATGTTATAGCCAGTGATATAAAGACAGATTCCCATCCGTTGTTGCAGGGTACAGGTCCTTATGCTGTATTGAATGCAATGGATGCCAATGCAACACTTGAACTTGTAAAGAAAGAAGGAATTACCCAGATATATTTGTTAGCTGCATTACTTTCAGCTACAGGTGAGAAAGACCCTAAACGTGCATGGGACATTAATATGCAAAGCTTGTTGCAGGTTTTGGACATGGCTGTGCAGGAAAAACTGACTAAGGTATATTGGCCAAGCTCTATTGCTGTATTTGGTTCTACAACACCCAAACAGGATACTCCTCAAAAAACAATAGTAGAACCTCGTACGGTATATGGCATCAGCAAATATGCCGGAGAATTGTGGTGCCAGTACTATAATCAGCGCTGGGGGTTAGATGTTCGCAGCATCAGGTATCCGGGGCTAATCAGTTGGAAATCAGAACCCGGTGGTGGTACTACAGACTACGCTGTAGAGATTTATCATGAAGCTTTAAAACATGGTAAGTACACATCGTTCCTCTCTGAAAATACGTATCTGCCAATGATGTATATGGATGATGCCATTCGTGGTACCATTGAACTGATGGAAGCCCCAGCTGATAAGATTAAATCGCGCATGGCATATAATCTAAGTGCCATGAGCTTCTCTCCTAAAGAAATAGCTGCTTCTATAAAAAAACACATTCCGGGTTTTGAAATAGGATATAATCCTGATTTCAGGCAGCAAATAGCTGATGGCTGGCCGCAGAGCATTGACGATAATGCAGCCAGAGCTGACTGGGGTTGGAACCATCATTTTGACCTGGAAAAGATGACTGCAGATATGCTCCTGCATTTAAAAGAGCAGCTTCAAACAGCTTAAGTTTGTTAAACAGCGGTTAATCGTTTGGTAATTTTTGTTAAACAAAAGTCTGCATTGCATTTTTGTTTTCTATGAGACATAAGAGAAAATTATCAGAAAGGCAACGCAAACTTAGAAAGCACCATGGCATAAACAGGCGTAAACGTTTGCAAAGAGCGGTAGCGATTCTTGCTTCTATCGTTGTGATTAGCATACCCGTTTATATTCTTTATTTTACTTAATCCGCATTATTATTTTTGCTGAAAGCAATCTAAGTGCAAAAGCAAAAAATAGTTGTATTGACCGGTGCGGGTATCAGCGCCGAAAGCGGATTAAAGACATTCCGCGATAGTGATGGCCTATGGGAAGGATACAATATTGAAGATGTAGCCACACCAAGAGCCTGGAGAAAAAATCCCCAATTAGTTTTAGATTTCTACAATATGCGTCGCAGAAATGTCCGCGAGGCAAATCCGAATGCAGCACACATTGCATTAGCTGAGCTTGAAAAAGATTACGAAGTACTTATCGTCACTCAGAATATTGATGACCTGCACGAGAGGGCTGGCTCATCAAATGTGATGCACTTACATGGCGAAATATTTAAGATGCGTAGTGTGCGAAACCATGATTTGGTTTATTCTATAACAGGAGATATACATCTTGGAGATACAGCAGAAGACGGGGCGCAATTGAGACCTCATATTGTTTGGTTTGAGGAGGCAGTACCAATGATTGAACATGCAATACCGGTGATGCTACAAGCCGAAATATTTGTATTAATTGGTACATCACTTGTAGTGTATCCTGCTGCAGGGTTGGTGGATTATGTGGACGATAATGTAACTAAATATGTAATTGACAAAAACATACCAGCTGTAAACAGGTATAATAATGTGGTAAGAATAGAAAAGCCTGCTACAGAGGGCGTTGTTGATTTGTTGCAAATCTTGCGCGGAAATTGATTGGGTTACTACCAGCCAGATAAATCACAGATATATATATAGCTGACGGCATCAGTTGATGTATTAACCTGTAAAGAGAGGTTTTTAAATGCCAATCTAAATCATGGGGGCTAATCAGGTATACCATAGAATAAGCAATACAAACACTTAGTATAAACATTATTTTTTTGTCCGGAATCTTGCTTTTTATCAATCCCAGTAATACACAAAGCATAATTGTACAAGTAATGGTATAGTAGTGTGCATGGATATTGTCATTCCAATAATTATAGATTGTTTTGTATCGTTGCCAGTCTGTCAATTTGTTTAAAGTATCCGCTCCCTGAGTATTTACAATATCATTGCCAGGAGCAAAACCTAATTTAAAAATGCCATAAGCTATCAGAGGAATCGCGATGCCGATAAGACTGTATTTATACGTTCCTTTTGATAAGAGTTCTTTGTAATAGAAAGCCGTATATAAAATAGCTAAAACAGCGCCCTCATTCTTTGCCCAGATACAGCATCCTATCATTGCTGTAGAAAGAATGATGTACTTTTTGTCTTCTTCAACGTGGTCGATAGCAATGATAGCAAGTAATAGGAAAAAAGCCAGTAAAGTATCTGCCATTTGATAATTGCCTATCGTTGCAAAAAAATCGTCCTTACACAGTAGTAGAAATGCAATGCCAGATAATAATAAGCTGCGTTGACAGGTTTGCAAATAAATAATTACAGGTATAGATAAGAGTATGAGAATATGAAAACTGTAATTAGTGAGTAACGCGTTTGGAAAGATATTATTTAGAAAAGCCAGTGTAGATGGTAAAGCCAGAGGGTAATCTGCATGCGCAGATACTGTATTCAGGAACATGTTTTTCCAATGAGCAGCATCGGCAAGATATTTGGCGTGTAAGTTCCAGATTGCCCAGGCATCCCATGCGCCGTGTTTTTGTGCTGTTTCAGCAATATTTGATATTAAAAGAATAAGGCCGAATATCAGGATGCCGTATTGCAAGGTATTAGCTTTTTCCGCTTGAGCTGTTTTGATGCGGTAAAACCATTTGACTAAACCAAACTCAGCCAATAGTATCATTACAACACTAGCTATAAATGGTAACTGAGCAACCAGTGACAGAAAATATAATATGCTTATGCACCCAACGGAGGCTGCAAGAAAATAGATATACAGACTGGCTTTTTGCATAACTATTTGCTTGTTAATTTATAAGTGTAACCTTCTTTGCTGTAAGAATGCAAAATATGACGTGTGCTTAGAATGCTATTTATTGTACTGTCCGGAGTATTAGTTTGTTCTATGGAGAGTAGGGTGTCTGTGTTAGAATTGTAGGGTTCAACAACACTTGGTGCAAGACAAAACCTTGTGATGTATATTAATTCCTCATGGTTTTGATAAGCCAGTACATGGACTGAATTATTTTTTTCTATAAATGCCTTGATAGGTTGTAATCCAATATTTACGGTATCAATATAGTCAGGCTTTGATGCAACGTTATTTTGATATAGCATTGTAGATAAGATAGTGCTACATAACAGTGCCGCTATGACAATCAATGGCTTCATGAAGGTAAAAGATACAGATTAATCTTTCCAGTTCCACCATTTTAGTTTTTCCTGGTCACGATTTTGTTTAGCTGTCTCAGCATAATATACTGCGCAACGAAAAACGTATAGCAAGCATCGGTCTTGTACTGCACCTGCGAATTGATTGGATTGATGATAAAGTTGTTCAGGATTTTTCTTTCTGAGGTCTGCTACAGACTTGATGCCAATATTCCATAGATCATTGGCAATAGAAATACCCATACCGGGTATTTGCCTCAAATCTTTTATGGATTCCGGTTTGTTCATCAGTTTTTTTCAAGGCTGAAGAGGCTATCTACAAACTCTTTCTTGCTGAAGATTTGCAGGTCTTCCATGCGTTCGCCTACACCTATATATTTTACAGGTATTTTGAATTGATTAGCAATAGCCAGTACTACACCACCTTTAGCCGTCCCATCCAGTTTTGTAATAGCCAATGCTGTAACATCTGTAGCTGCGGTAAAATGTTTTGCTTGTTCCAGCGCATTCTGTCCGGTACTGCCATCTAATACTAGTAACACTTCATGTGGTGCATCAGGTATTTTCTTACCAATAACACGGCGTATTTTACTTAACTCATCCATCAGGTGTGCCTTGTTGTGTAACCGCCCGGCTGTATCAATGATTACTATGTCTGATCCACGGGCTATACCGCTTTGCACAGCATCAAATGCTACTGAGCTGGGGTCACTACCCATTTCTTTTTTTACAATTGGTACACCAACTCTATCACTCCATATAGTTAATTGGTCAACTGCTGCTGCCCTGAAGGTATCAGCTGCACCCAATAGTACTTCTTTGCCATTTTTTTTGAAATTATGTGCCAGTTTACCAATAGTAGTTGTTTTACCTACGCCATTTACACCAACCACCAGCATTACATAAGGCTTTTTGTTTGCAGGTATATCGAAGGTCTCAAACTCATTTGTTGATGCCGCAGTCAGCATACCCATTATTTCTTCCTGCAGTATGTTATTCAGTTCTGATGTGCCGAGGAATTTGTCTCTTGCAACGCGGTCTTCAATACGTTTGATGATAGCAACAGTAGTATCAATGCCCACATCTGCACCTACTAGTGCCTCTTCCAATTGGTCAAGCACCTCTTCATCTACTTTATCCTTGCCGGCTATAGCCTTAGTGATGCGCGAAAAAAAACCTTCTTTAGTTTTTTTTAGCCCTTCATCAAGTGCATCTTTCTGCTCCTGTTGTTCTTTATTGCGTTTAAAGAGTTTGTCAAATAACCCCATAGTATTTTATGTAAAAGGTAAACGAGTGGCTAAGTTAGTGGTTTAATGCCTGTGTTATAAAAAGTAAAGGGTTAAAACTATGTTTAACCCTTTAAGTAATATCTAACATTGTTACGGGTCAATTGCCCCTTCCAGTATATCTATTTTTTCTACAAAGTTTATAGAGTTATTCATGTACACATCTGCAGGTTCGCTGTTCGCCATACCTGTATCTTCCAGTAAACGCGTATTGTCGAACACATGGCCCAATTCCATAAACTCAAGGTATGGATCTAAGCCTGTGAACAATAACCTCAGTTTACTCTTATCTTCAAATGTTTCCTTCCAGTAGTCAAGATATTTTCTGTAGGCGTACAGTTCACTTTCAGGTTGAAGCCTGCCTTTTGTCCAATGTTTCACCTGGTTCAACAGGTTCTTATTAATGAAGTTGAAAGGAGGCATTTCATCAAAATAGCTTTCCAGCATTTTTGATAAACGCAGCGCAGTAGTAGAACCCGCTTCACCTGCAGATATATGGTAAACATGATAACGCCTTTTAGCAAACAATAAATTCACGATTGCTTCGGCAGTATAGTTTACCGGTATCATATCCAGTTGTGCATGTTCATTTACCGGTATCAGGCGCAGGTGGTTGATGGTAGCCATAGCCCAAAGGATAACCGGGCTGCGTGGCATAATAGGGCGGCTGTCTCCCATAATGATTGACGGCCTTGTGATAAGTATTTTGTCTTCGGGCAAATGCTCACGTATCAGCAATTCGCCTTTCATTTTGGTATAAGTATATTTTACAAGGTGGGTAGCATTCAGGTTAGGAGATTCATCTTCTTTTACAACCCTGTCTTTTACATCCTTACCGCAAATAGTAGCTGTACCTATGTAAACAAATGTTTTGAGCTGTGGTAATTCTTTAGCCCATAATAATATTTTAGTAAGCCCCCCGATATTTGCTTTTTCTACCAGATCATCATTAACCCTTGAGAAAGAAGTATTGGCAGCAGAATGTATGATAACATCTACCTCGTTTAAATGTTGATTGTTTTTTAATGAATTAGTCAGTTCATCATCAAACAAATTGCCTAAAACAGGAATGATCCTATTGACATCGTATTCATCGTTATGCAGCGCAAAAACCTTTTCAAGCCTTTTGTTGGCTTCTTCTGTGCTTTGAGAACGAACAAGGCAATAGATTTTACTTATTTCGCTGCGCTTAGAAAGCGTAACGAGCAATTCACCTCCAACAAGTCCAGTAGCTCCGGTTAAAAATATATTCATATTGGGCTTCCTAACATTTACCCAAAACAGGATAAATGCATTCGATTATTTTAAATGTAAAATCGCTTAATAAAGCGCGAAAATACTCTTTTTAGACGGATTTTAAGAGCAGAAGTAAAATCAGGTTCGGTTAATGAATAAATTTAATGTATCGTTAACTAAATCATTAAAAAAACAATGGGCTGCAATTGCAACCCATTGAAATATTTATTTACCGAGTTTCTTTTTCAGATTCTCATCCAGCGCATCCAAGAACTCTTCTGTATATAGGTAGTGTTCTCCATGATTCACTTTATTGCCATGTACACAAACAGCAAGGTCTTTGGTCATTTTACCACTTTCTACAGTTTCAATACAAACTGCTTCCAACGCATTACAGAAATTGATCAATTCCTGATTACTATCCAATTTGCCACGGAAAGCCAAACCACGTGTCCATGCAAAAATTGATGCGATTGGATTGGTAGAAGTAGGGCGGCCTTTTTGATGTTCGCGATAGTGGCGTGTAACTGTACCATGTGCAGCTTCTGCTTCCATTGTTTTGCCATCAGGCGTAATTAATACAGACGTCATCAAACCAAGTGAACCGAAACCTTGAGCTACAGTATCACTTTGTACGTCGCCATCATAGTTTTTACATGCCCAAACGAAATTACCATTCCACTTTAAAGCACTGGCAACCATATCATCAATCAGGCGGTGTTCGTATGTCAGGTTGTTTTTATCAAACTCTGCTTTGAATTCATTTTGATAGATGTCTTCAAAAATATCTTTGAAACGACCATCATACTTCTTAAGGATGGTATTTTTTGTAGACAAGTACAGAGGCCATTTTTTCTGCAATGCCATATTGAAACATGCACGTGCAAAGCCTTTGATAGACTCGTCAGTATTATACATAGCCAGTGCTACACCATCTCCTTTGAAGTTGAATACTTCGTGTTCAATAACCTCACCATTCTCACCTTCAAACTTGATAGTCAGTTTGCCTTTACCTTTTACTACCATATCAGTAGCGCGATATTGGTCGCCAAAAGCGTGACGGCCAACGATTATGGGAGCATCCCAGTTAGTAACTAAACGTGGTATATTGTTGATAACAATAGGTTCGCGAAAAACTGTACCATCTAATATATTACGGATAGTGCCATTAGGGCTCTTCCACATTTGTTTCAGTTTGAATTCTTCTACGCGAGCTTCGTCAGGAGTAATGGTAGCACATTTGATACCTACGCCATATTGTTTGATGGCATTAGCTGCATCTATTGTTACCTGGTCGTTTGTTTGGTCGCGGTATTCAACACCAAGGTCAAAATATTTGATGTCAACATCTATATAAGGAGTGATCAATTTATCTTTTATGAATTTCCAAATGATGCGTGTCATTTCATCGCCATCAAGTTCTACAACCGGATTGGCTACTTTAATTTTGCTCATGTTTATTATATAATTATTGTATAAAATGTAAGAAGGGCTCAAAAATAGTAAAACCTGAGATAATCCATCTATGGCAAAAATGGATATGTGAGTATCAGAGGTATTTTAATTTGATGTTGATATCAGCATTTCGCCCTTTATCATCTGTACATGATATTTTAACTGCATTACCCTCCGGCTTAAAGAATGTCCTTTCGCCCGGCTTAGCACTCGCATAAAACTTATCATTTACATACCAGTATACTTGTTGCACATCGTTGGCTGTTGCGCAGATGAGTTGCAGCTTTTGTTCCTGCTTATCCATTATTATATAAGTCAGGTTATTGGTAAGAGAAGTAATGACAGGTAGTTTTCCGTCAAATACACGGTTGCACTTAGGGTTATGTAGCGGTATCTTTTGATAACTGATATGGCTGGATTCGTAATAAGCGGCTAACTCTGCAGATACATTTGGATATAGTTTGGTTTTATAGCCATTTGCAGGAAGGCAGGTAGTGCAATAAGAATATTTTTCATCAGCACTTGTATTGACCTCTGTCATGTGGTTGCAACGTTCGTTAGGTGATATGCCTGGGATGTAATAGTCCATTACCTGGTCGGTACAAAAATCACTAGGTATTTTACCTGATTGTCTGCATACAGAACGGAATGCGATACCTTCCGGAGCAACATTCCATTCTGCAGCAGTATTTTTATCAATTGAATTGAATAATTGAAATAATAGCGGGGTAGCAATAGCCGCACCATTTAATCCTGCAACACCGGTGCCATCGAAATTACCTATCCATACACCAACAGTATAGTCTTTATCATAACCAATGCTCCATGCATCTTTTCTGCCATAAGAAGTACCTGTTTTCCATGCAATGTGTGGAATGTTCTGGCTTTTTTCTGAAAGATTAGGCAAATCAGGACGATGCAGTTCTGTCAGTATTTCTGTAATGATATATGCAGATTCGGGAGAAAGAATTTTTTCTCCTTTTTGTTTTAAAACGGTGCTGTTGGTTTTGATATATTTTATCGGAATGAACTTGCCACCGTTAGAGAATGATGCGTACAAAGCTGTTAATTCATCAAGCCTTACACCGCAACCGCCCAATATCATAGATATACCAAGCTTGTTTCTTTTTTGAGAGACAGAAGTGAAACCTGCATTGATAAGTGAACTCGTAAAAACTTTCGGAGTCAATTTGTCTATTAGTTTTACTGCAGGAATATTCAACGATTGTTTTAAAGCATCTTCGACAGTAATATTTCCCCTGAATTGTAAATCATAATTTTCAGGCACATATCCATTAATGTTGATGGGCACATCGGCAATGACTGTTTTGGGAGTAATGAAACCATTATCAATGCTTAATCCATAGAGTAGGGGTTTGAGTGTACTGCCGGGAGAACGTACAGCACAAACTCCATCAACCTCGCCATGATGCGGTTTGTCATTGAAGTCAGAAGAACCTATGTAGGCTCTTACTTCATGGGTTTTATTATCTATAATGATAACAGAAGCATTGTTGATGTTTAATAACTTTAGCCCGTTCATATAGGAAGTAACAAGGTCTTCTGCTTTTAATTGAACAGTTGCAGATATAGTTGTCTTGATTTCATTCATGCCGGGATGCTCTCTTCTTACACGGTAAGCAAACTGTGGCACCGCAACAGGTGCACTATGACGGTAAGCATTCAGTGGTTCTTGTATTGCATCATTAATTAAGTGGTCAGGAAATAAGTTGTCTTTTTTGAAGCGTAACAACAGTTCATTTCTTTTCTTGACGATGTAAGCATTGTCTTTGCCAATGACCAACGAATTGGGTCGATTAGGTATCATGCTCAATGTAGTTATCTCCGCTAATGATAACTGGTCTGGCATTTTCTCAAAGTATAATAGTGAAGCTGCTTTTACACCTTGTATATTAGAACCATAAGGAACAAGGTTAAGATACATTTGGAGTATCTCATCTTTGCTGTAATGCAATTCCAGTTGCAGTGCACGAAACATTTCGCACAGCTTATTGATGTAAGTCCGCTTCTTAGGCTCCAATAACCTTGCTACCTGCATTGATATGGTAGATGCACCCGATGTACGTCTGAATTTTGTACTATTATTAAATACCGCTCTGAATATGGCGGGTATGTTTATGCCCGGGTGTTTGTAGAAGTATTTGTCCTCTTTGTAAATAATAGTATTCCGTAGCTCAGGCATTATTTCCTTCAACTCTGTTTTCATCCGCCATTGCTGGTCAGATGTTTGATAAGTATGTAATACTTTACCGTCCTTGTCTAAAACGATAGGCGCATATTCAATATCAGCAGGTACAGGAAACAGCGCATCTGCAATAAAAAACAATATTACAGATGCTACTATTCCGATTAAGAAACGTTTTGTGATTCGTTTTATTAGCTGTTTCATGCTACTTTTCTAACACAGTCACTATGCCTGCACCATTATAAGAGTGATAAGAACCATTGTACATAGCATCAGCTTGTACCGGTCCTAACTGGTATGTACCTGGTGACACTGCGCGAACCATATAATAAAAGTCTTTTGGCTGACCACCAAGGCTTGTAAACAGGTTCATCCTGTCATCTCGGATATCCTCATAGTCAGCTTCTGCTTTGTTCTTTATCCATTTAATATCAGGCATGTCATTCAGGCGTGTATTCTCAATTTCAAAACCTGCAGGCAGCATATCGGTGATAACAATGTTGTCAATTTGTCCGCTATACTCCTGTGATATTGAAATTCTAACGATGATCAGATCATTTTGCCTGAATGTATTATTGCTTATTGGGTTGCCATCACGATTATAATAGGTACGGCGTACTTTTATGTATTTATCTTCCTGTTTATAGCTACCATCGGCAGTGAGGCCTGATAATTCGTAGTAGTAATAGTATCGCCCCTTGCCTTTTACTTTCGCTTGCATATTCTTGTTGACATAATTTCTCATGTCTACTTTAATATCCTGCCCTGATGTTGTGCCAATCGTTTTGCCATCAGCAAACAAGGTGGCAGAAGCAGTAGTGTTGTTAGCACCTCTTGCAATCTTTCCAAACGCCAATATTGCAAATACGTTCTCCTGGGTATTCAGATAAGGATTGTTATGCATTTCACCCGTCAATTGTTTAGCCATCGTGCCTATCTGCGGATTGTGAGGGTCAATATCTACTAAAGCATTAAGTGCAACTGCTTCGTCTCTTACATAAGAATAGAAGCTACCACCGAATATGCTGTTTGATTTTTCTCCTGAGAAAGCAGGTGGCAATACTTGCTTAGCTTGTACAGGTTGTCCTGAATAATTATAAGCAGCAGCTAATAAATATCTGCTATCAAGGCTCAGCATATCCTGATGTGCTTTGTAGTAGTTCATTGTAGATATTTGGGATTGCCCTGCAAGTGCCAGTACATACAATGAGTAAGCTATTTCTTTACATGCAATTATCTTTTTCTGATTACCATTGTAATAGTATTCTTCTGTCTCTCTTTTGTTGAGCCTTAGCTTCAGATATTGCAGCAACTTGTCTGTAGTGTTATCATTCACCTCATATCCTGCTTTTTTAGCTTCTAATAAGAAGTGACAAGCATAAGTGCTGCCCCACCAGCTTTCATAGCCACCACCTGGCCAGTAAGAGAGCCCTCCGTCTGACATCTGCATGGATTGTAGCTTAGCAATAGCTTTCTGTATGTTATATCCCGGGTTCATATTGCCATCATCCAGGCCATATAAACTTTTTACAAGGTCTTTATAATACAATTGTGGGAATACAGCAGAGGTTGTTTGTTCAACACAACCATAAGGATATTGGACGAGGTAAGAAATGTTTTTGCTGAATGCCACCAACGGTGATTTAGATAAAACGAGTTTACCTCTTATGGTGGTTGGAATGAAATTGCATTGAGGTGATATGTTGCCATTGCTCGTTTCAGTTACAGTACCGCTAGAGTACATTTTTTGTAAAGAAGCGGTCGGGCGAATGCTTATATCTGTTTCATTAATGAAAGTTTCACCCATACCTTTTACAGCAATAGTCACTTTGCCTGCACCAATACTTTGCTGCGCAGCGATATTAAATACAACTCTTTGTTCCCTATTTGCAGGTATTTTGATGGTTTCTGTTGATGAACCTGAAACAGATACGGGACCATTTGTTTTGGCTGTAACCGTTACAGTTGCATCTTTAGCGGTTGTATTGCTCAAGGTTACAGGCATCACTACTTCATCTTTAGGGCTTAAGAATCTTGGCAGTCCTGTGCTGATAATAACAGGGTCAGCAACTTTCATGTGTTGGTCTGCACCGCCAAAACCTTTGCCTTTGTATGCAATTGCCATCACACGCAAATCGCCTGAGAACTGAGGAATATCAATCTCATATTTATATATACCCCTGCTGTCTGCCTGTTGTATACCACTCCAGTAGGATACGTTTTTTACCCTGTTCACAAACATTGGGTTCACACGCATAGCCGATTGGTCTGCTGCGTCACCGCCTGTGCTGGAACGTGTAGATTTTATTTCAGGTAATAACCATGGGTATATATCGTAGCTATTAGTTGCCAGCGCCACTTTTTGATAGAAGTATTGATATGCGTCCGGTGTTTCATAATTTTTTACCTGCAGTATACCTTCATCTACTGCTGCAACAGTTACATATGCACCCGGAGATGTTTTTACAGTTATCGTCTGTTTGGTTCTTGAACGTGATTTTTCAGTTACGGTTACTGCTACAGGTAAATGTGTTGCAGCATCTTCTACTGTTACAGATTTAAAACCATGCGCCACTGTCAGCGGCATATCTGTGCCGTCCATCGGGCGGAAAAGCGTAGCGGTGATGTATACATTGGGTACGCAAACATCATCAGCTTTCAACGTTATAGATGCTGATTTGTTTTGAGTTGATACATAATAATGCCTCAATACTTTATCACGCTCTACTGTTACCAGCATCCTGCCTTCAAATGGAGTAGTGAGCAATATATTCATGTCGTCGCCTATATTGTATTTCTCTTTATCAGGCTTGATGGTTACGTTACCTTCGTTATTCACTTCGAATGATGAATATTGGTTGTCACCCCACCCCCATGCATAGAAAGTTTGAGAAATGTAACTATTAGAACCATTTACAGAAACCCGAATTTCGTATTCACCACCCAACTCAGGCACAAAACTCAATACGTTAGAAGCACCATTGATACGCAAGTTTTCTTGTCTTATAACCTTTTCCTCGCGTTGTGATACATACCTGTAATGTCCGCTTTCTTCCTGAATGACAGTATTCCATTCATGTTTGATGTACGAAACATGAACCACGGTATTGTTTTGAGGTGTTCCGTTTTTATCAACAGCAACAATTGGTATACGCAACGGTCTGCGCGTAGAAACATAATCTTCTGTTTGTTTCATGCCTATGAATATGGGTTGTGTATAGACATTGAAATGTTCATACCTGTGTACTGGGCGGCCCGTTTCATCGAATACCGTAAGCATGATGTTGCCTTTTAGCACACCGATGTTTTTGATTTCTGCAGGCAATTGAAAACCTTCATTTGCACTACCTTTTTCATTGGTCTTGCCTTGTTTGAAATCAGTTTTGAAGTTGAAGTCATTTTTTACATCGAACGAATAGTCAGCATAGTTTTTAGGGCTGAAGCTTTCCTTGTCCATATTTAACTGACATTCATAATTCCTTCCGGCAGCAGGTGTGCCAAACAAATTATCGGCTTGTATGGTAGTCTGTATGCTGTCTCCGTCTTTATAATCGGGTTTGTTGATTTTAAGCTGTGCCTTAATTCTGTCGGGCATAAAATCTTCCACACTGACATTATACGCATTAAGAAGTACATCATTCCCGGTATATACCTGCAATACATAAGTGCCTGTCGTGGCAGTAAAGGGTAGATTATATGACGCTTCGCAGGAGCCTTCTTCATTCAGGATTTTTCTGGATGTGGCAAACTCTTTACCATTAGGCATTATTAGTTTCAGTTTTACAGGTATCTCGCCCGGATTACCCCATTGTTCGTTGCGGATAATTGTACTGATATTAACTGTTTCTCCCGGTCTGTAAAGGTTACGCTCTGCATATATCATGGCGTTAAGCCCTGTAGCGTTTGGTACTCTGCCACCTACATCGAAACGTGATGTTTCAACACCATTCTTTTCAAGGCTAATGAAATTAAATTCATCATTCATGCTTGCGGTAACTAATCCTACTCTAAAACCGGGCGAATGGCTACTGATATTATTAAATACAGCTACGCCTTCATTATCTGTGGTGGCAGTATATAATTTCTGATTATTCGTGCTTATGAAAGATACCTTAGCTCCCGAAATAGCTTGTGCAGTCCTGATGGAATTGGCAAACACATAAATATTGTCCCTTTCTTCTTTTACGATCAAACCAATATCGGAAATGGAGATAACTTTAGTATCCTGTATCCAGCGATGGTCTTTAGACGCTACCGTCAATACATAAATACCATCATATCCTTTTATTTTATCCTTGAAATCAAGGTGTAATATGCTGGCTGCATTTTGCTTTGGCAGTTTTGAAGTTTCATATACTTTGCTAAAAACAGTATCGCCTAAGTTGTCAGTCTTGAAATATTCGTAGCTATTGTAGTTATCATCTTCGTCATAACCGTAATCATAGTCTTTCCCACTTCTGAAAAATGCTTCAATATTGTTCTCATATATTTTTACAACGTTAACTTCTATTTGCGGTACGCTTACAATGCTCAGAGATAGGTTTTTAAACCCTTGCGATGATAGGTACATGCCTTTTCCGTTAGAGAAGTGTATGGCTGGGTCTAACTGCCCGAAAGTGATTGGGCTAGTATAATCAGCTTTCATTTTGCCGCCAAAGCTGCCTTCCATTTTCTTCGATACAGTTAGGGAATAAGTTTGTGTTGCACTGAATGCTTTACTGCTGATGATAAATCCTTCATCGCTAGGGGTAATGTCAAAAGCAATTGCAGGCTCTATTTGAATAAGGCTTTTCAGGTTATCTCCGTCAATCGGCTGAGATGTATTTACAGTTATAATACCTTCTGTGCCGGTATGTTGAGAGTTAATACCTGTTACCTCTAAATTATATCTTGAAGGTATGCTTGTGCTTATCGTGGTGTCTTTTTTAGAAGCCTTTGAAGATTCTATTAAGTTTATTCCTGTTGCTACTTCAATTTTTAGAGGAGTTTCCTGGTCTAATTCATTTAAAGGTGCAAACTGCAGGGATACTGTATACCCTGAACCTTCGTTTAAAGTAGTGGTCATAATGCTGTTACCGCCGGAGCTGAGTTTGATTTTGGCTGCAGCATCTGCTACGTTTACTTTGTAATTAAACATCAGGTCAAGCTGAACCATTACATTGGCTATGCTTTGTCCACGAGTCCATTGCAGGTTAGCGCTGTTTACACGCAATGGTGCTGTGTGAAAAGCAAAGTCCGCAATATCCAGTTGGTATTTGCGCTTGCTACGTTTTAGTACTTTGTTGCTCATAACAGCTTTGTACTCTGTCTCTGGTGAAAAAGGTTCAGAAGGAGAGAACATCAGTTCGCTTGAGCTGTTCCATTTGAAAGACCCTTTAATTTTAGGCGTAAATTCCAGGTAGGCAGTGCTATCCCATAGCTGCAACAGGCTGTCGGGATAAATATCTTTGTTGAATGAAAACACAAGGTTTTGTTGCAATTCAATTTCGTCATTGAAATTTTTAGTAACCTTGAGTTTGTTTCCGCTCAAGCATGCAGACAAAAAAAAGCAACCGAGCATAAAGCCGAATTGCCACATTTTAGGTTTCATAAATAAGAGATGAGATATAAATGTAACGTAGAGGTTCTTATTTATTATATGTGCCGGAGAAAATATTTATTTTTCTGATTTTTGAGCAGGTTGTTTGTTTTTTTGATTACGAAATGATATATTCTTTTCTAATCTGCACTAGGTATTGATAACGTTACGACATACGTGTTGTGTGTTGCCGAATTGAAGTAATCGAAAATTGTTTCAATCATTTATTTAATTTGCGGCATGGGTTATCTTGATACATTGGAGTCTGAAGCTATTTTCATTTTACGGGAAGTTGCTGCTCAGTTTAAAAACCCTGTATTATTGTTTTCCGGGGGTAAAGATTCTACAGTACTTATCCATTTAGCAGCTAAGGCATTTTATCCGGGCGATATACCTTTTCGGGTTTTGCATATAGATACCGGTCACAATTTTGATGAAGCACTGAGCTTTCGGGACCAACTTGTTGAGCGATATAAACTCGAATTAATTGTTAGAAAAGTAGAAGATACAATACTGAAGTACGGTATAAAGGAAAAAGAAGAAAAACTGCCCAGCAGGAACGTGATACAATCTTCTACCTTGCTTGATACGATAAACGAATTTGAACTAGATGCTTGTATTGGCGGTGGCAGACGCGATGAAGACAAAGCTAGAGCTAAAGAAAGAATATTTTCTGTTCGAAGTGCTGATGGTAAATGGCAACCTTATAATCAACGACCTGAATTATGGGATATCTATAATGGCAAACTTCATAAGGGAGAAAATATGCGTGTTTTTCCGATAAGTAATTGGACTGAATTAGATGTGTGGAATTACATTAAGCGGGAAAATATCGAACTACCATCCTTGTATTTTGCGCACAATAGGGATTGTCTTGAATATAATAGTCGACTGATAGCGTTATCTGAATTTATACATATTGATGAGAACGATACTGTTGTAAATAAAATGGTGCGATATAGAACAGTAGGTGATATGACGTGTACTGCTGCAATTGAGTCTGTTGCACAAACAATAGACGATGTGATAGAGGAAATACAACATAGTGTAATTAGTGAAAGAGGGGCTACGCGAATTGATGACAAAATTTCGGACGCCGCAATGGAGGACAGAAAGTTAAACGGATATTTTTAAGAATGCCAGGATGGAAATTTTAAAATTTACAACAGCGGGTAGTGTGGATGACGGCAAAAGCACACTTATCGGAAGGTTGTTACATGATACCGGTAATATAAAGACAGATGTGCTGGAAACTGTTGACAGTAAAGATGGTTTAAATCTGGCTCATATTACAGACGGTTTGCGTAGTGAAAGAAGTGACGGCATTACTATTGATATAGGGTATAAGTATTTTAATACTCTTAAAAGAAAATATATTGTAGCAGATGCACCAGGACACTTTGAATATGTCAGAAACTTAGTTACAGGTGCATCTAACGTCGATTTAATGATTATACTGCTTGATGCATTACAAGGCATAACATCTCAAACGCGTATACATACCTTGGTTGCGTCTTTTTTAGGTATTAAGCATGTTGTTGTTGCTGTTAACAAAATGGATATGGCTGCATATGATCAAACCGTGTTTGAAAGTATTAGAAGTGAGTATACAGAATTGTCTGAAAAACTAGGCTTTGAGAATATTCAATTCATTCCAATTAGTGCACTTTATGGAGATAACGTGTGTGGTAGGTCTGAGAAAATGGAATGGTATGATGGTTACACCCTTTTAGAATACCTTGAAAACTGCGCATTGAATGGCAGTGCAAATTCGGATGCTTTAAGGATAAGTATACAATACGTAAATAGTAAACAGAAGGATATAGCGTTCTATTCTGCTAATGTATTAAACGGTAGAGTTAAAAAAGGTGATGAGGTGATGATTTGGCCTGATGGCATGAACGCAAAAATTGACAGGATCGTAAATGGCTTTAACGAAGTTTCCGAGGCTATTCACAAAGACAAGGTCAATATGTTTTTTGACAGGCAAGTTTCAGCAAATAGAGGAAATATAATTTCCTTAACTAATAATACACCAAGTATTAATAATGCGTGTTTAGCAAACCTTTGTTGGTTAGATGGAACAGCAAGCCTTGTTATCGGCAAAAAATACATTTTCAGACTTAATGCGATGGAACTATATGGAACAGTTACCAAAATAATAGCAAAAGTAAATCCCAATACATTTGAAGATAGTGTTAGTGGTGATTGCATTTCAGTCAATGAGTTTGCAAAAGTTAGAATTGCTATTGAAGCTGATTTTGTATTTGATAGCCATTTGGACATTCATGAAATGGGGAGAGGTATAATAATTGATGCTGAAACGTACTACACTTCCGGAGTATTTACCATTATTTAACATCAAAGGGTTATGATAATTGCATGGCTTTAGTATAGACTAACAATTTTCGTTCTGATAAAGTATTGATAATTTGATTAACACACATCTCTATATTCATTGAATCACTCCTAAGGTGAATATCAGGAGAAGCAGGACGTTCGTATGGGCTGTTAACTCCTGTGAAGTTTTTTAGCTTACCCTGTGCTGCAAGCTTATAGAGACCTTTTTTGTCACGCTGTTTACATGTTTCGACATTTGCATCGACAAAGACTTCGATAAAATTTTCTGAGCCTATTATCTTTTTTGCATTCAGTCTATCAAGCTCAAATGGTGAGATAAATGAGGCAATAATAATAATTCCCGAGTCATTAAATAGTTTGCATATCTCAGCTACTCTGCGAATATTTTCCTTCCTGTCTTCATCCGAGAAGCTTAAATCACTATTAATGCCAAGTCGTGTGTTGTCACCATCCAGGCAATAAGATCTGTATTCTCTTTGGTGTAATTGTGTTTCTAATTCCTTTGCAATTGATGATTTTCCGGAAGCAGGTAAACCTGTAAGCCAAATAGTAAATGCTTTATGGTTATTTAGTTTTTCCCTATCTGATTTCGTAATATTTGTAGCATAGGCAAAAAGATTAGGAGCTACTTCTCGTCTTACATTATCGGCTTTTGCAGACTTTGATAGCTTTCCGAACCTGATCTTTTGCCAAATTCTTTCATGTATGAAGTAGAATAGAAGTTTCGTAAATAATTCCAGCCCGCCAATTTTTAAACCCATACCAATTTGACCACTGATAATCCACCCGAGTATAACTGTATCTATCGAACCAATAAAGCGCCATGATATTGATTTTAATACATGCCTTTTAATGGTGGGGTCTTTCTTAAGTTTTTTTATAAAAAGGTCAAACATTAGGTGTCGTTTTTCTGCTGAATACGGTCAAACTCCTACGGATGACTTTGACAAAAATGTACAAAAAATGAAAACGTTCAGGCAAAGAAATGAATTTATTATCCAATATGGATGGTGTAAAGACATATTTCACTTGCTTTTTAATCAATTTTATTCGAGCTCTATTATTATCCAGTAGTTTTATTTTTTGCCACTGATGATATGCCAGGGATTTTTTTTGTTTCTTATTAAGAATATTGTCTATAAATCGAGTGGTAGTCACTTTTTTAGATATTATTTGTGCCGTTTCTACACCCAGTAGTTCTTCAACCAACGTTAACCCAACATTTAAGGCGTTTTCAATATTGTATTTTCTGGATGTATCGTAAAGGTCACCCCATCTTATATTGCCATTCTTTATTACCATAGCAAAGTCAAGAATATGCCTTAACGACGCCCAGTTTTCTTTAATCCCATGATGCAACAGTAAGGTTAACAGAGTGTTTTCTGCACCCAATACTTCAATCTCTCTGCTTGCTAATTCTATTCTTTGCGTGTTGTTGAACAACATACTGTTAGGGATATTGACAGGTAAGTCAAAAACAGGGTGGTGTGCCAGCCAGTGAAATTCTACATGCTGTGTGCGGATTTCATTTCTGTATTTATCAAAATAAAATTCGCAGGTATTTTGAAATAGCAATTTGCGGTAACCCAATGGTATATCATACATAGGGGTATATCCATCTGCTCTAAGTATATCAATGATATTTTCTAAGTCTTCAAGGCTTTCTCGTGGCATCAGGAAATCAATATCAGTGGATTGTCTTAAAGATGCGCTGCCATAATATTGCGTGGCAAAAGTGGGCCCTTTGTATGGTAGAATGGCAATACCCTTTTTTCTGATTAAGTCATAAATCCTAAGGATTTCTTTTTCTTGTTCAGAACCATATACAGCCCGTATAGCAGTTTCGGTTTTAAGTTGATGTATGAATGTTTTGTCAGCGATAGTATTGCTTAGTGTATTATACGCAATCGCACCTATTTTATGCTGTTGTATGCCTGATAATACGATGTCCCAATTGAGCTGATGGTCGCTGATAAATGAATTGATATCCTCTGAATTGGCTTTACCAATAAATACACGACATAGTAGCACCAATAATGCTTGCTCATCACCATATTTTTTTGATATTGTACTTATTGGTAACATATGAAAAGAAGCAGATATTAGCCTGAAGTATGCAGCTTAAAGCCTGTTAATAGTTAATATAGAGCCTTTGGATTCAGTATAGTCATAACTAAGAGAATAGGCGTCTCCAATCTTAAGTTTCTCCGCCTCCGGGGAATACCATACCGGGTTGCGCCAATGGTTGGATGTGCTGGACGTGGTAGGGTGTGTACTAAGTTTATAAGTACCAGAATGTATTTCAAAATACATCAGAAAAGAATTGAAAACACTTTCTGTTGACAAATTGAGTTGCTGGTGTAAGTTAGTGCTGGCTTGTTGAGAGAAATCGATGTCGGCAATCAATATTGGCTCACCTTTAATCTCAAATTGTTGAGCCTGGTCACGATTAGCTGTAATAAAATTCTCTGAGTAATCTACTTTTAGGTCATTCAACATCGAAAAATCAATATTGTACCATTTTTTCCACTTATCTAATTGAATTGTTTGAACTATACGGTTCTGTATTGTTGATTCGGGCATTTGTACTGGTAAAAGAAAAACCTTCATATACCCGGGTATTATTTTCGCTGATGGCTTTAATAATCGGGCACGGGCATCAATAAATGTTGGCAGAATCATTTCACCAAAAGGGTCATCACCTATAATTTCACTTACCAGTATATCTGCTTTTTCAGGTAGGGTAATATCAGTTGACCAACCTCTTATTACCTCTATCTTGTCTGCTACTTCTGTGTTCTTTATGATTTTTTCAGCTATGTCAGCCATTGTGCCAGCTTCAATTGCGTATACTTTTTTGGCACCTGCCCTGGCTGCTGCTATTGCTAATACACCTGTTCCTGTGCCAATATCCAATACCACGTCCTCAGAACCTGTTATTTGATCTAACGTGTCTATGAAAAATGTTGTACGGACATAGTCATTCAGCATTTTTATGTGAATATGGGAAGCGCCGAAACTTCGCCATTGCTTATCGGCAAATGATTGCTGTTTATCACCGATTAATGCTCCAAAGGTCCATAGCTGTTGAATTGTTGTTGTCAATTCAATCCAATTCCTTGCCCCGGAAGTGTTGATTTTTTTTAGCCCTTCTTCAAATGTTTGCGGGTGGGTAAAAACATCTAAAATAGTTAATGCATGATTGGGGAATGATTGCTCCATTCCATCTACAACAATTAAGACAGCATGGGCGGCCTGTATGCGTATAAGTACTCTGTGGTTTCTACGTAATATTGTTTGTTTAGTAATTTGCATCAGCTAAAGTTGTGTTTTCTGATATATGGGTTAATTATCACCTGATTAACATTTATCTCAAGGTTCAAAATTTTAGTTTGTTTTGGATGTCAGTTGCAACTAAAAGATTTTAATCTGACTGGTTTTTAAAATTATTTCATGCTGACGCTACAATATTAAAAAGATTATTTTTAGATTTGATTTCATTATCCTGATAATAATGTTGCACATGAACAAACCAGTTACCCCCAAGTCGGCGGATTCTGCTAAAAAAAAGTACGTAACGCCTAAATTAACCAAACTTGGAACCGTGAAAGAACTTACACAAATAGGTGTACGCTCAAATAATAGGGTTGATAGAGGGTCTTCATAGACTATGCAAAATATTTTTTATTAATGCTTTGTTTAAAAGCAATTTTTTAAAGGCGATGTCCAAACGTACATTACCCGATTATGTTTAATGGTATATATACGTATCATGGTAAGCCGATAGCAACCCCGCATAACTACCGTTATTATAGCCAAGTACTTGATAATGCAGAGTTTGGTGTAGTATCAACGTATACTAAGGCGAGTGATGTGTTGAAAGATGATGTCAATTCGCTGATTGTAGTTTCATGTGCAAGGATAGATAACAGAAAAGAGTTGTCTGATTTATTGAGCGTCCCGTTTAAAGAGACTAGCCTGCTTTCCCCAAATCAACTAATATTGAGGTGCTATAAAGCGTGGGGCAAAGATTGTGTTAAACGGTTGATTGGCGATTGGGCTTTTGCCATTTATGATAGTGGTGAAAAAGAATTATTCCTTGCCAGAGATCACTATGGGCATAGCTCGATATATTATTATCACAATAATGAATTCTTAGTCTTTTCTACTGATATAAAGGAGGTTTTATCTAACCCTGAAGTACCTAAAGTACTAAATGAAAATGCAATTGTTCAGTTAAGTGCGGGGTTCAAGCGAGATGCCCAGACCTTTTATAAAGGTATTTTCCAATTGCCAAGTGCGCATACATTAACGGCGAAGGACGGGAATTTAAGGATAGATAATTACTGGCTGCCGGAAAATTTCAAACCTGTAAGGTATACCAACGATGAGGATTATGTGAATCATTTCCTAGAAATATATGCTGAAGCAGTTAATTGTAGAATCGGAAAACAAAAAACGGGTATTGCACTAAGCAGTGGTTTCGATTCCGGTTCTACTGCAGTATTGGCAGCACCAACCCTTGCTTCGGAGAATAGAAATTTGGAAGCTTTTACCTGGAAAACTGATTTGGTAGATAAGCCTGGTTTGCTTGAGGGGCGTGTTATTGATGAAACCCCATTAGTAAAAGACTTAGTTAGCACTATGCCTGCTACTAATTGGCATATTGTGTATTCAAAAGAACAGAATATTGTAAGTACAATACTGAAAAACCAGGAGATTTTTCAACAACCATCAGTGCCCTATGTCCACATCAATGAAATTTTCGAAGAGGCTAGTAAGCAAGATATTGAAGTTATGTTGACTGGTTTTTGGGGAAATACAACCGTTTCTTATGCTGGCGATATCAATAAGCATTTCAGAGATTTGCTTTTTACGAACCCTATAGCTTACATACGAGAGGTTTTAAGTTGGAAAGAGCACCAGCATATTTCATGGAAAGGCCTTTTGGTAAAGACACTTTACAAGCCCGTGTTTAAGTATAGTCGGCCATCTCCGGATAAGAAAGACTCTGTAAGGAGTTATCTTAATTCTGCTGCAATACAAAATGCGTTGAGTAATTATCAGGGCTTTACTCCTGAACTTGAGCAAAAAAGAAGAAACTTAAAATATCCATATTGTAACCTTATTAATGCGTTTCAATCTTGTGCTATGGGCGAGGTTGATACATTGGCAAATGCTTATGGGATAGATGTGCGGACCCCTGTTATGGATAAAAGACTTATAGATTTTTGTTTGGGTATTCCGAATGAACAATATATAAGAGGTGGTCATACAAAATGGCTTATCAGGCGTGCTATGAAAGGCAAAATGCCTGATAGTATAGTATTCGCTAAAAAAAGAGGCGTGCAAGGGGCTGATTTGGTAGTTAAAATGATAAAAGAAGCTAATGAAATACAAATATTATTAAAGAAGTTTCGAAAGTCACCCTTAGGATCATACTGGCTTGACTTGGATACCATAGAGCTGTTTTATAAACAAATTTTGAGTTATCCAATAGGTTATGATGAGTCATTATTTGCAAAAGGTTCAGCTGTACAACGCGCGTTGGCGTTAGGCGTATTCTTTTTAAAACTTGAGCATGCGTAATCCAAGCCTTTTTTTACTCATACTAGGGATGCACAGGAGTGGCACTAGCTGCCTGGCGGGTGCATTAGAGTCTTCGGGGTTATACTTGGGTGATGTGAGACGAACAGGTGTATATAATAAAAAGGGGTATTTTGAAATAAGAGAATTACAACAACTGCATGATAAGATATTGGAGTTAAATGAGGCTAGTTGGGACAATCCTAAGCCTGTGTATGATGTTGGAATCTATGGAGGACAAATAGAAGAGATTGTAAAAGAGTTGTCGAAAAAGGAATATTGCGGTGTGAAAGATCCACGGGTATTATTGCTGCTTGATTATTGGCAAAAAATTACTGGCGAACGATTTCAATTAGTTGGGACATTCAGGCATCCTATGGCTGTAGCTCAATCACTGTTCGAGAGAAACGGTATCCCGATTTCAGAAGGTTTGGATTTATGGATAAAATATAATGATATTCTGGTTGAATCTCACAAAAAAAAGCCTTTCCCTATTGTGCATTTTGATCTTTCTGAAAAGGATAAGTATATCAATGATATTCAACATATAGCATCATATTTCGGGCTAAATCCTAAAAAATGGAAGCTTAGGCTTTTTATTTCTAAGAAATTGCAACATCATAAATATTCTATTGACGATATACCTGAAAATTGTGAATATCTTTATAAGTATTTATTAGCAAACCAATATGGCTATAATTAATTGAGGATTGACCATGAGGCAAAAAATACCATTATTCCAAAGACTACTGATTGAATTACAATCCAATTGTAATCGAGAGTGTTTTTTCTGTAACCGCACTTTCGATACATCGGGCAAAAGGTTGGATAGTAACGGTAAAAAGATAATAAAGCAAATGCCAACGGAAAACGTATTGCGTATTATGGATGAGGCAGTTGCAATGGGTTTTAAAGGAAGAGTCGCGTTTCATCATATGAGTGAACCGTTTTTGGATAACCGTATAATCGATATGGCTCATGAGGCAAGGAGAAGAGGACTAAGACCGTATGAGCATACCAATGGTGATGTACTAAGAAATAATAAAGAACTATGTAAAGAAGCAGCAAGGGTTTTTGAGTATATAAAAGTAGGCTTGTACGATTATAAAAATGAAGATGAGCTAAACGATGAGATCGCATTTTGGCAAGATGCATTGCAAGGCACTGAAGTGCATTTTAGCCTGGGGGGAGTTGTGTTTCCGAGAACCTCTACACCGGAGGATGAAAGAATGTTTAGAGCTAAGCATTCTTATGAGAATGCTGCCTGTATAAGGCCACTGTTCAGAATGATTATTCACTACGATGGTAATGTAGCCCTTTGTTGTGAGGATATGACCGATATGTTTGATTTAGGTAATGCTTTTCATCAACCCATACAAGATATTTGGTATTCTGAGAAACATATTGGCATAGTCAAAGATTTGCAATTAGGGCTCAGAGAAAGATATGAAGCATGCAAAAACTGCCCCATGCCCGAATTAGCTGATGCAAGTTGGTTTGAAAATAAAAATAAGCTGGGTAAGAAGCTAAAAAGCATTTGGAAATCAATGAACATTACATAATTACAACTGCTGTCTATGTTACATATTAGTAAGGATAATAGTATTTTATCTATAGATAAGGTTGATAAAGAACTTGTTCGTGCATTTAACGAGAACTACAGTAAAGCATTACCTTACCCGCATATAGTAATTGATAATTTTCTTCCTGAATTTTTTATCGATAAAATCATTCAACATTTTCCGTCAAAAGACGAAGCTACCGTAAATCATAAAAGCAACACTCAATATTTGAAAAGCGGGTACAGGCCTCATCTGCTTCAAGCTAACCCATGTAGCTATTATATTTCCCTGCTTAATACTGCGCCAGTACTTGAATTTTTAGAAGATGTAACTGGTATCAATGGATTAATCCCAGATCCTTATTATGAAGGTGGCGGATTACATCAAACAGAAAGAAATGGCAGATTAGATGTACATGCCGATTTTACCTTGCATAAAAAGACAGGATTAGCACGCCGGGTCAATATGCTTATTTTTCTGAATAAAGACTGGAAGCCTGAATATGGGGGAAACCTCGAATTGTGGGATAGGAAAATGAAGCAAAAGCAAATCAGTATTTCGCCAGTATATAATCGCTGTGTTATCTTCAATACAGATGACACATCGTTTCATGGGCAGCCAGAGCCTGTTAATTGTCCACCCGAAATGAGCAGGAGATCGATAGCGCTATATTATTATACTGCGCCAGAAAATATAGACAAACTCACAGTAGATACCAAATGGAGAAGTATTGTAAATGCCTCGATGCGACAAAGGGTTGCTGAAAGATTACGAGGATTATTCGGGAAAACACCAGGGTGAAAATCTTTTTAAAATATTAAGTTTGAGTGATAATGGCTGAAGGCACATATATTAGTATAAGGCAACGCTTGTCTAATTTGAAACAGCATTTGACGTATGTTTCTAATTGGTCGTCTGTAGATTTTTCGCAATTAAAAACTTTTGTTCTTTTCCTTGGTAATCCGCGAAGTGGTACTACGCTTGTAAGAAGTATTATCGATGCTCATCCTAATGCCGTTATAGCAAATGAACTGCATGTTGTCCGTCTGATGAAGGCAGGGGCTGATTGGAATAAGATAAAAAAGAACATTTGTTTAAATTCTCAAAACTTTACTGCAAACCCAGTTTGGACAGATTATTCATACAGGATAAATGGTTCCGGTAAAAAAAATAGAATTAATGTTATAGGTGATAAGCGCTCTGCCGGTACCGTACATGAGTTTAGTTTACACCCTCATCTCATTGATGAATTGAAGGATTTAATACCGCTACCTATCAAAGTTATGCGTTGTGTAAGAAATCCATTTGACGTAATAGCTACTCGTACCAGGAGAAATGATTTAAATGCAGATGATAATATACAACGGTATTTTTCTATAGAAAAACAAGCTCAGAAAATTATTGACAAACTCCAACCGTCAGGTGTATTACATATATACAACGAAGAACTAATCGGAGAGGCAGAAAATACTATTGAAAATATTATTTCTTTCCTTGAGCTTGAGAAGCTGCCTGAATATATTAATGCATGTAAGTCTATTGTTTACCAATCTCCAAACTTGTCTCGTTATCAGGCTGGTTTTACACAAGAGCAGATAATGCAAATTGAAGCGGAAACTAAGAAAATACCTCATCTCAATTATTATATACAAAACGATAGACTTCTGTTTTAATGTATAGATATATTAAGAATACTGCTAGACGCTTTTCAAATAGAGTGAGGTCGCTGTTTTATAGTGGTAATTTTCCTGCTCCTCTAAGATATGATACGGGTGAGATATATGTTTTTTTACGTTCACATAATCGCCCTTTGTATTTGTGGGCAACATTAGATAGTTTATATAAGAGCACCAAATCGCCATGTAAGTTTGTGCTGATTGACAACGCATCAACTGATCCGCAAATAAAAGAAGTGATTAATGGATTTGAGCGCAGAGGAATGTTTCACGCTGTTCACTATATGGAAACTAATGCTGGAGGTAATCAGCAGAAGATATTCGAACATTATCGGGAAAATATAGGCAAATATTTTTTCTTATGCGATACTGATATTATTATTGAACCAATGCCTCATTGTTGGATTGCAATAATGATTGACATAGCGGAGCGCAACCCCGATGTTTCATTATTAGGTTCATATATTGATACAAGCGATTTCGTTTCTATTGATAAAGCAAAGGATTTAGAGCCGCAGCTTGACGACACAGAACTGTCTGAATTGATAAAGATCAAAAGCCCTGAGCGCAATAACCCACCTAAAACTGCTGAAATTATTTACCCGTTTAGACCCGCAGGACGCTTGTTATTAGCTAAAACAGAGGCCATTGATAATACAAGATTGTATGCTAGTAATAAAGACTTGTGTAATGCTTTTGAAAAAAATGGATATAAACATGGTATTACAACAAGGGTAGTGCATCGCCATCTGTCGCTGATGAATATCTTTGATTATCCGAAATATGATTACAATGAATTATTCACCTATATAAACGGTCACTGATTTATGTTGCCTGACTTTTTATGCATAGGCGCTCAAAAAAGCGGAACAACCACTATTTGGCATATCCTAAATGCACATAAAGATATTTGCATGGCTTGGCCACGTGAAACACGTTTTTTTTGTGATAACCATTTGTATAATGAGGGGGTTGTTAAATATGAGACCAAGTTTTTTGCAGGACGCAAATCGGCGAAACGTGTAGGTGAAAAGTGTCCGGAGTATTTATTTGTACCTGATACAGCAAAGAAAATATTTGATGCGCTGGGAGAGAAAACTCAGTTTATTATCTCTCTACGTAGCCCGGCACAACGTGCATTCTCTCATTACCGGCATAATATGGCTATGATGAGGGAATGTCGGCCTTTTACTGAAGTATTAGAGAATGAAGCAAAACAATTAAAACAAGGTGAGGTAATTGAACCTCCTTTCGGGTATATTTCCAGAGGAATGTATTCAGTTCAGATAAAGAGGTATTTGCAACGGTTTGATAAAAAAAATATTCTGTTTATCTCTTTCGAAAATGAAATACTAAAAGACCAGGCATCATTGGCCATTAAATTATATGGTTTTTTGGGTGTTGATCAGGTATTGCCAAATGGACTTCCCTTCAAATCAGGGCATCCTAAACTGGAAATGCTATCGATGAATTTTCATTCTGAAAGTAATACAGTTGTCGTTTCGCAAAAAAAGGAGGTAAGCGGTTGGCGAAAGCTATTTCATCCCAATCAAAACGTAGACGAAATAATCCATAACCCCTCGAAACAGCTTATTGACTATACAACGGCATTTAATAAAAATAAGCCTGAACAATATACGCTATCAAAAGAAGAAGAAATTAGCTTTAACAGACAATATTTTAAAGAAGATATAGAAAAATTAAAGGCTATTGTAGACTGGGATATTAGTAATTGGCTGCAATAAATATGAGGTCTTGTTTATGCTGTTTTATATAACATATACCCCGGGCAGTGTTCAATACCTTAGCTTTTTTGTGCATAGTCTTGTAAGTCATTCTACTTATGATTATTGTTTAGTTAATAATGGATGTTCTGCAGAAGAAGCAGAGATGTTGAGGAGTCTTTGCAGTGCCTACAAGTCTCGCTTGACATATCATGAAATTTCAACAAAAATGATTCCTCATAGCGATGTGTTGAATCGTTTATTGCATTTGTGTAAAGATGAATATTTTTGTTTTATCGATTCTGATATTTTTGCCAAAAGCCAATTGCCTGATTTTGAGCAAATCATCAAGGATTATAATGGTAAGGCAGTTTTTGCTGCTTTGCCAATATGGGTAAAGGCTGGTGAGAATATTATGAAGCCTGATTATTATGAAATGGTCGGAACATTAAATGAAACTCACGATGGTATTTGTTTGGGCAATACTTACCTGGCAGTATATAGAACTTGGTTTTTAAAGAATGTTATCGAACAATACGGCGTAGATTTTTCTGAGTATGTATGGGGTGAGATACCTGAAAAAGCTCAAAATAGGCTGATACAGCTAAATATTAATAAAAGATTATATGATACCGGAAAGGTTGTCAATGTATTACTTAACGATAATTCAGGCTATACCCAAAACATAGAGACAGCTGCTTTGTGTCATATAGGTGGTTTTAGTTTTGAAACTGCTAATCGGAATTCGTTTATAACAGTTCGTCAAAAAATAAGAAGTTATTTAAAGGGAACGCCTTTTAATTGTTTTTTTCTGAAACGAGATATAAAAGCATTTGAACGCAGTTTTAAACCTCGTTATGTTTCAAATGATGAATACATTATGAACTATAATCAGCGCTTTTTGCATCGAAACATAATACGTAAATATTTTTTGCAATTGTTTTTGTCAATGAGAGATAATCAATCAGTACCTTCACTCCCGTTGATAAAAGACAAAGAAATTTTGAGCAAATTAAAAGAAGCAACTGACGATTTTATTGCCGTATATCAACGTTATAATAGCAAATCTGCAATCACTGGTTAATGACCAATTTATATTACTATAGAATATATGGCCTGCGAGTACAATCGTCTGAATTTTTGCCTTATTTAGCTATATCCATTGATGCTGAGTATGATTTGTCTATTAACATTATATACCAGCCTGTCGATAAGCACCCTAAGATTGACCCTGTTGTTGAGCCTGTATATGCTAGCGATGGATTGAATGCAGACGGTATTCCATATTTAACCATATGGAGGCAACATTTTGCAAGCCTGCATATAATTGCCAAGTATGTAATTGGAACAGAGATTGCAACCTTTACATGTGATAGAAGCGGTAACAATATTAATGTATACTTGTCAGAGGGTGTACGATTTTACGATATGATTGCTTATCTGTATGGCCCAATATTTGGTTGCATCCTCAGGTTAAGGAACAGCACGTGTATACATGGCGGTGTCATTAATATCAATGGTAACGCAGTCATTATAACCGGCCATAAAGAAGCAGGTAAGTCAACACTTATAGCTTCATTAGCAGCAAGAGGATGCCCTGTTTTATCAGATGATATAGCTACACTTTCTTTTTCAAATAATGATGGCCATTATTCTGTACTGCCCGGCTATCCTTGTCTCAGGCTTTGGGAAGATATTATTGTGAACGTGTCAAATCAAAAAGCAGAACAATTTGAGCGTGTGTTAAGTTTTACTGATAAATATTATTTACCTCTTACTAAAGATTTGAACATACATGAATTGAAATTTCAGGAAACAGAACTGCCGTTAAAAGCCATTTATTTTTTGAAGCCCAGAAACACCGATGGTTTGTTAACAATTAGGCCTGTTTCAGAATATGAAGCTGTAAGAAGTATCCTTCAAAATGCTTATGCCGGATATATGCTGGAGGGTATGTCTATCGCTTCAGAATTTAGGTTGTTATCGGACCTTGTGAAGTATGTAAAAGTAAGAGCCTTAGAACATCCAAACGACATTAGCTATCTGAACGACGTTTGTGAATGTTTGATAGATGATAACCCGTAAATGGTTAGTCAGTTTTCCAGAGCCACAATTCGCGAAAATTAAAGTCTGGCATATCTCCTATAATAGTAGTCCCGTTATGTTCTATCCAGGCATGTGCAGCAAATTTGTTACGCTCATCCTTTTTAACTCCCACTTTAAGAAGGTAATCATTTTCTTTTCTCAAATAGAATTTGAGAGCCAAGGCCTGAATAAGACATAAAACCTGAAAAGGCAAATTAGCCTGAAGCCGTTGAATTGCCATAACCATTATCTGTGTCTTCTTGTTATCCCTTTTTGATAACACAGGTATTAGTTTAATAAATGAGCTATACACTGATTTAAATGTCCTGAACGGGAATATTTTAATTGCAATTTTAATACTGCATATAACTACAAACATGTAGGTATATGCATAAAGCTTGTTGTAGAAGGTTTTTAATTTTTTATATAGTTGTAACAAGTTCAGCTTCTATTAATTCAACTAATAGTGAATTGATGTCTTGTATGCATTCATCTTCAGTAACTTCAAACGAACTTAAAACATTTGTTTTTAACTGTTCCAACGACACTGCTTCTGTACTTTCTGATAATGTTTTCCAAATCAAAGAACCTACTTCATTTAATTCGTAATAAATACCCTGATCATAATTTAATATGATTGAATTTTCATCGAGAATTGTCGATACTGTTTTTTCAGTCAATGCAAATTGCTGTGTTGAGTTATAGCTCATACTATATTAATGCTTGAGGCAGCAAATATCTAAAAAATTGAGCTAAAAGGTGTAAAAATGAAATAATAGCTACTATCCAATTGTTGAATATCCCTATGCGGTATTACTCATCCTTGTTTACGGTAAAATTGGTGTCTAATAGTCCGTATTTCTGCTTTTTTCAATGCCCGCTAGCTAATTGTATTAAGCGGATGTTATATTGTGTAATGTTTATATGAACCGCCCCCGAGCTTAGCATATAGAAAAGATTGGAGTGGCGCAGGTATGCTACCTATATGTACATTAGTTTTACTAACAAGGCATGAACTATTTACAGTTCCCTGTTTTCTTTCATTACAATAATCTACGATTTCGTTCAATTAAAACGGCAATTCATGTCAATTTATGCTTTATGCTGCCTTATTCATTTGCCGCACATATTCATAGTGACTATCTTAGATTAGAGAATTATAGGTGATTTGAAATTTTTATACCTGACATTTTTATTCTACTTGTTATTTGCTTCGCAGGTACATGCACAGCACCCTGGGCAGATAAATTTCAATTTGCATAATGGATTGCCTTCCAATCATGTTTATCAGGTAATTGTTGACAGGTATGGTTATATGTGGATTGCTACTGAAAAAGGCGTAGTAAAATATAACGGATATACTTTCAAAACCTTTGGTCTGCAAGAAGGCTTGCCAAATGCTGATGTATGGCAGCTGCATGAAGACAAAAAAGGGAGAATATGGTTTTTGAGCATTTCAAACGTGATAGGGTATGTTCAGAATGATGTATATCACAGAGCGTATTTTGATAATTACGATGAGGAAAAGTATCCTATAGCTATTACAGATACAAGGGATGGTATTGCATTTTTATCAAAGCCGAGAAATAGTAATGTAAAACTCGCCTTATACGTAGAGAAGAATGATAGTTTCAAATCTACCAATTTATCAATCTATGGCAGAGGTAACGATCAATATGCTATCAGTCGTGGAAATATATACAAGATATCGGATGGCAAAATCTACAAGAAACCCATTGATGGTACTAAAACACAGTATAGTTTCATTTCTAATATACCAACAGATTACAACATTGATGTTTTATACATGCGTTACGTAATGCTGGGAGATTATATGATTAGCTACCCTTTGAACAGACCAACAAAATCCCTGTCAATACTAAATGTTGCTAACGGCAATGCTTATAATCTTAACTTTTCTGATACAGAAGAACAAATAGTAACAGTATTTGCCAACCCGGATAAGATAATAATGCCAACCAACAAAGCAGTCTATACTTTCGATGAAAAACTTAACAGAACCGGATACATAAAAATTGACGAGATTCTTAAGAAGAATGACATTGAATCCTCATCTTTTACCAGCCTGTTTAATGATAAATTATGGGGGCAGTATGTTGTGACAAATAATGCCGGCATATATAAAATAAAAGACACTTCTTTTTTTGAGTCCTCCAATTTTATGCCTAACTATAAATATATAGGGCGATCGTCGGATGACATGATATTTTGGTACAACAAGAGTAAAAAGCAAATATCTACAAGTTTATCCGGTAAGTCATTTCCTGTTTCTGAAATTGTGCCTTCAAATTATTACAATCCTATTTACAAGATAATTCCATACAATTACAACAAATCAATTGTATTGTCTTATGCAGGTGTCTACTGGTTTTATCATCATATGCAAGTATCTCAACCATATTATGACACCAATGCAATTAAATATTTTATAAGGGATGGTGTAAGAGAAAATTTTTCTAACTCATCGATAGCTGCTTATTCGGGATGTGAAATACTTCCTGATAATAGATTAATTACTACCTCCCAGATCGGGGCATTTATCTACACAAAATCTAATGATACAGTAATTGAGAGGAGACTACTTATAGGCAAGTTTAATGACATGCAAAAGAGGTTATCGAAAAATGAGCTCTGGTGTTATGGAGACAATTATATTTTTATATATAACTTAAACGGTTCAGAAAGATATGTTGACCGAAAGGCACTAAATAACCTCGGAATAAAAAAAATTGAGAAGCTACTAATAGATAGAAACTCAGGGACTATTCTGATAAAAGACTATGATAAATTGTTTAAATATTATCCGGAACAAAACAAAGTAGAGGAGCTGCTTGTTGGGTATAATTTATTTAATGCTTCTATATTTCTTCAGGAAAACACGTTAATTATTGTGGGGAAATTCGGAATCTTGTTCAGCAAAATTTTGCCCAATGGTACAATTGCAGGTGAACTTCTTTATGAGAATTTGAAGAATCAATATTATTCAAGTCTCGATAATCAAGATGTCGGTATTACCAACGAGCATATTTACCTAAACTCTGAAAATAGTGGTTATATCATTGATATTCCATCAGATGATGTAATAAAAGGGAGCAGGGTAGCTGTCAATAATAATTGTAGATTGCTTGTGAAAAATCTTGATAATTATTTAATTATTGGAGAAAATGATACTATTAATTTGGCCAATTCAACTGCATCATTACAATTTGATGTAATAAACCCAAATGGAAACGGTAGCATAAGATACTACTACAAAATAGTTGGAGTTGATACGAGTTTCGCACCTCTGGTAAATAATGAATTATTTGTATCACTTTTTAAACCGGGTGAATATTATAATCTACAGATTTTTACATCCGATGATATCGGGAAATCAATAGTTAAGCATATCATTTTTTGCAGGCAACCCAAGTGGTATCAAACAAGATTATGGGTTTATATTTTTACATTATTGGCAATATTATCAGCAATTGGAGCCATACTACTTACTGTTCGCATAACCCAAGTAATACTGTCTAAGAAACATGCCAAAACAAAACTAGAACTTGAATTGTCAAACTTAAGAATGACTCTAGAGTTGCGTTCTATATATGCACAAATTAACCCTCATTTTATTTTTAATACGTTAAATACGTGTCTCCTCTATATTAAAAGAGGTAAAATAAATGAAGCGTATACTCATATTTCTGCTTTTTCTGGCTTATTAAGAGCTTATATAAAAGCATCGAGAAATAAATTTATAACGTTAAAGGATGAAATTGATAATTTAAGAAATTATATAACGCTGCAGGAAGCCCGATTCAAAAACAGGTTCCATTTTAATATTATTACTGATTCAGACCTTAATCTGGCTCAAACGCTATTGCCTTCTCTGTTATTACAGCCTATTGTGGAAAATGCAATTACGCACGGATTGTTTCATAAAGAAACTGAGGGTAATTTGTTAATACACTTTAAAAAGAACGCTGATGGTATTGTGTGCATTGTTGATGATGACGGTATCGGACGAGAGAAGTCTACAGAAATTAAAAAAGGTATGGCTAATAGTCCTGAATCCTACGGTACTGATTTAATCAAGGATCTTATACATGTTTTTAATACTTACGAGCCTATTAATATTAGCATTGAATATATCGATAAAAAACAACCCTTAACGGGTACAACTGTAGTCATTACAATAAAATATTCTAACCATGACACCAATAAAATGTAACTGCATAATAATTGATGATGAACCTGATGCAATTGAACTTTTGTCCGATAGCATAAAAGAACTTTACAGTAATATTGAAATACTGGGAACGTTTTTACATTGGAAGCAAGCTTTGGACTTTATTAGATCTAATGCTGTCGATATTATTTTTCTGGACATATCAATGCCCCAAAAAAGTGGATTTGATCTTCTGACCCTCGTGCCAGACCTTAAGTCAGAAATTATCCTTGTTACAGCGTATGCCGAGTATGCTCTTGATGCTTTTAAGTGTGGCGTAGCAGGGTATGTACTTAAACCTATTGATGAACAATTGTTTATTAAGACAGTTGATAGGGCATTGGAGAGAGTTTCTCAAAAGCAGGCTGTGAATGAAGCACGGCAGCTAAAGCAAGGCAATCTGTTAAGTAAAATAGCGATACCCAATTTTAAAGGAAACGATTATGTTAATGCTGACGACGTTATTTATTTTGAGGCATTAAAACGTCATACAAGAGTTGTTGAAAAGCAAAGAGTCATTTTAAGCTCTTACAATATTGGTAAATTTACATCACTAATACCAGGGGATATATTTCTCCAGGTTCATAGGTCATTTGTTGTAAATATTCGACACATCAACAGGTATGATGCTGTAGGCTTGCTAACGATGTCGAATGGTGATACTATACCTGTTTCAAAAAATATGAAAGACACATTTTTGAATTTACTTTCTAAATCTACTTTTGAAAGCAATGATATGTAATGCTGAACAAGAATGTTTCTAGGATCGGTGGTTTTTCAGAATGATACTAGTCTTTTCGTAGTGTTTGCTTTTACATGCTCTGAATTAAAATGAATGTAATGGCGCCTGATAAGTATCCGATTAATGCAATCCATGAGATGTTTTTTAGATACCATATGAAATCAATCTTTGTCATTCCCATAACTGCCACTCCTGCCGCCGAACCGATTATTAATATACTACCCCCCGTGCCTGTACAGTATGCAAGAAATTTCCAAATGCTATCATCTGTAGGATAATGAGAAAGAGGATACATACCCTGAGCTGCAGCAATTAATGGTACATTATCTACAATAGATGACAGCAAGCCCATAATTAAAACTATTGCATTCTTATTAGCAATTTTAGCTTCCATTATTTGGGCTAAAGAATTCAGTATACCTGTTCTTTCCAGCACAGCAATACTTAATAAAATACCTAGAAAAAAGAGTATACTGGCAGTGTCTATTTTCCTCAATGCATATGCAGGTGATAATTTAAACCTGTCTTGTTCTTCCTTGTTATTGCCAATTCTCTCAGCTATCACCCACATTATCGCTAATCCTATCAAGATACCCATATATGGGGGTAAGTGTGTGACTGCTTTGAAAATTGGTACAAAGATTAATACGCTAAAGCCGGTAATTAAAATAACGTACTGTTGTTTTCTTGACCGGGAAGATCCATTGGTAGCTGTGATATTTTTTTGGATATTCCCTGAGAATTTCGGGCTAATTATTAGTAGTGGAACAATTACACTTACAATGCTTGGAATAAACATTGCTTTGATAATATTCACTGCCGTAATTTGCCCACCGAGCCATAGCATAGTAGTAGTTACATCACCTATTGGAGACCATACACCACCTGCATTTGCAGCTATCACAATCATGCCCAAGAAATATAATCTTTCCTTAGGGTCTTCAATGATTTTCTGTAATAAAGATACTACTACGATTGCTGTAGTTAGGTTATCAAGTATGGGCGAAAGAAAAAAAGCTATTGCTGAAATGATCCATAGTAACTTCCGTTTGTTAGTCTGAGTAATTTTTGTTGTAATTATTTCAAAGCCGTCATGCAAGTCAATAATTTCTACTATTGTCATGGCTCCCATTAGGAAAAAAAGAATGCCTGAAAATTCACCTAAATTTTCAAGTAACTGTTCAGATACCAATTCTTTGTTGGCAGAATACAATATATATACTGTCCAACACAATACGCCAGTGATTAAAGCAGGAGCTGTCTTGGTTATTTTGATGTTGTGCTCAAAAGCAATTGCAAAATAACCGATAGCAAAAATGGCAATTAGTAATAGTGTCATTACTTAAATATACAACAAGCTTAGGCTTTATATAGATTATCTTACGTGGTGCTTATTTACAATAGTATATGTAAATGCTGCTTTTGATATATATAGGCTTCGCGTCGATTAATGCAGAATTTACAGGTTAAAAGCAGCTGATGACAATTTCCATGACTAATATCATCTAATTAACTAACAAAAGACATCTTTGTCTTTTATTCATGGTATTAGCTTTGTTTTATGAAGAAGCTGATATTTATCCTATTTGTCATGTTGGGGAGCATAGATTATGTTAAAGCCTGCAACATTTGCGGATGCTCAGCTAGTAATCAGTATCTGGGAATACTTCCACAGTCAAAGAGCAATTTTATAGGTGTTCAATATCAATATCGTTCTTTTTTCAATACACATATGCCTGAAGCCGGAGAGTTAAACGGAGAAATATCTAAGGAGTATTACCATATGGCTCAGGTTTGGGGGCGTTATAAAATATCGAATAGGGTACAGGTATTTGCATTTGTTCCGTATGTATCAAATGTTCATCAGGAGACTAATGCTAAAACCATCTATAATGGTATCGGTGATATAAGCATACTTGCCAACTACAAAATTCTTGGTGCTGTATGTAGTGGAAAAGAGTGGCAGCATGTGTTACAGGCAGGTGCCGGAATAAAGTTGCCAGCGGGCAAATACGACAGAATGGCTATAAAATATAGCGATGCTTTACCCAATATGCAACCCGGCACCGCTTCACTAGATTTCATCACTAATATTAATTACACATTTCAGCATACACATACTGGCATTAATACAGATGTGTCATATATCTATACCACTTCAAATCCGGATAAATACAGGTTTGGTAACCGTTTTCAAGGTGGTATGCTTATTTTTTATAGCATGGGTATTAAAAAACTACGACTAATACCACAGATAGGTGGTCGTTATGAATATACGTACCGCGATTACGAAAATTATTTTTATGGAATCAAAAATGATATGAGCGGTGGTGGTAGGTTATCGGGCTCTGCGGGCATCCAGGCGTTTTATGACCATATAGGTATACAGGTGGCGTTTCACAAGCCTATAGTTCAGAATTATGCTAATGGTATGGTGAATAATAAGCTAAAAATTGAAACAGGTATTTATTGGCTATTCTAAATATTAGCACATGAAACTCAAATACAAAATACAATTCGTGATGTTTATCATGTTGGCAATCTCAGCTTGCAAAAAAGATGAGCATAACAATATGGCTACATTAACAAGCATCACAATAAACTCTCCTTATGAAAATCAGGTAGTGAATAAAGGAGATACCTTAAATATAACTGCATCTATTAAAGCTCCGGCTGCAATGCATGGGTATGATTTATTTATTGTTAGTTCTAATAATGATACTTTGCTGGTTTTGGACGAACACACACACGGCGATAATATTGTTGTAAACAAATCCTGGGTAAACACAACTGATGCTATTTCTGATGCACAACTCATTATTGTTGCAACATTAGATCACGATGGCAATACGCTTACCCAATCCCGCACTTTTAAAATTTCTTTATAAAATAATCATGCGCTACAAGGCAACAAAATATAATGATGATTTAAAACAGGACAAAAAAGTCCTTTTTAGTGATTTTAGTCATATTTTTTTTAATCATTCGATGAGATTTTTGTTGTCTAATAGCACTCATTCTTAACTGCAAAAAAATAATACCAATGAAAAAGAAAAGCATAATTCTGATTGTAATGGCTACCAGCATTTTTGTTTACAGCTGTGGCGGCGGTGGACAAGAAAAGACTGTTACCGAGGAAACACCAGGTCAACAAGCGCCTTCTGCAACACAAGCACCGGCTACTGATGCGAAAGAAGCAAGAGGCATTGGGAAATTTACGAACGTAGAATTGACACATCCGCTGGATGAAAAAATGGTGGCTGCCGGTAAATCTATTTATGATGTTAAATGCTCTTCATGCCACAAGCTTACCGATGAAAAATTGGTAGGTCCTGGCTGGAAAGGTGTAACAGACAGACGTACACCGGAGTGGATCATGAATTTTGCAACCAATACAGACGAGATGCTGGATAAAGATGCTGAAGCAAAAGCTATGATGGAGGTATGTATGGTGCGTATGCCGAATCAAAATCTGAAAGATGATGAAGCAAGGCATATAGTAGAGTTCATGAGGAAAAATGATGGTAAAAACTAATCAACTCAACATAAAAGAACAATAATATGAAAAAGCTGCTCTTAATAACCTGTTCAATAGGCGCCTTGCTTAGCGTGCAGAGTTGTAAAATGAAAGATACGAGCTCCGTAGTTCAGGGGGATGCCGCATCTAAAGCCTATGTCGCTCCCGGTAAGTACGATGAATTCTACAACTTTGTATCAGGCGGGTTTAACGGACAGGTCTCTGTTTACGGTTTGCCATCAGGACGTTTGCTTAAAGTGATTCCGGTATTCTCAGTGAATCCTGAAAATGGTTATGGATTTAATGAAGAAACCAAACCGATGCTTAATACATCTGCGGGTTTCATTCCGTGGGATGATGAGCATCACCTTGCATTATCGCAAACTAACGGTGAACAAGACGGTAAATGGATTTTTGCAAATGCGAATAACACGCCGCGCGTTGCTCGTATTGACCTAACTACGTTTACAACAAAGGAAATTCTGGAAATACCAAATAGTGGTGGTAACCACTCTTCTCCGTTTATTACAGAAAACACAGAGTACGTGGTAGCGGGTACGCGTTTCAGTGTTCCGCTGGGAGAAGCCGATGTACCTATCAGCAGTTTTAAACAAAACTTTAAAAGTGTTGCTTCGTTCATTAAGGTTGACCCTAACAGCGGCAATATGAATATTGCCTTTCAGATAGCGCTTCCGGGTATGAGCCTCGACCTGTCTAGGGCCGGTAAAGGGCCATCTCATGGTTGGTTCTTCTTCTCATCTTATAACACTGAACAGGCTAATACTTTACTAGAAGTAAACGCATCTCAAAAAGATAAAGACTTCATAGTAGCTGTAAACTGGAAAAAAGCAGAAGAGTATGTAAAGGCTGGTAAAGGCACTAAAATGAAAGCTCGTTACATGCATAATACAATGAATGATGATGCACAAACTGCGGTGTCTAAAGAAGAAAATGAAGTGTTGGTGTTAGACCCTGCAGAGCTGAAAGATATGGTATACATGATACCATGTCCTAAATCTCCACACGGTTGTGATGTAGACCCTACCGGCGAATATATTGTTGGTAGTGGTAAACTCGCTGCTTTGATTCCTGTATTCTCTTTCGAAAAATTGCAAAAAGCAATTAACGATAAAACATTCGAAGGCGACTACTATGGAATACCTGTTGTTAAATACGAAGCTGCATTGCACGGTGAAGTTCAGAAACCAGGCTTAGGCCCATTACACACCGAATTTGACGGCAAGGGCAATGCGTATACTTCATTCTTCCTGTCTTCAGAAGTGGTTAAGTGGAATATTAAAGACCTTAAAGTACTGGATCGTGTTCCTACATTCTATTCAGTTGGCCACTTGTGTGTGCCTGGTGGCGATACTAAAAAACCTTGGGGCAAATATGTGATAGCATATAACAAAATCACTAAAGACCGTTATTTACCTACGGGTCCTGAACTGGCACAATCTGCACAATTGTACGATATCAGTGGCGACAAAATGCAATTGATACTGGACTTCCCAACTATTGGTGAACCGCACTATGCTCAGGCAATAGATGCTAAAGTAATAAAAGACAGGAGTGTGAAAATATATGACATCAACAAAAATCACCATCAATATGTGTCGATGGGTGAAAAAGCTACCAAAGTTGTACGCAATGGCAACAGGGTAGATGTTTACATGACGGCAATCCGTTCTCACCTGACCCCTGATAATATAGAAGGCGTATTTGTTGGCGATGAAGTGTATTTCCACGTAACAAATCTGGAACAAGACTGGGATGTGCCTCATGGTTTCGCCGTGAAATATGGCAATAACGCTGAATTGCTGATAATGCCGGGCGAAACTTCAACATTGAAGTTTGTACCAGATAGGACAGGTATTTATCCATTCTACTGTACAGACTTCTGTTCTGCACTGCACCAGGAAATGCAAGGTTACCTGCGTGTATCTGCTAAGGGTAGTAACGTACCATTACGTTATGGTACTGGTGATGCTGCTCCGAAAGCTGATGCGCCAACTGCAAGTAAATAATTAACTCGGCAGTACGCTGCTTTTTAAGTAGTGTACTGCCATTATTATTTTTAGTCATGAAAAAGCTAACAACATTAGGTAGGTTTAGTACGTTTATAGTTATTGGTTTTCTGGTAACATTATGGTTCTTCCCAATGTGGAGAATTGATTTGCGAGCACCACAATATCCGGGCGGGTTAACAATGACAATATGGATAAATGATGTAAAAGATGATGTAGATGTTATCAATGGATTGAACCACTACATTGGTATGAAAACGATACACAAAGAAGATTTTAAAGAGTTTGTATATCTACCCATTACAATGATGCTATTCATGGGACTGGGAGTGTTGGTGTTTCTGTGGAATAGAAAAGTAGGATATTATATATGGACTGGCATATTTACGGTAGTAGGGTTGTTTTCTTTTTACGACTTCTATAAATGGGAATATGATTACGGACATAACCTCAATCCCGAAGCGCCTATTAAAGTGCCGGGGATGGCTTACCAGCCACCATTAATAGGATATAAAAAGATGCTGAATTTTGAGGTGTTATCACAACCGCATGTAGCTGGTTGGTTTTACCTAGCTGCGGGTGCATTATTAGTCATTATAACTTTTTACGAATGGAAAAAAGGGAAAACAGCCTAAGGGCTTACATCAATATCCTATCGTACGGGATATTAATATTATTCAGTGCATGCAAAGCTGGTGTGGAGCCGATAGATTATGGTAATGAAGCGTGTGCACATTGTAAGATGACAATTGTGGATTATCATTTTGCAGCTGAGATGATTACATCTAAAGGAAAGGTGTATAAATTTGATGATGTAAACTGTATGAGGCAGTTTGCAGGTGATTATACCAATTTGACAAAAGAAGCCAAATATTATGTGAGTGATTTTGGTTCTGAAAAAGGTACCCTGATTGACGCCGCAAATGCCATATACCTGAAACATGAGTTCTTTACAAGCCCAATGAATGGAAATGCTGCTGCATTTCTTAATAACCAGGAAGCAAAACACTTACAGGATAGCTTGAGCATTCAGGCTATTAGCTGGAATAATTTATAATAGCATGCCCAAAGCTATTGCACTATTAATCTTACTGTTTGTATGCCGGCAGGCCAATGCCGGAGTAATACATGTATACCCCGGTAAGGGCAGGCAAATCCAAAATGCCATTAACAGGTCAAACCCCGGCGATACTATTCTTATACAAAAAGGCATCTACAACGAGATTGATATACTCGTCAACAAGAAGCTGACTATAACCGGCATCTCGTTCCCTATAGTTGATGGTGGCAGTAAAGGCCAGCTATTTGTTGTAACACATGATTCGGTTACTATTACAGGGCTGCAGATTCAAAAAACAGGCAGGTCAAGCCTTACAGATATGGCAGGCATCAGGTTACAAAATGTGCAGTATGCCATTGTGCAGAACAATAAGCTATACTATAATACGTATGGCATCTATATGCAGAATAGTCATTACTGTACTATAATTGATAATATGGTATCTGCCAACTCCGTAGATGAGTTGAATAGCGGTAATGGCATACACGCATGGAAGTCTACCCATTTGCTGATACGCAATAACACCATTACAGGTCATAGAGATGGTATTTACTTTGAATTTGTTACGGATTCGAGGATAGAAAATAATGTTTCGACAAAAAATGTACGTTACGGACTGCATTTTATGTTTTCTCACCGTGATACATATATCAATAACCAGTTTGTAGATAACGGATCTGGTGTTGCCGTTATGTATTCTAAATACGTAGATATGCATAACAATACATTCAGGCACAACTGGGGTGATGCTGCTTATGCAATTCTACTGAAAGAAATATCGGACAGTAAAATCATGCATAACCTCTTTATAAAAAACACGGTCGGCATATACATGGAAGGCACCAGCAGAATAGATGTGAGGTATAATGAGTTTAAAGAAAACGGCTGGGCAATGCGCGTGCAGGCAAGTTGCGATAACAATTCGTTCGAGATGAATAACTTTATGTCGAACTCATTTGATGTAGCAACAAACGGCACTATGATGCTCAGTGTTTTTAAAAATAATTATTGGGATAAATACGATGGCTACGACCTGGACAAAAACAAGATAGGCGATGTGCCCTATTACCCGGTAAGTATGTATTCTGTGGTAACAGAAAAAATACCCACAGCTATGATATTATACCGGAGTTTTCTTACGGATGTAATGAACCAGGTAGAGAAAGTGATGCCGAGTGTAGTGCCTGATCAATTGAAAGATGATTCTCCTATGATGAAAAGCTGGAAACTAAAATGATCAACATAATTGAATTAACGAAATCATTTGGCAAGTTCAGGGCGCTTGATAATATCAACCTGCTACTGGAGAAAGGGCAGGCGATATCGCTATTAGGTCCTAATGGCTCCGGTAAGACCACTCTTATAAAGTCTATATTGGGGTTGGTTATTCCAGACAAAGGCATTATTACAATTAATGGCAAAGAGGTGAGTAATAACTGGGCCTACCGTTCGCACATAGGTTATATGCCACAGATAGGCAGATACCCGGATAATATGTCAATAGGCCAGGTAATTAATATGATAAAAGAGATACGAAGCGAGGAAAAGAAGTATGATGACGATTTGATAAAAGGGTTAGGTATAGATAAACTGGAGAACAAGACGATGAGGAGCCTTTCTGGCGGCACCCGACAAAAAGTGAGTGCATGTTTAGCCTTCCTGTTCTCACCCGACATATTTATACTGGATGAGCCTACTGCAGGACTGGACCCTGTATCAAGCGAGATACTGAAAGAAAAAATTACAGCCGAACGTAATAAAGGTAAACTGATACTCATTACATCGCATGTATTGAGCGATTTGGAAGGTATTACCAGTCATTTAGTATATCTGCAGGAAGGCAAACTGGCTTTTTATAAAACGGTAGAAGAGTTGCAGGATATTACGGGTGAATTGAAATTAAACAGGGTTGTTGCAGCATTAATGCAGCAGACCCAACCTAAAAAGATGTCTGTATGAACACTATTGTAAAATATGTTGCGCTTGACCTGGTACGTAACAAAATTGTACTGGTTTATACGTTATTATTGGCTACATTATCTTTTAGTGTGTTGAGCATTGATAGTAACACGTCTAAAGGGCTGCTAAGCCTGTTGAATATTACGTTACTGTTTGTGCCTATCATTAGTATACTGTTTGCTACCATCTATTTTTTTAACTCAATTGAATTCATCGAGCTTTTGTTGGCACAACCGGTAAAACGTACACGCGTGCTGCTGGCCGAATATACAGGTCTTGCATCAGCATTGTGTTTGGCTTATGCATTAGGTATTGGAGTTCCCGTACTTTTTTTGTCGCCCAATATGGCTGCTATCACACTGTTGGTTAGCGGCTTATTGCTCACATTGTGCTTTACAGCAATGGCTCTCCTGATATTTGTTCTGTTCAAGGACAAAACAAAAGGCATTGGGGCTGCAATTATTATAGCATTATTTTTCAGCCTGCTGTTTGACGGGTTATTGTTAATGTTCATTTATTCGTTCAGCGATTACCCAATAGATAAGCCTATATTAGGTATTGTGGCTTTTAATCCTATTGATTTGGCAAGGATACTCATGTTGCTGCAACTTGATGTAGCAGTATTGATGGGCTACTCCGGGGCATTGTTTAAAAAGTTTCTCGGCTCAGCTACGGGAAGTATATATGCCGTTACCTGTATGTTATTCTGGGTTATCGTTCCGCTGATGTTATCACGAAGAGTGTTTAAAAGGAAAGATCTGTAAAACAGAATAGGGGAGTAAATACTCCCCCCATCTTCTTAGGTCATGAATATACTAAGCATTATTTTCAATCTCTATTGATTTAGGAAATAGGATGTTGTTTTCGAGATGCACATGCCTGTGAAGGTCGTTTTCAAATTCTTCCAGCTTATAGTAAAGAAGTTTGTAGCTATTGCAAGCATTGACGGGTGTTGTATAGTTGTTTGATAATTCACGAATCTCTCTCATCAAATCGCCGGCAACATCATGGTCTCGTTCCATTACCCATACCGCTTCCTGGATATTATTAAATTTCACTTCATTACATATATTATCTTCCAGTTTCTTTATGTATGGAAACAGAATGGCTTCTTCTTTTTTCATATGTGTGGCAAGCTCCTTTAAAAGAAGACCGAGTTTCTCATTGATGTTGATTAATTCAGGGTTTTTATCGCCATGCATACTTGATACTTTCATTGAAAGCTCAGATAGCAGAGGGGTGCTGTCTCGTACATATGTGTGATGCTGGTTTATGATATAATCTGCAAGGAATGATATTTTCCATTTGTCAAAATCGTGTGTATTTCCGGTATTGTTATTTGTATTCTCTAAAGCCAGCAAGACATCAGATTCTTCGAGTCCTTTTTCTTTGCATGCCTGCTCTAGTGTTTTTTTGCCACCACAGCAGAAGTCGATACCAAGCTTTTTAAATACTTCTGCTTTGCGAATATCTTTGGTTACAATGCTCCCGATAGTAGCGCCATTGTGGGTTGACTCATTTTTTCGTACTTCTACCTCCCAAACTTCGGGGCCACTGGATAAGTAAGACCAAGTAAAGCAATGCCCCCTTGTGCCAATCAACTGGTAATATACCGGCTTGGGGTCGTGGTCGTTATGGATAATAACTGAGTCTCCGGCACTTAGTGCATCGAATGCTTCGAATATAGCAGGGTGCTTTCTGCGAGGCATTATTTTTGTTACATCAATTTTAATATTCATTTTCTGTATTTATTTATGTTGTATAAATAGCTTTTTAAATTCTAATGATAGAGGGGCAGGTGTGTCGTTCCCTTTAGTTCTGTTTTTTAGAGCGAATGATACTAATAGCATACTACTGATAAGTAATGCCAAAGCAACTATCCATAATGTCCATGGAAACAATTTGCTGCTTTCCATCAGCATTATACCTAAGCCTTGCGACATAAGGGTCACTTCATTCATGATAACGGCAAACATAAAAAGCGACATGGCAAGCATAGTTCGTTTGTCATTTTTAAGCATACCTACCAATGTATAGTGTGCCAATAGGTATAACGATATGAATCCAAGTAATACAAGGTGCAGAAAGCCAATAACAACAGGCCTGTTACTGAACACGGCATCACCTATGGGTTTTATTATTGTCAGCGATTGCAATACAATTTTTAACGAGAATGCCAGAAACGATAATAGTAAAGGGTATCTGGTCAGTGGGGGTTGTCCATAAAGCTTCTTGCGGATTTCTGAAATGCCTTTTGTGAAATAGTATAATGAGATTAACATGAGCAAAGCACCTGCTATTGCAATCGCGATAAATGTATTTGAGGGATAATGCCATAAATAACAGAGGAACAATGATGGCACTACTGATAAATTGAGCATTACGGCAAAGCGATGAAAGTTTTTGCGGCCGATGTCGGATAGGTAATTTTCAATTCTATTAAGAAAGAGAGCGAATACTGATAATGTGAAATATCCATTGTATTGCAGATGCAGGTATGTGTAAATAGCGTTTTTGTATAGTATCACGTTTTGCGATTTTGTAGCAATAAGATAGCCTAAAGTAAACGGGCCTGCAGAAGACAGGCAGAAATACACAACTGCAGAAACTGCTAGTAGCTTAACAGTTTTACTTGAAATACTTCTGTTTATGTCTCTGATAAACATCACTGCAAAGACGTATGAAGTGAACACAAACAGTGTTGAAAAGAGTATAGAGTAGAATGCATAACCCTGAATGAGAAAGCTTATTAACATTCCTATCGCATTGAAAAGGAAACTTCCCAATAGCCATTGGTACACTTTCCGTTGTTTACTTTCTTTAGAAAGTAGCTCGTAGATAAGCAGTGTATTTAAGGCTAGTGTCAGCCAGCCACCAAATGCAAAATGGGAATGTGCATGTAATGTGTTTTTGTAGTCTATTAAGGGTATAGAGAATACTATTTTACTTCTCAGCACAAATCCTAACATTGCAACAATACAAAGGTTTATTAATGCTACCTTAAGCCATTTCTTTTTATTGCCTAAACTCATTATTAGATGTTTAATAAAGGACATTTTTGTCTTTTATTTGGATAAATTTTTTATACCCTTATGGATTTCAAAACTGATTTACCTTTTTTCAGGTTTCTGGCTAACTCATCAATACTGGTATCTTCAAGCATTCGTTTTATGTCGTTACGTATGGCCTTGAATTTATTATGCAAAGGGCATGGGTTAGCCTCAGAGCATTGCTTGAGTCCTAACCCACACCCTGTAAATAGTGCTTTACCATCTATTGCTGTTACAACATCTATAAGACGGATGTCTTTTTGAAAATCGTCCAGGTAAAAACCGCCATGCACGCCTTTCTGTGAACTTACAATTTTATTGCGGCTTAGTATCTGTAATATTTTGGCAGTAAAATGTTCCGGAGCCTCAATGTTCTTACATATTTCGCTAATACCTACTTTCTCACCTTTTTCATTTTCAGAAGCAATATATATAATAGCCCTGATGCCGTATTCGCAAGATTTTGAAAACATTCTACTCCTTTTTATTAAATTTATTTATTAGATAACTCGCTAATAATCATACGAATATAACTACTTCTTAGGAGGTAGCAATACTTCATCTATAACATATATCAAACCATTGGATGCAGGTATGGCAGCCAGTACATTAGCTGTGCCATTTACCTTAATCTTCCCATCTTTTTTGCTTATAGTAATGTTCTGTGAGTTCACTTGGCCTATCACTTGTCCGTCTTGCAACATATCTTCTTTATAAATGCCAACTGAAACATGATATTCGAGAATGTCTTGTAAGGCACTTTTTTTGTCAGGTTTCATCAGGCCGTCTACAGTGCCTGCAGGTAGTTTATCAAATGCGGTATTTACGGGCGCAAATACCGTATAAGGACCGGTTTTTTTGAGCACTTCAACTAGCTCTGCCTGTTTTACAGCAGCTACAAGTGTAGTATGATCTTTGCTGCCTATGGCAACCTGTACTACATCCTGTTGAGAGACATTGTCCTCAGCTGCAGGGACAGTAGACATAGACACCTCTCCGGAAGAGGCAGGCGCTTGCTGATTTTCTGCATTTTGGCAGGATGCTAATGATATTGCGGTTACTATCATTAGCCAAAAGTTCTTTTTCATATCATACGTTTTTTGTGTATTGGGGAATATGATTATGACGTAAAACTATACCTGTATTAACTGGTAAAATATGACTGAAGTCATATTTCAGACAAAAATGTCCGCTTTTATAATGATATATATTATTTGCTGCCGAATGCCTCTGTTCTTATCATCCAAAGTCGTTTCAAATAAATGATGATAATAAGCAGCAAACCCAACACAACGAATATGCCTGCAATAGAAAATACGGTTAATACCCTTAGTACAGGATACATCATTTCCTGGAAATTGCTCATGTTCAATTCTACACTTCTGTATCCTTTTAGTATCCCGGCAGCAATAAGCGAAATCCAAAAAATGAAGAATGAAATTTGTGTTACAGTAAATGCATACTGAATCAGCTTCTTTTCTCGCTTGTTGATTTCTTCAATGCGTAGTATATAGCCTATTGCACCAAGTAATATCATTGAATTGATGCCTATAGTGGTTCCCATAGCATGTGCAACAGTAATATGTGTGCCATGTGTATAGCGGTTAATAGCAGGTATGCTCATCATCAGCGCCAGTGTTAAATTCAAAAACAGCCATAGCTCTGAAATGCTAAGGAATTTATAAGGTATAAGATGATTGTGAATTTTGTATTCATCCAGTTTTGATCTGAAACTCCTTATCATACTGATGAAAAATAGCCATTCAGTCATACTAATGAAATAGGATACATGGCGTACCCAGTTAGCTGTAGGTACATTGTAAATATGATGCCCCCAGTTGAACATCAGGTTGGTGAGACTTAAAAAATAGAAAAACTGTACCTGTTTAGTTTCAGCTATAGATTTATCTCCGCTTATTTTTACCATCAGGTATAACGATGAACCATAAATCATCTGGTTCCATGCGCCTACCATAGAGCCATTTGCCTTCCATTGAACAGTCAGTTCTCTGAGATACGATTGACGGAACCAATCGATATGCCACAGGTTTTGCTCAAGGAATGTGAGAAAGAAAAACAGTATACCAGTGGCCCACATTATCAGGTACATGGGCTTCTTGTTGGCAATAGCCAGCCAGGGTTTGTAGTAGGAAACCATAAATAGTATCCAGCTTACTAATAAAGGAATGCTTAGCCACGATGGGAACTCCCAATACTCCCTGCCACCATATTCTTTCCTGAAATAATAAATGAATACAGTTATGATTGTAACAATCCATAGTCCAATGAAGGCGTGAATACCCTTTTTGCTTTTGTTGTATACACTAAATGCTTCATTGCTAAAAAAAATAGTACAACATGTAGCTCCGGAAATTATCCAAAAGAGTGCTGCCGATACATGCATTGGCCGTAGTTGCTGAAATGGGAATGAATTGTTGAACGATTGCGGATAGAGGAATACCCATGATGCCAGCAACCCGAATAACAAAGTTGCAGCCAGCATGAGGAGTGCAAATAGAATATACCCTTTGAAAATTCCTTTCATTGTTTTGTGTCTATTAAATATGTACCCGACCAGTGTACTTTGTTTTCAGGCACTTTAGAAGTGCCGCTTTTATCAACCCAGGACAGGTAGGCTACAAGATTTTGCACCTCTGCATCAGATAGTTGCAGGTTCGGCATTTTACCGGTACCGTATTTTATAAATATTGCAGTGCTATTTTCACCTTTTGTACGGGTGATATTTGTTAGGTCGGGCCCCATATACCCCCCGAGCCCATATAGTTGGTGGCATGCCTGACAATTCTTTTTTTGCCATAAATCTCTGCCCGCAACAACAGCTCGTTCAACCGGTATTTGCCTGCCAGTATCACAATTTATATATAGGTAAATAGTATAGCTAAGAAATACTAAAAACAGCAGTATCCAGATTCTTAGGAACATAACGACTGCAAGGTAATTGTGTTGTCGTAATCAAAATATGACGACAATCATAATGAAGGATAAAAATGTCCTTAATTGATGTTTGTTACAAAATCAGTTGTAAGTATAATGTATAAACAGTTGAAGTAAATCTGAAAAAAGGCTGAGTTTCGAACCTGGTTTTCTGAAACAAAAAAGCCACTGAATATCAGTAGCTTTCATATTTAGTACTCTCTATAGAACGAGTTCGAACTTCATAGAAGATATTGTTAGGGTCATATTCTGCTGAACTATATAGTAGACCAGCTATCAGTGGCATAGTAGTCTTATTGCTTAGTAAAATTGATAGTTTGACGTATATTCTCATGTTCATTAACAATCTGTAACATATATACTCCTGCTGCAAGTTCCTTTAGGTCAATTGTAGAAATATTAGCTGTATTAATTTCTATAGTGTTTTCGTATATCATTTTACCAAGTTTATCCATAATCTTTACTTCAGTGCTGCCTGTAGTAGCTTTCGAGAAACTTATGCTAAGTTGATTACCCTCAAGCGGGTTGGGATAAATCTTAATTGTAGTTTCAGGAATATTTGTTTTCACAACAGATAATGCAGGGTCTACAATTAACATAGATTGTTTGCTGCCCATCGCATGATAACATGCGCCATCAACAACACAACGATAATAGTAGCCATTATGCTGATAACCTACAGGTGATACTGTTAGTGTTGGTGTATTTACACCAGAGTATGGTGGTATATCCGAAAGATCTCTGAAGCCGGCACCGTCATTTGAATTCTCTTGCCACTGATACGAAGCCAATCCTGTAGGCACATTAAAAATAGCTGTACCAAAATAGCTGGTGGTTAACTGTGATGGCGTTGAGGAGGGTGCTACGTAGATGAATATAGGAATATCATCACTGTACTGAGAACTATTGCAGAGGAGTGTTTCGCTTACCTTGCAGCGTACAATTCTATTAAGTAATGTATCAGGAGCATTGGTTATGCTTAACGAATCCCTGTTTTCACCCGAGAAAGGTGGTATAGTTGGTAAGTCGGCATAATTACCTGAGCTCAGTTTTATTTGCCATTGATAAGTAAGTCCTTTCCCTACTGCTACAACACCTACTTTGCTGAAGTCGCCCTCGCAAATACTATCAGAAATTGTTTGTGAAGCAAAAGCGATAGGTTTTAGTACACGTAATACCGCAATACCGGAGGTAGCAGGCGGAGGACAGTCGCCCGTAACATAACAACGGAATTGATAATTATTCATATTAGGGGCAGCTATAACATTTAAAATTGGAGTATTCGCACCGGTATATGTTGCGTTGTTGATAATATTCGTAAAGCCCGACCCGCTGTTAGCCTGCCACTGGTATATTAGTCCGGTACCTGTGGCTGTTACATTAAATGTAGTGTTAACACCCGGACAAACTGTTTTGTCAACAGGTGGTGGTCCTAGTGTTACCAGTTGGTTGACCGTGAGTACGGCAGCATTAGAAGTGGCGGCAGGAGCGCAAGCTGTAGCAACAACACAACGATATTGTGAACCATTCATTGAGAAATTAGATGGCGAAATAGTAAGGTTTGGCGTAGTGACATTGCTGTAAGGCGTGCCATTAGACAGGTTGTTAAATCCGCCACCGTTATTTACCTGCCATTGGTAAGTAAACCCGGTATTACTAAACCCTGTAGGCGTGATGTTAAAAGTGACAGGAGATCCTTCACATACTGTCTTGTTAAAAGGTTGGTTGCCTATACCAGCCGGTGAGTTTACATAAAGTGTTGCAGGATTTGATACGGCAGCAGGCGAGCAAGTTCCTAAAACTACGCAGCGAAATTGGTATCCGTATATTGCAGTGCCTGGTATTGTTAAGTTTAGTGTTGCGGCAGTTGTATTGCTGTATGGAGCGGTATTAGTAAGGTTTGTCCATCCTGTACCAGTGTTTTGTTGCCATTGATAAGATATGCCTGTGCCTGTAGCATTTATAGAAAATGAAGCATTAGCCCCATTACATATTACTGCAGTAGATGGTTGTGATGTTATTGCAGGTTTAGAATAAACTGTTAATAGTGCACTCCCTGAGATGGCAGGAGGTGTACATGTACCTGTTGCAACACATCGGAAGAGATAACCATTGATAGTAGTAGGAGGGTTAGTGAAAGAGAGCGTATTAGAATAAAGTCCCGTATATGGCAAAACGTTTGGACAATTATTCCAGCCGAAACCGGCATCAAATTGCCATTGATAGGAAATGCCTGTACCTGTGGCGGTAATGCTCATGCTTGCTGATGTGCCTTCACAAACTGTTACTGCTGTTGGGTTAGCTGTAATGTTTGGTAAAGTATTTACTGTAAGTATTGCAGTGTTTGTATTGCTGGGTGCAGTACAAGTGCCACGAATGCTGCAACTATATACATAACCTGACATGCTGTTTGGTGGTGTTATTATAGTTAATGCAGAAGAGGTAACATTAGTATAAGTAGCAGAGGCAGATAAATTATTCCAAGTAGTACCCCCATTTGTGCTTTCCTGCCATTGATATGTTACGCCAGAGCCTGTGGCATTAGCAGTGAAATTCGCATTTGCCCCAACACATACTGTGGTGGCTGTTGGATTGCCGGTTATTGTAACAGGTATTAGTACAGTCAAAGAAGCTGCGTTAGAAAGTACAGACGGAGAACAAGTGCCATTTAATGCACACCGGTACAAATATCCGGTCATAGAACCAACTGCTGATGAGATGTTAAGTGTTGTAGTTGTAGCTCCGCTATATATGCCGCCGTTGGTGATATTGTTCCATGAACTTCCTGTGTTTTCTTGCCATTGATAACTAACGCTTGTACCTGTCGCGGCAATCGTAAATGAAGCTGCAGTAGCAGGACATACAGAAGCATTAGAAGGATTAGATGATATGCCGGGCGCTGTATTTATTGTAAGAATAGCTGCTGATGATATAGCTGTAGGAGAGCATGCACCGGTTACAATGCACCTGTATTGATAAGCATTCATAATAGCTGCTCCTCCGGTAATGCTCATTGTATTTGTGGTAGTATTACTGTAAACTCCTGTATTGCTAAGGTTCAGCCATGTACTGCCGCCATTGATACTTTCCTGCCATTGATAAGTGATACTTGTTCCCGTTGCAGTCACAGAAAAGACTGTACTACCACCTGAGCATATAGTGCTGTTAGACGGGTTGCTCGTAATAACAGGCAAACTATTAACTGTTAATATAGCGTTAGAAGATATAGCTGCAGGTGTACATGAACCTCCAACTGTACAACGATATAGATTACTGCTCATCGAAATTGTTGTAGCTGAGATACTCATTGAAGATGTGGTTACATTATTATACACTCCGATGTTATTTAAATTACTCCAGCTTGAGCCTCCATTAGTGCTTTCCTGCCATTGATACGTAATTGCAGTGCCACTCGCTACAATAGAAAAACTTGTACTGTTGCCGGAGCAGATTGTACTATTTACAGGTTGCGTAGAAATAGATGGTAATGAATTAACTGTTAAAGACCCTGCATTAGATGGGACTGAGGAGCCTGTTCCATTAGTAGCAATAGCGCGATACAAATAACCGGTCATAGCAATCGTAGCCCCTGTGATATTAAGTGTAGCTGTACTTGCATTACTATATACACCACCATTGCTAACGTTTGTGAATCCGCTGCCGGTATTTACCTGCCATGTATAAGATGATGGGCTGTTAGAGGCTGCAACTGTAAATGAAGTGCTGCTACCTGTGCAGGTAGTACTGTTGGCAGGGTTTGTTGTGATAACAGGGGCAGGCATACCAACAGATAACGTTGCTGCATTTGATGTGGCTGATGGAGAACAAGTACCTGTAATAATACAACGATATTGATACCCGTTCATAGATAGTGGAACTGCTGTAAGTGTAAGTATGGCATTGCCTGAGCCACTGTATACGCCACCATTTATTATATTAATCCATGAACTGCCTGTGTTTTCCTGCCATTGATAATTGATGCCTGACCCGTTAGCTACTACTGTAAAGGTTGCATTGCTTCCTGACAGCACAGACGCATTAGATGGCTGTGATATAATGGCAGGTAATGCATTGACTGTAAGTGTTGCAGTAGTAGAAGGGGAGGACGAGCCGCCTGCGTTTGTAGCAATAGCGCGATATAAATAACCCGACATGCTGATTGTAGTGGCTATACTCAAGCTTGCAGTGGTTGCTCTCGAGTATGCGCCACCGTTTGTGACATTAGTATATCCGCTGCCTGTATTCTCTTGCCAGGTATAACCGGTAGGTGTGTTTGAAGCTGTCACTGTAAACGTAGCTATGCTGCCTGCACATGCTGTATTGTTTGATGGGTTAGTTGTAATGGCAGGGAAGGGTGTTCCGACACTTAACGTCACAGCATTTGATGTTGCTATAGGGGTACATGTTCCTGTTATGATACACCTGTATTGGTAATTATTCATAGCAAGTATTACCCCGGTGAGATTTAACGTAGCTGTGGTGGCATTAGAATATATACCACCGTTAGTAACATTCACCCAGGTACTTCCCGTGTTTTCTTGCCACTGGTAAGTTAACGCCGTTCCGGTTGCAGCAATTGTAAATGATGTACTGCCACCAGAGAGAACAGAGCTGTTTGATGGTTGTGTTGTTACCGATGGTGCAGTACTAACGGTAAGAGTAGCTGAAGAAGATGGTGATGAAGAGCCTCCTCCGTTGGTAGCAATGGCACGATATAAATAACCATCAAGCCCTGTAGTATTGCTGATGTTTAATGTCGCTGTAGTAGCATTGCTATATACGCCGCCATTTGAAATATTAGAATAGCCACTTCCTGAGTTTACTTGCCATGTATAGCTTGTAGGTGTATTTGATGCTGTTATTGTAAAACTTGTAGCAGTAGGGCTACATACTATGCTGTTAGACGGATTGGTTGTAATTGTTGGTGTCAAAGCGGAAACTGTAAGTGTTGCTGCTGTACTTGTAGCAGATGGCGAACAAGTACCGGATACTACACAACGATAGGTATAGCCATTCATACCTAAGGTAACTCCTGTAAGGTTAAGCGTTGCTGTAGTAGCATTGCTATATATGCCGCCATTCGATACATTGGCGAACCCGCTACCGGTATTTTCTTGCCATTGATAGGTTAGAGAAGTGCCCGATGCTGTAACTGTAAATGATGTATTATTGCCGGGATTAGCAGACGCGTTAGATGGATTTGTAGTGACAGTTGGTGCAATGTTTACAGTTAGTGTAGCCGCTGAAGAAGGTGATGATGAGCCATCTGCATTGGTAGCTATAGCACGATATAAATACCCATTGAGTCCAGTTGTATTGCTTATATTTAAAGTAGCAGTTGTAGCATTAGAATATACACCACCATTTAAAATATTAGTATAACCACTGCCTGAATTTACCTGCCATGTATAGCTCGTTGGTGAGTTAGACGCGGCTACTGTAAAACTTGTTGTAGCAGGGCTGCATACAGTGCTGTTAGATGGGTTTGTCGTAATTAAAGGTACAAGTGCCGACACGGTTATTGTAGCAGCATTTGAAGTAACAGCCGGTGTGCAGGTGCCTGTAATATAACAACGGTACTGGTAGCCGTTCATGGCAAATGTAACACCTGTAAGATTAAGCGTAGCTGTACTGGCGTTAGAATAAATGCCACCATTACTAACGTTTGTCCAGGCACTTCCTGTATTCTCTTGCCACTGATAAGCAAGACCCGTGCCTGTTGCAACGACAGTAAAAGAAGTGTTGTTTCCAGATGCAATAGAACTGTTAGATGGTTGCGTTGTAATTGCAGGTAATGAATTTACCGTCAAGGTGCCTTGTGCTGATGCTACTCCCGGGAATGGGGTACAAGCATTTGTTAATATGCAATAATATTTATTGCCGTTTAACGTTGCATCAGCACCAGTAATAGTTAAAGTATTCGTCGTGACACCACTATAAAATCCTGAATTGCTCAGCATTACAATAGAAACTCCAATTTGCACATACCACTGATATCCTGTTGTATTATTTGCAGAAACAACAAATGTAGTATTACTTCCTGAACAGATTGTAGAGTTAGAAGGATCTGTTACAACACTAGGAGCAGGACTGATAGTTAAAATTGCGGCAGTAGATGCAGATGATGAACCACAGCCATTATTTGCTATTGCCCTGTATAAATAGCCGTCCATACCGGATGTTGCACCTGTAATATTAAGCGTCGCACTAGTAGCAGTACTATATACGCCACCGTTTGAAATATTTGTATAACCGCTACCTGTATTTACTTGCCATGTGTAACTGGTAGGTGTGCCGGATGCTGCTACGGTAAAAGTTGTATTTGATGAAGCGCAAATTGTAGCATTAGATGGATTTGTAGTAATTGCTGTAAGAGGATTAACTGTGAGTGTAGCGGCTGTACTGTTGAGGCTATTGCCTACAGCATTGGTTGCAATTACTCTGTATAAATATCCGTTCATTGTTGTAGGCGCAGCCGTTATAGTTAATGTAGCAGTTGTTGCATTACTGTACACGCCACTATTACTGACGTTAGTATAACCGCTACCAGTATTTACCTGCCAGGTATAACTCGTAGGAGAATTAGACGCAGCGACGGTAAAACTTGTATTACTACCTGCACAAATTGTGTTATTAGACGGATTAGTAGTTATTGACGGCACCAAACCACATGCAAATGAACTCCTATTGTTTGTAGCCCCATTGCCCAATTGCCCGTCACCACCATATCCTGTTAAACACAATTCTGTTCTATAGGATCTGATAATGCCATCTGATACATTTCCCAGGCTGTTTGCTGCGATTGTTACGGCGTCTGTTACACCCGTTGCAGTAACAGGTACATTCCTGTTAGTAGTAGTGCCATCGCCTAATTGGCCATAAGCATTATAACCGAAGACTTTCATAGTACCATCCGATTTGATATAAGATGCATTATGCCATTTAGCACATATTTGTATCGCTGTACTTGAGCTGGCCACTAATTGAGGCGTATATATAACTGTTGTAGAAGAACCAATTCCTACTTCTCCATACAGGTTCCATCCCCAGGTATACAAATCACCATTTGCTTGTAGTGCTATGGAATGGCCACCTCCGGCTATGCCGCTGATCCAGTTCGTTGCAGACCCGATTTGAGTCCAACTCGAGACACTACTTGTCGCAGATGACTGCCCGATATCTCCAAACCCATTAGAACCTGTTGCCCATAATGTACCATCACTTCGTAAAGCCATACTATGATCCGCTCCGCCACTAACCGATACCCAGGTCGTGTTACTACCACCTTGAGTGGGCGTATTTGCAGATGATGAAGAACCGATGCCCAATTGGCTCGAAAGGCCATAGCCCCAACCCCATATGGTACCATCATTTCTCACTGCCATGCTGTGGTAGTAGCCCGTTGAGATACATTTCCACGTAGTTGCTGAGCCTACCTGTACGGGACTGGATTGATTGGTTGTACTGCCAATACCTAATTGGCCCCACCCATTCCAACCCCACGCCCATAAAGTACCATCACTTTTGAGTGCAAGGCTATGATTGCCTCCTGCACTTACTGAAATCCAATTAGTTGCTGTTCCTACTTGTACGGCAGATAGTTGCTGTGTTGTGCTGCCGATTCCTAATTGACCAGAGCTATTCCTGCCCCATGCCCATAAAGTTCCATCGCTTTTTAATGCTAATGTATGACCATCGCCTGTAGATATTTGTAACCAATCTGTAGTAAGGCTAGATAGAAGTGTTGGAACAGTTTGGCTACTGATAGCAGAGCCAAACCCCATGGCACCGTTAGGATTACCTCCCCAACTGTACAAAGTTCCATCAGCTTTTAATGCTAAAGAATGAAACCCTCCGGCCGCAATACTCACCCATGTATTGGCACTACCTACTTGAACAGGACTGGATTGACTTGTTGTACTACCAATACCTAATTGTCCATAAGTGCTATTATCTCCCCAAGACCACAAAGTACCATCTACTTTTAATGCAAGCGTATGTCCGCCACCTCCTGCCACCATAACCCATGTATTAGCTGTGCCCACTTGTACCGGTGATGATTGATTGGTAGTATTGCCAATACCTAACTGTCCACTATTATTATGGCCCCAAGCCCATAATGTACCATCAGCTCTTATAGCTATAGAATGACCGAAACCTGTAGCAATACTAATCCAGTTGGTAAGTGAGCCTATTTGTACAGGACTGGTTCTATCTGTAGTTGTACCGTCACCAAGTTGTCCGTAAATATTGCGCCCCCAAGCCCAAAGTGTCCCATCACTCTTTAACCCAATTGCGTACTCTTCTCCACCTGCCTGAACTGATACCCAGTTAGAACTTGTACCTACTTGTACTGGGGATGATTGATTGGTTGTGCTGCCAATTCCTAACTGCCCATGTGTATTATAGCCCCAAGCCCATAATGTACCATCAGATTTGATAGCCAGGCTAAATTGAGTATTACATGATATTGATGTCCATTTGTTATCAGTGCCTACTTGTACAAATGAGGTCTGGCCTGTAGTGCTGCCAATACCTAACTGACCATAGGTATTATCACCTGCTGCCCATAATGTACCATCACTACGTAAACCTATAGAGTGCTCATAAGCACCTTGTACCGCAACCCAATTGCTGGCAGAGCCCACTTGTACAAGTGAATATTGAGAAACAGGTGTTGAACCTATACCTAATTGCCCGTATAAATTATACCCACACGCATATAATTGCCCGTTACGAATTTCGAATGTAGCATAAGCTGATGCACTTGTTGCCATGCGTTGGTAATTATCGCGGTAGGCTACATGCGTTTTCTGTTTATTGCGTGCTGTTTGTGCATCCGCATTGCGCGGAATAAAACAAATAACATAACAAAAGAGAGATAGAAAAAGATACTTATTCATACTATGTAAATATCTCTATAAGGCACGCAGTAGAAAATACTTAATTTGTAGTATGGCGCTACTCAAAATTAGGCGGTATCTTACCCATCAATAATGTTATACGTTATGCGGTTATTCGCAGTTTTTATTGTGCTGTTATTGTATTGTTTTCAATGCGATGCCCAAACGCCGGTAATTGACAGTTTGAAGCAAGTACTAAAATTAGAACAGCCCGCAGACAATAAATTATCCGTGCTTTTTAGCCTGTGTGACGAGGCAAATTCTTTGAATAATAAAGAGGTGCAACACTATGCAACTGAAGCATATGCACTTGCTAAAGAAATTAATGACCCGCTGCAACAATCATTAGCAGCATATTATGTTGCTTTTGCATTACAGAAAGCAGGTTTACTGGATAGTTCCTTGCAAATAGTTCAAGCACAATTGAGTAATCTAAAGAAGAATAAATCAATTAAGACTTATCGCCGTTTTTTGCACCTTAATAGTACCTTGTTTGTGAGGTCTAATAAATACAAAGAAGGCATTGACGGTTTTTATAATCTGTTACGTAATAGTGAAGAATCTAAGGATACAATATACCAGGTAATAGCAAAAAGAGGTATTGGGTGGGTGAATATGGAAATGTCTAATTACCCCGAAGCGCTGAAATGGAGTCATAATGCTTTAAATACAGCACATACTTTGATAGCTGAAAAAGAATATGCTGTCATATATTCCAACATAGCAGCAATATTTAATAATATGGAACGTTACGATTCCGGGGAGTATTATATCAATAAGGCCATAATAGCTGCAAGAAAGTATTACAATCTATCTGCACTGGCGAATGCATTGAACATAAAGGCTGGGGTATTAATGCCTACAAATAGAATGACTGAGGCAGAGCAATCATTAAAAGAGGCACTAGGTATCAGAAAAATGATAGGGGATCCGTACTATATACTTTCTGATATGAATCAGCTGGCGGAATATTATTTAATGAATAAACAATCAGACAAGGCAATAGAAATATGCAAGCAGGGCATTGACTCTGCTACTCACTACGATATTCCTGCTAAACTCTACATGTTCTACCACACACTATCACTTTCTTACAAAGCCGCAGGCGATATGAAAAACTATAGTAACACATTGGAAGCAATCATCGCTCTTAATGATACAATGTATAAAAAGAATACATCGGAAGCACTAGCTGAGATTCAGGCAAAATATAATCTTCAAAAGAAGGACAACATTATTATTAGACAACAGTTTGCCCTCGCTCGTAATAACTATTTTTTTTATGGGCTCTTTATTTTATCAGCGCTAATCAGCGTTTTTGCTGCTGTTATTTTCTTTAATTACCGCAAGAAGCAAAAATTTAAACTTGCTTACTTGCTTGAAGATGAAAAACGCCAGTCTGTTAACGCGATAAAAGATGCAGAAGAACGAGAAAGGAAACGTATTGCTGCCGATCTGCACGATAATCTCGGTGTTTATGCAGCATCCATAGCATCTAACATAGAGTATATAACTAACATGTCAGATGCGGAAAATAAAGCAGTAGCTATGCGTGAGCTAAAGACCAATTCACAATCAATGGTTTCGCAATTAAGTGATACTATATGGGCTTTGAAAAAAGACGAGCTCTCATTGACTAATATAAGTGATAGACTTAAAATCTTTATTCAGAGGATACAAGTCAGTTATCCGCATATAAACATAGAGGTGCGTGAAGATATTATAAATGACTTGAAATTGCCCCCATCTCAGGCTTTTCATTTGTTTTGCATTATGCAGGAAGCAGTTACTAATGCTTTAAAACACAGTAATTGCTCTGAAATTATTGTGGTAATGAGAGGTGATAAAAACTGGGATGTCTCCATCGCCGATAATGGTACTGGTATACCGGATGAGAAAAAAGCTGCTACTGGTAACGGGTTGTCTAATATGAAAATGAGGGCCGAAGCGTCGGGTTATAATATTGAATGGATAAATACAGAACCCCGAGGTACTGTTGTATGTATCACGTCTACTACAAATTGATTATTGGTAATACATTATAACCTTACTATTTTTATTTGTATGGGAAAAGACACATTGATAAACATAGCACTCGTTGAAGACAATCCTATTAACAGGAGTACATTCATGAATAAGATGCCTTTGCTTTATGGATGCAATTTGCTTTTTGTAGCACAAAACGGTTATGATTGTTTAGAACAGTTGAAAGGACTTCCTGTACAAAAAATACCTAAGGTTATTTTTATGGATTTGGAAATGCCGCAATTAAATGGCATACAAACAATATCAATGGCACATGCCCTGTATCCGGAAATTTGTTTTATAGTACTGACAGTATTTGATGACGATGATAAAATTTTTGAAGCCATAAAATCAGGCGCCTCCGGTTATTTATTAAAACATGAACCCGCCACAGTATTGGCGGATGCAATTGCCAATGTATTAGAGTTCGGTGGTGCTCCTATGAGTCCTGCAATTGCAAGAAAGGCATTGAACCTCCTTAGTAAAGCACCCTTGGATAGTGGGCTTGAAAAGGAAACTAGTATACCTGTATCTATTACGCAACGCGAACAACAGATATTACAGCATACAATTAATGGCTGGGATGCCAAACGTATAGCAGGTGTCCTAGATCTTAGTGTGCTAACTGTCAGGAAACACATAGCTAATATATACGCTAAACTTCATGTGAAGTCAAAAGCTGAAGTAATAAGCATTGCCCATAAGGAAAAATGGTTTAAATAGTTTAATTGAATAAGGATGGTGCTGGTTGTCATTATTTTGTATAATTTTGTTAGACTCGAACATATATTGATGTAAAGAATTAAATATCAATCATCTCAATTATTTGGTCGATTAAACAACTGTCAACCCTTGTAAAGGTAGAATTACCGCATCAAGCCTTCTTGTTATAAAATACTGAAAATCAAGTGCTAAAAGTAAAGTTGTGTAAAATGAAATAAGGATAGCAATGTAGCTATCCTTATATAAGTAGTCCCGACAAGAGCCAGTTCGAACTTTATTGAAGATATTCTAACGATGTCATCTTACTAAGTTGCTTTTCATCATGATCTGTTAAATCAGTTTTGAGGAGCTATAAGTTTTAACTTTGCTCTATTGCTTTTTACGCCGTGAAATCTCATTGGGATTCAAAATAGCGCTTCTGCTGGTGGAAGTAAAATAATAAATAATGCCACTCCAGGTGGGAATAACACTTTTAGCGTAAAATATTTCGCCAATCCGGGTTTCTCTTATCCAACAGGTACATATTCTGTAGATATTATTTATACTGCAACTAAAGCTTAGTAGCTATACATCTATACCTATAAGTATTCATTTTTTAGATGCTCGTACAGTGAACGCTTGTCAATAATTAAGGCTACAAGATTTGAAACAAGCGCAGCAAGCATTAAATGAAAGATAGCACCATGCCTGTCTGTCATTTCCAAAACTAATATGGCAGAAGTAAATGGGGTTCTTGTTACTCCTGTTAAGAAACCTACCATTCCTGATAATATAATTATATGTGCATTCGCGCCGATAAAGCCAAGTGTCCATGATAAAAATGAACCAATTGTTGCACCTGCAGCAAGCGAGGGTGCAAAAATCCCACCACTTCCACCAACATTAAATGATATTATTGGTCCAATTATTCGCATAATGGCTGTGACTAATCCCCTATGTTTATTTTGGTCGAATAAATCTTCAATCATTAGGTGTTTCCCGGAGCCAAGAATGTCAGCGTTGAAGAAATAGCTGATATTTGCCACAAACAACCCTGCCCCAATGATGAAAATGATAGTTTGTGTAGTACTAAATTGTTTTTTCCACCTCATTAGTTTTAAAATAAGTTTGCTCATTATGCTGCCTGCTAAGCCGGTAGCAATTGCCACAAGGAATACTCCAATAAATACAATGCCTCCTGATTGTTTTATGTCAGGATATCCTAAATATAAATAAGGGCCTAAAAAGCCCTGAGCCACCAAACCCGCAATAATTACAGCAGTAAAAAGCGTTGTTCTAAAAACGCTTATGTGTACTCTTGCCAATTCTTCAATAGCAAATACAATTCCCCCTAAAGGTGTATTGAAAGCTGCTGCTAACCCAGCTGCAGCACCAGTTATTATGAAATTCTTTTGCGACAATTTTTGCCAAGTCGAGGGCACCCATCGGTAAACCCATCGAAAGATAGAACCTGAAATTTGAATAGTCGGCCCTTCTCGTCCTATCGCACCACCCCCCAACAATAAAAATAAACTTGATACTATTTTGATAAATGCGATTTTGAGATTTAATAAGGCTGGTATTTTCTGCTCATACTTAGGTGCGGCGAGTTCAATAGAAGCCATTATTTGTGGAATACCACTGCCTTTGGCGTTGGGTGCAAATCTTTTAACAAGAAACCAAGAAATTAGAAAACAAACAGGAGATAGAATAAAAATCAGTCTGAATTCATTTTTTAAAACATGTTGAAGTAAAACTTCTGTATAAGTAAATAGCTTCGTGTAGCCAACAGCAACAATACCCGTTAGTATAGAAGCTATCCAAAATGGGATGCCTAATACGATATTTGTCTTTAGATTTTGCGCATCTATAATATCAAACTGATTCTTCCTTTTTTCTTTAAATATAGCCCACTGTTTTTTCATTCGCGGTTATTCAAAAATAATCTTTAGAGAGTCTGTTTTTAGCCTTTTGTTAAGCCAAGCAGATAGCATTGCTTGTTGCTTAGGTAATACCTTTGGGGCTGATTTAATTGTAATCAAAGTTACAGTATCATTCATAGACAAGTTGACATTTCTTAGTATGCTTTGTTGAATGGAGTAATTTTCTATTTGAGGATATAGTACTTTTAGTTCATTTCTAATATCAGGAAAAGAAACCTGAGCTTTTTTGGCTGTGGTTTCATCTTTGTTCTCATTATTAAATACATCTTCCAAAATACTTGCTTTTATAGTAGCCAAATCAATTTCTTGTTTAGCATTCAGCCCTTGATAAACAATTAATTCAGTATTATAAAGATTATATCTAGGTAATAGCCCTTTGAGTGTGTCTAATTTTTCCGCAGTTAATGATTGTCCCAATAGCAGCAATTCAATAGAACGTTTTTTGCCATCAAAAACGTAATTGTGTGTTACAACTTGCGTTTTTTGAAAATGAAATTCTGCTTGCACAAATTTCTTGGCATTACTTTCAAAAATGCTTTTCTCTACTATACGATAGGCTAAGTATACGCTGGGAACTGTGGTAATTATGACAATTATCAATATTGAACGGGACACACGTTTTGCCCTTTCAGGAGTTGGAAATTCTTTCTTATGAAATTTTAAGTGCTTCACAATTAAGAATGTTGCCAGACAAATGAAAAGGCTATTGATAAAAAAAAGATACAACGCACCAAGAAAATAAAATAATTTCCCAGTTGCCAGGCCATAGCCTGCGGTACATAGAGGCGGCATTAATGCTGTTGCAATTGCGACACCCGGAATAACATTGCTTTTCTCTTTTCTTGTGCCGGCAACTATTCCCGCAAGTCCTCCAAAGAACGCAATAAATACATCCCAAACAGAAGGATTTGTTCTTGCTAACAATTCAGAACTGGCATCATGCAATGGTGAAATAATAAAATAAAGGAATGAACTGCCTATGCTTATAATTGCTGCAATTAAAAGGTTCTTTGCAGCCTGTTTTAGTAAATCGAAGTCATTTATGCCAACTCCCAAGCCAATACCCATAATCGGCCCCATAAGTGGCGATATGAGCATTGCGCCTATAATAACGGCAGGTGAATTGACATTAAGTCCTATTGAAGCAATGAAGATGGCAAATATGAGTGTCCAAACATTTACTCCTTTAAATGTTACCTCCTTCCGTATCGATTCGACAATTGCATTTTCATCAGCTTTATCCTCATTAAGATTAAACCTGTCTTTTAAAAAGTGTTGAAGCGCGTGCAATATTTTTTTCATGCTAAATGCACTTTTACAATACCTCTATCAAAATAAAACTTATGGCACCCGAAATATATCCTATTAGTGCAATCCATGAGATTCTTTTCATATACCAAAAGAAATTAACATTTGCCATCCCCATAACCGCCACTCCGGCAGCAGAGCCAATAATAAGAATGCTACCACCAGTACCAGTGCAATATGCAAGAAACTCCCATAAAGCATCATCTGTAGGATAATGAGATAAAGGATACATACCCTGAGCAGCAGCCATCAACGGTACATTATCTACTATGGAAGATAACATGCCCATGATAAGCACTATTACATTTTTATTCGCAATTCCCGCTTCCATACTTTGAGCCAAAGAATGCAATATTCCGGTTCTTTCCAATGCCGCAATACTTAGTAATATACCCAGAAAAAAAAGAATGCTTGCTGTATCGATTTTTCTGAGGGCGTATGCTGGCGATAATTTGAAACGTTCTTGTTCTTCCTTATTACTCCCAATTCGTTCGGCAATAACCCACATTATAGCCAGTCCTATTAGGATACCCATATATGGTGGTAAATGCGTTACTGTTTTGAAAACAGGAACAAGTATCAGTACGCTTATTCCGGTTATCAAAATAATTAGTTGTTGTTTTCGCGATAAAGTAGAGCCATTAGAAGTGGCTATGCTTTTACTGACATTACCGGAAAACTTTCGACTAACGATTAGTAATGGTACAACAACGCTGATAACGCTGGGAATAAATAATACTTTGATAATGTTGCCGGCAGTTATTTGTCCACCTAGCCATAGCATTGTTGTTGTCACATCACCAATAGGAGACCATGCACCACCCGCATTAGCAGCTATTACTATCATTCCAACGAAGTATAAACGTTCTTTAGGGTCTTCTACAATTTTTTGTAACATAGAAACCATAACGATTGCTGTAGTAAGGTTATCCAAAACAGGGGATAAGAAAAATGTAATTCCCGATATGATCCAAAGTAATCTCCTCTTGTTGGTCTGGGTGATTTTTTCGGTAACTACATGAAATCCATCATGCAAGTCAATAATTTCTACTATTGTCATAGCACCCATCAGGAAAAAAAGTATGCCTGAAAACTCACCTAAGTCTTCATACAATTGTTCAGATACTAATTGTTTATCGATTGAACTAAACATGTAAACAGTCCAACACAACACACCTGTCATAAGTGCCGGAGCTGTCTTGTTGATTTTGATTTTATGTTCAAAAGCAACTGCAAAATAACCAATAGTAAAAATGATAATTATTAATGCTGTCATTTGTATCTGTATAGTAACGAATTATGTTTTCATTTTATTCAGTAAAATAGTAAAAATCAATGTTAAGATTGTAGTTGTGACATACAATATGTATAACTGCTTAACATACTTTTCGTATATTAGTGATATTCCACAATTGCGGTTTTATTAGTTTCATTTTATCCGCGTCCGCTTCGTCTGATTTACAGCATATTTAACAATCTGAAAAGCAATTAGCTATGAAGAAAAAACTATTTATTGTATCCAATCGTTTACCGCTTACCGTTGAGCAAGCTGAAGATAAATACATATGTAGGCAATCTTCTGGTGGATTGATTTCATCTATTAGTTCTTATTTGCAAGGTCTTGAACATAATGATTATTCAGAAAAAATATGGGTAGGGGCTCCGGGTTGTAACGAAACAATATGGGCTTCGGTAAGTAACGACCTAAATGAAGATGAATACACTTACTCCCCGGTATTTATTAACTGGAAAAATTATGAGCTATACTATAATGGTTTTTCAAACTCATTACTATGGCCTCTATTTCATTATTTTCCATCATACGCTGAATATAATGAAACTTATTTTGATGCTTATATAGAGGTCAATAAACTTTTTAATGTCCTAATTTCTAAGCAGATTAACAAAGATGATATAGTTTGGATACATGATTATCATTTACTTCCTTTAGCAGGAATGCTGCGAAAAGAGTTTCCGACACTCACAATAGGGTTTTTCCTTCACATACCATTCCCATCTTATGAGTTATTTAGAGTAATACCAAAACATTGGCAGCGCGAAATATTGACTGGTATGCTTGGTGCCGACTTAATTGGGTTCCATACTTTAGATTATGTTGAGCATTTTAACGAATGTGTCAGTAGGATACTGAGAACAGAACATGAAGGCCACTTCATATCATGGAATAACAGATTAGTAAAAACTGATGCTTTCCCAATTAGCATTGATTTCATATTATTTAATAACGCTTACACAAAAAAAGGCGTAGCCGAAATTCGTAATAAATACATTGATTTAAAGGGTAACAAAAAACTCATATTTTCTATTGACAGGCTTGATTATACAAAAGGATTATCTAATAGGTTAAAGGGATATGAGCAGTTTTTGAATGAAAACCCTGAATACAAGGAGAATGTAATTTTCGCATTGGCTATTATTCCATCACGGGATGGGATTACCAAATATGCAGAAAGGAAAAGATTGCTTGATGAACATATCGGGAACCTTAATAGCCGATTAGGTAATATTAGCTGGCAACCTGTGTTATACTATTATAATCATTTGAGTTTTGAAGAACTGGTTGGCTTATATACTGCATGTGACCTTGCATTAATTACTCCAATTCGCGATGGGATGAACCTTGTTGCAAAAGAATTTGTAGCAAGCAGGCAGGATAAGCAAGGTGTATTGATATTAAGCGAAATGGCTGGTTCTGCAAAAGAGCTTACCGAGGCTTTGCTGATTAACCCTAACGATGCAAGCGAAATTGCTGAGATGATAAAGTATGGGCTTGAAATGAACAGTGCTGAGCAGTCAGATAGACTTACTGAGATGCGGTCAAAAGTTCAGAATTATACAGTGAATATGTGGGCAAGTGATTTCTTCAGGCAATTGAATGATGTGAAGAATGAACAACTTGAATTTGAAGTCAAATTTGTAGATAAAGGCCTGAGGCTGCAAATATTCGACCAGTATGCTACTTCTTTAAAGAGATTATTTTTACTTGATTACGATGGTTCGTTAGTACCATTTTCAAAACACCCCAGCCTGGCTAAGCCTAGTGATGAACTTAAGAAAACTTTAGCGACATTGGGTTCCAATTCTCAAAATGATGTATTTATTATAAGCGGTAGAGATAGCAAATCTCTTGAAGAGTGGTTTGGAAACTTACCGATTAATTTGATTGCAGAGCATGGGGCAAAACTAAAGCTAATTGGTAGGGAATGGGAAACTGATACAGAACTAGATACATTCGACTGGGTAGTAAAAGCAGAAAGAATAATGCAGCAATATTTGGTAAAATGCCCTAACTCTTTTATCGAACGAAAAGAGTTTTCAATTGCATGGCATTATAGAAATTCAGACCCGCTTCAGGGTAATACAAGAGCATCTGAACTGCAACAAGACTTGCATAAAAAAATGAATGCCCATCCTGTGAACATACTCAATGGTCATAAGATTATTGAGGTAAGAAATAGAAGCATCAATAAGGGCTATGTAACGGAGAAAATATTATCCGACAATATGTATGATTTTATATTTTCGATTGGGGATGATGAAACAGATGAGGATATGTTTGCGAAACTTGCAAGACTACCGCAATCTGTCACAATAAAAATTGGTTCAGAACCCTCTTTTGCAAAATATAATTTACATACTCCATTCATAGCGCAGGAGATACTGAATCTAATTGCTGAACATGACAACGAAATTGTCAATTAAGCCATTGTTTGAAAACTAAAATCTTTGCAAGTATCATATTCAAATATGAAATGCCGTGGCTAATTCAAAAGTACTGCCAACTACAGGTAGTATTAATTCCTTGCCGGCATCCGAAAATAATTTTAGTGCTTGAGGCTTATCAATAGCAATGTATTCAAACGTATCAAAATGTACACCAATGATTTTATTGCATTGTATAAAATCACTGGCAATTACTGCACCTCTTGGATTTAGCGTAAAATTACCTCCCACAGGCAAAATTGCGAAATCCAATTTTGCATAATATTGAGGTATGAGCCTCATATCTACTGTTAATCCAGTATCACCACTATAATAAAAATTTCCGCTCTTTAATGATAATATAAAGCCACATGCGCAACCACCGCTTTTGCCATCGGGTAGCGTACTACTATGCGCTGCAGGAACCATACGGACTTCACCAAAATCAAAATTGCATGCCCCGTAGTTCATTGCATGAAACTTATGACACCCTTCTGCCCACATTACAACTTCATAAGAAGCAATTACTGTTGCCTTAGTCCGTTTAGCAATTCTATTTAAATCTGCAATATGGTTATGATGTGCATGTGATACTAAAATGTAATCGGCTTCTATAGAATCAACATTGATATGAATTGCTTTAGGGTTGCCCGTTATGAAGGGGTCAAACAGAAATTTGACGCCATCTGATTCGATTAGAAAACAAGAATGTCCATAATAAGTAAAAGTCATTAGTATATAAGTAAAGGCCTTTAAAAATACATTTTATAAATCTGACAAATACTCTCAATCGCTTATTATTAATCAAACTTTAATTAATGCGAATTAAAAAAAATAAGGAGATAAATATCTCCTTACTAAATCTCCATTAAAACAAAGCTTTTAAACAATAAATAATTTGCATATCTATATTTTGTTAAATTTTACTATTGTTGTTGTATTATTAAAGTTATACTTGAGGATATACAATCCTTTTGATAATTGCTTTATTGGAATTGAGGTTGTCTCCTTTTCGACTTTATAGGTAAAAACAACTTTACCCATCAGGTCCGTTATTACTATTTCCGAATCAGGTACGTATTTGTCAATAGAAACATTCAATACATCATCTGCAGGATTAGGATAAACTAAAATCCTGACATCATTTGTAGCGTTACCTATCCCGGTTGGGAAAACAGTGAATGACCCCATTCCCCATTCTGAATTTGGATATATCCCATTGCAGTATGCCCTTACAAAAACATAATAATCCTTGCCCGGTACAATATTTATAAAGGTGCTATTTACAGTTGTTGGTGTACCAAAAGATGGTACAGGTGTGGGGCTATGAGTGATTACATACTCGTAACGTGTGGCAGTTTGTATTGTATCCCAGTACGCAATTGCACGTGAATTGTTTATTCCTGTAAATTTTACAATTGGTGTATGGCAAGTGATAATTGTTGTAAGTGGTACTGTTGACCATGCCGAAGTGTCTTTTAAACCACAAATATTTCGTATGTGGATATAATAATGTGTATTTTCATTTAAAGATGTAAGGGCAATTGAATTAGTAGTACTAAATAAAGCTCCAGTTGCACTAGTAGGAGTTCCAGATTTTGTATCTACTAATATTTGATACCCAATAGGTAGAAAGACTCCATCCCAGGTTACATCAGCAGAAAAGGCAGTAATATTGCTAATTGTAATATTGCTAGGTGCTTGTATACATCTGATACCTATCCTTGCATTTTCAACAATAGTATAGTCTCCAACACTATCTAACTGATTCAAAGGATAGGCCTGATTTAATATTGAATCGGTAATGCCATTGCTATAGTTATAGCCTTCCCATATACCATTATTGCTGGAGCGTGCAATTTTAGTATTTGTTTCGTTAGAGATATTACCTAACCAAGCATCTTTGTAATACAATGTAGGTGTATGTTGGTAAGTAAAATTACCGGATGTATTTAGCTTGGTATATATGTATCCCCTTCCAACAGCAGTAGGCATCGGAGACGGGGCTTGCAAACCCGTATACTGTTGCATCGACGCAGATGCAGGCACAGTAGCTCCCCAAGTAATTGCAGCAACAGTATCATATCCGAATATAAAAACTTGTTTAGCATTGGGAATGGGGTTAGTTGGAATTGCAATACAATTAGGAGGTGTGCTGGTTGGTGTAAACTCATATGCTCCCAGGTCAGGAACACCATCTTGCCTGGTTTTGGCTCTCGGCGCACCAGTGAGGTCAAATGTATCTGCTGGCAAGTGTAAGCCTCTTCCTTGCACAGACCATGAATTTGGGTCTGTTGGAGATGGATGAAAATCTTTGTTGCCAGAATTAACAAACCCAGGGTTGTAAATAAGAGAATTCCTATCTCTATTGGCTGTAGACCTCCATGTGTTAAATGCACTTGTATTGATTGAAGGAAAAGTTTGACTTTGAAAATTAACTGTGTTGTTACTGGAATAATACAAGTTATAATCCGCAACAAACTTGTTAGTATCACGTATTATAACCCCATTAGTGCCTGATGGGTTTGAGGAAGAAAAGATATTGTTAAAGAAATAGTTCCTGCCAGCATAAGATACGCCACCAGTTTTATAAATCAGATAGTCAGTAGAACCCGTTGAATTGCTATGAAAAGTATTGTTGAAAAAATATAAGTCAGTTTGGGCACCATAACTTGGCGACTCATACCATAAATATGATGCACCTGCTGTTTTAGTTGTAAAAATGTTGTTTATGAATTTATCTTGTCCCGGTAGATAGCCGCCGAATGCATAAAGTGTTCCTGTATTGCTGCTCAAATCAAATATATTTCCAAGCCATTTGGCACCGGAATATGATGAGTAGTTGTAACTATAATTCCCGTATATTGTTCCGGTAGTAGATGACAAATTGAATTTATTGTTCTGAATAGTTCCTCCATTACCATAGTAGCTATAATTATATAGTGTTCCGTTTTTTACACTAATATTATATGTATTCTCTTTTACGAGACTGCTAGGGGATACGTAGTAACAGGCGTAGTTCGAAATTGAACCACTGCTGGTGGACTGTATGTTGAACGTATTATTTGCAAATGTATCTTGTGTTGTATTTGGATTGTAAATATTACTGCAATAATTATAGATATACCCCGTTCCATTATTTGTGAAATTAAAAGTATTGTCTGTAGCTGTAGAGTTGTAGCCATAATACAAAGGTCCATAGTTATACATATAATACTTTGTGGTAGCGTTAAACACATTGTTATGCACTTCCATGTTATAATTGGCATACATATAGGTAGCATAAACATAGCCACTTGTTGAATTATTGACGCCATTAGAAATATTATTTGAAATATTACAGTACCCGTTAGTTTGGTTTCCATAATTGGTATAGTATAAATACCAAGGATAACTGTAACTACCATTGTTTGTACATGTTATATTATTGTCTGTACATGTAAGATTCGTACAATAATAATACACCCTTATGCCATAATTATATGAGCTGTTAGTGTTATCGGTTAAGGTATTTCCAACAACTCGCATGTTGTAACAATAATAATCGAAGTTAATGCCATATACATATGATGTACCTGTAAGGCTAATGTTGTTATCCTCAACAATAAGTTCTGAGCCCGTTGTTGTATAATAATTGCCGTAATAAATATAAACGCCGTATAAATACCCGCTTGTGGTATTTGTCGTGATACTATTATTCTTAATTTTTATCCCATTTACAGGAAAGTTATTGTATATGCCATAATGATAACCTGAAATCCCCGTAGCAGTGAAAGTATTATTTTCAATAGATGCATTACCTATGTAACTGCTATAAATATATCCATAGTAATTATTGCTGAATTTGTTATTGTTGAATACATGATTATTGCTGCCTATGCTGCTAGTGCCCGTCCAGTATATGCCATATGAGCCATTTTGAATGGTATCATTGCTTATTACATTACCATCCATGTCATTTGCATTTGTCGCGTATATAATTGCCCTATTAGTAGATGTTGTGCTGCCTGTAGCCCCAATCATATTACACCCTACAATACTATCGTGTGATGCAGCATTAATAAAATTTATTATCGTGCCATAAGAAGTACTGGTATTTTTTAAGGTAAGGTTTTTGATTTTTATATAAGTCGCATCATTTATTCGAAAAACATAATTAGCACTTGAAGTGCCTGATACTGATATAGTAACTGTACCTGGGCCATTTTGTGCCTGAATAGTTACTGTATTAACCGAGCTGCCACCGCTAACTGCATTAATTTGTGATTGCCAGCTTGACCCTGAATATGTGCCGGGAATAATATTAAAAATAACCGGCCCGGTAATGGTTGAGCTATTAAGGTCGTTAATGGCATTTGACAGGTTTGCGTAGTCACCCGAAGCACCGATAGTATATGTTCCGGATGTAACGGTTGCAAAAACAAAATGACTACATACAATTAGTAGGCTGGTAAGAATAGTGCGTACCTGAAGGGTGTAACTACGTTTCATATGCATTTATGATTTAAACATTAGCGAATACATTATTGTCAAATGCAAGCTATGTAGTCGGTTTATATCAATTATTGCATACAGATATTTTAATTAATGGTTAACTACATTTTAACTGTGATTTTAGTATGTCTTAATGACTTTTTAATTTCCTATGCCCTCATGTGGTTAATAAATAGAGAAAAGTAAGGGGCTTAGTCTAAATTAATATCAATGCTGGTTAAATTAGCGGGATCTCTGTTTTTATTATCCTCTTTAGGGAGTACAAAGCTATAGACCCCAATAGCCTTAACTCTCTCATGGCGCAAATAATATTGTATGAAGCCTTAGTGTAGATTAGAAAACCTGAATTTAATCATGATGATTTTATTTATAAACTATATACTTGTCTACATGAATCGAACCAATGGAGTATTCAAAATCAGTTGATTCTAAAGGTACTTAGGGTTTGTTATAAAATATCGAACTATGAAACCCTTTACAGTAAAGGGTTTCATAGGAAGTAGTTTTTAGTGTAGCCCCGGCAGGAGCCAGTTCGAACTTTATCGAAGATATTTTAAAGTTCTCATCATGCTAAATTCTATTTTTGGTATAATCGTTTTAATGACAAATCTTGAATCCAAGTCTTATTGGGCTAAAGCAGCAATTGAAAGGTTTCTGTCATTTAATATTCTATAAACTTGCTGTAGTAATTTTAAGTGCATATATACCTCTGTTCTTTTGCCAGTTTCCTTTAAGCTAATACCTAATGCTAGCACTCGTTATTTGTGCGTCCTGTATAGATGATGATATGGTTGATGAGTTGCAGCCTGATGGCTGCGTAAATGCACTGATAGCTACTTGTAGCTTATGGCGATAATAAACTCAAGGAGTGAAAAGATAACCAAGTCAAAAAGAATCTCTATTTATGCATTTTTTCGCTCTAAATGGAGAGGCTTAAGACGAGAGTTTGAATATATCATGTTCCAGTGCGTAAAGCACCATACCCGCAACGTTCTTTGATTTTGTTTTACTGAGTATGCTGCGCCTGTGGTTATTAACTGTGAGCGGCGATAAAAATAATTTTGCAGCTATTTCTTCCGTAGAACATTGTTCGCATATCAGCCGCAGCACTTCTGTTTCCCGTTCCGTTAATACACTTTCAGGCGAATGGATTTTATCTTTCTGTCTTTTTAGTAATGCTTTAAATAACAGCTCTTTTACCGCATCGCAATAATATTCTTTGCCTTCCGATACAAACTGCAATGCCTTGGCTACTTCATTTACAGAACTGTCTTTCAGCAGATAACCATCAATACCCAAATCATATAACCCTATTACATCGGGCATCCTGTTGAACATCGTCAGGGCCACAACAGCAGTATGTATATCCTTTTGCTCCTTGATGATACGCGTCGCCTCCATGCCGTTCATCACAGGCATTTCTATATCCATCAATACTACATCTATTTTTTCATCACGAACAATAGCTACTGCTTCTTGTCCATTGCCTGCCTGCAATACACGCGATACATGTGGCATGTTATTAAGCAGTGCCGCAAGCCCTTCCCTGAAAATAATATGGTCGTCAGCTATCAATACGGTCATTATGTCAAATAAGTTCTTTTAAAGGTATTTTTATTCTTATATCCACCCCCTTACCGTCATGCTGCACAGTTTGCAATTGTCCGTTCAGCAGTTGCACACGGCTCTGAATATTTTTCATACCGATACCGTTCCCAGTCGTAGCTTTCATACCCACCCCATCATCAGTATAACCCAGTATGAACTGTGTGCCTTTTACGCCCATATCAATAACAGCCTGTTGTGCATGGGCATGTTTTATGGTATTGTTCAGCAATTCCATTAGCACCCGGCATAATGATGCGGATTTTTGATGATGTATTTTTACATCTGCAATGTTGCAATTAAATACCACCTGCAGTTTACCGGCAGCATTTATCTTTTGCACATGGTCACTTATCATTTGCTGAAGCCCTATTTCGGTATTCAGGAATGGTGTGAGTTCATGAGATATATCCCTGCAAACGAAAATCGCATCTTTCAGTTGTTTATGCACATGGTTCAGTTCTCCCTTAGCATGTTCATTATCCGTTGCAGCAGTTAAAGCCTCTATGCGCATATTGGTTATCGAGAGCAACGGTCCAAGGTTATCATGCACCTCAAGCGCAATCGTGCGGCGTTCATTTTCCTGCGTCTCCAGTATAGCTTGCACACTCTCTCGTTGCTGCCTTTCCAGTTTCTGCACAAAATGGCGGTATAACATATACATAAATAGGAACAGTACTGCAAAAACAGTTACAGCAAACAGCATGATATAGTATAAATTACTGATCACTTTCTAACAGTTAACAACCTTAATAAAATTACCGCCTTTACCAGTTGAAAGCTGTCATTCAGCATATCATTGGCCAGCATCATGTATTTACGGTTAATAGCCTCCAGCGGTATTACATACATCACACTTTCCACCAGCAGGAATATAACAGAGAAAAACATGAAAGCGGCGCCGAACCATAACGGCTTTGATGCTGTATTCTTTTTATCAAGCACAATTACCTGCCAAACAAAAAATGTTGTTGCAATAGTAAGTATGGCATAATATCCCGCTACAAAATACTCGGGCATTATAGTATTACGAAGCCACATTTTATGGCTCATGTAAAACCAAAGCATACAACCGTAACACATTGCATAAACAACAAAGGATTTCCGGGTTCTCAGTACACTCGCAAAATACATGAACATCCCAAAAGATATCAGCATCATATCCGCTGCATATGCAAAATGGTCGTATGAGCCTGCCGGTATAACATACATCAGCACCATATCCGAAAGGCAGTATAAAATATTATAAACCCCTATCCATAATAATTCCTTTTTACGCCACTGCAGCAACCAAAGGATTACAGGCAATATTGATAATGATGTGTATATAATGCCTAACAGGGTATTATTCATTCCGGTGTAAATATCATGCTTAATACTCACTATAAAAATGATTAGTTCTAAGCATTTAACAAAAAGCTTATCACACGTAGTTTTCAATGTTTTTATCCATCCGTAAAACATTTTTTATGAAATACTTCCTGTTGTTAGCTACATTATTGTTTTTTACGCACTTAACCGATGCTCAAACCACATTATCGCCCGGGGACATTATGTTCATCGGCCTTAATTCAGACCCTACAGGTGCTTCGGGTGCAGATGAAGTTGATGTATTATTCTTAGAGCCTGTAACATCCGGCACAGTTATATACTTCACAGACTTTGGCTATATAGGTAATTCATTTCCATTTTTTCAGCAAAGCACAAACAACGGATGTTCTTCAGGCACAGGCCAGTCAGCAGATGGTATTATCAAATGGACAGCCACAAGTGCAGTTTCTGCAGGAACTCAATTAGTGATTGGCGTTAACCTTTCTGCAACCGGAATGACGTCAAATATCGGTTCTCTTTCTTTGGTGGCAGAATGCCCTACCGTTACCGGAAGCGGCATGGCATTAACGGCTACAGGCGAGGTTGTACACGCATTTCAGGGTACGATAAACGGCAGCAACCAGCCCTCAAGTATCACGATGCTGGCGTCCATCAATTATCAAAGCGTAAGTACGCCTAACTGGACTTCAGTAACACAGTGTGCTACCTCGCAAAATATCTCAGCCGACCCCGGCACGGGCTATGAAGTTGAATACACCACGCATTTTGATGACGGTTATTATTCGGGAACCATGTCAGGCACTAAAGCTTCATTACAGGCAGCGATTTTAAACAACAGCAACTGGACAATGAACGATGCCACAGGATATACTTTCCCTATTTCAGGTTCATTCTCTGTTACGCCTACATCCACTACATGGAACGGCAGCACGTGGAGCAATGGCTCACCAACATCAAGCCTCGATGCTGTTATCGCAAGCACTACTGCACCTGGGAATTTTTCATGTAAAAACCTGACCATCAACAGTGGCGTTTCTTTAGCAACGGGGACAAGCAATACAACAACCATTTATGGTGATGTTACCAATAGCGGCAACGGTTTTACAGGCACAGGTACATTGGCTTTCAGCAAAACAGGCACACAGGCACTTAATGGCACTGCTTTTTCTTTTAATGGCACAGTCACCGTAGCTTCAGGTGCCACACTTACTACTAACGATAAACTCACCCTGTCCTCAAATTCTACTAACACAGGCCGCATAGGCAATAGTGCAGGTACTATCAGTGGCAATGTAACTGTAGAACGTTATATACCCGGAGGTCGTCGCGCGTTCCGTTTTTTTGCACATCCTTTCAGTACTTCTTTAGCATTAACACAGTTGACTGATGATATAGATATCACAGGAAGTGGTGGGTCAACAAATGGTTTTACTACTACTGGCACTAACAGCGCCTCTTCCTTCTGGTACGATGTAACAGCCGGCGATAATACAACAACTGGCAATAACCCCGGCTGGACAGAGTTTACAAGCACTAACGGCAGTGGGGCCAATGCATGGAATCGATATCAGGCGGCACGTATATTGGTGCGTGGAGCGAAAGGTGAAGGGCTGACCTCTGCATCATATACTCCTAGTGCAGCTACCTTAGATATGAGTGGGGTAGTGAACCAAGGCAACCAGGCCATAAGCCTGACCAAAGGAAGTAGTACAAATTTCATACTGGTTGGTAATCCTTTCCCTTCACAGGTAAATATGGATGCGCTGAGTGGAACTAACTTAGGTAGCGCATTCTACATATGGAACGCTCAACAGGGAACAAAAGGGGGCTATACTTCTTATCCTTTTGGTACCTCGTCATTTATACTGCCATCATGCGCTTCGTTTGTAACCACATTATCGGCAAATGGTAATATTCTTTTTGAAGAAAGCGATAAGTCAAGCTCTACATCAGGCACAATGTTCAAGACTACAGGTACAGCCAATATGGTTCAACTTAGATTAGAAGACAGTACTATTTTCTGGGACAGGTTATTGCTCAACTTCGATGATAATGCAATGGCAACTGTTGATTTTCCTGATGCTCCTAAATTGTATAATCCTGACATGACATTCTATACCAGAAGTGCCGATGACAGTATGTTGAGTATAGATGCCCGTCCGTATAAGGATAGTAGTATAATACCATTAGGTCTGTACTGTACGCTGAAGAAAAGTTTTAAGATAATAGCTGCTGACTTCAATATGCCTGCAGGAACCAAGCTGTTTTTGCAAGATAAATATCTGAGCAAAACAGAAGAGATAACAGGGTCGGGATATGAATATTGGTTTGAAGTAACAAGTGACACTGCTACCTGGGGCAACAACCGTTTCGAGCTGAACACACAAGGAAAACCTACAGGCATCAGTGCAGCAAACAACAACAGTAAGCTAAGAGTAAAGCTTGTGCCTAACCCTGCTACTGATAAGCTTACGGTATATACAGAAGGAGCAGAAGGCAATATACGAATTGCTATTACGAACATGACGGGCGTGAAAGTGGTGGAGCAAAGTTCAACAGCTAGTGTTATAACAGTAACACTGACCAATGTAGCTGATGGCATCTATATAGTGACTATAGAAAACGACAATGAAACAATCACGCAAACACTAATCAAACAATAACCCCTTCAAAATATCTCTGTATGAAATCTCTAAAACAATTACTTCTTCTTGCGGGGTTATTGCTTACAGTAAACTGTGCTATGGCACAGGGCCCGGGCTTTGATGATGATGTGGTAGATGAAGTTCCTTTGGATGGAGGCGTGAGTGCCCTTGTAGTAGCTGGTGTGGCTTATGGTGCCAAAAAACTTAAGGAATATAATAGAAAGAAATAAAGGAACAGCTATGAAAGCGGGATTTCATAGTCTTGCTTTTATTACGTCTTTCATTAAAGATGAAAAAAATACATGAAAATATTATTGCTGTATTTATTGCGAAATTTTCTGTGCTGTTTACGGTTTCGTATGCTTTTGATTACGCGATGACCGGTATTACTGTCCCCGGTGGGTATTATAATGAGTGGATTGACAATCATTTTAATTATGTTGCATTCCTAAGGACACTTATCTTGAAAAGTGCAGGGTTTGTTGTACATCATTTTGGATTTGATTACACTATTGATCAATATCATTTACGCATACCGAATGTTTCTACTGTCAAGATGGTTTTCTCCTGCATAGGCACAGGTATATTATGTTTTTGGTGGGCATTTGTTTTGTCGTTTCCACAACCTGCAAAAAGTAAAGCACGGTATTTATTGGTAGGTACTCTTGTAATCGTATTGCTGAATATACTGCGGGTAGCTGGGTTAGTAATGATACGTTCCGTAAATTCAATGAAGCACACCAAAATAGACCATCATCTTATTTTTAATATAGTTGTCTATGTATTGATATTTTTGATGATAGTGAGAATTGTAGACAAATTGGATAAAAAGCCTTTACAATAGAAAGTATGATTGGTTGTTTATAATAAAAATGATTAAGCAGCTGTGTTGGGCGATATGCATGTCTTTGGAAAATGTTATTCCTGACAAAAGCTATCTCGTTGCCTTCAATAAAAAAGCTACTCAAAGAGTGGTTCAGTAGTAGATACGAGAGGTCTATTATCGAACTCTTTTATTCAGGACTTGAAGATATAACCACGTATAGCATTTATTAATTGGTAGTCAACCTTTGTTAGAGGGGAGAGAAACAAAGTATCAATGATATTTGTTGAACTTATTTTAGCGCCATTTAGAGCATCACCTATATATTTTATATCATGATTGAGAATATTGTGGCCGCAAATAAATTGTGTTCCAGTTAAGAAATTGATAAACTCAGTCATAGAATGATTATGAAAATAACTTCCATCATCCTTGATGCTCCCAATATCAAGAATTTTAAGGCTCTTCGGCTCAATTTCACTATCAATGAATGCGATTGAGGTCACTTGTTTGAGTTCGTGTTTGTACAAAGTAATGAATCTTAATTTAAGAAATTACACTGAAAGCACAAGTGTTGTAAGTTTATTTCATAGCTGCAATAGTTTTTTACTTTCTGAAAATATACCCGTCCTATTTTGGGCAACAGGAAGCACCTGTGTTAGGTAAGTAAATTGTCGAAAAAATGGAATTGGTTGTCTATAGATACTAATATCCTGTGGTATTACCGAGGAGTATAGGGACTTAATAAAAATGCATCATTGAGTGTTGGCTTGTTCATCCGTTTCCTTGCCTGAAACAAACCAAGAAGCCAAATATGCTGTAAATGTACCAAATAGTCCAACTCCTCCTGTCATCAGAACTGCAGCAATTATTCTTCCTTCCGTTGTCACAGGGAATTTGTCACCATACCCGACGGTAGTTATTGTTACGTAAGCCCACCAAATTGCATCTCCTGCTGTTTTGATATTGCTTTCAGGAATATTCTCAACCTGCAGTATTGCGACAGCAGAAAAAATAACAAGTGAAATTGCAAGTAGCACAGCGGAAGTAAATGCACCTTTTGCCTTGTTTTTGAATAAGTGTTTTATTAGGTAGTGAGATGACATAAAAGCACGTACAATACGCAACAGTCGTATAAGTCTAAATATCCTTCCGGCTCGCAAAAAGTCCACTGATGGTATGCTTGCAATCAAATCAATCCAACCCCAACGCATGAATTTTAATTTGTTTGGAGATCGGTAAAAGCGTACGCAAAATTCGATAAAAAAGAAACCGCAAATAGCTGTGTCAATATAGCTCAAGAGTGTAGAGGTTTCTTTAGGTAGAACTACAGTTGAATCAACTACTAATGCTCCGAGAACGTAAAATGATAGAACAATAACAACTAAGTCAAGTAAGCCAAGGTTATCTCTCATAGCGGTAGGATTGATAAATGAAAATTATATGTTTTGATAAAAAGTACTGTAAAATTCTCCTTTCTCTATCAAAATAAAATATAATCTGTTAATTTAGTGAGAACATTTTTAATGTACTTTAACGTCCGACCCCATGACTAACATAGCTTCAAAATTAGATGTCAGCCGACAAGCGCTTCTTGATCTGTCTACTAGGAATCGTCTTATAAATGTACCGCTCAACTCAAAGCAAGTAAAAATTATTGAGGTTGTTGATGAGCTTTCCAGTGAAGTCTTTCGATTGCTAGTGAAGGAAGAAAAATCTCTTAGTTTTCTACCGGGTAAAGAAAAGAAGAAGTCTGACGTTACTGAGACTAACACGTCAGCTAGTGTTGAAGATGAAGACTCTGATTATGGAGAATTACCTCAGCCTGAGGATGATGAGATAGACGAGAGAGGTGTATCAAAACGGCATTCAGACCATCGATTGCAAACATTGCTTACTTCTGAAGGTTTACAAAAGAGGCTCTTGTCACTATATTATGACGCGATAACTTTTGAAGAAGAACAAGGCGTTAATATATTATACGTTGCATTAGGAATGCTGAAATGGTTTGAAGACGACAATTCAACTGTGGAAAGATGGGCTCCCTTGGTTTTACTGCCTGTATCGTTAAATCGTGGAAGTGCAGCAGAAAGATTTAAAATTAAATGGCGAAGCGAGGACCCGGCGGTAAATTTATCGCTTCAGGCAAAAATGAAGCTGGAATTTGGAATTGCTATCCCCGATCTTCCAGAGGGAGAAGATTGGGACATAAAATCATATTTTCAGTCGGTAAGCGATGCTGTCTCCTGTAAAAGCCGTTTTGCTGTGGATGGTGATAGAATAGTGTTGGGATTCTTTTCGTTTGCAAAGTTTTTGATGTACAGGGATTTGGATGGGAGCAATTGGCCAGATGGAGATAAAATCGATAAACATCCTCTTATCGCGGGCCTGATAAACGATGGCTTTCCTGCTGCTGATGGGATGATTGATGAGGATGCAAATGTTGATGAGCATTTGCCTGTCGAGAGAATTTTTCACGTTGTCGATGCGGATAGTTCCCAAACTTTAGCTATTGAAGAAGTCCGTCGCGGCAGAAACTTGGTAATTCAGGGTCCTCCGGGAACTGGGAAATCCCAAACGATAACAAATATTATTGCCAGTGCTGTTAAGGATGGAAAGAGAGTCTTATTTGTCGCTGAAAAAATGGCTGCACTGGAAGTAGTACAACGGCGTATGACTAATATTGGTTTGGGTCCGCTCTGTTTTGAATTGCACAGTTCAAAATCTAACAAAAGGGCAGTCCTTGAAGAATTAAAGCGTACTAAAGACCTGGTAAGACCTAAGAATCATGATGTCGATGCTGCTACAGCTAAACTTAGTGTCCTACGAGAAAAACTTAATTCACACGTCTTATCGCTTCATGATAGACATACTCCGTCCGAGCTAACGGCCTATCATGCGATGGGGCATCTGGTCTTCCTAAAAAATAGCGGTATAGACGCAAGAGGTTACCTTTTGGAAGATCCGCATACTTGGAGCACACAAGCTCGGCAAGATAGGGAGGAATTATTGGCTGACGTTGCATCACGCACACGCGAAATTGGTATTCCTTCCCAACATGTATGGAAAGGAGTGTGTTGTAACCAGCTACTGCCAAATGAATATGATAGGCTAGAAGATTTGTTAACAAGAGTCGAAAGCTCATTTAGCACTTTGGCGGCGAATTTGCAAAAGCTAGAAGAACGTTTCCCTCTTCATGAATCAACATTGCGTCGCTATAATGTTGGGAAGTCAACAGTCAATGCATTGTTTCTAATGCCATCTGCTGACTGTTCTGCTTTGTCCAATAAAGTTTGGACTGATAGCATAGGATTGATAGAGGAACTCATAAATACTGGAATAAAACATACCGATATTAAACAAAGTATATCAGATAAGATTAATAGCGCTGCCCTTACAGCTAATTTGGATGATTGTCGACAGCAAATAGCAATGCACGGCGAATCGTTTTTTCGATTCCTAAAGTCTCCATACAAACGATCCGTGGCATTATTGAAATCGATTATTACCGTGCCCCTGCCGAAAGACAATAAGGAAAAACTTATACTAATTGACAACATAGTAATTCTACAGCAACTTGAAAGGAAAATGCAGGAAAGTGAGAATATTGGGTCTCTAGCATTTGGCAGTATGTGGCAAAAGCAGTTAACGAACTGGTCGGAGACATTAAAAATATTGACTTGGCGTAAATCTCTATTGCAGAACGAACTCCCTCAAGATTTTTTTAACTGCTTATCAAAAGGCGCAAATCCCGATGAAATAAAGCAACTCAATGCCAGTTTTGAAAAAGACATTCCGTTATTCTTTGAACAAATAACATCATTGTTTGCATTGCTATCGCTTGATATTAAAGCATCATTCAACGTTGAATCCATTGAGCAAATACTCGCGGATGACTTTCAATCAAAAGTAACTCAATGGAGTAGGAATATAGAAGCACTTTCAAAGTGGATAAGCTTCAAGAATAGGTATAACCAATTGCAGCAAGTAGGACTGAAGGTATTTGCGGAGGCACTATGGAGTGGTAAGATAGACCACATCAATGCTGTAAGGGTTTTCCAGCGCGCTTATTTTGACGCTATGACAGAAACAATTTTTACGTCTCATCCTCGTTTGAGAGATTTCGACGGAGATCAACATCATGCAGATGTGATGAATTTTCGAGAAAATGATAGCTATAGAATTGAACAAGCACGTATTGACCTAAGGGGCCTGCATTACATTAATATGCCACGTAGCGAGGGAGGTATAGGGCCTCTTGGGATATTGAATGGGGAGTTTGCAAAAAAGAGAAACCATCTTCCGATAAGACAATTGATAAAGAAGGCCGGGACTGCAATTCAGGCACTGAAGCCTGTTTTTATGATGAGTCCTCTGTCCGTCGCACAATTTTTAGAGCCAGGAAGTATGCACTTTGATTTGCTCGTTATAGATGAGGCGAGCCAGATCGAACCCGTTGACGCATTAGGGGCAGTTGCTCGAGCGAAACAGATAGTCGTGGTAGGAGACACAAGACAATTGCCACCAACAAGGTTCTTTTCTCGTGTTACGGGAAATGTTGTGGAAGAGGATGAGGAAAATACAACTGCGACGCAGGATGTTGAAAGTATACTAAGTCTTTGTTTGGCTCGTGGACTGCCACAACGTATGCTTAGGTGGCATTATAGGAGTAAACACCAGTCACTTATTGCTGTTTCTAATAAAGAGTTCTACGAAAACCGTTTATTTATTGTTCCAAGTCCTTTTGATGCCGCTTCTGGCATGGGGTTGAAGTTTAACCATTTACCCAACGGGATTTTTGATAGCGGTGGTACTGCTGCAAATCAAATTGAAGCAAAAGCCGTTGCAGAAGCTATTATAAAACATGCAAAAGGTACGCCTAACTTATCGCTAGGTGTTGGGACGTTCTCTATGAAGCAAAGACAAGCAATTATTGATGAAATAGAATTACTACGTAGGCAGTTTCCAGAAACGGAAAGTTTTTTTTCAGGTCCTCACCCTGACGAGCCTTTTTTCGTAAAGAATCTAGAAAATATCCAAGGTGATGAACGCGATGTAATATTTATATCGGTTGGATACGGTAGGAATCAAAACGGATATATGGCCATGCGTTTTGGCCCCCTCAGCAATGAGGGAGGGGAACGCCGATTAAATGTGCTAATTTCCCGAGCCAAGCGCAGGTGTGAGGTTTTTTCGTCCATTACCGCTGATGATATTGATTTAGAAAGAGCAAAAGGAGCTGGCGTCACATCGTTAAAACTATTCCTGAAGTTTGCACAGACGGGTAAGTTGGATTATGGTAAATCAACTGATAGGGAGCCTGATTCGATTTTTGAGGAACAAGTAGCTCACGCATTGAGAGCAAAGGGTTTTGATGTAAAGACTCAAATAGGCATAGCAGGTTTTTTTGTAGATGTGGCGATTGTTGACCCCGACAGACCTGGGCGGTTTTTACTAGGTATTGAATGTGATGGAGCAAGCTACCATAGTTCACGTTCTGCTAGAGATCGTGACAGGCTGCGTCAGTCAGTCTTAGAGGATCATGGCTGGGTTATTCATAGAATATGGAGTACTGATTGGTTCCGTAGACCTAATGAACAATTGGACAAAGTTGTCGCGGCAGTTGAACGGGCAAAACAAATTTTAAGCGTACAAGAGGGTGAACAGGAAGCCATAAAGCCATTAGGGGTTTTTGAGATTGCAGCTAGTGATGATCTATTAACTATAAAAGTCGGAAAACGAGAGCTATCGGTATTATATAGCGAAGCTTCATTTGCAGTTCCGTTGCAAATTGAGCCACATGAGATGTTGGAAAGTGAGATGGCCCAGATTGTAACCAAAATAGTTGAAGCCGAATCCCCAATACATGAAAGTGAAGTTGTTACGCGCGTTCGGTCTTTATGGAATCTTGCGCGAGCAGGTAGCAGGATTCAAAGTAAGGTTAAGGAGAGTTTAAATTCCGCTGTCAAGCGGGGTTGGATAAACGTCGAGGGTGACTTCTATCTATTCCCAAATGGTACTGTGCAAGTAAGGGATAGGAGTATGGCTTCGCCGACGTTGAAGAAAATTGAGACTCTCCCACCGCAGGAAATAAGAAAGGCAATATGTTCATTAATCGAGGCAAACTTTGGTGCCGGACGTGATCAATTGGTGATAGAATCATCGCGCTTGTTTGGCTTCAAGTCAACTAGTACACAATTACGAGACATTATCGAACGTGAGATAAATAAGTTGATAGCGGAAAACACAATAGTAGATAATGATGGTTTCCTGAAACTTAGAGAAAAATAAGTACAATGACTAATCTAAGAGGTAGATGTTAGTATTTGTAAATCCAACTATTGTACGTTGACTAGTGGCTTCGATATAATCCTTTTTGCTCCAATTATTACAATTGCTGGGTTGATATTATATGATTGTATAATCAAAGATTTTATTATGAATAAGATTCGGGACATTATAAAAACGAAAGCATTTGCATACTCGACCATAGTTGTTCTTTTCATTTCCCTAACATCACTGTCATTTATATACGCACCAAATTTGATTGCGAACAAAATTGTAATGTCAATCGTAGACTCTTCTGATGTTGATTCACAAACAGGCCAATCCAGCAAAGAAACTGTACATTCTTCTTCAAAGACAGGTACAAGAGGTGATACTTTTGGAGGGACTGTTGGACCAGTAATTGCCGCTATAGTTGGTCTCGCAACATTTCTTGCATTTTGGGCACAAATCGAGGCAAATAAGCAACAAAGAAAAGACATACAAATAGAGAGATTCGAAAGCAAGTTTTTCAAATTAATTGATTATCATAGAGATAATGTTAGTCAGATGAAATACCGAAGACCTGATATGAAGGACGAAAAACATCATGAAGGAACTCAGGTTTTTACAGCGATTTATTACGAGATAGTTGATTTGCTAAAGGAGTATCAGAAGAACAGATTCGGCGATAGGGAAATGACACTCCAGGAAAAGTATAGCATGATTGACAAGATTTATCAATGTGTATTTTATGGAGCTGGTATACGTGTCAAGAGATTATTGGAATTTAATGTTGGCGTTTCAGTATTTAAGTATATCACTTTTCAAGAAAAATATGCTGAGTATGACAGCGGCGATAAAGATGAGATGTACTATAGCGGACATGTGAGGCGACTTGGACACTATTTTCGAAATATATATAATGCGGTAGTATACGTAGATAAACAAGAGTTCTTAACCCCAAATGAAAAATATGAGTATGTGAGCTTGCTCAGAGCTCAAATGTCAGTCTATGAGCAGGCCGTGTTTTTCTATAATTCCATTTCTGAACTTGGTAAGATATGGGAGTTACAAGTTTATAAGAAGGACTATAGTAAAATCACTGATAAGAAGGAAGTATTCAGTGAGCTTTGGATAACAAAGTATGATTTAGTTAGAAATGCCTTGAATAATTTCGGAGAAATATCTAAGGGAATTAATGTTACAGACTTCTATCCATTGTTAAATATGGAAAGAGAGGAAGAGCTTTGTAAATTTGGAATATTACCATTTAAGCACAATTCAAAATACATCTGTCGGTTCTGTTTCAATGAATATTACACAGGATATAAAAACAACCTTAAAGAACAGTTGTTTAATCTTGATCATCTCGCCAATAATTATACTTCGGATATTATGTGCGATGAACCTCGATGTAAAACCAAAGAGGCTGTTAAAAACCATCATAATACAACACATCAAGCATAGCTGCACGCGTCTCCCACAATTTTTTCTCGAACCGATTTGATGGCTGGGGAACATTGTACCACTTTGATAATTGAACTTTCTCAACCACTAATGACCAATAGTTATGTAGGGAATGAGTATGTGCTCGCACATTGTCAAAGTCCTCACAAAACCCAATTCTATTCCCGCTAGTTATGTTATAAAAGGTGTCAGGTCTTTTCATCGCTAATAACCGTGCAGCTGAACTTACCCAACCTACTGTAGTGTCTGGATCTCCAAGAAAGAGGGCTAAAAAGTTATTATAGTTGTCCTCGGTTATATCCCCTATTAATGGAATTTTATCCAATGCACTTGAGAAATGTATATTGCCTTCTATCATTTTCTTCATGAATTGCCCATTGCCGCTTGTGCCAAAATCAGCATATCTGTCTGCTCCTGGCAAATCTAAGTCGTTCGGGTTGCCAGCGATAAAACGTCTTTCGCCCTCAGTCATTGCAACAAGCGAACGTCCAGATGCAAAAATATTTCTGATAGATTCCAGCATTTCAAATCGTTTGTTGACAATCTCTCTTTTTTGATTGTACCGTGCCACATATTCCCCCCATGACTCCTGCATAAATGCAGATGCACCAGTAGTTAAAATGCTATGATTACTTATTTCTTTTTCTAACTCCTTTCTCTTTCTTCGCAGATTATGCCATTGCAGTCTATAAGACTTTACAAAGGCATCGTCAAGCTTCTTGCCATGCGCCCAGCTCTCTATCACTATTTTTTTGGCATTTGCTAATATTGTGTCGGTAGCTTCAGAGGAGCTTATCATTAACATTGCCTCGGCATTCTTGCTAAAAGCTGCATTTGTAAAGTTTCCACTTCCTATTAACAATGTCCAATCATTGTTGCTGTTATAAAACAGGAATACTTTTGGATGAAACGTCCCATCTGGTTGAAGTATCGCTCTTACGCTATTGTTTCCTTCAAATCTTTCAAAGAATACTGGGTCTGTTTGATAAAAATGAATACCAACAGCCATTTTCTTTATTCTCTCATTGTTATCTGAGAGCTTGTCAAAAATTCTTTCTGGTATGCCAGCCCATGCTGTTGCAAAATAGTATTCCTTATACTTGTTCAATAGGGAGATAAAAGTTGTTGATAGTTCCGCGGATGTTATTATCAGTTTCATGAAATGTCTTTTTAGGGTAATACAAGATAGCAATTTCAATTACTGAATGTGCTGTTCTTTGTGTCTGGGGCTATTTATCTGAACTTGCGACTTGAAGAAAACATTTCCGTTTGTACTACGCGCTAGCCGCGAAAAAACAGTAATAAATTCATGAAATAGACGGTAAATAAAACGGGTTAAATCACAATGAAAACATAATTTAGCTCTTATAAACAACTTTCATTTTCACGTAGTTTATCCTTTTGAGGTTGTGATTTGCTTTCAAATTAATTCGTAGCTTAGGTCTTAGATACCAAAATTCGGTGGAAGTCGCACGGCTGCACGTTGTGATTTGCTTTCAAATTAATTCGTAGCTTAGGTCTTAGATACCCGCATCATTGATATTCGGGTCTTCCTGTGGTTGTGATTTGCTTTCAAATTAATTCGTAGCTTAGGTCTTAGATACCCATGAGCAAAGAATGGACAAGGCATTGCTTGTTGTGATTTGCTTTCAAATTAATTCGTAGCTTAGGTCTTAGATACCATGAAAGCTATTTATAACATCGATATAAAAGTTGTGATTTGCTTTCAAATTAATTCGTAGCTTAGGTCTTAGATACCCTACTGTGGGAATACCCGCAGGGCATAGATGTTGTGATTTGCTTTCAAATTAATTCGTAGCTTAGGTCTTAGATACCAATAAGGTATGAGAATACTGTTACAACCTAGTTGTGATTTGCTTTCAAATTAATTCGTAGCTTAGGTCTTAGATACCCAACTTGGAAGTCAAAGCGTTTTTCTACAGTTGTGATTTGCTTTCAAATTAATTCGTAGCTTAGGTCTTAGATACCAAATTCAAAATCTAATGGACGCAGTAAGGGTTGTGATTTGCTTTCAAATTAATTCGTAGCTTAGGTCTTAGATACCGGAGTAGATATGCTCGAATGGTTGCGCGAGTTGTGATTTGCTTTCAAATTAATTCGTAGCTTAGGTCTTAGATACCCTTGCTTTCTTAATTAGCCATACCTTCCAAGTTGTGATTTGCTTTCAAATTAATTCGTAGCTTAGGTCTTAGATACCTGCCGTTTTTCTTATTCTCTCTTTTGAAGTGTTGTGATTTGCTTTCAAATTAATTCGTAGCTTAGGTCTTAGATACCGGTAGCACACCAATAACTATATTTCAGGAGTTGTGATTTGCTTTCAAATTAATTCGTAGCTTAGGTCTTAGATACCTATTTTAACCACTTTAACCACCTTTACTGAGTTGTGATTTGCTTTCAAATTAATTCGTAGCTTAGGTCTTAGATACCTCCAAGCGGTAAAGATGTTGTTGCCGTGTCGTTGTGATTTGCTTTCAAATTAATTCGTAGCTTAGGTCTTAGATACCGTTTTTTTATGTGCTTTAACAAAACGTTAAGTTGTGATTTGCTTTCAAATTAATTCGTAGCTTAGGTCTTAGATACCTCAGTTCTGGCAAATCAACAATTGTAGAAAGTTGTGATTTGCTTTCAAATTAATTCGTAGCTTAGGTCTTAGATACCAAGGTGTTAATGTATATCGTTGGCTTTACAGTTGTGATTTGCTTTCAAATTAATTCGTAGCTTAGGTCTTAGATACCCTGCTTTTTTAAATGATTCGTGCATTGTCAGTTGTGATTTGCTTTCAAATTAATTCGTAGCTTAGGTCTTAGATACCGGTGTATCGGATATCGTAGCCTTCGAGTAAGTTGTGATTTGCTTTCAAATTAATTCGTAGCTTAGGTCTTAGATACCCCAAATCCCAGTCGGTACCGTATTGTTTCAGTTGTGATTTGCTTTCAAATTAATTCGTAGCTTAGGTCTTAGATACCACGATTCTTTAAAATCGGCTACTGTAAAGGGTTGTATGGTATTTTTACGATGAAAAAAATGGGTTTGGTGCCCATTTTTTTCATTCTATTATTTAGAAAAGCTCTAACTGTTGGTTGGTTTCAGGCGCGCTTATTGCTTCTCGCCCTTGAAATATCTCCATCATACCAAATTGTTTATCAGTTACATACATCATGCCTACATGTCCTTTAGGCGGAAGTATAGTTTTAACTCGCTTTATATGCACTTCTGCATTTTCTTTACTACTGCAGTGTCGTAGGTATATGCTAAATTGGAACATTTGAAACCCGTCAGCCAGCATTTTCTTACGGAAAGTGGCATAGTTCTTCCTGTCCTTTTTGGTTTCCGTAGGTAGGTCAAAAAATACAAGTACCCACATAATTCTGTATGCATTTAAGCGTGAATACACATTATGTAAAACTTGGGTACAAAATTTTTCTGGTTTTACCTTCAAAGCACCTAGCAAGGCTGGCAGTGGTACGTTGTACTGCATTCATTAATGGACTTTTTTGTTCATCAATTAATACATCCATTGTCGGTATTGCCAATAAATCTTTTTTCATGTTGGGCGTCATTTCTAAGTATTGACCATTATTATTTACAATATTACACACAACCTTATCTACAAACGGGCGATATGGCTCCATTATATCATCTGCCAAACAGTATGCGTTGTATTGATTTTTATGAAAAATTCCGAGGGTAGGTAGCAAACCTGAACCCACTAAATTTCGTGCAACGATTGCCCTGAGAATAGCATAACCATAGTTCAACAAATTATTTGGGGGGGCTCCAAAACGTTCACGTGTGAAATTTAGAAAAGCTGGGAATAAATTTTTCCAATAATACACAGCAGCTTTTGCTTCATGATTTTCGCTATCCCCACTTTTAACTTCTTTAACAAAGTTCAGTAGTAGTCCGTTGTTGACTCTTTCTTTCTCAAGCATTGTAGCTTGATTTTGTATCTTAGCAATGACTGTTTGTTGCCAGAGCTGTTTTTTCAGCGGGACACTTGCTTCCACTTGTGCCTGAAATTTCTCACTTTGTAAGGTATTGCCATCTAGGTTCAAAAATAAACCCACCGGGTGGTGGGTATTGTCACAAGTAATTAAGGCGGTATTATTAGCCAGTAATTTAGCCATCAATGCTTGAGTAATTGTTATTTGCTGATGGTCAAGTATAACAATACCTATATCTTCTATAGGTGCTTGTTTGATTTCACCAGTATCTGTCATCTCAATCACCATCTGTTCATTAGTGGTTTTGAGATAGGCGGGGTTTCCAAAGTAAAGGGTGCGTTTTATCATGATTATACTTTTTTGATATTGCCTAAAATGTCTATCTGCACTTTAATTGCTTTCATTGTAGAATATTTTTGCTGAAATAAATTGATATTCCTATCCACAGTTTTATCCAACTTTGAAATATTATGTCTTCCAAAGAAAACCTGACCAACGACATCAAATTTTATTACTCTGCACAATCTTTTATGTAAATCTCTCTTGTCATTCCAATCGACTTCATCAGGATGCTTATCATACAATATCACCATGTCCTTTTGTTTTAAAGAAAATATCAATTTCTTTCCGTTTTTTGTAAATGGCATCAAATGTTGAGATGCTTTTTTGCGCTTTACCGCATCAAAAAAGGATACTGTTTCAAAATCACGTTCACCACTTTCATTTTCATATATTGCAATACAATAATTACTTCCAGATGAAACAAAGAGCTTCGAATTTTCCTTAGGACGTAATTGAATTAAACGTTCTGAATTATCCAACATACGAACATTTTTAATGGGTACGTTTTTACCCGTCTTAGTTTTCATATAAACAGGGTTTACAAGAGCTGGTTTTATTTTTCCACCATTCGCTACAATGTGATCCCTGATAATATTTTGTATTTGAGGATCAACTATTTTGTCAATTTGTTTTTCTGTATCAATAGTGTTAACTGGTTTTCGTACTACGTAATTAGATTCTCCTGTTCGTGGATTTTTAATAATACCATAGTGAGTTTCTTCATGAAGAGCACCACGTACCTGAAACGTTTTTTGGTGATGCAGTCTATCAGAGTCTGAATGGATATATTTGTTTGTCTTTACATTCAGTAATCTTTTTTTGTTTCTATAAGAGACCAATACATCATTTAATTTCTCATTTACCTGTAGCTTAAACGATGGGAATGGGAATTTAATACCCTCAACACGCATTCTACCAGAACCATCAAATTGACTTTCTCTACTCAGTATTTGAATATATTGTATGCTTGTGAACGCTATCACTATTGCATCGATGATATGGTGCCTATGATCATGTCTTGATTTTTCGTTAGTGCCGTCCGGATTAAGCAATTCATTTAATCCCCAGAACTTACGTAGCCAACTTGTAGCTTGTCCGTTGGTGATGTTTACCTCTTTACACACTTTTTTAAGGTGCTTTTGTACTTCCCTTGCTACATATGCTGTATTGTTTAGTTGGCTGCTCAGAAAATCATCAGGCAATTCCGTTCTTGTAAATTGTTCCTGTTTGTTATCTTTAAAATATCTGATTCTTTCCTTAAATTCTTTCCATTTTTCAGTATCATTGCCAAGGTATTCGTAGGGGGTACGGTTTCCTTTTTCCTCATTAATATGCCTTTCACACAATGTTTTATTATTAAAGGAATCATTCATGCATTTACTGTACGGAATGATATGCTCAATCTCTATTTCTGAACTAAATAGCCTTGTAAGATTTATTACATTTCCAGTATATGGCGAAATACGTCCACATTCCAGCCATAGTGCATATTTTTCCCTATCGCTTGTTTTGACATTTCGTGAAAATTTTTTGAATTCCTCGGTATCAATGTCTTCGTTAACTTTCTTTAATTCATCTTCTGCGTATTGCATCTCAAGAAAGAGCTCAAACTTTATTAGTTCAGATTTAGTGATGTACTCCTTTTGTAACCGTTTTTTCAAAAACTCACGATATTCATCTCTACGTTTTGCGGTATCATCATTTCTTCGTTTTTCCTGTTCTCGTTCGTTTTTAGGTTTTTTCAATGACCTTGCCATTTCCACCCTTATTATGTCAGGAGGGCCATATTTTTTAATAATAGCATTTACCAAACGTATACTTTCGCTGATACATTGTTGCACTAAAGGGTTACGGATATTTTCTTTGGTATCTAAAGTAATTTTCTCAACCAAAATTCTGTTAGGGTCATTACTTTCTGCATCGTAAGAGTGGTGTGAATAGCCTGCTTCTTTTACTGCCATGTCATATGTTGAGCCTTTCTTTAAGTTATGCAGAATGCCATTATCAACAACATCTCTGTCTTTGCCTATTAATAAAGCCTTAGAGCTAATGCTTGAATATCCATCTTCAAGTTGAACAGCGGCAAAAGCTGCTGCTTGTTTATCAGTAAAGTTTAGTTTTTCAACAGCGTAATTGTAAAGCCAATCCTCATCATCCGCAAAGAATAAAATATGCCATAGTTGCTGTTGTTGTTGTGGAGATAAAGACCAATAAAAATCAAAGCCTATAGCATTAGCAATGCGAGCATGGGTAGTATTGCCTTTCAGTTTTTCAGGCAATTCATTAAACCTGGCACTACTTAATCCAATTGCTTTTTTTATTTCGCTTATAGAACAGTGTTCAACAGTGTTAAGTTTATCGAATATTATATTTTTTTCTTCAGTAGTTAAAGGCTCACGATAGCGTTCAGTTACAGTTATTCTGATATTGTTAAGTATTTGCCATATCCTGAATTCCTGAAACTCAACTTTGCTTGCTGGACAACATTTCTTAGTCGATTCAAACTGGCATTTTCCTACAAGATGTTTTTGAGATTTTAATTTACGTTGATAATATAGGCAATCATCTTTTATTCGTTTCTTATTTTCGTCAGTCAATATTTCAGGATAATATTTCTTTTGTTTTTCCCAAATCAAATCAAATTCCTGGGCATATAACTTCCTGTCTACGTGCTTAGTTCTAATGCGTTCTACTGGCTGTTGGGAATTATAGCAATTTTCATCATCTGAATTCTTCAAAAATAAGAGGTAAAAATATTCACCGATAGTACGACAGTTTTGCTCAATGATTTTTTTCTCAAGCTCTTTCATTTCGAGCTTCAGTTGGCTTTTTTCTTTCTCATTAGCCAGTCCCTTCTTACTGCTTTTGAAACCTCTGCGTTGGTTGAGTAATAAGATAATCCTTCCAAATTCCTGTAAACTCAGTTTTTCGTCAAGGCCTTTCCTGCGTAGTGCATATAATTCTTTTGAGGGGAGGTGTATAAGTCCATTTTCAGGGAGCATTTTCAACTCCTGCAATATGGAAAGTAATGCCTTACGACGTAATTTGTATCGGAAATACCCTCTTCGAATACTACGAGCTAACCTGCGAGACGCATTCTTAGAAATTTCACTCCCTGATTTGTTATAATCATCTTCTTTAACTCCAACTGGGAATATGCGCACACCGCAATCTATTATTTGGCTGTCTTCCTTTATGAGTGCCCAACCAATACTATTAATGCCTATATCAAGACCGAGAATTGTTTTTTTCATTTAATCTGTATATTTTCGTTATGAAAGCTTATCACAATAAGTGATTATTCCGCAGGCGATAAGCCTTAGCCATAGTTCCTCTATGGCTTTTTTATTCTTCTTCAGTTTCGATTATATTGCTTTCTGCAACTTCTCCTAATAGATTAGCAGCTTCAGTTTTAGGTAACTCTTGCACAGTTTTTAACTTTCTTTCTATCGCTCTTGATCTGACACTGGCTTGGTCTATTACATTGCTTGCTTCCTGCAATTTCTTTTGTGTTTTTTCAAGTATTGTGCCGAAGTTGCCAAATTCAGTCTTTACAGCACCTAGTAATTGCCATACTTCACTAGATCGTTTTTCAATAGCCAAGGTTCTGAATCCCATTTGCAGGCTATTCAGTAATGCGGATAGAGTGGTAGGGCCAGTAATAATTATTTTGCATTCGCGCTGGATAGATTCAAACAAGCCGGGTGTACGTAATACTTCGGCATAAAGGCTTTCAAATGGCAAGAAAAGAATGGCGAAATCTGTCGTGTTTGGTGGATCAATGTATTTTGTGCAGATATCTACTGCGCATTTCCTTATCCCTTTTACAAAGCTTTTTCTGCATTCCTCAATATTTTCAGGTACTGCTTGTTCATATGCATCTATCAATAGTTCAAAATCTTCTTTAGGAAATTTGGAATCAATTGGTAACCATACAACTTTGTCGTTATTTTCTCGTCCTGGGAGCTTAACAGCAAATTCTACCATGGAATTAGAACCTTCTTTAGTTTTTACATTTTTGCCGTATTGGTCTAGCGTCAATATTTGTTCCAATATATTTTCTAGTTGGTATTCCCCTAACACACCTCGTGTTTTTACGTTCGATAATACTCTTTTTAAATCGCCTACTCCTGTGGCTAATTGTTGCATATCACCTAGCCCTTTATGTACTGCTTCCAATCTTTCGCTGACTAATTTAAAGGATTCCCCTAAACGAGTTTCAAGGGTTTTTTGCAATTTTTCATCAACAGTAGCTCGCATTTCATCGAGTTTCTTTTCATTGCCGGTTTGCAAATCTGATATCTTGGTTTCAACAACTTCTCGCATTTTATCAAGCTTATCAGAGGTGTTTTTATTTTGATCTTCTTGTTTATTCAATAGAGCGAAGAAGTTATCCTTTTGAGCGGTATTGAAGGTGTCGATTGATTTAGAAAAATCACTCTTAAAATTATCTAATGCCTCTTTTATTTCTTTACGATTGTCTTTGACATTATTGACGTTAGACTCATTAGCTTCTTTTAATTTTAATTCAAGCGTATTGGTTAGGCTATTCAATTTTTCTTCAAATCCTTTTAATGAATTTGATAGTTCAAGACGTGTGTTTTTTGCAGCTTCGTTGCCTTCGGCCCTATTGGTAGATATCTCCTGTTTTACGGCAGATTCTATTCTGGAAATTTCACCCAATATTCCCTCAATTTTATACTTCAACTCGCTTTCGTTATTAACGATTGGTTTTTTTAAAAGGCTGCGATAAACCAAAATGGTGATTTCAACCAAAATGATTAGAGCTACTATCAGAATAATATTATTAACCATAATAATTTAGTTTGACTGTTAAATGTAGAGAGGCTAAACGCTATGAAACAGAAATTTAAAGCATAGCGAAACAATAATACCCCTGATAGAGAAGTGGTTATGTTAAAGATAGTTATTTAGAAAATATAAAGAAATAGGCGAGTGTTTTCATTGTGAATGTTTGATTTTTCCGATTGGTTTCTAAAATATCCTTAAACAAAACAAATAAAGAGGTAACTACAGATACCTATAAAATAATTTGACCGGAATAAATAAAGCAGTAGCTTTATTATATCATTCGATCCTTCGTTTGGATTTTATTTTACGCTCTGGATATATTACCATCCCTAAAAGCAGGGTTTTTGTTGTTTTTTACCTTATCAAGTTCTCTATAACTTATGCGGTTAGCCTCGTAAGTATATATACCTTCTCTAGGGTATAGCTGTTTCGCAAAACATGACTGCACTTGTGCTTATGCACAGGCGTAACAGGTGTTGATTACCTGCTAATAATTGTATTGATCACCAAATTATACCAACATGATACCACTACACGAACGCAGCCCATCTGCACCGCATCGTTACCAGTCCTAATTCAAATTTTCTTACCCAAAATGTAAAATCTCATAAAAAAAGCAATTCTAAAAACCAGTCTGCGGCTATGCTTTATGGTATTAGTCCTGTTTTGCCATAACATAGCAAACGCCCAACTCACCTGGCCTGCATCGCCAGCTATTCTTTTACCTTATGTGGAAAAAATAAAAACAATTGGTGATTGTTATATGGCTGTCGCTAATTTACCAAAACAGAGAGCAGACCATGCCGATGCCGTTGCTGAAATGGCTCTTGAAGTACAGGAAACTTTAGGAGGACAACGCTCACACGATAATACTCTGATTAATTTCCGTATTGGAATTAATTGCGGTGCTGTTGTTGGAGGTGTAATTGGCAAAACTAAATTTGCATATGATCTTTGGGGAGACGCTGTAAATATTGCGAGTCGAATGGAATCCACAGGTGAAGCAGGAAAAATACAATGCACTGAAGCATTTAAAAATTTAGTTCAAGGACGATACGATTTTATAGCAAATGGGTTAAAGCAAATTAAGGGTTATGGATTAATTAATACTTACTTTTTAACAAAAAAACACATATAATTCCTCTGAAAATGCTACACTCATACAAGTATAGTTGACTAAATGCGTTATTAATATCTATCCAATCGTAAGATTTAAAAGATGATATTTCAAAGTTATCAATTTAGTAATTGGTAATACTTAACTTCAGTATATCAATTGCGTTTGCGTAGGATTTTATTTTATCCTGAAGTCTATTCCTTTTCAACATTCTTAATTCATAGGGGTACTCTTTATTGAATCGATATTCAAGTTTTTTCCTAGACCCTTTACTAATTTCATATTTTTCAGAAGATAGAATTATTAAGACTGTATATAAATCGTCGATTGTCATAATAATTTCATTTTCAAAATATTTTTTCATTCTTTTATAAACTTGGCAGGCAACTAAGTAACAAAGGTGCAATGGCAGTAGATAATTTTCATTATCCCTAAAGACAGAATATCTACTTTGATTTATAACTATACCTAATAGTTCTTTGAAAAAGATTTGTTTTTCACTACTGTCTTTAAATGCATCCTTATGTTCAAATAATAAAGCAATCCCACAATATATAAAGCATTCCCTATTGATATTTCTATAATCAATATCATTGACTTTCCAACCTTCGTGTGTCACTTTTACTTTATTAATCAATCCTCGAGCTTCTGATAAAGGGCTTTTACATTTGCTTAACAAGAATCCTACACCCTTAATAACATTCCAATATGGTGGTGAATATGTTCTATCCCAATAGAACTTCTTAGAATTGGTAAATTCAGTAAATTGCGTTAATAACCCGTGTACAATAATTTGATCTGCTTTGCCTGATTTTTGTATTATAGATATATAAAAATTAAACTTCTCAAGATTGAAATTTACTTGAATGTCTTCTAATGCTATAGAATAACCTTTTTGAAAGTATACATTCTTATAGGCATCAGTCAGCAAATCAATTTCAGAGTTATATATTAAAGTATATAGATTTTGAGGTTGTCCCCTGTGCGTATAACTGAAAATGAATTCATCAATTTCTGCTTTGGGTATTATATGTTTTAAAGCGGTCAGAACTTTAATATAACTTTCTCCCTTTAATGCTTCCCAAGATTTTAATGAAAGTTTTCCTTGAGCTATCATAGCTTCACTGTTTTGCTGATTACTATAGTACTTAATTTGTTCTTCATTAGAATAAAAGGATAATCTTTCCGATGTTTTGACAGAACTTTCGAAAATATTTTTAACGAGCAATAATATAAGATATTGAATAGGTGTTTTCAAAGAACTTTGCTGCAAAACAAGTTGTTTAGCTATTTCACTAAACTGCGTAGGAGAAAATGACGATGCACTAAATGCCGCATCTTGAATTAATGGAATTTTAAAATTGTCCCATAGTTTAACCCAGAGGTGAATGTTATGTTTTAATAAAACTGTAGATTTTAAACTGTAGTACTCGTTTAACATCACATAATCGGAATACCTACCTGATTCTTCAATATATCTCCAAGAACTAAGGTTTTGAGCTTCAAGATCTTTGTAGTTTTCAAGAGACCCTCGGTCATATGTTCTGACGCTTTCAAGCACATTTTCAGGATTTTTAGGAGCGGCTATCCATTCTTCAGGTGAATTATCAATCCATTTAGAGGGAATACTGTCAATTAATCTATTGTAAAAGCGATGTGATAAATTTACTTTTTCAATTAGGTCGGATAGAATTTTGGGGGATGAAAAGCGAATGTCATCAACAATTAGCAGTATCATCTGATTTTCAATCCAGTATTGGATATGTGACTGCGCAACATACTTTTCATTATTTGGTATCGTTTCAGAAAATATTTTGTCGCGAATAGCATTAAAAGCAATTGAAAATAAAGAGGTAGCTATTTTTTCATCTAAAATGCTAAAATATTTTGTATTAGATAAATGGTACTTTACTATATTATTTACTATCTCCTCGTTTAAAAGCATTGCTTTCGTTTCCGTAAAAGAAATGTCAGTAATCGCATGATATATATCTTCGACAAGCAGTGATATTGAAGGTTGAACTAATAATATTAATTCGATGTCTTGATTTAATAAATCAATTATTTCGCTTTCATCAAACATTTGCAGGATGGTGAAATAATCATACTGAAAAAATATTTCATCCTTCATATTCATGGGTGTAAATATCTAATTGGTATATGATGGTTTACTGAAACTCGCCAGTATTCGTCAAATAACGATAAGATAAAACTAGTGGTTTCTTGATTTGAAATTTTACAAATTCCAGTTGATGATTTAGCACTTAAATGGTGGCCTACAGAGCTACCGACAAGATAAACTATTGACCTATCTATAATTAGAAATCGGTCATGAAAAAATCTGCTACCTTGGTTAACTGCATCAGACTTATTGATAACCCTTAAACCAAATCTAGTATTTTTACTAGGAGTTATTGTGGACTTTAAGCTATTTTCAACATCTGTCAGATAATTGCTTGAAGTGGATAATTTCTTTATTGTTAATATCTTAATTGTTACATCGTCTTTAATGTTCCTAAATACATCCTGATCGCTATTAGGAGGATCTACATTAAAATAGGGATCCCATATTTCAATATAGCTGTTGGCATTATCGATAAGTTGACCATAATAAGTAGGATTGCCTAATAAATAATCTCCCAAGTGATAAAACCAATATTCTGGGGAATCGCTACTAATATGCATTCTCAACAAACTATCCAATGAGTTTGATGGAAATGTTTTATTCGTTGGCATAATCTTCAATAGGTTGAGAAAATTCAGTATTAAAAAACCATTTTTCAATTTCTTTAATTATCTCTATCTGGGAAGAATCGGGCACTTTAGCAATAGTCGTAGCACGACTACCGAATTCATTGAATGAGCTACCTATTAGCCATACATTTTTGTCTATTACAATAAACCTATCATGGAGTATACTCTTTCCTCGTAAGGTGTGTACTTCAATTTTGCCAAACGGCTTGCTATTATATTCTTTAAGTACTTCCTCTATATTCTTAGCCTCGTCTTTGTTAATAAATTCTTTGCTATTTAAAACTCTTATTGTGACTCCTGAATTTTTAATATAAAATGCATACTCAATTAAATCCTTGCTATTAAAATAAGGGTCACATAAATAGCATGTTTCATTTGATAGATTTATAATTTCTCGTATCTTCTCCTTTGCTCCTGTCTTTATTCGTAATTTTTCGTCAATAGTTTTACCTCCTAAAAACAAAATGAATTGATTAGTTTCTTTATGTTCTATGTGTTTACGTTGACTTGCAGCATGCTTAAAATAGTATGCCGCGTTAAAATCAGTTGGTTTACCAATTACAGAAGGTTTCTCAGCGGAATATTTTTCTATAACATGATTAACGTCACCATCATCTGATTTTACATTGACATGAAAATCTGCCTGTTTAATTGCCATGTTCATTTGAATGCTTTTCAAGAATACGGCAGGTTCTCGGAATGCAATAAGGTTTCCTTCTAAGTCATATATTTTGAGTTGAAATAAATGGGGCTCATGAGGTAATGGTAGTAAACCAAAATTATTGGTTATTTTATATGTCTTATCTAAAGCAATTGCATCTCCATGTTTATCAATAGCCCTAAAAACAAAATTATTCTTTATGCCTTTTCTAGTTTTGATATTATAGAATATGCCAACTGGGTCCTGAGAAAGGGATATGTCTATATCTCTATAGTATGGATTAGGAGCAGAAAGATATATATTGCCAAGGTGTTCTGGTTTTTCCCAAATGTCGAATCCAAGCCAGTCATTAGTTAATTGGCTCATAGCTTTCATATCTTTTGATATAGTAGATGAATCAAAGAGATTTTGTACCACCCTTAAATAATCTATTCGTGTCCATGCATATAAACCAGAATCCCTTCTTGGTAGTACAGAATCCAGACCATCCCTACTATAGATATTTGAACTGAAAATTAGTGGGTATTCATTTGATGGTTCTGCAATAAATGCAGAGTTAAAGAATTGAATATTAAAGTTTGAAATTTTAGTATTTCCAATTGGATTGGAAAATGTCTTTAAGGCTTCTTCAATAGTTTTAATTGGGTTTATTGTTAGGTAAAAACTGTAACTATCAGTTTTTGATGAGAGTTTAGCTCGAACTGTATTATGTTTCCATTCGTCATTGGGAATATTATAACTAAGTATATCTTCTGGAAGGAGCTCAATTACCGAAAATAAATGATACCATTCTCCAGTGATATTATCATGTGCGAGTAATGCTGTCTGAACTGCTTCCTTATAAAGATTTTTTAACGATTCGAGCATTAATTACAGAATTTGACTATTAAGTTATATAATGTCAGTCATTTTATAGCTCTTAAATAAATTACAAGACTTGCACTTATATTGATGCCCGGTTAGATAATTTAAATGAATTATCGGAAAAAACAAAATTGTTTCTATCGTGATTAAAAGAATCACTATTTAATTACAAAATTAATTTTATGCTCTTGCGTTTTGAAAAAAATGAGTTTACTTTTATAATCAGAAGCTCTTAATTACCCTTAAATACCTGCTCCCTTATGCAGTTGAAAATATCACCTTACCTCATTCTAGGATTCTTTGTAGTCCTTATCGCGTGTGTTTTTTATGTTTATAAGAGTACTCCAAAAATTGCCTACGTACGCAATCTTGAAGTAGTTTATGGTTATAATGGAATGAAAGAAGCGAGAGCCGAATTCCAAAATCAAAATACCGTTTGGCAATCAAACCTGGATACACTTAAAATTCGCTACCAACAAGCCTTAGCGTATTATCAACAAAACCTTAAGACCTTTAAACCGAGTGAGAAAGAGGAGCAAATAGCCATATTAAAGAAGATGGAAGCAGATATGAAAAATTATGGTTCTGCCGTGACAAAAGAAGCTAAAGATAGAGACGAAAAACTAACGCAAGGTATATTAAATCAGATAAACAGCTTTGTACAGGAATACGCCAAAAAGAACGGGTATGATGTTGTCTTGGGAGCTGAAGGTAATGGTGCAATTCTGTACGGTGACAAGGCTTATGATATAACAGATAAAGTCCTGGAAGGGCTAAATAAAGACTATGTATTGACAACCTCAAAAAATGATAATGCCCGTAAGTAACGTTTAACTACATACTTCTGATGCGTAAGTTATTGTATATCGTCACCATTTTCCTTTTGCAAGGCTGCAGGCCTTCTATCCATAGTATTGCTGATTTTAATCGTTTTCTAAATGACCCTGGTAATGGATGTGTCAAAACTAAATCGATAGCTGGTATTAATATCAGTGTCAAATACCTTCCTGCCAGCTATGCCGTATTAAAGTCACAAGAAAGCAATGTAACGGGAAGTGTAATAGCATCAAATAAAGATGTTGTCACATTCCTGATGACAATAAATATTGCCAAAGAACAGTTAGATAAAGAAAAGCATTTGTCGGTGATGTATTCTGGGCTAGATAATATGAGTGAGTACGCAGAAAGACAACTCTCCATGAATTTCAGCATGGAGCGACAGCTACATTTAATAATCGGAAATAAGCAAATAGATGCAGTATCCTGTATTGCGGAAAATTTATACGAATTATCATCGGGCAAAACGTTTGTGGTAACATTTGCCACGCCCGGGCTGAAAAATGATTTAGGGTCTGAAATGTGCATTTTTGAGTACAATGATCCGTTTTTCAGCATGGGCAGAATGAAATTCATATTCGATGGGAGTACGTTAGAAAAAATTGAAGAACTGAAGCTTGGTTAAATAACAGGGATTGCATTTAATGTAACAAACATTAATCCTTATATAAAACCATTTTCATGAAAGGTCCCCACTCATCCGACTCGCAAGAGAAGAGGTCTTTTTCTATTATTGAAAGATTCCGGAAAGCGAAGTCATTAGCTATTACTGTGGCTATCTCCCTTACCTATCAATTGGTCTTCCCGACAGCTTCATGGGCATTAACGGCAGGGCCTTCAAGTCCTGACTTTTCAAGTTTTGAACCTGTGTCAACCACCAATATGGTTAATGAGTTTACAGGACAATTTGTATATAATATACCCGTATTGGAAATCCCGGGTGCAAGTGGTGGAGGCTATGCACTTTCTCTTTCCTATCATAGCGGTGACGGACCTGAAACTGAAGCGTCATGGGTTGGGGCAGGATGGACTTTAAATCCCGGATGTATCAACAGAACAAAGAGAGGCTTGCCAGACGATTATAAAGGTGATACGGTTACCTATTATAACCAAATGCCGAAAAACTGGACAATAGCAGCTACTGGTTTCGGTACGGCACAAATATACTCAGGATTACTTTCGGTAGGTGGACAAACAACAATTCGGTATAATAATTATAAAGGGTTTGGGTTTATACAAGGCTTCGGTCTTCACGCATTAAGCGGATTATTCTCATTAGGATACGATATTTCCGCTGGTGATGGTACGTTTAATTTTTCAGTAAACCCGGCAGCACTTTTATCCCTGGCCAGTAACATGGCAAAACGTTCACCATCTTTTGCAGGAAGCACTGCTGGCAGACAAATCTTAAAACTTACAGAAAGCGGTACAGGAGGTGCGATGATGTCTTCCGTTTACGGTTTTGCCGGTTCAGCTACAAGTACTTATATCAGCTATTTACTCACAGATATGGCATCTCCCTATAACCTTACGCCCTATACGGGTAGTAGTACAAGCGGAACGGCTGACGTAACCTTTAATCCCGGGCCGGTACAAGTAGGCATAACTACCGGACTAAATGTAAGTTATACCACGCAACAAAATATTCCTCAAAGAGATGTACCTGCATATGGTTTTATGTATTCTGGCAATGCGCCAAGTAATGATGGTGATACAGCAGAACAGGCTGTGATGGATTATACAATAGAAAATGAGTCGTCTTTTAACGAGCGGGATAAATACTTACCAGTACCAACCAATACGCCTGATGCCTATTTTATTTCAGGAGAAGGATTAGGAGGTGGGTTTCGTATGTACAATGACCATATAGGCATTTACTCACCAAATTATGTTAGAAGTGTTACCTCGATGGATATGTTTGGTTTTGATGGACACATGGGCCTGACTTTTGGGGCAGGTGGTGAAGCACTGGCTGAAGGCGAACATGTATTAAGAGTACGTTCATCATGGATAGAAGGCAGCAACGGCAGCAGTAATGACTACAAAGCTGTAGCGCCCGATTTTAACGATGCAGATCATGCCGTATTTGAAGGTAATTTTTTCAGGTTTAATAATGATCTCGGTGGTAAAGTAATATATGATGAAGGCGATGGAGCTATAGCTCCTGATGTGCTTTACGATAATATAGGCCTGCCCGCAGCAATGCAAATACAAAAAGATGCTTCTGTGCCGGCAGGACGCAGAAGCGCAAGGGCATCATATATAGGTTATCACACCAATGCAGAACGAAAGAAAAAGGTAGGTAGTAATAGGGCACTAACATATGAGCATAATGAAAAGATACATAATCTTTCAGGTACCGATAATTCTGCAAACAATAGCCTCGACAATATCATCGGAGAGATTTCAGTATATAACGAGGAAGGGAATAACTATGTGTACGGATTACCTGTTTATGCAACAGATGAAAAGAATATGATGCAGGGATTCACTGCATCAAACCCCGGTAATTATTATTCACTCGCTAATATCAATAACGATAAAAAAGTAGGAGAAGAGTTTACTAAACCATATGTTACATCTTATCTACTTACACAGATCACAACACCTGATTATGTAGACGTAAACCTGAACGGGCCAGATGATACTGATTTTGGCGGTTATACTCGATTTTCATACACTAGGATTCATGGAGCGCAGCAGAAAACAGGCGCTGCTAAATCAAGTATGTATAAATGGCGTGCCCCGTATAAAGGTGTCTATCATAATCTCATGCGTTTGTCCGATAATAAAGATGATATGGCAACCTACCAATCAGGCTATAAGGAAATCTATGTACTGGACACCATAATGACAAAAACCCATTATGCCGTATTTACCACAGCTAACAGGATGGATAGTTGGTCAGCCAGAGTTGATGATGTAGATGCCGCTGCTGGTCTTGGGTACGATGAGCCTAATGATAAATGCATGAAGTATTTAAAAGAGATCACACTGTATGCAAAAGCTACAGATTCAGGGCAGAACGATAAAATCGTTAAGAAAGTGCACTTCCAATATGATTATTCTTCATGGCCACACCTGTTTAACAACTTTACTGATACGGGAGCGAATACAGGTAAGCTCACTTTAAAAAGAGTGTGGTTTGAATATAACGGTGTTGTTAATGCTGCGATTAGTCCATATGAGTTTGACTACAGTTATCCGACTGTAACTTATCCTTCAAAGTACAGCAACATTTATGATGAGATGAATGATGGTTTAATGGATCAAACCCCATCGTATACTCCATTCATTGATTGCTGGGGCAACTATCAATACAACATGGAAAACAGGAGGAATAAATTGCAATCTTGGCCGAGCCAAAAACCTGGTACAAGTTTTGATCCTGCCGCCTGGCAACTGAAGCGGATTGTATTACCTTCTGGAGGTGAGATACACATTCAGTACGAACAAAATACTTATGCTAAAGTTCAAAATCGATCGGCCTGTGCAATGGTAAGCTTAACGCCTTTGTCAGCGGATTATTCCAATTCGACAAAGTTCTATTTGAACCTTGACGACCTTGATATTGATAAAAGCAGTAGTACTGAGAAACAACGATTGGTTGATAGAATAAGAAGTGAGTTTTCTGATGGTGGACTTATGATGTATTACAAGTTCTTTTACTCACTGCAAGGAAGCGATACGGAAAGTGTGATCAGTTGTAATGGAGATTATATAGATGGTTTCGCTAATGTCGTCAATGAAGGGATTGAATCAAGTGGGCCGAATGCGGGTAAAGTTTTTGTCGAGTTTGAACAGAATACGCCCTATAAGATGTGCTATGATTATTTGAAAAAAGAACTTGGTGGGCGGATACTTGAAGGTGATTGCAGCCTCCCCAATAACACATTAGCTGATCCGAGCCAGGCGGGATCATTTTTTGATGCCATAAAATCTACAGCAAAAATGTTGGATAAAGCAGCCAAGACAGAATTAGCGGCTAAAGTATTTGACTGTAAAGCATTAAATCCCAAATTTTCTTACCTGAGGATTCCGATATGGAACAAGAAAGGTGGTGGGGTAAGGGTGAAACGATTGATGATGTATAACAAGGGTATCGAATCTGGTACAGAGGCAGTCTATGGAACAGAATATGTTTATGATGATATTGCAGACGGTACCAGTTATGGAGTTGCTACAAATGAGCCTTATGAGAATAAAGAAGAAAACCCTATAGTTGATTATTTAGATAAGAGGTTACCTTGGGATTCCTTATCCAAGAAGCAACAGCGTAAGCGTAAATTTCAAGGACGAGATGTAGACCAGTTCCGTGGACCGTATTCAATGAATGTATTACCTGCGGCATCAATTGGGTATAGTAAAATAATTAAGAAAAATATTCACCAAGATGCAGTAACAGGTTCCGGTTACACGGAAATAGAGTATTACACAGTTAACGATTATCCATACTTTGCTGATAGTAAGCATCCTGCATCGTATAGCGTTTCTGATATTCAGGGCGCTGAACCGGGAGGGCCATACGTAGATATTGGCTTGTTTTCTTATACCATTGGTGTTAAATCATCTGTTTCACAAGGATATACTTTTATTCAGAATCAGATGCATGGCCAGCTAAAATCGATAGCTGATTATCCGGGAGAATATACATTGACAAATGTTTCTAACCCCGCCTCACATTCACCGATAGCATCAACAAAATATTACTATTATAACCCGGGTGAACCAATTAGAATGTTTGATTTTAGTTCATTCAGCTCCTATTATGACTATCCCGGAAAAGAAGAAGACATTACAATTGACAGGCGTGCTGTAGATGATGTTTCCTATCAGACACGTCTCACCAGTGACTTTACAGTTGGATATTTCCCTCCCTATGTATTTGTGCCTTATCCTGTTGCTTTCCCGATAACAAGTACATCCAGCAAGATACTTAATACTATTGTTACCAGTAAAGTAGTGCATTACCCTGCAATTTTGAAGCGTACAGAGGTGATGAAAGATGGTGTATATCGTGTAACAGATAATATTGCATTCGACCCTCTAACTGGAAAGCCAGTCGTTACTTCTACCTATGATGGTTACGACGGGCAACAATTATATGGGGATATTGGAGCGGGATTAGGGCATAGGGGGCACGTTGGCGTTATCACCCAATATGATGTGCCTGCATCATCTCAATATTCATCAATGGGGCAAAAAGCTTGGAATGAAAAGTATTGCTACTATGGTTCTTTAAGCGTTTCATCATCTGGTGGTAATTATTCTGTTTCAGGCGTAGATAATGCCGATATGTTTCATGAGGGTGATCTCGTAGCTATCCATTCAGGTTCCGGTGTTGCGATGGCTAATGTATTAAATGTGTCAGCCAGTACAATAGATATTGGGGCGGCATATCGTTATAATCACACTATTACTACCGGTAGTTATTCAAAAATGGAAGTGATAAAATCTGGCTATACTAATCAGCTTCATGCTTCAATGGGGGGGATGACAGAATATGGAACGGATTATATCGATGCTGCTTTTACAGACCCAAGAACAAAATTGTTAAAAGCATTAGACGATTCATTAAAACGATTGATCTATCATCCGAGAACATTGCCCGATACTGCTATTGTGATACCGGAACATAATAGCAAAAATGTACTGGTATGGTCTGACGCAGGATGGGAGTGCGATACGGCACCACATACGCTAAAAGTTGGGTCAATAAGGTTGATGAGGTATGCAACTGATAACTATTACTTTCAAATTTTTGACACTACTGGTCAGCCGATGGATTATCATTTAGATCACTCTGGATGTCATCAGTATTTGTATGGCATTTGGACACCTGCAACTCTTAGCTTTTCATGTCCAACTAACCCATTTCCTGGTGGGGTAAATGTATATTCACTAGGTACGTCGTTTAACCCACCTGATGGATTCGATTATTACAATTACACTGGTGTTGTGTTATTAACATTCAGAAATACAGCAACAAGTGAGCAAATAACGTGGCCAGTCCGATGGTGCACATGTTGCCAAATACCCGGAGGCGTAATACATGCCAGCACTACCAAGTATAAAGATAGTTGGACTTACCCGACATCATATGTCATTAACCCTAGTTTTAATGATTATGAAGCTGGTAAAAAAGGTAAGTGGCGGCCTTATGAAACTTATGTTTTTAATGATACTACCATACCTGGCAGTAACCCTGATGTAGACCAGCGTAATTATAAGTCTGCAGGGGTATCAAACAGGTTTATTAAAGGACCATGGAGAGCAATTGATTTTTATTATCCGGCTTTATGGACAAAGACAAACACAGTAACGACTTATTCACCAGATGGATTTGCACTAGAAGATAAAAATGGGAATGACGTTTATTCAACAGTCAAATATGGATACCGAGGGATGCTGCCAATAGTTTCAGCCAAAAATGCCAGCTATAATTCGACGAGATTTGAAAGTTTTGAAAATCACTATGGTACAAATTATACAGTAGAAGACGGTGTAGTATTATACAACAGCTTTATTAGCGAATCTCCGCATAGTGGTCGTAAATGTTTCAAAATAATTTATGGTGATGACCCAGGGGAAAAATTAGATCTGGGTAGTGTAATGGACGATAACGGTAAAGGACATATAATAAGATTTTGGGCAAAATATACTCCTCCGGCAGATAGTGCTTCATTTGTAACAGGTGACTTGGTAATAAAAGCAAATGGAACAACCTTACCAATTAAATATATAGGCAGGTCAGGTGTGGATAGATGGTGTCTGTATGAAGCTATTTATCCTGGTGTTTCTCCGGCAACATCTGTGCACTATGTGTTCTATAACCATACGAGTGGTAGTGACGTTCCAATATATATCGATGATATTTTGATTAAGCCATTAGAGTCTAAGGTGACCTGTTATGTGTATGATACACGTACCTATAAGCTTTGGGCAATTATAGACGATAATCATTTCTCAACTAGGTATCAGTATAATGGTGAAGGGAAATTGATCAGGAAGATAAAAGAAACAATACATGGAACAAGGCAGGCTGATGAAGCACAATATCATACACCTACAAGCAGATATTTAAAGGACATAGGAAATTATTGATTTGATATGAGGATAGTCATAGCAATACTGTCAACAGTTTTCTTTACTCATGTGAGTGGGTATGCTCAACAGAGTAATAACGGATATTACAATGAGCTAAAGAAAATGTATGAAAAAGAACAGGCAACATTTCAGGATGCAATAGAAAAAAATAAATGCTGGTATTTGAGCTACAGTATGACAAGTTTGGTGCTGAATGAAATGACAGGAGCCTATAAAAATACTGTCACGAACGGAGAAATGCTTGCCAATAGAAGCTATCGTTTTAATAAGGCAAATGGCGTTGAAGTTTTTATGGATGAAAAAGATGTTTTTACGGTGAACAGGTCGATGAATATGATTATGCGTACAAAAACGCCTAAAAATGCCTTGGCTATCAAATCTGCCGTGTATTACAACCTGTTCAGTGATTCTCTAAAGAGGACAATGAATGTATCCTCTTGTAAACATTACAAAGGTGCTGATGGTACAAATATTGTTGAATACACTGCTTTCCCTGTAGATAAGGCAAAAAGTCCCTTTTTAATGTTGTCTTATTGTTTTGATGACGATACTAAGGCTTTGAGGAAAGTACAAGTGGAATACAACACTGCAGTTAGCAATAGTATGAAAAGCTTTACAATGACAGTTAATCAAAGAATCGATAGGAATGATGTTCCTGAATTGCCTCTGAAAAATAAATTTCTAAATACAAACGGACGATTGAAGCCACCATATCAAACTTTTTCTTATAAGGATTTACACAACAAACCATAAACTTATTTTTATGAAACGCAGTCTGCTGTCGGTTAATAGTCTTAAGTCAAAAATTGGCTTATTGCTTTTGTATTTTACGTGTTTGGCATATTTCAAAGCCAATGCACAAATGACAGACTGTGATACGGCAAATTTGCGAATAACATCTGTAGTGCCTTCAGGTTTTCCGCCTCAATTCACTTGGCAAGATTATTGTTCTTGCGCTTTTAATTATGAAGTTCAGATTTTAAGGTTGTACAATACCGACCCTAATATTAAATCACCTGATTCTGTGTATGCTCATATAGACTGGAGCGAGGCATTATCACATTTAACCAATCAGGGTGTTTCGGGTGGTCCTCCTGGAACTTATACATTGTCTTATTTGACTTTAACAGAAGGTACCGGTTATTATGCCTGGAGGGTACGAAGGATATGTACAAAAGATTACGAAGGTAGGGCTCATCCTGATACCTGGGGTCCGTGGACCTATACGGGAATAGTAAAGGATGATACAACGGTAAAAATTACACATACTTACGATTCACTGAACACATTCATCTTTTATTATGAACAATTTGATGACGACATTAACTGGATACATCGCAGGACGTTTGGTGATGCACCGCACTGGTATTTCGAAGAAAGCCAGGTAAATGAAAAGATAGATTACGCCAATTACCTCTTAATGCCGATTCAGCACCAAGACCTAATACACGAAAACTGGTTAAAAGATAAAAGGCACAATATATACTCAGAAACGGTTATTGATTATTCAGGTCGCCCTTCCTTACAATCTTTGCCTGCAGCAGTTTCAGGTAGTAGTATATGGTTGCAATACTATAACAATTTATTTCAGAATTATTCTGGTGCTTTTTATAAGCCATCTGATTTTGATGATAAGACGAATTACAACAACCCCACCATAACCAGTGGTATAATCTCAGATTATTATTCGTCAAGTAATTCAGACATAAGGATCTCTGATGCTGAGGGCTTGACGTTTAGCAGGACATTGTATTATAATGATCCGCTGAATCGTCCTCGTGAAATCTCATCTCCTGGTGCAGCTCATGCTCCTGACCCAGCTCATAATCCTAATCAAAGCAATGCGAATACAATAAGAAAATTTTACGGGAAGGCAAACTCAAGAGAGTTGCTTAATATTTTAGGTGACGAAGCACCTATGGCTAATATGGTCTCGAAAACATATACGGTTGACCCTAATGGCACAATTAATGTGACATTCACCGATGAATTTGACAGAACGATCATCACTTGTCTTATGCCACCGGGTAGAGATTCGCTCGAGGCAATTACATTCGAATCTCATACTAATGATGACACTGTTACAGGTAAGGTTGATATTTCGCCAACATCAGTTTTGTCAAAAGCAACCTATGTGTTTGCTACGCCTACCGAACTAAGTTATCTATATAAGCTCTACACAAAAACCTATTGGGATAATTGCTTTAATGTATGCGCGTCTTGTGATTATAAAGTGACTATCACTGCTAAAGAAAGGTACGATACTACTACTTACAGATGGACTGGGAATGTTACACCGGAAATTGATACCACTACTTGGCATTGTAGTGGCACGGAGTTTTCAACAAGTGGTACTTATGCTATCCCCAGCAGCCCTCTATCTCCTGGTACTTATGATGTTAGTTTACTGCTTGAAGTGAATACGCAAGATCCAGCTACAAATAAGTATTACATAGATTCGGTAATAGATGTGTTGGATGCACGTATGGATACCAGCTTTAGTAATGGCGGTTATGTGTTGCCCATTACAGGGCTATCTACACTGAAGTCTGTAGACTCTATGAGGTATTATGCCGTTAATAATGACTTGGCCTCTTTAGCAAAATATTTAGAAGCAGATACCACTAAGTCGTCATTCCAAATATCGTTTAATAATGGTTGTAACGTGTTTACGCTACCAACAGTAAATTGTAAACGTGCAGATTGTGATGCCCCAAAATTTGCTGAATATATGAAAAGACAAATGAAGCTGGATGACTCCTTAAAAGGGAGTAGTTTTTTTGCTGATGCGTATTCTAATACCACTAATCATGGTGTAGCATTTACGACTGATACACTTAATTTGTTTATTGTAGAAAGTGATACGGAATTTAACGGCATCATTAATCGCATGGTATTAGACGGCTACGATTGTGGTACTTTATGGGATGCATGGGTAGTTACTGTTCGCGAATACATAGCTGGCCAGAAAACGATAGTACCAACTGTGACAAGCCTCGCGGTTTCAACGCCTAAATATGATTGGTGGCAGAATTTTATGGAGAAGGTGGGATTTATATATCCATTCACACCTAGAGCAAAGTCAGAATTGTTTACTGTCACCGATTCTGTAAGGCGTAAGCCCTATAAGTACTTCCCTTATGACTGGCATACCGATACTTCAGCAGAAAATATTTTCTGCTACATGAAATATGTGACATTTCCTTGCTCATCAGCAGGTACGCCACCGTCATGGTATAGTACCATTTATAATTTCCCGACCTATACTCCTGAAACGGAAAATTTTCATATTTACAATTTCTATAAACGCTTGAAGAATACAGGTCCTAACAATGATTTGTATCTACGTACTGTTATTCTGAAAAATTCCATAAAAAATTTAAACCCTGCGTTAGGCAATTCATATAATGAACTCTATAAAGAATGTGTTCGTTCCTGTGATGGAAGATTGACCGGGCTAATGAGCGCCTTGAATGATCATTACCAGGATGAATGGGATGTAAAAGTAGAAGGGTATACTTATTCAGCATGGCGACCAAAGCCTGTAGATTCTGTTACCTTATCACAAGTGTTTTGTTTAGCAAATGCTATTGTAAATAAGTGTGAAAGTATGTGTGATGTCACTCCGGATTCTTCTGGTTATTTAAGTTCGGATAAAATAAATACCATCACTAAGGCATATCTGTATGATATAGACGTTTACTCTGAACCTAATAGTAGTGAATCTAAATGCCCCGACGACTTCGAAGCGGTAACTGTTGATTCTGCATCAAATACTGCAGGGTTATTGGTTTGGCTTAATTACCTGAATGGTAGAATTCGCGATTCACTTACAGCAGCTGGCATTACGACATATGACTGGAGGGCTTTGCAAAATATAGGTTCTCTAGGCTTTTCGCCCGTAAGCGGCCCGCCATGCGATACTACAAAATTGACATTAAATAGCAATGAGCACATCAGTTATTTCTGCTACGGCACCGAGGTAAGACTTAGTAATTCTTCCTGCCTGGGGCATCCAGTGCATTATTACCGCAGTGCATTTGATTCGGTACATAAAAAAACTGTTACGACAGTCAATCTTTATGTTGCACTTGGGGATAGCCTTGCTACAAACGATTCTATAGTAGTTGTAGAAAATTTGCCTACAGGTTTTACTTACCGTTGCGGAGATGGAATGCTTTCGGGCACACAAATGCTGTATACTATCTACGGTCCTAAGAATGCGGGTGATAGTATTCTTATAACCTATGATGTTAAATCCCCGGCGACACTCGGTACTCAGCAGTTTAACGGAGGAGCCTATTTATACGAGAGTGGTGCACTCACGGATAGTTGTAAAGTCAATTCGCAAAGCATAGTAGTGGCAGATTGTATTAACCTGAACTATGTTGCCATGTCCGGCACAGTATGGGAGCCCGTTTACAGGCCACTGTGCAGGCGTGTTTGTAGCGAATTGCATGAGTGTGGCGGAAGTGTGTGTATTAAATGGGAAAATACAGCCCCTGATAACCCCGATACTACTGTTATTGCGCATACTTGTGCTGATTTGGTATGTGCGAATTTTGTCAATGCATTAGACCATCAGGTAAGCTTAGTGTATCAGGCACGTGAGCTAAGGCTACGTAAAATGTATGAAGACAGCTGCCTCAATAAATCTCTCATCAAAGATATATTTGTTAACACCTATGCGCAGGAGCAAGGCATCTATACACTCTATTTTTACGATAGGGCTGGTAACCTGATACGTACCGTATACCCTAATGGCGTGGTGGAGAATGATATGGCTACATCGTTTACAAAGCCCAATGATGCATATCGCTGCGAATACGATTATGATACGCGGGGTAATGTATTGCGCAGCAATACTGCTGACGGAGGCGAGACATGGTATTACTACGATGCCATGAGCAGGCTGCGGTTTTCTATCAATGCCAAGCAGGCAGTGGCGGGAAAATTCTCTTATACTAAATATGATAACCTCGACAGGATCATTGAAACAGGAGAAAGCAGTGGATTGCCTTCTGCCATATCTACCCATGTGAACGACCAGGACTATCCTACCACAGGAGGGCCCTCTTATGATAACAAGAATATTACTATTACTACTTATAATACCGCATATCCTACAGGGGGTATATTACCAACTGCAAGCGGACCATTTAATGGTAATTACCAACGCAATCTGACAGGACGTATCAGCTATGTGCGTACCGATGTAGATGGTAACTTAGCTACCGGTGGCGACCAGGCAACAACCATTTACAGTTATGATGCGCAAGGCGACCCTGATTATGTGTACCAATATGTAGGTGGTATGGATAAAGCACGCCTGATAAAAACGCAGGACATGAAATTCTCCGGCAAGGTAGATGATATGGACTTGCTTGATGTGGATGGAACGGAAGACATGGACGATGCACTGACCTTCCGTCATATATATACACAAGACGGCAGGCTGGCATATTCATTTCATATCTATCCCAGTCATTGGTGGAGGGACAACTATAGCTTTGGCTCAAGCAATTTTAAAGACATAACAGCAAGCTACGTGTACGACCTACATAGCCTGGGGCAAGTGAGAAGAATGGAACTGGGCAATTTTTTACAGGGGGTAGATTATACCTATGGATTGGAAGGCTGGTTGAAAGCCGTCAACCATCCTGATACTACGCTAGACCCGGGCTCTGATATGCCTGATATACAAAATGGTGAAGACCAGTTTGGCACAGATGGGCAAGGCGCATCGCCTTATCGCACCGACCTGTTTAGCGAAGTGCTGAATTATTATAATGGCGATTTTAAACACAGCGGCTCGCAGTTTGATAGCTATAACAACCCTGCATTCTTATTAGGCAGGGGCTTGTATAATGGCAACATGACAGGCGTGCAGAGCCGTATACATTTTCTGCCAAGTCCTTATGGATATCTTGACGGCGTACAGACTGGCTTTATATACAGGTACGACCAGTTGAACCGGCTGAAGTACTCATGGTTTCATACCTATGATGATGTGAGCCCCGGATGGAACATGACTAATGAATATGATGAAGTATTTAGTTACGATGCTGACGGACGAATGGGCAGTGGTTTTCAGCGCTGGGCATATGATACTTTAGCAGGCATTACCAGAAAAACAGAAAGGGAAATAACCTTTGATTACGGTAGCAACCATTGGCACAGGTTGCAATATTTTAAAGATGCAGACACTGCAGGAAGGCCGTATGTAGGTGACTTGGATACAGGCATCTATTTTAATTACGATGAAGTTGGTAATGTGATACGCCACCAAAATACCCAAAGAAAAGCAGGAGAAAAGGAAGATATTAAGATAACCTGGGACCCATATGGAAGGATTAGCAGGATGTCTACAATATTGGACAGTACAGGTACTGATAGCACAGTAACTACGTACCTTTATGACCATATGGGTAACCGTGCAAAAGAAACGATACGGCATAACGGGCAAACCGATAATACTTACTATGTATACACTGATGATGGGAAACTGTTGGTTAAGTACACTGAAGATAGTAATGCTAACACCTACAAGGTGAGTGAACGGTATATGTATGGATTGGATAGGGTAGGCGTGATGCAAGGAAAGAATATACACGGCGTATCATTTATAGACAGCATGCCAACTGTACATTATGAAATCAAAGACCATTTGGGTAACGTAAGAGTTGTATTTAGTGACACAGGTACTAAAGGAACACATAATGCACCTCCTATACAGGCGTATAACAATTACTATGCTTATGGTAGCCTGCAACCCGGCAGAAGCTATCAAAACACTAAATACAACTATGGTTTTAACGGACAGGAAAAAGATGACCACATAATGGGTGCTGGAAATTTCTCTAATTTTGGAGCTAGAGAAAATGATACAAGATTAGGAATATTTATTTCTAGGGATCCTTTAAGTTATAACACACCAGGATATAGTCCGTATATTTTTGCAGGGAACAGCCCTATTAAATATATAGATTTCAATGGTTTAATGAGATGGGATCCCAATGAGTTAAGAAATTACCCAATGGTGCAACTTATGTTGCAAAATGCGTATAATTTATATTATAACAAAGAACTACCGAGCGACCTCAAGAGCAGATTAAAGGGAGTTGATTTGCAAAAATTATTTAATAAAAATATGCGAGGTTGGTTTGAATATTATTCTTTATTAAAAGGGACTAATTTGGATGAGTATTTGATGCCTGGTTCAGGTCCACAAATTCGAATTAACGTGCCACCGACAAATCAAGAAGGAGAATATACTTCCAACGGATATACCTATCCTCAACTATTACCCAATGGTCATTTTGGGAATATGGATAATCCTTGGGAAAAAAATGGAGGTGTTATAGATATAGATCCTGAGGTGGCAAATGTTTTAGAGTTCGAATTAAATGGAAAGACTATTGGTAGTGGATACGGTGGTCTCAGGGTTACTGATGCAGATAAATATAGAGCTGTAGAATCGTTTGTATCAACATTATTTCATGAAGGTGTTCATTTTGGTAGATTTAAGATGATTAAAGACGGTACTGCTAATACAATTGTTGAACAAAGACGAATTGGTGGACATAGTGGTGTTTGTTTTGAAGAAGATGCATATGGCAGAAATGTTGATAAGGTTGATAAAAATACCCTTACCCCTGCATCAATAGATACTAGATCTCCAGGATTGAATACAAAGTCCCCAGATACCAAAAAGTCAAAATAAAATTAGATAGTATGAAATGGATATTAGCATTTTTATTTATCGTTAATTCATCATTAACGGTATTAGCTCAGCGTGATATAATTATTCAAAATCAAACATTGAATTTAATCACTAGTAATTTGGGGGTTTTTAAAGATATATATGTTATTAAGGTCTTTTTGGAAGGTCATTCAAAAAATGTTTATTATAAGTATATAAATGTAAAGTCTGATTTGTTTATAATAAATAAATTTCCTCAAAAAAACTATATAAATGTATCCCTATTAAAAACAAAGGAGAATGACAGTTTAGAGCTTTTCAATAATAGCTACGAAAAAAAGAATATTAATTTAGGTGATTTAGAAATAGTAATAAGGGAACCTGTTAAGCATAGTCGCTATTTTTATGTACAAGCAACTGTTTTTTGTAGAGATTCCGGCTGGATAGGTTGGATACTAATGGAGTATAATAAAGGGATTTTAAGAAATTGTTATTATCAACAAGCTGTTGAATAGGGTAGTGTCTCAGATATGTAAGTATCAGAAAGCAAAAATACAATAAAGTAAAAATAGAGAAGATTAGCTAATGCTACCTTTCTTTGTTTTAGGTAAGCATTGTATATTTCACAGTAACCATCTTAATAACAAATTCATACCTTTTCATTTGCGTAAGGTATAGTAGCGTAAAGTTTGGTCCACGTTGCCAGCTACTGCTTATGGCTACATGATATGCATTTCATTTTTCAGCTTGAATTAATTTCTCAATATCATTCCATAAAAAGAAAACTCGTAATTTTATTTTGTACTGCTTTAGTATGCGATCTTTAATCCAGATGTGTAAAGTTTGTCTGGTAATTTTTATCTGTATTTAGTTTCTTCATTCTAATGCAGACACCAGCTATTTCATTAGACCCTATGAGTAATATTGTGTATCATCAGAAATTGGGCACGACAAAAAAATCAGCGTAAAGTCGATATATACGAAGAAGGCGTACATTATTCCGATTTTGATAGCGTGGAAATGGCTTTTTCAACCTTTCCGCCAAACTTGGAAAGTGAAATGATTGCAGTATGAGTGCTGCTATTAATTGCAAGAACGCGGCCTTTTTTTATTTTCCCATCCTCGTCTTTAAACATGACAATGTCATCTATAGAAATGCTAGTTGTTGAGTCGCTTGCAGTAGATTGCAATAACCGCACTGCAACCATAGTGATTTTGTTCCTGAAGTCCTTTCCTTTTTCTACATTATACCTTTTTTCCTGCGTATCAATAGTGCGGCTGTCTAATACATCGTTGTCTTTATCTAAGAGCATGTATATCCCTGTGGCACCATAATCCGAAGCTAATTTTTTAGCTTTTATGTATAGCTTGTACATTTCTTTAGGACTTTCAGCTTCACAGAACATCATACCAATTCTAATCGCACTGGCAGGAATTTCATCTTGTTTTAAATATACAATCACCTTGTGCCAGTCTGTAGACTTGTAACGCTGATTGGTTGTTTCAACAAAACGAATACGCGCTTTAGCTGTTAAGCAAATAAATAATAGTAAAATGATTATAATCTTTTTCATCTGTCAAAGCTGTTTTATGTTTAATAAATAAAAAGAGGCGTAACTGAAATTCTAATGCTGCTCAAGGCTCTGGAAAGCCCACTCATGCAATAGACACAGCTACGCCCTTATCGGGCGTACCGTAAGTCCACACATTGCATGAGTTGTTAAAATTTTCCAGATTTAGAACAGCAACTATGTGCTACGATACATTTATCGCGTTTTTTAATTCATCTGTTGTTATCGAATATTATCAAGTTTGATTGAAAGTAAAATTAATAACATTAGCGCATTTATTACATTATTTAACCTTTTATCCATGTTGCCGTCATTCAATAGGGTTAATGGCAGGTTTGTCTTTGAAATGTTCAAGCGCAACCTTTATTTGTAGGTGATATCTCATGGGATTATAAAATACAAACGAATAAAAGTTTTTATTTAGCTATTGGTCTGTTGTAATCGTTTGTAAACGTTTATAAACGGCTCCCTAAGAAGGATTTTCTTTATCAGGGTTTATGTTTTTTGCACAATATTCTTTGTTTCTAAAAGGATGGCAACACCAATTATGCCAAGTAAAGCTAAAGAAACCACCAATAATAAAGGAAATTCCTTTTCTGGAGCCTTTTGATATTGTTCAGTATATAACGGATTATAAATTACAGGCTGATTCATAAGGTAAGATTTGAAAATTGTTATCTTCTATAATTACAATACACATTTGGACCATTTGTATTATTTCAAGTTTTTTATGAGCAGAGAAAATTCTTTTGGAGTAATACTTGGCATCAATACCTAAATCTAAAACGGTTCTACGATCGACATCCTTAGTTTTATTTATCTCAAAGAAATCCCGGAGTAATAATTCATTTTTTTTGATGACAGCAGCATTTCTATAGAGTTCCTTTTTTATTTCCTGATTAGAATTATTATGATGAGCACTTCTGCAAACCGTATTGCAAAAGCGCTTATCAGCCCACCCGGCTTTCACGATTTTGCTACAATACGCACAATTTTTTTCAATAAAGGTTGGCATAAAGAAAACAAACGTTACATTTGTTGGACGAATATATAATTATTTTATGGAAATACATGAGATAAATATTTCTTTGGAAACCATATTGGAGATTGGAAGGGAAAATCCCAAAGCTCTGTATGAAATAGGGATGGCTTTTGTCGAGCGTAAGTACTATATAGGTGATGTCGGTATTAATAGAAGAATATTAAATCATTGGGATAAAAAAGGCCTGTTGCCTTACGCGTTTAATGAGCTGGGATGGAGGAGGTTTAGTTTTTTTGAATATGTATGGCTGAAATGTATTTATAAATACAGGGAATTAGGTATTAGTCTTGAAAAGATTAAAATAATTAAAGAAGCATTATTTACACTTGATCCTTCCTCAATAATAAAACAAGTTGATGAGGCCAAAGGGCATTTTAAAGATTCCGAAGAAATAGCAGTTCTTGCGAGAGAACTCCCTGATGATAATAAAGAAAAAGGCATAGCTGCTATGATGGAAATAACGCAGTTTTCACCGTTTGCAATTATGATTTATTTAATTCTCTTTGAGCAAATACCGATAAGTATTATCCTGGACGAAGAAGGAAAGGTTTATCCGATTTCATTTAGAAAACCACAGTCGGATGTAGAAAATGGAAATGAAGAGGCTATAAAAGAACTAGTCAAACGCTCATATACCACATTGAACTTATGGAGGATAACAAGAGATATTGTTTATAAAGAAAAAATTATTGAATCTTCGGATGAATATATGATGTTTTTGTCTGAACAAGAGAAATTACTACTACATAATATACGATCGGGGTTATATCGAAAGGTAACAGTGAAATTGGAGAATAATAAAATGAGTCATTTTTATTTAAATAAAAAAGAGGCAGATGAACGCACCTTAAAGAGTATTTCTAATATTCTTAGTAAGGGAGATTACAAAAGTATTGAGATATTGGCTGTGGATGGTAGAATAGTAAAAATAGATGAAACGATTACTCAAAAACTATAAGATACTGGATAAGCCAGATCAATTTGAAATCCGAACCTAAGAGGTAGACGACCGGGAGGTTTATTACGGATTTAAACAATGAAAAAAACAAAGCATGTAGAAAAAAATATTAAAGGAAAAACAGTAAGGAAATCAAAAGATAATAAAGTCAATCCTAAAGTAATTGATAAGGAAACGCAATTGCATGAATTGGCGGATATTATATGTAATATTTTATTAAAAGAATAGCTTATGGCACAAAAGGACTTATTTAAAGAGTTCGTCAAGTCACCAAAGGAAAATCAATGGCGAACTACAAAAAAAGTGGTTATCTATACCAGGGTTTCTAGTAGAGAACAAGCATTGCATAATACTAGTCTTGAAACCCAACGAATTGCTTGTGAAAAATATGCACAGAAGCATGGATATATGATAGAAAGTTATTTTGGTGGAACATATGAATCTGCCAAAACAGATGAAAGAAAAGAATTTCAAAGAATGCTTTCTTTTGTAAAGAAGAGTAAAGGAATAGAAGCAATTCTTATTTATTCTTATGATCGATTCTCCAGAAGTGAAAATGCGTCGTATTTAAGCGAACAATTACAGGAGTTAGGAATAAAGGTTTTGTCTGTTATCCAAGAACTCGATGTTACCACCCCTGAAGGCAAACTGCAAAGAAATATTCTATATCTTTTTGGTAATTATGATAATGAATTAAGGCGACACAAGACCATTACAGGTATGATCGCTCAGTTAAGGCAGGGTTACTGGGTAGGAGCATGTCCTTTTGGGTACACCAATATCAATAGAAAGGATAAAGCCAATAAACATGAATATATTATTAATGAAGATGGCGAAAAAATGAAATTGGCCTACAGATGGAAGGCAGATGGGAAATTGAATAATTTGGAGATTGTTGAAAAATTAAATGCACTTGGCTGTAAGATTAACTACAAAAGCTTTGTTAGGATATTAAGTAATCCATTTTACTGTGGGATAATAACCCATTCTTTGACACCTGGAGAATTTTTCGAAGGAAGACATAAGGCCATTGTCTCCAAAGAACTGTTTTTAAAGGCAAACGGGAAAATACACAGCTCATTGCTAAAAGGGATATCTAAGCAATTTGAAATAGATGAACTACCCTTAAAGACATTTGTTGTAGATGATAAAATGAAATCGCCATTGACTGGTTATCAGCAAAAAGGAATTTATTATTATAAAGCAAGAGCAAAAGGCAGTTGTGTAAATATTAGTGCAAAAAAACTAAATGAGCTGTTTCTTGACCAATTAAGAAAAATAGAATGCAATATAGAAGGAAAGGAACGTCTAAAGGAAATACTCATGGAGAAAATCACAAATAGGCTTGGAGAGCAGATTCAAATTGAAACTAATTACAAATCACAAATCACCAAGTTAGAGAACAAAATAGAAGCTCTAGAAGAGAGATTTATTTGCGGCGAAATTGAACGGGAATTATATCAAAAGTATAGAGACAAATTCCATAATGAGATAAAAGAGTTAAGCCAGAAAATTGAAAAGTGCATGATTACCAGTTCGAACCTCGAAAAAGCTGTTGAAAAGGGCATGGAACTTGCTGAAAATATAAGCCAGTTGTGGGTTGCAAGCAGCTATAGAGATAAGCAAAGATTACAGTACCTAGCATTTCCAGAGGGAATGGAATACAACAAGGAAAACAATGCACTTCGAACTTCACGTGTGAATACAATATTCACTTTAATTGCAGACCAGACAAGGGTTACTATGGAAGAGAATGACAATAGTATTAATAAAAATTATTGTCATTCTCATTTAGTAGACTCTACCGAACGAATATCGAACCAACTCAAGGATTTTTTCTGGCGTATTTTTCCATTGAAAGATAGTATGGGATTAGGTTTTCAGATCTAACAGCATGTCACTATCTGAAAACCACTTCGTTTCTAAACTTTTAGAAAAAGTAGTAACAATTATAATGTAAGCATATTAAAGGAGCCTAATAGGGCTCCTTTAATATTATGTGCAAATATGTAGTAAGATTATTTGATGATTAATTATTAGTAGTTTTTCGAACCGTTAAAAATTTCTCGCTTGCATTTCAGTAGCATTTTGTAGTATTTTACATAAGTTGTTGATAATAAGAAAAATAGGTAGTTTTTTGGCTATTTTCATTGTAGCAAAATTCGAGCAGAATAAGAGTATTGCATAATATGTTGCAGTTTTAAAACCCGTTAATGGAAATAGTTTTATCTTCTAATAACTAAACTATTAACTCAAATTTCAAAACTGGCAGTTATTGTTTAATAGAGAAAGAAAACACGCTTGAATGCTATCATCAGAATAACAAATGAATATACTCTTACACTGTAAATAGGCGACATACTTGTTAATAAGGACTTTAATTTGTATTTACTCAATCCGCAGTTCCTTTCTTACTTTATTAAAACTATCGTTAGTTATACCCAACCTTTCGAATTCTTTCAAATCATCCGCCACTGCATCTTTAAAATGACGTTTATCTTCCAATCGTTCATTTTTATGTAGACGGAATATTTCAATTGCCTGATCATATTGGTTGGTTAACAGATAATAGTCGCCGAGGTTACCAAGAAGGAAAAGGTCCGTGGGATTTTTCCCAAGCCCAATAGTCAGGTTCTTTTTAGCCTCGTCATATTTTTTTAAACAAAGTTGACAATAGGCCAGGGAATTGTATATTTGATAATCATCCACACCAAGCGTAATTAATTCTACAAGTGACTTCTCTTGTCCAGAATAATCTTTTGTGATAGTTTGTCCTTTAATGAACTCAACAAGCTCTTTGATACGCTTGTCTTTCTGTAAGATTCCGGAATTACCACTTTGTTCTGCACAACTCTTAACAAGGTCGTTATAAAGCTTGCTTAAATCACTATTTGATAGATTGCTAAAAGATGAAGGAGTATAACTAGCGACAATTTTGTCTTTAAAACAATTACATACTTGTTCATGTGCAGCATCATGGATACTAAAATTATTCACACAGTCTTCGAAAACCTTATCTGTAGTTTCACTCACCCATTCGTCTTGATATACTTCTTCTGCTGCTTCGGCAACAACCTCAATAGTAATATTGATACCGTCCATCATACTGGGATTTTTTAATCCTAAATACAATTGATTCCCGATGTTTGAATTTACCGAAACTACTGCTTGACGGGTATTAAATACTGAACCGTCCCTATTATAATAAAACGTACCTCCATCATTATCCACTTTTCGTAAAAAGGCATCTGCATTAACCTGGTCCATTAAATACACATCAATACTTGCCGAACCGGAAGGTATTTGGATATTAGACAAAGCATTCCTTGTTATTCCGGCAGGTGCAACGACGATAGATGATAATTGAACCAAAAGGTTCAAATTGTCTGTTCCGCTTTCACCCGGGCTTGTTGAAAAACTATAATACCATCTTACAGTATTTCTGGGTAATTGAATAGGAATCGTTACCCTGGATTTTCCACCCATTGAAGCCCTTGCACCGCCATTTAGATAAATGCTACGTTGAGCAATAACTGTTTCTATTTTATGTTGGGTAGTGTAATTCTGTGCTGAAAGATTCAAATAAATGAAAAGAGATAAGAGCAGCAACCCTGTACGCATGGCATAATTATGATTCATGTAGCAAATGTAACAGGCAGCATTTTACAATGCAACCCGTTTTTTACTCATACCTTTTTTCATGTAAAATTATTATTATACCCTTAGTAAATTAATGTCTCAGTCCGTTTGCAATTTCTTCAATTGCAACAATATCATTCTTGTCATCGGCCATAGCAGTAGCAAACATTACCGGCAACATTTCCGTGAAAGCATTTTCTGCTTCATCAGCCAATTGTATGGTTTCTGTATTGCCTATTTCTGCCGCACCTCTCCCTGCTAGGTAAAGCCTATGCAGTAAATGATATAACTTATTCGCCTTCGCAAACTCAAATAACTCACCGAAATATTTAGGCGTTGTAAGCATATTATACTTTAATGACTGAACAATTGGCTCTATTATTCCCACTTCAGACGATGTAAATGATCCTACTCCTTCAAAATCATATTGCGGCAAACCTTCAGTCATCAATATTTCATCAGCACGGCGCATGATAAAATCAGTGTTGGCAATTTCCACCATTATTTTGAACCTAATTAAGTCCGGGTTCTCACTGTCATCGCCGATACGTTCTCTTACAATGTGTGATAGTACAAGGAATGGAAATGAGTTACCTAAAAAACGTGATTCCTCATCGGATTTGATTTTAAGACGAATATTACCATAGTCAGGCATGTATAGCTGTAATAATCGTTCACCGCTTGATACTTCTAACACCGGTTTATCTTGCATCAGTTTATTCATGATGTCAGAAAAAATTTTTGGCTGCTTTCCCAGTCGTAGTATTACAATACCGGCAATAATTTCTCCGTATGGCAAATACTCACAAGTTTGCATAAACTCATGATAGGTGATATCAAACTTACTTGCGAAAAGCGGAGCATATTTATCTTTTAAATACTCAATAGCGAACACAGATAGTATTTCCGGAAGTTTGGGCAAGTAAATAATATCGTAATGTTCAGTGACCCTACGTTCAAGGAAACCACTATTAAGAAGTCTGTTTTCAGCATCCGTGTTGATATATTTTTTCAGGTACGCTTCTTGCACAACTGCCATATTCAACGACATCAACGATAACTCGGGCTTTTTTCGTATAGACTGGATATTTTCAATATATGCCTTTGCCAAAGCTTTGAAATCAGCAATTACATTTTCATGTATTTGGATGCTCCCTGCCAAAACTTCCAGCATATCAAATGAAGGGACAGAATCTATCGCCCTTAAAGCACCTTCTTTTTCTTCATCTCCATATGCTTCAATCAGCAGGCGCCATATCCTTGGGTTTCGGTACTCCTTGGCATATTGCCCACCGTGCACAATGAGAATTTTGAATTTTTCTATCAGGGTTTGGTGAGCATTCTTATATTCATCAATGGAAAATGTTTTAAGTACCATTTTCTTAAATAGTTTGCCTATAACCGTTTCTACATGCCTGTCAGGGTTTTTGGCTATGAGTGCATAATTCGCGGTATCTGTTGATACAACGATGCAATTATTGGTGTTTAAAAGCAGGTGCGTTAATTCAGTGATTTCTTCAAACAGTTTCACATTAGAATTGTAACGCAAGTGGTCACAAATCACAATAAATTTCTTGTCCGTAGCATCATCAAAAGATAATAAGAGCCATTCCCTTACCTTGTCAGGTGTAACCAAGTATCTCAATTCTCTTGTCAGGCTATTGGCAATCATCTGGAAGATGGAATATTGCGTGTCCTGGCAATCAATATAAAGTACACCATGATGTTGTACCCTCATATCTTCAAAAAGTTGAAACAGGAAATTAGTCTTACCTGCTAAAGGGTCGCCAACGAGTGAACAGAATTTAGAAGTATCCAACTCTTCTATGAATTTGTCATGTACATCCCTTTTTACTATAAAATCCCTGCATATAGGTTTATTATACTCGTTTAGCTCACCTGTCATCCGACCAAACGTCTGCGCTGTAATGTTATTGATAACACTAAAGACAATATTGCGGTCTTTCTCAAATAATAGTTCAATCGCATTTTTATAATCATTGGCTGCCAGGTTGATGCCTTTTGATAGCACATTTTGAACTATATCTTCTGTTATGGCGCTTCCCGTAATCTCTTCGTTAGTAAACGTATTTAAAACAATGGTTTCATTGCCATTAGTCAATACGGTTATCGGGGTTATTTCATGAGTTAATCTGGCATAAGACAGACCTTGTTTGCGATCCTCAGTAGTGATTGGCAAACCAAGCCTTTTTAATTCAAGCAGTATAAGAGGTTTACCATTAACCTCAATCAATATATCATAAATAGCTCGTTTGGCATATTTTCCAGGTTCAGCGCCGTCAACAATAATATTATGATGTCCCAGCTTTAAAGAAAAGCTGTGCTGTTGCGTAATTGTAGCTTCTGCAAATGTTGGTAAAAATTTTTTTGTAAACTCAGCAATCCTGGATTGCAATTCTGCTTCATTCATGTTGATCAGTGTTATGGTCTTTTTTATTTTCTTTTAATGAAATAGTTGTACCGTCAGGCAACAATATCATACCTAATAAATCATCCTTCGGCACCGTATCAACAGGCCAGGATTCTCCGGTAACCGGGTCATATTTCATGAGGTTCCCTTTCGGAAAGTCAAAATTATAGGTGATATATTGCCTCTCATTTCTCTTTAATTCCAATCCTGTAAAATCTTCAATACCAAATGAAGGATCAAACTCGTCCCCCACTTTTTCAGAAAACATCGGGGGGCAGACCGGCATCCGAAGCATGTCCTTGTAGACATGTCCGTCAAACTTGTAAAATGGTATAAAAAACTGGAAAATTAAATTCTGATAATGTAGTATGACAACATGAGCTGGTATAGCATCTGTATGTTTACGTTTTTTAAATACATAAAGAAAAGGCTCTTGAGCCCTTTTTGAAAACGGAAAATTAGTTACATGAACACTTGCTATTGCATTAGGCATCTTTTCATCATAAGCCAGTACACTTAATGCATTAGAATAGTGCATTATTTCATCTTTAGGCAAAGCTGCAAGCCCCATTTTTAAAAATGCTTTATAAACATTAAAGGGTATATAAGAATGTTTCCTGAACTCGATACGTGTTACTCCATTATCGTAATCGACCTTTATTGCATCGCCATGCTCCCCTTTAAGAATCTCAACAAACCCTCCTTCAACCTTATCAGTGATCCCGGCTACCAATTCATTTCTTGGAGCCTTGAATTTTGGTACTTTATTACCTTTTGCAGGCGTCTTTGTCAAAGAAGGAATTATACCTAAGTAGTATTTAAAATCATTTTCATACCTGCTGAATTTTTGATTACAGGCATCACATTCGGAGTCGCTTGTCAGGTATTTATTGCCCATAAATTCCGGGATGAGATGTGCTTCCCTAGCAAAACGGGTTTCTGGATATTTTTTCCCACAGAACCTACACTGCCTGTCTTTTTGCGGCTTATGTTTAATTTTTGCTACAGGGCTCTCAAGATATACTTCTAGCTCATAGGCAGCATAAAATGCGTCCATTTCCCTTTTATACTTTGGGCATGTATATACTATGATGTCTTCGATATTCATCCCGAAATGATTATTATTTACTTGATATATATTCTTCGATCAAAAATTTTGCGTAATAGCGTGCATAACGTTTTATGAAATAAATACACACAGTAATTACAAACAAGTAAATCCCAATAAACGTCCATGCCATTTTAACAATGCCTTGATCTCCTTTTTGGTAACTGGCAATCAATAGCACAATAGAAATACCAACAGCAATAACAGCACCACCCATAAGGTTTCTAAAAAAACCATATTCGATATTATGTTGCAATAAAAGTTTGTTATCACGAAACTTGTTACGCAGAGCAGCCACAGCACTTTTTATTCTGCTCCGGGCAGTTTTATCATTGGCTGCTTCGTGTGCGGCATCTAACAATTCAATATTAAACTCAGCCTGTACCTTGTTATGCAGTATCTTTTTTACGTGCGTATCTATAGAACTATCTTTCCACATCATTAATATAGTTGATGGGAAATGAGTTTCATCTTTAAATATCAGTCTTTGGAATACTTCCTTTGAAACCAGCCTGTTCAGCTGTACCAAAATAAAAGCCAGGCCGGTTATTAAGCCATATTTTACCAGCATCGGTAAATAAGGGCTTTTCGCTAACAGCGTGGCTTGCATAGATGGCATTACCAGTGTATCCAATAAAAAAACTAATGGGATAGCTGTAAGTGCGGTAGGCGCTAAACGCGCCCGTAAATAGTATTTATTCAACATTGGAATTTATTGTTAATGGTACATTATAAAATAATTTGCCAGCAGGATGAACGGTACAAGATGGCTCTCCTTCAGATGAAAAAATAATCATGACCGGTTTTTCAAGCAAATAATTCTTCTGCATGGCGATGTTGTTTAAGCTGTTTAAATCAATACCGCTTGGGCGATTATCCTGATTGGGATGTGAATGCCACTCACCAACATAGACAGCTTTATTATCATGCTTTGCATACAGCTCATCAATAAATGCCTGGCAATATTCTATATCTTTTTCAAACCCGTTTCTTTTCTCGACAGCTTTAGGGCCAGCACCTGACGCATGTGTAATATGGCAGACTTGGTTGTCAATATAACCAACTAATACGCCCCCGGTCTCAGTACCTTTTTTATTGGCTACCTGTTGTTTCATATCATTCAGCACCTTTTCATCAATAGTAACTGCCATAGGTTTATGGTCATTACAATATGGACATGCTGCATGTACGGGTATAGTTTGAGGATACATTTTGTAAGCAGTGTCAATTGGCGTGCCGGTTATTATCTCTGTTGACCAAATCCAATGATTGATATCTGAATCCTCTTGTAACTGGTTTAAAACCAATCCTGAACTAAGGGCTGCAATCAATTTCAAATCTGCAGCACTGGCTGGCCTTATTGGATTATTGCATTCATTCCGCAATGTTGGATAATCTTGGCTGGCTGGAATGTCCACAAAATATTGATCATCTTCCCTATGTAATTGAAGGCAATAAAAACAGGCATCTTTACCTGGTTTGACACGGAAGATTCTGGCTGCCTTTCCTCCTCTTATGGCACGGATGTAGTAAACGGTCCTACCATAAATAACTGCTTGTTCATTAAGAAATCCCTCAGTGTTATCATCGGCTATACTGCTAATAGATATGGAATGATCGGGCAGTGCAAGCCCCACCTCTAAAGTCTTAATATTATCAATGAACGTTCTTACGCTATTAAAAACATTATGGCTCTCCAAAATAGTTTTAACAGCATGTACTTTAGGTATCCCCATTGAGTTTATGCCTGCCAAATGCCTAACGGCATTATGTGCAGCCTGAAACTGATTATCGATAAGGTTGATATAGCCAACACCTGCCTTATTGATAATATCTGCAACCTCTGAACCGATTGCACCTACACCGATAATATTTATAACTTGTTCGGACAACAGTGTTTGGTCTACCTTTTTACCATTTCGTTGAAAGTAGCTGTCTGCTGTAAATTTCTCGCACTTTACAGCTTTCACTTCTTCATAATTGACCACTGCGGTCTTGATTATCTCTTCATCGCCTTCAAAAAGTGTGACTGGTGTAGATTGAGCAATTTTGTGTACAGTGAAAACTTGAAACTCAGAATTGTTTTTCCTGTTTTTATAACGAATAGCAAATACCAATGTTTTTGGGACAGTTTTTAGAGTATTTGCACAATGCTTCGCTAATCTCTTAAGTCCATCTTCTTTTGATCCATTACCGATAATCGTGACAAGTTGTTCAAAAGTTTTAAAGGGCTTTGGTTCAGCGTTAACCTCAAACCAGTAACCCGAAAGAAAATCACCATTCTTGATGTGTGTGTCTAATAACTGTTTCTTGGTTTGAAAATCTGTAGCCTTTTCAAAACCTGCGCTAGCAAGATATTTGTGAATATCTGCATCACGGTCTATAAAAATATTATTTTCATTACAACCAGTTAGTCGAGCCCCCCAGTATGTTCCTCTGGGTTGTTCTTCATTGCCTCTATCAGTATGCACGGATACTCCCAGAAAATCACCTTCTATAACTTCCTGACTCAAGAAGTCCGCTGGATAAATAAAACGCAACTGCGTATTAAGGTTATTAAAGTGCGCTGCAAGATCGACTTCTTCGCTATCTGGAGGGAATTCTCTTGTAATATGCCCCTTATACCAATCCCTTACTCTATTGATAATAGTGTCGATGTTATAAAACTCAGAACCTGAATCCAAATTATCATGTTCCAGAATGCACAAAAGACCTGAGCCGTTTTGGTGCCGGTACTCATAATACTGCTTGATGGCATCTTGTGGAATTTTGCCTTGCCCTTCAAGAGCAATGGCAACAACTTCAGCTTCAGTTAATTCCCTTGACAGAGGGTAAACTTCGGGTATTGAATAGGGTGTTGAATTAAGATAAAAAATCAGCACCGGATGTTTATGCAAGCCATTATACCTGACTAAAATATACCCATGAGAAACAAAGAAGTTATCGCGTTTCTGCAATAACTCCTTGTAGTTCCCATTGTTTGATAGTGCCTTACTCTCAGTCTCAAGAAATTTCGGGTGTTTTTTAAACCAGTGTACCATCATATCCCATAGGTTGTTTATCTATACGTGTGGTTCTGTTAACTATATCTGCACGGTTATTATTGTCGCTTTTGCCACTATCACCTTTATCGTCATCCTTATTACCGTATGCCTCTATCAGTTCTGCATCTGTAGTAACATCAATATTTCCCTTATCGTCAATATCAACGATTACTGAGTATGGTTTAGAACCAAGATGCAAAACGTTTTCCTCGTCTTTGACATGTTTTTTATACAACTTCATTGCATCATCATGAGGATGGTCATGTGGGCTATCCTTTTGTTTAGGTGCACTTATAATTACATAATCAGGAGAAATTTCTTCGATATGGTCTTCATACACATCATTATCATCTTCACTCGTCTTAAAGAATGATCTTGAACCGTGATGGCTTGCGCTTAACACATCAGCCGGTAAATCTGCCTTATGAGTCTCAGTGATATGGTCCTTCCAGGCACATTTATCAGAATCCCCTGTGATTATAATACTTTTGGCTGTTGAGCCATAGGTGAATTTCATAACACCACATTGTTCATGAATACGGTTGTTACGTTCATTTGCATCAGCTTCATCAATTTCGTCACAGAGATATTCTGCAGGCGATAAAACCTGGTATTCTATTAAACCAAGTTTCTTTGTAATAGCTGTACCATCAGTCTTATCAATGGTATTCTTCTTTTTAGTAGCTAACAAGTGATACTCATTTTCCTTGCCAACCTTTTTAAGTACGTATTTAAAGTCTTTGTACGCACTGTCATGCTCTCCCCCAGGCGTGTGATTAGAGTGCCATAATTCTTTGAAACCGATATCGTCGTAAATAGTCTTTATACCACCCATATGGTCTTTATGTGGGTGTGTATTAATAAAAGTTGATAGTTCGCCGGAGTTTTTAAACAGGTCTTTGAACATGGCAACTAAGTCAATTTCATTCGGTTCCTTATCAAGGTCAGAATCCAGTAAAACGTATATATAGTCATCTTTCCCGTCACCTGTAGGAATGACCATTAGGGTAGATTCACCTTGTCCTGTGTAAAGAAATATTGTTCTGAAGACCTTTGCTTTTGTCGGCTTAATTATTTTTTCTGCTGTAGTCATAAATTGTGTCGTGTTAGTAAGTAATAAATAGTTGTTTAATCATGGAACTTTCATTTGACACCTTATGTAAAAAATGCCATTTAAATGATTTTAATTGCCCACTGGTAATTCTATCGTATCAGGGCTTATCTATCCGAGGGAAATTGAAAAGATTAGGTTTTGCAGATTGTTTAATTATCTTCGTACCCGATTTGCGTTTGATTTTCAATTTTTGAGGTAACTGGCCTCCGAAGTAGCGCTTCCCCATATGCTATAAGTCTTCTTACGTTTTAAGTTAGTGTTTTGGATTTTACATGTAATAACGCAACAACCATTCCATTACACTTTAGGAAAAACTAATGTGTCATTTTGTCCAAAAAACTCCTTTTTGCAATGTATGAGTTTGCATTCTGTCATAATACAATGTTAAAACAATAACAGGTTTGACAATTTAGCAGAAGTTTAACAGGATATCCATTAAACCAAATCAAAAAACAGGGATTATGTCATAGACATATTGCAGCCACATGTAAAAAGGTGGTAACTGCTTTTACTAATAACATTCAATGCTAGGTATCAATGCGATTATCTGCGGATATATTTTTTTGAAGGGTTTCTGGCTAACTACTTCTTTTCAGTTCCAGCGAGCAAGTTGAGTATTAAATCATTTTGGGCAGTAAGTTTTTTGAGCAGCTCATTATTTTCAACCATTATTGCTGGTTCCAATTGCTGAAGTTTTTCAATTAAAGCATAATGTTCAGTTTCAACTCTGGCTTTTTCTTCCAGGAGTTGATAATAGCGGTGTTCCAGATCGATAATGTCATGTTTTTCTGACAACTTATTGTTGTGAATGTTAACATCAGATGAATCATGCAACGACTCTTGAGACAGAGTAGGGGTATGGACAAATTTTTGGTTATAACTTTTATATACTTCTAGGTCAATAGAAAATCCTTTACTGATTGCATCTAAGAATTTATCACTTAACGCCTTTTCTCCTTTTTCTATCCGGCTAACTGTAGTTTGAGAACGCTTGATTCGCTTTGCAAATTCTTCCTGGTTAAGTCCAGTGCTTCCCCTGAACTTTTTCAAATCAAAAATCTTCATAAATATTAAGGCGATCTATAATCATGTTTTAGTTGAATGCTTTATTATGCCTTTTTATTACTTTTGTGTTAAGGGGAGCTCGGCAAATGTACAATATTTTGTAAAAATGGACAATATTTTAGACAAATAGACAGATTTTTTGGCATAAAAAGGCATATATAACCTATGGAGTTTACGAACAACTATCGATTCAAGTTAAAAGAATGGCTTACGACTTACAATGCAGAGAATAAAAGATTAATTATTAATAAGATTGTAAAAGAAAGCGGGCAAAGCAGGCATACGGTAAGACGTATAATGTATATGAAAAAAGGAGATGAAAGCTATATCCGCCGGGAGACTATTGAAACTATATGCAGCATCCTTGATAAAGACACTACCGAATTTGAATACCCTACAAACAAAAAATAATGCATTCCGACAAGGCAAAGGCGCTGGAACTATACCGTTCCCTTTCCGCGCTTCAACCCAAGTACCAGGATTTGTACACTGATTTACATAAACAATATCAATCTTGCCAATGTTATGCCTGTAAAGTACGGCTGATAACATTTGGTATAGAACTGGTTAATTTAAACGCTTATGTCAGTCATTTGGAGACAACTTTGTTGCCACCCATTTCCGGCGTTCTTGATAAACTTAATATCAACTACACTATTCTCAACGACCTTATCATGATACTTGGGTGAACACTTTAGATAGAATCCCTGTTCCTGTTACATGCTAAATGCGACCAGCTTTAATGGCAGATAATTTACTGATAGTCACCCAACGTTTCTTCGAAGAGCGAATGGATATCCTTGGTGTCAGTGCTGACATGCTTGACATTGATCTGTATACGGATAACTTTGCCAATACAGATTTTCATAAAATACCGAACATTCAAAAAAGGTATAAAATTTTTGAACCCAATGAATTAGGCATTGGTATCTTGCTGTATTCCATTAGGGGAGAAGTGCAGTGGTTTAGGACTGCTGAAGGAAAGCAAAAGACTAGGGAGTACCGGCAAACACGCTTGCTGAACCCCAGAAAAAGAAAAGATAACTCTGTTCAGAAATATGATATACCTAAAGGACAGAAGACATTGCCCTTCTTTCCACCACTGTTGCTTAAATACTACGAAACAGGAAGCCCGATAGATACACTTTACCTGACAGAGGGACATTTTAAGGCATTTAAGGCAACGATGCATGGTATATTTTGTGTAGGGCTGCCATCCATCACCTGCCTTCGTGATAAAGATAGGTTAATGCATGATGACATTATCGCATTAATTAAAAAATGCCAGGTGCAGCGTTTGGTATGGTTACATGATGGAGATTGCCGAAACATTACATCCAAAGAAATCACTGACCAGCTTGATCTGGCTACAAGGCCCTATACATTTTATAAAAGCGTGGAATCCTTCCATGATCTATTAAGCAAGGAAGGCATTCGCTTATACTTTGCTCATATTAATACGTCGGAGTTAGCCAATAACCCGAAAGGAATTGATGATCTGCTCTGTTCACTTAACACCACAGAGCAACATGAGGCAGCAAAAGAATTTAATGACTTCAGGGTACAAAAGGCAGGTGTATTTAGCGGACATTACTTGACACGCATAGAAATTACACGTTCGACACGACAGGTATACCAGTATTTTATGCTGGATAGTGTAGATGAGTTCTATAATTTTCATCTGGAGCAACGTGAAGAACTCAAGAACATAGCATTTAGGTTTTTTGGAACTACTTACAGGTATGACAGCAGTTTAAATAAATGCACTATTGTAACACCTAAAAGCGCAGCCAATTATTTTAGGGTAGGGGATACCTATTATCAATATGTGGAGATACCTGACCAGTGGAATACATTAGTCAGGACTTTTGAACGCAGAGAACGTAAAACGATACTGGAAGATAATGGCAAAGAGATTTTTGAACATATTCTCAAATACACCTCGTTTTGCAATGTGCCTAGCCATACCGACTATCAGCAAGTCATCCATAATTGTTATAATCTGTACCACCCATTTGACTGGCATACTAGTGAAGACCTTTCATGTCCTCATACTTTAGGATTTATCAAACACATTTTTGGAACAGAACCTATCTTATTAAAGGAAGGTGAACCTGATAGCCAAATTGAGCGCTGGGAATTGGGGTTAGACTATTTACAACTACTATATCAGAAACCACAACAGGTATTGCCCATACTTTGTTTAATCAGTAAAGAACGTCAAACCGGTAAAACAACATTTGGGGATTGGTTGAAGGAATTGTACAAGGAAAACATGGCTATCGTTGGTAATGCCGACTTGAAAAGTGAATTTAATGCTCACTGGATTAGCAAGCTCATTGTCATGGTAGATGAAACTAAAGTTGACAGGGATGTAGTAGTAGAACGCTTAAAATCCTTGTCAACCGCAAAATCCGCAATTTGGAATAGTAAAGGTAAGGACCATAAGAGCATACCAACTTTCGTCAAGTTCATATTGAATTCAAATAAAGAAGATGATTTTATCCGTATTGATAAGCATGAGATACGCTTTTGGGTAATCCGTGTACCTAAATTACCTGAAGACAAACTCGACGTGAAGCTACTTCGTAAAATGGTGGATGAGATTCCGAATTTTCTGAGTTATTTGGGTAGTAGGCAAATTAAAGCTCCTGAGAAAGAACGCCATTGGTTTGAAAGCCGCTTATTGGTAACTGAAGCACTGCAATCAGTTGTTGCACATAGTAAAATTACAGTAGAGAAGCAAATTGAAATTGCCATCACAGAATTATTTGAATCAAGTGGTGAAGCTATCATTACTATCCCCTTATCAGATATTGCTATGCTTATTAAACAACAAAACAACAAAAGCTATGTCAGTGAAGTATTGAATCGGATGGGATACAAGTCATCCGAGTATCCTTCATCCAAATATTTCCCCCGAATCAGTGAACGGCGAGAATCGAATGGAGAAATACATATTTGTTGTGAATATGTAAAGTTCAAAGGACGGTATTATACTTTTCAAAGAGAGGCTTTTACACCAAGTCTCGGAGATACGGACATGAACTAATTCTCATCCCGAGGCGGGGAAAACAATAGCATTATTGTTTTATTATTCTTTGTTTAGCATTCCAACAATACTTACTGTTTTCCTTTGATTTGCAAGGTGTTTTTATTAGATTTATTATCACAATCATCACCATTTATTCCCACAACTTATGCCTCCGTTTCTTCTCACCTTTAAATATGACAGACATGAAAAAAAGTATCTTTTTGATGACAGCATTCATATGTGCGTTCATCCAGATTATCAAGGCTCAGACTATTAACAAGACCTATTATCTCAACAATTATTTCCAGTATGGTATTTCTGTTGAAGAAAAAATTGACGATGGTTTTATTTTCTTCAGCAGCCGGGCTACCTCTCTTGTAACACCCAACAGCACAAAATTATTAATTACACAGACTGACGGGGCAGGTTCTTTTTTACAAAGCATCTTAATTGACAGCGAGTATTTTGTACATAAAATAAAGAAGACTTCTGACGGGTTGCTATTCGCCGCCTATGACAGTGAATACCTGCATGTCATTAAATTTGACAATATGCTCAATAATATATGGAGCAAAATAATACCTATAGGGCATATCCCGCCGCTAGCAATAAATTACCCGATAAGCTTTAAGCAAACCGGCGTTGATATATTAGTATCTCACGATTCTACAGGGCAGGAAGAGTATTATTTTGTCAATGCTGCTCCTACTTTTAATTCAAGCTATGTAAATAATGACATTGCCTTTTCTGTTACCAAACTAGATGTAAATGGTCAATTAATATGGCATCACAGGTATACCGATAACAATAGAAATACTAATCCTTCTAAACGGGTGTATGATGTACCTAAATCAATTATTTCCATCGATAGCACCAATACGAATTTCGTAATTGCCGGAACACGTTGGGAAATAGATAGTGCAGCACATAATAGTGATACACTTCATAAGTTCCTTTTCTTCATTACAATTGATAAAAATGCAGGAATAGTTACTAATTATAAACGGGTGCAAACTGCTGATAGCAGGCCTCAAGACCCTGCTATAGTATGGGATTACAATCGCGGGATATTAGCTTGCACTTACGAAGAGGAGAATTTCATTTTGCCTATTAATACAAGTTCTGAAGGTATAGGGTTTATAACTTTAAATATGAGTATAAACCCTTTGGCTGGCAGGTATTACTACAGAGGGTGTGGTGATAAGGGGAAATCCATCTATCTATTGGGTGATACCAGCTATGCTATTGGTGCCCAGGTGGCTATTTGTGATTCTCCGGTACATACTAACCCTGCATTGCTTAATGTGGATGCAGCTACCTTAACTCCTCTTTACATCACCCAATACAATATTTACAAGGATGTCTATAATTATTGTCAGCATGTAGAGGATAATTACGGGTGGCAATACATGATAACATGGACACCAGCACCCAATCCTACTCCGAGGTTACTCAAAACCGACAACACCTTTTACACCTGCGGCGCCCAATATTTTATGCCAGATACATTTTCATTCATACCCAATGCTCTTTCTTTTCAATACACGTCGGCATATCAGGACAGCATAACCGATTTGCATTACACTTACCAAATGCCATCAATAAATGTTGATGACTGTGACACCTCTTCCAACCCCAACTATTATAAGACCACCAATGTGCCAACATATAGTGCAGGTTCTGTAGCTGGTATTGCCGTTGCTGTTTATCCAAGCATCATAACTGAAGTTAATGCAACAGTTACCTGTTCCATTAATGCAAACAAAAATGCAGATGCTGTGATTGCTGCATACAATATTATGGGGCAGTGTATATATAAGGAGTCTTTTAGCTTGAAGGCAGGGGTTAATAATACAACAATTAAACCTGAAGCATGGGGTGTAGGATTGAATATGGTTAAGGTATATGTAAATAATGAGTTGGCAAATACAACCAAGGTTATCTTAACGCAATAGTGTTATATTTAATCCTCTTTATTAAAAGCAGCTTACGGCTGCTTTTTTTGTTGTATCTAAATTCATGTCTCCAGACCAAAAATATATTTTGAGACAAGCTAACAATAACTTTATGCTTTTACTGAAACATATTGTTCGCCTGTTTAATCTTTTTATATGGGTGCGAATAGTGAGGTGGTGTCGTTCTATGTGATTTGTACTACGCGTTGTAGTACTATGAAGGTGATTAGGGATAATGCTACGATACAGGTTTAGTTTGTCAGTATAAATGCGAGTACAGGAGGATAGAAGCAGGCTACTTGTTAGTTTTTCCAATATTTTTATGTTGCGGTTGCCAATGTAGAAATCAACCACTTTTCGGTTGTCTTTTTGCAAGGCATATATTATCCATACTCTATTATGTTTTGAACGAACAAATGTACACATCTCGTCTACTTCATATTCTTTACCTATTTTTACTAATGGTTTTCTGATACAGCCTGCTATTTTTATGATTCGCTTGATAACTGTGCCCGCTGATATTTCTAATAAACGTGAAATACTGCGTATACCCAGACCTTCTTTGAGAAACTTGCATATACGAGCACTGACTCTAACACCATATGCACGGTAAGTATATGTTAATACAAAGGTTCTATGACATCGTTTACAATAGTAACGTTGTTTGCCTATGGCAGGCAGCCATGTTTTATTGCATGGTTATTACAATGTTTACAATGAATATGCTCACGAACACATTTGATACATGAGTGTATGCTTTCTTGCACAGAGATTGGTTTTAAGACATAAAGAATAAGGGGTAAGCTATGGCTTACCCCTACATTTACACGATTTACTATTTTATATTTTTTTTATCTGTTGTTTGTTGCACTTTTGTACATTAGCATCTTCTATACATACACATCTGATACATTACCGCATTACTAGTGTATGTTATTAAAAGTAATAGCACTAGAATATTTTGCTCATTGATATAGTAGTATCTTAAATATTAACTATCTAGCAGAAGGATAATGTTCATTGAGGATTTTAATAGCTTGCGAGTCTTCAATTTTTGACGCCTTTATCAGGTATTCTAGAGCTATTTTCTTACTATTTGAATCAACTGCCTCCAAAGAAGATTCAGATTTTGTATTCCCATAGTACATATCTATACCTTGAATAGAAGTATAAACGTCGAAATAAGCTGGTTTATAACCATACTTGTTTGCCATAATTAATGCCCATGGCAAAAGGTTTTCAATAGCATCTATATCCATGTATTCTAGTTTGAGTTTTTCATAACTCGGTATATCTCCAATTGTTGCAATATTTTTTTTCAAAGAATCAAATGGGACAGTATGGTAAGAATTTTTGAAAGATGTAGCTTCTTTCTTTATTTTTTGTAGCTGTAGGTATTGAACAATACAAACAACAACAATACTGAAGGAAACGAAATAAATAATTATTTTTTGAAAACTGTTCATAGGAAGGTTGTTAAAAAGTTATCTAATTTATGGTAGCAATTCTTGGCAAGTACTATCAATAGGTTCTTTGTTCTCATTTAAAACATAAAAACAAGTGTAATACTTATGTCCTTTTTCAAAATTTGGCTTTGGTATCGTTACCCAGCTTGTACTATCAGTTTTACCTGGCTCTTTTATTAATAAGCGTAACATTTTTTCCTCAATAGACTCTTTGTATGAAAAGAGGCAATTCAAATTGGGTGGATTGGCTAACTGAATAGCTAAGGTGCTATCATCTATGCTAACAGCATTGAAAATAGGTTGCCCCATTTTTCTGGCATAATTTCCATTGTTATCATAGTAGACTCCAAATATTGCATATTTAGTGCCTTTTATAAACCATAACCACTTTTTGATTTTTCCTGTCACAGCATAGTGAATTTCTGCACCATTGGCAAAGGTATCTCTTGTGTAATATTTGAGAACTTGCTTCGTATCTCCAGTATCATAAACCACTTTACGGACTAAACTACTATGATCTTCATAAAGAGTCTCGTGAACTAAGTTTTCAGCATTTTTTTTACTCTTGCAACATAGACAAAGAATTGCACATATTAATGCCGTCGTAGTCCATAATTGTTTTTTCTTTTGTTGAATTTCCATCTTCTTACATTGTATTAATGATTATGATAATCTTCTTTGGTTTTTCCATTTGGAACTGGTATTGCTACTTGCGTATTTCCTTTGTTGTCTTTAACATGCAATTGTCCGCAACCGCCTTCAACATCGCAGTTAAAAGTATCGTTCCCATTACTTAATTTGATAGGGGCAAGTCCTTGCGCACTACCCGCACCATTAATGGCGTCTTTGGCGTATATTAGCAGGTCTTTTAACGTCTCTGCTCCTTGCTCAGTATTAGCTGCACTTGCAACACCAAAAGCAGAACTTATAGCATCAGCATCAACAAATTGTCCGCGTCCTACTGCATTCAGGTTATGATCGTTACCTGGAAATAATTTACTACTAGTAGTTAGTACCCAACCATCGCGTACTGATGTCTCTTTTGTAGGCTTGAAAATTTCACCTAGACCACTGAAAAATTTACCTGCTGACAGTTTTGCTTCGGCATATCCTTCTGATTTGCTAAAAGTATTCGTGCGAAAACCATCCATTTTTGTTGTTGATGATGTGGTCACTTTGCCGTCCTTACCAATAGTAGTAATGTTATAAACTGAATAATCATGCCAGTCATATGTCCGTATACCAGCATCCATTGAGGTATAGCTTATAGGTTTTAAGCCAGCAGTAGTTGTTCTATTAATAAGTGTTTGGCCTGTCTGTTCAAAAACAATTACTGTATAGGTAGTTTTTGTAAGTCCTTTTCTATCTATATTCCATATAGGGTTATCACCTGCATAAGTATATGGCGATACTCCGGGGTACTTTTTAAATAAAGGATCAGGTGTTGGGAATTGACCTAGTCTTGAGTTATACAATCTTTCTCCATAATCGTGTACTACTCCATATTTCGCTAGACTAGGATCAATAGATTTATAAATATCTGTTTCAATCCTCTTGCCATTATATCCATATTGATTCGTGCTATCTCCGTCCAACAACCTACCAGGCATTTTCATTCCATAGGGGTAGTAATTCTGTATCAAGTACACCATATTAACTACCTTTTTAAGTAGTTGTTATACTTCTCTTTAGTATTATTCAGTATTTGCAAGAAATAATATTTATGTGTTTGGATATTTTGTTTGTTTGATGAGAAACTAGAAGGATATTCATATTGTAATGTATCATTTTCAGAATATATTTTAATCTGCCTGACTAATTCGTGATCGATTACTGATGTTATAAAAATCTGCTTCCCATCTTTAATAATTGTATCAACTTTATTAGCAAGTTTTTCATCCTTCATAGCTTTATAGTGTTGATTAATAAAGTTTTTGATCTCTTTATTTTCTATCTTAATTGTTGGATGAATCCCAAAATTGTCTATTTTCTTTACAAAAAAATCGTTACCATCTATAAAGTTGATATATATTTCAAAATGGTTCTTATATGCAGAGGATTTCCCATGTGCGTCTACAGAACTACCTACATACCAATATACATTTGATACAATTAATGGATGTCTATTCTTTGTTACTGTTTTTGCAATAACATTTTTGATTAGACTGTCTATTTGTGTGTAGCTAAATTTAGGTTTAACCATTTTTACCTGTCCATTAGCAGTATTTAACTGAAATGAAAACAAAATGCTTAATGCAATTATGTAGAAATTACTTCGTTGGACCATTACCATGATTATAAGTTTTACGTTCATATTCATTTGCTGCATCTTCAGTTTCATTTTCGCCTGTTTTACCTTTTTTCAAAAAAACATCTGCGTGACCCAAACCGTGCACCATATCTGATGTAACAGAAATAACTATTGTTTTACCTGTTGAAAGAGATGGATATACTAATGTAGATTGTACGGACATAATATATCTATTCCCTCTCCCATCTTCGGCTCCTCTATACATTGTCCCTTCTGTTGTAACTTGACCAGTAGGTAAACCATTCTCCCCAATCATGACAATCTTGTCCGTTTGAACAGTTACTGGGATATCTACTTCTTTACCATACGCATCTTTCAAATGGTTCCATCGTTCAAACTCTGACGGATTTTTGCCTTTGAACTCGTTAATCACATCGTTTGAAATTTGTTCATATTGGACCTGCAAATTGTATTCATTTGTAGCATCTTTCAACTGTCTTTCAAGTTTCCTCAAACTTCTTTTACTTATATCAGTATTGCCTTTCGCCTCATTCAGACGTGCGCTAGCATTATCTAATCTTGTTTTAGCAGCTTCTTTCAATGCAGTATTTCCATTTTTGAATTCATCTCCTAATATATCATTTCTCCAAATAGGGTTTCCACCGAACACTGAGTACTCACTAATTCCAATCGTCGGTTTTGAATCTCTATTCATTCTCCATGCCCGCAATGGATCATATTCCCAGAACAGTGCAGTGTAATGTATTCCATATTTACCTAATCTGGGATTAATAGACTTGTACAAATCTTGTTCCTGCCTTTGTCCGTTATACCCATACTTATTTGTGCTATCTGCATCCAACAACCTATCAGGCATTTTCATTCCATATGGGTAAAAATCTGCGAGGTCAGCAAGGTTAGGCTGCCAGTAATCGTACAAGGTGTCACCAGAGTTAATCTTATGCCCGCTCTTCCTGTCCATCACTTCTGCCATCACATTGCCCAAGTGGTCGGTTATATCATACCATCGCCATCCCAACCTGCGCGTCACATTATAAGATGCACTATCCGTATGTCCCCAGGGTTCTGTACTATTACTGTCGATGAGGTCTCCGTAGATATAGCTATACCAAGGAAGTTTAACATCCAGTTTATTGACTGCTGCAATACTGGTGTCAATATTATAAGTATTCACCACACTATCTGCAAACCTATACTGTATACCCAGCCTGCTGCTGCCATATAAATGCTGCTCAGTCAGGCTAAGGGTATCGGCTGCTATGCCCGTATAGCGGTCAATGGTAGTTAGTGGACCTAATACTGGGTCTTTCTTTATCCAGCGCACATAGTTCAACGCCTTCAGCTTATTGGTATAAGCAATGGCATGGTCTATGCAGCTAGCATACGTAGTAGCATTTGTAATAAAATCGTTCAATGTACCTGTTTTGTCACCCCCATACAAAGCTACTACTCTTTCATGTAGAGTAGTATTACTAGTCAGCCATGCATTCCCGCCAGTCCAGTAATGCGCAAAGTTTTGTATTTGAGAAAATTCCCCGTGATGATACAAGGCATCTGCCATTGCATACTCAAAGCTACTTAATGGTGCAGAAGTATTACGTAGGTTGGTGGATTTGAAAATATAATTATCAGTTACGATACCGTTATAGAATAATTCAGAGCCACCCATCATGCCCATAATATCCTGGTCAATACCGTTCATTAAAGCTGCCAGCACACCTGCTTTGTCAGGTGGGGTAGTACCCATCATATAACTATACATGGCAGCAGCATTAGCGGCCGTATCAAATGGAGTGTAGGTTAGCCCCAAACCACCCCAAACCATCGATGTAATAGAAGGGTCTAAATAATAGTCATATATTCCAAGCATTCTTGTTGCTTCACCTGACTGATCCAGCACTGCACTCAGTATATTCGCACTGGTGCTGCCATTGAGCACAAATGATTTGGCATACACATGTGCATAACTCGGAGGCGGAACCGGGAACGATGAATTCGTAATATCATAAGCCTGCAAATCATCCATATAGCTCTGGTCGGTAAATATGAAGCGGTTATAGATATCATTACTGTGGCTGATATAGACACCGAGGTCTTTATTAGTGTAAGTGGTCACCCAGGCACCTTCATTGGCAATTGCCTGATCTGCAAATTCATCCGCAAAATCACCATAGCCATCAACATGCGTTAATAAGAACGGAATGAATGCCGAGTTCGTATGCAACCCGTCATTGGCAGCCTGTATAATGAGGTAAGGGCTGTAATTGCTTTTGAACTCATAAGTAGATAGCAAGTTACCCGTTGCATCCCGCACATAATACTCGCCTGTGTGTAATTCAATAGACGTATCAGGGCTGGTGATCACTTCTTTCAATACACGGTTACCCATGCCATCATATTCGTAGTCTATCTCATCTTCGTTAGCCGTATCTACAATGCTGCGCACCTTGCCGTATAAATTCCAGTCTATCTGCTGATTACCGTAAATATCACGTACCATATTACCTATTTCATCATAATGGTAATTGATGCTATCACTAATGACATAAGGTGCAGGTTTTATGTCGTGAGGTGCTGCAGTTGTAGCAGCGCATTTTTCATTCACATAAGTCAGCATGTCAGTATATGGCTGGTAACTATATAAAAGGCTATCCATTAAAGCGCCTGCACCGTTATAACGCACCAGTTTATTGATATTTCCATCCGGGTCATATGCATAGCTATTGCGGTAAATATTAGAAGGCGAAGCAATAGTGAGGTTGCTTTCATTTACTGCGGCATACCTGGCATCTGTTAAGCGCTGCACCTGGTCATACTGGTAGTTCCTACGTAAGCTCCCAAATGTATTTTGAGATAAGGTTTGCGCTACGATATTACCATTGTATAAGTTCTTTGCAGGGTTTGATAAGTAGGTAACGGTTGCTGCATTATCAATCGGCGTATAGTCATGGTTATAGTAATGCAATGCCATAGCCATTACATCCCTTGCATAACTATGGTCACCTGATGCACCGTTGCCACCCATATCTTTATCAGGGCGCAACACATCGCCATTAATGGCCTTTAGCCATCCTTCAATGGTATATGCATATTCAATGCTTTGTAACTGGTCATCACCGATTTTTACGTTCGCCAACGGCCCATGTTTATAATACGTATAAGCTGCATCCCTGTTCCAGATGATACCATCTAGGCTGGTCTCTGTTTGAGTGATGCGATTATCTGCGTCATAACTGTAGCGATGGTAGGTCTGGTCAGCCCTTCCCCTGTTATAACTCAGCATATTGATCTTACCGCTCACCTGGTCATAATCATAGTCCACACGTTTATACAACTGGCGTAAATGTTCCATAGCCATACATTCATAGGTGACTGTTTTTACATTACCCATCATGTCATAGCTGTAGTATGTACCGAAATTCGGCTGTGCTACTGTCACACTATCATAATCATATCCTTTGGAGTCATAGTATAAAATAGCCGATACCCGGCCAATGAGGTTCTCCTGCGTACTTAAATTATATCCCGCTTCCAAACTCAGGTCTTTGGTCATATCATCGTAGTAAGTGCGTACTACATCATGCCTGACTTTGGTACGAATGTATTTGATAATAGAATCCATGGGGTTGCGATAAAGATTATTCACATAATCGCAATCACCACCACAGGGCAGCATGACCTCTCCCGTTTCTATGATACGGTGTTGTTTATCATAGAGCGTATAACTAAAATTACTGTCAGGGCTTTGTTTACTATTTTGAGAGAAGACCACCTTACCCAGTTCATCATAGAAGAAATTGGTAGTGCCTCCGTCAATCGTATTCTGATAGTATAATTCATTGCGGGAATTGAATTTGTAATTGTTTTGTTTGTAAATATTATACGGGAAAGCCCTGTCATACCCGGCAGGGGGGATTGTTTTCACCAGGTTACCGGCCAAATCATAATGATATAGGGTTATTTGGTTCTTCATGCTTTGAGAGCATAAGAACAAAGAATCCTTGGTATGATTGACAACAAAATACAACATACTGTCTGTTAGCGTGGTCGTCACCGAATCATAGTAAAACTGGTACTGTACCTTACCTGCATAGATGGCATCCTGTAATACGCCGTATTCGCAATCAATACTGTCGAGGCAATTATTTAATCCTGGCTTTTCATATAAGACCACATCCTGTACTTTTCGTCCATAACCTACCGGGAAGTCTGTATAACCCTTACAGGTAACGACCTCTGATGGAACAGTCGAATAGTGCATGTAAGCAGTGAACCTATATACACTGTCAATACCCGGTCCTACTTTCACGGAATCATATACCAGGGAACTGATATCAAATGGAGGGTTCGCAGGAGGTTGTAAGTGTACATTATACAAAGTATTGTCCGGGCTGAAATAACGGTACCAATAAATGCCGTTCACTTTTTTATAAGCATTCAGGCTTGAGGAGATATTGTAAGATAATGTGCCGCTGCTCATGAACAACCCACCCCCTAATGAAGAAGCAACAGCCCCGATGACTGTATCTTTTAACCTTTTATAGCCTGGATGGGTAGTATTGACGCCATATAAGTACAAATCCTTCCTGCCTTTAGAACAATAGGGGTCGTCATAGCTCACCGTATTCCCGGCATATCCGGAGACTCTTGCTTTCAGATTAGCAGCTGCTATTGAATCTGCTAGCTCATACCTAGTATGCCCGCTCAGGCTGTATACATAAGCCAGATAATTTTGTTTATCGGGTTTTAAATAATCTTCACTTCTTAATAGCGCTGCATCTGCTGTAACGAATGAACCGGCACATTGCTTACCATAGGCAATATAATTGATAATCATGTCGGCGTTGTCTTTATCATTAGCGTAGCTGCCTGTAAACTCGTATTGATGATAAGGCAGGGCTGACCCATTAATAAAGACGTTAACACTTTCCGTACTAAAATGTGGGTCGTACGATGATAGGGAAGTTGAAGGGGAACAGCTTGTAGATGTATATACACGCAATGGGTGATCAGCAAGGTACACTGGCGTAATGTGCAGCGAAGCTGCAATGCTGTCTATTGTATAAACATACAATAGCATGGAATCTTCCGGTACAGCCGTTAAATCCACAGCGAAGATGGTGTTCCCGGTTGAACTGTGTTTTATTCTTGTTTCGATAACATCGCGTAAGGTAAAACCTTCCACGGCAGCTAGAAAACTATTGGCATCTCCGTCATTGGTACATTCAACTTCGATTGTGGCAAAATGCCGGTTCAATGTATTGACATCCGACAAGGCGCAACCTTTCATCAGGCTCAGGTAATCGACATAGTTGTATTTTTTATTCAGCTTGTAGTTCAGGTAATTAGTGAGCGTACTAGCGAAGAATGGATGGTTGTAAGCGTCATCATAACCCCAGGTAGTTTTATCCGATTTAAAATCTGCAACAGCATTATTGATATCAATGCAGGTAATACATTTGAGCATATCCCCATCTACTACGGGTTTCATAATAGGTATACCATTACTCCATACGATATATCGTTTGGACGGAGCGGTTGCGTTCACGGTCATGTCCACTACTGAGGTATATTGTGCAACATAGCCATCATTGGCTAATTCTATATCATCATTCAAACAAAATGCAGTGTCGATACCGATAGAGCTAGCTGTATCTAATTCAGGGGTAGTTAAAAATTTCCCTTTTACATACAACCGGAATGTATCTGCCCCCCCGGCAAAAACCTTTATCTGTATAATTTTGGTAATCGCGCTGTCCGAACTATTTGCCGGGTTAATAAAGTGCATGGTATCTAATTTGCCCTGCGCACTAACGGTCGCTGTATTGGAAACCCCCAGATACGAAGCGATTTTATCTTCATATGGATTAGTGGTGCCGGATAAACTGAAGGTAGAGACGCTACTGCCGGTATAAGTAGCATTCTTCATGGAATTAGTCATTGCAGAACGCGATAATAGATTTTTCAGGCCATCGTAAATCTCTGGCTTGGCACAATCATAGGTAGGTTCTATTTCCGAAGAATTATCAAAGGTATTGGTCTCCATCAGGAAAGGATGGCATAAATCATTTAAGGATAAGCCTGTTCCGGTGGTGATAGCACTGGCAATGGCCTGTGGCGTAAGCTGGTCTACACCTCCTGTAGTACCGCAGTGTGCAGCAAGATTAGCGCGTATGATATTAAGCTTGGAAGTATCCAGGCTGCAATTAATCAGCTTACGCATGATATAATCCACTTGTGAGCTGCACATCAGTTGACGGGCTGCATTCATTGAATCCGTTATCTGGCTTGGCGGCGGGTTGAGGGTAGAATGGTCCGCGGTAGAGTCAAAGGCATTACTGTAGATATCTGCTATCCAATCCGGCAAATGTACAGACGTGTCAAAGCTATTGACGGATGTAAATACTGGGGGGAATATAGGGTCCCCGATCACCGCTCCAATCCTTGCATCTGCGCATGGAGAACAGGAACTAGACAGAAGGTCTAATGCCTGTTGCTTAATTAATGACCTGTTAGCAAGGTAGTACCCTCTTAAAAACTCATAATATTTTTGTTTGACATTCGAATCAACAAAAACAAAATTTTGTATTTGATAAGCATATAGATATTTGCTGCTGTGCAAAGATTCAAACGCATTACCAGCATCGCAATAAGCTTTTTCAATAGCGAGCTGATCCAGGGTTTTTAAGGAGAAATTGCGGAAATGGCTTAGCGTATGTTTAATTTGCGGTCGGTCGGAGATGTCTGCTTTATAATAGATCGGGTCATGCTGTATAATAGAATCTAAATAAAAACGATTCCCGATTACCGCTTGTTTGTAGGATTCAAAACTCTCTAACTGGTTGGTGATACTATCGTCTGCGCATAGGCCTAGTTTACAATATTCAGGGTGAAGCGGCAAAAGTGCTTCTGCTATAGTGTCATTGAATATATAGATAAATGTATCTACTGGCAATTCCCTTAAGTTTGTGTAGACCCTCCCATTTTTAATAACCGTATCAGGGAGATGAAGGCAGGGCATTTGATACCTAGCAATTACACTGTCGGCACAATAGCAAATATCAGCAGGGTAGACTGGGTTGCAGTAAAAAAATCCTGCAAAAATGCTGTTTTCATTGCGGGGATAAGCATAAAAGTCAGATGGAATATAATAAGGGTGGCATGAGTATTCATATATGTAAGCGGAGTCTGTAAAATCGTACTTGAATGAGCTATCCGTGTTCTTTTCATACTGCCCGTACTTAGCATTCGGCCATAAGTCAGCAATCATTTGCTTTCTTTTTTTCTCACAAGGGTCTATATCCCCGCTGTCGACACAAGGAAAATTAGTACTCTCTACTACATTACGTACAAAATATTTGACATCATGGTAGCAATCGGAAGAATTGTCTTCATGGCTTGAAACAAAATTCCTGATCTGTACATTGATATCATCCCTGGAAAAGCTAAGGGTCTTGCTCGCCATGTACTTACCCTTGACCAACCACTGACTCACAGTAGGTGAGCTAACGTATTCAGGCGTGTTCGTACTGAGTACACTATCTGTGCCCAAGACACCGGAGTGAGTGGATATGACATCCACGCCACAGTCATTAGAACCTTCAAAGGAATAATAGGTTTTAGGCCATAAATATTTAGAGCCGCAACCGATAGGGAAGGGCTGTACTTTTGCTCGGTACTGTAAACTATGGAAGCCATTCTTTTCCGCATAGAAAGTATTGCTTACCGAAAGTGTGCTGGATGATGCATCCTGGGAGACATTAGCCAGTATATCAAAACAGTCCTGTTTACCCGTATCGGAAGCGGGTAAGATATCAATAGGCATATTGACGGTATCAACCATTCCTATTAAACCAGTAGCAACTGTTTGCCCGCGCATATTCTGGATGATAAAACTGGACTGCCCATTCGGGTCTGTAATGACCTGTTTCGGATAGAACTCACATTTACCCACCTGGTCGCCGAAAAGCTGGTCTAATTCAGGCTGCGATGCACGCATGTATTCATAGCGAGTCCCCCGGTTCAGCCATAATTGCTGGTTATAACCTGCACCGCTTTGCCAAAGCAATAGGTTATCAGGCGAGTATATGCTTTGGATAAAAGGATAACCACCAGCATCCGGTACAAATTTTTGATAACCTGTTTTGTCCGGGTTGGAAGAAGAATAATACAACCTTGCCAACGCACTGCTGGATAATGGAGGTATGGAATCAGGGGTACTACAGGAGAGGTTATCAAAATCAGCTGCCTTATAAGGAGAGCTGGTTCCTGCATTCAAACTAACCGATGGCAGGTATCTCAAAAAATTCTGCTGCACAGGCGTAGGCAGCGTCTGGATAGAGACATGCCCTTCATAGTCATAGGTCTTGTCAACGGCTATCACATAATTACTGTCCGTATTGATCTTCGTTTGTGTCTGCCTGTTGCGCAACGAACCGTCAAAATAATTGATAACATGTTTATACTTACCCTGCTCGGCAAAGTTGATCGTGTATTGCCAGTTCAGGCTGTCATCCGTATGAGCATTCGAGATAAAAAATGCTTTACAGGCATCAGAAAGGCTAACGCTGCCATAATCAGGTTGCGTCCATCCTTCGTATAAGATTGTCTTGTAGTTATTGGAATAATCCGGCCTTACAGCCCGTATCCTATAAACAATGGCCCCATGTTCATATATAAGTGGTATGTCGTAGCTTTTTTGACTAAGCCGTACTTTGGAATTATTCTTGCGGAAATCATAATCAATGGTACTACCCGAACTAAAAGAAGTAGAGGACGAACCTGTCAGGCTACTGTAAGCATTGTAGCTGTAATTATCAATGTAAGTCCATTCCAGTTCATATTCTACGGGCTTGAGGTTGTACTCCGTCACACTACTTGGGTTCGTGCAACTGCTATAAGAGCCTGTGGACGGTTTCCAGTTGATATGTAATGTCTTACCGTCAGTAGACAGGTCTGCAGAACTGTATATCGAAAAAGGTTGGGTGTCATAGCGTTGCAGGCTCACTGTAGACATTACATAAAAATTCTTAGGCAGTTGTGACCGCAATACGGTACTGCCCGTTGAATCATCTTTGACATCCTTTACTTCGACCAGTATCTTATGGAAGCCTGTAAACTTAAATACATTGGCATCAATATAAGATTTACCTGAGTCGGGATTATAATTAAATCGCATGTCAATGTCTTTATGACTGGGCGAACCCGGTGAGTTATAATCAAAACACCATATCCGCAAACTGATCGTATAGGAATAAGCAGTTGCTACCACATTGGTATCATGGTTCACACCCACCAGTACATAATCCTGTATGCTTTTGGCAAACATATCGGTCCGTGACGGAGAAGCAACAAGGTCGTCATATTCGTTATCCTTGTTTTCCGGCAGCGAATCGGTATAGACATTATTCGGTTTATAGCTGAGGTTTGCGATCAGGTTATAGCTGTAGATGCGTTCGCTTTTTTCATCGGGCAGGAATTGAAAATCCTGTGCCTTTAGATGGACAAAGCTCAAGAGCATTATAATAATCAGCGATAGTTTTCTGGCCATATTCGTTTCCCTTTTATGGTTATCGTATTAAATGGTAAGTAGCGTATTTTCCTTTGAGCACAATGCGGTTCTTTTCTTCCTTAAAAAAACGGTCAAGCAATAATTTGTGCTCTTCAAACTGGTATTTGATATTGGTGATCACATAATCCCTTTCATAGCCCGTAGCCCCCCCGTAGCTATCTTTATCTGGCACTTTCATGCTCAGGGAATGTATTTGCCCGGAGGCTTTATCCAGTTCCAGTACCAGGTGTTGAAAGTTTTGCCGGGTAAAGGAAATATCATAGGATGTGTTCCCATTGGCTAGTTTCCTCGAGCTCACTTTACCATAGCGTTGAATGATCGAATCGGATATGTCGATGACCGAGTTTTCTATCGTTTTTTCATTCAAGCCTGTCTTGCGTAAGAAGCTGTCCAAGGCAAGAACATAAACCGATTGGTCACTGATATCAACCTTACAAAATTTCCGGTTGTTCACTGCTGATATGGCATACTTATTACTGTCGAGATAATTATCCCCCTTCTTATATAAATGCCCGGTAATGCTATCCACCCGTTTGTTTTGCACGTTGCTTCGCAGCACCATTTTATAATCATAGGAGATCATGTCTCCCTGGTGTAGCTTTTTCAATGCAGCCAATACTTCGCCTGTCGCATCCTGTCCAAAGACAGGATGAGTAATGGCAAGTAGTAGCAACAAAAAAATACTCCGACTCATATTTATCTTCATTTATTTTTTAGCATTAGACCTTCTGCTTTCGCTGATTGTCATGATGCCTTTGTCCGTTTCTTTCTTCACCCGTATCAACAAACCTTCTTTATCATATTCATAAAAAGTCGCAAAATTGTTTTCATCCATCTGGGCGATCAGCTTGAAGGTCAGCGGGTCATAGACAAAAGATTTCATGGTTGCATCACGCGGTACGAAGCGGATATCATCGAAGTATACATTATCCGGTAAGGTAATAGACACCCCATGAATATCCATTCTCAGGTCTACGATACATTCGGCTTTATACCATCCATCAATATTGCCCGTTTTTAACTGGAAGTTCTTCAGTACTGACAAACTGCTGTAAGTAATATTCATTTTGGTGTTGGATGCGGCGGTAATAGCATCAGAGTACCCGCCCGATACAGGCCGCAGCCAGACACTCGCTACATAAACGCGGGTCGTATCGAATGAAAAATCTTTAGCATTGATACCAAAACCTATATAAGTAGCCCCTTGTTCTTTTTCAGGGTCACGGATAGCGATATCAATATTAGCCCCGCCGGATGCTGCACGGAAACAATAATTACCCGAATGGCTGCAGGCATTGCTGATCGAATCCCCGTTGGCATCAACACGGCTTAAACGGACATAGTTCTGGTTATACCGTTTTAATCCTGACGCTACATTGTTGAATAGCTTTGAGAACGGTGTGAAATAATAATAGTAGCCACTATATAAACTTCTCAGGTATTCCGGCACGAGCATATAATAATCTTCAAAGCCTTCAAAGCAGAATGCTTTCTGCCTTGCGTTGGAAGCCACTGCTACAGGCAACGAACGGTTATAGCCGTATTGTGCAGAAGTATATTTTCCTAAAGCATCCTGCTCCTCGATAGAATTACCAAAGACATCGTATTTGTTGATGTTGGCACGTAACGTCCAGTAAGGGTTAATAACGTTGGGCGATAACCAGGGGTTTAAATAAGAACCGGATAGATTCCAGAAGTAATGATTTTTGATACTGAAGAATCCTTCGTTCTTAACGGCTCCGCTTGCATAATCCCTGTTGGTATGGTAGATCCATTCCGCTAGCGGTCTAAAATTGCCATAATGCCCCAGTACATACCGGTTCAGTGCCTGGAACGTGTCGCTGTTGACAGTAATGTTTACAGGGAAAATAGTCGGCCTGTAAACGCCGAAGGAATCAAAATAGTTAATGGATGTATCCGAACAATAAGGTTTGGCTGCATCGGTGAAAATGCGGGTAGATACATTCAATACTTTATCGTAAGCTGAAGTATCAGAATTATCACCTATCAGATCGCTAAAACTTCCTTTATCTGGGTTTTTATAGAATACCGTATTCTGTACATCTTTATCCAGGTTGTTGCGCCTGCCGGAGCGGATCACTTTGACCGTAACATTCCAAACCGTATCGCCATTAGCTATATTTCCCAGGCCTTGCCATATTGGTACATTATTCTTGTATAAATACCTCGGCGCAGTAGTCAGCCTTCCAAATTGTTCAACGACATAGGGGTTGCCCTTGAAGTAGTGGTGTAAATTGAGCGCATTCAGGTTCCATACCTTAACACGGTAATCGGTACCTCCTTTATTATAAGTGAGCAGTAATTCATCACCTGGTGTATACTTGCTGAGATCAGCTACATGGATCAGCGGATGGTTCCTGAAGAGCACAAAATAAGCATTGGTCTCTTCAAACCCATGATTGGAATAAGATGGTTCCATCCCTTCGTAAGCCCAATAAGCAGGGAAGCTCAGGTTGTATACACGGCTATCATATTCATTATTGGTTTTGGTCAGTAACACCCTGCCTGTTTCACTATCGTATAAAACGTTGTCAACACGGGTCTTTGCCCCGTGATCATAGGTCTCTACCGATTTAAGAATACCATACTGCTGCATGATCTTGGTGGAGACCATTGAATGAAACAATACTTCTTCTTTTTTATCCGGCAGGAAAGCAGTAGGAATAGGTATAGGAAAAATACCAACCATCAGTACGTTGCAGTTCACGTTGATATTGCGAGTAGAATTTTTGATATCCCGTTCCCTGCTGTCTACGGTAAAATCCATTTCTTCGCCCAACCGCACGGTCTGAATGCTTAAAGTTTTGCGCGTATTTCGGTTACGAACTACTGCACGGACATTATTATCCAGTTGCCCCTTACCATCCGTCTGGTAATTATAGGACACCGCAGATGCCAGTTCCCGTTTGCGGTTCGTGCCATCTGTTTTAATTATATACACACTATCGGATCTCATTTTGCCGTGCATATCATTGAACCGTAGTGAATAGCCCTGGAATACTCTGGTCTCTTCGTATTTCTTACGCAACGTCTTGGTCTTGACCTTCGTCGGTGCATTTTTATCGGTAAAGGTTACTTCCAATGGAAAATCTTTAGCGGTATAGAAATTATACACCTCTTCTGATTGGGAGGAGCGGGCCGTTGCTGCATGGATGCTTTTTACCGTTATTTTGCTATAGCCTATTACAGGTGGCGGGAAGAAGGGTTCTCCAAACGGTTCTTCCTGGAAAAATTCGATCGCAGGCAATAAGCGTCCGGCTTCTGCGGTGTATTTCGATGGCATCTTGTATGGGTTCTCGTCACCACCGATCGATGGCTCATAACTGGCCACACCTGAACTCACATATTTACTCCAGGCAGGGTTCCATACTGTATAGTCATATTGTTTGCCATAAGAAGCATCATCCGGCTGTCCCGATTGTTTCGACCAGGAATCATTCAGTGTAAGTGTTTTGACACGCAAACCACCGCCTTTTTTAGTCAGGCCGGGTATATTCAACCTTACCCATGATTTAGCCAACTTGATATTCTTGCCGCTTTTATTCTGATTGATAAAACGTACAATAGGGTCTTGCTTGATAGTGAATAATTCCCGTATGGATTGTTTCAATCCATAAAGTACCTGCATAGCACCCTGGTTGTCGCCGTCATAACCTTTGTACATGATCTGCGGCAGGTAATACCTGCCTATATTGATACCGTAAATTGTTGCAGGGTTGAGCAAGGCATTGCTCTTGCCTCCCGTCCGCTGCTTTCGCAGTTTGATATAAGCGTAAGTGGTATCGTTGGGACAGACGCCTATATCATCAATGCTGGCATAGCCTTTTATATGCTCGTATTTTCCCGTCCCGGTAATATCCATGTTAAAACTGTAGTAGAGTACATCTGTTCCCTCCAGGTAATTATTGCGTAAGGACATGCTAGGGTTTTCTGCTGATATACGCCTTTTGAAATAGACATATTCGTTGACGTTATTCAAGTCTTCGTAGAGTGCAGCTTTGGATTCTTTTTGGTTGCTGCTTCCAACACCAGCTACGGTAAACATCTGCATGGAACGTTTATTCTGCACGTAGGAATAATCATCACTCTCATAATCCACGTGGATCATCCCTCCGGAAGGCAACTTGATGTCCGTCAGGCTCCAGGCAGCTGCATTAGAATCGATATCCGTTCCCTCCTGGTTGACATAAGGGTATTCATAATTGCTGATACCACCTGTCACGGGTTTAAAATTGCCCCAGCGGTCTTTAGTGGCAAAACTATATGGCGGGTTGCTGCTATTATATTGAAATACATAAGGGCTCAGCATATTCTTATCCGAATTCCTGTAACGGATATAAATGCGTTCGAGGGTTAATTTGCCTGTTGTAACATCCGCCCCTGAAGGTGCGGATGCATCTAAAGAAGCGTCATAATTGGGTATGGATTTACAAAGCCTGTAGGAATAACGGAATATGACCGTTTTAATAGGCACAGCATTATCCTCATTGATATAGCGGTCATGTTTGTTGAACAAGCGGATGGAATCCAGCTTGTAAGAATAGGATGGGGTAGATTTCGTACCGGAATACTTTCCTTCACTGTTGACCTTACTGTCGGAAGCTACCAACGCATTGGTGATTCCTTTACCGTCACGCCTTTTAGAAACATAGAACTCCGCCACATAATTTTTAGTTTCAATAGAGCGGATATGCCATATCTGTTTAGAGCCAGTTATGTAATTGCCTTTATCATCTTTAGGGTCACTCCAAAATCCGGGATTGTACTGCGCCTTAGAATTATCATAAGGGGCACGCCAGCGGTAATCATCATCGTATTTGGTATAGTTGATCTTGGTAAAGCCACCTAAGTCATCATCGGTTGGCCCATCACCTAATACATCTACATAATCATTGGCTAATACGGAAGTCAGCAAATAACTATACGCATAAGCAGGAGTACCCGTATGAGAGTAAAAATGTTCCTTGCCCTCATTATTACTTCTGGAATCATCTCCCGAAAGGATGCCTACTAATCCAGTGCTCAGATCTGCCTGCGATGGGTTGACACCAAAAGTGACTTCTTTAGTGACATTGTTCATGGCAGGTATGCCGTAAACATATCTTCTGCCATCGGGTAGTGTCTGGGTGAACTCCGTGATATGGTGTTTCTTCGCTTGTCCGGGATTGGTGCCATAACGGGCATCTGCCCTTGAACCGGGTATGCAATAAGGTTGTGAAGAACTATCAACAAAATGGACAATGTTTTTGTATTGCGGGACATCAGGCAGGTCAGCATCAGCGCCTGTAATAAAGCTGAGCATGTTAGCTCTGGTGGTACGGTCGTTTTTGCTTCCTGTAAAAATATAGTTATTTCCATCCTTTGATGGCAATGCCCCTCCGACAAGTGTAGCCGTATTATCAAGGACATAGGCTGCTTGTTTGTTGAATAAGCCTGAGCTGTTCTCCTGGTTGTTGTAGGTTAATTCACCGGCTTGTTTAAAATAAGCTTTCTCATATAGGCTGTTGGATTCATTGCCTTTAAAAGGCATTTTCTTCCATGCCCCTGACCTAGTCTCATTTTCATAATAGGTGAAATCGGTTCCTATTTCAAATAGCGTACCTATACCGGCTTCAATGCGCAGTACATCAGAAGTACTAGGAGAAGGGTGTACTTCAGGATCATGTATCGTTCCGATATCATTGCGGAAAGGACGGAACATACCGCCGGTTCCCTGCCCGCTGATGGAATACACATCATAGGTCATCGATGATAGCGGAAGGTTTCGGAGTGTATTATTATAATACCCGTCTTTGTCCCTTGAAAAATCCATGATGGCATCATCAGTAGCATTCTCTGCATATAAAAATCCATAGCCCGGCCTTGAACCATCAGGTTCATAGCTAAGGGTGCTTTTCATAATATTCATCTTCACACTTGGAAAGGTTCCCCATACCTCGCCGCCCAGGCGTGCCTGGAACTCAAATGATTTCTGCGTACTCGCATTAGTAATGACAGGCACATAGTTTTGCATACCGATCGGTATGGAAGAACCCCAGTTCAAATTGAGTTTTTGACCATCTTTAGAAGTCAGCGAACCACTTACACCAAAGGATATATCCTTTAACCCCGATCTGGAGTTGAACCCTGTACCTCCATATACATTCAAACCAACCCCTGCATCCCTGGTCACACTTTGGGGTAAATGCAGGTTGGCGTTCACATCTATGTCAGCCCCTGATTGTGAACCCAACCCAACATCTACCCCCGCACTCGCAATAGGTGTTGACACATCTACACCGATATCAGCCCCCGCACTCAAACCTTTATAATTATTCCAGGCAACATAACTGCCAAGCCCCACCGATAAATTCAAACCATATCGGCTGGGATCAAAACCAAAGAGTTCCAAGCCAATATTTAATCCGGTACCGAAACGGTAATTCACTTCATCCTGTATGTTGATCACTTTCTCTATGGTCTCGCCATTAAAATCATCCGGCAGGCCGCGAACAGACCGGTTGATCTCTCCGGGGTTAATGTTCCAACCCAAACCTACCCAGCTTGCTTCCTGTTCAATATTGATACCGCTGTGGTAGGCTATGTTAACAGGGAAGCCTTCTACATCCATGAGTGGCAGGTTATAGTTAAAGTCACCGGAGAACATATCCACCATTTCTGTTGTTCCCACCGGCTCAAAGCTTTGTACTTCAGGTGTTGATGGCCCGGTGGTCAACGCATAGGTAGATAGCGGGAACGCTAACTGGTACACAAAGGATAGCATCAATACTCTCGCGGTGAATTTTAGCAATGTCTTCTTCATAGTTGTCAACTATTTGATGGTTAACTGCGGTAAGTTTTTTATGGTGGATGAGGAATAACTCGCTTGTATCTGCGGGTTATCATTATAGCGGTCATTAAATACGAGCTTATAATCCGGGTTCTTCGTATCTACATGAAAACCGACAATGATCTTGTTATAAGCAGCAAGCCCGTAATTATCTTCATAATGGTAAATGGCAGGGGATAACTGGTTGTTATTGTTCAGCAGGTAAATGTCTTTAGCAGCGTCAGCTTCGTAATACATCACCATCTGCTCTGCCTTTGATTTTTCTGCCATGCCAGCAGCAACACTGTTATCAGTGTTATTCTTTTGAATATTGATATAGAAATAAATAACACCTTCCAGGTCACGCAAACGTTTTTCGAAATTCTTTATGCTGTCGCTACCGTCGCTGAACTCTTTAGAGGCGATGTATTCTGGTGTGATCAGGTGTATGGTATAAGTCGCTGTTTTCAATTTGATGGTGCGGATCAAATCGTTGGCGGGGTCATCCATGTAGCGGACGTAAGCATCCGGTGCCAATGCAGTCATGGAACTACAAGAACACCACAAAAACGTAATCAATAATGATATGCTGCTAATTACCTTTTTCATATTTTTTGTTTACGTACTGGATCACTGCATCGGTCATGTCTTTTCCTTTGTCAGCATACAATAAGCTGCCTGTACCTGTCGCCCCTAACAGGAGTTGCAGGTGTTTTTCCTTGCCAAAGTTTTCGATGTCACCATTGAGCCTGTCCCATACTTTTTTGGTTATCTCCTGGTTAGAGCGCTGGTAGTATTCCTTAAAAGCATATTGCGCCCTGCCTAATTGGGTATCCACTTTGGTGATGGCATCACCTTGCAGTTTCTTGACCATCTTCAGGCTGTCAATAACCCCTTTAATCTGGTAGAGGTCATGTTCGCTTTGTTTCTCCAGGTCTTTTTTGAGGTTATAGCTCTCTGTCAGTTTGCCAACATCTACATAACCTATATTGTTTTTACTACCATTGCCTTGTAATACATAGACCCATAAACCTGCTACAGCAATACATAGCAGCACTAATACGATCCTGTTCATAGAAAATCTTGAGTCGCTCATTTAATAAATAGGGGGTTTAAATACATAAATGGTATATCGTAATTCTTTCCTTGATTACTGCTGATATGCAGGTCATATTTTCCTTTGTGTTTCAAGCCTATCTTCTCTTTCATATCCAGCACGATCCAGTTATAGCCGTTTTTAAGCTGGATAGTAGCATCGGGGTATTTAATTTCATTACCTGCTGCATCGGTAATTTTAACTGTAAAAACTTCACCATTACCATCTGCACGGTATTTGAGTTTCATTTGTCCTGCGATATTTAATCGTGTATCACCAATATGGCTGGCAAACTCATAATAAGACTGGTCTACTTTAGCTTCTATCAGTAGGCTATCTTCGATAATGATGAACTTCCATACCTCGGCGCCACCCAATAATATACCTTTGTAATAAGCATCTACTGTCCATACATAAGGTTGAAATTTTTCCAATGGCTTGGCTGTAACAGGGTAGGTAATACCGGTGGATAATACTTCGTTGTCCTGGAACACGGGGTTATTGCGGTTAATGGCATTTTGATTATTCTGTCCTTCTTTTAATTCGGCTACTCTTACTCTATATGTAAGTTGGCTGGCAAAGGGATAGTTGACCACCCAGGTAAGCATCGGATAATACTCGGTGAGCTTGGCATTGTTCTCAGGCGATACCAGGTTGATGAGAAAAATATCATTTACGGTCTGGTAGATACATTCGTCCAAAGGTGCAGCTCCCTGGTTCTCTGCATGAGTGCTGTTGATTGTAATAGTTACACAATATTCATACGTACCCTGCGGCATTTTACCATAATCAACAAAGAGTTCTTTGAGCGCATTATCCGAATAATCCCATACGGCATTATAAGCTTTGTCTTTGGACATCGTATTCTTGCCCGGATTAACGGTTGTGGTATATTGATAAGACATCCGTAGTTGCGAGTTGCGATAGCGTATCATCCCTTTGACGTTTAGGCTTTGGTTAGTGCCTGTATTGTTATCAATATCATAGCTAAATACATTGTTCGGTGTAAGCTCTACACCATCCAGCATGGCCATATTGACCATTACGGATTGCTGGGCATGAAGGATACTCGGTGATGCTATGCTGAATAGCAGCACCAGTATTCCCCATCTCAATAGCATTTTGTAGTTCATGCTGAAAATGTTTTTCTTGTTTAAAATGCCTGTGTTTTAAAACGCCAGTTAATACCTATTTGTCCGTACCATATATGCCTTGAAGGAACCGTCTCATCTATATGCAGGCTGGAATATCTTGCCTGTATATGCAGCCTGAATGGGAGCTTCATAAAACTGTAAGCCATACCTGCAGTTGCTGTATACCGCTGTATGCCATAGCTAGCAACTGCGATGTCCTGTCCTATATTCGCAGTAAGTTGCTGGTTCAGTTTAAAACCGGCTGATGCACCTGTAAATACACTGGAATGGTAACTCAAACCGCTGATGCTGTTTAAGGGTTGCTTCATCCATCCGGCTGTATTTGAAATGGTGTATGTCTTATCCGTGTATATATAACCAGCCTGAATGGTCTGGCTTTTATAAGTCAGGGTATCCATCGTGCTTTTGTTGCTATTATAACTAAGCATAAAACGATGGTAGGCTTTGCCTCTTTTGAACTGGTAAGTAGCCCTAGCGATCCATACTTCTCCGAAAACAGGGCGCTGTGCTATGGCAAGCGTATCATCATATTTTCTAAACGTGCTGTAAGGCTTGTAGGATAAATAGATATTGGGGTATTGTTTGGATTTGGTTTGCAAGTCAAACCCCCAGCGTGTATTATAGCCTGATGAAGAGAAGGATTGTTGTTTGACCCTGTTCCATTGCACACCGAGTAATAAGAAAGATTTGAACAAACTGGTTTGCCCTGCCAGTGTGTAGCGCTCTGTAGCCGCTTTGGTATAAGGCATCGCATTGTTTTCAAAATTCTTGCCGACATGCTCCCATTCTCCCTTCAGGTTACTGTTGATCTTTGGAAGCTGGTATTCTAAAGCAGTTTTATAGGCAGCGTTATCATTACTGATTTTATCTCCGTTCGCAGAATTTTTATATGATACAGCTCCTTCTGATTCCATAGAAAGATCTTTGGTTATGGTGCCGGTATGGGTTAGCGAAAGGATATGCACCGGTTGCTGGAATGTGGGTAAATACGCATCTGTTTTCTTGAACTGCGGGTCATCGAGTATTTGTTTGGTGGGAGTATAGCCAAAATAGATCAGGCTGAATTGCTGCTTATAAGTTTTCTTGAAATCCAATCTTGCGAGGTAAGTGTTATACCTGTCTACATTGCCATCTCTTGAAATATATTCTGTTTTGCCTGCTGATAATCCCACCTTAACGACATTCAGTTCATAGCCGATACTGCCACCTTTCAGAGTTTGTCCTGACATCGTATAGCTGGACTCATAACTATTCAGTATGCCCCCGTCTATTTTGGTGAACCCCGCCATAAATGCCAGAGGGCCAGATTGGGGCAGGATATATTTAGCGGCGGATGCTAATTGTTTGTTAGAAGCGTTTGGGTTGTTAGCAATGTCTTTGATCTTATTGTAGGAGAGTTCTTTGTCGAAATAGTCCTGTTTATTATACTGGTCTACCTGGTGTTGGTAAGCGGCTATCTTTTTTTCGGCACTGATGATGCGGTTGTATTTGTTGCAGATGTCTGCCTGGTCGGCTTTGATCTTGGCTACTTTCTTACCGGCACTGTCTGCCAGGAGTTGATCCATATTACATCCCGATGCATTTAATCCTGGTTCAGTAATACCATAGTCCCTGCGCAAACCATCTAGTAATATGGCTTTTTCTTGGCGGAGTTTAGCGATGGCAATTTGAGCGATATTATTAAAGCTGCTGCCTTTTGCTTTAGTATCTTCATAACTATTCTTATAAGAGGAAACAGAGCCACGCAATTTCTTTTTGTATTTATCGACATCATAACGAAACCTGAAATAGCTGGCTTTGGCTTTGCGGTGCTGGTCCTGGGTGGTATAATAACCTTCGATGATAACAGGTATGTTTTTGATTTCGGTATGGATATCACCTCTTATCTCCTGAAAATTATTGTCCTGCATGGAATTGGGTTCCTGCCCGGTACTGAAATTGCCCGAAAGATCTATATTACCTTCAGTGGTTTCGTCTTCTTTTTTTTGCTGGTTATTGAATTGTTTGAACCGGGAATTGACGCTTGGTGCATTGGGAAGGTTAAGGTTCACAAAAGAGGAAGGATTGCTGCCGAGGCGTTGTTCTTCTCCGGCTATCTGCTTTTGCAGACGGTTTGGTTCTGCCACAGGGTAGAAGCCCAAGAAAAAACCTTTGTAGTACAGTGCTTCGCTAGCTTGATTATTATATGTACAACTGACGCTGGTGATGCCCTTCTGTTTATCGATCCTCCGTTCAAAGAGCTTTCTTGTTTTAGCGAGTTGTGCAGGATTGGTCACATTGGATGCGGTCTTACTTACAAAGGCATTGGAATTTTTATGACTGCCTTTGGTAAAGCTGGAATTAATATCATTACGCAATCCACTTCGGTAGGCAAGGGCGCTGTCTATATTCCATTCAAAGCTATAGCTGGCGGTATCACCTGTGCCTTCCTGCTGCATCCACAACCTGGTAGTGTACCTGCCCGGTGGAAAAAACTCAAAGCGCTTTAACAGGGCAATGAACTCATAGGAGACATCATTGATCTTCGAGTTCTTATCAAAATCCAATAAGAGCTGGTGTATGCCTTTTTCAAAGAGTACACGTTCGTATTCTATATCATATAAACATTTGCTGCTGCTATCTGTTTGCTGGTAGCATGATAAGCGAAGCTTGCGATATTGTGCATCTGGGATCTGGTAATTGATGGGCTGGAACGCTTGCTGATACCTGCTGTACATAGGATCAACGGAAACCAATAAACTATCGGCTGGACGTGCATGTGCGATACATGCTGCGAGTACATAGGTGAGCGATAGTATGGTTTTCTTCAAGGGCATAATCATAGCACCACGGGTTTTCACCCGTGTTTGGTCAGGTTTGCTTGAAACTGATATTGATTAAGTACGACTGGTAGATCTACACCTTACGATGTGGCTTGCCGATAGTACTGATAGAGCTATAAGGGCAGGTTTGTTTATCCTGTAAACCTATAGTTGTGAGAAATGGTAATACTAAGTTAAAAACAAAACATTGTCATTGTCAAGGGTTTAGCTAAAAAATATTTTATAGATAATGACTGTTTCATCATTTTTTAACGCGTATGCGTATAACTATGTAGTATTAATACTACATAGTTATACACTACAGGCTTTTTATTTTTTTAGTGTGTCATTTTTCGGTTTTTTATTGAGTGAATAATGCGAACTAAAAAGTTTCGTTTTTTATAAATCACTCGTTCAATATTTTCAGGAATACCATCATTATTATCAATGTCACGTATGTGATGTTGGTTAAGCCATCGCCTAAAGCTATCTGAATCATCGGGTACGAAATGAACCATATTCCCATTTTTTAGGGAAATGATGTATATGTCCAACGTCAGTTTGAAAGCTGATAATTCAGAAGCATGGTGAGGGAATGCCGGGTAGTTCTTCGTGCTCATAGTTATGATTTTAGTGTAGAGCACCAGCCAGTAAATCCAAAAATAACAGGCGTGGGTCTCTGCTTACCGTCCTGAGGTACTGGTATACCCGACTACGAATAAGTGAGCGCCCACGCCTTTTAGCGTGAACGTCTTTACTTATCGTCTCGTAGTCGTAAAAATTACCAGTTTTCAGGACGAGACTTAAAGCAACAACGCTTCAAGAATTTTACTTTCGCAAAAGTATTGTTTTATTTTGCTTAAAACGATTCTTTATACGACATTACTAAGTGCAATAACACCTTTTACCAATACGATTTCAACGATGAGTGTCAACGATGTAATAGTTTTACTAACCTTAATCATAGCAATCTTTGCGCTTATTAATGAACGGAACAGGAGGCATTTGTTATTGAAGCTTGGTACAGGAGATTATGTATTATTTTCAGTAGCGTTCATAGCTATTAATTATTTTGTTTACTATGAAAGTTTCTCCGGCAGGGGGATATATTTGCCATTCCTGTATTTTAAAAACTTCGGGTTTCGGCAACCCAGACATTGGGCATATTGTATTTCCCTGGTAAGTCTTTTGTACTTAGGGTATAAAATCTGGGCTCCATATTTCTTTTACAGTAAATGCGAAAAGCTATTAGTGTTTTACAGGCAGCAGATTGAGAATAACAATATTTCCTTCCTGATTGAACTTTTGGAAAAATATCATAAAGGAGACATTATTCGATATATTGACCGGAGTAAAGATTTTGTGGAAGATAGAGATTGGTGGGAAAGAAGGCTTGTACAAAGAACATTCAGGGAAAAGGCAAAAGAACGCTGGGAGAAAGGGGTACTTGCCTTATTCCCTTTTTCACCTTTGAGCAGACGAATGTATGCACAAACCATTCTTTCTAATATTATTGCAGACCCTGCTTTTGTTAGCCTTGCTGCCAATGAACACCCTTATTTTTTTGCGGACCTATTTAAACATTTTAAACCGGCAAAAAGAGATGCCTTTCCTCGCGAATTAATACAAAGCTATTTTAGAGAACTGTTGGCTGCTAAAAATTTTTGGCTGAAAAAAGAGTTAATAGATAGTGAAAAGCATGATAGTGGACAGCCTGGGTGGTTTTTTAAGGATAACCGTATTTTGTCTGCTCTTTTTATGGATCTAGGAGTAGCTGATATAAATAATGTTTGGATACCATTCGGAGAAGCTGCCGTTAATGAAATTAATGAAGAACGCTTTAAGGGTCTCGCAAGTAAATTATTTCAGGGATTTATCAATGAACAAATACTTTGGGAATTCAAGACCTACTATGCCGTTCAGTTCCTAAAATTCCTGCTTATTGAAGCGATTATTAAGGGATATACCGATAGCCATTTTTGGCTTTACTATTATGACCGTATAACAGAAAATATTCTAAAGACATTCGATACAACACCGCCAGATAATTTTGAGAGGGAGATTGCTAACTACCATCAACTGGTAGAAATAATGGTTGATAACTTATTATTATGGTTAAAGCTTTCAAATGAGAGAGCCCATCCAGGAATATATGTTGATATAATTCGCTGTCTTGGTTCTATGCTAGAGGATATTACACGTAGTCCTTATTATGGAGACCGTAGAAAATTGCAGATCCTTGATACTCTTTTATCCAGATATTGTCGTCTACAGGAAAATGCTCAAACGGATCAGGTAAAGACAGTACTGGAAAATATGTTGCGTCAGCCAAGTGCAACAATGGATAATAATCATCCTTATTTTGGATATATGGCTACAGTATGGCAGCAATTTGATAAAATACCTCACAGGATCAATGGACAAGACCGTCCTTATTTTGCAAGGTTAAAGGCTAATGTTATTACGCCATTGGGATTGAATCCTAATTTGAACGTATGAAATGCTCAAAATGATTTTCCCAATTCATATGAACGAAAGACAGTGCATTACCGGTCTACTGCAACAAAGAAGTCCATATAATTATTTAGTAATACAATAGTACATATTTATACATTAGTGTTTTCAGTATCTTTTTAAAATATGTACAAATGTGCAATTTAATTTTGAAAATTAAAGTATTGTTTGTACATTTGTTTAAATAGTGTCTTTTTCCCTAACTGACTATTTATTCTTACATAACATTAGAAAATATAAAGTAGAATAAGTCATTTTCGGTAGTTGAAAAGATACTTTTGCAGGTATTTTTTGTAATTTTTTCAAAATCGATTAGAACATATTAACATGGGGAAACCATTTGCACAAGAACTAAATAAACTACCTGAAATCGCAGAATATGTACTAGGACTAGATATATCTGAATTAAAAGATACCGTAAAAAAATACGCTTCTAAACCTTTGTTTGCTGTAGGTTCTGGAGGCTCATTAAGTGCCTGTTATTTTGCAGAATTACTTCATCAGGAAGCTGGTTTTGCGGGTAAAGCAGTTACACCACTAGAAACAATATATTTATCAAAGGCAATAAGTGAAGGATTGATTTTTTTTATTACAGCGGGGGGGAGAAATAAGGATATACTATTTAGCTTTGATCAGGTTATACAATGTGAACCTCAGCAAATCATAACAATAAGCACAACGGCTAAAAGCTTAATAGCTAAAAAAGCCATCCCATATAATATAGTGTCAACATTCGAATTCCCATTACCAACAGGGAAAGATGGCTTTCTTGCCTCAAATTCATTGGTCGCATTTTTTATAATCCTGGCTAGGGCTTATGGGCATGAGTTTAAAACAAAATTTATATCGCAAAAACATGAACTAGATACTCGAAAACGAATTAACGTATTCTTGGATTCTATTGATGTGGCAAATGTGACATACAAAGTTATGTATGGAGGTTGGGGCAAACCGGTAGCTATCGATTTGGAATCGAAATTAACTGAAGCTGCATTAGGTAATAGCTTGCTTGCAGACTATCGTAATTTTGGACATGGGAGACATCATTGGTTAGCTAAACGAGGTAATCAAAGTGCAATAGTAGCTCTAACAACCCCCGCAGAATATGACTTAGCTCAAAAGACACTTAACGTAATACCTAAACAAATCCCACGCTTGATATTAGATACAAAAAACGAAGGCCCAGATGCAACATTAGATTTATTGATACAAAGTTTTTATTTAGTTGACGAAATAGGGAAAAGACTAAATATCGATCCAGGAAGACCAGGGGTACCAGCTTTTGGCAGTAAACTATATAATTTGAGTTACTCCTCTCTCATAAAATCTAATTCAAAAAAAAAAATGCAGATATAGCTATTCAGCGTAAAATTAGACCTGTACATATTAATGAACTGAATAAAAGTGAATTAAATCGTTGGAATAAGCATTATTACAGTTTTAAGGAAAAACTAGAAGATGTAAAATTTGGAGCAGTAATTTTTGACTATGACAGAACTTTATGCTCTGATAAAAACCGTCTAGTTGGCCCAACGAAGGAAATACTAATAGAATTGAACCGCTTATTAAAAGCTGGCATTACAATAGGAATAGTAACGGGTAGGGGACAATCGATAAAAAATGATCTAAGGAAGCTTATAGACAAAAAATATTGGAACGAAATAATAATAGGGTATTATAACGGTGCCGAAATAGCATCATTAGATAATAATACCTATCCAAATACTCAATTGCCAATAGATCCTGTCTTTGGTGGTATAATTAAAGTGCTTAATGTAGCGGATTTTAAAAAGCATATTGACATCCAACCTAGACCGTATCAATTAACAATTGAAAGTAAGAATACAGGTGAGTGGGAGTCAATTAAAGCCCTGATTTATCAGAGTGTGATGTTGATTAAAAATGATGGGGTTATGATATTAGAATCAAGTCGTTCTTTAGACATAATTAAACGGCCTGAAGTATCTAAATTGAATATTCTTAAATATTGTAAACCATTACTGGAGCAGAAAAGAGCTCCTGAGAATTGTTTATGTATTGGAGACAAAGGAAAATGGCCGGGTAATGATTTTGAGTTATTAAGTACCCCCTATTCACTGAGCGTAAATGAGGTTTCACTTGATCCCGATACTTGTTGGAATATATCTTCATTTGGTGTTACTAACGATAAGGCGTGTTTGTTGTATTTAAAACAAATACACCCTACTAAGAATTTTTTTAAATTTATAGTTAATGAATAGCGCCCTAGCCGAAAGCATACTTGTACAAATTATGGGCTGGAATCAAGACCAGATTTCAAAAGAACGACCATTGATACAGGCGATGGGAAACTTTAAGTATGATGAATACCAGCAGTTTTCCCCTGGTCGAAGATTCACAGAAAGTTTGGTAAATTGGCTAAATCAATTTCAAACAATAGAAGAGAGGAATACGGCGTACGATTTTCTGAAATCACATTTGATATTTATAACTAGCGAACAAATAAACCACTTAATTGAAATAAGTTTCCAAGAAAAAATTGACCCGCTTCTTACACAAAAAGCTGCAGAGCTATTATCGCTACCCTACTACCACACTACAAAAATTCACAACAACAGTGTGTATAAAGAAGTAAAACGGCAATCAATTTTTTTAGGATTAAGTGATGGGGCAAGGATTGACCAACTGCGAAGATTTGCTAAACTAGATAATGAACAGGTATTTTCATCATACCATATATCAAGTGAAAAAATAAGAGACTTACTTGAGGAGTTAAAAAAGAAGCTTGATAAAGATTGTAAATTTACTACAGTCTTTTTAATAGACGATTTTACGGCAAGTGGGTTAAGTTATTTGCGTCCCGAAGAAGGTGAAGGTAAGCTCCTCAGATTTATTGATAAAATTTTTCAGGATTCAGCCGAGCAAGATTTAGGCCTTAAAGAATTGTTAGAACAACAGCATTTAGAATTACATATTCTGTTTTATTTAGCTACGAAAAAGGCACTAGAATATATTAGTGGTGGAATTGAAGCATGGAAATTGAAAAACAATTACAACTTCAAACACACTGTGTCAGCAGTTCAAGAGATAGGGCCATTTATTTGGGAGTCTGTAATAAATAATGCACCATTTGCACAATTAATTTCGCAAGAAAAATATTTCGATGAGTCTATTATAGATAGACATTATAAAAAAGGCAAAATAGATAAACCATATCTAGGTTTTGATGAATGTGCACTGCCTCTTATTTTGAATCATAATACGCCAAATAATTCATTGCCTATTCTTTGGTTCCCGTCTGAAGAGGGTGCTAAGATTGAAGGATTATTTCCAAGAGTAACAAGACATAAAGAATGAGCCTGAGAACTAGAAATCCGTTTAAAATTAGAAGATCTGAGAAAATTGACTCAGACTCTACTTTCCTGCGTATTTATAGTCCTATAATACTAGAAGATTTTGCAGAAAGACATAAAGATGATAAGTTGTGGAACGACCTACTTTTTATTCGAAGTTCGCCTGGTGCAGGTAAATCCTCTTTACTAAGAATATTTGAACCTGCAACTCTTGTAACGCTGCATAATAGTAAATCTAGCCCCCAGGTAAAAGACCTTAGAGATTACTTAAAGAAGATTGACGTCATTGATAATGATAAGGTTAAGCTATTGGGTGTTTGCTTACACTGCAATAAAAATTACGAGATTCTAGAAGATCTTCATGTAGACGATGCTAAGAAAAAACGTTTCTTTTTTGCCCTTATTAACGCAAGAATTGTAATGACCACCTTAAGGGGGTTATTAACTATAAAAAGACTTTCATTTCCCCAAGATTTAGATAAAATTACAATTAACACACCTGACACTAATTTTATTAATGATGTTTCATTTCCTTGTACAGGTGCTTTGCTCTATGATTGGGCGATTAATGTTGAAAAGAAAGTTTATAAGGCTTTAGATAGCTTCTTGCCTATCGATCAAATTCAACCAGAAGGACATAGTGAATTGTTTACCCTCAGATTACTAGTTAACGCTGAAATTAAAATTAACAATGAAGCGTTTAATGAACGTATGTTATTTATGTTTGACGATGCGCATAAACTATCTGGCAAACAAAGGGATTTTCTCATAAAATACATAATTGAGCAACGTAATAATTTTAGCATTTGGGTTTCTGAACGCTTAGAGGCATTAACTACTGAGGAAAATCTTAAGTCTTATCAAGGAAGAGATTATAATGAGTTAAATCTAGAGGCTATCTGGCAAACAAGGGAAGCGAAGTTCAAAAGTATCGTGAGTAATATAGCATTTAGAAGAGCAGCAATTTCAACCGAAGATGTCCCAGGTTTTGACGAAAACCTTGAAGCTAATATTAATGAAGAAGTGTTTAAGACTAATTACCAAGATGCGTATGAAAAGTCAATAACCCGCCTCAACTCAATATCTGAACAAACAACAAAATTTAATGAGTGGTTAAATTATGTACGTACAGAGGACTGCTCGGATTTAGAAAGAGCCATTTTAACCAGGAGCACGGAAATAATCGTCCATAGAAATTTGTCGGAACAACAAACAGCAATGGAAATGGAAATCCCGAGTGCAGTATTAAAGGCATCTATAATCTCACAAATTGAAAATGCAGCTGAATACTTTATTAGCTTAGAATCAAAACTACCGTATTATTATTCGTTTGATAAACTTGTACAGATTTCGTCATTTAATATTGACCAATTTTTACATTTTGCTGGAGAACTTTATGAGGCTATGCTGTCCAATCGTATTGCCAGAAAAGCGACTCTTATTACCACAGAAGAGCAGCAAAGAATTATCATGCGAGTGGTAAATGATAAATGGAAAGAACTATCAACATTAATACCATACTCCGAAGTTGTTAAGAAATTTTTACAAAAATTTCATGAATTTGCATATAAAGAATCTAATCGACCAACTTTCCCTTATGCGCCAGGTGTTACCGGATTCGCATTAAAGCCTCCGGCATCTAACAAACTTATACAAGATGAGCATTGGCTTGACGATGAAGTTTTTATACAATTGTCAAATGTGCTTTCAACCTGTGTTTCGTTTAATCTGTTAGAGAAACGAACCGTCAATCATGGTAAAAAAGGGAGTGATCCTACCACGGTTTATTACCTAAATAGATGGTTATGCGTTAGATTTAACTTACCGCTAGGTTACGGTGGGTGGAGATCTATTAAACCTGAGGACTTATTAAAATGGACTAAAATCACCTAAAAATGAGATGGGATCCTTATGTACTTGAATCAGGCGTAAAAGCCAAACATCTGCTCAAGCAACATTTTGATACAACAGCAAGTCACCACTTGTTATTTGTAATGGGTAAGGGATTTGATGTTAGGATGAATAATGTAATTCGTGATATAGTATCTACTAATCCCAATCTGAATATCTCGTGTTTGCTTATTTGTTTTAATGAGGGAAGTGAGTCGTCGTCACATCAGTATGTGGATTATGTAAAGAAAAACTACGATGATCTTACTACAATTTTAAGCGGTAAAAGTCTTATCGAGAAGAATATCAATTTATGGAAACAAGATGGTACACGGAGAAGACGAGTGGGAGACAGAGAAGCTGCCGCTCTTATTAATAGTTACGATGATTTGAAAGGTTATTCAGATATTATCATAGACATTAGCGCATTGCCACGTGGAATCTATTTTTCATTGGTCGGAAAGTTTATTCACATATTAGATTCTAAGCCTGCTGATGCACCTTTGATTAACTTAATGGTTACTGTCTCAGAAAATGCAAAAATTGATAACTGCATAAAGGAAAATGATCTTGATAGCGAACCGAAGTTTCTAATGGGTTTCATGGGAGGTATTAAATCTCCGCCAGAAAGGGAAGAGCCTTTAATATGGTTACCGATATTAGGAGAAGATAAAGAACCCCACATAAGGTCAGCGCATAGCGAGCTTGCGCCCAACGAGGTTTGTCCAATATTTCCTTTCCCAGCTAAAGATCTTCGACGCCCAGACTCATTGTTAATCAGCTATCATAGTTTATTGTTTGATGTTCTTAAAATTGAACCTCAAAATATAATGTATGTACCTGAACAAAACCCATTTGAAGCATATAAAATTATTATTAAGACAGTAAATAACTATTACAAATCGTTAGGAATATTAAATGGCTGTCGTGCGGCTCTTTCAACTTTTTCAAGTAAATTATTGTCAATTGGTACATTACTAGCTGCATACCAAACAAATATAGAGCGAGATATTATTGGAGTAGTAAATGTAGATGCTAGAGGCTACACTATTGAAAATATCGATGAGCAAGAAGAATTTAATAAGCAAAGCGAATTATTTGTAATTTGGCTTATCGGAGTGCCATATGAAGGATAAAATGATAAGGGAAGCGAAGTCAAATATAGCCATTGGAATAGGGCTAGTGGCTTTAGATGTTATAATGAATGGAGACAAGGCGTTTAAACCACTATATTTTGTAGGTGGCTCTTGTGGAAATGTAATGGCAATTTTAGCTTATATGGATTGGCAGACTTTTCCAGTAGCCCGGTTAGCAAATAATGATGCGACAAAAATTATACTTAAAGAATTTAAGCAGAATCATGTAAATACTGAATTGGTTTCTGTTACTAATGATGGAAGTACGCCTATCATTATTCACCGAGTACTTAAAGATAAAGCTGGGAAGCCCAAACACAGGTTCGAATTTAGAGATCCAGAAACTGGGAAGTATTTACCAAGTTATAAGCCAGTATTGGCATCTGCCATTCCGGACATTGTTGATAAGAAACCCTCAGCCAAAGTATTGTACTTGGATAGAATAACAAGATCATCTGTTGAATTAGCGAAGGAGTGTAAATCAAGTGGCGGAGTTGTTTTTCTTGAACCATCCAGTATTAGGGAAGAGAAAATATTTAATGAATGCTTATCCTACTGTGATATAATCAAATTTAGTAGTGAAAGAATCCCCAATTATAAGCAGCTATATAAAAAGCCTAGAGTTGCGTTGGAAATTGAAACTTTGGGGGAGAAGGGTTTAAATTTCAGAACTATATACGACACAAATTGGAGTTATTTACCAGCCTATAAAATTTCTAATGTATTCGATGCAGCTGGGGCAGGTGATTGGTGCTCTTCTGGGGTTATCCATCGGTTACTTTCAAGCGGCAGTTTTGAAAAAAATCTCTCAAAGGATATTTTAATAGAGGCTATGAATTTTGGCCAATTATTAGGCTCATTAAACTGCTTGTTTTTAGGAGCTAGAGGGCTGATGTTTGCTAACTCGTTTTCCGATCTTCTTGAAGAAATACAAAAAGATAACGCTCAAGATATTATTGATGAATTTGAAAAAAGAATTCTAAAAGCTGATGTTAAACCAACTAGATATGTTAGTAATCGGTCATTAAACACCATTTCTGATTTATTATAGGCAAAATTACAACTATACGTTTTTGCTTTATTTTACCTTTTTATAGGAAAGTAGCTCTTGCAAAATTATTTAATAAGTGTACTCCTGTATCGAAAAAGATTTTGAAGCACATCAGAAAAATGCTCAAGGCTGAAAAGCGGAAGAAAAATAATAAGCAGTAATATAACAGTCTCACTTACTGATATACAACACAACCGAATGAAAAAGGATAAACAAACTGTTTATCCTTTTTCTATTATTTATATCAAGCATGTGTCTGCAAAGCCGCAATATCCATTTCTTCAGGCGGCGCGAACCGGCCTTGTGCATAGGTAACACCATCTTCCACACGCACGAGTATATCTACATCATGCGCATAGGTCTGCCCGCCACGAAACTTACCATCCTTGGTAGCATGGAAGATACCGATAATGGAAGTAGGCTTGTTGGATTTGATCAGTTGCTTAAATTCGTTTTCGTCTAATCCCGCATCACTGACACTATCAATAAATACAAACTGATAGTCTGCTAAATGCGCAGGTAATTTATTGGCAAAATCTAGACCCGGCACATTGGCATTATTTCGTATCACCTTATCCTGCAAGGTATAACCATGCCCTTCCTCGAAGGCGCAATACAATACACGTCCATGCCTGGTCAATTCTTTAGCCAAATCAATAGCAACCGTTGACTTGCCTTGCTTGGGTTTACCATAGATCATCGCAGAAAAGCCCGGCTCCGGATCACCTAAGAGTTTGCGGTATTTACCCTTGAGCCCCATTGTTTTGAACTTTTTGTTGACTAGTTCCCTTGCGGATATAATTTGCACGTCCTGGGGTGCAGTGTCTACGGATATATCGTCTACGCCACTTAAACTACTCCCTGTTTTTTTAGGCTGGTTCCTGCCTGCTTTCTTCAGGCGCATATCCATCAGCTCCGTTTCCATATCATAATCACTACCCGCTAATCCCGCTCTGCGAGTTACCTTAGCCGGGTTTCGCAGCAGGCTCATGGTGAGCTGCCTGCTCTGCACCAGCTTATGGGTGATTACTTTACACAAAGAAGGTGCAACGGTATCACCGAATGCACGGTCTAATTCCTCATCACTTAAATTCTTTACTTTTTCTTCCATCAGTTTATAAATAACCGCATTCTGCGAACGGTTAAAACCATCCAACCCTTCTTCACAAGGGCAACCGTTCACGGCTATTTCACCGATACCGCTCAAACTGTAAGTGCTAACATCGACCACATCTGTTTCCCTGTCCAGGTAAGACTTAATGGCAACTTTTGCCTTATTGATCTCTTTGATATAGCGGTCGCCTTTCAAACGCCCTTCAGCTTCTGCTTTCTCGATACGGCGCAATAGTTTTTCTGCTCGTTCCTGCCATCCTTTCTTACCCGTAATATTGATGTATTCCATCAGGATGCCGACACCTGCAGAGCGCTCAACACTATGGGCAATCTCCTGGTACACCTGTAAACGTACATCCGGGATCACTAAATGCAAGCTGCCAGTTTCGCTGGCATTATCTACAGCTACCCGCAAGCTAGCGTTCATCACTGCTATTTCGGTTTGATAAGGAGAACCCCGCATTACTTTCCGTTCGACAATGGCTTTATTGAAAGCCCTCCATACCGCTAATAACTGGTCATAGCTTTTCTCCTTGTCATGCAGTGAGAGGTATTTTTTAACCAGCGCAATATCAGAAGGTATATGCGCTACCTGTTCAGCTGCTTTATGTTTAGCGATTGCTTTTTTCTTCGCTTTAGGAGCAGGTGCTTTTTTTACCTCTTTCTTAACCTTAGCTTTTTTCTTAGGTACTTCAGGATTGGGTTTTTGAACAGTTTTCTTTGCGGCATTTGCAGGAACTGCTTTCTTCGAGGAAGGTTTTGGATGTTTGCCTTCCTGGCTGTTGAGGTTCTTTAAGAACAAGTCGAAGGTTTCCCGTATCTCAGGGGACTTGTCAAGGTTCTGCGGCTCTTTACCGTTCCTGGTTACTTTATTAATAAACTGGTAGGTAGCTTCAAAATCTGCATCGGCTTGTATGATGCTCTTGTAATTATCTACCTGCTGAAAATAATTTGTTCTGGTAAGTTTCATTGTCATGCTGTTTTATATTAGGCTGCTAATCGTAGTTTGAGACGTAATTTGAGTTTAAGCGCTTCCGCTTCGAGTTGTAATAATTCTAACTCCTGGTCGTTGGGCTGAAATTCAGTCTCAGGGGAGGGCATCCTGATGGGCCTGCGGCGATATTGTGCGACCACCTGTTTTTCCATCTGGTTGAACTGGTGACGGCTCACCATCACCGAACAGGTATGTTTATCCTGTATGATCCCGACGAACCGTTCGATGGCAGAAAATTCTACCTGCGCTACCATCTTATCCGATACCCTGTTAAAATTATTGCCTTCAACGAGAGCGAGTAAATCCTTATCCAGGTAAATATCACCTGCCACCTTACGTGACATCGGCACAATAATTTTATAATTGGCTGGCTGGCGTACAAAACCAATGCCTGTAGTAGTGACAATAGAATGCCCGATAGTGATCGATTTAATAAGTGGTAAAGCTTTGATAGCAGGTATGCTCACCTTATCCTGTTCCTGCTCGTCCATCACCCAATTCTCCGGTAGCAATATTCCTTTTTCTATTTTACCATCAAGAGTCGTATAGTTCACCAACTTGCCCCTGAAATCACTGAAGGCCTGTAATAAATTGCCCGTTACAATATGGCGGGTCTTGCGGTCTGCATTATTCTGCTGGATATAGGTTCCCCAGTTATGCAGCATCTGTTCATTACCTAGTTGCGGCAGTTCTGCACTCGCACCAATGATTTTATCTATATCATCAAAAGAAGCAGGCATTGCAAAATATTTATTGCTGTTCGCCAGCGCAAAACGGAGTTTGATTTTCGACGGTAGAAAAGGGTGCTTACGCTTCCAGTCGATCACAAACCCTAAGAACACCGCAGGCACATATTCCATATAGCCGTTGCCTGCATTAATAGGAAAGGAGAGGTTACGCCCAATGTAAAAGAAGCGGAACAGTTTTTCGAGATAAAATTTACGGGCGGCTGCTTTATCTAATAATTGCTTGAGTGCTTTCTGCCTTGCGTCTTCTATCTGCTTTTCCCGTTCATGATAATATTGTTCCCTTTCACTATCTGATTTTAGCCGTTGAAATTTCTTTTCTAAGTAAATACGTTTGGTCAGCTCATGGTAGCGTTCATTCAATTCTCTGGCTTCGATGTCCGCAGCCATTGCCGTTTCTTCATTATAGTCCCGGATAATATCCTGCTGTATTTTCTGTGCATCCTCTCCTTGCAGGGATTCTTTTAGTAAATTATCCAACTCGGTTGCTGTAAAAGGTTTTCGCAGTACATTCGCATGTACGGTCTCCAGTATGCTATCCTCGCTGAATACACTACCGGACCCACTGCCCATTTTTACGATCTTGCTGTTTACTGTTTCGGCTTCCAGGTTCATAGCTTCCATTTCGAGGTCATAGTCACCTATCTGTTGCAGGTAGGAGACATAATCGTTATATCGTTCCGTAATTTCAGCATAAAACTCCTGCTGCATTTTTACAGAGAGCACCGCCACACGCCCGCTCACTTTATGTGCTGCATTCTCCAGTAGCTGTACTTCACCTTGTTCACTATCGGTTGTGTTCTTTAACCGCAAAGGGTCATCCAGCATCCGGTTAATAGTTGGATTCTCCAGCAGGTATTCTTTGACCACGCGGTCGCCGTATTTGTTTAAAAAATCAGGTACATCTAATATTTTGGAAGATTGTTTTTGATTGGAGGCTGTATTGGCATCCAGTGATTTGAGTTTTTTCTGGAGCATCATCATCAGGCGCATCTCTGCCGGTATAGCAGAGCTTATATAATCATAGATAGGCTTGAGTAATTGCCCGGTACGGTTGATACGCCCGCGTTTTTGCACTTCTGTGTTGATGTCCAGTTCTGCCTGAAGCACGATCATGACACGCTGCTTTACTTTTTCCTTCTTTACTTTTGATGTGGGTATAGCGTGTGCTGATGCACCCGTGCTGCCGCTCTGGTTGATGAGCAGCACATCTACTTGATTATTGTTGAACTCCCGGAAGGCATCGTTGGTATTGATCTTCTTACGTAAGGCTACAATCGCCTTATGTACTGTTCCATTCGATTTGCCATCCTTGTTCACCACAATGTCTTCTGGGAGTAAATCATTCAAAGGATCATCAGGCTCTAACCATTGCAGCTCGTATTTACGCCCGGTGACTTCGGCAACCCTATAACCAGCCGCTTTTATTTTTTGTATCACCACATCAATAGGGGAGATAGAGATGCCAGTAGCAATCTCATCAATGCGTTTACGGATGCTATGATATATAGTTTGTGCTTCAGGAGAAAGTTCCGTTACCTCGAATGCCCTGTATACAGGTTCCCCGTTAGCGCCTCGTTCTGTATAACGCATCACACCATCCAAGCCTCGGCGCAGCACTTCCGAAAAATCAGGCATGATCACAGAGCCGTCACTTACAGGTAACCCTTTCTCATCCGTCATGTCTTCTAAAAAGCTACCCATCGTGGAAGAAAAAGCAATCACAGGTTTCTTGCCTTCCTTCAACCGTTCAATGGCACGCTCTGCAACGGAAGCAGCTTTGATAGAAAACAGCATCTGGTTGATAATATTAAATACTTTGCTGAAGTAGGGTGTATTATCTACACCAGCTTTGCTGGTGCCATCTCTCATGTTGACAGCTTTACCTTCAGCAACAGCAATGGTATCTAACTCTTCAACGATGGCATCAATATAATCTTTCTGAAAACTGATTATATCACGGACGATACCTGTGATATTATCGGCAATGGCTGCATGTTCCTGCGCCTTATCCTGTAAAGTGATATAGTTCACCTCAACCCCTTCAAAGCTCCGCTCCCTGCGTATCATCTGCCCTTCCGCGACCAGTTGCGAAGACAATACTTCCTGTAAAGCTACACCGCCGCGCTGTATAGCATCAACCAACTGGTCGCGGCTCATATTACAATCCGATATAGCGGTCTTCACCGCATAGATAGGCATGTTATCCGGGCGTTTGGCAAAAGTGGCAGAGAGATAGACCACCCCTCTTGCCTGTGCTATAACGCCTTGCAAAAAATTACCTGTGTTGGAAATACCACTGCTGTTATGCGATTCATCCATGATAAATACTGTGTCACGGGATATGGCATTTAGGAAAGCAGGCTTTTCAGGTTTTTTGTCCGGGCTGTTGAACTGGCTATAAGTACCAATGGCAAAATCAAAACCAGCAGGCAGTTTTTCAGCTTTAAATACCGCAGCCTGTTCGGTATAGGGCAGTGCCTGGTAAATAATATTGCCATCTTCGTCCTTAATATCGGTTTTACTTTCCCTGCCATTGATGATGAAAGGGCGTAAATGCCCTGAACCGATGGCATAGAGGTCACGGTACAGGTCAGAAAACAGGTTAGCTTTTTCAGTGAGGAATACCGGCTTCATGCCCTGATGATGCGCATAACGCAGCATGGCTGCCGCCACACGCCCTTTGCCGATACCTGTCTGGTCACCAATGATCATGCCTTGCCCTCTTGCTTCGATATTGTAGATCGCCATCATCACGGCATCTGTTTGTTCGGCAGACAAGGCTTTGCACAAAGCGGTCTTGGTAGGATAACCCAAACGGTCACGGACAAAATTATCGGCATCACCACCGACAGCTTCTTTAATAGTTGCAAGGGCTTCCTGCGTTTCAAAAGCCATACTGTCCGGCACTTGGGTATCTAATACCACACAGGCATTCGACGAGGGTTTATAGGGAGCTCCCAAGTTCTCCTCGTCCTTTAACTTATCTATCTGGCGCAGTATTTTATGCAACTCCTGGTCTACACGCTCTTGTAAATCGCTGGTATGATAACGTGTGTCTTCCACAAGGACAGGCTTATAGCCTGCATCTTCTAATTGGGCTAATCGTACAAATAATAAAGACTTGGATGAGCCTGTGATAAAATAGTTGAATGCACCAGCTTCCGTTACTTTGATGATACCGATATTGCATGTCTTCGCTAATATTTCTGCATCTTCATTAAAAGTGACGAAGGTTTCAGGGGTTTCCAAAAGATATAGAGCATCGGCTTTATCTTGCTTGAGTTTTTTATACTGCTCAAACAAAGCATTGTGGTCAACGATGTCATCATCTTCATTGCCTTGTAGTGTTTTTTTACCTGGTAACTGAAATAGAGGTTTGAGTTCTTTTGATAAGCGTGAAAAGGTCTTTTTTGATAATGCCGAAAACTTCTGCTTTATACCATTGAGCTGATTGCCTGCATAGACCAATGTTTTTAAATAAGTGATCCTCGCATCCTGTCGTAATTTCATGCGTGGATAATCAGCCAGCACTTTTTCGCTTACTATAATATCCATCGTCATGGCAAGACGGATATTATAAGCATGGATAATATTTAAGCAGTTTTCCATGAAGGCTGGCTGGGATAGATGTTTTCTGCCAGTAGCCGTATAAGGGTTATCCGGATAAGCTTCATATACATTAGCACCTAAGAAGGTGTTGAATAATATCACATATTCTGTTTTGTAGGGAAGTTCATATTCAGTACCGTCGGCTAATAACTCGCGATAAACTTGTTTTTCGGATGCTAAAAAATCAGCAAAAGAAATTTCCCAAAGATGCTTTTCGGACAGGGGAACGTCTTCGCGTGATACCGGGTAAGAGGCTTCTTCATCATCGGTCAGTATAAAACGGATACCCATTTCTCTAAGCTGGCTTGTAAGTTTTGTTACCTGCTCTGCATCCAATGCGATATGCTCAATATACATCTCATCACATAAGAAAGTACTTACTGTTACAGCAGGTATAAAATGTTTGATAAGGCCTGCATCCCTGCCATATACTTCATAATAGTCGCCGCTGTGCATGAGTATCAATGCGCCGCGATAAAAATCCTGGAGCGGTAAGTAGTATTCAGTATATGCCATCGCGTATTGATTATCCTCTGTATCACTATTGCCCAAGGTTTTGCCACGTAAGGCTTGTAGTAATCGTTGCGCTTCACTATTCATATTGTCATTTGAATTTTTATTGTGTTGTGGTCTAGAAGTTGCATTCATCTCTTCGGAAAATGTAAATGTTTTTTGCATGGCAGTATTTACCCGCATAAACAGCTCATCAAAGCTGTAAATCACCTTATCCTTTTCCGCATTATATACTGGTGCTGCACCACTGAAAATTTTCTTGCGTCCGCCGATAAGTATCAAACGTGTATTAAAAGCCGTGCCCTGGCGGGAGTAGAGTTGTTTACCACTCATCTGGAGTACATCGGCTACATGGTAGTGACGATAGAGGTAATTAAAAAATACGCGGTTCTTACCCGCCTGTATGCGCCCTTTGCCATCCCATGTAGTATGCCCGCCGATGATGATCGCTGCTTTACCGTCAGCAGTCATAGTATCTAATGCATAGATAGCCATAAGGTGTTCGAGCGTATCTATAGGATAACCATTTACTACAACTGCTTTATCCAGCTTGCCAAATGGCGGGTTGGTGATGACCGCCATAAAATGCTGCTGCACATCAAAAAATGGTTTGTTTCCGTCACGATTCCAAACGTTGGCAAATCCCTGCCGCAATAAATTGGCACGGCGCAGTGCATCCACTTCATTGACATAGACACGATCAGGTACGGCAGCGACTGTTAAGAGCCCGTTACCTGCTGAAGGCTCAAACGCATAACCTCCTCTTTGTTGCAGTGTATCAATACCGCAGAAAACACCCATAAGATAACCGATGGGTGCGGGTGTGCTGTATTGTTGCAGCAAGATACTTTGTGAAGTGCGGTGCGACAGGTTGACCTGTTCATGATAGAGGTGCACTAAGCGCTCATATTTTTCTTCAATAGATACACCAGATTGCAGCGCAATTCTTCTAGCTACATTGACGATGGCAAGCTCTGTGAGTTCTTTGACCGTATTCTGGTCATGGATATGTAATTGTGCAGCCCTGCGTTCAAGGCTACTTTTGGTTTGTTTGCTATGGTGCTCCAGATCATATTCTACGCTGGCGATATAATCTGCCTGCTTATCAACAGTACGTTCTAATCCTGCCATATTACTGTCTGCAAAAGAATAATGTCCGTCAGTAGTGACGATCAGATGGTCTAATAATTCAACTTGCAGGTATTTACAGGCATCCTTCAATTTCGTTGTCATCTCTATATCTGCCTGCGAAGGCTGTAGTTTTCCTGAAGGATGGTTATGCGCTACGATAATACCCGTAGAGAGGCTTTTAAGTGCCGTGCCCAGTATGATGCGCGTATCTGCCATTGTTGCATGGATCATGCCTTTGGTATGCCGGTAATAGCCAACAATGCGCTTGGCAGTATTGAGATAGAGTACGATAAAATATTCCTGTAATTCAATTTCTCCTTCATTGAACAGGCTGCGTATAAAAGCCGCTACCTCGATGCTATTTTGTACGGTACCTAAGAAAGGTTTTCCGCTGCGTGTATAGCTTATACTTAATTCCGGTACGCCTTCAGGCGCTACGGCACCTAATACAATTTCAGGATGTTCTGTGTATATCATGAACTAAGGTTTGTTTATAAATGTGTTCCTGCCTTAAATGGCGAAAGAGAAAAAAAAAGCCAGTATCGTTCCGATACCTGCGGCGGCTTCGCCCAGCGTATCGGGGTTTTCTTTGATAGCCGTAAAGACCTTGGTTGTTTTTTGTTTGACATCCTTAGCTAATTGCCCGGTTGCAAATACAAAATCACGTACTCCATGAGGCGTGCTGTTGCGGACGTATTCTTTGAACTCTGCCATTGTGATCTTGCCATCCTTGACCGTATCAATAGCCGGGTTCTGGGTAGCGATCAGGGAAGCGGGAAGTTTACTGGTTGCAAAAACATACTGGTCATCCTGTCCTACTGCGGAAGGGAAGAAAGTAATGAGATAGACATCAAAATAGCTGTGCATCTTACCGCGATAGGGCGCGAAATAAGCCTTTACAAGATCGAGTTGTTGCAGGTGGTTATATTTAAGTATACTGAGGGGCGCACCTGCAATGCCGGATGCTTTTGTCCATTGCAAGAGCCCTGCTGCAATTAACCTGCCATGTTGAATATTTTTTGCCTGACTATTCAGCCTGCTTTCTGCATACATCACCTGCATCAGCCAGTTGGGGTCAATGTTCAGCCATGCTGCGATGTCAATGACCTTTTGTGCAAAAGCAGTGCGGACCGCTACAGGTATATTGGGGTGGTCACTATAAATGAGGTTCATTTTTTGTTGAATGATTGGTGTTATGGTGAAACGGATCTAACTGTTTTATGCCAGTGAATACTGCCTGTTGAAGAGCAGGTCGAATGCGCCACCCTGTCCGCAGAATTTGAGGATATGCCTGCTGGTCTCCTCCTTTTTACCTGCGGATAATTGTGAGGCTCGTATGATGCTGACCAATCCGGAAGTATCGGCTACAGGCGTTTTATAAAAATGATAATTCGGCCCCGTGTTGTAGGCACTCATTACTTTATCCAGCCGCAGTACGGTGCCATTGCTATCAATAAATTTGGGGTTCTGGCAGAGGTATTGCAAATAGATAGCTCCCATGAGTACGTTGAACTCAGCACCTGAAGGACTATCAGCACTCGCTAATGCAAATGCAGCATCTGCGTGTATGGTTTCGCCCTTACCATAAGCAGGAAAGAATTTTCTAATAACGGGATTTGCCCGGACTACGACTTGTGCAGGAGCAGCCCAGCGCTTACCATCAGCATACATTTTACCTTCGAGGTAATCCAGGCAGGCAGCAATGGTATCCCTGCCTAATTGCATCAATCCTACATGCGCTGTATTGGATGTCTTTTGGTTGCCACCACTTTCTACTGCTGCCTTCGCTACTATTAGAGCAAGCGGTAAGCCTGTCACATTGGCTGCCTGCTTAAAATAAGGCAGCCAGTTTGTTTTGATGCGGTCAAAAAAAACGAACATAGCATCCTTTGAAAACGGATTAGGTACATTGATGGAAGGAAAGCGTTGTGTTCTTAAAAACATTTTTGGGTTGAGATGTTATGGATATATACTATGCATTGGGGCGTTGTTGTGGAAGAACTTTTTTACCATGCTTACTATGTGAAGGTTTGTGCGGTCTGCGTTTTTGTTGCATTGGTTTTTTGGCAGCTTGTTTTTGCGCAACAATCACTTTACCTGTAATGATCTGTTTGTATAAAGCCTCCGATACATCTGAAACATTATATCGTTTGCGGAGTGCTGTCAGAGTCATCGTTCCAAAATATCCTGTTGCAGGTACACCTATACGCCTCTGTATCTCTTTAACATAAGCATTGTTCATACCCATACGGAGCGGAAATATTTTTCCAGCCTGATTAGGCAAAGATTGCAGCATCCTGTTTTTTACAGTCGAATTAGTATTGCCAGGTACAGGCTCATTTTGCACAGCGGACTTGCGCGACGCATTCGATGCACCGGGACGGTGGCTAACCGATGTATAAGACTGGTTGTCAAAACGGGCTTGCTTCGGGTTGTAAGTACCGGGACGATAATTGACAGAGCGTTTACCTGTTGCTTGGGAAGTTGGCATACGCTTACTGCCAGGTGCAAACCTTTGGTTTTTACCGGTAGGCAAAGCTAGCTTAGGCTGGTAGCGTAGGAACGAAGACGCATCTTCATCAGGTATAGTATAGTCTGAACCATCATCATTAGTGCTATCATCATCATTTCTTACATCAGCAGATGTATCATCGTTATTCTTCTCCCTAACATCTTGTTCTTCTCCCTGTCCATCACCACCGGTATCATCCTGCTGCCTTTCATCCGTATCATCATTATTACCACCCGGTATAGGTTGTGCAGACCGCACGTTGGAGGGTTTATAGGGTGGGGCAGGAGAGGGAACGATCTGTCCCGCTGCAGTCGGTTCATCGGGTTGCGGCATAGCATCATCACCCGATGTGTTTAACTGTGGTGAAGATGGCGAAGCAGGTGACGATTGTGCTGCGGATGCTTTGTTTTTCGTGCTTGCCAGTAATAATAATACCCCAGCACCGATACCCAGAGGAACAAGTAGTTTATTTTTGGATGGTTCTTTCATCGCTGCAATTGAATGGTACGTGAATAATAAATATGTGCATTCGGGTTTTTGAAATAGACCCGTTGCAGTAATTGTTTGCGGCTGAATATCCAGAGCCAGGGATGTATGCGTTTTTTATAAATGAGCTGTGTCATGGTATCGCGGGTACAGATATGCAACACCTGTTTATCCAGGAGAGTATAGCCGGACACATCATAATAACTGTCGTGGTAACTGAATGTTTTTAATCGGAAACTATCAGCAGGCCATTTTAAAAAACGCAGTACGGTATCATTTTTCGGATACAGGATACTATCATAGAGAGGCGCAATGATCATTTTGTTGCTACCCAATGAAAGGGTTGATACCGTTTGTACGTTTCGGATCTTTAGACCTAATGTTTTTATTTCCTCATGCAACTCGGGGAACAGGCTTGAAAACTCTTGTTGCTTTAACTGTAAAACACCTGTTTGAGCAGCAATACGCCCGTTAGCCAGAAGTATCTGTTGCTGGGTTTGTTGCATCAGTTGCTGGTTGCTGCGTATCCGTGTTAGTTCACGGTACATCATCATTGCCTGGCGTGTCAGGGACACTAGCGCCATGAGGCTTATCAGCAGCCAGGTGGTTGGGGCCTTGAATAGTTGTAGTATGCGTATCATCCGTTGTTTTTTGAAAAGAATAAGTGGTTAAAAAAATATAAACTAGCACCCCCGCCATGCGAATAAGGTTTTGTATATGCTGAGAGAGTTCCAATGCCTGGATCAATTCAAAATGCTCATTGACCAGAATGCAGCAACTGTATAGCATTGTTACCAGCAACCATTGCCACACATAGTTTTGTGGAGTAGCTGCTGAGAGTTTGCGGATAATATCGGGTGGTGGTATCATCATTATAAACATTAAAACAAGCCGGGGAAGGAAGCATCATATTGGCACCCCGGCTTGTAAAGAAAAAATTAGCTTAACGGAACACCGGGTTTGAGACGGTAGTCCACGATGACTTTTTCAGCGTAGTTACCTGTAAAGCCTGCGTTCAGTACGATACCATACGGTTGGCCTGGGTTATCATACCGGTAGTCAATGATAGGCTCCATACGCATACCATTGCGGTATACCTTGATACTGGCAGTATCGATTTGTGCAATAGGATAACTCAGGTTCACGCTGTTACCATTGACCAGGTCACGGAAATATTCAGTGATCTCGTTAGTTTGTCCCAACGTTGTTGCAGATTTTGGTATCCATTGCTGGTTAACATTGTCCCATGCCAGTACTGTAGCGCCGCCTTTTTGCTGTTCGGTATCAATAAGATGCGAGTCTGTATTGACATCATTCATCCTGCTGATAGTGTGTGGTATGCTATCCAGGAATGCCTGCGAAAGTGTAGCGTTCAACGGGCTCTGTGGAGTACCGTTACCGGACAAGTTGATGTATTCTGTGCTCTGAGAGATCACTGCCAGCAAGGCCGTCAGGTCAACAGGATAAGTGTTACCGTTGGATTCTGAAATGATCAGTTTGTACACTCCTGCGCTGGGGTTATCCAATATCGCGTTGGTGACATGCACATCCGTAGCGCTGAAATTAAATGGCGTAGATACCACTTGCTGGTTGCCATCTTCAGGAGTGTACTTGATAACGAGGCTGCCATTGGCGATCTCCACCGAGTTTAAACGGGTTAGGGTCTCGCCGGCTTTAATTAAGGCATCTATGCCTGCAAACTGTAATTCTCCATTTCCATCAGAAAGCGGGACATATTTATACCCCGGCGCTTTCTGGATCTGTTTGTCTAACCTGATTCTTGTTTCTTGCATTTGTAAACTTGTTTTTAACTGTTATGATTAATTGACCGGTCTCTTAGTAAGTATAGATGCATTGCAGGCTGTCCTGCGCATTGAGCGCAAATGGTAATTGTATCCTGGTGCCATCCATTTGATAATCTGCATTTCTTCGCAGTTCAATGCCATTGAGCATCACCATCAGTACAGGAGGTGCAGGGATGCGTTGCAGGGTGAAAGCCGACTGTCCGGCAAGCTGCGCAAAATTCTCCATGTTCCAATTCAGCGGCGTACTGATTGTACCTCCGCTGCCACTGTTATCCTGGAAACTGGAGAGATTGAAAACATCTTCTCCGTCATCCAGCCATATCTCATCATTGACAGGATCACCCAGTAATTTGAGTATCTCCAGCAAGCTAAATTCCTTGTATTGCCCGGTGCGTTGCGACCGGAGTGAAAAAACTGCCATTGTTTAAATCGGATAGTAAGCGTTGGTATTTTTATAATAGGATGGCATCGGTATCGCCAATACCTGCTACTGTTTTTTTGTGTATTGATTGAGTAGATTGACAGCGATACTTCGTTGTCCCGTTTTCTTTAACAGTGCTGCTTCTGTTTGCGGCCCGAATGCGCTATCTGCAACCTGTTCTCCTTTCTTCGCAACTGCCCTGTCTTTAAAACCCAGCCATTTTTGTAATCGGTATACATTTTCTCCACTACTTCCTTTCTTTAGCACTGCTGTTGTATTTGTTATGACCGGTGTCGCTGTTTTTACTTTCGATAGCATAATAGATGCATACTGCGATGCGGTAACGGTAGTAACACCATATTGTTTTAATAATGCAGCTTCTGTCTGGTTGCCGAAAATACCATCAGCTGTAACACCTAATTTTTGTTGCAAGGCTTGTACACGCTGTCCTTTCATGTCTTTGTGCAAAGGGAAAGATTCTGTGCTGTTCGTTGAGGTTGCAACTATAGGTTGCGTAGGCACTACAACGGGCTGCACAGGTTTTGTTGTAGCCGGAGTATCATCCGCCACCACTACCTGTTCAGTTGGTTGTACAGTTACGATAGCAGCCGTAGCCCGTTTGGGTTTCAGTAAATATTGCAAACCAAAATAAGCGGCGGCGGCATAGATAATATACTGCACGGTGTGATCCTGTTTAGATGAAGCCTGTTGTTCGAGTTGGGTATTCAATGTTTTGTTTTTACTATAATTAAACAAACCGAATTGCAATGCCTTTGCGGGCATAGTTATCATTGATAGATCTCTTCTGCGCTTTGTTCAGGTTGGAAGAGATCGCTTGCGTCAGATCTTTAGGGCCTCCGTCCGGAAATACCCCGAACCAGGTCTCCTGTCTTTTACCATAATATTTATAGAGAAGTGCAAAGTCTGCGTCATTACCTACATAGGTCATGCAAAACCTTGCGTCTTCATGTGCGTCGCCTACTGCGCTGTACTGCGTATCTCTATAAATGCGCTCTGCCAGTTGCGCCCAGAACCCGTCAGGGCGTGTAGGCTTTTGTTTTTGTTGTACTTCATTGACATAGCGGTCGATGGCTTCCTGGGCTTGCTTTTCACTTTTAACCTGCACATCTGATTTCTTCAATTGCAAAGCCTGTGCGATCTCATCAGCTGTTTGTCCAGCACCATTGATCACTTTGGATGTCAGGTAAATAGCACCACCTGCAAGTAATATCATCGGCAGGTTACTGATTAACTGTTGTTGTATCTCCGAATGGTTATCCGGCATCTATAGAAAAGTTTTGATCATGGCACGGTTGGTCGGGGTCTTCAGTTTGTGTGCAGCGCTTTTCATTTCCTTGAGGGAAAAATGTTGTACAAAACTTTGGATCGCTTCCTGCATCTCTGCCGCTTCCTGTTCATTTTGCGCAGCTACGTTGACGGTGATGCCGTAGTTGCGTTGTTGCGTGTTGGATGATTTATTTGTGAGTGACGGTAATTTCATTGTTGTTGTTGTGTGAGTTGATTCAATAATTTTTGAATGACTGTTTTGTCTTTCTGGATTTCCACAAACATGAGATAGAGTGTAGCGATCTCCTGCTGGGTAAGTTCTTCCAACATATAATCGCGTAGCATGAAGATCATTTGTTCCCGTTCATCTTTGGGTTCTGTTTTAACAGGTGCATCAGTTGTTGCAGCACCAATCGCTGCTGGTGCCTGAGCTTGTTGCTCTTTTTCATCGGTGCCTGCCAGCATACTGAGTATACCTGCTCCCCCGAAGAATTTGGATAACCCGGGCAGCGCCATGCCGAGAATACGCATATAGCTCTCCGTCGTTTCTTTGGCAGCGATGTCATGCTTCAGGTCGGCATTGCGAGCTTCGAGTTCTGCCATCTGTGATTGCAGCTTCTGGTTCTCTTCGCGCAGCCGTTCATATTCTTCGCGCTGGCGCATTTCAGTCAGCCGCTTTTCAACCAGGTTGTTGACATCCGCTTCGCCTAAGCCCTGAAAATTTACAGGCTGTGCAGCTATAGGCATCATTCGTACAGATGGCTCTTCCTCACGTTGCATCCTGCCAACTGAAAATGTATGCTCGAATAATTTTTCGCTGGTATCGCTGTTGTGCCAGGTAACAGTAATGCTATCAGGCTGACATACCTGGAAGCGTCCGCAGATAACGGTTGTGAACGCAGTGAGTGAGGTTTTATCTTTACTCTCTGCTATTTTTTTACCCAGCTTGCTATATACAGCCGTAAAGGCTATCTGCTTATCGGAGAGTTGTTTCTCGCCTTTGAGCATTTTGACTACTTCCCTGTTCTTATCAAAGAGGGAACGCAGTTCCGGAAAATCACTTTGTGCCATAGATCGTTGGTTCGTCTTTTTATTTTGGTATTACCTGGTAAAACAAAGCCTGGCATAAACTGCCGGTAAAGGAATCGGGTAGCTGGATAGTGATCTTGCCCCAGAACTCTTCCATCGTATCGTTGGTATGCGCTTCCAGTAACAATACATTGGTATCACTCGTGATGCGTGTACCAATGGGCAGCTCATAAGCATTGACCAGGTACCAGTATTGGTTGTAGGCATCGAACTCCATGCTGTTGTTCAATACTTTCCCGGTGCTATCCGTAATCCTTCTTACCACCACAGGAAGAATGCGTGCATAAGCGATCTCTGTTTCCCTGCGCTGCATCTGCCGCTCTACGTAATCTTCTACATTAATCATCCGACAGGGCTTTGAGATAAATCGTTACGATATAATTGCTCCATTTGCCCGTTACCGTGCCGTCCGTTTTCTGGTAATCCGTTCCTGTAAACACTTTGTTCTCATAATTACCTGTGAGCAAACTGCCCGGCGCTAAATCAATGGCTGCATCTAAAAAAGCATCACTGGCTTCAGCGCGGTTATCGAAGGGTACATCAAGGTGTCCGAAATGATAACGCTTGTTGTTGAACTCCAGCGAGAGATAACCGATGACAGGCAAGTAATTCCCTGTTGCCATAAATTGTACACCTGCGGAATGCACAGCCTTGATACCAATTACTTTTCGGATATGGCCGGGCAATACCGTATTGATCGTCACCGGTGTCAGTGGCTGTCGTATGATAAAAGGCACGGGATGGTATATGATCCTGGTTGTGCTCATCATTGTTTGGATAAGAACATGGTTATTTTTACATCATAAGGATAATACACGGGCGGAGGAGGCGTGCCCGGCGGAGGAGCTGCTGCTGTTGCACCTGCTCCTGACATGGCTGTTCCACCACCACCAACAACAGCAACGTTAGAGGCATTGTATGCAGGCAACACATCGACAACCGCATTGCTGTAGGAAACAATATCCTTACCCGATACATAAGTTTTCTTCACGTTCACATCCGTTTGCGCAATCACACCGCCACCGGGGCTATAGCTGATATTACCTAACAGTGATTGTAACGCACTATCAGTATAAATACCTTCCAGCTTGGAGCTGTGAATGGGTATGGGTGTTTCAAAGAACAGCATACGCTCATTCGGTGCTATATCATTGCCGAATACCAACAAGTGCGCTTCATGGCTCTCATCCAGCACTTTCTTTTCATCTACCCTGAACCCAAAAGTGCTGCCGAAGAGTGCATTCTCATATCCCACAGATAAAGCGATACCTTTCAGTACAGAAAAATCCTTATGGCTTTCTGTATTGAAATACACACGTTGCCCGCTCTGGCTGATGCGCAGGCTCACTTTCTGAAAACGATATCCGTGTATCATCTTAGCCTTCGTTGGTTAACCAGATATTGACAATCACATCATAAGGGAACACCACACCGAACGGATTGGTAGTATACCCGGCAAGGTTTTTAAAGTCTACCTTGCCAGGATCATATACACCGCTGTCTTCGCCATTATCTACCAGTAAAGGATATTTACTTCCATCCGTATATCGGCCTTCGATGCTCCCACCTGCCGCTTCTATTTTTTCAGGGAACAGGAAAAACTTATTGTTTGGTGCAACGCTGTTGGTCGCAGTAAGGTTTTTCACTTCATGCCCGTCATCCAGTACTTCTACATTGTTCAGGCGGAAGCCCAGTGTTGCACCCTGTACCGCTTTATCCTGCGGAAGGGAAACATAGATGCCTTTAATGGTACGGAAGCCTTTATCACAAACCGCGTTGAAACGGAGTGTTTCACCGGCTGATGATACCCGTAGGCGTATACGTTGAAATTTATTATTCTTCACTGAAAGTTTTTTATGCGCGGATCCTATTCTATAAGCCCAAACCCTATAACCCTATTAGGCTTTCACTACGGTAGTACCGATTAGCACTACTTTCAGGAAAGCGTTCTGCGGTGCATTCGTTCCCCATTCGAGGTTGAATTCAATGGTCTGCTGGTCGCGTATCAGCTTCGGATTATCTAAGATGTACGTGCCTTCTACCAGTTTGTTATTGCCCTTTGTGTTGAATACTTCCAATGATGTATTAGGTATCAGCACGGCACCGTTTGCTTTAAATTCAAATTCACCGTTACGGATAAAATCCGGTGTGATGGAGAAGTTGACATTCAAAGGGCTGGTCGTTCCCTGGTCTGCCACACCATACATCAAGCGGATGGCATGTAATAAAAAGAACGCACCTTTCTCCAGTTTGGCTGAACTGATATTGGTATAGCCGACTGTTTTATTATCATCATCGCGCAGCATTTTTACCACCTTGCTGTTGGTGATATCTTTTACCGCGTAATAACTGATGTCCACCGATTGCAGGGATTTGGTGGCTAACCCTTTTTGAATGTCGCGGGGTAATAAATTGATGCGGCTTTCAAAATCGCCACGGCTGCCGCGTGCATTTTTACCGGCACTTTGGCGGGCTATCTCTTTGGTCTTGCGAAAGAACCTTGCTTTTTCTTCAGGCTGAGCCTGTTCTACTGCTCCGAGGAACTCGGCCTCATTCATCGCGCCGAGTAAATTGTATTCACTGTCGTTGATCTGTCCCAATGTAAACATTTTTTGAAGTTGCTTTTATATTGTCCGCATAGTTGGCGAACCGTAATTAATAATGATGCTTGTTGTGTTTTTTATTGCTGAAGAATAAGTCCTATAATATCTGGATGTCGTCATTGCCGCTCATCTGTGCTGCATATTCTTCGTTAGCCCCTTGGAGTTCTTCCTCATTTCCATAGAGGGGGTCATTTGTACCTCGTATATATCCTACAGGTGTAGTGTATACAGGTTCGGGTTCGCCCATATAAGCAGGTGCGTCGATATAATAGCCTGAACTGCCTGAAGGCGGTTGTATCGTTCCTAAATCAGGAAAGCCCATGCCTGATATCGGTGTACGCTCATGGTAAAGCCAACGGTCACCGTTGGATACGGCGGATACCGGGGTCAAGCCTAAGCCATCACCTGCTAAAAATGTAGCAGTAGGCATCAGTGTTTTAGCTGTTTTATAAGCCCCTGCAATGGCAGCACCCTGTAAGATGTTTTTCAGCATCGGCTGTTCCACTTTAGTAGCCCCATACATAGCACCTGCCGATACCACCAGTGGCGGCAATACTTTTTTAATGCCTTTTTGGGATGCATCCGAAGGGTCTATTTTCAGCGCTTTATTCGCCACGTTGACGGCGATATTGCCGATCACAAAACCGGCTACATTCTCTATCATGGGCTGTACCTGTTTGAGTACATCCTTGATACCCGGTGCAGGCATTGTATTGGTTGTAGTTGTCATTGTTGAGTTGTATTTATTGTTAGAAAATCATTTATGCCAGTTGAAATTGTTGTACTTGGGGAGGATGCCGCCCACCAACCCTATCGCTGTTGCTGTGCCCTGTTAATGCAGGGGCTGCAATGGCTTTAGGTGCTTTATCGCTGTCATTATCTAAGAGTTTATAAACACCATAGGCTACTGCACCACCGATGGCAATACCGAGCAGGGGATTGTTTTGCGCAAATTGTATCGCGCCTGTAGCGATGCTGCCTAATCCATTTATACCATCGTTATCATTCTCATCAACGGCAGGTGTTATATTGCTATCGTCTGTTGAGGTATTCCCTGTATCATTGAAATCCACGCCATCATCTTCAGTAGCTTGGCCATCGGTTGAAGAAATATCAATGACTTCCTCTTTTTTCGCTAGCCCCGTATCGTGCATAATTTTTACGACTGCTGTGATCAGCGGTGTAGCTGCCGCAACGGCTGCTGCAACAGGAACGATACCTAATCCATTCAAGCTGCCTTTCCTACCACTAAGAATGGCTTTACGCAGGTTGTCTTTTTTACCGCCAACTTTTTCAAATAGTTTTTCTACTTTCTCAATAGCATGTTTGGCACGGGTGATCATAGCTGGGTTCACACCCTTTGCCCTTGCCTGTTCCGGTGTGGCATATGCCCATTTGAGGCGGCTGGACATTTTACCGACATTGAGTTTTAATGCGAGTAAAAACCCGTTACGTGCAGCTATGGTAGCCGGGTTGAAGCGGACTAAACCCTTACCTACTTTTTTTAATCCCTGTCCTACTTTTTTGAAAAACCCCTTCTTCTTGGCTTTCGGTTTTTTTGTAGCGCCTTTATCTTTTTTAGCTCGCCCTAACTGTATGTCCTCATAACCGAAGAAGATATCATCGTCGTCATAGAGTTCTTCATCACCCAATAAACCTTCAAGATTACCAAAGCCATTGAGCCTGTCTAACAAAGCTTCATTGGCCATGAGTTGACCGAGTGCGGCATCACGCTTGTCGGTGAACCAATACTGGATGGCATAGTCCAGCATCTTTAAGAGCTCCTGGTGATTGTAACCTGCCACAAAAGAAGTGACCGGATTTTCTGCAATGGCTTGCCTGGTTGCCAGCAGGTAACGGTATAAGCCTTGCTCTAATGCAAGGTCTTTAACAACACCCTGTAAATATGTTTCGCCATCCAGGATACCTAAGCCCTGTAAATCCACTCCGAAGATCGCAGCATGAAGGGCTGCGTTATTAGCAGCCGCAAGCTGGGAGGAGTTCATTATTATTCTGCCGGTATCGTTTGCGGATGGCGAATTATTTTCTACGCCGCTTAATACGGCGATCTTGATTCCATTTAAGCTCATGGTATAATCCATTTTTTCGGAAAAAGGTTTTTCATAGTTGAACTGCCCGAGTACAGCATCTATGGTATAATAGCCCTCACCATCTGCCAGTGGCACGATCACATAGATATGCTGCCAGTGGGGTTGGGAGTAACGGGTAATGCGAAAGCGGTGTGGTATACCGAGATTACACAGTATGGAAGAACAGAAGATGGAAAAGCAATCGCAGTCAATACCTGAAAGGCGGTCATGCCATGCCCTTGCTGGGCGGCGTAACTCTTCCATGCCTTGCCTGTCAAGCTTATACTGGATATTGTAGTAGAGAAATTCCCAAATACTTTTTAAGGTATCTTCCAGTCTCTCCTTGAGTAATGTTGCTGCTATTTCCTTTGTATCTGAAATATATTTCCAGACAACTTCTTCAATGACTTTCAGCGTATCTGCTACTTCACCATTATCTATGACAACAGTGTCCTTTGCCTCTGCTTTAGGAAAGAACTGATTATACTTTGCCCCATCAATTCGTAAAATGCGTTGGCCACTGCTGATCTCCAGGTCGGGATGATAATCCCTGTTAAAAATCTTCATCGTCATTTGTTGATAATGGTTTTAGGTGTTTCAATCGTCATACCTTCTACCTGCATGATCACTGACATAGCAATGGGTTGGGTAACCGATTTTAAAAATCCTTTCGTGCCACCTTTGCTAAACAGGTTGATGATGCTGGTGATGTTCTTAATACCCATCAGCGGCAATATTGTATTCCAGGAAATGGGCAAGAGTATTTCACCGACCTCGCTTTGGCTGTTCGCACCAATTGGGAAACTGCGATTGCTGGCAGGGCTTTCAGCTATCATGCCGCCCTGGCTGTTCCATAAACGCACTACCGGGTTGATGATCGTTACCGACACATTGGAAGGGTTATTCACTTTGGAAGTAGTGGCTATCTGGATGCCGGAAAGATTGACTTTGTGGATGCGGACTTTAGACAGTGACACGGAAACATTAGCTGCCAGTTTGTTAAGTTGTAACAAACGGCTGGCAACTATGACAGCTCCTATGCCCAATCCTATTTTTACCGCAGCGTGCATCTTTATTTTTTCTTACGGAATTTTTCAAACAGATAATCCATTCCTTTTTTAGTGCAGTAACCCACTACGGCACTCATGAAAGCGTACGACACCACAGAGATGCTGTTATCCATTGTGATGCTGCTGAGTAAAAGATGAGGCATGGCTTGTGCTTTATATACACCGCCGATCGTGCCGAAAGCTACTGTCCAGAGCGTAGTGGCTTCACTAACAGGCCAGTCATTATTATCGGGAGAAGAAAATTGCATGGATGCTTTTGCAGGAATATGTACTGCAAGGCAACAAGATTACAACGCCGTGAAAAGGTGTTGATGCCCTTCGTTGCTTGACGATGACCTATGTAATCCTTTGATACCATATGATGCTCTTTACAGAAAAAAGCACAGAAATTTTATTTGTTGAATTGAAACAGAGAGTATAATTTAGAACTGTTTTCATGGTGATAGGGTTTATAGGGGCTGGCCTGTTCTCGGGCCGGCTTTTTTATTGCCATCCTTCTGCTGAGTCCTTGTATATCTGCCCGTTTTATTTATTGAATCATTTTGTTCACATCATCCTGAAAACGGTTGATTTGGCTTTGAATGGAAGTAGTACTAATCATACATGACGAGGCTTATAAAAATCATCCTGAAATTATTTTGCGGACTTGGATGTAGCATTTTTAGCAAAATGGCATCAATGCCAATACAGTAAAGGCATACAACCCGATTTTGAGCCAGTAAACTTGTAGCAGGTTTGTAGTAGTATAAGAGCAATTGTATATATACGTTTGCTACAATTTGTTTTGCATATTGAAAAAGTTAATAGAATTGTAGCACGCTGAAATGATTACCTGTATTGCCTTAGAGTCTGTTTTACTACAAATTGCTACAAATGCTACAAGTTTTTACCTGCTAATAAATTTGACCACCAAAATTTCAAATCTTTCTAACGGATTAGAAATATCTTACGAACAGAGTGGTCAAACGGATCATTAAAAAGAGAGAGAACAAAGCAAAAAAATAACCCGCTAGATGAGTAGCGGGTTATTCATTTTTGGATAAAGCTGGCGATTTATCCGGCTGCATTAGGAAGGAATAGTTGCAGTTATAAGAGTATGTTATGATCAATCAGTTATTGTATGAACGTTCATTTTTAAGGTTCACCCAGTATGTCTATGACAGCAGAGACCTCGGCTTTGGTCAGATGCTTACGATAATGTAGCGATTGTTTTAGCGCAGTGCCCTTCGGGCTCATATCCAGTAAACGCCGAAAACTTAAACAGGCACTTTTAGCCGTTTGGCAGTGCGGAAAATAAAGGAACGCAAGTTCTTTGCGGGAGTACGGTTTTAATTCAAACATTGATAGTGGTAATTGTTTCGGCAAAAATATTGGTAGTGCTTATTGATATGTGCAACTGTCTAAAACATTGTACATCTTTTTTTACACATTACAAATTTACAATGAAAAACCATGTATTTAGCACGATAAAATACGTTCCTGATAGCCTGTAATACAGTATCAGGAAGGATTATTACAGCTATAACAATAAGAATGCCCTCATAAAGCAACAAAGGGAATCATAAAGCAGCAAAGAGCAGCAGAGGTTCTTGCAGTTTTGGGAATATTGCTACCCGGTTTGCATACTCTTGTAATGAAAACAGTTGTGTGCAACGAGAAGATCGCTCACTTTAAAGCTTGCTCACAGATATGGTAAAAGAAAAAGCACTTCGTCAAGTCATTGCAATAGAAAGAGAGCAAGCTGAACACCCCACGTCAGATATTTTTACCCAACGGGTATCGATAGAAGAGCTGCGCAGCATCTGGAATGATAAAAACCGCCAATACAGCGATGATGAACTTTACCAGATCCGGGAATGGTTATATGTTATGGCAGGAGCCATTGTACATACGATCGAAAATACCCCTGCTGAAACCCTTGAATCCATCCGAAATACGAAAGCAACCAGGCGTATCAACAAGAACGCCTTAGTGTTTATTGAATCGAATGAGCATCCACTCAACCCATAGCCCCTAATATTCTTTAAGAGGGCAATCATAAAACAATATAAGTAATTGATAATCAATATTTTGTATCTTTATGGAAGTAAAGATCAGGACAATATTTACCTAAAAAGAGAACAGTATTAAGATGAAAAGCAGAAAGGCCATAGTATATATAAGAGTAAGTACCGACGAACAGGCAGAGAAAGGCCATAGCCTGGCACACCAGGAAGAAACGCTCCGCAGGTATTGTACCACCAATCATATTGAGATCGTAGCCTTCTTTAAAGAAGATTACTCCGCCAAGACCTTTGAACGCCCCCAGTTTAAGAAGCTCTTGGAATTTCAAAGAAAGAATAAAGGCATTGTAGACTTACTCCTGTTCCTTAAATGGGATAGGTTCTCCCGTAATGCCCCTGAAGCCTATACCATGATAGCAAGGTTACAAAAACTCGGAGTAGAACCACAAGCTATCGAGCAACCTCTTAACATGGAGATCCCTGAACAGAAGTTCTTATTAGCCTTATACCTGACTGCCCCCGAAGTAGAGAATGATAGAAGGTCATTGAACGTTTTGGCAGGAATGCGTAAGGCAATGAAAGAAGGGCGATATATGGGTTCAGCACCCTATGGCTATAAACACGGACGCACAGAAAATAATAAACCAACCATTGTACCATCCGATGAACAAGAAATGGTACTGCAATCTTTTGAGATGATGGCAACAGGTTCTTACCAGTTGGAAGAACTGAGACGAAAGCTCAATAAAACCGGAATGCGTTTGGGGCGAGCTTGCTTTTGGTCAATGCTGCGCAATCCGACCTATATGGGAAAAGTATTTGTACCGGCATATAAAGGAGAACCCGCTTGTTTGGTCAAAGCAGTTCATGAAGCGATCATACCGGAAGCATTGTTTTATGAAGTGCAGGATATATTAGAAGGAAGAAAGAATAATGAACGGCCCAAAGCTAACCGTCAAAAAGAGGAACTGCCACTGCGAGGTTTTTTACAATGCTCTAAATGTGGGAGGCCATTAACGGGCAGTGCATCTAAGGGAAGTACAGCAAGGTATTATTATTATCACTGCAATTTTGGATGTAAGGAACGATTCAGGGCAGATAAAGCCAATGAAGTATTTTATGATGTATTGCGAGCAGTAAGCAGTAATGATAAAGTGTTTCGTTCACTGGAGCTTATATTAGGAAGCGAGAATAAAGAAGCGAACAGCAGCAGGGCAGAAGAACTGGCGGAACTGAAAAAGAAACTGGAAACCTGTGAACAACGAATGGAAAGAGCACAAACATTAATGCTGGATGGACAAATGGATTTTATGGAATACCAACCCATCAAATCAAGATTACAAGAAGACATACACCGCATTCAAATAAAGATTGAAGCGATCGCAGGATCAAAAACCAAAGATGAAATTGCCGTGATGGAATACGGATTTCATTTTTTGCAACATATGGATAAACTCTTTACCACAGCGGCTTTGGACGTAAAACGTCAAATAATTAGTTCGACCTTTCCTGAAAAGCTGATTTTTGAAAATAATCAATATCGAACTAATTCGAACAATAATGTCATTCTGCTGATAGCTGCTATGGGCAAGGGGTTTGAGAAAAAAAAGGAAAGCAAATTTTCAAAAAATAACTTGCTTTCCTGTAGAGTAGTCCCGACAAGAATCGAACTTGTATCTAAAGTTTAGGAAACTTCTATTCTATCCATTGAACTACGGGACCAAATCGGGTTGCGAAAATAATGTATCTGGGCTTAACCTGATAATATTTTTCTCGTTCAGGATTATTGCCATCTTAATGTTTCCAGTATGTGTTGTATGTCTGTTCTCAAAAATTCGTTTACAGGCTTCAGCGAGTCGGCATTCGGCGATACTTCAAAATATAAAGCCCCGCGAAGGAAGTGTTTTGTAGAGTCTGTAGCGAAAAATTGGTACGCAGACGCAGCATTACCACTTACATTGTAAAATAAACCATGTACGTTGTATTGTTTATTATGAAAGACTATAGGCTCAATATTGTCTGCACGTTTATTATGCGCTTCTACGGTCATTACATACGCATCCTCTATTAGTTTATTCAGAGATTGAGCATTATCAATCGACTTATAGCTCAAATATATTTTGCCTCCCAAGGACGGAAAATCAACATTGATCCAATATGGTTTTTCGCTTTTACTGCCCGTATAGGAAGTGTCATTAGTTATTTTTCCATATGTTGGGTATTCAAATGTATAGGGAAATCCTGGGGTATTAAATTTTTGATAAGACCTGGTTGGCAGTTCTATTCTGTAGTACCCGCGTGGCTTTGGGGTATATACATCCGGCCCGCAGGCTGCAAACAATATAATAAGCAAAGGCAATAATCGCTTCATGCAGCCAAAACTATGATAAAATTCTAAATCGCCTATTCCTTTAACCTCTCGTCTTCTTTTGCTAATTTTGCGTTTCCATTCAAAAATCCATTATCTGATGCAAGACCAGCAAATAGAACAACAGCTTAATATAGAACTAACCGAAGAAATGGCAGACGGCACTTACGCCAATCTTGTGGTGATAACACATTCATTTGCCGAATTCGTTTTCGATTTTGTTAACGTGATGCCTAATGTACCTAAAGCTAAGGTGAAATCAAGAGTCGTGATGACACCCCAGCATGCAAAACGCCTCATGAGGGCTTTGGTAGAAAACGTAAAGCGTTTTGAAGCTCAGCACGGCAATATCAAAGAACAGGACGCTGTTACATTGCCTTTTAATTTTGGTGGCACTCCCGGACAAGCTTAATGCATAAATTATTTTGATGAACGATAAGATACTCATATTAGATTTTGGCTCACAGTACACTCAGCTGATTGCAAGAGGTATACGTGAACTAAACATTTATTGCGAAATACAACCATGTACCAAGCCGGTTAATTATGAACCCTCACTCAAGGGCGTAATACTGTCAGGCAGTCCTTTTTCCGTAAATGACAACAACGCTCCTAAACCTGACATCAAAGCTATAGCAGATAAGCTACCTGTTTTGGCTGTTTGTTATGGGGCACAGTTATTGGCTCAGCAGGCTGGTGGCGAGGTTGGTAAATCCACGCATCGCGAATACGGTAGGGCTCATCTCCAGAATATTGTTCAGGATAAGTTATTAGCCACCATTAATAACGGCTCTCAGGTTTGGATGAGCCATAGCGACACAATCAAAAAACTCCCTGATGGTTTTGATGTCATAGCTACAACCGAAAGTATCCCTGTAGCTGCGTTCAAAGCTCCTGCATCTTATGCTGTCAATCCTTTGTATGCTATACAGTTTCACCCCGAAGTGACACACAGCACTGATGGCCGCCAATTACTGAAGAATTTTGTTACAGATATTTGTGGTTGCAAACAAGACTGGACACCTGCATCGTTTGTTCATGAAACAGTTGAACGTATCAAGAATGAAGTAGGTAATAAGAAAGTAGTAATGGCATTGAGCGGTGGGGTAGACTCTACAGTCGCCGCTACTCTGATACATAGAGCCATTGGCGATAATCTTTATTGCATTTTTGTTGATAATGGATTGCTGCGCAAAAATGAATTTGAACAGGTATTGGAAGGCTACAAGCATCTTGGTTTGAATACTAAAGGTGTGGATGCCAAACAATTATTTTATAAAGAACTGGCAGGGGTTTCTGACCCGGAAGGCAAACGCAAAATAATCGGCAGATTGTTTATTGATGTCTTCCAGGAAGAGGCAAACAAACTTAAAGATGTTTCCTTCTTGGGGCAGGGTACTATATATCCTGATGTTATTGAATCAGTATCAGTACATGGCCCGTCTCAGACAATCAAGTCTCACCATAACGTAGGTGGTTTGCCGGAGAAAATGCACATGTCCTTAGTAGAGCCATTGCGTTATTTATTTAAAGACGAAGTACGTAAAGTGGGTCGCGAGCTGGGCATTGATGATATCTTCCTGGCAAGGCATCCATTCCCTGGTCCGGGTTTAGGCATACGCATTTTAGGTGCTGTAAGTGAAGAAAAAGTAAAACTATTGCAGGAAGCTGACGCTATATATGTACAGCATCTGCGCGATAGCGGATTATACAGCCAGGTATGGCAGGCGGGTACTATTTTGTTGCCGGTTCAAAGTGTGGGTGTGATGGGCGACGAACGTACCTATGAATACACTGTAGCGTTGAGGGCTGTTACATCGGTAGACGGTATGACCGCAGATTGGGCTCATTTGCCGCACGAATTTTTAGGTAAAGTATCAAGTGATATTTGTAATCATGTAAAAGGAATCAACCGTGTAGTTTATGATATTAGCTCCAAGCCGCCGGCTACCATCGAATGGGAATAGTATTCTGATATGATGAAACGCAAAGCCTGTTATTACCTGTTACTTATTCTGCTTTTTGCAGGTCAGACTGCTCATGCCCAATTCTGGAAAAGATGGTTCCACCACAAAGAACATAAATCAGAATACAGGCCACGTACTACTACGGGCAATGCCAAAAACAAAAATGTTCAGCCTCAGGTAAAAAAGAAAACTGAGATTGAATATCCTCAAACTGTTATTAAGCGCAGGTATAGAATTGATGTATTCGCACAATTATACCTTGATGAGTTAGTAAAAGACGACAAGCCTGTTTATAAAGGCAAGGTGCCTGATAAAGCAATTCCCGGGCTGGATTTTTATGAAGGCATAAAATTGGCCACAGATACACTCAATCTTACAGGTCATGCTTTTGATTTGTACGTGCATGATGTGACTGACCCGTTGCATACACCTGAAGCATTGATAGCTACGCATGAGTTGGATACATCGAATCTGATAATAGGCGCTGTTACAAACAAGCATATTCCTGCATTGGCAAATTTCGCTAAGTCTAAGAAGATTAATTTTGTATCGGCATATTCCCCGTCAGATGCCGGGGTGAGGGATAATCCATATTTTATACTGATACAGCCATCTTTACAATCTCACTGCGATTGGATATTGTCGTCAATTAATAAAAAGTATAAGAATAAGACACCTGTTGTATTATATCGTACATCTGTTTCGCAAGATAGCAATGCCTACAATTGTATGAAGATATCAGAATGGGCTACAAAGAAGCTGTCTTTAAACAATGCTCTTACTAAAGGAAAAATTAAACCATTGCTGGATAGCGTAAATACGAATCTCGTAATACTGCCTATACTCGATGTGAATTATGCGGAGACTACATTGAAGCAGTTATATGAATGGTTTCCCGGTTATGCTTTTGAAGTATATGGCATGCCTTCATGGAAAAGTATGGATGCCTTGAGAAAACCTGATGCATTCCCCAATATTACTGTATTTGTTACGTCTCCTTTTTATTTCGATTATTCTACCGGTCCCGGGCAAACTTTAATAGCCTCTTATAAGAAAGAGGCGGGCAGTAGTCACCCGGGCGATATGGTGTTTCGTGGTTATGAAACTATGTATTGGTATGCTTATTTGCTGGAGAAATACGGAACTATATTCAATAAGAATTTCAGTGATAATGCAGCGGCACCTTTCACCAAGTTTGATATAAAAGTGAAGCGCGACAAAGATGACAACTTGTATTACCAGGAAAACAAGCACATATACTTATACAAGTATCAGAGCAGTTCTTACATGATAGAACAATAATTATACTTTCTGGTAAATATCACCCGACGAAGTTACTTTCGAACTGCTGATAGGCGGTTTTTTGTAGGTGGCACTTTCCATTCTATGCTTTCGCATGTAATACAATACCGCAAACAAGCCAAATGATAATATAAGAATTGAAAGTATGCCAATGTTTGGATTCAAATCCTGAAGTAATAGTGAAACTGTTATAATGAGTATGTTGGCAGTGATCAATATAGTTACAGTGCGGGTATGGGTAAAGCCTAAATCTAACAGGTAATGGTGCAGGTGTGTCCTGTCAGCTTTAAATGGAGATACACCCTTCATTATCCTTGTAGTGAAAACGCGGAATGAATCGAATACAGGTACAAATAATATTGCCAAACCGATTAGTAATGCCCCATGCGGAGAATGTATTACACGAGTAATATCTCCACCGGCAAGAACAAGGTTTTGCTGTTCTGAGGCACTGACATCAAAACTATTGACGAAAATGATGCAAAGCGTAGATATCGTAAAGCCTATCAACAACGAACCGGTATCTCCCATAAATATCCTTGCAGGTGCAGTATTGAAACGTAGGAAGCCGACAATCGCTCCCATCAGACTGAATGCAAGGCTAGCAGGACCGGCATTCCCCGAAGCTGCTAAACCTAAGCCTAGGCTGAAAGTGCATAGTCCGCCAATTGTTCCGGCTAGCCCATCTATACCATCAATAAGATTGAAAGCATTGGTTATAAATATGATACCTACAATACTGAAGCCTGCGCTGTACCAGTAAGTAAGTTCATGCACACCAAATATACCATGCAAAGACGTGAGCCTGATGTTAGCAATACATACTGTAATGAACGCAGCAATAAATTGAGCAAAGAATTTTTTAGATGCATTTAATGACACAAGGTCATCCATAATACCTGTAAGAAATAATAACAGCGAAGATGCAATGATGTAATTCCAGTGTTTAAAACTTTCAGGATTTAAAAAGAGAGAGCATGTAGTAATGTAAGCAAAGAAAATACCTATACCACCAAGGTTAGGTACAACACGCAAGTGCAGCTTTCTGTCATTGTCAGGCAAGTCAAATAACCTCTTCCTGGCAGATATATACATGATTTGTGGAATAGACACGATGCTTATTATAAGCGCGCTTATAAATGTGAGGAGATAAATAAGATGTGACGGTAGTGGTATCATTTATCCTTTAGTCGAATGTCTATTCGTATGCTAAGTTGTAAAGTTATTGCGATAATATTACTGTTTTTTACTTGGCTTAACATCTTATTAATGTATATAGCAATTTATATCTGTATGCTTATTAATATAAGTTAGCTAACAGGCTGATTCTCACAAGTTTTTAAGTACAGTAGCTATACGTTCGCCTGCTTTCCCATCCCACAAATAAGGTATAGAATTACGCCTGCTATGCACTTTTTTCATATTTAGTAAAACGCTTTCTAACTCAGCAATATTATCGACGGCAACAAGATTTAGTTCAGGGTTATCAGTATTATTACCCAGGTAAACCATGCTCGTATCGAACATGCTGCACATTTGTATCATTTCAGTACTGTCGGTAACCAACTTGTCTGCAGATTGCATTAAGTAGCACAATTGCAAATAGCCTGTTTGCTTAATAACATGCAAATGCTGTGCCTGTATTCCCGCATCTTCAATTTTCTTTTCTAAAATTTTATCGCCTTGTATTAAAACTGGCTTGTTAATATCAGCACGTAACAAAGGTGAGATGATATTTGCCAGTGTTTCAGTGTAATCAATATTGTTGCTATTGTTAAGTATTACAATAGTGTACTGTCCTTTTCTTAATTCTAACTCATTCCAGAATTGGGGTTGCAGGTAATTGTTTTTGTGTTTTACAACATTGTCAACATAACTATTCCCTGTAAAAAAAATCTTCTCATCAGACACGCCCATTTTTCGCAGGGCTTCGTTAGCACTGCGTCCTGCCGTAAAATAAATCTGGGCTAATGCATCTGTAAGGATATGATTGATTGCTCTGCCATTAGTGGTGTCATTAGCACGAACACCACCGTTCACTACTGCCAGTTGTATGCCTCTGATTCGGGCAGCAGTTATTGCACAAGCCACAGAAGCCGTGTTGCTGCCTGCAGTCAATATCCAATCAGGTTTACTATTTGCAAGTGTTCTGTCGTATCTGAGAATAACACCGGCAGTAACAGCGTTGTCGTCCTTTTCTTCTATGCCAAGGTATACATTCGGGCGATTGATTTGTAGCTGAGAAAACAGTTCTTTCTCCATGTTGATATCTACATCCGGGCCGGTATAGATAAACCTGTAACCCAGCCTAGTTCCTTTCTGCTGTTCTGCCTGAATGGCCTCAAGAATCGAAGCCATACGTATAATATCTTCCCTGTCTCCTGCTATGATGTCAACCAGCATATAATTGTAAATATAACAATCCCTTACGTGTTAACGAATGTGCTGATAATTCAGGTGGATAATAGGTTAATATGTTTTTAAAAACGTATCGGTAAAGCTGTATAAATTGAAATTTGGCTTTGTATAAGCGTCTTTTATAGACATGGCTAAGGCTCTTTTGTCAATGCCTTTCATCTTATGGTGTTGTATCAGCTGCCAGCATTTTTCGGTTAGCAGTTGCAGCTTTTTTTCATTCGAATCATGAAAATTGTCAAAATAACTAATGATGGCTTCACTCAATTCTGAGATGCCTTTATTGTCTGTAGCAACAGTTTTTACAACGGGTATTTCTGATTTGTCTCTTGATTTCTCATGTACCATTATTTTCAGGTTGCGGTATAATGATTCTGCTGCATCCCTGTCGGCTTTATTCACTACAAAGATGTCAGCTATTTCCATAATGCCTGCCTTTATGGTCTGTATTTCATCGCCTGCTTCAGGCACTAAGGCAACGATCGTGCAATCTGCCAATCCGGCTATTTCTACCTCGCTTTGTCCTACGCCTACTGTTTCAATTAAGATATAATCAAAGGGTGCGTTACGAACCACATCTGTTATTTCAATGATTTTTGGGTTCAGCCCACCGAGTGCTCCGCGCGTTGCCAGCGAACGTATAAATACGTTGTCATTATTGTAGAAGTCTGCCAGTCTTATCCTGTCTCCCAATAATGCCCCATAATTGAATGGAGAAGATGGGTCTACTGCTATTACGGCTACTTTACATCCTTTTTTTGTCCATTCGTGCAGCAAAGCATTCACAAGGGTACTTTTGCCCGCACCCGGAGGGCCGGTGATGCCTACTACTTTCGGTTGGTGGGTAGTGTTCAGTGATTGTAAGAGTTGCCCATATCCCGGCAAGTCGTTTTCAACCAAAGTAATACCCTTTGCCAGTGCTAAAAAGCTGCCTGCTTGTATCTCTGTTAAAAGTTGTTTTATCTTGTCCTGCACTAAAAAGGCTTTGTAATCGTTATTAAGGAGTAAAGACCCCCTTTGTGAGCAAAAATAATCCAGTTAATCAAAAACTCTTACTCAAGACCAATATAGCACTTATTTGTGCTATCGGCGCTATAATAGGGTTTTTGTGGTCAAGGTCTGTACTGTCATTTTTTACGTTTGCTTTCGGTGTTAATGCTTTATGGGATGTTCACCCTAAAAGATGGTTCAGAGAAAAATGGTGGGTATTGGGAGTGCTTTGGATAGCGATGTATGCTATCTCGTTTTTCTGGACAGATGATACTCATAATTGGAATACTAGGCTTGAAGTAAAGCTACCCATCCTGTTGTTGCCTTTGGCTTTTGCGTTTTTGCCTTCTTTGTCAGCAAAGCAGATAAGGATTTTTGCAGTTTCGGTATCTATCCTTTTTTTGATTAGTGTTGGGTACAGTCTGTCATTCTTTTTTAAAGACATGGCATTTTATGCCGAACAATATACTTTCTCTCATGTTTTGCCAACACTCGCTTATGGCGAACATATACGTTACAGTCTTGCCATCGTATTGTTTATTATATGGCTGGTGTCGGTTTGGAATGAGTTGGGGTCGAAATGGCTGAAAGTTTTTATCGGGTTAACTATAGCTATTTTAAGTGTTTACCTGCACATACTTGCTGCGCGAAGCGGATTGATAGTATGGTATCTGTTTATGCTTATTTGGAGTTTGCGGTTTGCTTTTAAAAAGAATATGATTATTGGCTTTGCTACGCTGGTATTGTTATTCACAGGTGCCACACTTGCTGCCACGTATATCCCTACATTAGAAAAAAGGGTGTGGTATTTCAAGCATAGTTATGAGTTGTATCAATCCAATCAACTCAATTCAGGATATAGCGATATAGGCAGGGTAATATCATATAAACTTGCAAAAGAACTGATAGCAGAACACCCGGTAACCGGAGTAGGGGCAGGGGATATGTATAATGATATGATGAAGCAGTACGAAGCTCATTATCCGGATGTGCCTTCAGAGTACAGGCTGATACCCCATAATCAATTTGTAATAGTCGCCTTGGGGTGTGGTATTCCTGCTATGCTGCTTTTTGCAGTTTGGGTATTCTATCCGTTATTATGGTTGCGGGCAAGGGAAAAAAGCTTCTATATTTTTATGTGCTGGCTATCAGTAAACCTGTCGTTGTTATTTGAGCCTATGCTCGAAATTCAATTGGGCATCTTTGTTTACGTCTTTTTCCTGCTTTGGCAACAATATACCCTAAGGGGTAAAGCCCGTAACGCGGTCTGAAACCACCTTTATTTTTACAACAGAAGGGCTGTTTTTTATCAATAGTTTTATTTATTTTGGCTGTCCATCCAAATTAAAACCATTAGTTATGTCTTTGAATCTTTGTATAGATTGGGGTAACAGCCGAATAAAGTCTGCCATTTTCGACGCGAATAACCAGATACTGGAGTTGAGGGTGTTTTCTGAAGACAATGTAAGCGAAGGCTTATTAGCTATGGTTAACGAGTTCAAACCAGGTAAAGGTATTCTGTGTTCTGTAACTGATAAATCTGCCGCAATAGAACCCATGTTGAGGGAAAACCTCAGGGCACTGGTTATCATGAACAACAATACTCCATTGCCGATTATGAATGCTTATACCTCTCCGGGTTCTTTGGGTGCAGACAGAATTGCTCTTGCAGTTGCGGCACATATGGAGAACCCTTCCAAAAACAATCTCGTAGTTTGTTTAGGCAGTTGCATTACATATAATTTTATTCAAAAGACTAAAACATTCAGGGGTGGTGCCATATCTCCCGGCCTGCGTATGAGGTTAATGGCAATGCACCATTTCACAGATAAGTTGCCTGATGTGAAGCCAGATGGTGAATTACTGTTATTGGGTTATGATACCGAAACTTGTATGCGCAGTGGAGCTGTATTGGGCATGGCTGCTGAAATCGATGGTATTGTAGCCGAGTATGCATCTCAATACCCTGATTTTAACGCTGTATTAACTGGTGGTGATGCCTCTTTCTTTGAAGGCAAGCTGAAAAGTAAGATATTTGCTGACCCTAACTTATTAATGAAGGGTCTAAATATAATATTAAAGCATAATGCACCACATATCCGCTAAGTATCTCCTATTAGTTATATTCATTACATCGGTTTTATCAGCTGCTGCACAGAGTTCAAACTTAGACAGGCAAAGTTCAACAAGAGAAAACTCTCCCTATTCAAGATATGGAGTTGGGGAAATGCGCAATGCTGCTAATATATCCCTTAGAGGAATGGGGTCTGTAACAAGTGCTTATTCAAGTGGAACTAACGTGAATGCAGAAAACCCGGCTTCTTATGCTGGATTGCGTCTCACAACTTATGAAGCTTCTATTGAAGCAAACACAAAGACAGTAGTAAGTGGGGTTGATAAATATAAGACAGGTAATGGTACTCTGAATTACATGAACATTGGTATACCTCTGGGTAAATATGCAGGCATGGCTTTGGGATACAGGCCAATTTCACGCACGTTCTATTTGCTGAATGATACCTCTCTGGTAGATAGTTTCGGTAAAGCCATAAAAAGCTATTCTGGAGAAGGTACTTTAAGTCAGGGCTATATTGGCTTTGCAGGTAACTATAAAGGAATCAGTTTAGGTTTCAACTTTGGTTATGTTTTTGGTACCACTGAAATCATTAATTCTATGGAACCACTTGATATTACCAGTAAAGTAATCAGCTCTCGCTTTTATCGCAAGACACGCATAGGCGGTATATACTGGGATGCGGGCGCTATGTATGAGCATTCTATTACAAAGAAACTAGGTTTGCGTGGTGGTGCTACCTTGCATATTTCGCAGGGGTTAAAAGCTACTCGCGACGAGTACTGGATATCATATAAGTTTCAAACCGATACTCCTTACCAAAATGTAGGTAATGTAAGTAAGGTTACTATTCCTACGAGATATAGTGCAGGTATTCAATTAGTAAGTACAGACCACTGGACAGTGGGTGTAGATTATAGCGCTGCACAATGGGGACAGTTCCGCAGCTATGGTCTCACAGATTCATTTGCACAAAGTAATTATAGAATAGCAGTAGGTGGAGAATTCTGCCCCAATCCGGATGCTAAAACACAATACTTGTCAAAGGTTACATATCGACTCGGTTTTTACTATGGCACAGACCCTGTGATGTTGCGTAATACTCAACTTAATTATTATGCAGTAACCGGCGGTTTTAGTTTACCGTTTAAAAAGAACATAGCCCGCTTACATACTTCTATCGAAATAGGACGTAGAGGCACAACAGCTAATGGTTTGTTTAAAGAGAACTTTGTAAGAGTAGGGCTTGGTTTATCGTTAAATGATAAGTGGTTTATCAAACGCAAGTATGATTAATCGAAGCATCATCAAACATATTGTACCAATCACCCGGAATCTTCTTCCGGGTATTTTGTTTTCTATGTTGTTGCTTTCATCTTGTAAAAACGACCCTAATGAAATTAATGCCCTTGTGAATAAAGGCACTATGCAGGAGGACAAGGCCTTTGATGTCACTATTCTGCAAAGTGAAAACGGGCATGTGAAGGTGAGGCTTTATGCAAAAGAGTTTGTGCGTAATGACTTGGCTAAGCCACCTTACGTAGATATGAAAAACGGGTTGAAGGCAGAAGTGTTTAATGATAGTTTGAAAGTAGAGAGTACGCTTACTGCCCGTTATGCCCGTTATTATGAAAAGCAAGGCAATATCCTCATTCGCGATAGCATAGTAGTGGTTAATAAGAAAGGTGAAAGACTTAATACGGAAGAATTGGTTTGGAACCAAACAGCCAAAAAGGTATACACAGAGAAGTTTGTTAAGATAACCACATCCACCCAGGTGATGTATGGCGATGGATTAGAAGCCAATGAAGATTTTACCTGGTATCGCATCATTCATCCAAAGGGCATTGTAAGGGTAGATAAGAGCGAAGTCCCCCAATAAGCGTGAGATATAGCCGACGGGGCTATGTTCTTACTGCGTATTTACTATTTTTGCGCCTCAACGTACATTATACATAGAAATGAAAAGAATACTATTATCGCTGCTTGCCGTAATAATGATGCTGCAAGTAAAAGCAGATGAAGGCATGTGGATACCCATGCTGATTGGTAAGAATTATGAGGATATGGTAAAAATGGGGCTTAAACTTTCCAAAGAAGATCTCTATAGCATTAACCATAGTAGCCTGAAAGATGCTGTTGTTCAGTTTGGTGGCGGTTGTACTGCTGAAATGATTTCTTCTGATGGTTTGCTTATCACAAACCACCACTGCGGATATGGCGCAATAGCTACATTAAGCTCGGTAGAGAAAAACTACCTGGATAATGGCTTTTGGGCATATAGCAAAGACCAGGAGTTGCCTGCAAAAGATATGACAGTGATATTTCTTGAAAGAATAGAGGATGTTACTGACGAGATAAATGCTGCAACTAAAAAGCTGAAAGGTGATAAACTGACAAAGAAGCTGGAAGATATTAAAAAGAAGATAGAAGAGCGTGCAGGCGAGAACAAAAAATATGTAGCTAATGTTAGGGAATACTTCAATGGCAACCAATACCTGTTGTTGGTATATAAGAAATATACTGATATTCGTTTGGTGGGTACACCTCCTAAGTCTTTAGGTAAGTATGGTGGTGATACTGACAACTGGATGTGGCCTCGCCATACAGCTGACTTCTCTATGTTCAGGGTATATGCTAATAAAGACAATGAGCCATCTGAATATGCAACTACTAACGTGCCATACAAACCTAAGAAGTATTTGCCTATCAATATCAAAGGTCCTAAGGAAGGTGATTACACAATGATATTCGGCTACCCCGGACGTACCAATCGCTATGAAGTGTCGCAAGGTGTAGACATGGCTATTAATACAGTAAACCCTGCTATTGTAAAGATTCGTACTGCCCGTTTGGGTATTATGAAAGAGCACATGGATAAGGACAAGTCTGTTTATCTGAAGCTGACTTCTCAATATGCAAGCATCGCTAACTATTGGAAGTATTATATCGGGCAAACTGAGCAATTGAAACGTCTGCATGTAGTAGATGAGAAGAAAGTAAAAGAAGCAGCGTTTACACAATGGGCATATAAAAATGCTCCAGAATACAAAAAGCTTACATCAGAGTTTGCTAAGATATATAATGGTTATGCATCTTATGCCAAGTTTGCTACGTACTATTCAGAGTGTTTTCGTGCACCTGCATTAGCTAAGTTAGGTTCAAGTGTTGAGTTGCTATATAAAGAACTAGAAAAGGAAGAGCCGAATCAGGATACCATCAAGAAGCATATAGATAACATCAAGGCGGGCAGAAAATCAATCATGAGGAGTTTCGATAAAGGAACAGAATTGGCATTGATGACCGAGATGACTAAGATGTTCTATGAAGATATTCCACAAAGCCAGCAACCTGATGTGTACCGTAATGTGATATTCAAGAAGTTTGGCGGCAGTGATATGAATAAGACTTTCAGCGATTATTCAGATTATGTAATGAAGAATAACCTCTTCCTTGATAGCAATAAGTTTAATGACTTCTGTAAGAATCCGACCATTGAGAAGATGGATAATGACGCAGCCATAGTTTATGGTATGAGCTTTGTGCGTAACTACAAAGCATATTTTGAACCTAAGATAGATGCGTTTGGTAAAACAAAGAAAGAGTTGAGCAAGAAGTATGTAAAAGGGCTGATGGAAATGAACAAAGGCAAATTGTTCTACCCTGATGCTAACTCAACTATGCGTATTACTTATGGTAAAGTATTGGGTTACACACCACAAGATGCTGTGCACTATGATTACTTTACCACTTTAGATGGTTTTGTAGCTAAATACAAAGCCGGTGATGATGAGTTTGATGCTCCGAAAGAGTTGCTGGACTTATACAAGAAGAAAGATTATGGAATGTATGTAGATGCAGACGGTACATTACATACTGACTTTATTACCAATAACGATATTACGGGCGGTAATTCAGGCAGCCCAATTATCAATGCTAATGGTGAATGGATAGGTATAGCCTTTGATGGTAACTGGGAAGCTATGAGCGGTGATATAGCATTCGATAAGAACTATAAACGTACTATATGTACAGATGCACGTTTTATCCTGTTTATTATAGATAAGATGGGTAAAGCACACAACCTGATTGAAGAAATGGACATCAGAAAATAACCTTATGAGGAAAGTAAACATCATTGATAGAAAGCTCGTTCTTGACGACTTCTATAAAATGGAAGAAACTACTTTTCAATACGAATTACCTGATGGAAGTATGACAGAGCCTGTAACAAGGCTCTGTTTGCTTAATAGGGATAGTGTAGCCGGAGTAGTATTTAATACTGATACACAGAAAGCTATATTGGTAAGGCAGTTCAGGTATGCAGGTTATGTTCGTGGCGACGGGTGGATAACAGAAGTAGTTGCAGGTAAATTAGAACATGGTTCATTGCCTGAAGATGATATGAAGCGTGAGGTAATAGAAGAAGTAGGATATGAAACTAAACGCATCGAATACATAACAATGGTATACGCATCACCCGGAGGCTCTACAGAAAGGATTTTCCTGTATTACATAGAGGTTGATAATAATGGTAAGGTTGCAGACGGTGGCGGTTTAGAACATGAATCAGAGCATATTGAGATAATAGAGTATAGCATTGACGAATTGAAAATGGCCCTGAAGAACAACTTAATACCTGATGCTAAGTCTGTTTTAGCTTGTCAGTATTTACTGGCAAAGCATTAGGATAAAGTCTTCTGCAGTTTTTCGAACATTTCTCTTGGCTGAACACCATCCCACAGTACACTGTATATGCTGCTGGCTATAGGGTGCTGAATGCCGAGCGACTCAGAGATAGTTTCCATTCCTCTTGAGGCATAATAACCTTCTGCTACCATATTCATTTCCAATTGCGCGTTCTGTACTGAATAGCCTTTGCCTAACATAGTGCCAAACATACGGTTTCGGCTATGCAGCGAATAGCAGGTGACTAATAAGTCACCTAAATATGCGCTGGTATGAAAGTCAGGGCGTTCGTTTGAAGGATGCACTTTGTCGAAGTGCATTTCAAGGAAACGGTACATTTCGCGATAGCAGTTGGTAATGTATACACTCAGAAAGTTATCACCATAATCAAGTCCGTGAGCTATGCCTGCGCCAATAGCGTATATATTCTTCAACACGGCTGCAAACTGTGCGCCCCAGATATCGTGATTGTAGGTAGTGTAGAGGTAAGTGTTTTGAAAGGCTTTAGCAACGGCACTTGTCAGCGTATCATTCAATCCTGAGAAGGTGAGATAGGAGAGTCGCTCCTGTGCTACTTCCTCTGCATGGCAAGGGCCTGTTATGGCTACATAGTTTTGCAGGTTGAACCAGTCATGTGTGGCAAGGTAATCGTTGAATAATAAGTTGCAGTCAGGCAATATACCTTTAATGGCAGAAATGATTTGCTTATCCTTCCATAGGCTAGTATCAACACTCTTAAATACATCCTGTGTGTACGCTGATGGCACACCCATAATCACGGTCTTACAATTTTGTAAGACATCAGCCAGATTGTTTGTTGGTAGAATGCTGTTTTGTGGAAAGCGAACAGATGTAAGGTAATGAGGGTTATTGCCCCTGTTTTTTAGCTGTTCTAACGCCTCGCTATTCCTTACCCACCAATGGATTTGATTGTTATTATCAGTAAGTATTTTGGCTAGAGCTGTTCCCCAACTGCCATTACCTATAATGCCTATATTTCCTAATACGCTATCCTTCACTATTGCTAATCTTCGCTTTTAGATTCAAACAATTTTTCTTTATCTGTTATTGTAACTAAAGACTTGTCTTTTAAAGTACGCGCAATGGCACCGTATGGTGCTATTACTACTTCTTCTCCTTCCTTCAATCCACTTGTTATCTCTATGTATTGATTGTCTTGTATCCCTGTTTTTACATCGCGCAGGTATACCTTCTTTTCCTTAGCATTATAAACGAATACAACCTGGCGAATATCATTATTCTCTGTGCCGGATGTTTCTTTCATTTTTTTCTTTACGCTGTCTGCATATTCTCTGGTTGTTACGGCGTTTACCGGAACTGATAAGATGTTTGCAGCTCGTCTTGTCTGAATCTCAACAGAAGCACTCATGCCCGGTTTGAAAACAAATGCACCTTTCTCCAATTTTGCAGTGAGGTCCGCATAACTAGATGGCAGGATAAGAATATGAACAGTGTAATTAGTTACCTGATCTGTGCTAACCTGTGATTGTCCTGACTTGCTTGATAGACCTACTTTAGAAACAATGCCTGTGAACTTGCGGTCGCGGTAGGCATCAGCTTCTATTATTGTAGTGTCGCCGATTTTTACTTTAGCAATATCTGTTTCGCTTACATCCACACGTACTTCTATGCGGCTCATATCAGCAATCGTGAGCATCTCTGTACCTGCCATTTGTGCCGTACCGACAACACGCTCGCCCAATTTTACATTTAGTGCAGATACAACGCCCGAACGAGGAGCCATGATAGTTGTTTTGCGCAGGTTCTCTCTGGATTGAGATAAACCTGCATCAGCAGCCCTCACGCCGTAAGTGCCACCTGCCGCATTGGCTTTAGATGCTTCGTAACTAGCCTTAGCACTCAGGTAACTTGCCTGTGCCTGTTCGAACTCCATTGCAGAGATAACCTTGTCGTTATATAGTTTCTTGTTTCTGTCGTAGTTGGCCTGTGCCTGTTCGAAGTTGGCTTTTGCCTGCTGTACCATTTGTCCTGAATTGGTAGCACGTGCACGGGTCTCTTCTACGTTTGCCTCAGCTTGTTTAACCAATGATGAATAGATAGCAGGGTTAATATGTACCAGTAATTCTCCTTTGTGAACACTATCACCTTCCTGTATAGGCAGTTCAATAATCTCACCACTCACTTCAGGGCTGATTTTTACTTCAGTTTCGGGATATATTTTACCTGTAGCCGTAACGGTTTCAATAACGGTATGAGGAGCAACTTTTTCTATTGCCACTTTTGTACCATCATTGCTATTAGCTTTCCCTATTAGGATAAGTATGATGAGCAGCGCTACACCACCAATAATAATCCACCAAAGTGTTTTCTTTTTCATTTGTGATGTTATTTTACATCACTGCCATTGTCGGCAGTTTCTAAAGGTGAAACGAATATAAGTCTTCCATCATTGTTTTGCGCCATTAATATCATGCCTTTGCTCTCAATCCCTTTCATTTTGCGGGGAGCAAGGTTGGCAACAACTGTTACTTGTTTGCCGATGATATCTTCAGGTTTGTGATGCTGGGCGATTCCCGAAACAACGGTTCTTTTTTCAAAGCCGAGGTCCAGTTCCAGTTTCAGCAACTTGTCCGCCTTCTCCACTTTTTCTGCATGAAGGATGGTAGCTACGCGCAGGTCAATCTTCATGAAATCATCAATAGTGATCTCTGCTTTCTGAGTTACATCTGGTGTAGCATCAGCATTATTTGTTGCATTCTGTTGCGTTTCTTCCATCTTTTTTGCAGCGTTTTGACTTTGAACAAGATTAGCATGTAGCTTTTCTACCTGAGCTTTTATCTCATCGTCTTCTATTTTTCGGAATAACAATTCAGGTGCTTTTAAAGGATAACATACGTTTAGCAAATTGAGTTTACCTGCATTTTCCCATTCCAGCATACGGTCTACCACCTTCATCATACCGCACATTTTCTTAGCTGTGTAAGGTAGGAATGGATTAATGAGTATCGCAAGATTGGCTGTTAACTGCAGGCACAGATGCAGGCAATTATCAATCAATTTTTGATTGTCAGGATTTTCAGCAAGCGATTTAGCCACAATCCATGGCTCTTTATCCTGCATATATTTGTTGCCTTTGCGAGCAAGGTCTATTATTTCGTAGAGTGCATCGCGGAACTTATAGTTTTCAATATCCGCTTCTACATTCGTTTTTGCATTTTGTATATCCTGAATCAATGCTTTATCGGCATCGTCCAGTACATCCTGATGCAGCTTAGGTACTTTGCCATTGCAGAGTTTGTGCATGAGCACAAATGCACGGTTCACAAAGTTGCCGAAGATGGAAACCAGCTCACTGTTGGTTCTATCCTGGAAATCTTTCCATGTGAAGTCGTTGTCCTTTGTTTCTGGTGCATTAGCGCACAATACGTAACGTAATACATCCTGTTGTTCCGGGAAATCTTTTATGTATTCATGCACCCATACAGCCCAGTTGCGTGATGTAGATACTTTATCACCTTCAATATTCAAAAATTCATTTGCAGGCACATTGTCAGGCAACACGTATTTGCCATGTGCTTTGAGCATTGCCGGGAAAATGATGCAGTGGAATACAATATTGTCTTTACCAATGAAGTGCACCAGCTTAGTATCTTCCTGTTGCCAGTAATCACTCCACATTGGAGTCAATTCTTTAGTGGCACTGATATAGCCAATAGGAGCATCAAACCATACATACAACACTTTGCCTTCTGCATCCGGTAATGGTACAGAAACACCCCAGTTGCTATCTCGGGTCATGGCGCGTGGTTGCAAACCATTGTCCAACCAGCTTTTGCACTGACCATATACATTTGCTTTCCACTCGTCTTTTTTACCCTCTACTATCCATTCCTTCAGCCATTGTTCATATTTATTAAGCGGGAAGTACCAATGCTTGGTTTTCTTCTTAACAGGCACAGCTTTGCTTAAAGCACTACGCGGATTAATCAGTTGTTCGGGAGATAAAGAACTGCCGCATTTCTCGCACTGGTCGCCATAGGCATTTTCATTAGCACAAACAGGACAGGTGCCAAGGATATAACGGTCGGCAAGGAAAACCTTAGCCTCTTCATCATAGTATTGCTCGCTTTCTTTTTCTTCAAACAATCCATCGTCATATAGTTTTTTGAAGAAAGCCTGTGATGTTTCGTGGTGGATTTTATTGCTGGTGCGTGAATAGATATCGAAAGAGATACCCATTTGCTCGAAACTATCTTTAATGATGGCGTTGTACTTATCTACCACATCCTGAGGGGTGATACCTTCTTTCATAGCACGGATAGTGATGGGCACACCGTGCTCATCGCTACCACATACAAACTTGATATCTCTTTTTTGGGCACGCTGATAACGCACATAGATATCTGCGGGCAGGTAACAGCCGGCAAGGTGTCCTATATGCACCGGACCGTTGGCATAGGGCAGGGCAGCAGTAACCAATATTCGTTTAAAATCCATTCTGTAAGTCCTTGTAAAATATTAGGCTGCAAGATAAATCATTTGGGACGGATGATTTTAGATTGCTTGTATAGTGTTTTGTTATATTTGTTGCAAATTGTTGTGTTTTGTTGCGAAAACTGAAGTTTTTTGTCGATTCAGAGACTTTGTATAGTTAATCTATTGATATTTAATATGATATACAATGACGTGTTTTGCCGGATGTTGCATTTTGTTGTTATTTGTTGCAACATATCTACGTGAATTTATTCTGATGTACAGGTATTGTTGACAATGTATTATAGACAGAATGATATTCTTTTATACAACAAATATACGTTATTTATTTGTATTATAAATATTTAATCCTGTTTGTGTTCATTTGATTACTTATAGACCATGAAGTATTGTAACTATAATCTATAATTTAAAATATGGAATAATTTTTTAACCCAACTCTTTTTTAATTAGGGTCGTCTATAATCTCATATATCCATTTGATTTTAAACCTAAATAATCCTTTTTATGAGAAAAATTCTCACTTCTGTTTTGTTGTTTTCAGCCTCATTTTCGACGATTGCACAAACTACAGTATCTACAAGCGGTAATAAATACGTGTTGATGGAAGCTACCGGAGCAGCTTGGTCCGGATGGGAAACAGATGGTATACCATATTTGGATACTATCAAATCTACCTACCCTAAGGCTATTGTTGTACAAAATCACTTCCAGCCATACGGTGATAAAATGGCTGTATCTGATTGTGATACCTGGCAACATGCTTATGTAGGCGGAGCACCTATGGCAACAGTGGATAGAACTGTTAATAATCTTGCTTACCCCACCATAGGCATAGGCCGGAATTATTATTATTTGGCTATTGTGCAACGTTTGGCTGCTACAGCCAAATATGATGTGTCAATGACATATACTGCCAATACCAGTACAAGAACTATTAATATTACGCTTACTGGTACAGCTCTAGCTTCATTATCCGGCGACTATAACTTTAATGTTTATGTTGTAGAAGACAGTGTAACTGATGGCTATGGTGGTGGTTATGATCAAAATAACTACATGAATACAACCGTAGGACATAAGTATTTTGGTGCAGGTAACCCGATTGTAGGTTTTAAACATATGCAAGTTGTAAGGGCTATGTTAGGAGGAACATGGGGTGTATATGGAGTTACAAGCCCAAGTGCGAGTACGTCAACTACTAAAACATTTACCTACATAGTGCCTGCTGGATATAAGATGAGCAGAATAAGGTTAGTTGGTATGGTGATGAAATATAATGCATCTAATGTGAACGACAGAGAGGTAATGAACGCGGTTAAATCGCCGATGGTTGCAACGGCTTCTGGTTGTCCGGCTCCTAGAGTTGTCCCTATCTGTATTGTGGCAAAAGACTCTGCAACAAACAAAAATAAAGTGATATGGGAAAAAACGGGTGTTACCTATGCTATGCAGTATAAAATATACAGAGAGACGCCTTTATCATCCGGAATCTATACATTGTTAGGGAGTCAACCGTCGAATGCTTTTAGCACTTATCTGGATACAACGTCTTATCCTGATTCTTTCAGTTACAGGTATAAACTAGTGATGGTTGATTCTTGCAGCAATGAAGTGCCGTGGATAGATACATCAGTACATGCACACAGAACAGTATTTCTAACTTCTACCTTGTCGGGAACTAGTGTTATACTGAATTGGAATCTATATGAAGGACGACCATTTACCAGTGCTGTTGTTATGGAACAAGTGGGTAGCGGACCCTATACGCCGATTGCTACATTAAGTCCAACTGCAACAACGTATACTATCAGCAGCGCACCGAGCGGAGCGGTATACCGATTAGATGTTGTTGTTCCCGGCGGGTGTTCCCCAAGTAAGACCACTGCTGATTATTATGTATCGTCGAACATTGTATATCCTTTTGGTGTGCCAACAGGTGTGAATGCTGTGATAAATAATGAAAATAAGATTCATGTTTATCCTTCACCTGCTACCGATTACGTTCATATCTCAGGTATAGCAGATGGAGACCATATATCGGTGTATGATATGACAGGGAAGAGGATAATAAATATGGTTGCAGATAAAGGTATTGATCTGGTAAACATCTATACAGGTGAATATAGTAAAGGTCATTATCTTATCAGAGTGAGTCATGCTAACGGTGAAGAGTCGAGCGTTAAGTTTGAAAAACTATAATTAATACTATACAGGATAGTTAAAGCCCCGATATTTCGGGGCTTTATTTTTTTCTGAGTAAATTGCGTCCGCTTTAAAGGATTATGTTTCAGATGTATATGACCAGATTTAATGTTGCTATTTTCATTTTAGGTATGTTGCTGTATAATAGCAATATTGCCAATGCACAGTTAAAAGATAGCCGTGGCCAGTACCCAAGCTTATTAGCCAATTCTTATGTAGGTGTTAATGTAGGTTATATTCAATATCCGTTTAGCAACGATCTTTTAAAACCCGGATATAAAGCAAGCAGTATCAATAATCCCGGAGTTGCACTACGCATTACACTTGGTCATGAATTCAATAAATATTTTTCTGCTCAGATAAGCTATATGCGCCCCATTTTATGGGTGCATTACAGAGATGTAAATGGAGATAAAGGTGAGCATGATGTGTTTATGAACGTTGGCGGACTAACAGGCAAACTGACGCTGCCCGTCACAAAGAGACTATCTGTATATGGCGAAGGCGGGTTAAGTGTAGTTACACGTGCAGGTTTTAATATTAATGATACAGAAGTAGCAAGCAGTGTGAATTATGCCAGCTTTCAGTTATGTGGTGGTGTACAATATAAACTCAATAAGCGTTGGAATGTAAATGCCAGCGTTGTATACGCTGCAGGTAAAGAAGACGTAAAGCAACCATACACTTTGTTTTATTCTGCAGGTGTTACATATCATATGAGGCGTCTTTCTGAAGAGACAGCACAAAGAAATGCAAGCGGAGGCTGCATATTCCCTGAAAACCTGATACAGGTAGGGGTGTCTACCAATGCACTGGGGTATGGATTAAACTATTATTTTTCTACCAGGCCGATACCTATTTTCTGGGATGGTAATGTGCGGCTGAAGAGTGGGGTAGCGATACAATACCAGCGCAACGTTTTTCACGGAAGGAAGTTTTTTGCATTAGACTGGGGTGCTAATGTATCAGTGATGCAAACTGAATTGAATAATCAGACATTTTTTGCGGCATCATTATTTCCATTGTTGCGTTTTTATCCGTTACGCACCAAACCATTTGATCTATATTTTAATTATGCACTTGCCGGACCAACATATATTTCGGAGCCTATGCTTGATGGCCTGAATACAGGAGAGCATTTTACATTTTATGACATGATGGGTATGGGTGTTTTTGCGGGCCGTAAAAGACACATTAATGCAGAGATAAGAATTGCACACTATTCAAATGGCAATCTATTTTATCATAATCCCGGTGTGCTGATACCATTCCTGCTTAGCGCAGGATATACATTTTAATTGTCTTGAAATGATTTGGCATAGCTAATAGTAGTTTTCATTTCTTCATACCAATCTGCCCAAATGCCTTGCGGTTTGAATTTTTCTTTGAAATGATAAAAGCATTCTTCAGCTATTTTATTACCAGAAATAGCAGCAACCATTAGCTGGTTAGCAAGCCGCATCATGTACTCAATACGTTCATCATTTCCTGTTTCGGTTTGCGTTACCCATTCTGTTTGGTTGTATTTGTTGAGGACTATTGCTATTTGCAAAGGAGTGTAATGAATGTCTGTATTGAAATTTTGGGTCTGCAGCAGGTTGTCACCATTCTGGTTGTCATAGTAATATTTATAGCTTAGATAAGGTACTTTAATTAGGTGCAGGCCTGCCCCAATAGCGAAATAATCAAAGAACTTGACATATAGTGTATCATGAAATAAACAAATAACACAATCTTCTTTAGTCTCTATGATAGCCCCGGGCTCTACATCCTTATTTACACATATCTCTGAAAAAATGGCCTGCCCTTTATAGTATTCATTTTTCTGTTTACCACAGACATATATGTGTTTGCCATTGGCGAAAGTGAATACTTTTTTCGGAATACTGTCACCTGCATAATCACAATAACATTTATGCTGAGCAAGCACTATGTTTGGCAACAATACAGCAAGAACAACGGTTATAAACCTCCCCATTGCAAGCAAAGTAAATAAAATAGCCTTACAATATTGTAAGGCTATTCAGTAAAAATGTACAAATATGCTTAATGTGCCACGCTGAATTTATACATATATCCATCCAGTTTGATGATATACATGCCATCAGGAAGCTCTAATTTAACTTGCTGATTTACTTCATTGTTAGTTACGGATATTTTATCCAGATACACAACTTGTCCTAATGTATTTAGTATTTCTAACGGTAAGATGCCGTTATTGTTTACATGCGCATTGATATTGAATGTTCCGTTATTTGGGTTAGGGTATATTTTGATTTGGTTTTGCTCAATTTCTCCAACACCTGTGAGTACGGCAATAGACATTCTTAGCTTATTGCTTTGAACTGTTGTCACTTTTGCACATGGGTCGTAGCAGGTTAAGTAGCAACTTATGACATCACCGTCACTAACGAATGCAGGTATACTGAGTGTATCATAAGAAGCTCCTGCCAGGTATATACCATTTACATACCACTGTATTGTACTGCTATCGCATCTGCGTACAATAGACCTGAATGTAACATTCATGCCTTTGAGTAGTTCTGTGCCGGGGCTGGCGTAAATGCTTACCAAAGGTACTTCTGTTTTAATTGGTATTACTCTTACAGTAACAGTATCTATATTGTTTTTGCAATAATTGGTAATTGAAGTGACCACATACTTGGTCGTGGTATTGGGCCTGGCTATCGGGTTGACACATGGTGTGCAACTCAAGCTATACTTACTGCCTTGAGCAACACTCCATACAGGGCTAACACCATTTGTTACATTTAGTTGTAACCATTCGCCATAGCAAATAGCAGTATCGTTAGAACCAATAGTTGGTGGGTATGCAGGGTTGACGGTTACTTGTACTGTGTCTTTGCTTTGATTAGGACAGATGCTGTTAGTAGCGCTTGATGTTACGACATATCTAGTGGTGTTAGTGGGTGACGCTAAAGGTGCTACGCAGGTAGTGCAACTGAGAGTCGTTACAGGCGAGCCACCCGATAAAACAGACCATGTATAATTGCCGCCACCGGTGTTTATGTTAAGTAAGGCAGAAGCTCCAAGGCAAATAGCAGTGTCATCAACAGCTCTTGTTCGTGCCCATATTTTTATCGGAATAGAGAAAGTATAGTATAGTTGTAGGCCCGGAGGTTTACAAGTAGAGTCCTTTGTAGTAATGATAATATTTTTAGTTCCTGTATCGTTTATTGAAGGAAATACAGTCACAAAGCCTCTGACAGAGTCTTTTCTTTGATTATTGTAAGTAACTGTTGCACTTGGCAGAGTAAAAGTATGATTGTCTGATAATACCAGTATGGCTGAGGGATCAGCAGACTTAACATAGAAATTGAAACCTATTGTTTGATTCGTACATCCATTTATTTTATTGCCATCCCATGTGCCGCCTGTAATAGCAGCTGTATTTAAAGTATAGATTGGGGCTGTGGCTGAATACGACATTACATTCGTAATTACATCGCGCATTACAGAGCCGACTAATACACCACCTCTGTATTCTTTTACACGAATGGTATAAACATGCTTGCCAACAATATTTGCTGTGAATGTGGTATTGCCGGTTGCAGAATTGATAGTAAAAGTATTGTTAGTTTGAAATGGGTTGGCTGGTATTGATAGTGCAGGACTAACAGTAACAAATCCTATGTTTACACCACCTGTATCGCTACAGGCTGTTACATCGGTCATAGGATTGATGACTTCTGTTACTATAGAATCTCCATTAGGGTCGATGGCTCCGGCATTGTATGAAAAAGGCTGAATAGTAGGAGCATATACTGCGCCTGATATAGAAAAATAAGGCGATGAATTGCCTTGGAATGTGCCTACATTATTGAACCTGCATTCCAGGTAAAATGGTTTTGATGTAGAGTTCAGTAAATTGGCACTAACGCTTCTGTTGCTGGCATAAGTAAATGCACGCCATGCATTACAACGTGATGGTAGTGTTACGTTTGCATAATACCATGTTCTTTGAAAACCTTGTAAAGCTGACGCTGGGCTGTCACAATTGGTTTTGTATTGAGAACAACCTACAGGCATTGTTCCGCCATTGGTACCTCCGCCAGGAATAGAGCCTGTCCACAATGCCATAGTTGCAGAAAAGTTCTGTGAGGCATTACAAGGATTTTTAAAACACAGCGGCATAGTAGAGGGGAGCGTACTGCCAGCACAGTCGCGATAGACCACTACAAAAAAACGATAAGTAGAGTCGCTAATCCACTCGTAAAAAATTTCGCCACCGGCAAAATTGTTGGCCTTAGCTGTTTGAGGGCGCAATGACAAAAAGCACATTGCAACTACTGCAATAATAAAAATCAGCTTTTTCATTAGGTATGGTTTTGATTGTCAGATATAGCTAAAGATAATAATTTGATAACGATTATTTAATTTTTTATCGTTAATAGGGCAGTAAAATTTCCAGCTCTTAAAATATACACGCCGTTCAGAACATCGAGTTTGATTTCATTGTTTATATAGCCATTGGCAGGGGTTAACCTGCCTTTGTAAACAATCTGTCCAACCATATTTGTGATTTCAACCGATATAGGTTGATTGTCAATTACCTTGCCCTGTAAGGTAAAATAGCCGTTGTTTGGATTCGGAACTACATAAAATACATTCTTGGTTTCCAACTCGTTGATGCCCACACTCATATTAATAGCGGCACTGGTGACTTTATTTGGATTTGCACAGTTGTCAGCACATTGTAAATCGCAAGTTACCTTATCGTTGTTATGCAAAGTTTTAGAATTATAACTTAGCCCTGTACCGACAGTAACTCCATTGACTTTCCATATATAAGTAGGGTTGCCGCATCCATTGCCTGTAGCAGCGAAGCTTACATTTGTTCCGAACTGGATAGTGCCAGCAGGGTTAGCAGTTATCGCAATAGATGGTGTCATGCTGCTTACAACATTTACTGTTATTGTATCGTAATAATTATTACAACTGGCAATTGATGATTTTAAGGCGTATTTAGTGGTAGTTGTGGGTGATGCTACCGGGTTAATACATGTGCTACAGCTAAGGCTACCCAATGTTCCGCTAACTACAGACCATAAGTAATTGCTGCCACCCGCTGCCCGTAGCGTAAGTGTTTGACCATTACAAACAGTAGTGTCGGGGTATGCAGATGGTGTTTGCAATACAACTACAGGAATGGTTACCGATTTGTAAATTATGGCTCCGGGAGATGTGCAGCTTGAATCGCGGATGGTATATACGAGATTGTATTTGTTTGCTGACATCGGTGTAACCCATGAAAATGTAGAAAGCACTGTGTCTTTCCCCTGATTACTATAGCTGACTGTAGCTGAAGGGATGGTACGGGTATGATTGTCAGATACTAAATAAATACTCCCTTGTTGCGAAGAACATATTTTTGCGGTGAAGCTGATGGGCTGCCCTGGACAAGCATATATAGTACCTAAAGAGTCTTTGCAACCTGATGTAGAAGTGATCTTATAACTTGCCGATGAACTGCTATTAAAAACAAATAAAGCAATTTCTTTAGTGGTATACCCGATTTGAACACCTGCCCTGTATTCTTTAAGGCGTACTGCAAAAACATTAACAGATAGGTTGCCCGGAGTGAATGTAATGCCGCCTGACGTGGTATCGCACTTAAATGTATTGTTGGTTTGAAATGGATTATTGGGTAATGAGAAAGGTGGCGATGTAGTGGCACAACTAACCGGGGTTGCCGTACCGTTGCAGTTAAGTGGAGATAGTAAAAGAGGCCATACAACTTCAGTTGTTATTGAGTCTCCATCGGGGTCGGTCACATCATTGTTATAAGTAAAGGGCTGCCCGTTTGCAACCACAAAATTACCAATGCTGTTTGATTTGGGCGATGAGTTTATCCTGTAACTGCCTGTGTTATTATATTCGGTAGCTACATAGTAATATTGAACAGTGCCGCAATTACCAAATCCAATACGATGGTCGTAATAGACAGCAAATTTCCAGGTGCTGCATCTGAAAGGAGTTGTAAACCTGTACTTATAAGTAGTCTGTTTGAATCCTAAATAAGGTGATGTGGTGCTAGTGCAAGTAGTAGCGAAACCAGGGCAATACGAATTCTCAGCTGCAATATTTTCCTGACTCATATTTATTGAGACGGTGCTACCTGTACAAGAGTTGGAGATGCATAAGGGAAAAGTAGTAGGCGGAGGTAAAAACATACCATCATTCTTACAATCCCAATAAATACGTGCGAAAATGTCATACGTTGAGTCGTCGACATGGACATAGTATATATCGCCGCCGGCGATGTGATTAGCATAAGCTTTTTGGGTAAATGTTGTTGATAATAAAATAAGTAGCAGGATAAAATAGAAAAAGGGTCTTTGCATAATAGAAAGGTTAAAGGTGGTTTCGAGTGTAAAATTAATCACACCCTTAGCATGGTGGTAGCTGTTTCAATTAAAACCTAATTAAATAGCTCCGTATTTAACTTTTGGTTAGTATATCTTTCCAGCTATTTTCTAATGTTGTTTTCATTACGGTATCAGTAAAATCGAATTTGATAGGCACCACTGATGAATAACCGTCTGCAAGTGCCTGAACATCAGTATCATCTCCTTTGTCAAGGTTGATGAATTTGCCAGTCATCCAGTAGTAGTCCTTACCTCGCGGGTCGGTACGTTGGTCAAATTCTTCCTGCCACTTGGCGTAGGCTTGCCTGCATATTTTGATACCTTTGAAATTATCTGAGGTTACTTTAGGAATGTTTACATTGAGCAATGTATGCACAGGCAAATTACTTTGCAGCATTTGTATTGCTATTGAACGAACTACTTGTCGTGCTACGGAAAAATCAGCTTCATATTTAAAATCAAGTAGAGAAAAACCTGCAGAAGGAATACCTTCAATAGCTGCTTCCATTGCGGCACTCATCGTGCCAGAATAAATGATATTGATAGAATGGTTAGCTCCATGATTGATGCCGCTAAGACATAAATCCGGTTTGCGGTGCAATATTTTATCTCTTGCCAGCTTTACGCAATCGGCAGGTGTGCCACTGCATTCCCAGGCTGCTATGCCATCAAATACATCTGATTTATGCAAGCGCAGTGGTTCTCCTATAGTGATGGCATGCCCCATGCCTGATTGAGGACTATCGGGTGCCACTACATATATCTGTCCTAAATCCCTGACTGCTTCCACCAGGTTGCTTATACCCGGAGCAGTGATACCATCATCGTTAGTAATTAATATAACCGGTTTTTCGGTGTTTGTCATTTTGCAAAGTTACCAATCACTTTTTACCATTCTCCACCTTCCTAAAATATAGTAAAACGCTATCCAGCCGCAACTTGCAAGTGCATAAGCATAAGATGGTATGTCGGGTTTGTCTTTCATCATAGCTATTATTTGTTCCATAGCAGGTTGCCTCAGTAATTCATCAGAGGACTGTAATGGCAGGAACATATCACCTACAAACCATTGATACTTAAAAAAGAATATGCTATGAATAATGGTTTCTATTATCATGTAATACAGTAATAACAGAGCTATGGCGATACCACTACGTTTAAGCAAGAGCGACAACGTATATGCAAAGCCAAGGTAGTTGACAGTAAGAATAAACAACCAGAATAATTTAATACTATTTAACCCGATGTTTGAAAAAGCAGCGTGCTCCATATTGCCCATTATCACACCGTTTATAGCAGCAAATAGCGTTACACCAACACTTAATACCAGTATAACCATCCATTTGGCATGATAAAACTGCAACCTTTGCCATCCATCAATTACATTTTGCCTGTTGGTTTTGAATTGGTATTCGTTCGTAGTGAGTATCACCACCAGAATAGATATGAATATTACAAAGTGGCTACTATAAAAACATATGGTAGACCATATCTGGTCATATGTTTTGGTGCCGCCAAATATATTGGGAGCCCCTTTGCCAATAGTTAGGAAACCGCCGCTGATGGATAAATTCCAGATAAGCAGGAATACACAGAATAAAGAAAGAAGCACCCAGAAGGTGATATACTTTTTTACTTTAAGCCATTCTATAGATAATAAAGACATCATAGTTTTAGTTGTTTGTGAGTTCCATGAATTTGGTTTCGAGGCTTTTCTTTTTTAACAGCAGGTGAGAAAGGGTTATGCCTTTGGCATTGCAATATTCATTTACCAGTGCAGGATGTATGTTTGAACTTGCCGACAATAATAAATTTCCATTTTGTTGTTTCACCTGGTGGATACCGGGCATAGCTGAAATGATTTGTTGCAGCAGGCTGACGTCAGAAGCACTTATTTCAATCTGGTCATCGCTGCTCAAGACTTCATTTACAGGCCCGGATAGCAGTAAGTTGCCTTGTTTAAGTATCGCAACGTGTGTACATACTTTCTCCACTTCATCTAACAAGTGGCTGGCCATAATAATGGTATATCCTTCGGCATTCAGGCGTTGAATCAAACCCCTTATCTCTGCAATACCAACCGGGTCTAATCCGTTGGTAGGTTCGTCAAAAACCAACACTTTAGGACTGCCTAATAAAGCTGAAGCAATTGCAAGGCGTTGTTTCATACCTAATGAATAAGTGCGGAATTTACTGTCTTTGCGTTGTGAGAGATTTACTTTCTCCAAGACATTTAAGATGTCACCTTTTCCATGTTGTTTAATTGATGCTGCAATATTCAAATTGTCTGTTGCAGACATGTAATGGTAGAAATTGGGTGTCTCCAGTAAAGAACCGATTCTACGTCGGGCTTCGTCATGCTGTATGCCATCAAACCAACTATAACTGCCATTATCAGATTTTAGAATATCGAGGATGATACCCAGCAGCGTAGTTTTACCACTGCCATTGGGGCCCAGGATACCAAATACAGAACCTTCGGGTACATCAAATGATACCGACTTTAATGCCTGTATTGTGCCATAAGCTTTTGAGATATTATTGATGCTGAGTATGTTGCCCATGTGTATTGTTTAGTCGAGAAAAATATCTTTTTGTAAGGGTAGTTGCGCATTAACAGCATAATGAGAAAAGTCTGTGATGCCCGTAGCTTTTAAAACTTCTTCATCAGTAAGCGTTTGCCCTGTATAGGTAGATGATGGTTGTGATAAAATATAGTATGCAGCATCGGCAAGAATCTCCGGTTTGCGACTGCATTGCATCAACATCTCACCACCCAGAATGTTTTGAATAGCTGCAGTGGCGATGGTAGTAACAGGCCACAGGGCGTTTGATGCAATATTATTTTTCTTAAACTCTGCTGCCCAAGCCAAAGCCATCATGGTCATGTTGTATTTGCTCATCGTATAGGCAATATGAGCTGAAAGCCATTTAGGGCTCATATTAATAGGGGGGGAGAGGGTAAGTATGTGAGGGTTTGCAGATTGTTTCAGGTACGGTATGGAGAGTTGAGTAACCAGATACGTACCACGAACATTGATATTGTGCATTAAATCAAATCTTTTGGACGTGGTGTTTTCTGTATTAGTAAGTGTAATGGCTGAAGCATTGTTGATTATTATGTCAATACCATTAAACGCTTTAACGCCTGCTTCTATTGTATGTTGTATTTGATCTTCGTATCTGATATCGCACTGGACGGGTAATGCATTGCCGCCTGCGGCCTCGATTTCTTTTGCAGCTGTATAGATAGTGCCATCGAGCCTGGGGTTAACTTCTACGGATTTTGCCGCAATTATAATATTGGCACCTTCTGCTGCAAGCTTTAAGGCAATAGCTTTGCCAATGCCCCGGCTGGCCCCGGTTATGAGAACGGTTTTGTTTTTGAAAGACATGTTTTAATACATCGTATGATACAGCACATAAGTTACAACAAATAAAAAAGGCACCCTAAGGTGCCTCTTTATATTTTTCGCTATTCAATTAGATTGAGCAGCTACCACCGCTAGATTTAACTGCGTTGTTCCAAACATCGCAAGCAGCCTGAGCGTCTTTCTTTTTAACTTTTGGGTAAGTGTACTTGGCAGTTTCCTTACCAGCACTGTCTTTACATGTGCAAGTGTAATCTTTTTTGCAAGAAGCGAAAGCTGCGATTACAGCGAGCGCTACAATTGGGGCGATTTTTTTCATAATTACTGTTTTTTGATTTTGATAGTTTAAAATTATAAGTAAAGAAGTTAAATGTCAAGTATTAAATATAAAACATTTTAAATTTTTAAAAATATGTTGTGTCTATTATTTTATTGTATTACGCATTTACCTCCTAAAATCTTAGCACCTTTGTCTGCTTTTTCACAAAATTCACGGGCTTCCTTGCGGCTCACCTTACCGGTTTCGTTATTATATGGTTCATAGCCTGAGCCCGCAGGGTAGGTGCAAGTACAATTGTAGTTCTTTTTGCAAGAAAAACTCATTAAAACAGATATGAATATTATAGCCGAAAAGGATTTTTTGAGCATTTGTTGATTGTGTTACCTTACAAATGTAAAAACCATCCTTAAGAATACCATTTTTGTTTTTGTGTTTTCCTGATGTTTCAAAGAACTGATACAAAAGTATTTATGTAAATCATTACAAGATATACCCCTTTGCGGGTAAATTTTAGTACGTGGTAGCACGGATAAGGGAACAAAGCCTGCAATTGCAGGCTTTGTTTAGAACTATTTGCTGATGATAAGCTTTTCGATGTAATTGACGTCTTTGCCAATTAAGTGAACATTACAAGAGCCACCCGGTAGCTCTTTGTCCATTTGTATCTGGGTTTTCTTAGCACCTTGTACTGGAGATTGATAAACAGTGGTACCTCTATATTAGGTGCGTAAGATTGAATCTTGAAAGGAATTGCTTCTCCACAACTGATTGTGGGAAGTGGATTTTCTCTCGTTCTTGAGCTGCAAGTGGAAGCGGTCGCGGGAATTGAAAATCGTCTAATGACCAACAACTAATTGACCATTTGAAAATAATAGACGGATTATTAGGATGGTTTTTTCATAAAATTTGAGTTTTTTAAGGTTATAACACCAAGGTAGGTGTACTTTTATCTGAGAACCTCACCCATTTGCCGAATGGCAGGTTTGGTCGGAGGAATTAATATTTTTAAATGATCTAATGTGTTTTGTGTATATGCAGTAGAATAAAATATATTTATCCTATTTTTGTTCACATTTGGGGTGTTTTTTGACCGATTTGTGTTTTTTGGAATATTTTTTGCTTAATAGGGATACATTCTCTATATTTGCAATCCCTTTTCGGGACCTGGCACGTGTACCATTTTATTTTGATTGATTTTATTGTTACAGTTTGATAAAACCTGTGCTGAAAAGCAACGCTTTTCGGGATGGGGAAAATTTGTTTTTAAAAAGTAGTTTTTTAATTGATTATGGCTATACCACAAAAACGTACTTCAACAGGCAGGGTTAACTTTGGTAAGATTCATGATGTTGCCGAAACACCAGATTTGTTGGGTATTCAGTTGCAATCGTTCAAGGATTTCTTCCAGTTAGAAACTACGCCTGATAAGCGTAACAACGAAGGACTCTTCCGTGTGTTCAAGGAAAATTTTCCTATCACGGATACGCGCAATATCTTCGTTCTTGAGTTCCTGGATTATTTCATCGACCCTCCACGTTACACTATCGATGAGTGTATGGAGCGCGGCCTTACATACTCAGTTCCGCTGAAAGCGAAATTGAAACTGAGCTGTAATGATGAAGAGCACGTAGACTTCGAAACTATTGTTCAGGATGTGTTTTTGGGCAATATCCCATACATGACACCTCGTGGTACTTTCGTTATCAATGGTGCTGAACGTGTAGTAGTTTCTCAGCTTCACCGTTCTCCGGGCGTATTCTTCGGACAGAGTGTTCACCCTAACGGTACTAAAATATACAGTGCCCGCGTAATTCCTTTCAAAGGTGCGTGGATGGAGTTTGCTACAGACATCAACAATGTAATGTATGCTTACATCGACCGTAAAAAGAAATTCCCTGTAACTACTTTGTTACGTGCCATCGGTTTTGAAACAGACAAGGATATCCTTGAGCTGTTTGGTATGGCTGATGAAGTGAAAACTGATAAGAAGACACTTGAAAAACACATAGGCCGTCGTTTAGCTGCTCGTGTATTACGTACATGGACAGAAGACTTCGTTGATGAAGATACAGGTGAGGTTGTAACTATCGAGCGTAACGAAGTTGTGCTTGACCGTGACAGTGTGTTGGATGAGGATAATGCAGCAATGATACATGAAATGAACATTCCTACTGTCTTCTTGCAGAAAGAAGAAGTGAGTGGTGATTTCTCTATCATCTATAATACATTAAACAAGGATACTTCAAACTCTGAACTGGAAGCGGTACAACATATCTATCGCCAGTTACGTGGTTCTGATGCTCCGGATGATGAAACAGCTCGTGGTATCATCGAGAAATTGTTCTTCAGCGACAAGCGTTATGACTTAGGTGAAGTAGGCCGTTACAAAATCAACCGTAAACTCGGTTTGGATATCAACCTGGATACGAAAGTATTGAGCAAGGAAGATATCATTTCAATTATTAAATACCTGGTTCGCCTTACTAATGGTAAAGCGGAAATAGACGATATCGATCACTTAAGCAACCGTCGTGTGCGTACTGTGGGTGAACAATTGTTTGCTCAGTTTGGTGTTGGTCTGGCTCGTATGGCTCGTACTATCCGCGAACGTATGAATGTTCGTGATAACGAGGTGTTCACGCCAATCGACCTTATCAACGCACGTACGTTGTCTTCAGTTATCAACTCGTTCTTCGGTACATCACAGTTATCTCAGTTCTTAGATCAAACTAACCCACTTTCAGAAATCACGCACAAGCGTCGTATCTCTGCGTTAGGCCCTGGTGGCTTGAGCCGTGAACGTGCAGGTTTCGAGGTGCGTGACGTACACTATAGCCACTACGGCCGTCTGTGTACTATTGAAACACCGGAAGGTCCGAACATCGGTCTTATCTCTACGCTTTGCGTACACGCTAAGATCAATGACATGGGCTTTATCGAAACTCCATATCGTAAGGTGAAAGAAGGTAAAGTTGATTTGAAACATCATCATTACCTGAGTGCTGAAGAAGAAGATGAAGCAAAAATCGCGCAAGCGAATGTGCCTTTAGATGATAAAGGACACTTCGTTGAAGATAAAATTAAATCACGCCAGACAGGTGACTTCCCTATTCTGGAGCGTGAAGAAGTAGAATACATGGACGTTGCACCAAACCAAATCGTAGGTTTGAGTGCGTCACTGATTCCGTTCCTTGAACACGATGATGCCAACCGTGCATTGATGGGTTCGAACATGCAACGCCAGGCAGTACCATTGATTCTTCCTCAGGTGCCTATAGTAGGTACAGGTTTGGAAGGTAAAGCTGCACGCGATGCAAGGATTCAAATACACGCAGAAGGTAATGGTGTGGTAGAATACGTAGATGCTAACGAAATACATGTTCGTTACGACCGCGGTGAAACTGCACGCCTCGTATCTTTTGAAGATGACTTGAAAGTATACTCACTTACTAAGTATAAGAAAACTAACCAAAGCACCAGCATTACTTTAAGGCCTTGCGTAGTAGCAGGACAAAAAGTAAAAGAGCATGACTTCCTTACAGAAGGTTATGCAACTAAAGGTGGTGAACTGGCGTTAGGACGTAACCTGAAAGTGGCGTTCATGCCATGGAAAGGTTACAACTTCGAGGATGCGATTGTAATCAATGAAAAAGTAGTGCGTGACGACTTGTTCACTTCTATTCACATTGATGAATACGAACTGGAAGTGCGTGATACTAAACTGGGTGAAGAAGAATTAACTCCGGATATACCAAACGTATCAGAAGAGGCTACTAAAGACCTTGATGAGAATGGTATCATCCGTATCGGTGCTCACGTAGGTGAAGGTGATATCCTGATAGGTAAGATTACTCCTAAAGGTGAAACTGACCCTACTCCTGAAGAAAAACTATTGCGTGCCATCTTTGGTGACAAAGCAGGTGATGCAAAAGATGCTTCATTGAAAGCACCAAGTGGTACAGAAGGTATCGTTATTTCTAAAGAACTTTTCCAACGTGCTAAGAAAGACAAAAACTCTAAAGTGCGTGAGAAGGCGGCTCTAGAGAAAATAGAAAAAGTGCACGAAAAGAATCTTGAAGACCTGAAAAACCTGTTGTTGGATAAGTTGATGACACTGTTGAAAGACAAATCATCAGCCGGTATCACAAACAACTTTGGTGAACTGGTACTGAGCAAAGGCGGTAAGTTCAATTCTAAAACATTAGGCTCTATCGACTTCCAGAATGTAAACCCATTGGGTTGGACTGGTGATAAAGCAGTTGACGAGTTAATCAACCAATTATTGCACAACTATAACATCAAATTCAACGAAGAGTTAGGTCGTTACAAACGTGAGAAGTTCAACCTGAGCATTGGTGATGAATTACCTGCAGGTGTGTTGAAACTGGCTAAAGTTTATCTCGCGAGCAAGCGTAAGCTGAAAGTGGGTGATAAGATGGCAGGCCGTCACGGTAATAAAGGTATCGTAGCTAAAATAGTACGTGAAGAGGATATGCCGTTCTTAGAAGACGGTACTCCTGTAGATATCGTATTGAACCCGCTTGGTGTACCTTCTCGTATGAACCTCGGACAGATTTATGAAACTGTTCTTGGTTGGGCCGGTGAAAAACTTGGTTTACGTTTCGCAACTCCAATCTTCGATGGTGCGAGTGTTGATGAAATTGCAGGTTTGATAGATCAGGCAGGATTACCCGGCTTCGGTCATACACACTTATATGATGGTGAAACCGGTGAACGTTTCCACCAAAAAGCTACAGTTGGTATCATTTATATGATCAAACTGCACCACATGGTAGATGATAAGATGCACGCTCGTTCTATCGGGCCATACAGCCTTATCACACAACAACCATTGGGTGGTAAAGCTCAGTTCGGTGGTCAGCGTTTTGGTGAAATGGAGGTTTGGGCGCTTGAAGCATATGGTGCATCAAATATCCTGCAAGAATTATTGACACTGAAATCGGATGATATAGTAGGCCGCGCTAAAACGTATGAAGCCATCGTTAAAGGTGACAACATACCTAAAGCAGGTATACCTGAATCATTCAACGTGTTGGTAAATGAATTGCGTGGATTAGGCCTTGAACTGAAATTTGAATAACCTGAACTGTTTTTAATAGAATAGTTCGTAACAAAATTTTTAAAAAATATTTCTTTTTTGATATGGCAGTAAAGAAAGATAATCGTCCTAAAGCAGGGTTTAATAAAATAACCATCAGTCTCGCGTCTCCGGATACTATCCTCGACCGTTCTTATGGTGAAGTATTGAAGCCTGAAACTATCAACTACCGTACGTACAAACCTGAACGTGATGGTTTGTTCTGCGAAAAAATATTCGGCCCTGTAAAGGATTACGAATGTTACTGCGGTAAGTACAAACGTATCCGTTATAAGGGTATCGTGTGTGACCGTTGCGGTGTTGAAGTAACTGAAAAGAAAGTACGTCGTGAGCGTTTAGGCCACATTAAATTGGTGGTGCCTATCGTGCATATATGGTATTTCAAAAGCTTGCCTAATAAAATAGGTTATTTATTAGGTAGCAGCTCTAAGAAATTAGAGAGCATCGTTTACTACGAACGTTATGTAGTAGTACAAGCGGGTGAAGCTGATGGTTTGATACGTCAAAAATTGAACCTGAAAGATTCAGAAAATACTTACCTGCAGTTACTGACTGAAGATGAGTATTTAGAGATACTGGATACAATATCTAAAGACAATCATCATTTGTCTGATGAAGATCCTAATAAGTTCATCGCTAAGATGGGTGCTGAAGCTGTACACTCTTTATTGAGCCGTATTGATTTAGACCAATTATCTTATGATTTGCGTAATGCTGCAGCTAACGAAACTTCTCAGCAACGTAAACAAGAAGCTTTGAAACGCCTTAGCGTTGTAGAAGCTTTCCGTGATGCAAACACAAGGGTAGAGAACAGGCTGGAATGGACTGTGATGCAGTACATCCCTGTAATACCACCTGAATTGCGTCCGTTAGTACCATTGGATGGCGGCCGTTTTGCATCATCTGATTTGAACGATTTATATCGCCGTGTTATCATTCGTAACAACCGTTTGAAGCGTCTGATAGAGATCAAAGCACCTGAAGTAATCTTACGTAACGAAAAACGTATGTTGCAGGAAGCGGTTGACTCTTTGTTTGATAACAGCCGTAAATCAAACGCTGTAAAAGCAGAAGGTGGACGTGCATTGAAATCATTATCAGATGTACTGAAAGGTAAACAAGGTCGTTTCCGTCAGAACTTATTGGGTAAACGTGTTGACTATTCCGGTCGTTCTGTTATCGTTGTAGGCCCTGAAATGAAACTGCATGAGTGTGGTTTGCCAAAAGATATGGCTGCTGAATTGTTTAAGCCATTTATCATACGTAAGCTTATTGAAAGAGGTATCGTAAAAACAGTGAAGAGCGCTAAGAAATTAGTAGAGCGCAAAGAAGCTGTTGTTTGGGATATCTTGGAAAATGTATTGAAAGGACACCCGGTTATGCTTAACCGTGCCCCAACACTTCACCGTTTGTCAATCCAGGCCTTCCAACCTAAATTGATTGAAGGTAAAGCGATACAATTACACCCGTTAGTGTGTTCTGCGTTCAACGCCGACTTTGACGGTGACCAGATGGCGGTACACGTACCATTGAGCAGTGCTGCGATATTGGAAGCACAGATATTGATGCTGGCTTCTCACAATATCCTGAACCCGCAAAACGGTACTCCAATCACACTTCCTTCTCAGGACATGGTGCTTGGGCTGTATTACATCACTAAAGGAAAGAGAAACTTGCCTGGTGACCCTGTAAAAGGTGAAGGCAAAGCATTCTACAGCCCTGATGAAGTGATCATTGCTTATAACGAAGGACAAGTTGACTTACACGCTTTCATTAAAGTAAAAGTTGACGTTCTGAATAAAGAAGGCAAACTGGAAAAACAATTACTGGAAACTACTGTTGGCCGTGTAATGTTCAACCAATTTGTACCTAAAGAATCGGGTTATGTAAACGCATTGCTGACTAAAAAATCATTGCGTGAGATCATCGGTGATATCCTGAAAAATGCAGGTATCCCTAAAACGGTTCAATTCCTGGATGATATCAAAACACTTGGTTTCCGTACAGCGTTCCGTGGTGGTTTGTCATTCAATATCAATGACCTGAAAGTACCTGATGTGAAAGAAGAGCTGATTCAGTCTGCACAGGCAGAAGTTGATGAAGTGTGGGAAAACTACAACATGGGTCTTATCACGAACAACGAACGTTATAACCAAATCATCGATATCTGGTCTCGTGTTGATACGCGTGTAACAGAAACATTGATACGTGAAATGGCTAATGATAAACAAGGTTTCAACTCTGTTTACATGATGCTGGATTCAGGTGCGCGTGGTTCTAAACAACAGGTTAAACAGCTTGCAGGCTTAAGAGGTCTGATGGCTAAACCTCGTCGAAGTGGTTCTACAGGTTCTGAAATTATCGAAAACCCGATCTTGTCAAACTTCAAAGTGGGCTTGTCGGTATTAGAATACTTCATCTCTACGCACGGTGCGCGTAAAGGTCTTGCGGATACCGCCCTTAAAACAGCGGATGCGGGTTACCTGACACGTCGTTTGGTGGACGTTGCACAAGACGTGGTAATTAATGAAGAAGATTGTGGTACACTGCGCGGTATTGCTACATCGGCATTGAAAGACAATGAAGAGATAGTAGAGCCATTGTATGACCGTATCCTGGGACGTACTTCATTGCATGATGTTTACGATCCGGTATCTGATGAATTACTGGTGTCTGCAGGTGAAGAAATAACACAAGATGTTGCACAGCGTATAGAAGACAGCGCGATAGATACAGTTGAAATTCGTTCTGTATTGACTTGTGAGGCTCGTCGTGGTGTGTGTGCTAAATGTTATGGTAAAAACCTTGCTACGGGTTACATGACGCAGAAAGGTGATGCTGTTGGTATCATCGCTGCACAGTCAATCGGTGAGCCTGGTACACAGTTGACACTTCGTACATTCCACGTGGGTGGTGTGGCTGGTTCTTCTGCTATCGAATCTCAATTGGTTGCTAAGTTTGATGGTAACGTTCAGTTCGATGGTTTACGTACTACATCATTTACTGATGCTGAAGGTGACAACATTAATGTGGTTATCGGACGTACAGGTGAAATGCGTATAGTAGACGTTGCTAACGACCGCCTTTTGATTACTAATAACATTCCTTATGGTTCGCACCTGAAAGTGAAGAACGGACAGAAAGTGAAGAAAGGTGATGTTATCTGTACATGGGATCCGTTCAACGCCGTTATCGTATCTGAAGTTCCGGGTAAAATCAAATTTGATAATGTTATCGAGGGTATCACTTATCGTGAAGAGGCTGACGAACAAACAGGTCACCGCGAAAAAGTGGTTATCGAAACTAAGGATAAAACAAAGATTCCTTCTATCATCGTAGTTGGTGCTAAAGAAGAAAAATCATACAACTTACCTGTTGGTTCTCACATCATAGTTTCGGCTGATGATGAAGTGAACAATGGACAGGTTATCGTTAAGATACCACGTATCATGGGCCGTAGCCGAGATATCACGGGTGGTCTTCCGCGTGTAACTGAATTGTTTGAAGCACGTAACCCAAGCAACCCGGCTATCGTAGCTGAGATTGATGGTGTGGTAACATTCGGTAACGTTAAACGTGGTAACCGTGAGATCATCGTTGAATCTCGTGAAGGTTTGGTGAAGAAGTACTTAGTACCTCTTACACGCCACATCATGGTTCAGGATGGTGACTTCGTAAAAGCAGGTACTTCATTATCTGATGGTGCTACAACTCCGGGCGATATCCTTGCAATTAAAGGTCCGTTCGCAGTACAGGAATACTTGGTGAATGAAATTCAGGAAGTATACCGTTTACAAGGTGTGAAGATTAATGATAAACACATCGAAGTAATCGTACGCCAGATGATGCGTAAAGTAACAATCGTTGATCCGGGTGATACTAAATTCTTGGAAGATGATACAGTTGATAAATTCGACTTCCAGGTTGAAAACGACTGGATATTTGACAAGAAAGTAGTAACCGAAGCAGGTGATTCAGAAAAACTGCATCCGGGCCAGATAGCAACACTGCGTGAAATACGTGAAGAGAACAGTATGCTGCGTCGTTCTGATAAGAAAGTGATTGAATACCGCGATGCAAACCCTGCAACATCGGCTCCGTTGTTGTTAGGTATCACTAAAGCATCATTAGGTACACAAAGCTGGATATCAGCAGCATCGTTCCAGGAAACTACGAAAGTACTTTCTCAGGCTGCTATCAACGGTAAATCAGATAACCTGATGGGCTTGAAAGAAAACGTTATTACGGGTAACCTCATTCCTGCAGGTACCGGTATGCGCGACTTTGATGACCTGGTAGTTGGTTCTAAAGAAGAATTCGACTTACTGATGGCTAACCGTGATGTACTTCAATTTGACGAAGAAGAATAGTTTTAAACTATTTGATTGAATATTAAACGCCCCTCATTGAGGGGCGTTTTCTGTTATGTATTTTCTGATATCATTTGTGGTATCCCAATCATCTATCAAAAGAGGTAATCGTACACCCCTGAATGTTTTTTTTATAACGTTGACAAGTATATGGTTGTCTTCGAATAATACTGTGATTTGATTGCCAACCCCATTGATATCCCAGTCTGAATCTGCTATTAAGAAGTTGCGATTATTGTAGCGTATGTTCCACCCAAAGTCAGTTGTCATTTTTTCAATAATTGCTCTTGCCGATTCTTTAGTGTGTATCGTGTTGATTTTTCTGAATTTATAGGATATTATTTTCTTGTAAATTGAGTATGCTATGAAAAGACCGATGATTGGGAAAATATAAACGCAAATTATGTAATCATTTACATTGGAATAATCAGCTTCAACTGCACATAATGTAAGGGTAAAACAAAAAATTAAACAAGTTGAATAGAATGTAATTGGTTCTATATAATTATCCATCCAGCTTTTAAAAACAATTCTGTTCTTTTGTCTGGATTTTAGATAATCTATATTGTCAACCATATGTGTTCTAAATTAATAAATAAAGCCCATCAAATGATGAGCTTTGTAAAATTGGCGTAATAGTATACGCCTCACTTTTTCACAAAATCCAGTACGGCAGAATTCATACAATAACGTAATCCTGTAGGCTTTGGTCCATCATCAAACACGTGGCCTAAATGAGCGCTGCAACGTTTACATTCTACCTCGGTACGCATGCCATCAGGGTCTTGTTTTTCTTTCAGGCTATTGTCAGATGCAGATTTGTAAAAACTTGGCCATCCTGTACCACTATCAAATTTAGTATCTGATGTAAAAAGTAGGTTACCACAACAAGAGCAATAGTAAGTGCCTTGTTTGTGATTGTTCCAGTATGCACCTGTGTATGCTCTTTCCGTAGCTGCTTCTCGCGCTATTTGATATTCACCTGCAGAGAGTATTTTCTTCCATTTTTCATTCGGTATACTTACGGGTTTAGTATCAGTATGCGAATAGTATGGATTTATTTTCTGTTTTTCTTTCAGTGGGTCTGACTGCGCATGGCTGATACTTGTACAGAGGCACAAAGCAGTGATAACCGATAGCTTTGATATTATTTTCATCTTAGTTTGAATTTGATAGCTTATATACGTCAGATATGGTTTTTCGGATTTAAGCCCAAAGGCTAGCAAGGATATTGTGAATATGTTTAAGGTTTTTTTAGTAGTTTCAGTTACATAACAGGATAATATGAAGAAGGTCATAAACTATACAGCATATACAATAGCTGTAGTTGCAATTGCGCTATTGGTACAGTCATTTATTGGTGGCAATAAAAATGACGGATTGGTAGATGTAAAAGAAGACGGCAGATTACAGTATAAGTGGTTTGTACCTGAACTACCTAAAACGTTGATGTTTGCAGGTGAACGAGTGCCATTAGAGCGTTGGGAAGTAAGAGAGCGTTTGGAACGTGAGTTGACCATCAACTATTATATGCACGGAACTACGTTGCAAATGCTGCGCATGTCTACAAGATATTTTCCGCAGATAGAGCAACAGTTAAAGGCAAATGGTGTGCCTGATGATTTTAAATATTTGTGTGTTGCAGAGAGTTCTTTGCAGCCATTGGTTACATCGCCGGTAGGTGCAGCAAGTTTGTGGCAGTTTATGAAAGATACAGGACCCCGTTACGGACTTGAGGTGAATGAAGATGTAGATGAACGTTATAATGTTAGCAAAGCAACTGATGCTGCCTGTTATTATCTGAAGGAGTCTTACGGTAAGTTCTTTAGCTGGACTGCAGCAGCTGCGTCATATAACTGTGGACAGGCAGGGTATACCAAACAAGTAGAGTTTCAACAGAAGAGCAATTACTATGATGTTGCATTGCCTGAAGAAACCAGCAGGTATATTTTCAGGATACTGGCACTGAAACTGATATTGAGCGAGCCTAAGAGATACGGTTATATACTGAATCCCGAAGAACAGTACAGGCCGTTAAAAGTGAGAACATTATCAGTAGATACAACTATTAAAAATCTTGCTGAGTTTGCATTGGCAAACGGCAGTACATACAAAATGCTGAAATTGGCAAACCCATGGATGCGTTCTCATTCGCTGCCTGCCAAGAAGGGTAAAACCTACATGGTAGATTTGCCTTTAGATAAACAGTAGTATAGCTTTATTGCTTTTGTTTTATTAGCTTTAGATAAAACAACAAGTCTTGCGCAAACTGCCTGCTATATTATTATTGGTAGTAACTACAGCGATAGTTTACATGTTGGATAAACCGTTGGGTAGTTTGCCTGCTGTAGGCAAACTCTTAGACCCTATTAGCGGTTGCTGGGCGAATGCTGAGCCCGTAAATAAGGATTTTACAAGAGAAGATAATTTCCCGGGATTGAAGGATGAAGCGAGTGTGTCGTTTGATGAGAACTTGATACCCCATATCAATGCTAAGAATGACTATGACCTGTATTATATACAGGGGTATGTACACGCGTATTTTCGTTTGTGGCAAATGGACCTGCAAACACGTGCAGCAGCAGGCAGATTGAGTGAGATATTAGGAGATAAGACATTAAGTTTTGATCGTTTGCAGCGCCGTAAGGGTATGGTGTATGGTGCGGAACAATCGCTAAAGGCAATGGAAGCTGACCCAAGAAGCAAACAAATGTTGGATGCCTACACTGCAGGTATCAATGCGTTTATTGATTCAAGAATATTCAGAACCTATCCTTTAGAATATAAACTTATTGGGTTTAAGCCGGAACAATGGACTAATCTTAAAACTGCATTGTTACTTAAATACATGGCTGATGACCTTACGGGCTATACAGAAGATATTGCTATGACGGCATTACGTGATGCGCTGAGTGCAGATGAATTTGCAATGTTATATCCTGAGCGGTTGAGTGGGGTAAATACTGTAATACCACATGATACCATTCAGCAAGTGCCAAGTTTGAAAATACCTGTTGCGCCTGCAGACAGTATCGCATGGGCACATTTGAATGCCGATGATTTCGAGAAAACAGAAGAAGGCAAAGGAAGTAATAACTGGGCATTGAGTGGTAGTCGTACAAAAAGCGGTGCACCTATATTATCTAATGACCCGCATTTAGGTTTGAGTATGCCATCATTGTGGTTTGTAGCGCAGCTTACAGCACCTGGTGTGAATGTATTTGGTGCTACATTGCCCGGCGCACCGGGAGTGGTGATTGGCTTTAATGATAATATATCATGGGGTTTTACTAATAACTACCGCGATGTAAAAGATTTTTATACACTAAAAGAAACTGGCAAGAACAGTTATTGGTTTAATGGCAAAGAGACACAGTATGAAAACAGGGTAGAGGTAATAAAAATAAAAGGAAAGCCTGATTATAATGATACGGTGCATTATACCGTGCAAGGCCCTGTGATGTACGATGAGCGTTTTCATGGGCCGGGTGGATTGAAGAGACCAATGGCTATGTGTTGGATGGCACATCAACCAAGCAATGAAATGCTGGCACTGTATTTATTGAACAGGGCAAATAATTATGAAACGTATACCAAAGCTATCTGGAATTTCTTATGTCCTGCACAGAATATGTTGTATGCCGATAAGGCAGGTAATATAGCTCTATGGGGACAAGGGCAATTCATTAATAAATGGAAAGAGCAGGGGCGTTATGTGATGAATGGTGCTGATAGCAGTACGCTTTGGGGCGAGAAGATACCAGTGAGTGAGAACCCACATGCATACAATCCCGCACAAGGGTATCTGGCATCGGCCAATCAAACTGTAACAGATACTACGTACCCGTATTGGTATAATGGCACCTTCTACGAGTTTCGTTCTTGGAGGATAAATAGTGTATTGCGCCAAACGCATCATGCAACAGTGCAGGATATGTTTGCGTTGCAGAATGATGTGTATTCTATATTGGCTGCTAATGTATTGCCTGTCATGTTGCAACACATCAATGCGTCAACTATAACCGATAAAGAACGTGGCTATCTGGATATGTTGGGTAATTGGGATTATTGTTTGACAGCTGAGAGCAAAGCAGCAACTGTGTTCCAGGTATGGTGGGAGAACTTTTATAATGTTCTGTGGAATGCTAAGCTTTCTAAAATACATAATGCCATTAAGCCTTCGCCTGAACGTACTATGCAATTGTTGTTGCAAGGCAGCCCGTATTTGGGTAATGTAGATGATGCAGTAGCCAATAGCCTGCATAACAGTATTGATAGTTTGGATAAATTGAAGCATGAAAACAGATTAGAGTGGTATCATGCCAAGAATACTACCATCAAACATTTAGCTCGCCTTGCACCATTTAGTTTTAGTGATTTGAAATTGGGAGGCTGGGGCAATGTGGTGAATGCAGCCAAAGGCGACCACGGGCCATCATGGCGTATGGTGGTGCAAATGAGTAAAAATATTGACGCTTATGGCGTTTATCCCGGAGGGCAATCAGGTAACCCCGGTAGTAAATACTACGCCACGTTTTTAGATAAGTGGGTGAAAGGGGAGTATTATAAATTGAATTTCTATACCACAGATAAAAAGCAAACACCAAAATATATTTGGACAATTCATGCGAAATCTTAAGCCAATAATTATCATAGCTTTTTTAGCAGGCATTCTATCGTGGTTGGTAGCATGGTGGATGATAGCGGCTGTTTCATTTGTTGTGACTGTGAATCATAAACTAAAACCGCGTGATGGGTTTTTGTCGGGCTTTATTGGTGTTGCATTGCTATGGTTGGGTTTTGTATTATGGCGAGATATTCCGAACGAGCATATTTTGGCAAACCGGTTGGTTGGGCCGGGATTGTTGCCTTTGCCCAATGGTTGGATGCTGATGCTGCTCACAGTTATTTTAGGCGGGCTAATAGGTGGCCTTGCCGGGTGGAGTGGCGCAATAATGAATAAAGCATTCAGGAAATAGCCTTGGATGCTTATGTCGTAATGCTACTGTCTTTTATATCGTCGTAAAATTTTGCTGTCGCTATGTTCATGTAAGGTACCAGCCAAAGGAACCCTATTCCCAAAGTGAGTATACAAAGCAGCGCTAACGGAAAAAACCGAAGGTATAAGTAGAACAACTTTGCTTTATACCCATTCATCATAGCCTTGCTCTTATCCATTGCCTGGCGGGGTGTTAAAGACGGGTCATCTGCCAGTATATAAAACGACATGGAATATGACAACGCTGCAATAATACCCGGTATGATGAATAGCAGCATCCATAACAGGATATATAGAAACATGAGCAGATAAGTGACCAATGCCCTGCTGTAATGTTGAAAGCCTTCGAACAGCTGTTCTAACCTTGCATCTTTGCCGCGTGATATGGCTAATGAGAATATGGAAATACCCAGCATCAATGGCCCCGCTATCAGCAGCGCCAGAACGCCCCATTGTTGCATTGCCCCGAAAGAAGATGTTATTAATGTGTATACGAGAAACGTTCCTATAGCAAGCCCCCATTTTCCCTCAAGAGATTTTCTTGCCATTTGCATGAGTACTCTATTCTCCGTTGCCATACTTTTTTTTACAAAGGAAGCAGTAAACTCATATAACAAATATGATAATGCTCAGTTTTCCGACTGATGTTTGTCAAAGAGTACATTAAACGGTTTTAGTTACTTTTGTTTATGCCCATCCGTTTACAGCGCAATATTGCTATTCTTTCAGTAGTACTCTTCATAGGCAAGCTTTGGGCATGGTACCTTACGCATTCTGTAACTGTATTAACCGATGCGCTGGAAAGTACGGTGAATGTAATTGCAGGTTTTATCGGGTTGTACAGCATTATACTGGCAGCCAAACCCAGAGATTTTGACCATCCTTACGGGCATAGCAAGGCAGAGTTTGTATCGAGTGCGGTAGAAGGTTCGCTGATATTTATAGCAGGATTGATGATAGTGTACGAGGCCATAGACCAGTTGCTGCAACCCAAACCGCTACACCAGTTGGACGTAGGTATATACATAACAGGAGCTACCGGTGTGCTGAACTTTATAGTAGGTACTTACGCAGTGAAGGTGGGTAAGAAACAGAAATCACTGATAGTAGAGAGCGCAGGCAAGCACCTGAGGGTAGATGCGTATTCCACCTTTGCTATAGTAATAGGTTTGGCGCTTATTTTAATTACCAAATTGCAATGGCTGGATAGTGTAGTGGCTTTGGTGTTTTCTGTGGTCATTATGGTTACGGGCTATAAGCTGGTGCGGAGGTCGATGTCGGGGATAATGGATGAAGCTGACGAGAAACTATTGCAGGATGTGATTACCTTTTTACAACAAAACCGCAAAAATGATTGGGTAGACCTGCACAACCTGAGGGTGATGCAATACGGCGATATGCTGCACTTAGATGCACACATGACACTGCCCTGGTACTATAGTGTGAAGGAAGCTGATGCAGAAATACATGTGCTGGAGAGTATGATAAAACAACGTTTCGAGAACAGGGTAGAAGTATTTGTACATATAGATGCCTGCCAGCCCTACCAATGCAAACTATGCGCTTTGGAAAACTGCCCTGAACGCAAAGCGCCGTACACACAGCAGCTTGAATGGAAGCTGGCTAATGTGTGGCACGATTCTAAACACGGGAAGGAGTAACCAGGATTATACTGATTGCTCTGTTTCATGTTGTTTCATTTGTTTCATTGTTTCAGGGATGGTGTTGTGAAACAGTGAAACAAGGTGTTTCGTTAGACCTCTCCTGTCTCACTTCGTTCAACATCCCCTCCTTGCTAAAGAGAGGAGCAAGGGGGTATCCTTACACTATTTCAGTCATTTCATCATTTCAGGTGTGGGTATTGTGAAATGGTGAAATGGGAAATCTTGTTCCAATGTTCCAGTTGTTCCAAGTTTTCCATTGCTATTTGTGGAACAAAACTACTGACGTCATTGCGAGGGAATATTTACGAATGTAAATATGGACAAAGCAATCTCGGGGAATGTGGGTTATTTTACTTTTTCCCATATTTCATAACCTCTAGCAAGACCACTAGGGATTGTATTCTTATATGTTAATATGATTCTGTTATGATTATCATTGTCAACATGAAAACTATATATACCGAAATCATTTTTACTAATGTATTTATAACTCCCTTCACCTATCATTCTATTTGCAGTATTTAAGTTGAGCGTAATACTTACAAGTGTTTTCTTGTTATCAGAAGAAGAATGGTTATAATATTCAGCTGTTCCAGTATAAATACCATTATAATGATACTTTAAATGAATGTCCCAATCTATACTTTTATAATACTCTAATTCACTGTAGATAGTATCGTTATTCCCTCTTGCATCGTTTTCATTAGTTTGATAAATACTAATACGTTTATATTTTCCTTTAATAAACCCATATAACCTTTTATCTCTGTACCAATTAATGATTTCAATAAATAGAAGAAGAAATACAGATGATAATACACCTAGTAATAGACCATCTAATCTTGAATGAGAGGATAAGAATTGTTTACTACATGGTATGAAGTATGGTAGCCCCAAGCATATAGATATAATAAAACACCCCAAAAATGTACTATAAAAAGGATTACGCATTAATTATGCCAAGTAGTTATGAAATTACGATAAATTACCCTCATTCCCAGAGATTGCCACGTTTCTATTTGCTTTCGCAAATACTCCCTCGCAACTTTTCTCATGGAGCGAAGCTGAATAATGACGTGTGTTGTTCCATGTTCCAACTTATGGGGATGGAACAACCGGAACAGGTTGGAACAGCTTATTTCACCGTTTCACCCATTTCACCATTTCAGGGCTGAAACAATGAAATGCTGAAATGGACTGAAATGAAGTTTGTCCGTAAGGGGGGGGTCTGTTTCATCTGTTTCACCGTTTCACAACTCTATCCCTGAAACAATGAAACAACGTGAAACAAAAATCTTATCCTAATTCAATCAATACACAAATATCTTGTTGGCAGGTAGCGCATGGTTGCCATCCCATATCCTGTACAGGTATAAGCCCGGAATAAAGCTCTCGTCAATAGTGTTTCCTGCAGCTACGGTTGTTTTGTATATGGATTTGCCAGTCAGGTCTACAATTTCTATTTGCAGCGTTTCAGAGTTGTGGCGATTATTTATCCTCATCTTACCATTGCCTATGGCATACACATCTATAGAGGCTGATGATACCAGGTTAGATATGCTTGTAGCCCCGATGGTTACGCTGTCTTTCCTGGTTTCGCTATAACAGGTATTAGATGCAGTGAGGTTGATGTAGTATTTGCCATTAGCAGTATAGCTATGATTTGTGTTGGTAGCAGTGCTGTTGCCACCATCACCAAAAGTCCAGTAGTAGGCAGTAGCATATACAGATGTATTGGTGAGCGTAACTGTATTGCCCGCTAAGCTCTTGTTGAAATTAGCATAAGTATAATTGCCGTATTGGTTCCATTTAGTGAAACTGTCTAACACTATATTTCCTGCAATGCGTCTCAGGTTTTGTGCATCGGTAGTGCTGAGCCCTGCGGTGTAACTACTGTTGATAGGTTTTTTATGAAATATAGCGGTGTAGAAAACAGCAGCTGCCAAATAAGAACCATTGATATTAGGATGAGATTCATCGGCAGAATAGAGGTCGATAGAAGGGAAACTATCCCTTGCTATTTTCCATACAGCACCTACAGGAGACACTATCGCATTATTATCCTGCGCCATTTGCAGGTAACTTTCTCGCAAGCGTTGTTGCATACCTGCATAAGTGCATATAGGCGGGTAAGCAGCGCAGTTAGAAGCATCACCGTTTTTGTAGCCCCATGTCATAAAAAACATGGTTTCTGTGCACGCCCTCTGGTCGCGCACCAGACTATCCAGTTTTCTGGCATAAGGATAAGTGTCTGTAGCCACCTGTGCCGGGTCGAAAGCAGGTCGTTGACTTTGCTCCTGCAATATCACTATATCCCAGGGTTGGGCGTATATTTTACTTATAGACGTGGCATCTGTACTATGAGCCTGCATAGTATAACCACCAATGTTGTTCTCATCATATATGAGCGTATCGCCCATGGAAGTTGCCATTTGCTGTATGAGCGATGGCAGGTTGTTTGTAAAAATGTAACTATTGCCCAGGAACAATACCCTGCGTGTAGTAGCAGACGCATTGCCGGAAATAATGATACTAAATAGGATAATAAACCAACTATTGTGTTTCATCTGGTTAATTTTTCACGTTCAAAGACGCTGATAATATGTTTTAAGTTGGGGGCTGTATAAAATATGACAACAGTGAGACTTTGTATGGCTAATTAATTTCCTGCCTCATACCCAATATCTACCAGCCATTTTTTGCTATCGGCGGCCATAGTTGCCAGTTCATCGCAACGGTTGTTCATAGGGTTGTCGGCATGGCCTTTTACCCATACAAATTTCACACGGTGTTTGTTGTGATATTTCAGGTATTCCTGCCACAGGTCGGTGTTTTTTACGTCTTTCCAGCCTTTTTTTATCCATCCCCAAATCCAGCCTTTGTCTATGGCATTTACCACATAGCTGCTGTCGCTGTATATCACCACGTCCAAACCTTCTTTTTTCAGCGATTGCAGGGCTACTACCACAGCCATCAGCTCCATACGGTTGTTGGTGGTTTTGCGGAAACCCTGTGATAGCTCCTTTACTTTATCGCCCCATTGCAGGATGATACCATAGCCACCGGGACCGGGGTTGCCACGAGAAGCTCCGTCTGTATAAATTATTAATTGTTGCGACATGAATTTGGTTAGTTCCGCTATCTTTGCGCCCAAATTTAACCTGTTGAGCGCTAAGATAAAAGTTGCAGCTGTAAGTTATTTGAATACCAAACCCCTGCTGTATGGTATAGAGCGCAGTGCTGTGATGAATGACATAGATTTATTGCTCGATTATCCCTCTAATCTAGCCAAAGACTTATCTGAAGGTAAAATAGATGTGGCTTTATTACCTGTAGCAGCAATTCCTACCATAACAGGTGCAAATATCATCAGCGATTACGGTATAGCTGCAGATGGCAATGTGGCTTCGGTATCAGTGTTTAGCATGGTGCCTATGAGTGAGATAAAAACCGTGTATCTCGATTATCAGAGCCGTACATCGGTAAGATTAGCACAACTGTTATTTGAAAAACTATGGAAACAGGATGTAGCGTTCAAACCTGCTCCTGAAAATTATATAGACTACATTAACGGTACTACGGCAGGTGTTATCATCGGCGACAGGGCATTGAAACAACGTACCAATTTTGAGTATGTGTACGACCTTGCTGATGGCTGGAAGGAATTAACAGGATTGCCATTTGTGTTTGCTGCATGGGTAGCTAATAAAGAACTGCCCGAAACATTTAAAGCTGCTTTTAACACTGCCAATGCCGAAGGGTTGCAACATATAGATGAAGTGGTGGCTGAAAATCCTTTTCCTTACTACGACCTTAAGACTTACTATACCGAGAATATCCACTACATGCTGGATGAACAGAAGAAAAATGGATTGGAACTATTCCTGCAAATGATAAAATGAGCATAGTAGACAGAATAGATATAGCAGTTGCGCTTTTAAAAGAAGGGAAATCATTCCCTGTAGATGATATATTGCTACGTATGGTTGCAACTGACATTGTAGGTGTTACAGGTTTTACCAGCTATAATATATTTGAGCATCTGAATCAAAGTAATGTTCTTGAAGATTTGCAAAACCTGAAGTTGCAGTTTCAAGATATGGTAAAAGCATCTACTGTTTTGAAAGACTACATTATAGGAAAAGAGATACAATTTTTCATAAACTTTGATATGTATGGGAAATCTTCGATGTCAGTATGCTCGGAGATTAAAGGTGAGATTTTCTGGATAATAACACTAATGGATTAGATATACCCGCATTGAATACGGCTATATATATCATAGGTATTGTATAGTATCTTTGCATCCTCTTTATGAATAATATAACCTTAGTTGAATGTCCGCGTGATGCGATGCAGGGATGGAAACATTTTATTCCTACGCAGACGAAAGTGAACTACCTGAACCAACTATTGAAATGTGGTTTTGATGTGCTGGATTTTGGTTCGTTCGTTTCTGCAAAAGCTATTCCTCAACTGGCAGATACCAAAGAAGTGATACCGCAATTGCAGTTAGATGGTAAAACTAAACTGCTTGCTATCATTGCAAATACCCGTGGTGCAGAAGAAGCTGTAGTGTATGACGAGATACATTATTTAGGTTTCCCATTCTCGATATCAGAAACATTCCAACTTAGAAACACGAATAAGACCATTGCAGAATCATTAAAGCAAGTAGAAGAAATTCAACAATTGTGTGTAAAGCATGGTAAAGAATTGGTAGTGTATATATCTATGGGTTTTGGCAATCCGTATGGTGATGAGTATAGTGCAGAAGTAGCCATCAAATGGGTAGGGCAGTTAGCAGCTATGGGTATCAAAACGATAGCTATGTCGGACACAGTAGGTGTAGCTAAACCTGATAATATCGAATACATCTTCAAAACATTAGTGCCTGAATTTAAGGACGTACATATAGGAGCACATTTCCATAGTACGCCTGATACATGGGAAGAGAAAATACAAACGGCATACGGTAATGGTTGTGTGCGTTTTGACAGTGCAATGAAAGGTATTGGTGGTTGCCCGATGGCAGAGGATGAACTGGTAGGTAATATAGCTACAGAGAACATAGTGCAATGGGCAGGTAATAAGAATATACCGCTGAAACTAAATACAGAAGCCTTCTCAGAGGCATGGCGCATGGCTGCTGAGATATTTGTATAGGTTGAATGTTCTGTCCCTACGGGGCAGGTATTTTTCATTTATTGTTTTTCTACAAAGCTATAGCCTCTACGAGGCATTTTTCAGTAATATTTGTATTATATAATTTGCGATGTTCCGTAGGAACAATAGCTTTGTAGCACATCATTATCATTTTGTTATTGTCCCATCGGGACAAAACAGCAGACACCAATGGCAAACACCTATACACAATTATACATTCATTTTGTATTTGCTGTGAAATACCGAGCTGCTGTGTTAAGTTATGAATGGGATGAAAGGTTGCGTTTATATATTACAGCAATTGTTCAAAACCATAAACACAAAATGCTGGCAATAAATAATATGACAGACCACATACACATGCTTATTGGTTTACATCCTTCGCAGTCAGTATCTGAACTCATGCAATTTGTAAAAGGTGATTCCTCTGAATGGATAAATAAAGAGCAATTAACACGTCATAAATTCCAGTGGCAAGAGGGTTATGGCGCATTTTCTTATTCCAAATCTCAAATTGATACTGTTATACAGTATATCGCAAATCAGCAAGAACATCACAAGAAGTACAGCTTTATGGAAGAATATAAGGATATGTTAGATAAGTTTAATGTAGAATATAACGAAGCATACATCTTTAAACTACCCGAATAGCAGGCATCTGTTATATTGTCATTATCTTTGACATCTCATTAAATATCCTCATTAGGGGCTTTTATGTCAGTACACAAAGAAGTTACGAAGGTTACCACCAATACGCTGCAACGTATGAAGCAGCAGGGTGAGAAGATATCTATGCTTACGGCTTACGATTTTTCGATGGCGCGTATATTGGATGATGCCGGTATCGATGTATTGCTGGTAGGTGATAGTGCATCGAATGTAATGGCAGGACACGAAACGACATTGCCTATTACCCTCGACCAAATGATTTACCATGCACAGAGTGTAGTGCGTGCTATCAACCGTTGTTTGGTAGTTGTTGACCTACCTTTCGGTACATACCAGGGCAATAGTAAGGAAGCATTGAACTCTGCTATACGCATCATGAAAGAAACTGGTGCACATGCCATTAAATTAGAGGGTGGTGAAGAAGTAGCAGATTCTATTAAACGTATTGTTGGTGCTGGTGTACCTGTTATGGGGCACTTAGGATTGACTCCACAGTCTATCTATAAATTCGGTACTTATGTAGTGCGTGCTAAAGAAGAAGCAGAAGCAGAGCAGTTGGTTAAGAATGCACATATACTACAAGAGGCAGGTTGCTTTGCTATTGTGTTGGAAAAAATTCCTGCAGCATTGGCTAAGCGTGTAGCAGAAGAATTGAAAATACCATTGATAGGAATAGGTGCGGGTAGTGGTGTTGACGGACAAGTATTGGTAATGCACGACATGCTGGGCATTAATAAAGAATTCTCACCACGCTTTCTGCGTCGTTATGCCAACCTTTACGACCAGATACATGACGCAACCAGGCAATACATTGCTGACGTGAAGAGCAAAGATTTCCCTAACGAGAACGAACAGTACTAATCATGGTGAATGTAGCAGCGTGGCAATCACTAACTGCAGAACTGCAAGCTAAAGGTGTTACGCTGATAGCTGTTTCTAAAACCAAACCTGCAAGCGATATACAGGAAATGTATGCGCTTGGGCAGCGTGATTTTGGTGAGAACTATGTGCAAGAGTTAGTAGATAAACATGCGCAATTACCTCAGGATATTCGCTGGCATTATATAGGCCACTTGCAAAGTAATAAAGTAAAATATATAGCGCCTTTCGTCCACCTCATTCACGCAGTAGATAGTTTCAATCTGCTGAAGGAAATCAATAAACAGGCTGCTAAAAACAACCGCACTATTAAAGTGTTGCTTCAAATGCACATTGCAGATGAAGAAACCAAGTTTGGTATGAATAATACAGAGTTGGTTGAATTTCTGAGTTATTACGAATCGCAACAGGCAGAGTTACAACATGTGCAGATATGTGGTGTAATGGGTATGGCCAGCTTTACTGATGATGAAGTGAAGATCAAAAGGGAGTTTGCACAACTTAAAAATATATTTGATAACCTGCTGCATAGCGCTTTCCTGCTCAAGGATTCTTTTAATAGTATTTCTATGGGTATGAGCAGCGATTACAAAATAGCCATAGAAGAGGGTAGTACTATGGTGAGGATAGGAAGTATGCTGTTTGGCGAGCGCCAATACAATAATCCTAAATGAGTTATTTCTTTTCACTTTATTTGATTATATAGAGGAATATGTTATTTTGTTAGTCTAAACATACATCCTTATGGACTCACAGAAAGTAGACATGTACCTTATGTCGAATGCCAAATTGTTTGAACCACATCAAATAGGTATCCTCAGAGATATGCTCATCAATGCAGATGATTCAAAATTTCTCATGCTTCAGACAGCCAATACTAAAGACCCAACTACAATGCTCATTATTTCATTATTGGCCGGTGGTTTGGGTATAGACCGCTTTATGATAGGCGAAACTGGTATTGGTATTGCTAAATTACTTACCTGCGGTGGTTTTGGTATTTGGACCATCATAGACTGGTTCCTGATAATGGGCAGAACACGCGAAGTAAATATGCAAAGGGTACAAATGGCATTGTTATAGTATGTTGCATTATGTACGTAATCAGGCAAGCCGTTTTTATATCAATATAACGCTGGTTGTAACTTTAGGTTGGGCGTGGTTGATATATGCTTTGTCATTATCGGGTGAAGGTAACGGGCTGCAAGTATGTTGGTTTAAAAACATTACAAGTCTCCCTTGTCCTTCATGCGGTACAACAAGGTCTCTGCTTGCTATATGCCACGGTGAATTTTATCATGCATTATTAATAAATCCGTTAGGGTATGTTGCCAGCGTATTGGCTATTACTATGCCACTATGGCTATTGTATGATATATTGAATGCTAAGGGAACGATATACATAGCATTTCAATTGCTGAATAAACTTCTTAAAAAGAAAATTGTTTTAATAACCCTGTTGTCCATAATAGCTGTCAACTGGATATGGAATATATACAAAATGTAGTTCCTTCAGATATGCGAGTATATACACCTCGCGAGGATGAACGTGAAAAAGCTTCTAACGGTTACTTAATGTCTGTAATGGTTATTATGGCCGGCTTACCCCTGCCAATCATTAACCTGTTGGCCACTGGTTTGTTTTATTTATTTAACCGAAGGGCCAGTTATTATGTGCGTTGGCATTGTATGCAGGCATTGCTGTCGCAGCTTACCATATTGGTTATTAATAGTATTGCCCTCACATGGACAATACGTGTATTCACGGGGTATTCGCCGTTTACTAACCAATATTTTGCCTACATGATTATGGTAATAGCGCTCAACATCTTTGAAATAATACTCAATATTTCCGCAGCCGTACGTGTTAGAAAAGGCAAGCATGTTGAATATTGGTTTTGGGGCACATTAACTCAAATGCTTGTAGCTAAACGATAAGAGATGAAGAAAATATTCACCCAATTTATAGTATCGTTTGCTCTCGTCTCCGGGTTGTGGTTTGGTTTAAGCATGCTGCCATGGGTAAAGTGGTTTAAGGCTGATGAGTTTAGTACAAAAAGAAAGAAGGAATTAAGTGAGGTATTCCTGAAGTTGCATCGTTTAGAGAAACATGAATTGTATAACGATTCAGCAATGGTAATCATGAACACAGTAAGAGACAGGCTGTGCATTGCAAATCATATTGATACCACAGATATACATCTGCATATTTTCAGGGATTATGAAGTAAATGCTTACGCCATTCCTGGTGGACATATTATTGTGAATAGTGCACTAGTACGATACTGTGATAACCCTGATATGCTAGCCGGGGTAATATCTCATGAAATAGGGCATATCGAAAAAGGACATTTCAGCAAACGTTTTTTTAAGGAGGTAGGTTTATCGATTGTTATGATGTTTGGCGGTGAGCACTTGGGAATTTTTAAAGAATTGGTACGTTCATTCTCATCAAATAAGTTTGACCGTTCACAAGAATGTGAAGCAGACGATGCTGCCATTCAGTACATGCAGCACACTCATATCAATACCAAACCACTGGCCGATTTTTTCGATAAGATGTCCCAAACGCATGGGGATATGGATGGTATGCTGGAATGGGCAAGTACACACCCTAATTCTAAGAGCAGGGCTAAAAGAATAAGAGAAAGTAATCGTTGTCTGAATGATATTCCGACACTAAACGATACAGAATGGAAAATTTTGAAGAATGTTTGCCAATAATAGGCTAATACTATTGAGAGTGTCCGTTGTTATTTTGATGTTTGTTACCTCACCTGCAATTTCATATTATAAGTCGATTCGTTATTTACTTTGAGTGCAACAAAATATATGCCTTGCGCTAAACCTGAAAGAGGTATTGTGTACCTATTGCTGCCTGCAATATAATGTATGGTTTCTTCCTGTATGAGTTTACCTGTGGCATCGTTAAGACGTATGCTGCCATCTCCTTTTTTTGCAGCATAAAACTCTAGCACAGTATTGTTAGTGGCAGGGTTGGGATGTAATGCGATATTGTGTATAGGTTTTCCGTAGCCTGATATACCCAGATTGCAATTATCAGGCCCAAAGCTTACTAAAACAGAAGTGCCTGTTGTGCAGCTCTCATCCATTATGCCCGAAGCCAAAGAATCAAAAGTTACTTCCCGCAATGCAGACACATTCATGCTGCAGGAGATACAGGAGTCGTACCTTTTGCAGTTGAAATCAAATACTTTAACTGCCATTTCCTGAAAATGATTATCTGTGATGACTGGTATTTTGTATGTGCCATCACCGGGGTAATCTATTTTTCTGAATAACTCTTGTTTATCGACGCCTACTATTCGAATTGCCAACTTGTTGGCACGGCCTGTATAGTTACTAACCGTTACAGTTATGGTGTCGTGTACAGGCACACCTGCCTTTTCGCAGCCAGATGGTACGCCCGTTTGTGCAGGTATCGTGTAAGATGTACCTAAGGTATAGATAGAGTAGTGTTTTATAGGCACAGGGTTAATGGCTGTAGCAGTGTATATATTTTTTGCTTTAGGTTTACGGCTTATATAAGGCGTATAATAATGGACAGATGTAGTATTGCAGGAGTCTGGAGATTTGATGGTTAGTTCTGCTGCTACACTATTGCTTACTGTCAATTCATTATCGCTTGGCAGTATATCTGCTGTTGTGGCATTCTGATAAGCTGTTTTGGCATCAGCGTATGAAGTAACAGGTGCTGAGGTGCGTAACCAACTGATAGTTTGACAATTTGTGATTTTTGAAGGTAAAAAAGACTTGATAATAACTTTGAAAGATGTGTCCATGCAACACAAAGGCATAGTGCCTTGTACTGGTTGCCCGTCGCCGGGTTTTGCAAGTTCTATTACCTCTGCGGTATCTTTAACACTACAGTTGTTCGAGTCAATAATCGTTACTATGTATTTCCCCGCAGCAGATAAGCCATTCAGGTCTTTTGTGGTTTGCCCGCTTGACCACACGTAATTATAAGGTGCTACGCCGAAATTGTTGGGTTTGTATGATAAGGTGATAGCTCCATCACTATTGCAAATATTTTGTACAATTAAGTCTGTGCTGATAACCGGTTGTAAGCATGCTTTGCTGTTTATTTTATTGCGTAAATAAGCAGAAATTACCGGCCCGAACCCTGCTGAAAAATTGATAAGTGTACTGCAATAGCTCATCACAGTGCCACTCCATCCTGTTTTACTGATGCTGTCTGTAGATGGACATGTTGCACAGTTAGAACCTCCTTCCTGTATTGTGCAATTGTCGATAGAACCACACGTGCCCCCCGGACCCGTATTCCAGGAACATGAATGTGAATGAACGGCTCCGATATTATGACCGGTTTCATGTGCCAGCAGATAAATATCTATATCAAAGGCGGGAAATGTAGCAAATGGTTGCCCGTACAAATTATTAGAGGCATAGGCCACATTATTGCACAGCCCATCCAAATATGCGTATCCCTGTGAACCCGTCAGTTCAGTTAAAAGGCTTGCCTGATCGCCGTAAAAGCTATGGTTTTGAGAAGACCAATAAGCAGCAAAATGATACAGGGCATCAAATGCCCCTGTTTTCATATAAGGGTCAGGCACAGTCCAGATATACAAACTGCTCATTTCTATGGCTATGCCGTCATTATAATATATAGTTTGTACAAAGTTGAAAATACTCAGTACATATAATTGGGTAGCCGATAAGCTGCCTTTTAACTGATATAAATTATAGTCACACTCCCAATACAGCCTTAGTTTTTTGCACATGATAGCACCGGTTGTTTTGTTGGCCGATGATGCAGAACCCGGGTTGAAATCTTTTTTATCTGTTTCACAATGAAAAGGAATACGCTCTAATCTGTCTTTTGTATTATACAGAGAATACAGCCCGCTGTTGTCATTCATCTTACCCAGCACATAATTCCCGTCATCATTGGAGAATAATATCATGACCTCGCCATTAGCAAACACGCTCATAGCTGCGACTGATTTCTGATATCCTTTTATAGCGCCCTGGTAGTGCAAACCTGCATCATAATTTGCCATATGTCTTCCTTCAGCATCGATGTACCCTATTTGTGCATCCGGAGATGCCGGATGTGATTGGGTCATTTCTAAAGTATATACTTTACCTGTTGCAGTATGTATTTCATAGCTTACTGCAGTTGGCTTGTCAGAATATAACCGGGCAATGTTGTCTGTATTGGGCTTTAATGCAGTGTATTTCGTTACGTATTGCTGAGGAGTTGACGGCATTTCACTGAACAGATTAAGTTCTTGAAACACTATGCCTGAACGATGTGCCTTCTCAATTTTATCTGATAGGTTATGACCATATTGTTGTGCAGATAAGATATTGGGAAATAACACCGATATGAATATCACGCAACATAAAAATAACTTCCGTAAATCGGGATATACAGTCATACAGGTAAATTTACAAGGTTACCATATGAATATATTGAAAATACAACAGCCCCCAACGTTTAAATAGACTAAACGGGATATTTCTCGAATGACGTTTATCTCTATGATCGAATCCCTGCTACTTGCAGATGCTCATGTCGGTTTTATTAATTTTCAGATAAAGCCAACGATATCCTATTGCTGATGCAATACATACGCCACCTATCATCCACCATAATGTATTGAATCCCCATTTTTCTGCTATTTGAGAACCTGTTGTTGGACCTATCACCTGTGCGGTACTCCAGCATATCGTGTATAGGCCTGCATACTGGCCACGTGTGCTATCAGACGAGCGGCTTATCCAAAACGTATTCATAAATGGCATGGACAATATTTCACCTATTGTAGCAATAGCCATTGACGCTAATGCAATTAAGCCTGCACCCGGCAATATATTGAAGATTGTAAAAGAGAATGATGTAAGGAACACACCCATTGTGATATACCTGAGTATATGCTTGCGCCCCTCAAGCTTGTGAACAGCAACCATTTCGAACAATACTATGCCAATTCCGTTGAATGCCATCAATAAACCAATCTCTGTTTCTGTAAGGTGCAAACCCTCACGATAAAACACGGGCATGGTCGTAAAGAATTGAAAGAAGCAAAATGAGTACATGACACTCAGTAATATGAATGCTATGTATGGTTTATCTTTATATGCTGACCTTGCGTTGGCATCTTTAACGATAGGCTTTTTGGCTGTAGCGGTGTTTTTTGATGGCGCTAACCGCAACCAAAGCAGGAATGCGGCACTAATGTTAGTGAGCCCATCTATCCAAAATAGAAGTTGATAGTTCTTAGAGGCAATAAATCCACCCAAAGCACCACCTGCCGCCCATCCTAAGTTGATGGCAAGACGATTGAGGGAGTAGGAACGTGTTCGGTTCTCTTCGGTACAATAGTGAGCAATTGCAGCAGCATTCGCAGGACGAAAAGCGTCATTCACCATGCTAAGTATAAAAGTAGTAATGCAAATAGCAGGGAATGATTCCATTTGCCCCAATGCTATAAATAAAATACCACCGCCAATCAATGAAAAGATCTGCAGGAAATAAAAACCGAATTTATCTGTGAACTTTCCACCAAGGAAACCACCGCAGATAGAGCCCAGTCCGAAAATACTAACCACCAATCCTGCTTTGCCGATGCTATAGTGCCTGGCTTGCGTAAGGTACAGCGTCATAAAAGGCAATACCATTGTGCCCATACGATTGATGAGCATGACAAAGGAAAGCCACCATGATTCGGCGGTAAGTCCACTATAAGCGTTGGTATATAAGCTGAGTATCTTTTTCACTAATGGAATAAAGATAGCGAACAAAACAATGCTTACCTGAGCGCATTTATTTTTTCTGCAAACATGCGGCTGTATATCTGTGCTCCGCTGTCATTCAGGTGCACATCATCCTTGAACAGATGCGGGTTCATCAAATACGGTATTTCATGACTGAAATCGTAGAAAGGAATATTATTGTTAGCAGCTATTTTCTGTATTTTATGATAGCTGCTGTTGTTAGAAAAATCGTGAGCGAAATAAAAAGGTGATATTGTAAGAATGAGTTTGGTATTATGCTCACGTGTTAAGGTAATGATGTGTTTTAGCGTTTTTACCAACGCAGGTTCAAGAGGTTTGTCTTTTGTGAAATCACCCCAGATAGGTTTGGTATAGTTTATAGAATCAATAGCGCCTGACAAAGGTTCATAACCCTTTATAGACACATGCCCAATGTGGGTATACGTGTTTTGGATGATGGTGCCTGCCAGAGAATTGTAAGGATATATTCTTGATACCATCATTTTATAACGTTCTGTCTCGCTTGCAAGGCAAACTGTAGGAATAAGTTCGGCATATTTAGCAGCGAACGGAAGCAGTACTGTAGATATACGCTGCCTGATAATTGGTTCGTAATTACCAATGTTCAATTCAAACGGGGCAATCTCTATGATTACTACTGAAGGAGAATATCTTTTATAAACCAACGGCAGAATCGCATCGGTATAAGTAATGGTCATTTCGTCTCGACCTGCGTTATATACAGTCTCGCCTGTTGCAGCACTTAATACATCCGGTACATAGTGGTGCGAAGCACGAGAGCTGCCGAATATTAATATAGAATCATTAGCGTGCTCAATTACATAACTTGTTACCGCATCATCACCGTGTTTTTGTTTAAAGAACATTTGTTTCAACCATGAACCTATTGCAAAATCGAGCACAAACACTACTGCCAGTAGTATCAATCCCCGTTTTATTAATAGTAACAATTGTCCTTTCATGCGTTAAAATTGGAAATAAATAAATTGTCCGCCATTAAATACACCTATCAGCAGAATGATAATGATGAGCATAGCATATCCAGCCAGGCGTTTATAAGTATGATTGCTATATATCAGCGATAATTTATTATCGAAGTATTCGTAATTAACTTCTGCAATCATCAGGAAGATGATAAGCAATACAGCATAAGCAAAACCTGCAGCAAAACCGATAAATAAACTACCGCTTTTGAAAGTAAGTATGTTTTGAACGATAAGCATTCCATCATGTACGTTGTTTGCTCTGAAGAATACCCATGCCAAACAAACTAATGCAAACGTTATAATGTATGAGAATGTATTAGATAAAAAGCTCTTTGGTTTTTCTGTTCCTTTCCTCATGTATTTATTAATGAGTATCTCAATCACCTGGTAAGTACCATGCAGTGCACCCCATACAATGAAGGTCCAGTTGGCACCATGCCATAAACCGCTTACCAAAAACACAATGAGCAAGTTGAACATGTGCCTTGGAAACTTGACACGACTACCACCAATAGGTATGTATAGATAATCCCTGAACCATGTAGATAATGATATATGCCAGCGTCCCCAAAACTCTTTGATGGATTTGGAGAGATATGGACGCCGGAAGTTTTCCATTAAATCAATACCCAGTACACGTGCACAACCGATAGCTATTGTAGAGTATCCTGAAAAGTCACAATATATCTGGAAGGCAAAGAAGACTGTCGCTACTGCACATGATATACCGCTATGATGCTGAGGGTTATTGTATACAGCATCAACATAGATAGCCAGCCTGTCTGCAATTACTATTTTCTTAAACAATCCCCATAACATTAGTCGCATGCCGCTTATAATACGATTGTAGTCAAAATCAATCTTATTATAAAACTGGTGTATCATGTTTTGCGGGCGTTCTATAGGGCCGGCTACCAATTGTGGGTAGAACATGACATACAAAGCATAGATACCAAAATGCCTTTCAGCCTTTTGATGACCACGATATACCTCAATGGTATAGCTCATGGCCTGGAAAGTATGGAACGATAAACCTATAGGTAGAATAATCTTTAATGCCGGGATGGGGTTTTGAATACTCATTCCACCCAATAGGGTAGTCAGGTTTTCATTCAGAAAATTGTAGTATTTGAAAAAGCATAAGCAACCTGTATTAACTATAATGCTCCATGCCAGTAGTAGTTTCTTATTTCGCTTATTGGTTTGTTGCTCTATCAGTATTCCTGCAAAATAATCTACTATAATGGTGAAGAAGAGTATGAGGATGTATACAGGAATGAATGCCATGTAGAAATAACAACTAATGGCCAGCAGGAAAAACCAACGGTATTTATGAGGTAATAGAAAATAGATGATGGTAGTGATAAAGAAATAGGCAACAAAATGCAGCGAGTTAAATAGCATTACTTCTTTGTTCTAATGTGTTGTCGGTAAGGGCAAATGTAATGATTTACCGTATTTGTTATATGTGCAGTAAATCTTATTTGTAATCGGCTATTGATATATGTTCTTTGCAGAAGTAGTATTCACGAACATCGTTTGACGCAACTATCACTAATCGATTAGCTGTATACTTCTCAATCCACTCTCTGTACTGTTCTACACCGGCCTGATCGAGGTTCGTACAAGGTTCATCAAGCAGCAGGATAGGGGTATCTGAGAAGATTGCTTGTGCCAGTTTTACTCTCTGCTTCATACCTGATGAATATTCTCCTATAGGTTTGAGAGCGGTGTTACCTAATCCGGTAAGTTCTATAATAGATGCTATGCTTAATCCGCTAATGGGTTTCTTGAAACTAAAGTGGAACTCTAAGAATTCCTTCATTGTCATTTCTTCGACTATTTCTTGTCCCGGAGCAGTAAAGCTAATGTGATTAAATATCTTATTAGGCTGAACATTATTACTGAGCTCGTAAGATACCTTGCCTTTGCTGGCAGATTGCATACCTGCAATGACACGCATAAAGGTAGATTTACCACTACCATTCGGACCAAGTATGGCATAGGTATTGGGCCCATTAAATGTATAGCTGATATCTTTAAATATCCAGTGGCGCTGAAAGCGTTTACTTATGTTGTCAAGAGATATCTTCATTGTGCCTGCGGGCATAACCTTTCATAATACCACGCCCGGTATCACGTACAAAAGAAATGATCTCATCGCGTTCGTCAGATACAGGTATTTCGGCTTCGATAATACTCAATGCTTTGGATACATTAAAGCCGCGAACAAACATGATACGATATATATCCAGAATATGGTTGATCTTTTCGATAGAATAGCCGCGACGCTTAAGCCCAACTGAGTTTACACCTACATATGAAAGAGGCTCACGTGCAGCTTTTACATAAGGTGGAACGTCTTTACGAACCAAAGAACCACCTGTCACAAATGCATGCGAACCTATACGTACAAATTGCTGAACAGCAGTAAGACCTGCCAGCACTACGTTGTCGCCGACGGTAATGTGACCGGCAAGGGTAGTGTTGTTAGAGAATATGCAGTAGTTACCCACTTCGCAATCGTGTGCTATGTGGCTGTATGCCATTATCAGGCAGTTGCTGCCTATTTTAGTCTTGCTTCTGTCTGTTGTCCCTCTGTTGATGGTTACACACTCACGTATAGTGGTGTTATCTCCTATGATAGTTTGAGTGTCTTCTCCTTTGTACTTCAAATCCTGAGGAATGGCAGATATAACAGAGCTTGGGAATATTCTGCAATTCTTACCTATCCTTGCACCTTCCATGATGGTGACGTTAGAACCTATCCATGTCCCTTCGCCTATCTCTACATTTTTATGTACAGTAGTAAACGGGTCTATTTTCACATTCGGGCCTATTTTGGCATCCGGGTGTATGTACGTAAGAGGGTGAATCATTTCTTGTCTTTTCTGATAATTTGAGCCACTAATTCTGCTTCTGTTACTAATTTATTACCCACATATACCGTACCTCTCATTTCGCATATACCACGACGGATAGGATTCATCAAATCGAGTTTTAAGATAAGTGTATCGCCCGGTAAAACCCTGTGCTTGAAACGTACTTTATCTATTTTCAGGAAGTAAGTATCATAATTTTCAGGGTCGGTATAATTGTTCAATGCAAGGATACCACCTGTTTGTGCAAGCGCTTCGATTTGCAATACACCCGGCATTACAGGATTACCCGGGAAGTGTCCCTGGAAGAAATGCTCATTATATGTTGCATTCTTGATGCCCACTACATGGTTATCGCTCAGCTCAATTATTTTATCAACCAACAAGAAAGGGAACTTATGCGGAAGCGCCTTTTCGATACGAGTGATATCATATATAGCAGGTTGATTAGGGTCGTAATGCGGAACATCAGAAAGATGTTTGTTCTTTTTGATGAACTGTTTGATTTTCTTAGCAAACTCTACATTGGTAGCATGACCCGGACGGCTGGCTATGATGTGAGCTTTGATATTATAACCAACTAACGCTAAGTCACCAACAACATCCAATAATTTATGACGTGCAGGTTCATTAGGGAAGTGTAATTGGATATTATTCAATATACCTTCCTGCTTTACTTCAATATGTGTTTTATTGAAAACTTTAGCAAGCCTGTCCAATTCTCCCTGGCTCACCACTTTATCTACTACTACGATAGCGTTACTTAAGTCGCCTCCTTTAATAAGATTATTATCAAGAAGGTATTCTAACTCATGCAAAAAACAGAATGTTCTACACGGAGCGATTTCGTTGTTGAACTCTGCTATATGTTTCAGGGTAGCGTGTTGCGTACCCAGAACCGGAGAGTTGAAGTCGATAAGTGTAGTTATCTGGTATTCATTTGACGGAACGGCCAGCATATCCACATTCTTTACAGGGTCGTAGTAATGGATATTCGTATCGATAGTGTAAACAATACGTTTAGCATCCTGAACCTGAACACCCACACTTTCAATAGCTTCCATAAACATTTTGGAGCTACCATCCATGATAGGTACTTCGGGTCCATCCAATTCTATCAGCACATTATCAATACCCATACCTACTAAGGCAGCCAAAGTATGTTCTACTGTACTTACTCTTGCACCATTATATTCTAATGTTGTACCTCTTGATGTGTCAACTACATAATCGCAGTCGGCTTTGACTACCGGTTTGTCGGGTAAGTCTATACGTTGAAAACGTATTCCAAAACCCGGGTTAGCAGGTTTAAGTGTCATTGTAACGGGTTCGCCGGTATGTAAACCAACACCCGGCATACTAACAGACCCTTTTAAGGTATGCTGGTATTCTGAATTTGAATTATCCTGCACTGCTTCAGTTTTTTTTCTTGCTTCCGTTTGTATTAATGTATCCACGCTATTGGTTTTGCTTTACACCTTGATTGTTTAACAATGCTGTAAGTTGCTCCACCATTTCTTCTAATTTGAAGATGCGTTGTTGCAATTCAGGCAAATTTCTAAAAATTGCCTGACTTCTCAATGAACTTTTGTAATCGTATGCAGGAGAGCCTGTTAAAGCGGTATTAGGTTCTGCGACTGACTTTGATAACCCACTTTGTGCGTTGATTCGCGTACCGTCAGCTATTTGGATATGCCCAACGATACCAACCTGGCCACCAACAATACAGTTTTTACCCAGTTTTGTGCTGCCGGATACGCCTGTTTGTGCCGCAATTACTGTATTGTCGCCAATTTCTGCATTATGGGCTATTTGTATCAGGTTATCCAGTTTAACACCTTTCTTGATGAGGGTAGAACCCATTGTAGCGCGGTCGATGGTGGTATTGGCACCTATTTCTACATCATCTTCAATAATCACATTGCCAATTTGCGGTACTTTTCGATATGTGCCATCGTTTTGAGGTGCAAAGCCAAAGCCGTCACCGCCTATAACCGAACCGGAATGGATAATAACACGGGCACCCAGAGAGCAGCCATCATATATTTTTACTCCCGCAAATATCTTAGAATCCTCATTCACTACAACATTATCACCGATATAGCAACCAGGGTATATTTTCACATTATCGCCAATCAGCACATTATCACCAACGTAAGTAAAGGCTCCTATATATACATTTTTGCCTATCGAGGCTGTTTTAGACACATAAGAGGGTTGTTCAATACCATTTTTGCCACTGCGAGACATCATCTCGTTATACTTTTCCAATAACGAAGCAAAACCACTATAGGCATCCTTTACCCTTATGAGGGTAGGCTTTACTTTCTCTATTACTTCAAGTGTATCATTTACAATGATGATACTGGCATTGGTAGTATACAGATACTCTTCGTATTTGGGATTGGCAATAAAACTTAACGAACCTTCGCCAGCCTCTTCTATTTTTGCTACGTGGCTCACTTTGGCATCCGGGTTTCCTTCTATGCTTCCTTTAATAAGTGTAGCTATCTGTAGCGCGGTGAACTGCATTTTCCGATTTTTATTATAGCTGTAATTTACATTAACCCTATCAATAAGAAATACACATAAGCCATATTGCTATATAAGGGGTTGGGCATAGCAAATGTAGTTTTTATGTATGGGCATTGCAAGAGCCTGACTGATTATTGGGTTATCGATTTCTGATATATCAAGTAATGTGCCGTTTTTCATAGCTATTTGAATACGGTCATCGTTGATATTATAAGTATCATTAGATGTAACGCCCGTAGAAAGAAAATATTGCAAATCGGCATTATTTACATTGTGTGTTTTCTTAATTTGTTCTGCCTTCAAATTATATTCGTTGTCCAGACTCTGAGAGCTTAATATTACTTTATATAATTTTCGTTCTGTCAGCATTTTACATAAAGTAGCAAGTATTTGGTCGGGGTATTTCTGCCAAACTTTAATCGAAGTCATGATATCATTATCGTCAAGATTGCAATAATGAGACAGCATATCAGAGTTGCTTTTCATATCCTTAGCTGTATGTTGCTGATACAGGAAATAATGTAATGATGGAGTGGTGAACAGGTCTGCACCATCAACAGCTAATTCGCGTGCTCTTCTAAGAATATTTATGAGCAGTATTTCGGCAGACAGTACTGTTTTATGCAAATAAACCTGCCAGTACATTAACCTGCGTGCAATGATGAATTTCTCTACAGAGTGAACACCTTTTTCTTCCACTGCCAATTCACCATCATGAATGGAGAGCATCTGCAATATCCTGTCATAACCAATAACACCTTCCGATACACCTGTATAAAAACTATCCCTGTTCAGGTAGTCCATTCTATCAACATCCAACTGGCTTGAAACTAATTTATGCAGGAACTGCTTGTGATAAGTGTTGTTAAAAATTTCTATGGCCATATCTAACATGCCGCAAAACTCACTGTTCAGTTGATGCATGATGAGCCTTGAAATATTTTCATGGGATATGCCTTCAATCAAAGTGTTTTCAAGTGCATGAGAGTAGGGCGCATGGCCTACATCGTGTAGTAGTATTGCTATTCTTGCAGCAAGAGATTCTTCTTTGGTAATGGTAACACCTTTTGCGCTTAATTCATCTAATGCTTTACCCATCAGGTGACAAGCCCCCAATGAGTGATGAAAACGTGTATGCACTGCACCCGGGTATACCAATTGTGCCAGCCCCATTTGTTTAATGTTTCTTAAACGTTGAAACAATGGGTGATTGATAATTTGCAGTAATTCTTTTTCGGGAAATCGTATAAATCCGTAAACGGGATCGTTGATTATTTTCCCTTTGCCGCTAGTCATAGTACTACCAGGTCGTCTCTTCTTTATCGTCTTTTATTGTATCTGTTGGAATTACATATCCGGAATGATACCCGGTTGTTTTACTCCTGTCTAAGCTTGTTGGGTCAATGCCATCGCAATTGTCAAATCCTTCAGGTTCCTGAAACGTTACATCTGTACGTATATCTAAAGATTTATCGGCGTATACTTTTTTCATAAATAACCCCCAGATAGGTAAGGCTGCAGCAGAACCCTGACCTAATGCTTCGCTGTTGAATCGCAGGTAACGGTCATCGTGGCCCACCCATACACCTGCTAATAATTGAGGTGTGTATCCAATGAACCATGCATCCGCCTGGCTGTTGGTAGTACCTGTTTTGCCTGCTATGTCAGAAGTAAATCCAAACCTGCCACGTAACCTTCTACCGGTACCCCTGTCGATAACACCACGCATCAGTTTCACCATTTTGTAGGCGGTTTTTGCATTGATAAGCTCTTTTTGTTCGGGTACGTAGTTTTTGATGAGGTTACCATTCTTGTCTTCAATCTTTGTAATGAACATGGGCTGTACATTAATACCACCACTCGGAAACATGGTATATGCTCCCATCATTTCGAATAATGAAATGCTTGGTACGCCTAATGCAAGTGCCGGTACCTTGTCTATATCACTTTTAATGCCGCATTTCTGTATGAAGTCTGCAAAAGCATTGATACCAACTTGTTTAATGAGATAAAGTGCAGCATTGTTTACCGATAATGCTAATGCAGTAGACATAGGCAATTGTCCGTATTTAGCACCACCTGCATTGTATCCTTTTTTCGTAGGGAAGTCCTGTGGCATGGTGGATACTATACCACAAGGAGAAAATCCATTATCTACCGCAAGACAGTATAACAATGGTTTAATGGTAGAACCTACCTGCCTTTTGGTATTGATATTTACGTGGTCAAATTGGAAATAAGTATGGTCTATACCACCCACCCATGCTTTTACTTCTCCTGTGTATGGGTCCATAGCCATGAAGCCTGCCTGCAGGAATAGCTTCATGTATTTGATAGAATCGATAGGGCTCATTACTGTGTCTTTGTAATGTTTGTCGTTCCATGCAAATACTTTCATTTTAACCGGCTTACTCAACTCGCGAATGATCTCATCATGAGATTTATTATCTTCTTTCAGATTTTGATAACGGTCACATTCTTTTATTGATTGGTCGAGATACTGTTGGTATTTTGCCCATATAGCACCGTCCTTATAGCCTGATTGTGCATTGAATATTTTTTGTATTTCACTGATATGCTCTTCAACCGCCTGCTCAGCATAGCGCTGCATGTGCGTGTTGATAGTAGTGTAGATTTTCAGCCCGTCTTTATAAATATTGTATGGTGTACCGTCTGATTTTTTTAGCTCTTTGCATACACGTTTTACTTCCTGCTCAACAACTTGCCTGAAGTAAGGTGCAGCACCTTCGTGATAATCAAGCTTATGATAGTTTAATACAATAGGCAATTTCATCAGGCGCTCAGCATCTGCCTCTTTTAAGTAGTCATATTTTACCATTTGGTCTAATACTACATTCCGGCGTTCTAAAGCACGTTCGGGGTTACGGCGAGGGTTATACATAGTATTACCCTTCAGCATACCAATCAGCATAGCTGCCTGATCTATACTTACTTTATCAGGTGGTACATTATAAAAAGTAAGTGAGGCATTACGAATACCATAAACATTATCTCCGAAAGGAACCGTATTGAGGTAAAGTGTAATGATCTCGTTTTTTGTAAGGTTACGTTCCAGTTTTACAGCCATTACCCATTCTTTCAACTTCAGAAAGGGGAGGGTTAAGGCATTTTGATTTTCGCGGGGGAAAAGGTTTTTAGCTAATTGTTGTGAGATGGTTGACGAGCCTCTTTTCTTACCCGTAACCATATAAAATGGAATCGCTATGGTGCCTATCGGGTCAATGCCAGAATGCTCATAAAAGCGGGAATCTTCTGTAGCTAATAAAGCAGCAATGATATTGGGGGAAATGTCTTTGAATTTGCTGGTAGACCTGTCTTGTACGTAGTACCTGCCTAATAATGTGCCATCTGCAGCATAAACATCTGATGACAAAGCGCTGCTCGGATTTTCCAGTTCCTTCATGGAAGGCATATAACCCAACCATCCCCAGTTGATCATGAGAATGAGTAAGTTGAATGCAACAACTCCAATAATGAAGAAGTTCCACAGTAATTTTACACTTCTCTTTTTCCCCGTCGGATTTTTGTCTTGCTGCAAAATGTCTTTTTTAGGCGTTAGCAAATCTAACTATAATGCCTCAATATGGCAATCTATATTAAGACTAAACTGTTTAAATATATGTGATTAATGTATGTTATAAGGTGCTGTCGTCTTCGGGCTTAATAAAGAAGCTGAACATGCGAAGCGTATTGATGAAACCTTTTATTCGTATACCCAATCCTATTTTGTTCCTGGTTGTTTTGATGAAAGGTGCTAAAAACTGAGCAACATATTTCTGCTCGTCTGCATTCAATGGTTGTTTAGCATATTTCTGCTTCAGGTAAATATTCATAAACGAAACCATAGATGTGCCTAATGCAGGGTCGACTACATTTTTAGCATATTGCATAGGCGTTTCATTGCCACGAATGATACCACACATGTGCAGGTAATAACTTGCCGTGCGGTATGCCCAATATGGTTTGGCTTCAGTTTTTGCATTACTGTACCTGAGCCTATAGTAATAGTAAACCAATGTTGGTAAAAACAACAAGAATAATAGAACACAAATAGCGACAATGGCTGTTGTTAGCAAAATGCTTTTTACGTTTACCGGTTTGCTTTGTGTTTCTGTTTGTTTTTGTGGTTCAGGTTGAGCAGTATCTTTTCGTTTCAGGTAAACTTCATCTATAGGTGCAGGTTTAGGGAAACGATTAACCAGCGAAATACCTTTTTCATTTGGTTGAGCCTCGAGAAGTTTCATTGCTTCTGCATAAGAAACGACAGTAGCCTGGTCTCCTTTTTGAATATTTGATAATGGTACATCAATACTATCGCGATGTATGGCTGCAATTTTTACATCCATACTTACGTCAGTAGGTTTTTCTATACCATATTCTTTGTCGTGAAAAACCATGTGATTGATTTTCATGGTCATCAGCTTTTTGAGCGTATCAATATTCTCAATTATGCCATCTGCAGCAAACCATGCACGAGGTGGTTGCATAGGCGGGGTGCCATCGGGCTTAGGGCTTTCATGTGCTTCGTCATTACCAACGGTAGTATCAAAATCGAGCCAGCCATAGCCCGGGAAATAAACCTGTACCCATGCATGTGCCTGGTCGCCGTAATACCAATACCAGCCCTTGTTTTTATCGCTCCTATCTACTGTCAGGAACCCAACTGCTATACGAGACGGTATGCCTAATGAGCGTAACATGAATAATGTAGCACCTGCGTAATAAGCGCAATAACCTTTCCTGTTCTCAAAAAGGAAGTACATCAGTTTTGATGCGCTTGGAATATCAGGTATGCCGGGGTTGTCAGTATATTTAAAAAGACGTTCGCCATTTTCATCTTTTGATAAGAAATAATCTCTGATGGCTATTACTTTATCAACCGGTGTATTTTTACCCTGAGTGATTTTATGGGCTAAGTCGCTAATGCTTTTAAACTTTGCGTCGCCGGGCATAAAGGTGTAGTAAGACATGAATTTTTTATCCATGTCATCATAACCTCCCGCTTTTCTCAATACCTCAAAGCGTTGCTCCTGGAATTTTCTGATGCTTGTATCGGGTGAATTGTATACGAAATAGGCACTGTTAAGTTCAGATACATAACCTTTGGCCCTGAATGCAGATTTAAACTGTTCTCGGAAATCTTTTTCTACCGTTATAGGTTGAACAAAATAACCTACGTTGGGAGCCAGGTAGGTATTTGGCGATAAGGAAAGGCTATATATCTCAACATCAACTATCTTCCTCAGTTTGTTAGCTAAGCTATTTTTAATAACCGAAGAATCCATCTTCGTAAAGAACATAGGTAATTGCGCCGGTTTGGGTTCGAACAAGTCATTAAAAGGTATTGACTTGTCGCGTTCAAAAGTTTCGGTCAGTGTATCGAACTTAGTATAGTAAAAGGCTGTGAGATATAAGGGGTTGGGTACTTCTGTGCCGGGGAAGAAATTATTGATATGTGCGCAAAAAAGTAATTCATTGTTTCTGCCTAAAGTGCTGCTGAGGCGTGAATACTGCTCAAGGTCGAAGGTATTATCCTTGTTTTTTTTGAGCATGCTATTCTTCCCTTGTTGTCCTTCTCCACCATAATTGGCAACTGTTTCTTTTATTTCACTACGCATGGTATATACAACAGCGCCGAGTATAAATGATACCAGTAACGCGAAAAGAGATAATCTTCTGGTCAGATACCACCAGAATTTTTGAGATTTGTCTTTATAATTATAAATCTGTTCAGCAGTAAAAATGATGTATACCGAATAGAGCAGGGCAGGAACAAAAGCCTTAAGGAGGTGGTATACGGTGTCTGTTTGTTGCTTGGCAATAACTAATATGCATCCGCACAATACGGCAGACGCTACCAGTATTGACCAATAGCGTAAACGGATAAATCCCCATCCCATTAACCATCCTGTTGTAAATACAATGGCAAATACCCTGAACTGTACATTAAGGAAAAAGGAATCAAACTCGCCGGATGCATAATTGTCTATTCCTTTGTTTAAACTGAACAGACATAATGCTAATAGTATAAATGTTGGCAGAAAACGAAACCTGAAAGCATACAACAATGCTCCTCCTCCCATACCGGCAGCAAAGTATAATGTCTGCCTCCATGCATCGTTGTTAGGGATAGCGAAATAGTCATTTACATTGAACAGCAGAAAATATGCTGCACATGCTGTAGGTAAAAGCAGGAATATTGCTTTTGCTAATAGTTCATTAACGGGAGTAGCGCGTTGTATGCTCATACAATACAAGCCTAAATTTAAAAGAAAATATTGCTGTATGAATGTTAAAACATGGTCATATTAAGTATTGTTATTTATTAACTTATCCACAATTAATACTGTGCTGTCATGAGGTAATTATGAAGAAAATGTTACCTTAGGCACGTTTTAAAAATATTTATTTAAATGATACAACAACAAACTGTTGAGCAGGTAAAGCTTGGCGATACTACGCTCGACGACAACACAAAAGCTATGTTAGAAAAAATTAAAGTTGTAACCGTTATCGGTTCGGGTACAATGGGCAATGGTATTTGTCATGTTTTTGCTCAAAGTGGTTTTAACGTTCACATGATGGACATCAACCAGGCAGCTATGGATAAAGCATTAGCAACCATTGGCAAAAACATGGACCGCCAGATTGCTAAAAATGCATTGACAGAAGAAGCTAAACAACAAGCATTATCTCGTATATCTACATATACGGATATGGCAGAAGCTGTTAAAGATTCGGATCTGGTAGTTGAAGCTGCCACGGAAAATATTGACCTGAAAATCAAAATCTTCCAACAGCTTGACCAATTAGCTCCCGCTAAATGTATCCTGGCAACTAATACTTCTTCTATTTCTATTACTCGTATTGGTTCGTTTACAAAACGCCCCGGTAAAGTGATAGGTATGCACTTTATGAATCCTGTACCTGTAATGAAACTGGTTGAGATCATCAACGGTTATGCTACAGATAAGGATGTGACTAATACTATCCACGCATTATCAAGCTATTTGGGTAAAGTGCCTTGTATTGTTAATGACTATCCGGGCTTTATCTCTAACCGTATCCTGATGCCATTGATAAATGAAGCTATCCTGGCGTTGCAGGAAGGTGTGGCAGGTGTTGAAGAAATAGATACTATCATGAAATTAGGTATGGCACACCCGATGGGGCCATTGCAATTAGCTGATTTCATTGGTTTGGATACCTGCTATTCTATCATGAATGTATTACACATGGGCTTTGGCAATCAGAAATACGCCCCTGCAACATTGTTAGCAAACATGGTTCAGGCAGGCTACCTGGGTGTTAAGAGCGGAGAAGGTTTCTATGTGCACACACCTGGCAGTAAAGAGCTGGTAGTAAGTGAAAGGTTTAAAAATAAAAGCTGGAAGATATAACCTTCTTCCAACCATATCACAAGCCGTCCCTCAATAGAGTGGGCGGCTTTTTTATCTTTGCACTATGTCTGAAGAAAAGAAACCGTTATTGGTACCCAGCCTAGTAAAAATGAAATGCCCTAATTGCAGGAAAGGCAGGTTGTTTGTAAACCGTACATCTGTATCAGTAAATAAAAACCTTGCTATGCACACATATTGTGAGCATTGCGGTATGAAGCTGGTGAAAGAAGATAATAATGGTTTTGGTATTAATTACGTACTGACCATGCTTACCTTCTTTTTGAACATACTGTGGTATTGGCCGATATTCGGTTTCAGTATGAAAGACAACAGTATTTTTTATTACTTGGGGGCTAGCACACTGGTAACTATATTATTACAACCATGGTATTTGCGTCTGTCCAGAACGTTATTCCTCTATTTTAGTGTGTCTTACGGAAGCCATCATGTTGTAAAAAAATAAAGGCAACTAAATAGCTGCCTTTATTACACTGTTCATTTTTATTTATACTACTTAAGAGTTATCGTTTTGGTCTTAGTTCCTACAGTAACTGTTGCCTGGTCGTCGCATATACCCGTACCATAGTCGATAGTGCGTTTAGCACTTGATGCACCTGCAGGTGTAAATTCAATAGTACCAGATTTTATCCAGTTACAGTTTAGTGCAATCAATAACGGGCTTGTAATATTGAAGCTAACAGACTTGCCTGTAGCGCGTGTATTAGTACCGCTACCTGTAATTTCATAAGCGTCATCACTTAGCATCGTTGTGCTTTCGCCACTAACCCAAGTACGTGTGCGGGTTGATACATGCTTTATAGTGTCACCTGTTGTCAATACAAGTCCGCCATCTACACTAACGTTGTAGTATGTTTGACCGCTTGAATTGTGTCCCATGTTGGTTACAGATTTACCACCAATTACACGGTTGTTGTTCACATAATACCCGTCGAAACTAATGGTGTGCACATATCCGCTATCTCTGTATTTACCATTGTATGTAAGGATGATTTTACCACGGCGGTAACGGCCATCTTTACAAAGGCAATTTGTTGCTCCGAAATCTATTGTGATTTTATGCGGAGTAGAGGTTGTGTCTTTAGTTACAGTAGCACAGGCACTTAAAATACTAGGGTCTTCGCCGCCTTTCATTTCCACTGTACCATTCACTGCCGCCTGGTCTGTAAAGTTTTCCACTTCATTATAAGTTTGGTCTACCTTGGCCTGATCATCGGCATAATAAGTGTCTTCAGTAATAGTTAAATCATCGGTAGTAGTTTTTTCGCGCTTGCAGGCTGCAAACGCCAGAACGGCTGCAAATAATACCGTAGTTGCTATTGCTGTTAATTTCATTGTTCGCATAAAAGTTAATTTTAAGATAAGACTAAGGCTTTGTAAGAAGGTTTAAAGATAGTTGATGTTTTTTTTAGTATAACATTGAAAGCATAGATTTGTATGTATGACAGAGCTGGTTGTTGCATCGAATAATAAGGGTAAAATAGCTGAGATAGCACAGATAATAGAGGGATTAAGCCTATTGTCGTTGCAAGATGTGGGTTTTACAGATGATATACCTGAACCATTTCACAGTTTTGAGGAAAATGCACATACAAAGGCTGATACGGTATACCGTTTTTGCAATAAGAATGTGATGGCAGATGATAGTGGTATTTGTGCCAATGCACTTGGTGGTGCTCCGGGTATAGATAGTGCGCATTACTCAGGTAGCAGAGATGATATGGCAAACCTGAACGCATTGCTGAAAGCATTAGAAGGTAGTGAAGATAGAAGTGGTTATTATAAAGCGGTAATATGCCTTATATGGAATGATGAAACCTACTTTTTTGAGGGTATCTGCAAAGGAACTATTATTGAAACCCCGAGAGGCAATGGTGGTTTTGGATATGACCCTATTTTTATCCCGGATGGATATGATAAAACTTTTGCGGAATTAGAACCCCATATAAAAAATACAATCAGTCATAGAGGTATTGCTACCAGAAAAATGGTATCATTTATAAAAGAGAAATTGGAGGGCTGAGATGAAATTTTCTATCGGAGACAAAATCATACTGAAACAGAGTGGAGAAGAAGGTGTGGTAACAGCATATATAAATGAGCAAATGATAGAGGTGGAGGTAAGCGGTATTACATTCCCTGTATACATTGATGATATAGACCACCCTTATTTAAAGTGGTTTACTGAAAAGAAGAAAACGGTATCAAAATCACAGCCGGAGCAATTACCTGTTGAGAAGCATCAATTCAAAACACCTAAACTGGCTAAAGGAGTATATTTTTCTTTTTTGCCGGAATATAAAGCTGATGTTTTTGAGGATGAGGTGAAAGATTTAAAAGTGTATTTGTTGAATGAATTGCCGACAACAATTTATTTCAACTATAAACTTTTAAATAATCAACAAGAAATATTATTCTCACACGAAGGGAAACTACATAAGTTCAGTCATATCTATCTGCATAGCATCCCTTTTGATGTGATGAATGAGCAACCTCGTTTTCATTGGGAGTTGTCTGATAGTAATGACGTGGCGGCTACCATGCAAACAGGTGTGTTGCGAATTAAACCGCAAAAACTATTTGAACACATTCATCAATTGTTGTTGAGTAACGAGCCAACTTTTAGTTATCTGTTGATAGATGGCTTTACGCCAGCTCCTAAAAAAGTGCAGGATGATTTTTTTGTTGAGGTGAAACCTAAGGATAAATCTAAGACTAAAAATAAAGATTGGAGAACTTCTCTGCCGCATTTTGAGATAGACCTTCACCTTGAAAAAATTGCAGATAACGTAAGAGGGATGAGCAATGCAGATAAACTGCAACTTCAGTTGCAAACATTACATAAACATCTTGATACTGTTATTGCAAACAGGCAGGAACGCACAGTCATAATACATGGTTTGGGTAAAGGAGTATTAAAAGATGAAGTGCATAAAATACTGAGAGAAATACCAGAGGTGACCAGATTTTCTAATGAGTGGTTGGGACAATACGGATTTGGTGCTACCGAGGTTTGGTTTAAGTATTGATTTAGCATTATGTTATCATATCGACACTTCTATTGTTAAGAAAATTCAAACGTTAATATATTTTAACAGCAAATGCTTTCAAAAGGGTATTTCGAGATAGTTTCTTTGTACTGAACCAAAACTGAATGTTATGAAAAGGTACAAATCATTAGTTCTTGCGGCCGCATTATTGACATCATTTGTTTCTTTTGGTCAATCCGAAAGCTATAATTCATCTATAGGCCCCGTGATGGGTATGGGTGTAAGCCGGATCAGTAATGCAAATACGAACGCCACATTTTCCGGTCAATTGGGTATTGGTGGTGTTTTCTCGAGATATGAGCATTGGGGATGGGGTGGATTATTGACTGTATCTCATGAAGGGTATAGCTATGATTATGTGAGAAATGGAAGGTTATATAACAATACTGTAGACCCAGTTTACCTGCGCATGGTGCCAAGGGCCTATTATTTCTTTGGAAGCTATAAAAGTGTTGTCAGGCCTAAAGTATTCCTTGGCCCGTCATTAGGTATTAAATTGGTAGAGGACCATTATATTGATGAAAATATGCCTTTGTCTGATTATGATATTGATATGAAACACAGGTATGGCGATTTTAATGTATTAGACTTTGGCGTGAATACCGGCGTAGGACTGAATATCAAAATTGCACCTAAAACATGGCTCAATCTTGAAGGTGAATATTACCAGGGTTTAACTCAGGCAACAGTGTACGGCGATATGAACAGTACATTAAGAGGTAACGTAGGTTTTATGTTTGGTTTCTAGCGAAACAGGCTATCAGAATAAAGGGCTTGTTATTCACAAGCCCTTTATAATTAATGATTTTTGATGTCGAGCATTTTTAGCATCTCATCTGTTAGCTCTTGAGTATATATACCTGCGCCGTTTACAAGTAATCCTTTGATGTTGTGTTTAGGTGAGGATATGGCGTATAGCGTAGCTTCATCTGCAGGGTCGCTATCTCCTTCAAAACGATAGAACTTATCTATGATAAACTCATCGTGAAATATTTTTTTGCTGCCTGCATAACATTCAATACAATCTTGTTGCAGGTTCAGGTCTTCTGTATATCCTTCTTTTCGAAGTGTTTCAATTGCTTCTGATAATGTATCCATGGTTGCCATATCCTATCTTTTTAGCAAGGTTACTTTATTTTTCAATTATCCTTATTTCTACTCTCCTGTTTTTTTCCTGGTCTTCTAATGATTTTTCAGGATGTACCAACGGCTTAGAGCGCCCAAACCCTGCGTACTCAAGCCTGTCTTTTTCGATGCCTTTCTTTACAAGGTAATCATAAATAAACTTAGCCCTGTTTACTGAGAGTTTTATTTCGTGAGTGTCTTCGTCTTCAGCATCAAATCCGTAAGTAAGGCAACACACATGGCCTTCAATTCTCACTTTAAGGGTAGGGTTGTTATCAAGGGTTTCAAATAGTACATTCAATTGAGGGTAAGATTCATTAGTGACTATAGCTCTGCCGGTATAGAAATAGATATTACTTAACCTGATTGTTTCTCCTACACTCGCTGTTTGGATAGTAGTAGCCTGTGGAGATTTGATGGTTGGTTTTGCCTTTGTAACTTGTTTTTGTTTGCCATTGAGTTTATAAATAACAATATCAACTTTTCTATCAATCGGGTAGCCATCGGCGGTCTGTACGTCGCGTGCAATCTCGCCTTTGCCAATACATAATTTGATATTCGAAGTATCGATGCTCATGCTCTGCAAATACTGCTGTATGGTTTTTGCCCTGTTGATGGATAGGGTAGCATTATGCTGTTCAGAACCCAGATAGTCTGTATATCCAATGAGCAGGATATCTGTTCTTGACGAAATAATATCGTTATACAAGAGCGAATCCAAAATGGCTATCTCAGAGCTTCTGAGTCTGTATTCATTGAGATTGAAATGTATTTGTATGGTGTCTGCTATGCGGGATGCATACATTTTTAGACTTAGCATCATAATACATAGTATAAATACGGACTTTCTCATAATGCTAACTGGTAATATAAACCTACTCATTTCTTTTCAGTTAATAAAATGTGTATTGAAAATGCTGTTTTTGTAAGTTATCCCCAAGTGTGAAATCAATTTCTTCAGAGCAATATCACATTTTCATAAATTCATAAAAAGACAATCACTATGCAATCAGATTTATTGGAAAAATGTTTATGGTGTGTTGCCGGGCTTGTTGCCGGTAGTATGCTGCTCCTGTTGACCATTGGCTGGTTTAAAGGAATGTTTTGGGAACAGCAGTTTAAGAGAAAGAGATAGCATTTACTTTATTAATTCAGCTACATCCGGGTCTCCGTCAAGGTTGTTCATTTGTTGTACAATCTGCGGGTATCGCCACTGAACTCTACGGCTCAATGGTACCACAGTGAATTTTTTAGGATTAGGCAGGCAGGCAATGATCATTGCAGCTTCCTGTCTTGACAAGTTTGCGGCAGATTTATGAAAGTATTGCCTAGCTGCAGCTTCAATGCCAAATATACCAGGACCCATTTCTATCACATTCAGGTATACTTCCATTATTCTCTTCTTGCCCCATACCAACTCAATTGCTTCTGTATAAAAAGCTTCTGGTAGTTTGCGTATATAGCGCATGTACCCAGAACCTTGCCAAAGAAATACATTCTTTGCAGTTTGCTGGCTGATGGTACTTGCTGCACTGCCTTTAGTGCGTTTTTTCTTTTTACCCGTTTTGCCCTCCATACTTTTTTCTATAGACTTCCAATCGAACCCGGAATGGTCAGGAAATAACTGGTCTTCGCTGGCAATGGCAGCCAATTTTACATTGGGCGATATTTCGTTCCAGCTAACGTAATCTCGTTTTAAACCGTAGCCTTGAAAAACAGCAGCAGTTTGTGTTATAGTAATAGGTGGCATCAGCCATTTGCAAATAACAACATATAAGATAGAGGCAGCAAACAGGTAAAACACCCATTTGAAAAATCTCTTCCAGAAAATTGGTTTTTGACCGGCCATAGCCGAAAGATACAAACTACAATGTAGGGTTAATAATTATCAGGCCTTGTCTCCGAAATAAAACCTGTCTTTGTACAGTGTAGAAACATGGTCGTATAATTTGTTCATGGTGTCGAACCCTGTAAGCCCATCGTGCCTGTATTGCTGTCCACGTACTACTAATATGGCGGAGGAAGAGGCGTCTTCTGGTATTAATATTTTCGGCTGAGATGCTTGATAACTGGGTACAAATATCTTGATTTTATCACCCTTAGACACTTTACCATTTATAGTGATAAAATCGTTAAAGAACACAAATTTGCCTTCTTCTTTGATAGGAGAAAGCTTTAACTCGCCGATTGATGTTTTAAGCATAGATGAAAATAGAATACAAGTTTATCGAAATATTGTAAATAAATAAAGAGGTGCACAAATAAATAAGGGGTGCCAGGCACCCCTTATAAACATTAAGTCTCTATAATTACTTTAAAGCTAACCTTGTTTCATTATCCATAGCATTGATAAGAAAAGCTATGTTCTGTTTTTCAGTTGTTGTCAATTGCTTGTATACATTGTTAGTTTTGGGATGATACCATTTTTGGTCGTTAAAATGGCGTTGCAGGTATTCATCTCGAAATACCATTCCGTGTCGGGCATAAATCTCATTAAGCATTACTTTGTAGCCCCATGCGGTAAGGTATTGTACATCATGGTCTGTCAGTATACGTTCAGATGCTTCCGGATAATAACCCGGTGTTAGCCTTTTCTTGTGTAATTGTAGTTTTTTACTATTGATAGCATTTACTACATCAGGTGAATTCCCGCTATACAGTTTGGCTATATCACCTTCTCTATTAATTTCTAAACTTGCTGTATTAATGTTTTCGCCTGTTTTGTTTTTATCCAGCTGAGTTTTCTGTAGCGCCAAGTCATTACCGCATTTAGTCTCGTTGTTGTTTTTACAGGCAGCTAATAGCCCCATGCATAAAACAAACGTCATTATTTGCTTATTCATAGCCGTAAAATTTTAAGAGTTAAGAAATATGGTTTACTTAAATAAGCCCAAAAATCATACCCAATGACCCCCAGGAATAAGTTTTGTGATTTCTTTAATTTTTCGGCTTTTTGTACTTGGTTGTTTTCACCTGGTTATCAATTATTTCCCAATATCCCCATATTTTGGTGGTAGATTGTTTCCATAAATCGAGACCGACTTTTTCAGCTAAAAACCAACATAAATGATACCCGAAATCTTTATTTTCTGTGTTGATAACGGCAGCAGTAATATTGTTCATGCTTTTGGCAATTATTGTTTTTAGGGCTGTTTTTGTAGGTCGCTTCACACTTTCCAATTCTACTATTAGTTCTTTAGCGCAAGTGTTAAGAATGGTATTGATTATTTCTTGCTGATCATCTGCAGTATGTATAATCCCCGGCATTGCTTTAGAAAAAGTAGCATATTTATCCAAGTCTCTAAAGTCATACAGCTTTTGTAGTATTTGTTCTTTTTTCATCATGTAAAAACAATATCAGGTGTGATTTGACCCGTTTAGAAATTATTTTTGCATAAATTGTATGTTTGGTATTATTATTGTGCAATAATTATATCAATTTATTAAAATTCCTAAAACCTGCAGTTAATACAAAATGATTAGGGGATATATTGTTGAGTTTGGACCATTAGGGCTCGTCTTTGTTTTTCTGGTGTTTGCAGCAATAAAATTGAGGATGATTTATAAGAAAAGGCTGGAGAAAGATGCACTCAATTTATTTGTCGTTTCATTACTTCCTATAGGTAAACAGGGCCTGAAAAATATATTTCAGGAAAAATTGAAAAAATATTACAAAAGCAGCAATATTATTAATTACGTATTCTACGTCGTTTTTGCTTTGTGCGGCCTTGTGTATTTCCTCATGAAGTCTATATAGTATCTCAATTATTTCCTAACTTCTTCAGCATACGGGCATGCTCTTTCAAAGCCCTCATAAAGGTAGGTTGCACATTGTAAGGGATATTATACTCTACGGCAGTTTGCTTAACTATTTGGGATAATTTAGGATAGTGTACGTGACAGATGTGAGGGAACAAATGGTGCTCGATCTGGTAATTTAACCCGCCAATGAACCAAGACATTATTTTGCTGTCAGGTGCAAAGTTTGCAGTGTTCAGTACCTGGTGAACAGCCCAGTTGTTTTGCATTTTACTTTGTTCTGGCAATTCAGGAAACTCAGATGTCTCCATAACGTGTGCCAATTGAAAAATACAAGCTAGTAACAATCCTGCTACTAAATGCATTGCTATAAAGCCCAATACTACATGATACCAAGCTACTCCTGCAATGAATATAGGTACAACGATAGTATAACCAAAATAGAATATCTTATATAATGTCAACTCTGTTAAAGCATATCGCAATGATATCTTTTGTTTTTTCAGAAGGCCGTTTTTACCATACTGCAGCAGGCATTTATAGTCTTTAACCGTTACCCAGTATATGTTCATGATACCATATAGCAACCAGGCATAGATATGCTGAAACTTGTGAATGCCTAATTTCTTTTTGTGTGGAGACATACGAAGCAAAATACCAGCTTCTATATCCTCATCAAGCCCTTCAAGGTTGGTATAAGTATGATGCAATATATTGTGCTGTATTTTCCAATTGCGGCTATAACCACCCAGAATATTTAATACACCACCCAGTACATTATTGATAAAGCTGTTATTGCTATATGCCTCGTGGTTAGAATCGTGCATTACAGATGTGCCAATGCCCGTTATACCGAAACCCATCACAATCCATAAAAGATAAAATATCACAAGGCTTATGTTTCCTATGCCTGCAACAATAAGAAAGTATGGAACAAAATACATAGCCAGCATTGCTATGGTTTTTGTATACATTGTCAAATTGCCGTGTTTTGGAATATTTACGGTTGTAAAATATTCATTTACACGTGCTTTTACAGTATCGTAAAATGATTCTTTACCGGCAGCTGCGAATTTGACAAGTGGCAATGCGTTATTGGACAAGACTCAAAAAATTTATGCAAAAGTAGCGTAAAATGTTGATATTGATATACTAATAATATAATTGTGGATATAAACTATTGGTTTAAAAGAAATTAATGAACTGGTAGGTACGTATTAGTTCCTTACTTTTATTCTAAATACTATTATGAGATCAGTCCTTGTTTTACTGTTTTTGCTTGTATGCATGCATAGCTTTTCACAATCTATGACGCCTGAGTGGTATATACTTGAAAAGGGCAGCACAGTTGGTATCATTAAGCCCGGTGTTAATGATTTGACACTTTATCTGGCTGCTTCAAAGAATAAACCTGTAGATAAAGCAGCAGTAGAGTTTATGGAAAAGAGTATCAGCTATATTCCCGGTAATGTTGTGCTGATTTATGCCAACCTTGGTAATAGTTATATGGCTACTGATATGGAAGGGAGGAATATTGTAGTGAGAGGAAAAATTACAAAAGTATCAAGAGGAGCAGGATGCGGAGTTGCATGTTTGAAAACAGACCTGAAAACATCAACAGGAATAGTTCCCAAAGGCACCTATGTGTGGATGAAGGAACACAAACCCGGACAGCAAAATGTGCTGATTCAATACTCTGGTAATAACACAGCCTCAACAACTATCAGCCAGATATACGATATTAATCAGACTATGTTTGATATGGCCAAATCGGTTAAGGTAAAGAATATACAATAGTATAGCTTGAGTTAATTGATTTATGGCTCCCTATACGGGAGCTTTTTTTATTGTTTCCGATACGCAGATAACCCCTTTCAGTTTTTTTTAACAATAAAAGCTAAAAACTGGTATCTGATTTGGAATACTGTAGTAAAAGCAATGTTTATGAAAAAGAAAATGGTATTAGTAGGATTGTTTGCAATGATAGGTATGTTGGTGTTTAACTCCAATGCCAATGCCCAGCGAAGCAGGTTTTCATTTAGCGGGCCTCATGGCAGCGTAACAGTTAGTGTAGGTAATGCAGGATATTATGGCACATATCCAGATAATAGATACAGATATCAACAGCGCTATGGTTGTAACAATAATGCTTACTATCAAAATAATAATCCTTGCAATAATTACTATCAGCAATCATGCAGGCCACATCATAAGCGCAGGGACTGTGACGATAATTATGCATACAACAATTATTACAGCAGGCGTGGAAATATGGATGACTGCCGTTCTTATGACAATTGTAACCGTCATGGTTATGTAAATAATGATTATGACAGGTATAGGGATAATGGTTATTATCGTGGAAGAAGGTAAATGTTGGTTGGTTTAATATGGTGACCGGGGTATATGCTCCGGTTTTTTTATTAAATTTATAATTGCCGTTACCGCCTGATAAGTATACTTTAACCATCAACTATATAATATGAAAAAGTATTGCTACTTCATTCTGTTATTTTCTATCATCAGTATCGGTAATATATTCGGACAGCGACATGCCGAATTGCAATTGACTATGCTGGCCCCGAAAACCGGAGATACTATTGAGGTCAATTACCCAACGAATATTGTAGGCAAATTGAAAAATAACGGGCCTGATTCCATACGAATAACGGATACATTCGCATTAGCAGTTCTCATGGATAATACACCCCTTATATTTGTTAACGGTAGCATTACACAACCTTATAAAGAATACACAGGCTTTACACTAGCTCCCGGAGATACTACTTATGTTGGAATATTTCTTACCATCACCACAGGCCCTTCTGCGCCAATGCAGTTTTGTTTAGCCTTTAATAATATAAATGTTGTTGATTCGTTGCTTGATAATATCCCCGGCAACAATAAGTCGTGTGCGAATATTTACATTAAATATGTAGATGTTAGTGTTGGACAAAATACTGTGGAGCCCGGAGGTATTACGATTTATCCCAATCCTGCGAATGAGCAAGTGAACTTAAGGATTGCTTCAACTGTATCTGCCGATTGTACAATCCTTGTTAAAGATGTGATGGGTAAAACTGTTTTGCAACATAGTGCTGAGGTGTCGCAAGGGTATAATAATATACATTTGAATACGTCTGCACTATCACCCGGTATATATGTATGCACCGTGAGAGTAGGGCAGGAATATTACAATCATAAAATAGAAATAAGCTCACATTAGTCTCTTGTTATGACAGCCTTATTTGCAATAATCTCTTTGTTGGTTTGCGGTGGAGGTATTTATCTGAGTATATACATCTATAAGCGACTGATAAAAATAAAAAGCCTTAAAGAAGAAGCAGAAGATAGGTGTGCCTCAACCGGCACAGAGTAATATTCAACTTTTTGTACATTAGATACCATATCCTATGCTATTATGTTTCTGAAAAAATTTAAAGCTTTCGGGTTTTCAAAACTCAGGTTAGAAGCTTTTTCTGATGCAGTTTTTGCAATTGTTATGACATTGCTGGTATTGGAATTGAAAGTTCCTCATATTATTAATGCGTCAGACAAACACGAAGTAATCGAAAATCTGAAAGAGGTTCTGCCTGTTTTCTACAGTTGGGCTGTCAGTTTCTTTTTTGTAGGGGTAATATGGCTACATCATCAGAATATTTTATCCATGACAGTCAAAAGTGATTTTGCTATTGCATGGATCAATATTTTTTTACTTTTTTTCATTTGTCTGTTACCGTTTCCTACAGCATTAATGGGTGAATATCCAAGTCAACCACTCTTTGTAATGTTTTGGGGACTTACAGTTTCTGCTACTACCATCTGCCTCATGTGGTTTTATTATTATAATTAGAAACATTACCTCAGTACCCGTTACGACAAACCGACTGTTATGAAGAATGTTCGCAAATCATTATTGGCTGTTCCGACATTATATATAGCTGGTTCATTTTTAGCCTGGGTTTCTGTATATGTTTCTTTTGTTATATACGCGCTGGTTCCGCTTATCTTCATTCTACCACTGGATAAGGAGGTATTTAAAGGAGAAGAACTCCCTGAAAATCAACACCATTAGGCATCTTGCCCCTCCCATTGACCTGAAACAATAGTTTATTATATTTATAAGCTAATATTCAGGTATGAACAAGAATTTATCCTTGCTTTTTGTTGCGTTGTTTTTCATTGCTTCCTGTGGATTGAAGATTGAAAAACACCACACCCTTTACGGAGAGAGATTAGATAAATGGATGGTGGAAGACCGCACAGTGCGGATATTTTTAGATAAAGATGGTTTGCTTTATCCGGATATGTATATCAAAGACAAGGAGCTAAAACAAGCAAATGGTTCTTTGAGAGATTGGTATCATAGAAATCCCAAGAAACTAAATCAAATGTGCAAAAAATATGGTGTTGACAGCACAGGTGATATGGATGCTGTGATAGACCATATTAATGATGCAGTTGCAAATGTTTATATCAACCAGATCAATGTAAACAGGGTGCATTTCCCTACCGTTGATGTGGTGATACATGGCTTCCGTAAAAAAGCATATGGCTCATTCCCTGGCATAACACGAAGCTCTCGTAAGGATAATCAAAAATTGGAAGATGTACTTAGTCTTGGTACACATCGTGATGTGCTGTTTGTAGAGGTGTATTGGGATAGCTATTTCTTTGGTATAGGCCATAATGGTAAGGATATGGCTAATGCTTTTCATAGCTATGGAATGCCAAGCGCATTGAATGCAGGTGCAGGCCTTCGTAAAGTAATTGCAGGTATTAAAACCAATACGCAAATCAATGTAATCACTACTAACCTTGGTGCATTAGTAGGGGCAGAAATGATGTTTAATGCATCTACTGCTATATTGCCTGAAGCGCTTCCTGCAGAAGCTAAGAACAATACGCCTGCGAAAAATCAGGTGTACCTGCACATGATTGCACCAACTATAGGGTCTGATGTGTTTAGGCATTATAATGAAAGGCATCCTGATTCATTGATAAACGGCGATAACTACCACTTATCTATCGGATATAATAAATATGACTTGGCAGCGAATAAAAAATACAAGTCAGGTATTTTCTCATTCGGTCATTTTTCTCCTGTAGATAGTGGAAACACATCTTTAGGTTGCGATTATGATGGCGATGTATCAAAAATGATGGCTAATGTAGCGCCTGCACAAGTAGATAGTTTTGACTTATCAAGGAAAGGAAAGAAAAAATGTAACTGTTATGCAGTGAACAGTTGTTATGTAAAGAATGTAGATAAAATACAGGCATACTCTGATTACATAGGCAATAAAAAAGCTGACGAAGAAGCTTACGCACAACAACTGATGGAAAGGAACAAACACCTGACCGGTGCAGCTAAGCGTGCATATGATGCTAAAATGCGTGAAGAAGCTCGCAGGGTATTGGCAGCTAAACGTGCAGAACAAGCTAAACAAAGAGAGATAGAGCGTAAAGAAATGGCAAAACAAAAAGCGATTGAAGCTAAACAAAGAGAAGCCGACAGAAGAAAACGTGAAAAAGAAAAAGCTGCAATGGACAGGCAAAAAGCTAAAGAACGGGAGGCTGCTGCTGCCGAAAAAGCAAAAGAAAGAAGGCAAATGGAAAAAGATAAAGCAGACGAGAAGAGGAAAATAGAACAGGAAAAAGCTGCGGAAAAAAGACGCAAAGAGCAGGATAAACGCGATGCTGAGCGTGCTAAAGCTGATGAGAAAAGGCAAATGGAAAAAGACAGAGCTGCAGAAAAAAAACGCATGGAACAGGAAAAACGTGAAGAAGAAAAGGCCAAAAAGGCTGCAGAGAAAACGGACAAAAAATAGTCCTGCAAATATTTGATAAATAAGCCACTCATATGAGTGGCTTATTTTATGAGTATAATGTTGAGTGGGGCAGACCGTTGTTTATACTGCTTTAATTTTAGCTCTATTCTTTTAGTCTCTTCTTCATAGAATGTATAACAGTCTGCCTTCGAGCACTGCAGCATAGCTTTCGATATACATCTTACGGCATCGTCATATTGTTCTTTTTTCTCGAATAGTATTGCTTGTTTGTGCAAAATGTATCCTTTGTCAATACCCTTTATGCTCATTGCTTCCGCTATGAGTTTTTCTGCCTTCAATAGGTCATCTGTATGTAACGACAAATCTATATAGGCATAGTAGGTGTCAACAAAATAAGGGTCACTGTATAACGCAAATTCAAAACATTCTTTAGCCAATGTAAACTGTTTTAAATCAGCATAATATAACCTGCCTTGCAATGTAAGTAAGCCCGGATGGCTGTCGTCATGCGATAAGCCATACTCTATAGCCTCAACTACTTCCTCATAATTGTAAGGATAATTATCCTTAGCTTTTAAATAATATTTATCTGCAGCTGTCATAGCTGAATTCTTTAACTGTTAATAATGAAAATTGTGGCAGAACTGCCTTATTGTGCGGGCGCACTTGTGATACTGAGCTACCTAATAATGGAAGGCAACACCCATGCGTCCGCTTTGCGATGCAATGCCAGAGAAACGATATGTTATATTCAGACGCATGTAATAAAAAATAAGTATTCCTATTGTAGCAATAACTATGCCAAAAAAATTATTTTGTCTTCCACATCGGTTTTGCCTTGAGTATCTTCTTATAAATCGGGCAATCTTCTGTATGTGCTCCTGGCAGGTAGCCTGCGCTCATCAGGAATTCATTTACAATTTCTCCACCGGTAAAGCGGAAAGTCCTTTTAAAGAGCTTCACCCATTCTTCTTTTGTTTTGGGGTGATGCTGCTCCAGCCATTTACCAAATGAGCCATATTCTTTTTGAATAACCAGTATAGACTTAGCATTTTCGATTGCAGCGTTTATTTTAAGCCTGTTGCGTATAATGCCAGAGTCGCTCAGTAAACGCTCTATATCCTTGTCTGTATATGATGCTACTTTTTTGATGTTGAAATTGTGATACGCTTTGCGGAATGAAGGTTCTTTTTTCAATATTGTTTCCCAACTAAGGCCTGCCTGATTGATTTCCAATACCAATCGGCAAAACAATTCATTATCTTCTGCTATCGGGAATCCGTATAAATGGTCGTGATAAGCTTTATGAAGTGCCTGCTTATCACCCGACATAGTTTCTATGGCTCTGCAATATGACATAACGTTGTATAATGCGATAAATATAGCAAGAATAATAAAGCTGCCTTAGCTATAACCGCTGAAATTTTTATCCGCCTTTCACCAGGAAGAAGATCAATACACCTGCAGCTACTGTCATCACCAATAATGTTATAATACCCCATACATTAGTTCTGAGGGTATTCGTATACTCACCTAATATTTTTTTATTGTTACAAACATGCAGAATGATGGCTATGAGGAATGGCGCTACTATGCCATATAATACTGCTGTGTATATTAATGCTTTAACAGGGTTGATGCCCGAAAACTGTACAAACAGTCCTACCAATAGAGAAATGATAATGGTTATATAAAAACCTTTTGCCTGGGCAAATGTATTGTCGAGCCCTTCTTTCCAGTCGAAAGTCTCTGCCATCATGTAGCTTAAGGAACCTGCCAGAACAGGTATTGCTAAAGCACCTGTTCCAAACACTCCGATAGAGAACAATATGTATGCATTATCTCCTGCCAGTGGTTTTAATGCCTGTGCTGCTTCGTCTACTGTATTGATATTATGTACGCCATGTGTAAACAACACACTGCCCGTAGCCAGAACAATAAAGTAAAATACAATGTTGGTAAATAGTAGCCCTCCGCGTGTGTCAAACTCCATGTCAGCTATTACACGTTTATCGACAACTAGTTTTTTATGAATGGCTTCTTCTACTTCCATCGAAGCCTGCCAAAAGAATAAATACGGAGAAATGGTAGTGCCCAAGATGCCCACAATGGCCATAAAGTAATCTTTGTCTAACTGTATGGTGGGTATTAGTGTATCGCGTAATGCACTAGTCCAGTCGGTTTTTGCCATAAATGGAATGAGTATGTACCCAAATAGTACTATGCACAGCCACTTCAACACCATAGCAATCCTTTCGTATTTCCAGAATATGATGGCGTACATCAGTATTGCAGTAAAGACAATAGAGAAAACAAAAGAAGGTACAGACGGTACTAACAGGTTGGCTACAGCTCCCATACCTGCAATGTCAGCTCCTATATTGAGTGTAATAGACGGGAAACTCAACAGTATAATAAAGTACAAGATATACCTGGGGTAATATTGACGTATAACACCTATAAGGCCCTTCTTAGTTACTAGTCCTATGCGTGCGCACATACCTTGTATCGTAACAATCAGCGGGTATGTTGCTAAGGCAGTCCAAAGCAATTTTGTACCGTACTGTGCACCCGATTGCGAATAGGTAGCAATCCCCGAGGGGTCATCATCGCTGGCTCCGGTAACTAATCCCGGGCCAATGTTTTTCCAGAATGGTTTTTTACCAGCTTGATTATCGCCTGACACGGGTTTTGTTCCTCTGCGGTCTGACATAGCTTTGTTTAAGACAATAAATATAGTAAGAATAATATAGCCACCCCCTTCGGGTGGCTATATTCAATACGCCATCTTAAAATTATTTGGCGCAAGCCACTGTAGCACTTTTGCTATTGGCAAGGAACATTTGTATTTGCACAATGTTGTTGAGAACAGCCAGGTTGCTAAACATCTCTATTTTGTCTTGAGGCATATCCAGTACCGAATGGTCGATAGGGATATGTAATTCAGTATTGCTCAGAGATGCATTGTACTTATGCACATTTGCTTTTAGCTGTTCCAGCAACTCTTTGTTTTTCCCCATACCAAACACTCCGGTCATACTCCTTTCTGTAATGACCATATTCCTGCTTTCAAAGTCATCAGGTATTGACGACACACCTATCTCAGGTATTAGCAACGATGCTTTAAGTGCTTCACAACTTTTATTGATCTCTATGGCCAGGCTATTGTTATTCTTTGCCGAATGTTCCTGCATATGCTTTAGTAAGTGCTCACTTTTTACATAGGCATACATTTGTATGGGTAATGGGTCGCGTACACGTATCATAGTAAACAGTAAGCCTGTAGCGCCAACAAGCAATACTGTAGTTACAATGGTATTAAAACGTGCTTCTGTATGTTTGATACCTGTGAAGAAATAAAGAGGAATGAATACAAAAAATGAGAGTACTACCGTGGTAAGCCATAGAATCGTTACACCCGGCCAATGTTGGATAGCAAATAATACAGATAGGGCATACAATATGCCTGTAAGTGTGCCTGATGCCAGCATCCATTTTTCGCGACCCGTTTTTACTTCTTTATTCTTCAATATGTAGAACAAAGGCAGGAAAATAAAACAGGTAACAAGAATGGCCAAACAAAGTAGTACACCTGCTCCTGGCCAGTGCATTGCTTTGAAGATAGACCCCATCACAAATGCAGCTGCAGAAAAGGTACCCGTGGTTATCAATACTTTTTTCATTGCATAGTAATTTTTGAATGTTAGTAATAACTCGGCTTCTTCTTCTATTTCATGCAGGTTTTGGTGGTAAAACTTTTTTATAACCTGCGAATAGAAGTCCTCGAAGTTGCCGTTGTCTTCAAGGTTTTGCTCAATGATGCAACAGATATGATCCAAGAGGTTTAACTGCAGGTCCTCCTTTTCAACGCCATTACGTCTAATGTCGTTGAGGATAAAATCTATTTGCTCATCACTGATGCAATACATTATGCCAACTTGGTTTTAATGTCCAGTAAGAATTTCATCGTGTCCATAAATTCAGCCAACTCATTTACGCGCTCCTTCGATTTGGTTTTACCATTAGGGCTAAGGCTGTAATATTTACGCACTCTTTTACCTATATATTCTATTTCAGTGGTCAGCAAACCTTCAGCTTCCAGTGCATGCAGAGTAGGATATAATGCGCCTTCGGTTAGTTGTATCTTATCTGATGTCAACTCTTTTACACGCTGTGTTATTTCATATCCATACATCTTCTTGTTGTCTTCCAACATCTTTAGCACTATGGTCTTAAGCGTTCCTTTTATTAGTTCGGTGGAGTAAATCATAATAACTCTGTTAATTACCTAAGACAAAGATACATAAGAATCTGATGTATTAAAATTTTATCAAAAAAATATTTGGAAACCAAAAGGTTTCATATACATTTGTGAAACCAAAAGGTTTCATTTAATGAGAAGAGATGTATTTCAGGCGATAGCAGACCCAACACGCAGGGCGATACTGAGTATGGTGGCAGAACAGCCGCTGAATGTAAATACCGTATCAGAAAACTTTGATGTGAGCAGGGCAGCTATTTACAAGCACATGAAGATATTGATAGAGTGTGGGCTGATAGATGTAAAGCAACAAGGACGTGAACGCTATGCAGAAGCCAAACTGCAAAAGCTGAGCGAGGTAAATGACTGGATTCAGCAATACAAACAATTCTGGGAAGCCAAATTGGATTCGCTGGAAGCATACTTAGAAAAACTAAAAACAGAACGCAATAATGACAACAGAAATAAATAAAACAGATGACCGCGAACTGCGGCTCACACGTACACTTAATGCATCTGTAGAATTAGTTTGGGAGGTATTCACTACTCCTGAGCATATAGCCAAATGGTGGGGGCCTAACGGATTCACCAATACCATTTTTACTATGGATGTAAGGCCAGAAGGTGAATGGGATTTTGTGATGCACGGGCCTGATGGTACTGATTTTAAGAATAGAAGTATCTACAAAGAAATTGTTCAGCATAAGAAGATAGTGTTCGATCATGTTTCTGGTCCTAAGTTCAGAGCTACAATACAGTTTAATGCACAGGGTGATAAAACAGATATTGACTGGCATATGCTGTTTGACAGTAAAGAAGAGTTTATACAGGTAGTGAAGACATTCAAGGCAGATGAAGGGTTGAAACAAAACTTAGATAAACTGAACCTATACCTGAAAGCACAACAAGACCTGCGCACACAACTAAAACCTAATAATAAGGCACGGGTATGCACCTACCTCAATTTCAATGGCAATACCGAAGAAGCATTTAATTTTTACAGGAGTGTCTTTGGCGGAGAATTCAACGGTGGTATTCAACGTTTGAGTGATGCCCCTGCACACGAAGGTATGCCAGAGATGGATGAAGCGACAAAGAAATTAATACTGCATATAGAATTGCCCATACTGGGCGGACATATACTGATGGCAACGGATGCGCCTGAGAGCATGGGTTTCAAACTGACATCAGGTAACAATATGCACATTAGCCTGGAACCTGAAACACGAGAAGAGACACAACGCATATTTGATGGATTATCTGTAGGGGGTGAAATAACGATGCCATTGAAGGATATGTTCTTTGGTTCGTTCTTTGGAAGTATTACAGATAAATATGGCATCAACTGGATGCTGAATTACGCAACAAAATAAATACTAACTGATATGCAAGAAGGATTAACAATCGTACGAAAATTCAATGCACCTAAATCACTTGTGTTTGGTGCATTCGCAACAGCAGAAGCTTTAGCTGCGTGGTGGGGCCCGAAAGGAATGCCGATAACTGTGCAAAAACTGGACTTCAAACCCGGTGGTATATTTCATTACAAAATGGAAGGCAACGGACAAATGATGTGGGGTGTATTTCATTACGGAAATATCGTAGAACCCGACATGATAGAGTTCGTCAATTCATTTTCTGATGAAGAAGGCAATATTTGCAAAGCTCCTTTTCCTATTGATTTTCCATTAGAGATATTTAATCGTCTTACACTTGTGGAAGAAAATGGAGTGACTACACTCACGCTAAAAGGTCACCCCATCAATGCTACAGCAGCACAGGAAGAAACATATCGTTCTATGTTTGCAAGCATGGAGCAAGGCTTTGGCGGTACAATGGATCAGCTGGAAGAATATCTTACATCAATGCAATAGTAATTAATAGAGGCGGTTGCGGATTATACTGCAATCGCTTCTTTATTGTATTTATTACGGTATTCAACAGGTGATAACCCCGTTATCTTTTTAAATGTCATACGGAAAGCCTTATTATCAGTATATCCAACTTCATACATTACTTCAGTTACGTTCTTACGGCTCATTTCTAATTCTTTTTTAGCAGCTTCAATCTTCACGCGTTGTATATATTCAACTACAGTATTGTTAGTGGCCTTTTTAAATCTGCGTTCAAAACTGCGACGGCTGATGGCATACATATATGCCAGTTGGTCTACAGTGGTTTTCTCGCGATAATTTGATTCTATGTATTCCTGCGCTTGTTTGATAGATTCGTCCTCATGCTCTTTCTGCCCCTGGAATATTACAAAGGCAGATTGGTTGTCACGTTCCAGTTGTATGGCAAATACTTTTGCTATCAGTATGGCCATTTCGCGTCCTGCATGTTTTTCTATTAGATGGAGTATGAGGTTAAGGTATGAAAATGCACCGCCACTGGTATATATACCATTCTCTTCGGTAATGATTTTCTCAGTTACCAGTTCTACTTCAGGGAACATTTTACGAAACTCATTTTCTGCCACCCAGTGTGTAGCACATTTTTTCCCGTTAACCAATTGTGTAGAAGCAAGTAAGAAAGCACCAACGCAAAGACTGGCAATCTCAGCACCATTTTTATATTGGTCTACTATCCATGGCACAAATTCTTTATTCTCTTCAATGGCTTTTTGCATATCACCATCCAAAGCCGGGATAATGATGAGGTTGGTTTTCTTTACGTCGTTCAGCAATGCTGTCGCATTAACGGTAAATAAACCACCACTGGTGGGTGTTTCTTTAGTAAGCCCAACCAGTTGCACATCAAACAGTGCAGGAGCACCCCTCATTTTAAACATATTGTTTACCTGTGAAAACAATTGGCGAGAGCCTTCAAGACTAGCCAGTATTGCCCCTTTGGGAACGAGTATAGATATGTGTACCATATTACAAATGTATGGATACCCACTGTCGCAAACAACCACTTTAAATGCCGTAATTACGCCTCACTTTGCCCAAATAACGACAGTAGCTTTGCATCATAATAGTACAATAACATGGAACAGGTAATTTTAAATAAAGACATAAGTGTATTATGTGTGACAGCTGAATCTTTCCCGATGGGAATAGGTAAGGCTTTTAAAACGCTGGAAGAAAAAGTAGATACTATAGGCCGGATGTTCTACGGTATATCTCGTCCGGATAGAAATACAATAGTGTATAAAGCAGCAGTTGAGGCAAAAGAAGGTGAACAAATGGAAGGCTGTGAAGTATTTATTATTAAAAAGGGTACTTACATCGCGCATACTATTCTTGACTGGAAGAAAGATGAAAGTAGTATAGGTAAGGCATTTCAATCATTGTTGCAGGATACTCGCATAGACCCTAATGGTGCTTGTGTAGAACAATATCTGAATGGCAAAGATGTAATATGCATGGTGCGATTAGATGATAAATTCAATAACAACTAAAACTGATATACAATGGCAAAACAAATTTTTGTAAACCTGCCGGTTAAGAACCTGCAAAAGTCAATTGAGTTCTTTACACACTTAGGCTACACATTCAATCCTCAGTTCACAGACGAAAGTGCAACCTGCATGATAGTGGGAGATAACATCTTTGTGATGTTGCTGGTTGAAGACCGCTTTAAAGATTTTACCCGAAAAGCTATAAGCGATGCACACAAATCAACGGAAATGCTAATAGCATTAGACGCTGATAGTCGCGAAGCTGTTGATGACATGGTGAGATAAGCAGTAGAAAAAGGTGGGACTATATATGCAGAGCCTGCAGATCACGGCTGGATGTACCAGCATAGTTATGCTGACCTCGATGGGCACCAATGGGAAATATGTTATATGGACATCAGCAAATTTCCGCAACAATAAAGAAATCAATTATGCAAAAACATATTAACTAACATTCTAAAACTAAAAACAATGGCAACGTTTAATCCTTACCTGCACTACCAGGGCAACGCACAAGAAGCATTTGATTTGTATAAATCAGTATTCGGTGGCGAATTCGAAATGAGAATGCAATATAAAGACGCACCACCTGAAGCGCAAAACGAGCACACCAAATCAAACCCTGATTGGATTATGCACATGGCATTGAAGACGGATATAGGCCTTACGATACAAGGCTCTGACCGCCCAACAGCGTATGGCCCTGTTAGCAAGGGGGATGGCTTTTTTATTAATCTGAACGTAGATAGCGTGGAACAGGCTAAGACGATATATGAAGGCTTATCTAAAGGAGGTCATGTATTTATGCCGCTTGAAAAAGCATTTTGGGCAGAGCTATTTGCAATGTTCAGTGATAAGTTTGGTGTTCAGTGGATGATAAATTTTAACGGATAGATACGACTACTGACATGATGTTGTCACTATCGATACCGTTCTTTGTTAATAATGAATAAACTTCTAAAATAATCATAATGAAAAAAGTAAACATAGCCTATTGGATAGTAACTATCATTTTTGCAGCATGGATGCTGTTCTCTTCATATGGGTTTGTGATTAACGGCCCTGATGCTGTAAAGCTTATGCACGATCAATTAGGATATCCTGTGTATATAACTCCATTCATTGGTTGGATGAAAATCCTCGGTGTTATCGCTATATTAATTCCCGGATTCCCCAGACTTAAAGAATGGGCTTATGCCGGATTAATTATCGATCTGGTAGGTGCTACGTATTCATTTATTGCATTGGGAGGTGAATTTATGGGCGGCGTGGTGTTTATGGCTGTAACAATAGCTATAGGATTCGTGTCTTATTTTCTTTATCACAAACGAGCACAATTGAAGGCATCTAAGGCAGTATAACAAATACTATGATAGAAGTATTCAAAACCAATGTTAAGGAAGCTGCTGTATCAGAAATGCTGGTGCAGCAACTTCTTCAACATTACCCTAACGGGAAAATTACTTTCGACCTTGAAGACTGTGACAGCATCCTACGTATAGCTGAACACAATATTAATGCAGAACACGTGATAGCTTTATTGGCAAGGCATGGCTATTGCTGCGAAATGTTATTATAAAGTATCCATCTCTTTGTCACGTAAAAGACAATTGCTAATTTCAGTTTAATGCAACTTGCATTGTTTAATAATTACCATGGCACAAGCAACAACGAGTTTTTTTTCTAAGTTAATTACAGCTATAAAGGAATCTCTGAGAGGGGAAGAGCATGATTATACAACAGGCAGTATTCCGCGCGCGGTAGTACTGTTGGCTATACCTATGATTTTGGAGCTAAGTCTCGAAAGTGTATTTGCGGTTGTGGATATATTTTTTGTAAGTAAGCTGGGGCAAAATGCGATAGCAACTGTCGGGCTTACTGAATCAGTCATCACTATAGTATATTCTGTAGCTATAGGTTTAAGCACAGCTGCAACAGCAGTTGTAGCAAGACGGGTAGGTGAGAAGAATGCTGAAGAAGCTGCTCATGCAGGTGCGCAGTCTTTGGTTATTGCGCTTATTGTTACAGTAGTGCTTAGTTTGGTAGGAGTGGTCTTTGCTTCTGACATTTTATCTATGATGGGTGCAAGTGAAGAGGTAGTACGTGACGGCGCGATATTTACTCGCATCATGCTCGGGGGTAGTGTTGCTATTATGCTGCTGTTTCTTATTAATGGTATATTTCGTGGTGCGGGAGATGCGGCTATGGCCATGCGTAGTTTGTGGATAGCCAGCATCATCAATATTATACTGTGCCCTATATTCATTCATTTCTTTGGATTAAAAGGTGCTGCCATTGCTACTTTGTTTGGCAGAAGCACAGGTGTGCTATATCAATGTTATCATTTATTCAAAGGGAAGGGCTTGCTACAATTCCATGCATATCACTTTAAGTTGCATAAAGAGATTGCTGCATCCATCATTAAAATTGCCTCACCTGCTACATTTCAATTCATTATTGCCAGCGGCAGTTGGATATTATTAGCAAGGCTTGTTGCCGAAACAGGTGGAACAACAGCATCTGCAGGTTACCAAATTGCTATACGCAACGTAGTGTTCTTTATTTTGCCTGCATGGGGATTGAGTAACGCAGCTGCTACATTAGTAGGGCAAAACCTTGGTGCAAAACAACCGGAGCGTGCAGAAAAAAGCGTAATGCTTACAACAAAATACAATGCCCTGTTCATGGGATTCGTAATGTTGCTCTTCATGTTCTGTGCATATCCCATTATGCATCTGTTTACTCAGGATGAACCCGTAGTTGAGTATGGTGCAAAGGCGCTGCAGATAATTGGCACAGGATATATTTTCTATGGCATAGGCATGGTAATGACGCAAGCACTCAACGGGTCGGGTGATACAAAAACACCAACCATTATCTATTTCATTGGTTTCTGGTTATTCCAGGTGCCGTTTGCATACTTGCTTGCAAAAGGATTGGATATGAAATCTACTGGCGCTTTTATTGCTGTGCCGGTAGCCGAAACGATGATTGCCATCATAGCCTGGTATTATTTCAAAAAAGGTAAATGGAAAGAAGTAAAAGTATAAGATAAAAGCCCCGAATTACGGGGCTTTGTTGTACTTACTAAAAATTCATTTCATCGGCACTTGGTCCATAACTACCCGGGATAGGTACATTCAACAATCTTAGAAATACACCGAGCTGAGCTCGGTGGTGCACTATTTGGCAGTACGTTGTACGAATAAATTCTGCTCTTGTACCTGTTGCTAATATATGCTCACCATTGCGTAGTGTCCAGCTGGGTAACAGGTCATCTTCTGTAGCTTTTGCTAAATGTTCATGACCGTCTTTGTATGTCTTGTCGAAATAGTCAAGCAATTCGGTTGTATTGTTTATCTCTACAGGCTTGTAGGGATTATTGGCGAAGTCCAGTTCGCGAGTGGTCAGTACCATACTTACCCATCCCGGTAATTCTCCAATATGAGTAGCCAACTTGCGTATGGTCATACTTTTTGGGTGAGGCTGCCAGTCGTATTTATCGTTCGGAACGATGGCTAACATTTTACGTGTTGTGATTGCTTCTTGCTCCATTTCTTTCAGGAGCTCTTGAATTTTTGACATAATGATTTGTTTTATGATGCAAAGGAAAGATGGGGTAGTGACAGCCTTATGTCAACAGTAAAACAGGTTGTGAAAATATTTTTCAGGTATCTTTATCCTGTTATGAATCGCCTCGACCGCATTACAGCCATACTTATTCAGTTACAATCAAAAAAAGTAGTAAAAGCACAAGAGATAGCAGACCGTTTTGATATCAGTCTTCGTACGGTGTATAGGGATGTTGCATCGTTGGAAGAGGCAGGTGTACCTATAATTGGAGAGGCAGGTGTGGGTTACAGCATTATGGATGGATACAGGCTGCCACCAGTCATGTTTACTAAAGAAGAAGCTACTGCATTTCTTACCGCAGAAAAACTGATTGATAAACTGACCGATACCGCAACGGCAGACCAGTATAAGGCAGCTATGTATAAAATAAAGGCTGTATTAAGAAGTACTGAAAAAGGAATGCTTGAAGATATAGATGATGCTATATACGTGTACAGCCGACGAAGTAGCATGCCTCCTGCTGGTGCAAGCAATAATATTTTTGAAATACTGCAGAGTGTTAGTGATAAAAAGGTGTTGCATATAACTTATTATACCAATGCCTCGGGACAGACTAATGATAGAGATGTAGAGCCTGTAGGCATATATTTTGCCAACGGGCGTTGGTACCTGATAGCTTATTGCCATTTAAGAAAGGATTACCGCAATTTCAGGGTAGACAGGATAAAAAAGCATAAACGGACAGACAAGACATTTGAAGTACAGAGCCTTAGCCTTAAAGAATATTTAAAGCAATTCTCTAAAGAGAACAATATGACCGAAGTTGTAGTAGAGTTTGATAACAGTATAGTAAGGTATATACAGGAACAGAGACTATACTATGGTTTTGTAAGTGAGAAAATTAAAAAAGATAACACCGAAATGAAATTCATGATTGGTTACCATGAATATATTACCAGTTGGCTATTATCTTTCAGAAATAAGGCTAAAGTTGTAGCTCCCAAAGCCATTGTAGACATGATGAAGTCAATGGTTAAAGAGCTGCAGGAGCAGTATTTATGAGTAAATATTTAATTGACATGGTAACGAACTAATCGCCTTTCGTACAACATTGGAGATGGATAATACCAGGCTGTTGTTTCTTTAACAAGTCCTATGTTTTTAGCATAGTGATAATCATATTCACGCGGGTTGCCGTATTTATAATTTTGTGGAAAATAGTATATCCTTCTGAATGCTGAAGTAATGAAAGTGCCGGCATCTACTATCACAGAAGCATCCTTAAAGCCCATTTGTTCCTTTATGATTAATGTATCCGGTGTTGCCAGGTTAGGGCCGAATGTGTATGTTCGGAATACTGAAGTGAAATCTGTAGATGCGAAAATAATAATGCCGTAATGATTGACTGTATAGCCTAATGAATCGCGTAAATAATAGAAGGTGTATTCAGGAGTTGTTTGTGATGTAAATAAAACCTGACTGCAATATTTGTGATATGTGTTGTTGTTGATTATAGTGTCTTTCTCAACAAAACAACTGTCATAAGTGCCCATAGCTTTAGCCGTACCATTAATGCTATCAAGCTGGTAATTTTGGTATATCCAATAATTACCTTGTTTTAATACTGTGTAATTGTCATAGCTAATAGGGGGGGTAACTGTTGGTTCAACAGATTTATTGTTTTTCTTACAAGCAAACAATGATATTGATGCGAGTAATGCATAAAGTATATAGTGTTGTTTTTGCATAGATGAAATGGTTTTACATTCTAAACGTCTATTATGTCACGATATTATGTGTACAATAAAAATGTTGTCATGCCGTTACCGCAACTATAATTTTTTCCCCTACTGACATAGGGCTGTCACTATCGGGTTGCAGTTTTGTACCATAAAACAAAAACATTTATGGAAATCAAGACTCAACAACCGATTAAAGTACTTTGCAACTCAGTGAAGGCCACACTTAAAGCATTAAAAGAATGTGTGGGCGAAACACCCGACAAATTTTATGAAGTAGCAGGGCAATCAGGATTAACACCTTCAGGTGCCCAATATTGGCGATACCTCGATGCTGATGGCAATCCTGATACTCAATTTACATTAGAAATGGGATTGCCTGTTACAGGAAATGGTACTCCCGTTGAATATAGCATCAAAGAATATCCGGCTTTCAAATATGTATCTGCCATTCATCATGGCGCATGGGATACTATCGGACAAACCTATGGACAGTTGATTGGCCAATTAAAAATGAACGGTCTGAATATGACCAATGAATGCCGCGAGGTTTATCTTTTAGTGGATGAAGCTAATCCTCAGAACATGCAAACCGAAGTACAGGTAGGCGTACAATAACTATATCCATCATGGAAACTTTTTACTGCAGATTGCTCTGCCTGATATGCAAGGGCAGTTTTGCCTGGATACCAATGACTATATCTAAAAGCATAAACGGGATATGTAGGAATATCAGATAACTCACTATAGGCCCGTTTTTGTTTTATGCCCCTTTGCTTTGCATGGGGGCATTTGTCATATAATTTATGGTATATTGACCAAAGGATTTGTCTCCAAACGACGTCAAACGAACAACACACATACCACCTTTATGAGAAAATGCCTTTTCCTGTTGGCTTTCAGCCTTGTACAACATGCTGTTAATGCTCAGTACAATAACCTTTGGATACCCGATACCTTATCGGGTACTAATTTCAACCTGACCATACGAGATACCTTTTCTCAATTACAAACTGGTAATCAGACCATTGCCGGAGGTGTAAATGGTAAATTCTGGGGGCCTACCATATTTATCAATAAAGGAGACACTGTGCACATGAATGTGCAAAATAACCTGAATGACAGTACCACCATACACTGGCACGGCATGCACCTGCCTGCTGTTATGGACGGTGGCCCGCATCAGATAATACCACCAGGTACGCTTTGGCAACCTTATTGGAAGGTGACCAATAGTGCAGCTACTTACTGGTATCACCCGCATTTACATGAAATGACCACTGAGCATATTACCAAAGGTATTGGTGGATTTATGATTGTGCGCGATGCTGCCGAAGCTGCATTGGCATTGCCACGTAAATATGGTGTTGATGATATTCCATTGGTATTGACAAGCAGGCGATTTGACGCGAACAACCAGTTTATTACCACTAACAGCGCTTATGGTGATATTGAATTGGTAAATGGTACTATTAATCCGGAGGTAACATTGCCTAAGCAATATGTACGGATGCGTATTCTGAACGGAGAAATAGAAAGGGCTTATAATTTAGGCTTCAGCGACAACCGTACTTTTTATATCATAGCCAATGACGGTGGTTTGCTCGATGCTCCTCTGGCTGTTACACGCATTCGATTGCTGGTAGGAGAAAGGGTAGAGATACTGGTTAACTTAGGTAATGATGGTATCGGTTCCAGTATCGATTTGAAAGCGTATAATGCCGGGCAGCCATTCGGTTTCCCCGGTGGCGAACCTAATACTACAGGTACTTTTGGAAGTTTGCTGAATAACAAGGATTTTAATGTATTGCATATTAATATAGGCACTGCTACCTCAGGTGCTATTACTTCTGTGCCTGCATCATTAGTATCTAATACCTACTGGACAAATGCTGATGTAACCACAACACGTTCACTCGCTATTACAGATGGTAATCCCGGTCCCGGCAATTTGCCTTTCTGCTTCGATCACAAGCCGTTTGAGTTTAATACTATTAACCATACTGTTAATATTAATAACATAGAAAAATGGACCATCACGAATAACAATGTTTTCGGCCATGCATTCCACATACACGATGTTGAATTTAAAATAATTGAACGCAACGGCAGCGCTGCTAATGTTGGTGCATTTGAGTCCGGTTGGAAAGATGTGGTTTATGTGCCGGTAAATGAAAGTGTAAGCTTTATAGCCAAATTTGATGATTATGCAGACCTTACGCATCCGTTTATGTATCACTGCCATTTTGGTATACATGAGGACGATGGTATGATGGGGCAATTTGTTGTTAGCCCTTTTGCTGCAGGGGTGAATACTATTAAGACTGACGTAGCGTTTACATTATATCCAAATCCTGCTAACAGTAGGTTATATATACAATTGGCAGATGCCACAACTGAGGTTTATTACATAACCATTACTACTATTACAGGCCGTACAGTGATGATGCTCCCTCAGCCTGATTTGCACAGTGGTATTGATATAAGTATGTTGCCATCGGGTACTTATATGCTTCAGCTTACTGATAAACAAACAAAGGCTGTAACTACTCAAAAATTTATAAAAGAGTAGGTAATGAAGCGAATCTCATATACCATACTGCTTTTTGTTGTAATGACATTTGCCATGAGCAATAAGTCAGGCAAACGTGTGTCTATGATAGGCAAAGAAGTGCCCTCATTTTGTTTGCAAAATATTGATGGTAAGTACATAGCTACTGACAACTATAAAAACGCCAAAGGGTTTATTGTCGTTTTTACTTGTAACCATTGCCCTTTTGCAAAGTTGTATACTCAACGGTTAAACGCACTGAATGCAAAGTATTCAAAGCTGGGAGTACCTCTGCTGGCTGTCAACCCAATGGATAGCCTGGTGTATGAGAATGAAACGTTAAAGGGTATGAAGGCATGGGCGAAAGAAAAACAATTTCGTTTTCCCTACCTGAAAGATGGCTCACAGCAGGTGGCCAAATCATTTTATGCATTGCATACGCCGCAGGCATTTGTGATATGGCGTGTAAATAGTAAGTGGATTGTGAAATACAGCGGTGCGATAGATGATAACGGGCAACATCCTGAAAAAGCTAAATCTTTTATTGCCAATGCAGTTGATGATTTGTTGCAAGGCAAAGAAGTAGCAGAGCCCGAGAACCTGTCTTTTGGTTGTGCTATACATTACAGGCAATAGACGCTACGGCGTTCTTCCAAATACGTAGTAGTATGTGGTATTAGTTCCCGAACCACCTCTCGTTTGTGTTGTGTAGTTGTATTGAAAACAGAGCGTATCCATAACGCGGTCAAAATAAAGTATCCTGTTGGCATCAGTGAAGACTAATACATTGTCGTGTGATAATTGAGGATTGTAACCCAGGGTTGCAGCTTTTGAGGTTTTTGTATCAGGCAGCGATACCGTTATTTTATTCAGGTAGCCTATGCTGAAAGTGTCATTGGTAAAAGTGCTGGTGTCAATATTCAACCACGATTGTATTTTACGGGTTGTTAAACGCCATTGTTTAATGCCGGTTATCAGGTTGGTGTATTTAGGGTCTTTAAGAATGGTTAGTTTAGTTCCTGAGCCTTCGGCGTCATAATGGCCATTAATGCGCAGCTTAATGATATATACACCTTCCTTGCCGTAAATGTGGTAAGGGTTAGCAATATTAGATGATGAGCCGTCACCAAAATCCCACAAAAGGCTGGTGCCCGGTGCTGCATTCGTACTGAACCTGATAGTGTCTCCAATCACATTTACACCCGAAAAATTCAGGCTGTACTGGTTGCCGACCATTACATTTTTTTGCACCATAAACCTTGTGTAGTCATTGACGGTTAACGATACTTTGTAAGTGCTGGCATCATTAAAAGTATGGTTAGGGTTAGTTTCTGTAGATGTTGCACCATCACCAAAATCCCACAACAGTTTGTCTCCCGGGTTGGCATTGCTATAGAAGTTAACGGGTATACCTATCACAGGTTCATCAGACCACCAAAAATCGTAATGCGGGTCTTTTTTACGGCAGCCTGCAGCTATTAGGATGCATACCAGTATGATACCTGTAATAATGCTATAACGTGATTTCATAGTGGTAAAATAAGCTATTCTTTTTTGTGTTGCAAAATGAATAGTGACTAATCCATATTCAATAGCTTTGTTATGTAGTACTCGTATATACCGTTATTGTCAGAGCTGCCATAGCTAATATATTGCTTTTGCAGTTCAGGGCAAATTGCGAGTATCTGCGTAAGCATATCGGGGTTTAAGTTGGCGGCTGTTCCTGTTTTTATATCATAGACGTAACTGTATTTAACGTTTTTATATCGTTCGTAATTTTTGGTTTTGGGTGGTATCAGGCGTTTGGGTTTGTTGTAGTAATCGCTATCGAATTTATCACCTTTATTCGGGTCTCCCTTAATAATGACCCCCATTAAACCTCCTGCAACACCCCCTAAAATACCTCCCGTAGCAGATCCTAACATTGCACCAACAATAAATGCCTCAGACCCTTCTATGTCAGTATAGCGACTATTGCGACGTGTGGGCGATATGACTGTTGTGAAATATAAATACCTTCCGTTGTTGGCAATCACATAAGCGTAGTAGGGTACGTCGGCAAATGGTTCGCAATTAATGAACATCGAATCATGATATTCAATTGCAAAATACAGATGTTTGATATCTTCATTCAGCTTGTCGGTATCCGAATTGAAAGTATATAAGGTCGCTCCAGTTTCACTATCGCCTCCCGAAAATGAGTATTGCGATTTCAGTCCGGCTATGCTGAATTGCTTATTTAAGTAATCAGAAGGTTTTTCGTAAATCCTTGCATTCTGAGCATTCCCCCTGTAAGCAAAAAGTATAAATAGCAACAGTAAGAATGATTTATATCGCATATCAGAAAGATACAAAAATCGCATTTTAGTATTTATTATTACATGTTTAGATATTATTAATTGCGCTATTCGTTATGCCTTTTTATATAAACACTTGGTAGATAGCATATATAATACTATTTTTAATGCCGTAACGCTAATATTCAATACGGAAAAATAAAAAACAGGTATGAAACACATCCTCTATGTTGCTATCCTAGCGATAGCTATGACTTCTTGCGAGTCTCAAAAATATGAAGACCAACGTTGCAAGGGTTTGCTTTTAGATTCGCTTACTAATCTTTCTAAATATCGCGACAGGGTTATATGCCTGGAGACAGGTGCTTGTGGCATGGCCAAAGACTACCAGATGAAAATTGAAGCTTTAGAAAAAACTATCGACTCACTTACTAAGCAGGAACGCAAAATAAAAGGTTCTATTGTGATGAGAGAGCATCATAGCACGAAGCTGGTGAAGAAAACAAAACATACCCGCATGGTTGCTCCGCAATCAGCACAAAAAACAGAACCCGCAGTAACGGTTAAAAAATCAGATAATTCAAGGCCTTTCTATTACAGCGATGTAAAGCAGAAGTATTTCTTCTATGATGATAACAGAAAGCAATACTATAGTGTAGACCGAGAAACAGGCGAGAAGCATTATGCAGAAGAATAGTCTTACAGAACTACTTTTCTAATCAATGAAATTTCAATGGGGTCGCTACGGTTGGCCCCATTTTAGTTTTACGGCAAAGCTGTCATATTTATGACAACAATCGTTATGTATGAGAAAAATAATTTTGTAGCTTGACAGTTCAACTAAAACAACATGATAAGCATCAACTTTCTTATTGCAGCATTGGCGGCACTTGTTCCGCTCCTTACAGGTTTTATCTGGTATAACCCCAAAATAATGGGTAATGCATGGATGAAAGAAACAGGCCTTACTCCCGAAGATGGTAAAAAGGTAAACATGGCTAAAGTTTTCGGGCTGACATATGTATTTAGCTTCATGATAGCGGTATTATTGCATACCATTGTTATACACCAGTTTGGTGTACAATCTGCTTTGCTCGCACCAGACCTTGGTAAAGAAGGAACAGAATTGCACGGTTATTTTGCTGATTTCATGAACAAGTACGGCCACAACTACCGTACATTCAAACACGGTGCATTGCATGGTTCAATACTATCCTTGTTCATCATTATGCCTATAATAGGTATCAACTCTCTGTTTGAACAAAAAAGCTTTAAATACATCATGATACATACTGGCTATTGGTTCCTTACCCTGGCATTGATGGGTGGTGTTATATGCCAGTGGGCCTAAAGAAATCGCTCTTCATTGATGTTATTCTTTTTAAAAGGAACCTCATAAGGTTCCTTTTTTATGTATAATGATATTTTGTTGTCGCAATCAGCCAGTTAAATAGGCGTATACTAACTCTTTTCTTTTCAGATTATTGAGGCATATTTGCTTTAAATAAAATAATAGCTATGAATAACTTGATTATCTCGATGCACGTCACTCTTGACGGTTATGTAGCCGGAACCGGTGGTGAAATGGACTGGGTAAAGCTTGATGGGGAATTATTTGACTATGTTGGAGGAATCACTAATAATGCGGCGACAGCTTTATATGGTAGAAGAACGTTTGAAATGATGAATAGTTACTGGCCGGAAGCAGGCAAAGAAGCAGATGCTTCTAAGCACGATAAAGAACATTCTGAGTGGTATAACAGGGTTGATAAACTGGTTCTTTCTAACACCATGCAAGGTAAAGACAGGAATAAGGTGAAGTTTATTGATAATAATAGCCTGAATGAAATAACTGCTGCTAAACAAAAAGGTAACATTGTAGTATTTGGTAGTCCGAGTGCTATACATACATTGTTTAGTCAAGGCATGATAGATGAAATGTACTTGTTTGTGAATCCTGTACTACTTGGCGCAGGTATATCCCTATACGAGGGAATCAATGAAAGAATGCTGTGGAAGTTGCAGGAAACTAAGCGTTTTGACGGGTGTGGGGTAGTGTCTTTGCATTACACAAAGCAGTAAGAACAGGACATTATTTAGATGTGTGATGGATAAGATAGGCTTGTTACTTTGCGGGCAAAAAAGGCAATAATTATAAATGATATACCTTCGCATAGTATTTTCACTGCCGTATTCCTGCCTCATTAGTGTTGTTCGGTTATTACACGGCGTATAATTAATAGATGGATTTTAAAGAATTACACCTCATTCCGCCCATACTTGATGCTTTGGCAACAGAGGGCTATACCCAACCTACACCCGTTCAGGAAGCTGCTATACCCATTATACTTAAGCATAAAGACTTGTTGGGTTGTGCGCAAACAGGAACAGGTAAAACGGCTGCATTTGCATTGCCTATTTTGCAATTGCTGAGCGAACCACCTATAGATAACAGCCACAAGACGATTAAAACATTGGTGCTGACGCCTACACGTGAGTTGGCTATACAGATAGGCGAAAGCTTTGCTGCTTACGGCAAACACCTGCGCCTGAAACATTTAGTGATATTCGGTGGCGTGCCGCAGGGTGCACAGGTAAGGGCGCTGCATGCAGGGGTAGATATATTAGTTGCTACACCCGGTAGGTTATTAGACCTGATGGACCAGAAATACATCAGCCTGAAGGATGTAAAGATATTTGTACTGGATGAAGCAGACCGTATGCTGGATATGGGCTTTATACATGATGTAAAGAAAACAGTTGCACGCCTGCCTGTTAAACGTCAATCATTATTCTTCTCGGCTACCATGCCACCTGAGATACAGAAGTTGGCCAACACTATTTTGGTGAATCCTGAAAAGGTAGAGGTGACACCTGTATCCAGCACGGCAGATAAGATAGACCAGCACATATTGTTTGTAGATAAAAAGGACAAGAAGAAGCTCTTAGCTTTTATACTGAAGGATAAATCGATAGACAGGGCACTGGTGTTTACCCGTACCAAACATGGTGCAGATAAAGTGGTGAAAGACCTGTATAAAGATGGTGTGCGCGCTGAAGCGATACATGGCAACAAATCGCAGAATGCAAGGCAGCGTGCATTGAATAATTTTAAAACGGGAGAGATAAAAGTATTGGTAGCTACAGACATAGCTGCCAGGGGCATAGATATTGATTTGCTATCGCACGTTATCAATTTTGATTTACCTGAAGTAGCAGAAACCTATGTACACCGTATAGGACGTACAGGTAGAGCAGGAGCTGATGGTATTGCATTTTCTTTTTGCGATGAAGAAGAAAAAGACGACTTAAAAGCTATTGAAAAACTGATAGGTAAGAAAATACCCGTTATAGAAGGGCATCCTTTTCCGCCAAGTGATAGTGGTACTGTAAGAATCAATCTCCCCAAAAACAAAGAAGTAGTAAAACGCCCCGATGCTGTAAGTGTAAAGAACCCTAACAAGAAAAAGTTTTACGGCAATAAGCCTAAACCTAAGAAGTGGTAGCCTAGACACAACCACCCCTTTATCCCCTCCTTATACAAGGAGGGGATGTTGAATGAAATGAGACAGGGGAGGTAGGTAACAACAAACCTAAACGCTGGTAGCCTTTATGTGCCGAGTATTTATTCCAATAGCATTTCATTGATGTCATCAGCCATCTTTGTAAAGCCATCATAGTTGTTATTGCAAAGTATGATGACCTGCTTTTTCTGTTCAAAGAAATTGAGTAGCACACTTTCATATCCTGCCCATCCGCCTGTATGGTATACCATAGGTTCCAGTTGTGGTTCGTCAATAAGGAAAAAACCTGCGCCGTAGTCTGCATTCGTACCATCATTGAGTGTATGGTTGGCAAATGCTTTTTTGAGTAATGATGCGCTTAATACTTTCGGGTGTAATAATTCATTCTCCCATTTGCACAGGTCTTTGAGGCATGTATACAGGCCACCTTCGCCTGTTATCTTGCATAGGTAATACACTCGTTCATTGCCTTTAACGGTATCGAATAAAATATATCGATGTTGTTTCTTGTTATAGATATAACTGTTTGCTATGTTAGGCAGTTTGAGTGCATTCATTTCTTCTAAATTTGAAATACGAGTGTACTTCATGTTTAACGGGATAAATATTTTTTCCTGCAGAAATGCAGCAAAGGTTTGTCCTGATACTTTTTCAACTATACTAGCCAGCAAAGCATATCCGAGGTTGCTGTACTCAATACGCTCACCGGGAGAGAAAAGTACAGTAGGTTTCACCTTCGCAAGTACATTCCTTACATCCTCGTTGTTGGCAGTTTTTGTTATGTCCCATGCAGTGTCCATCATGTGCATATACTCCGGTAATCCTGAAGTATGTATCATGAGTTGCTCTACAGTAATGTTGTGATAGGGAAATTCGGGTAAAAGCTGTTCTATATTATCCGTTAGTTTTAGTCTGCCTTGTTCTTCCAGCATCAATATAGCTATAGATGTAAATTGCTTGGTGCATGATGCAATATCAAAAAGGGTAGTATCGTTAATCCGCCTTTTAGTAGCATAATCGGCATACCCTGTTGTTTTGCTGTATATCACCTTGCCGTTATCCAGTACTGCAATGCAACCATTAAATGATGGTTTCCCCTGTGCGATGTACTTTGAGCTAATGAGCTTTTCTGCTCTTTGTTTGAATATTGCAGCATCAATTTTCTTTGGGTTGCTTACTTTTTTATGGCACAGATTGGGAAAGCCTTCGCTACCAAAGCCTACTATTATATTGCCTGTAAAATTGAATACCCAGTATGCGTACTCCGAAGGACGTTTTTCCATTGTTAGCTTAGCTATATATCTGTCTTGCATGGAATAAGTAGCATGGATGATATCTATGTGTGCTTTCCCATACAGCTTATAGGTTTCGCCAAATTGTTCTTTTAGTATGTCTTCGCTTACCACTGCTTTGAATTCAGAATCACAAGGCTGCTTCATAAGTGCGTAGTCCTGTTTATTATATCCCTCAATTATTTGTCGTACTGCATTTGCTTTTATCTCATTGGTTTGTGCATAGCAGTTGAATGTTACTATTGTTGGCAATAGCAGTTGTATAATGTGGCGCATAATAAGTGTTTATTCTTTATCGAATAGTTGGTCGAAATGTTACAATAAGGACAACATGTTTGAGGAAGGTTGCATAAAGCAGGAAAAGAAATTCCTGACTGTAACTAAGTGTTAATCTTTCAAATCAATTCTGCGGACATTACTTCTTATAAGGATAGTTCCTGTACTTGGGTATGTTATTGACTACGAGAGCTACTACCAACAGTATCAGTACTCCGGACAATACGGGGGAAAGTACATACATCCATCCTAATGCTTTTATTTTTTCAGAACCTATGTTGGCTATTAAAGCTGTAGCACCACCGGGAGGGTGTAATGTTTTAGTCATCTGCATTGCAACAATTGCAAGCGATACTGCAAGCGCTGCAGACAGCCACAGTTGCCCCGGTAGAAGTTTATGTATACATACACCTATTATTGCACATACCAAGTGGCCGCCTACCAGATTGCGAGGCTGAGCCAGGGGACTATTGGTAGCACCAAACACCAGCACGGCAGATGCTCCGAATGAACCAATGAGGAATACATTATCTGTATAGGTAAGGTTGGCTGTTTGTATCAATCCGATAGCGCCTATACCAATGAAAGCACCTATGAATGTCCACAGATGGTCCATGGGTTCTACAATCGTTTGCCTGTATATTACTAGTTTAGTAACGCGGTAGGTGCGATGAATTTTTTTTCTCAATGCAGCATGAATTTGTTGTGCACTAAGATAGCGTGTATTCCCTATTTCGCAGGATTCATTATCTGTATGGCATGATTGCTGACAGCGAATGGTGGTTTGTGATTATAATCGCGGCTCATTCGATATACACCTACACCGGCACCATTGCGGTTCTTTACATAGGTAGCATAGTTATATAACGAGGCAGTGGCTATACTATCACCGCCCGGCACATCCTGAGAGCCATTTGGGTATTTAAAACTATCGCCATTCACCAGGAATATCAGCTTGTCCAATCCATACATTGTAACCAAAGGTGCAAAACTATTGGTGTCTGTTCCGGTCCATGCATGGCTGCCTGTTGTGTACGACTGGAATAATACATAATCATAATTGCCTTTGTGCTGCCCGAACATGATGTTGTCATATCCGCAAGTGCCATCGGTATCATAGAAGAATACAGGTTTTTTTCCTGCGCTGTTCATTACTGTGCATTCTGTACAATTAGGTCCATAATATCTTGCTATGGCTACTACAAGGCTATCGCCGTTAGCACCGCTTTTTACATCACCGCCAAATGTGCCCGATTCTATATCCAGGTCTATACCATCTAATTTATTAGTAACAATGTCTTTGTTATACATGTCCTTTGCCCAGTGATAGTAGGTACTTGTTACAGTAGGATTGTTTTGGTCGAAGCCGGGAGGATTGACATAACCTGCTACTTTGGTGGCAGGGTCTTTAGCCGAACCATCGAAGTAAGCATCTTTTACAAAATGGCATGTCACTATTTTAGTGCCCTTGTTTTGTGCTACACGCCAATCTGCCTGAACTGTATCATTGCCTGCAAAAAATTCTAAATAATCTACACTATCGGGTGCATTGGCAGGATTGAAGCTTTGTACAGGGTCGTTACCATCACCAACAAGATAGCCTATGAATATATGGTGCGCACTGTTTTTATACGTTATAAGCGGGTCTGTAGGGGTAGTAGTGTTATTGGTGTTGTTGTCGTCAGATTTCTTTTTACAACCCATTGTTAGTGCAAGGCAAATAATGGTAGCTGATAGAATGTATTTCATCCTGCTGATTTTTGTTATACAGCAAGATAATGCATTTGATATTATTTGTATAAGCTCGATAGATTGGTATTGATAAATGTTTTTGATATTTTCGTAAATACAATCAATTGCAATGGCAGAGAAAAAAGCAGTGAAACCGAAAAAGGTGGAACTCAAAACGAAAGAAACCAACGATAGCGTTGAGGCTTTCATCAATAGCGTGCCTGATGAACAGAAACGTAAGGATAGTTTTGCCATTGTAGAAATGATGAAGAAAGCTACCGGCGATAAACCTAAAATGTGGGGTAGTGCCATTATTGGCTTTGGTAATGTGGTAGTTACAAGTCCTAACACGGGCAGAGAACTGGATTGGATGAAGATTGGTTTCTCTCCGCGCAAGGCTAATATATCCTTATACATAGGTATAGGTAGCGATGACCAGCAGGCATCGTTACAGAAACTGGGTAAACATAAAACAGGTAAGGGTTGCCTCTATATTAATAAACTGGAAGATGTAGATGTGAAGGTGCTACAGACTATGATAACAACTGCTGCAAAACGGAAGAAAGGATAGAGTGTGTAACCTGGCGCACTTGCTATAACGTTAGCAAAATATCTGCTAAGGTATCAGGTTGCGACAAAAAAGGTGAATGGCTTGTATGCATGGTAAATATATTATCCACTTTTGTTTTTGCTATCATAGCTTGCTGTACACTATAAGACAGGGCCTTATCATCGGTAGTGTGTATATAGGTTTTTGTAACACTGCCAAAATTGCCTGCTGTTAATGATAGTGGCGTGCCTACCGGAGCATTCGGTTCTTTAGTCAGCAATAAATTGCATAAGGCCACATCTTCCTCGGTACAATCATGATAAAAGATTTCTCTGCATTGCGAGAGTTGGGGGAAATGCCAGCCTTCAGCTTCATTCAATATTAAATTACTGACCAGTAAAGAGGCTGTATCACTCAAAGCAGTAGCTATCATTGGTTCTCCGTCAGGTATCAGGAAGGCGCAGAGATATACAAGATTAGATATTTTATGAGGTATACGCTCTGCTACCTGCGATATAACAATGCCGGCACGGCTATGACCTATAAGTACCACCGGTTCGTTGCATTGCTCTATTACCCTGCATACGGCATCTACATAGCTGTCTAATGTTACCGCGCTTATAGGAGTAGTGTCTCTGCCATGCGCAGGCAGGTCTATTGCAATGGATGTATTACCGTTCTTACTTAAGAGTGGCTGCATTTTAAACCAGCACCAAGCCCCGTGAAACGAACCGGGAACAAAAACATAAGTAGTGTTTTGCATAACTCAATTTTGATGAATATACGGCAGGCGAATGTTTCTTGCAAGCAGCGGTGAAAGTATTGCAGGCCATGATAAACATTGCAGCTAAGGGAAAAGGGTAGAGTTGAGGTTTGCAACTTGTAAGAATATATTGCAGAGTTGTATAATCTAAAAGCTATTGTTTATCTTGTAATACATACAAATAAACAGTCTTTATGAAATGCCTCTTTGTAGCACTGTTAATAATATTTGGCCCTATTGTCATATCAGCACAAGAGCATAGAGCGTATGCCGATGTTGGTTATGTTCCAGGGTTTTCTGCAACATATAATTATAGCCTCGCCAAATATGTTGGTTTGGGTGTTGGTGTACAAGGGTATCGTTTAAGCCCTGGTATGAGTAGTTTTTCCCGACTTGTTCCGGCCATCTTCGCAGATATACGCTTCAATATCAGGCCTGAGAAAAAAGGGCAGGCTTTTGCATTTATGGATTTTGGTATGAATTTCTATAAACACAGTAATAAATTCTATTACACTAAAAGCGGTATTCTAAGAGATAAGAATGATAATAGCTTTTATGCAGGATTCGGACTAGGGTATCTGCGCAGTATTACAGAACGAGGTGGAGGGCCTTATTTGTCAGTGAAAATTGTAACTGATTGGTTTAGTACTGATGTGTTAAATCCTGTCACATTGCTACCTGAGTCTGCATTGTACCATATTTATGGAGATTTAGTTTTTTCTTTAGGTTTCAAATTTTAAACAATGAAGTATTGTATTGTTTTGTCAGTATTTGTTTTGTTGTTTGCTCAATGCAAAACGCCTAATGATGTGTTGCCTAATGTTGAGCCTACTGGTTACTATGATACTCTTGGTATACATTGGACAGCAGTAGAAAAAAATAACATCATTTATTATTTCCATGATTTTAATTCTCAATCAAGTTTTGCTGCTCAGTATATAGATGAGCACGAATCTGCATACGTCACGATCAATAACGTATTTAATGCCAAAATGCCTCGCAAACTGCGTTTCTTTATATGGGGCGATACTGCGTTAGCAAATCAGTTATTAGGGCACCCTTTAGGTTTTACTACCCCTACACAATGTGCCTGTTATGTTATGCCAGGTCAAACTGTTGGACACGAAATGACTCATGCCATCACTTATTGGGGAGGTGGTGTACCTTCAATAGAATACAGAAGGTTTATAAATGAAGGCGTGGCTGTTGCATTTGATTTGTCGGGCCGAGACAGGATAAGTATGGCGAAAAAAGCCGCTGCCGGACAAGGTATAAGTAGCATTGTAGAGCTGTGGGATGGGAACAAGCAAAATATATCTGAAGAAGTGTTTTATCCTATAGCAGGTGCTTTTATGGATTATTTGAACAAGCTGAACGAGTCTGATAAGTTCTATGCTCTTGTTAAAGACCAGTCATTACAAAGTGCACAAAATATTTATGGTAAAGACAGAATGGATGCTTTGATTGCCGGCTTTAATAGCCAGATAGGGTTGTAACAGGCTGCTTACTTATTCGTGTTGTTTGTTGTATCTGCCACGATAAGTGTACAGTAGCAAGTCGAGTACCCAAATGTCTATGTTTAGTGATGCCAGTGGTATTTCATTACGTTCATTGTTAGTTTCAAAACGGAATAATACTCCATAGCCTCCAGACGTTTCTCCTGCAGTACGATAACTTCTGCTTTTATATCCTATAATCGCTATGCGGTCGTTGTAAATGTTATTCCACGGCACCAAACCATCGGGTTGATACGTTATTCCTTTATCATTAAGTATAAATTGAGACCTGCCATTGGCTGTCATTCGCCCGGATACTTTGATAATGGTTTCTGCAGGTATGTGAGGGTCATCGTAAAATACGGCAGGCTCGTTAAAGCGCTGTTCTAATTCCTTCAATCTTGCTCTTTGTTTCCCGCTCAAAAAGATACTGAGCTTATTGTATGACTGCATGCGTAATAAGCCCGCCAATTCTGCCGAGCGTTGCAATTGGTGAATATCTGCTACGTGTTCGTATGCCCAAAGTCTCCACCTTGCACCTGCCCACGATGAAAAAATAAGAGATAATACCATGCCAATCGGAATCAGCCATAAGTACCTGAAAGAGAAATCAAGCTTCATGAGTACGATGCATAAACATACTGATATCGGTAATCCTAACCACAGCGGTAGACTGACAGCCCTGCTACCTTTTCTTATAGCTTGTTGTACAGATACAGCACCTTCGTTCATAACAGGTATAGGTCTAAATTTAAATCAATCAGATTATGGTTCCTCGTATTGTTTATCAGTTATTTTTTCTGAAATAACAGGATAATATGTATGCAGAGCCTTTATTACTTCTTTCTTTTTTGCCGTCATTAACTCTTGCCAATCGTGCATTGCGTGTTTGAGTATTGTCTGTTCGCCTGCGGGTGCATAATGAATATTAGCTTTCAATAGTTGCAGCAACACCTGGTAATCGATATAACTGCCGATGGACTCTATAGCAGGTTCATCGTTTTTGCTGAGCTGAATATACGACCGTGTATAGAGCAGGTCTTTTAAATGCTTGCGTATTTCATGAATAGCATTGTCGTCAATGTCTGTTGACAGAGATGAAGATATAGCATCCAGGTTATCCTGTTTCCAATGCTGTAAACGTTTATTGAATGTATGCGGAATATGGCTGGTGATGGTGTGCGACAGCCTGCTGAAAGAGCAATGTTTATATCGGTTGTCGAAATCGGTACATGCTCCTGCAATAGATGTCAGTATATGGTTGAGGTAAATGATTGGTGCCTTGTGATGTTTGCTGCAATACTCACTTACCGCTTTATAATGCAGTTGCAGGTCTCTGATGGTACCTGATGCGGTATATAACTCTTTGAATTGTTCGGGTAAACCGTTTTTGTGATGTTTGTAATGCATCATGCGGTAAAGCGCTCTTAGCTTTTTATAACTTACCCTGAAACGGTGTACGTCTTCCTCATTATGGTGCCGCGTTATTAACCGGGCATAATCATGGAAACGGTGCAATTGTTTGCGTATGTCTTTCTGCAATTGCCTATGGAACATACTGCAAATTTACTGCCATATCATTTCCCTTGTTGTTATTTCTGCATACTGTTATTCTTATTCCTGCGCAAACCCGTATTGTACAGCTTCTTCCAGTACCTCAACATCTATATCTTTCAGCGATTTGAATTTGATGCAATAACCCGTTACACTGGCTTTGCCTATTGCTTTGCCATAATTATCGGCTAAGTATTTTTTGTCTGCCAGCCCCATAACGTAAACAGAAATGCCCGTAGTATTGGCACTCAACCCGATACGGAAAAACTCCCTGCTCGTGCCGTTAGTATATTTTATGGTGTATGCACCGTAGCCTATATTAGGATTGCTCACAACTTTGCCTTGCTCATTCTTGCCATCCTCAAACCACAACTTAGCCTTTGGTTGCAGTTTCAGTATACGTTTGTTCAGCTCCAGCATATCGGCAGATTTGGCTTCCGGTTGAGAAGCTATATAGTTTTTGATGTCGTCTTTTACGCTCATAGCGTACTAAGTTAAGTGTTTATTAAACGATTATAACCCGTATAAGGGTGCAGCTCCATTATGTCGAATGTGATGAGGTTGTTTTGTACCAGAGATAACTTACCTAGTAATTCCTGTGCATGTGCTTTGCTATCACATTCTAATACCAGTACGGCGCAGTTGTGTTCGTTGAAATAATGTTCGCGCAGTTGTTCTGACAAGTACATTTTATAAACACCAAGCGCTTCCTGTGCCAGTATGTCTTTGCTTACGGTACTCCAGTCCACACCGGGAACTTCTTTTTCAATAGCTAGTATTTTCATAATCTTCCAATTTCTTATCTGCTAAAATGTACCATAATTAGTACAAACCACCAAATCTTTCTTCTGCACATTTGTTTAATAATTGGTACAAATAATGGTGTAAATGATGTAATATTGCATGACAAATAATTGTCAAAATGTAAGAATAATTAAACACCTATCCCACCATGAAAATTGAAGATTACAGGGCTTACCTGAAAGGCCTTAGCTATGAAGAACTGATGCAAACCGCAGATGAGGCCATAGCCGCCGCAAGCAACCACCTGAACCTGCCCGCACCTATTGTAGAACTCATCACACCCGAACCACCCAAGCCCGATGATGTAATGGACCTTGCACTCAAGCAGTACGACTCTCAACTGGGGCTATTCACCATTCAGGATGGTAATGAATGGATGAAACAAGCCAGTGAGCAAGCCATACCTCAAAAGCTGTTCAGCGAGTTTTGGTACGAGGGCGAACTGTGCATCTTGTATGCAGACACCAATACGGGCAAAAGTATTCTGGCCGTGCAGATAGCAGACAGCATCAGTAAGGGAATACCCATAGCAGGTTTTAGTATGGATGCACCCGCACAGAAAGCCATCTATTTTGATTTTGAGCTTTGCGCCAAACAGTTTGAAGCACGCTATAGCGACAACTATACCAACCACTATGTGTTTCACCCCAACTTTCAGCGGGCAGAGATAAACCCCGATGCGGATATACCTGCACAGTTTCGGTATTTTGAAGAATACCTGACCCACTCGCTGGAGCTGGCCATACAGGCTACGGGTGTAAAAGTGCTCATTATAGACAACATCACCTACCTGCGCACCGAAACCGAGAAAGCCGCTGATGCCATGCCGCTGATGAAGGAACTGAAAGAACTAAAGCTGCGCTACGACCTGAGTATGCTGGTACTGGCACACACACCCAAGCGCGATAGCCTGAAAGCCTTTGACCGCAACGACCTGAGCGGTAGCAAGATGCTGATGAACTTTTGCGACAGTAGTTTTTGCATAGGGGAGAGCACTGCCGATAAAAGCCTGCGCTACCTGAAACAGATAAAAGCACGCAATACCGAGATAGTATATGATGCCCGCAACATAAGCCTCTGCCGAATAGAAAAGCCCGGCAACTTTTTACAGTTTGCCCACTGCGGCTATGGCAAAGAACACGAGCATTTGAGAAGGAGTGAGGAGGGTGTAAATTATCTTGAACTAAGGGTAAAACAGATAGCAGAAGAAAACCCCGATTGGTCTCAAAGGAGAATAGCGGAGGAAATAGGTGTTAGTGTAAGTACGGTGAACAGGTACATAAAAGCAGCCTAAGACTGTTCGGTAGTGTTCGATGTGTTCGTTTTGTTCGACAGGTGGAACAGAACGAACATGCGGAACAGATGAAACAAACGGAACGTCACTGCGAACGTAGTATTTACGACTGTAAATATTAAGTGTTGTAATCTGCTAAAGCCTGATGGTGAATTGATTCATTTTCAATATTTTTATATAACTACTATGAAAAAGGAAACTGTTTTTATTCCCATCATTATCGGTAATTGTGCTCCTTTTAGACTCATTGTCAGAGAAAATGACAAATGGCATCCTACACTTGAAGAGTTAAATTATCGAGCCTACGATTATGTTAAACTCCATAGGATGTCCACATATCTTGATGTAGGGATTTCTCCATTTTCCTTAGGAATTGGTTTCGATGGGAGTTTAATACTCCCTGCTATAGAGAAGTATAGAAACTTTGAAATAGCTGCTGATACTTTCAATGAAGTCCTTACATATCTGATGTTTGGCGGTATATATTCAGAATCAATAACACCAAGTGATATTACTCCAGGTAGATTAAGTACAGACTCATATTTTACTCAGCTTTCATCTGGCAAGGGTAGAAATAGTTCATTTCATAGTGCAATACGAACTAAACATGTAGGTACTATGGATGTAATAAGTTTATTAGACGTACAAAAAATTACAGTAAAAGATTTTACTACTGCTTATTCTGAAGGAAAAAATGTATTCAAAAAATTAGGTAACATTTCACCTAGTATATTGCTGAATGGCATTTCTCATTTTGTTAAGCATGAATACTCCGACGGGTTAATAAGTTTATGGACATGCGTAGAGCAAGTTATTGCAGAAATATGGACAAGGAGGATTTTAGATGATTGTACAAATCAAAAAATAAATGGTAGAAAGCAATTTCTTGAAGATAATAGAACTTGGACTATTGCAGCTAAGATTGAAGTACTTTATCAAAGAAAAATAATAACTAGTCGGATATACAGTGAATTAAATATTTCGCGTAAGGCACGAAATTTACTTATTCATAGTGGAGCTTCTCCTCAAAAGAGAACAATTCTAAATACATTAACTGTTTTGTTTCAGATATATTCTTTACTGTTATCTAACTATAAGAAAAGTACCCTTCTTAAAAGTACTTTGGATAAAATTCTCAAGAATTACAATTCTGACATTTATCCTAAAAATAAGGTATTGGAAAATGTATCGCATTATTTACACATTCCACCAATACCCGGGGACTCAGGATGGGGTGACAAGTCTTATGAGGTTATTGATGAGTTAAAATTGGCGCCACTTGATAAAATTATCCCATAACTACTGTTCCGCACTGTTCGTTCTGTTCGAGGGGTGAAACAAACAGAACAAATGGAACAGATGAAACACTCTTTGGAGGGTAACTGTGTAAGAGATGGGACTAAGTTGTACATTTATAGTAAACCAAAATTACTATGAGAAGATTTAGATGGCTATTAAATTGGTCAATTGAAGAAATTACAACAAGACATGGGGATATTATCTCTGTTATGGTCTCTGGTAGAAATGTAGGGACATGTTTGATAAGCATAGAAGGGAATAATATAGTTGGTGAATTTAACCTGAATGAAGACTTGAATAATGAACACTACCTACTTTATGTAATTTCCTCTCCAGATGCGGCAGGGCAAAGATGGCTAACTGGCATAATGATTTTACCGCCTGATGGACACCTGCAAAATAGAGCACGAACAGTAAATGAAATGAATGAAGAAAGGACTGCATAATACTCTGTTCGTTCTGTTCGAAGGGTGAAACAAACGGAACACATGAAACAAGATGAAACAAAACACCCCAGCGTCACTGCGAGTATTCTACCACCCCGTCTATGCCTTTGGCATATCCACCCCTCCTAAAAACAGGAGGGGAGTTGTTTAGAGATAAAAACAAGAGGAGCGTTTTCCTGTATGCTTAAATAGTATAAGACTCCTTCCCTGTTCTTAGCCATTCAAATGACGTAATCATTAATTAATGGCGGGGAAGGTGGATTGAGCGAAGCTCAAGACGGAAGGGTTTATATAATATCCTGAAAACAGGAGGGGAGTTGTTTGTCGTTATATGTTTCGTAGTTTGGTAGAATGAGAAAAGGGCAAATCAAAAATGTACCTTATCTGACAGATGTAAGAAAGGAATTAAGAAATAACCTTACTCCTGCCGAGGCTGAATTATGGAAATATTTGCAGAACAGTAAATTGGGCAAGAAGTTCAGACGACAATATGGGATAGAAAACTACATAGCTGATTTCTGCTGCCCCGGGGAAAAACTTGTTATTGAGTTGGATGGTGAGGTGCATAATAATGTAATACAAGGTGGCTTGGACGAAGAACGTGATGAGCGTTTAAACGAATTGGGCTATACGGTATTACGTTTTGAGAACAAAGATGTCTTTCATAACACAGAATGGGTACTCACTGAAATTGCAAATCATTTCAAATAAATAAAAAGACTCTCCTCCTGTTTTTTAGTAATTATTTCAACCCTTCCGTCACTCGTTACACTCGTGCCACCTTCCCTAAGAACAGGGAAGGAGTTTTTGCATTTTAGAACTCTCCTCCTGTTTTTAGGAGGAGTACTCCGACGAATGTCGGAGGGAGGTGGTTGAATACGCAATGACGGGAGAGGAGTTATTTCATATATAGTAGTATTGGTATATCTTAGATATTAAGAAATAGCAGAGTTGATGGCGGCAATTATTCTGTTTTTGGTAGCGATAATAGGAGTATTTGCTTTACGGGCATTCAATGAGCGGATGTTTCAGGAAGACCGTCAAGAACGCATAAATTACTACCGCAATGTCTACCTTAAATCTGATGCGTGGAAACGCAAACGCTATGTGGTGATGAAAAGAGATAACTGGACTTGTGTGTATTGTGGTGAGCGTGCTACCCAGGTACATCATACCCGGTATGCAAAATATAATATCGGAAAAGAACCGATAGAATGGTTGGAGTCTGTCTGTGATTCCTGTCATGCAAAACAGCACGACCCCAAATTTTGATACTCTGTTTAGGTATTAAACAAGCTGAACAACATTAAACACCACCCACCGTCAGCACACAATAAACATTCAGGCATACTATTTGTTATAATTTGCACATAACCATTCCCTAATTATGCGTTTTACCTTCCCGAGTTTAATAGTTTGCGCAGCAATGTTTGGCCTTATGGGCTGTGCCGAAAAAAGACAAAAGCCTTCGAAACCTGTACCATACGACATATATAATACCAGTATTGCTTACATTGGCAACCATGTACCGGGCGATACTATTAATTACAAATTAGACAGGTACGTAGCGGGTACTGTTTTTTATCATTGGGATTTTGGTGATGGTGATACTTCTTCCGCAGCTGCTCCTAAACACACTTATGCAGCAATAGGCAATTATACCGTATCATTAAAATTGAGTAACGGTAGCGATACGCCTGCATATTATTATTGTACAATCAATGTAATCCCTGACCCTATATATACGCCGAAAATGGTAGGTACACACCTGTGGCGTATCAACGTTATACGGAAGGAAAAAGGGCATAATGATACCGCTTATTCCTATACGCAAACTATTACTATTGCAATGGAAGATAAGTTAACGCTAAAGGCGGGGTATATATGGAGTCCTTATATGTGGTATGACATAGAAAGGTCTAAACCCGATACGCTGGTATTTACCAATTCTCCCAGGGGACAAACCCTTCTTAAATATTATGTGCAAGGCGACAGTATGAGGTATGATAGCTGGGACAGCACAAACGTCAGTGGTAAGGATTTCTCATACTATCTATGGCAGCATATATGGGGTAGTACGCCATAACGCATTTACGCCTCATCAACATGTTGTTTACTTGTTTACTCTGTTCAGGCATTAAACAAACCAAACAACATTAAACACCCACCCACCGTCATGCATACAAGTGCAGCGCTATGCTTTATCTTTCTCCGGCATCAATACAATTGCTAACACTATCACCCACAAAAGAAATACGCCGATATTGATGCGTTCCCATATACCAATAGTAGGCGTGGGTTGATTGGTAGAAACATTAGGTGCTTCAAGAAATGTAAGAAACCCGAAGACCGCAAGTATAATGAAAGTGAGGATAGAGTAAATGCGAAAACCTTTTCCCAGTGCTGCTGCCGAAAGCCCCAGTGCTACTAAATAGATGACCTGTGTAACACCTGCCAGCACCAGGTGCATGGTATCTGAAATAGTGCCGCCTCCTGCAGCCAGTGTTTCGCGAAGATGCATAGGAGCAAAAGGCCAGAATACACCTGTTATACCATATACCACAAGCAACGCCCCTGCTATGCGCAGTTTTTTATTTGCCCCTGCAGATTTCCACACGCCCCATGCAAAAGCGATCATGAACAAAGAGTAGGGTGTACACAACACCATCCATAGTTTGCGTGTTGGCGCAGCTACAGCAGAAAGTTCACTAACGGTTTGTGTTATTGAATTATACTCCGGCCATTGTGCAGGTACTATCATATTGATAATGATATACAGAACAGAAGCTATGATGCCACATGCCAATGCCCATTTTCGGGTATTCATATGCCGTGGGAAAACAAGAGGAAGCCCCGCTATGGTACCGATAATAACGGGTAGTCCCCACATCAGGTGCAGCCAGTGTATTACCTGAAGTATGGCAATCTCTATCCAAAACCAAATGTTCAGTCCGCCCATGGCAAGACCAGCCATCAGCCAGTCTGATTGGGTTCTGCGCAGCACTGCAAAAAATGCCACAACATTCAGCACGCCCAATGCGAAAAGTATTATACCCGGTATCAGGAAATTGCTGAAAGCACCGTGCATCAGGTCTACAGGCATATCCATCAGTTGTCCGTCAGGTTCTGCTACCAGCAGGCAGCCACCCAGCAATGCACCTAAACCTTCATAACCAAGAACGGTTAGTAAAATGATGCGTTGCCATTTCTTTTGTCCGTTGAGATGTTCGGCCTGTTTCATGTGTACAGCACCCGGTATGTAACAAGTGCGAAAATGAAATTAGAATAACCTGCATGCATGAAGTATGATGCTGGTCATGTCCTTTCCTGATGTGCATCAGGTAGAGGTGAAGTTGGGGTATGGAAACCGTTCTAATCTCGAGATTATTCCGCTTCGCTCATGAGAAGAGTTACTTTGTCCGTTTATGTGTAACAGATACTCCCTGGCAATGACGGGGTGTTGTCAAGCCCGCAATGACGAGAGTAGGGCATATATACTTTACGGTGTCCGCGCAGTTGTTGTTACTTCATACGGCATATTTTTATCAGGGCCCTCAATCTTTATTATCCTTATTGTGTCCTGTACATGGTCATAATACAGAACATTACGTAAGTCCCCATAGGCGAGTACATTTCCTTTGGTCATTGATTCGTTGTATTTCAAATACCCTGTATAGTTGTTGAAATCATAAAAGACAGTTACCTTGTCTATATATTTTACTTCAAAATTTACATCAGGTAAAAATATAGTGGTATCTATATTGTATGCATACTTGCGTTGCTGTATATGCCATAGCCTGTTGCCTGTCACTTTGTTGGTATAAACAGGGTCTTTATATACTGTGACTGTTGTGTTTGCAATGTGATAGTTGTTGATGGTAAGTTTGGCGTTATATGTACCGGCCGCAGCATAAATGTGGTATGGATTGGGTAAAGAAGAAGTATCACCATCGCCAAAATCCCATTTATACGTTTTAGCAGCAGGGTATGCAGATACAAACGTGTAGAATGTATCACCCGGGCAGGGACCACCCGTAATGCCTATTCCAAAATTATCACCTACCACTATTTGCTTTGTTATCTTATTCTGGTAATCATTATCAATTGTCAGTGTCACTGTATAAGTGCCTTTCGAGCCATATACAAATTGGGGTTGAAATGCTGTGCTCGTAATTCCTGTACCAAAGTCCCACACATGGTTTTTTGTCTGAGGAGCGGTACTGTAAAAAGTAATAGGTACACCCTCTATAGGTTCTGCCGACCAGCTAAAATCGTAGTTTGAAGTACTCTTGTTGTTATTGTTTGCTTTTTTGCAGCCTGGTATCGCTAAAACAAGGATGAATAAACAAACAAAAGTTTTTACAGGTTGCATGTAATGCATAAAAAAGGTTTTACAAGTGGATAATATTTTATGTATCAAATATCTTGCCTGAAATGAACAATTCAATAATGACGGTAGAGGGATAGTGTTCGCAATGACGGATAGTTGTTATTCTTAGCTTGGCAGTACAGTCGAGGTGAAGTTGGGATATAGAAACCGTTCTAATCTCGAGATTATTCAGCTTCGCTCCATGAGAAAAGTTGCACTGTTGCTTAGTCTGAATTTAAGTCATTATATAGTGCAATAAATACCCCTGCGGTAATCAAAACGCAAGCAAGACCTGCCGCTACAAATATTTGCCCTACGTTACGGTTTTTGCGTGGTTTGCTTTTGGGCATTTCTTTTTTAGCAATTGTGTCTGCAAGTGAAGCTTGATTATTGGCAAGAGCAATGTTTTCAGTTTTTACCGCCGATGTGTCGGTAGCCATGTTTTCTTGCATGGGTGTAGCTGCAGAGCTTTGAGCTTTTGCGGTATTACCCCATAAGATACCTAATGCTACCATTACAATAAGGAATGTTTTTACAGGCTTCATAACGGGTTGTTTGATTGTGGAAAAATTACATTGAAATAATTGATTATGCAAGTTGGTAGGGGGCATCACATAATATCATATTCTAACATCCCTTAGTATTTCCCCTCCTTATGCAAGGAGGGGAGTTTTATGTTGTAGTTATTCTCAGCCCGGCAGTACAGTTGAGGTGAGGCTGAGATATGGAAACCGTTCTAGTGTCGAGATTATTCCGCTTCACTCCATGAGAGGAGTTTAGAACGGCACGCTTTTATTCATTAGTTATTTGTCTTTTCAATGGTATTCATGAGTGCTTCGCAGTTCTTTGGTTCGTTTCTTTTTCGTGCAACTCCTCTCATCGAGGCAATTGAAAAGACATCAATTACCGAGATAAAAAAGAAATGAACAGAAAGAATAATAGAATTCTATTGCGAGGTATATCACTCCTTCACTACCTTACCATTGGCAAGCATCACACCACTTGTTGTAGTGATACGGTATAAATAATTACCGCTTACTAATTGAGAGACATCTGTACGGAAGGTAGCATTACCATGTTGGTATGAAAAGGTAGGACTATTGTATACTTCGCGGCCTGTAATGTCATATAGTTTGATGGTAAAATTGCAATCGGTTTTCAGGTTGAGTTCAAAATAGATTTCATTAGTAACGGGCATGGGGTACACTCTTATAGTGTTAATGCATGTAGCATTTTCAATAGCTGATGGGAAAGTGCCCAGCCTGTACAGCTCATATCCTGTACCAACATTCGTTGCCGAAAAATAGAGGTTATTATTATAGATACCGAAATGCTTGGGTATGCTGCAGCCTATGTTCAAAGTATTTGAATCATGAGGATGGGTATTGATGTCTGCTATCATCGACGGGTCATGAATACCATCATACATCCATAGCTCGAATCCATGTTTGGTGTCATACCCTTCAAAATAGAGTTTATGGTCAAACTCTATGAATTCTGTTACATTACCCTGTATGTCATAAACAAATGAAACACTGGCACCGATATCTCCTTTATTAGGATCTACTTTGTATAGCTGCAGACCATGCCAATTTGCACCATTGGTAATAGTGCCTGCGGTAAAATAAACATAACCATTAAAGCCGACAATACAGGCCGGGGTATAGAACCAGTTAAATACTGAATACAGCGAATTGCCATTACCCGGATTAATATCTGTTAAACGTATAGGTGCTTTCTTCCCGTCATACACATACAGCTCATATCCATATGTATTAGTGTATGCAGCATAGTATAGTTTGTTGTAGCACACACTCAGGTTGCAGACCCTTGCCCCGTTTGATGGGTTGTAGTAGGGTGCAAGTCCTATTGTATCAGCCACAGGGTCATATAAAAACAGTTGTCCCCCTCCTGCAAGGTTATTATCTGTGGCAGCAAAATATATTTTATTATCAAAGACAGCCAAATGTATGATTTGACCTGATATTGTTCCCGACGCATAGAGAGAATTCAGGTTTCGCGCTATATTGGTTGCGGGATCATACACCCATAATTCTCCGTATGTTGAATTGGTAGAGCCTATGAAGTATATCTTGTTATTTAAAGCAACCAGATCGATGGGTGTTGAATTGCCCGTGCCTGTCTTCACATCTTTTGCAAGAGAAGGAGGGTTTACACCGTCCCATTTATAAAGCTCGCACCCCGTAGTACTACTATAAGCCTGGTAGTATAAAACACCATTGACGATAGCCATAGAGGTTGGTTGCGTGCCTCCCGAATTGCCTGTTGTCATACCTCCCACTATGCTAACTGTGGTATCATTATAAGAAAATAACTGCCAGCCGCTGGTATCTGTAAAGGCATTAAACAGCATTTTGTTTTTAAAAACATATTTTAAACCCGGCCAGCTTTCCGGGGTTCCCGCGTTAATGTCCTGTACTAAAACTGCCTGTGCATGAGATGAAATGGTGATTACAATAAACAGGAGGGTGGTGAAGAGTAGTTTCATATTGTGATTAGTTCAAAAACATTATTCATCCAATTCTATGCCAAAAAATATATTTAAACGTATGCAATATGCCCTCACATACCATTCCCTTATATACATTATATATCTCGAAAATTCTACCTAACTTCGCGCCTTATTTTTTCAGTAGTTTAAGGCTAATTGTTCCCTTTTCTGCAATTTGAAGTTTGGACACTGGAATTCGGATTTTAAGATGAGTAATAAGTACACAGAATACAAAGGACTTAATATGCCTTCCATAGAGCAGGATTTACTGCAACGCTGGAAGGAACAGGATACATTCAATAAAAGTGTAGAAGGCCGTAATGGTGCGCAGCCTTTCGTGTTTTACGAAGGTCCGCCAAGTGCCAACGGTATGCCCGGTATTCACCACGTTATCTCTCGTACGCTTAAAGATTTGGTTTGCCGTTACAAAACCATGCAGGGCTACCAGGTGCGCCGCAAGGCGGGTTGGGATACCCACGGCCTGCCCGTAGAGCTGGGTGTAGAGAAGGAGTTGGGCATCACTAAAGAAGATATAGGCAAAAAGATAAGTGTAGAAGATTATAACATGAAGTGCCGCGAAGCGGTAATGCGTTATAAAAAGGAGTGGGAAGACATTACTGCCAAAATGGGGTATTGGGTAGATATGGGCGACCCCTATATCACATTCGATAATAATTACATAGAAACCCTGTGGTGGGCTATCAAGACCCTGCACGAGAAAGGGTACTTATATAAAAGCGTTAGCATACAACCTTACAGTCCTGCTGCGGGTACAGGCCTTAGCTCTCACGAGCTGAACCAACCCGGTACGTATAAAGATGTAAAGGACACCACCATAGTGGCTATGTTCAACGCCACCAGAGATGCCAAATCGGAGTTCCTTTTCGGGGCAACGGACGGAGCGCCTGTTCACTTCCTTGCATGGACAACCACCCCTTGGACACTACCTTCTAACTGTGGACTTACTGTAGGTGAAAAGATTGATTATGTGTTAGTTAGAACGTTTAATCAATATACGCACGAGCCTATAAATGTGATATTGGCTAAGGCGCTTTTGGGTAAATACTTTAAGCCTGAGGGTGAGAATGGTGACTTTGCAGCTTATGGTGCAGATGTGAAATTGGTTCCATGGACTATTATAAAAGAATTCAAGGGAAAGGATATAGAAGGTTGCCGATATGAGCAATTATTACCATTCGAAGGTAATACTGCAGAGGTAGCCGGTGGCGACCCATGGAGAGTTATCACTGGCGATTTTGTTACTACCGAAGATGGTACGGGTATAGTACATACTGCTCCTGCTTTTGGTGCGGATGACTATCGTGTAGGAAAAAAGAATAATATAGGTATCCTGACGATGGTGGATAAGGAGGGTAAGTTCATAGATTATATGGGCGAGCTGAGTGGCCGATATGTAAAAAATTATAAAGACAACCCCGACTGGCAGGATACAGATGTTATCATTGCCGTAGATATATTAAAGAAAAATGGTAAAGCTTTCAAAGTAGAGAAGTACGAACATACTTACCCGCATTGCTGGCGTACCGATAAGCCTGTTATATATTATCCGCTGGATGCTTGGTTTATAAAAACCACCGCCGTTAAAGATAGGATGATAGAACTGAACAAAACCATCAACTGGAAGCCTAAGGCCACAGGCGAGGGTAGGTTTGGTAACTGGCTGGAGAATATGGTGGACTGGAACCTGAGCCGCAGTCGCTACTGGGGTACTCCGCTGCCTGTGTGGATGAGTGAAGATGGTACCGAATATCGTGTAATAGGTAGTATAGAAGAACTGAAAGATGAGATAAGTAGGGCTAATAAAGTATTGAATATCAATCAGGATATCGAAACTATAACATCCGATTTACACAAGCCTTTTGTTGACCAGATAATATTGGTAAGCGATAGCGGCAAAGCCCTTACCCGTGAACCTGATTTGATAGATGTGTGGTTTGACAGTGGTGCTATGCCTTATGCGCAATTGCACTATCCGTTCGAGAATCATGCAGAGAAAACATTGCATCAAAACTTCCCTGCCGACTTTATAGCCGAAGGGGTAGACCAAACCCGTGGGTGGTTTTATACTCTCCATGCATTGGGTGTTATGCTCATGGATAATGTGGCATATAAGACCGTAGTAAGTAACGGCCTCGTGCTGGATAAGAATGGTAATAAGATGAGCAAACGCCTCGGCAATGTCATCAATCCGTTCGATACCATTGAGAAATATAGTGCAGATGCTACCCGTTGGTACCTGATAACCAATGCAAGTCCATGGGATAGCTTACGATTTGATTTAGAAGGAATTAAAGAAGTTCAACGGAAGTATTTTGGAACGCTTTATAACACCTATCAGTTCTTTGCTTTGTATGCCAATGTAGATGGTTTTACATTCAAAGAAAAATATATACCTGTTGAGCAACGCCCTGAAATAGACCGCTGGATATTGTCATCGCTCAACACACTTGTGAAAGAGGTGACCGGGTATATGAACGATTTTGAACCTACCCAGGCAGGCAGGGCAATGGAGGTTTTCCTCGATGAACACCTGAGCAACTGGTATGTTCGTTTATGTCGTCGCCGTTTCTGGAAAGGGGAGTATGAACATGATAAAATATGTGCATATCAAACCTTATATGAATGCCTCGAGAAGTTGTCACTTTTGATGGCTCCGATAGCACCTTTCTTTGCCGATTGGTTATACACAAACCTGAATAACATTACAAAACGTTATGAAGCGTCTTCTGTACATTTGGCCGATTATCCCGTAGCGGATGCCGATGTGATAGACGGTGAATTAGAAGAACGTATGCAATTGGCTCAGGATATATCATCTTTGGTATTGTCTTTGCGTAAGAAAGTGAATATCAAAGTTCGCCAGCCATTACAGAAGGTGTTGATACCTGTTTTGGATGCTCATATGAAAGAGCAGGTACAGAAAATAGAAGAGCTGGTGAAAGGTGAGGTGAATGTAAAGGTCGTAGAGTATTTGACTGAAACAGAAGGTTTTATAAAGAAAAAGATAAAGCCTAACTTTAAGTCATTAGGTGCTAAAATGGGAGCTATGATGAAGCAGGTAGCAGCAGCTATCACCGCTATGGACCAGCACCAGATAGCCACCCTCGAAACAGATGGCGGTTATGTATTAAGGATAGGCGACAAGGAAGTAGATATAATAAAAGACGACGTAGAAATAATAGCCGAGGACATACCGGGTTGGTCTGTTGCTAATAAAGATAAACTCACTGTTGCCCTCGACATTACCGTAACCCCTGAATTACAAGATGAAGGAAATGCCAGGGAACTGGTTAATCGTATACAAAAAATTCGTAAAGAAACAGGTTTAGAACTTACAGACAGAATAGCAGTTTCGATAGAAGAGCACGAGCCATTAAAATCTGCAATAATTAATTTCAAAGATTATATTTGCGCGGAAATTTTGGCGGATAGGTTGGAGATTGTACCTCAAATAACCGATGGAACGGAGATTGAGGTTAATGAAGCAAATCTTAAAGTGTTAATATCTAAAAATCAGTAACGCTATGGCCACAAAAAAACCGGCAGCCAAGCCTACAAAAAAACCAACCGCTTCAGCTAAAGGCGCTAAAAAGGCAGCGCCGGCTAAAAAATCTGTGGCTAGTAAATCTAATTCTAAGGCGAAGCCTGCAAAGGCAGCGAAAAAGGTTGCGCCTAAACCAGTGAAGAAGGCAGCAGCCACTAAAAAAGTGGACTCGAAAAAAACTAAAGAATTGAAAAAGACAGTTAAGAAATCGGCACCAGCTAAGAAAGCACCGGCAAAGAAGGCAGCACCAGCAGCTAAAAAAGCGGCACCTGCTAAGAAGGCGGCACCTGCTAAGAAAGTTGAAGTGAAGAAAGCAGCACCTGCCCCTAAAAAGGTAGAGGCTAAGAAACCGGCTCCGGCACCTGCTCCTAAAAAGGCAGAAGTAAAGAAAGAAGCACCTAAGGCTGCTCCGGCGCCTGCTCCTAAGGCAGCACCCGCAAAGCCTGCTAAAAAAGGAACTCCTGCCCATCATATCACAAAAACAGTGACCACTTTTGCTAAAGGTGCTATACCTGCAAGGCCGGGTTCAACTTCTGCAGCCGCATTGGCAGCAGCAGGCGGACCAAGCAAACAGGCAACACCTGCACGCCCTGAGCCTAAAAAGCCTCAGGTGATAGTTGCGCATCGTCGTTTGGAAAATAAAGCCAAACAAAAAGATGAAGCAGGGAAAACAATGATCAATTATCAACCGGAATATACACGTTCCATATTAGATGAACCAGAACAAATGCAAGGACCAGTATACCGTTACAGCGACGAAGAGCTGAATGAATTTAAAGAACTGATAAACGGCCGTTTGGATGCAGCTCGTAAAGAGTTAGTTTATTTACAGGGATTAATTACACGTAAAGATGAAGCGGGTACAGAAGATACTGAAAACCGCTACATGAATATGGAAGATGGCAGTGGTGCTATGGAGCGCGAACAACTGGCTCAGTTGGCAAGCCGCCAGATACAGTTCATCAACCATCTTGAAAAAGCATTGATGCGTATTGAGAACAAAACTTACGGTATCTGCCGTGTTACAGGTAAGCTGATAGACAAAGCCCGCCTGCGTGCAGTGCCTCATGCTACCCTCAGCATCGAAGCTAAAAAGATAATGAGCAACAAATAGTATTAAGTAGAAAGTAATAAGTATTAAGCCATCGCATTGCGGTGGCTTTTTCTTTGTAGCTTAGTATATGCAATTCGAAGAGACACAAAGGTTCAGGCAATGGTGGATATGGCTTTTGTTATTGCTTGCTGCAATATTGCCATTCATGAAAGGATGGCTTAGGAGTAATTTTGAATTTATACGTCATATTCATATCACAGGCCCTGCCATTATACCTATGATAATAATAGCATTAGTAATCATTTTGTTTGCCATAATAAAATTGGAAACCAAAGTAGATGAAACAGCTATTTCATACAGGTTTTATCCGATACAGATAAAAATGCGACATAAGTTGTGGGAAGATATTGATAAAGCATACGTTAGAAAATATAGCCCTATACTGGAGTATGGTGGATGGGGATATAGATTTGTCGGACGTAAAAGAGGAGATGCACTTAACATATCGGGTAATAAGGGCTTGCAAATCGTGTTTAAAAATGGTAATAAACTGCTGATTGGTACTAACAAACCCGAAGAATTGAATGCTGCTTTAAAGGAGATATACGAGAAAGGAATTGTAAAGGCAAATGAACCTGCTGCAAATGTGGGAGACAGGTATTAAGATGATTATCAACCACCCCTTTGTATATCTCCTCCTTTCTAAGGACGGGAGAGCAACGATATTGCTGGGGAGGTTTGAGAGTATGTATAACACCAAACGTCATTGCGAACCGAGTATTTGCCATGTCAAATACGAATGAAGCAATCTCGCAAAAACACAGGCTTGCTCGTAATGTGACGAGATTGCTTTGTCCATAACGCCCTTTGGCGTTACTCCCTCGCAATGACTAGAGGGGGGATGAATATGGAAAGCTATAAAGTTGCGGGTGAGGTTTGATAATGCGTAATGCTTTTCGCCAATAACATATTAACTTACAGCAGTAATCAACCCATAATGGCAATCAAAATAAAAAAACTGCACCACGTACAAATATGTATTCCCGTAGGCTTTGAAGCAGAAGCACGTAAGTTCTATACTGATATGCTGGGCTTGCAGGAAATATCAAAACCCAAAAACATAGAAGGCATCTGGTATAAAGTAGGGGAGAGTGAATTGCACCTGGGCATAGAACCCGAAATGTATCCTACCAAACGTTTCCCTGCTTTCGAGGTAGAGAGCATTGATGAGATACGCAAGCATCTGGCTAAAGAAGGTATTAGCATCAAAGAAGAAACAGCCATACCGGGTTATAAACGTATTTCTTTCCTCGACCCGTGGAAGAATAAACTGGAATTGCTGGAAGCTATTTAAGTAACCATGTCTTTTATTATAAAAATTGAAGATAAAAAAGGGTACCGAAAACGTTTTACAAGAATATTACTTCTAATAGTTGCTTTCAGTGTATTAGTAGGTTTATTTATTGGTACACAATCAGAGTGGCAGTGGGGTTTGGGGATTGCCATTTTTGTCTTTCTTTCGCAGTTTATTAAAGTAGAAAGAAGTGAGAAGTATTTTATCGAGCAACTGACTATTGCAGATGGTTCGATAGAAATATTATTTACTATTAATGGCAGAGTAGAAGTTCTAAGTGGAGTAAAAGAAGATTTTTACTTTAAAAAATGTACAACATTCCTTGATAAGCTCAGACCGGTCTATTTACGAGTTGATTATAGAAATAGCCTTGTAATAGAACAGTTTCTTATCGGAGATTGGACTGAAGTAGATATTGATAGAATAATAGCTGCTACTTAAAGAAAGGCATCTTGTCTTCTAAAAACTCTGCTGCATAATTGCTCAGGTAGCTTTCACGAAATGCCAGCATTCTGTCTTTCAGGTAAAAGTCCAATACAGGCTTATCGTCTGTAATGATATTATCTGTGGAGTTGGGCATCATATTGGTCACCTCAAATTTTTTCATCTCGCCAGCCAACGGGTAGTAGCTATCTGTTACAATTTGTGCAGTATCGTATACCACATTCCTGCTGGTTTGAGGAACCGCTACATACATCATATCAAAACTAGTTTTGCCGGGGTAAGATGAAAACACCCTGCAATTATAGCCCGCATCTTTAATAGTGTTAAATAACAGTTGTTGTGCAGTACCATCACCACCATCTTCTATACCATCAAACTCTACAAATATCTTTCCGTTGGGATTAAGCAATGTGTTTAACTGTGCAAAACACTCTTTACTCAGCAGGTGAGAAGGTATGTTTTCTCCCAGCAGGGCATCTATGATAATAAGGTCATATTTCTTTTTACAAACATTTACATAATGCCTGCCGTCATCTACTACGGTATTTTCAACAGCGTGTTTCAGCCCGAAATATTTTTCTGCCAGTTCAGGTAAGCGCCCATCTATCTCTACAGCATCATAGCTCACGTTATAACGCTCCATCTGTCTTGCTACAGTTCCGCCACCAAGCCCTATGAGCAATGCACGGCTACCCGGTTGCATGCTAGATATTACAGTGCGGGTAAAACGGGTGTAATATAAGAAGCTGAAGTTTTGGTCTTTTCTGCTGGTCCATGTTTGCCAGTTGTGGTTCACCAACATTACACGAGAGGGAATATCAACATTATGCTTGGTGTCTGTATACTGAAAATCTACCACCTTCACCTGTCCCATAATACCTTCTGAGTAGTACAGTATTTTATACTTATCCGTTTCGGCATTAGCCATACGGTAGTTGTAAGAAAAGGATGCAGCAATTAATAGTAGCAATACAGCAGCACTAGTTATTTTTTTTTTAGGCCCCAGTATGATGATACTCAGCAGGAACAATACAGCGCCAATGACAATGCATGGTTTGGCAATACCTACCAATGGCACTAACCAGAAGCCCGTAAGCATGGTAGCAATAACACCGCCAAGTGTAGATACGGCATATACCAATCCGGCAGCCTTGCCCGAATTATTATGTTCTGCTATCATGCTGATGAGTAAAGGGCTTACCATGCCCATACCCATTACAGGTGGCAATAGAAATACAGTTTGAGAAATGATAACACCCGTAAGAAAACTCATGTCGAGTGTTCGTTTCATAATGAAATCGGCAAGCATAGGCATTACCAATACCAATGCAGATGCAACAGCCAGTATAGTGAAAAGCGTTTTCTTTCTGCTATCTATTTCGCGTTTACTCAGTTCACCGCCTATATAATATCCTAATGTCAGTCCACCGAGTGTAAGCGCAAGGGTAGAAGCCCATACATACAATGATGTACCGTAGTAGGGTGCCAGCATTTTACCGCCTGCCAGTTCTGCTACCATTACACAGGAACCTTCAAAGAAGGATAGTATCAGCAACCGTTGTTGCGATAAAGAAGCAGCTGCAGGGGAAGTATTGTTTTTCAAGAAACCGGATTTGCAATTAAATATAAGAACTACTCACGGATTTTTACTTTTTCTTGGTAGGTTTTGGTTTCAGGCTTTTCACGTAGTCAACACTTGCTTTAAAATAAGGTTTCAGTTCAGTTGTTTTCTTAAGTAAAGCATCAGGCACTGCAACATATTCTTTCTGAACAATGCCATAAGCCTCCATCAGGTAGGCTTTGTGCTTTTTAAGAAAAGCCTCTCTCGCTTCTGCAGGCAGCCTGAGTGCAACTGTGCCACTTGGATGCAGATAGCTAGACATATTTCCGTTAAAAGAAGTATAAGGCATTGTGGCTCCTTTCAATTCAGCTTCAGCATTTGTAGCTACTAACTTTTCATATAGTGCTACTTTATCAGCAGGTGCGGCAGGGCTTTCTTTCTTTGCCATAACAATAGTTATTAGCTGAAGTTAGCGATTGTTTGAAACATAATATACCACCCTTTGTATTTGTACCCTAATGAACCACCCCTTTGTATTTCCCCTCCTTACTAAGGAGTAATAATACACGAGTTTACACTAAGTACTTTATTGTATAATACCGCCATAGTTAATACCAATATTTCAGTATTCGTACGTTGGCTAAATTTGATAAATGAAAAAAATTATTTTTTCTAAACAAGACGCTGAAGTGTTATTTGGGCTTCAGGTTGCAGAACGGAATTATGTGAATAGCGATGTAGCTAAGGTAATGGTGTACAGGGTAAAGAATTTGTATTTTAATTCTTATTGCCTTAGTCCGACAACTAAGCTAAATTGAAAAAAGCCCGATTAATTCGGGCTTATCTTTTGGATTGAAGTCTTAGAAACAATAAAAAAGAATTTTTAACAACTCTAATTAATCCCTCCATCTGCCCGGGTTAGGCTGCATACCACCCCAAGGCGATGCATTATTATTCGCGTTAGGCATTGCTCCTTTAAAATTGCGTAGCGTATAAGTAAGCGTGAACATGAAATATTGTTTCAGCACATTGGTATAGCTGTCCTCAATATAAGTTTCGGTAACGGTACGGCTGATGGCCCTGTTCTGGTCAAGCAGGTCATACACACTAACCTTAGCTTCCAACGCACGGTTCTTAAGAAATTTGTACCCGATAGAAGCATTCCAAAGCAGGTAGTCTTGATTATAGCTTTGTGTTAAGCCACTATATAATGTATGCAGCAGGTTGGTGTTCAATACAAAACCTTTATACGGCAGCCAGTTAATCCTTAATGATGTGGTTTGTGAGTAATAAGTATTGTTCGATTGTGTTTGCAGTGTATTCTCTGCTATGTTGTAGCTGCCGTTATATGATAGTGTAAAGTCTATCTTCTCGCTGATGTTGCTGCTTAATGTTACACCACCATTCATTGCATAATTATTCAGCAGATTGGTAGCATAGTTTATCATGCCCGGTGTGCGTGTATAGTTAAACCCAGCATTCAGGTTCAGGTTGCTTTTTATCCATTTTACGGGCAATCCGTATGTGGCAAATGTTCTTGCTGTAACGTTCCCGTCAAGATTCACAGGCAGGCTTATTTGGCTACCACGGTTCACTGCAATGCTATTGATAATGGTGTCCTTACGGGGAATGTATGTTGCATTGCCAATATAGTTGTTTACATAAGAAGCATAAGCAAATACAAAAAAACTATGTGCTGTTTTGGCGTTCGTAGCACCGTATCGAATAATAAGGTTGTTGGTATAAGATTGTTTCAAATCAGGGTTACCTGTTTTCAATAACAGGGGGTTAGAAATATCTACTACACTTTGCAGTTGTGATATGCTTGGTGCATCTGTGCTGGTACGATACATGATACGCAGGTTTTTGCCATTGGTATACCTGCGGTTGAACATGGCATTAGGTAATATATTGGTGAAGGTTTTTGATAAGGAAAAACTGTGCGGATAAGTTTGACTGCCTGATAACTCTGCATAGTCAGCATCAACGCCAATGTTGAAACTCGTCTTCATATTATTGTAACGATAGCTGATACCTCCACGTTGCCTGTTGTAAGTGTTATCATACTTATTGCTCAGTAAAGTATCCGTTTTTGAATATTCACCTGTTACAGTGTTTTTATCAAAGGTTTCTTTGTCTGATGTATTGCTGGTAAATGATGGAGAATAATTTACTTGTAGTTGCCCTTTTTTGCTGATAGGTTCAGTATAGTTCAGGCTTGGTGCAAGGGTATATCCGTTATTCTTTAAATCATATCGTTGGTCAATAATGTTGGTATCACTTGGTAGTTGGTTGGCAGAGTAATAAGTACCATCACCATCTTTGTTATTGAGTTGTGTATTGATGTTTAATGATATTGTCCTCCCTCTTTTTTTGAATTTATGTCTGTACAATAAGTTATTAGAGAAAGTATAGCCATCATTTTTTGCAGCATTGTTCGTTTGAGTATTGCCATAAGGAATATCACCGGGTAGGGTATTAGCGCCCGTCAGACTGCTGCTGCTGTTATTGATTTGATAACTGAAACGTGGTTGTAATACAATAGAGTTGGATGAATCTATCTCGTATTCCAATCTCAGGTTGGCACGATGGTTCTGATTCTTTTGATTGGCTGTGCTTTTTTCGTTGTAGGTGATATTGCTGTCTTGTGCAGTAAGATATTGGCGGGTGAGGGTAGTGTTGTTTACCGTGTTGCTCGAGTTGAAGAAATAACTACCCGTTACTTTTATTTTCTTGCCCCAGTTATCGCTGTAGTTTAGTCCAACAGCATTGGTAGTAGCTATACCACCTTGTTGCCCCACTAAAAAATTACCTGCACCATCACCACCACCAAAGTTTTGGTTACCACCACGTCCTCCGAAAGCTCCGCCTCCGCCACGTTGAAAACCACCACGGTTTTGCCCGCTCGAACCTCCTGTTACACCTAACAGGTCATCAGTGCTAAAGTTTTGCTGGTTTACGTTGTTGAACAGACCTAATAGAGATATGCGTCTTGCACCTTTAAAATAATTGATGTTACCACCCGCAAGGTATCTGTCATCTGTACCATAGCCGGCATATACACGCCCGAAGGTTCCATTATTTTTACCCTGCCTTGTAGTAATGTTGATGGTCTTTTGCGAGTTACCATCATCAAACCCTGTGAACTGTGCCTGGTCGCTCAGTTTATCAAACACTTGTATTTTATCTACTACCTCAGCAGGCAGGTTTTTGATAGCCGTATTCACATCATCACCAAAGAAAGGTTTGCCATCCAGCAATACTTGTTTTACCTGTTCTCCGTTGGCTTTCAGTGTACCATCCTGTGTGCTGATGCCCGGCATTTTATTTACCAGGTCTTCTGTTGTAGCGTCAGGATGTGTTTTAAAAGCATTGGCATTAAACTCGGTAGTATCTCCTTTCTGCTCTGCTCTTATTTGTTTGGTTTCTACAGTTACATTTTTTAATGATGAACTGGACGCCTGTAGTGTGATTTGACCTAGGGAAACATTATTGCTGCCCAGTGTTACTGTTTTCTCTGTAGGTTTGAAGCCTACAGAGCTGATCCTTATTTTGTATTTCCCTGCTTTAAGATTGTCAATAGTGAAGAAGCCGTCAGCATCAGTGACTGTTCCTTTTTTTTGTGCGCTGTCACCTGTATTGATAACAGATACACTCACACCAGCTAAAGCATTTTTGTCGTCATTAGCTATAATAGTGCCGCTGATACTGGCTGTCTGAGCATAAACAATGTTCGAAAGAACTAGTGTGATGAGTAATACTGCAATCTTAAATTTCATTATCCTGACTATAGTGCTTTTAGACCTAAGTGCCTATCAAAGGTTTAAATGATACGCTGGTACTATTTCTTTTCGTGTGATTTGATGATGTCTTGCAGGTGCATATCGTATTCTTTTTTAGGGTCGCTATCATTAGGCATTCTATTTTCCACCTCTACAAAGGTAATTTTCCCCTTTTCCAGGTAGTTATTATCATTATACATTTGGTAAGTCAGTTCAGAAATTGTTTTTACAATCGCAGCTTTTTCTTCTTCAGTTTTTTCAAAAAGTTGTTTGTCGCCCAATAGGATATTTACATCATGAAAATCATGTACTTCAACACCTACTTGGCCTTCGAGCAAACTGGGATACAATTTGTTCAGTGTATCTCGCATCTTTTCATTGGTTGCATCATTCTTTAAACCATCAGTTTCTTTGCAACTGGTAAGGTTTAATGCTGCAATAGACATCATGCACAAGATGGTGTATTTCATTTGACGTTGTTTTTTTGTTTTATAAATGTACCCAAACCCTTTGTAGTTCACTAATCTGCAGATTTCTGAAGTTTTTTTCTCAAAAGTTTTTGCTGAATTGTAAAAGCTCATTATCTTTGCAGCCCGTTCAGAAAAAACGGGTAGTTCTTTAGAGGAAATCTGGTATAAAAGTTATCGTAAAAACAGGTAGCTGAAAGTTGTGGAAAACTATTTTCAGAAACCATTTTGTTAAGTCAACTAAGACT
>JAFDXK010000004.1 GCA_018267965.1 Bacteroidota bacterium | reverse complement strand
AGAACTAAATGAAGGACCACTCCAACTAAATGTGACACCACTGCTGGTTGTATTACCATATAGATTGACTGTACTATTTTGACAAACAGGAGCATTAGTGGTGGCAGAAAAATTAGCAGGTAGTGGTTTTACTGTTACATCAACACTATCTTTTGCTTTGCAGCCATTAGATGCAGTAGCAGTAACATAATATTTGCCTGCCATGGAAGATGATGAAGCTGGTCGGATCGGGTTTTGTAAAGATGCTGTGTAGCTACTTGGTCCTGTCCAACCCCATGTAACACCTGAACTGCTGTTAGTAGAAAATAATTTTATTGTATCAGGCTCACAAAGCGGGGAGTTGTATGATGCAGTGATAACATTGGGTGAAGGATTAACAGTAATGGTTACACTATCTTTTGTTTTACAACCGTAGTTTGAAACTGTAAGTAGATATTTACCTGATGCTGATGTAGCAGCATTATAAATAATAGGGTTTTGTGCAGTGCTGGTGTAAGAAGAAGGCCCTGACCACATATAACTTACATTGCTTGTAGTGCTTGAGCCATATAGTTGTAATGAATCTCTTGAGCATAATATTGTGGCTAATGCTGAAGCTGAAACACTGGCCGGGTGTGTAGCTATTGCAATATTTTTTCGATTGTCTTTAGATACATATCCTGGAGATGTTGAAATCACTCTAATGCGGTACCCTGCACCTGGAATAATACTTGTTGGAATAACCGCTGTTATTGCACCAGAAGTGGTTGAAGTTACTGAATCTAAAACTATCGGTGTAGAGAAGCTCCCACTTGTATTAGATAATTGTAGTATAAATTTATTGCCGGAATTAAATGGCGTACCCCCTACATATACCGTATAAGGTACGTGTATTGTATCTCCGATACAAAGTATACTGTCTGTATAATTTATACCAACGCCAGTAGCCTCTTTTACAACAACAGAATCTACATAATAATATGCTGTATTCCAGCCACTGATACCCGTTGTATTTGCATAAGTAGTTGTATGATTTCCAAAACCACCAATTACTATATTATCATACGTAGAGTCTGCGACAAAAGTTTCAGAAAGTCTAACCCATCCTGTTGTATTTGTTACTGCGCCATAACTGGTATATGATACTTGGGGTGTAACTGGTAAGTGCATTTGTAAAACGCTTAGTATAGGAATACCAACATCGTAAAACCATACACCTAAATCATTTGTAGAATATGCGGATAGACTCGCCAAAGAAACTGAAACAGACACCTCGTAAAGCTTACCAATGGTCATGGGTATAATATCTCTAGCGATAAATTCCTTATAACAGCTATCTACATAAATAGTATCTGGATAATTGTATGTTGCAAAACCTACATACCCATTCCCACTGGCTGCATAATGGTATCCATACATATTACTAGGTACTCCCACTGAAGATGTACCACATAAATTAAAGTAATCAGGAGTCCCTACGTGGTATTTTTGCCATCCTACACAACGTGTAATTTGAGTTGTAGCTGTGGGACAAGTAGTGTAATACTCAAAATCTCCATTGGGTACCATATTCTGTCCATTTGCATTTCCGGCAAAAAGAGAAAGCAGGAGTAATACAATTAATCTATAGGTAATGGCAGGTTTCATACATACGGGTTGAAGTATGAAATTAGGGTTTTAATATTAGAATTAATAGTTATTAATGGGCTTTTAATGTCATGTGAAACCAATGAGAAGGCAGTTTCTTGCAAGAGTGGCAGGAAAATATTAATTTTTCAATTCTTTAGTTATATTTACGCTAATAAGCAGCCGAAAACTGATATGAATAATAAGACTTTACCTTTCTTACTGCTGGCAGTTGTATTGATTTTTGCTATCCCGTCTTGTAAAAAAGCGGATAAGCAAGTGCCTGTTCCTGAAAATCAGGATTATTTTCCGCTACAGTTGGGTAAATACGTGATATACAATGTTGACTCTACTATTTGGGATGATACGAACTGCGTAAAAGTGGTGCGCCATTACCAAATGATGTGGAGGGTGGTAGATACTTTCACCGATGGTCAGAACAGGCCATCTATGCGTATGGAAGTGAGCATTCGTAAAAAAGCTACGGACCTGTGGACATTGCAATATGTAATGTATGCTACTAATACAGGACAAGAACTGGAATTGGCCTATTCTGACCTGAGATTCATTAAGATGGTTTATCCTATCGCTCAAGACCGTGTATGGGATGGCAATGCTTACATTAATACAAATGACGCTGACCTGACATATTTTAAAGGTTGGAATTATCGTTATATCAACGTAGGTCTTCCATTCGGAAATGGCGATGTTACTTATGATAATACAGTTACAGTTTTAGCTATAGACCAAACGGTGAATGACCCTTATCCTCAGCCGAAAGATGCTGCTGTAAGGACTTTTGGCGAAGAGGTATTTGCAAAAGGTATAGGTATGGTGTACAGGGAATACTATCGCTGGACATACGATCCTAATTCTACTTCTAACATGGACATCAACAACAAAGAAACCCGCTGCCTGAAAGGTGACGGTGTTGTGATGCGCGCTGTTGACCATAACTAAGTAACTTTGGGTAGATGAAATACCCTAAAGTAATCCTGTGTATTTGTGCATTGATATTATTGCCCGCATACCTCTATGCGCAGCCTCAGTATGTATTCAGGATAAGCCTTATCGATAAAGTTGGGTCACCGCCATTAAGCAATCCTCTTGCATTTTTATCTCAGCGTGCAATAGACAGGCGCAGCAATCAGGGTATCAGTATAGATACGACAGATCAGCCTGTTTCACCAACATACATTAATGATATATTGACCACCACGGGTGGCAAATTTCATGTAACGTCAAGATGGATGAATGACGTGGTGATACTGCTTACAGATTCGTCAAAGATTACATTGCTTTCGGGTAAATACTACATTAATAACATACAGTACATAGGTTATTATCCTGCAGGCTTGCATAAAACTACACAAGATAAATGGCAGCGTGAAAGTGTTACGCCGATTACGGGTCAACCCAAAACTACCGGACCTGGCTCTGCATATTACGGTGGGTCATTCAATCAAACAGACCTCGTCAACGGGCAGTACCTGCACGACAGGGGATATAAAGGGCAAGGCAAACTGATAGCCGTAATGGATGAAGGGTTTCAGGATGTGAACACAGGGCCTGCATTTGACAGCATGATGACTTCAGGCAGACTGGTTGATAAATACGATTTTTCTTACGCTACCACTAATGTGTTTACACACGGTTCGCATGGAACAGGTTGCTTATCGACCATTGCAGGATATATACCATCAACTTATGTGGGCAGCGCACCATTAGCGCAATATGCATTGTATCTAACAGAGTGTTCTCCGGGCGACCAACCAGTAGAGATGGATAATATGGTAGCAGCAACCGAACGAGCTGACAGCCTGGGTGCTGATGTTATCAGTTCATCATTAGGCTATAACGTATTTAATGCCCCTACTGTGTTTTCCCTAACGTATGCAGAGATAGATGGTAAGACTACCATAGCTGCCAAAGGTGCTAACATGGCTACCTCAAAAGGTATGTTGTTTGTTATCACTGCAGGTAATGAAGGAGGTGGTGTGCCGTGGAGCTGGATACTGACACCGGGGGATGCGGATAGCGCCCTGACTGTGGGCTCTGTAGATATGACCAAAACACCTGCAAGTAATTCGGGCTATGGCCCTAACTCTGCAAACAGAATAAAACCTGATGTATGCCTGTTGGGTGATTATGCAACTATCATGCTGGGCACAGCATCTTCTTTCGCTGGGAATGGTACATCCTATTCTACACCACAATTGGCAGGTTGGGCAGCATGCCTGTGGCAGGCCAGCGGTAATGTAAAACCTTCTGCATTGCGCAATGCAATAAACAAGAGTGCGCATGTATACAATACACCTACTAAACAGTTGGGTTATGGGGTACCTGATTTTTATGTAGCATCAACTATAATGGGTATAAATGATGTTTCTAAAAAAGCAGATGCCAATCAGTGGTTGATTGCAGTGCCGAACCCATTTGATAAAGCTCCTGAAGTATATATTGATATGCAGGAAACAGGGACTGCGGAATTTAGTATAACAGATGTTGCCGGACGGATAATATTTAGCAATAGTCAACAACTTGTAAGAGGAATGCAACACGTTGTTTTTGATATTCCGGAATTGCCGCGCGGCACCTATTACCTGAAAGCTGTAACAGCTACTGCAAGTGCCACCATCAGGATTTTAAAGCTGTAGGTTCCTCTCGCTTCAGTACCGCAATGAATAAAGAGTCGGCTTTGTTGTTGATGCCTGTAATGAGTTCCTTATGTTCTAATGTGAAGCTACGCTTGGATAAAAGGTGCTCAACTACATTTTCGTTTTCGGCTGCAAACACAGAACAGGTGATATAGTACATAGTGCCGCCGGGTAGCAAGTATGCTGCCGCATTGCAGGCAATTTCCTTTTGCTGCAATGCATACTCGCTAATACTATGGGGGTTGAAGAAATACATTTGTTCGGGAGTGCGCCCCCACGTACCCGACCCGCTGCATGGCACATCACAAATAATATTGTTGAAGCGGTTATGCCCCATTTTGTTACTGAGTTCGTATTTGTCGCCTGCGTCCAGAATATAACTTGAAGGCAACTCAAGGTGATATTGTTTGAACCGCTCCCTGAGGTTGGAGATGATAGATTCGCGGATGTCTGATACAACGAGTTTGACTGACGGGTTGATATCCTTTAATAATAATGATTTTCCCCCTGCGCCTGAACAACAATCCCACCATACGTCTCCATCAACGGGCTTGAAGAAGTTGCCAGTTGTTTGAGAGGATAAATCCTGAATGACATACCATGATGGTTTCAAACATTTTTCGAGGCTTGTGCCATTGGGTAGGGCCAGGCAAGTATCATTAATCCATTTGAAAGTGATATTCTCGTTGGTGAGGGCTTCGATTATTTCTTTTTTATGACTGCGTACACGGATAAACAGATCGGGTTGTGTAAGCATGCTTTGCATCCAATCATATTTGTCCAATTTCATAGACATCTGCACATCCGCATCGAAAATGTGTTGCAACCTGAATACGGTATTGTTTGTATGGATATTGTTTCCGGGTACAATACCCGGCTTGTTTTGGCTATTGAGGATATTCAGTTTTTCGTTGCGCGATAAGTTTTCATTGTAACCCCATTCCTGCGGAATGAAGGGTGATATCAATTTGGAGTTATTGCCTGTAAGGAACAGACAGCATTGCATTTTGGTCTCGAAGCTCAGTGTTTCATTCATGCCTTTTGAGCATCGATACCATGAGTAAGCCATTTCGCTTAGTGTCTTCCTGTCTCTACTGCCTAAAATAGGATGTTGTCTGAAGTAGTTTTTCAGGTAAATAGCTAAGGGTGTGTTGCCTTTGTATTCTTTAATAATTTGCTCAATGTGCTGCCAGATGTACCTCATTGCGTAAGAAGAGATGCAAAAATAAAAAAAGCCCGGTAGTTAACCGATAAAGCGGTCTTTTGTTTCTGCAGACGGAATCATGCATTCGTTTCTTTGTCCGAATAGTTGATAACGCTTGCGTGCTACGAGGTCATAAACAGCATCTCTGATAAAAGGAGGAATGATAATACATGCATATAACAACGGCCATAATCGGCGCATATCTCTGCAAATTTCGAGGGCAGCCCGTGAGCGGGTATAATATTTCTCATGCTTTATATAAACGATAGAATCAATATTATCACCGGCATGATATTTCTGCAATAATTGTTGTGCATACATGGATTGCAGAGAGGCAAAAGAAAACTTTTTTTGAGGGTCGCGCTTGATAATGAACTGGACCAATCCATTGCAGAGGTTGCACACCCCATCGAATAGTATGACATGTTCATTATCCATAGTGTAAAGTTATAGTATAGGCATGTAAGCCAGCCTTTGGCGGAGATTGTTTAAAATGCAATATGATAATAAATATGCCTAACTCCTTTGGGGTAGGCGCAACAGATTTTATCTTTGTGTTATGAATCCGAAGAAACTAATGACGCTGGATGAGTTTACCATCCAGGAGACAAGACAATTTCCTCAGGCTACAGGTGAGCTGTCGGCTTTATTAAGGGATATCGGGCTGGCATGCAAGCTCATCAATAAGCAAGTATTGAAAGCCGGACTTGTAGATATATTGGGTAAGCATGGTGCTACCAATGTGCAGGGCGAAGAGCAAATGAAGCTGGATATCTATGCCGATGAAACACTTATTAATGTCTTAAGAAACAGTGCTGATTGTGCGGGTATAGCATCTGAAGAGAATGATGATTTTGTGGCTTTTGATGATGAGTATTCGGTTCATTCAAAATATGTGGTACTGTTTGACCCGTTGGATGGTTCATCTAATATAGATGTGAACGCACCTATCGGTACAATATTCTCTATCTATCGCAGGGTAAGTGAATTGGGTAAACCTTGTACTAAAGAAGATTTTCTGCAACCGGGCAACAAACTGATGGCGGCAGGTTATGTAATATATGGCAGCAGCACCATGATGGTATATGCTACTAAACTAAGTGTTAATGGTTTTACGCTTGAACCATCTATAGGTGAGTTCTGCCTCAGCCATCCGAACATGAAATGCCCTGAAAAAGGAAAGATATATTCTATCAACCAGGGCAATACGGTAAAATTTCATGACGGCACTAAGAACTTCCTGAACTATTGTATGGAAAGCAATAAAGAAGAAGGCCGTCCGTACGGACACCGTTATATAGGCAGCATGGTAGCAGATTTACACCGTACTCTTATAAAAGGTGGTATCTTTTTGTATCCTGCCGATAAAAGCAATGTCAATGGTAAGTTGCGCTTGCAATATGAGTGCAACCCAATGACTTTCCTGGTAGAAGCTGCAGGTGGTATAGGCAGCACCGGTATTCAAAATGTGCTGGATGTAGTGCCGACAGAATTGCATCAACGTGTGCCTATTTATATAGGGTCTAAAAACCTGGTGAATAAAGCGTTGGAGTTTGCCAATGCAAAAGAAATGGTAGGGTAATTTGCTAACTATATTGAAATGCAAAGCCGCTCATTGAGCGGCTTTGTTGTGTATGTTGCAAGGGGGTGTATTAATCTTTAATAAATTGTTTCTGCGCAAGCGGTTTCCCAGCATTATCTGTTATTTGGATGATATAACTGCCCCTTGCTAATCCGGATGTATTAATGCGCTGTGTGTTTTCTGTACAGCCGGATATGGTGTATTGTAATTGTCCTGCCATATTTACTATAGATATATTGTATGGGTTGTTGTTTTGAATACTGATATTCAATTGTTCTTTTGCAGGGTTGGGATAGATAACTATACCTGCAAGTGTGGTTGTTGTGTTTACTGAAGCAGGAAAATAATCTTCGTAATATTGGACGGTTTGGTCGTAGGGTGTTGTGCTGAATGAGCCATTGCCCAGATAGTTATATCCGTTGGAGTAGATTAGCAAATTATTACTGTCATAGGTATGTACATCACGTTCTATAGTATCCCATTGTGTGGTATAACGTACGATATAATAAGTGTCTAATAAACTTGCTGTGTTGTAATGGTTCAATAATATTTCATTAGGTTCCCATACTGTATTTGTTGCATCCCATGAGTAGTCGATATGGTAATAGGGATTCATAGCAGCACCTGTATATGCAAAACTGTCTTTATTGATAAACTCTAACCCCATGCCCTGGCCGAAATCGAGTTCTGCTACTGAAGTAATAAGCCTGTTGCTGCCATCGTAAGTGTTGGTATTGCGGTATGTAAGTTGCCATGTACCTGTGCTGTATTCATAAGAATTGAATTGCAGTTGATTGCCATTAGCATCGTATGTAAACACTCTTTTAGCGTAGGGCTTATTAGTTTTTACGTAGTAGCTACTATCCATAATGCGCCTGTTTTGGCCGTCATAAAAAATATGCATCCTCGCAGTTGGTACTTTGGGTACGGCAGCAGAGTCTGCCATAGATATTGTTTCAAATTTATTGTTGGCATTATAAGTAGGTGTATGTAAACTATACGTTGAGTACGAATGTGATATTAATTGCAATATGTTGTTGTTCGCATCATATGTATATGCACGAGAAGCCGTTTGATACCACTGTCCCGAATATAAATGCGAGTTGGTAGATGAATCGCACAAGATATTATGAACCGGATTGATGGCTGTAATGTAAAATTCGTCGTAATAGCTTGTGACATCAGTATGAGTTGAACCCCTGCCGGCAGAATAGTAATAGTGGTTAGTATCGGTTAATACACCATTGTTAGTATAAGAATTAGCCACGAGACGCTTAAGCGTTCCTGTAGTTTTATTGTGTGCTGTGGTTTGCGCTTGTTTTTGCAAAATAACGTTATACATACTGATGTGTAACGATGTTGCAGATTTTGTAAGTGGTGCTGCAATGGTATTGACACCCGAAGCAATCATTAGACAAAGAGGTAAGAGTCTTTTCATTTTTTTTGATTATTTGTTTTCAAATAGACATGAAAAGCGAATACTAAAAAAGGTGATTAGGTATTATTAAGAAGAAAATGACACGAGTATTACAGAGATGTCATTTAGTGTCATGGTAGTATCAGCTGAGTGTCATAATATGACAAAAGCCACTCATTGAGTGGCTTTGTTTATTGTGTGTTTTTATAAAGCAGTTAAACGCCTAATAATGCTTTTACGGGGCTTTGTCCTATTAAAAGCAATTCAGGATTTTCGAGTAGTTCTTTTACACGAACCAGGAAGCTAACAGATTCGCGGCCATCGATGATGCGGTGGTCGTAGCTGAGTGCCAGGTACATCATAGGGCGTGCTTCTATTTTGCCGTTCACTACCATCGGGCGCTCCTGTATTTTGTGCATACCGAGGATAGCCGATTGTGGAATATTGATAATAGGCGTAGACATCAATGAACCGAATACACCACCATTGGTAATAGTGAATGTACCACCCGTCATTTCTTCGATGCTCAATTTATTATCGCGCGCTTTGCCTGCCAGTTCCATTACTTTGGCTTCTATCTCTGCCATGCTCATGCTTTCGGCATTACGGATAACGGGCACTACCAATCCTTTAGGGGCTGATACGGCGATAGAGATGTCTGCATATTGATGGTATACAATTTCTTCACCATCGATATAGGCATTCACTGCAGGCCATTCTGCCAGTGCATAGCAACATGCTTTGGTAAAGAAAGACATGAAGCCAAGGTTTACACCATGTGTTTCTTTGAACTTGTCTTTGTATGCTTTGCGAATCTCCATGATGTTGGTCATGTCCACTTCGTTGAAAGTGGTGAGCATCGCAGTAGTATTTTTAGCTTCCACCAAACGGCGTGAGACCGTTTTGCGGAGGTTGCTCATTTTTTCGCGTTTCTCATTGCGGCTGAAAGCATCTGCACCACCTTTCTTGCCGGGGCTTGCGAGTGCTTCCAGTACATCATGTTTCAGGATGCGTCCCTGCGGACCACTACCTTTTACATCTGCAGCTTTCACTTGTTTATCGGCCATGATAGCTTGGGCAACAGGTGTAGCTTTTACATCTGCAACAGGAGCAGCAGGTTTTGGAGCCTCTGCTTTTTTAGGTTCTTCTTTTTTAGGAGCAGGTGCTTCAGCTGCCTTAGGTGCAGCAGCACCTTCAGGGCGTTTAGCAGTTTCGTCTATTTTGCAAGCCAAATCTCCAATAGCCAATGTAGCACCATCGGTAGCTACAGGGTGGAATATACCGGCTTGTTCGGCATTGAGTTCGAAAGTTGCTTTTTCAGACTCCATCTCGCACAATACTTCATCACGTTCTACCCATTCACCATCTTTCTTCAGCCATTTCACAAGGGTAACTTCACTAATAGATTCGCCTACTGCAGGTACTTTTATTTCAATCATGGAAAAATCCCGTTTTACGCGGTGCTAAATTAACAATTAAACCTCAGATTAACCTGATTAACTGATTAGCAGGTTTAATTATATGTTGGTTAAGGAAATACCTAATCTGCAGAGCAATATGCCTATTACCACACTTGCAATAGTATACAGCAGTGATGTGACACTAAGCCCGTCCTTAAGCAATACATTGTTTTCGAGTGCAAAGGCCGAAAATGTGGTGAACCCGCCACAAAAGCCTGTGGCCAGTATCAGCCAGCTATCAGATTGCAATGTGTTGTTCTTTTGAGCTATACCAAACAACAGCCCAATGAGAAAGCAACCGGCAATGTTGATGAGGAAAGTAGCTAACGGGAATGCTTGAGAATACATTTTGTTCACCACAAGGCTAACCACATAACGCGCCATGCTACCGACAGCACCACCGAGGCCTACAAATAAAAAAGCACGCAACATGAGTTAAAGTTACGTGCTTAGTTCAAAATTTATAATCTGATTACTTTATCCAATCGCAAATAAACAGGTTGGTATCGTGTGTACCACCATTATTGCGGTTAGAGGCGAAGATGAATTTTTTGCCATCAGGAGAGAACATCGGGAAGGCATCGAAACCACCATCATGCGATATTTTTTCCAAGCCTGTTCCGTCCATATTTACAATATAAAGATTGAATGGAAACCCACGAGCATATTCATGATTTGAAGCAAAAATGATATGCTTGCCATCGGGCGTGAAGTTAGGAGCCCAGTTGGCTTTGCCCAGGTTTGTAACCTGTTGCACATTGCTTCCATCAACATCAGCTACGTATACTTCCATGCTTGTAGGGGCTACAAGGCCTTGAGCCATCAGGTATTTGTATTCTTTTATTTCTTCTTCAGTTTTAGGACGAGATGCCCGCCAAACGATTTTCTTTCCATCTGGTGAAAACCAAGCACCGCCGTCATAACCCAATTCATGTGTGATTTGTTTTACGTTAGTGCCGTCGATGTTCATGGTGTATAAATCAAGGTCGCCATTGCGGGTAGAAGTGAATATTATTTTGTCGCCTTTAGGTGATATAGTTGCTTCTGCATCATAACCTTCTGTATTCGTCAATTGCTTTATAATCTTGCCATTCAGGTCTGCCACAAAAATGTCGAAGCTGTTGTAAATAGGCCAAACATATTTCTTCAACACTTTTCTGTCCGGTACCGGTGGGCAAGTATCTGCATTGAGGTGTGTAGATGCGTAGATAACATGTTTGCCATCAGGCATCAGGTAAGAACAAGTAGTACGCCCTTTGCCTGTGCTAACGAGTTTGTAGTCAAATTTATCATTGAGTGTTTTAGGCAGCTTGCCATAATATATCTGGTCGCACATGAGGCCCTCTTTAGGGTTAGTGCGCTGGAAAACGATGGTTTTGCTATCGAATCCGAAATAAGCTTCGGCATTATCGCCGCCGAAGGTTAATTGCTGTACGTTTTTGAAATGTTTTTCTTCGGGATAGGTGATGCTGCTGGATTGGTTTTGATGCTCGTATTTCTGTTTTTGAGCATTTACAGAGGTAGTAAGTATGGAAAAACTTAATAATGGGAAAACAACACGAAAAATCTTCATCCTATGACAATTGAGGCGCAAAGGTAGCTTGGCACAGGGTTAAATACGTATTAAATGATGTAAATGATTGTCATGCAATTGTCATAAACGAACAAAAAAATACCCATACCGCAGCACTAAACTGCAGTATGGGAGATATGATTTACGAGGGGCTAGTTAGAAACCTTTTTTAGCTACCCCGTCTTTGATAGCTTGTAATGCTTTTGCTTCATTAAGGATGGCAGCCATTTTATTGCCTTTGCCATCGTGTCCGCTGGCCATATAACCGCCGCGGGCAGTTTTAGTAATTACTGCATCCTGCATAGGAACGTTTTTTTCTTTGGTTTTCAGGCAGTACGCTTTAATCATTTTTGAAGTATCCATACGTTTTGGTATTTAGTGAGTACAAGCTACGGCATTTTCAGGTGAATATTACTATGACATCAATTACAATGCTTTGCTAATGTGGATAATCCATATATATGTGGATAATTTGAACCGGGATTAACTGGATTTAGGGATTTAAATCGTTGGTTTGTTTATTTGGTAATGCAATAAAGGTTGGGAGGTTATTTGCTGAATAACATTGGGAATATAAAAATCGGAGAAATTGCATATAAAAATGAGAAAAGTCCCCATAAAAATCTTGCAGACTTCTGTTTGGTATTGAAATGCCTAACGATTTGGTCTATTTTTTTTCTCATTATATTTTTTGGCAAAAAAGTATGTCGCTAATATACAAACGATTATAACTATCACTTTCAATAATAGTAATATGTCTTTATCAGTTATTGTTGTGTCAATATTTAATAACCATTTTATGAAACCAAAAATGTAAATGAATGTGCAGAAAATATTACTTGTTACTGACGTAAGAGTTGCAGTGTATACAGCTTTATTACCAATTTCCTTATGCCATTTGTAATGACATGCTATAACATTTCCAAGAATAGGCATGCTGTCATACCGTTTTCACCTCTCCCATTCTCACCCTGCCATTATCGCTAATCAATGAGCAGCATTCGATTTTTGCATCGTGCTCGAAGAAGAGCCACCAGTTATTTTTTATAGCAGCATCGAGGATGATGTGTTTTTCTTTGAGTGTATCCAGCGGGCGCATGTCATAAGCCATTACCCAGGGCATAGATATATGTGCAGCGCTAGGGAACAGGTCGGCACAGAAAAGAATGGTCTGACCGTTATAATCAATCTGTGGCAACATCATGTTATCGGTATGGCCTTGTACATAACGTATGCGTATGCCGGGCAACCATTCTTCGCCATCAGCTACTTCCACCCATTTCAGTTTGCCGCTTTCCTGTATGGGTAAAATGTTTTCTTTCAGGAACGATGCACGCTCACGTTCGTTTGGATGCGTAGCACTGTCCCAATGGGCTTTGTTGCTCCAATAGGTTGCATTCGGGAATGTGGGTACCAATTTGTCACCATCTCGCTTGATGCTACCACCACAATGGTCGAAGTGCAGGTGCGTGAGAAATACATCTGTTATATCTGCAAAGCTAAAACCGTGTTTAGCAAGTGATTTTTCGAGTGTATCTTCTCCATGCGGATAATAGAAACCAAAGAATTTGGCATCCTGTTTATCGCCCATGCCATTGTCAATCAATATTTTTCTATCGCCGGTATCTATCAGTAAACAACGCATTGCCCAACTGCACATATTATTATCATCTGCAGGGTTCACCTTGTTCCACATACTTTTGGGCACTACGCCGTGCATGGCACCTCCGTCTAATTTGAAATAGCCCGCATTTACACTATATAAGTTCATCTGATAATTATGTCTTTTTTAATTGCCAGATGGAACTGGCGTTTCATTCTAAACTACGCTTGATTTAAGTTGTTCTTTTTTTGCTTTTGCAATTGCAAGGTACAACATGATGATGCCAGTGACAAAAAAGCCTATCAGCATCAGTATGGAGTTGCGCATATCGCCGGTTGCTTCTTCTATAAAACCGAAAGAGAACATACCGATAACAATAGCGACCTTTTCTGTCACATCATAAAAGCTAAAGAACGATGTTGTGTCTTTGGTTTCGGGCATCAATTTACTGTATGTAGAACGGCTTAACGATTGTATGCCACCCATTACTAAACCTACTACAGCAGCAAGAATGTAAAACTGTACATCGCTGTAAGTAAAGTATGCGGCTATGCAAATACATATCCAGATAAACACTACAAAAATCAACACTTTGAGATTGCCGAATTTTTCAGAAAGTTTTGCCATCAGGTAGGCGCCTGCCACCGCTACTAACTGAATGATGAGTATAGTAGTAATGAGTTCCTGCATACCTAATAAATGTCCATCTGCTTTTCTGATTTGCGAGCTGCCGAATATGGTAGCAGCCAGCATAACTGTTTGCACGCCCATGCTGTATAAAAAGAAGGCTAAAAGGTAGCGGCGCAATACAGGTAAATGCTGCATCTGCTTCCATACTTTATTCAGTTCATGAAACCCGTTGGAGAAAATATTGTGTTCTGAGTGTTGTTCGAGTGGCTTTCCTTTGGGTAGTTTCAGATAGGGTATCAGGCCGAATGCAAACCACCATACACCTACCAATAAAAACGATAACCTTGCCGGGAAAGTACCATCATCAAACAACTTTTCGTTGAGTACAAAAATGAGGCAGATGATCTGTAATAACACACTACCGATGTACCCATAAGCAAAGCCCTGTGCACTTACTTTATCGCGGTCTTTCTCTACAGCTATTTCTGGCAGGAAGGCATTGTAAAAAACGAGGCTGCCGCAATAGCCAATAGCTGCAATAGTGGAGCAGAGCAATCCCCATGACAGATTATCTCTTTTGAAAAAGAACAAGCCGCAACAAGCCACAGAGCCTATGATGCAAAACATCTGCATAAAGTTTTTCTTGTTGCCTTTATAATCTGCAATGGAAGACAGTATGGGCGATAATATGGCTATGAGCAGGTAGGCGCTGGCCATACAGTAATCGAACAGTGCACCGTTTTTGAATGTATGCCCTAAGAATTGCACTTTATCGTTAATGACTTGGTCCTGAGCATCTTTTACACTGGTAACAGCCATATAATATGCCGGAAAAATGGTGGATGTAATAACCAGGTTATAGGCAGAATTAGCCCAATCGTACATGGCCCACGCACGATGCAGTTTTTTTTGGCTCTTTTCCATCGTACCAAAATAGGGAGTATAGTTGAGAGCTGAAATAGTTTTCAGGAGGTATAATATTTAATAATATGGGCTAAGATTACATAAATGTTAAAATGAAGGACGGCTATTGGCGTTTCATTTAAAAATGCAATATCTTGTCCATCCTTTCGTTTATCAATTTTATAGTCGGAATGGTGGAAAACGTTGTGTGTCATGGGTTTGTAAGGACTATTAAGTTTGTGAGAAAAAATGAAAGTCAAAGTTGATTATTTCGGGTGTACCTCTATCTTTGCAGCCACACCCGATGTATTAATATAAATTTTAAATTAAAACGTAAAAACTAATAAAAATTCGCATTATGGCAGACGTTAAAACAGCCGCAGCAAAATCATCACAAGCAGGGACGCCAAAAAATTCAAGCAACTTCATGATTAACCTAATCATCGTAGTAGCATGTATCACATTGGCAGAATTAGTGTTCCACTTCCTGTTTGGACAGGCAAGCAATTTTTCTGACGCAGAAAAACATAAACCATCCAACTTTATGGGTACTATGTACTCAGGTGGTTGGGTTGTGCCTATCCTGATGGGTACTACATTAACACTTATCAGCTTTGTGGTAGAACGTGCCATGACTGTTGTAAAAGCAAAAGGTAAAATAGCAGGCGGTGAGTTTGTACGTAAAGTGCAATATCACCTGGCTAACAAAAACCTGGATGCTGCATTGGCAGAATGTGATAAACAAGCAGGTAGCGTAGGTAACGTAATGCGTGCCGGTCTTGTTAAGTATCGTGAAATGACTACCAATCATGATATGGATACTGATCAAAAAGTATTGAGCATACAAAAAGAAATAGAAGAAGCCACTGCACTGGAACTGCCTATGCTTGAAAAGAACCTGGTGTTCTTGTCAACTATTGCATCGGTAGCTACTTTGTTAGGTCTTTTCGGTACGGTATTGGGTATGATACGTTCATTCTCTGCAATGGCAACTGCCGGTGCTCCTGATGCTGCTGCTTTGGCGTCTGGTATCTCTGAAGCGCTTATCAATACAGCGTTGGGTATCGGTACTTCATTCTTAGCTATCGTTTGTTATAACTTCTTCACTACGTTGATTGATGGTGTAACTTATAGCATTGACGAGAGCGGTTTTACTTTGACACAAAGCTTTGCTACTAACTACAAATAATAAACCCAACCTGTTTTTATGGAAAACAGGAAGGATTGAGTCTTAAAAGTTAATAGCAATAGAAAAAAATTAAAAATGCCAAAAGTAAAAATACCACGTAAGAGCACAACCGTTGATATGACGGCGATGTGTGACGTAGCTTTCCTGCTACTGACGTTCTTTATGCTGGCTACAAAATTTAAACCTGATGAACCGGTAACCGTAAGGACACCGTCTTCTATATCTGAGATTCCATTGCCCGATACGTCTATCATGTTGATAACGGTAGACCCTAAGGGACGTATTTTCTTCTCTATCGATAATAAGAATAAACGCCTGGCGCTTATTGATTATGTAGATGAGTATAAGAAACTGGGATTGACAGCTGCAGAAAAATCGGCATTCGCGATTGGTTCATCAGTGGGTGTTCCGTTCAATCAATTAAAATCGTACCTGAACGCTGACCCTGAACAGCAAAAAGAATTCAATAACTCCTCTCCGGGTATTCCTGCAGATACATCTGTTGAAAATGAAAACAACGAACTGGCTGCATGGATAAGAAGCGCACGTAACACCAATCCTTATTTACGTATTTGTATTAAGGCAGACGGTGCGGCTACGTATCCTGAGATCAAGAAAATTATCAGTACGCTTGAAGGTTGGAAGATATTCAAATTCAACCTGATAACGGGGCTGAAAGCTGTGCCTCCGGGTACTGCCGCATTCGATTTGCAGCAGGGCGGAGCAAAGCATTAAGAAATAAATTTAGTTAACTAGATAAAAGATATTCCATGGCTGAATTGGATACCTCGTCCGGCGGGGGGCATAAGAAAGGGCCCGGGGTCAAAAAAGGTAAAAAATTATCAACGCGCGTAGACCTTACGCCGATGGTGGATTTGGGTTTCCTGCTCATTACCTTCTTCATGTTTACGACTACTTTGTCAAGGCCAAAGACGATGCAAATCAACATGCCTTACAAGGATGATCAATTAAAGGAAGAAGATCAGACAAAGATTAAGAGTAGTACGGCAATGACAATTTTGCTGAGCAAAAACCATCGCATCTATTATTATGAAGGTATAGGCGATGACCCTACTAAGCCACCTGAATTAAAGGTTACTTACTTCAAGGCAAAAGACGGTATCAGGGATGCGATAATAGCTAAAAAGAAAATGGTTGAAGATTTGAGGCGTTCAGGACAATTGACAGCTAAAGACCAAACTGCTATTATGATAAAACCTGACAGCACCAGCACTTATGAAGACCTGGTAGGTATACTGGATGAGATGAGCATTAACGATGTAAGGGTATATGCTATACTGGACATCAGCCCTGTAGACCAGGAATTTATTGCTGCTACAGAACAGGCTAATGCCGGACAATAGTTTGGAATTATGGAAAATCAACCTGATTGCATCTAATTATTAAAAGGAATTATTAAAAATGGATATTAATAAAATACTCAACAGCGATTATCTCGATATCCTGTTTGACGGCCGTAACAAGGCTTACGGTGGTTACGAGTTGCGCAAAAAGTATCCAATGCGCATGCGTAATGCGGGTATTGTTGTTACAGGGGTTGTGGTGTTGGTCATTGCAGGTTCTTTTGTTGCTAACGCGTTGAGCGATATGAACAAAAAGAAACCGGTTGCCATGATGAAAGAAGTGACGCTGGTAGAACCACCACCAATTGACCCGAACAAACCACCTCCACCACCTCCGCCACCTCCGCCACCTCCGGTGAAACCGACTGTAAAGTTTACACCACCGGTAATTAAGAAGGATGAAGAGGTGAAAGAAGATGAAAAGCCACCAGAACAAAAGGAAATTACCAACTCGGGTGTAAAAACCCAGGAAGGTAATCCTGATGCGATAGATGCAGGTTTGGTAGACAAGCCGAGTACCGGTGTTGTAGAAGCACCTGCTGCAGAGGTTTTCAAATTTGTGGAACAAATGCCTGAACCTGGCTATGATGTATTGGCTTATTTGTCTAAAACAATGAATTATCCTCCGGCTGCGAAGGACAATAACATTGAAGGTAACGTTACCATACAATTCGTAGTGAATGAAGATGGTAATATCACAGATGCGAAAGTAGTAGGCTCACGTAGGTTGGGCGGCGGTTGCGAAGAAGAAGCACTGCGCGTAGTATCCGGTATGCCTAAGTGGCACCCTGGTAAACAAAACGGACGCCCAGTTAAGGTTTACTACAACCAACGTGTGACATTCAAATTAGAGTAACAGCATTATAATAATTGTACAGAAAGCTATCCCGCCAATTGGCGGGATAGCTTTTTTATTATTTATAACATTTTTCAGACAGATTTAAGAAACCGTTTGCATACAAGCTTAGGTAATAGATATTACTTTTGCTGCAACGTAATTTTATAGTATACAATGAAAAACCTCTCAACTGTATTCAGCATACTGGCACTGGCCGGTGTTATTGTCCTCTTTACAATGAACATGTCGGGCAAAAAAGAAAGCCATAGCACTGCTTCTGCAACGTCACCGGCTTCCGAAGGATTTGCCAGCACAGGTAAGATAGCTTATGTGAACATAGATTCGCTGGAAAATAATTATGAATACCTGAAAAACGAGAAAATTAAGTTTGAAACTAACCAAGCCGCAATGAAAGCGGAATTGGATAAAAGTGCACAGCAGTTTCAGAACGATGTAGCTGCATATCAAAGAAAAGTGCAGGCAGGTACTATATCTCAGCCTGAAGCGCAAGCCACTGAAAAAAGGCTGGGACAAATGCAACAGAGTTTTAAAGCAAGAGAAGAAGCTCTGAACAGTCAGCTGATGAAAGCTCAGGAAGATTTTACCAAACAATTGCAAGCAGAATTGGACAGAGTAATAGCGGAATTTAACCAGGATAAAAAATACGATTACATACTCTCTTATATGCGTTCGGGGCAAATATTGTATGCTAACAAGTCACTTGATGTTACAGGCGATGTGTTGAAAATGCTGAACGACCGTTATAAAAACAATGGAGGAGCAGAGCAGAAAAAGTAGTATTTTTCTGAAAATCGCACCCTTTGGAAAATAAATCTCATTTTCACCGTTCTCTCACTTTGATGGATGGGACCTTACTTGTAATAGGTTCCATGATAGGCTCCGGTATTTTTATTGTGAGTGCTGATGCTACAAGGAATCTGGGTAGTGCAGGATGGTTGATTGCCGCATGGGTAATAACAGGTATCATGACCATCACTGCTGCTGTAAGTTATGGTGAGCTGAGTGGTATGTTCCCTAAAGCAGGCGGACAGTATGTGTATCTGAAAGAAGCGTACAACCCGCTTACAGGGTTTCTGTATGGCTGGTCTTTTTTTGCTGTGATACAAACAGGTACGATTGCCGCTGTGGGTGTGGCATTTGCCAAGTTTGCAGGTTATTTCTTCCCGGCACTAAATGTAACCCCCAATAATTTATTATTCAGTATAGGGCCTGTAGATATTTACCCCGCACGATTACTGGCAATAGGTATTATAGGTCTACTGACCTATATCAATACAAGAGGAGTAAAAGAAGGCAAAGCCATACAGAGGATATTTACGTTCTCGAAGCTCATTGCTTTGTTTGGGTTAATTGTATTTGGTTTTGTATTAGTAAAGCACAGTTTTTTTGCTGAAAACCTTGCAACCGGTTTTAATGCTGCGCAGGATTTTGGAACAACAAACGCAGCAGGGCAAAAAGTAGGTACAGGGTGGACAAGTATATCGGGTATGGCATTGTTAGGTGCTATGGCAGCAGCCATGGTAGGAACTGTATTCAGCAGTGATGCATGGAACAATGTAACTTTTGTAGCAGGCGAAATCAAAAATCCGCAACGCAATATTGGATTGAGTTTGTTTTTAGGCACATTGGTAGTAACCGTTATTTATGTTACTACTAACCTGATGTACCTGAACGCATTGCCATTGAATGAGATTGCATTCCCAGAAGAGGATAGACTGGCTGTGGCTGCAGCTAACCAAATATTTGGTGATAACGGTAAGTTTGCGATTGCGATACTGATCATGATATCAACCTTCGGTTGTAATAATGGGTTAGTATTAGCTGGAGCACGTGTATATTATACTATGGCTAAGGATGGTCTGTTCTTTAAAAAAGCAGGAACGCTGAATAAAGCAGGTGTGCCACAATGGGCATTGTGGGCACAGTTTGTTGTAGCTTCTATATTATGCCTTAGTGGTCGTTACGGAGATTTGCTGGACATGATATCTTTTGTGGTGGTGATTTTTTATGTGCTGACCATTGCAGGCATATTTATACTGCGTAAAAAAATGCCTGATGCAGAAAGGCCATATAAAGCATGGGGTTATCCGCTGCTGCCAATATTATATATACTAATGGGTGTGGCTTTTTGCGTTTTACTTATCATGTATAAGCCTGAATTTACATGGCCGGGTTTGATCATTGTATTGATAGGTATACCTATTTATTTAATCATGCACAGAAGAGGAATTGTTGCAGATGAACAAAGTTGAGCTGAATAAACTGTTTGAAGATATTAACCAACTGCATGTAGTGGTAGTGGGTGATGTGATGCTGGATAATTACAGGTGGGGGGTTATAGAGCGCCAGTCTCCGGAAGCACCTGTGCCAATAGTGACCGTTCAAAAAAGAGATAACAGATTGGGTGGGGCTGCTAACGTAGCACTGAACTGTATTGCATTAGGTGCCAAAGTAACGCTTGCCAGTGTAGTAGGTGATGATAATGACGGCACTATACTGGAGCAATTAGCTAATGATGCCGGTATTGATACGCATTTATTGGTAAGAAGTAAATACAGACCAACCACTACAAAAACACGCATCATCAGCCATGATAAACATATGATGCGCCTTGATGAAGAAGTGTGTGATGATTTGAATACGGAAGAAGAACATCCTTTTATAGACATGGTGATGCGATGGCTGCAAATAGAAAAGCCACAGGTGCTGATATTTGAAGATTATAATAAAGGTGTGCTGAAGGAAAATGTGATACAGCGAATAACGGCGCATTGCAATGAGATAGGGATCATTACTACTGTTGACCCTAAGCTGAAAAATTTTCTGGCGTATAAGAATGTAACTGTGTTTAAGCCTAACCTGAAGGAAGTAAGAGAAGGGCTGCATATTCCATTGACAGATGTAAATATTGATACACTTAATGTGGTGCATCAATCACTCCAAAAAGAGCTGAACCATCATATTAGTTTTATAACCTTATCAGAAAAAGGAGTGTATTATAGTAATGGCACATCAGGTATTATCCCGTCTCATGAACGTGATATTAAGGATGTATCAGGTGCGGGAGATACGGTGATTGCTACAGCATCTGTCATTTATGCATTGACCAAAGATGCCAAACTGATGGCGCAGGTATCTAACATTGCAGGCGGGTTGGTGTGCGAATCAGTAGGTGTCGTGCCGATTGATAAGCAGCAACTTCAATCTGAGTGTGAGAAACTACTGATTATTTAAGAACTGTTAGTGGAATGTTCAGTTTATCATACTTTGATAGTATTGAAATAGTATAAATACCATTTGCCAAGTCTGAAGTATTAAGCTCTAGAACGTGTTGCCCGATATTATTCTGTTCATATTGTTGTTCTAATAGATTTTTGCCCAGCATATCTGTAATAATAATCACACCATGCGTTGGTTCTTTAGTTTGAAACTTAAGTGATACTATATTTTTGGCAGGATTAGGAAATATTTCCACATTCTGTATGGTTGATGTGCTATTTGACACTGAAAGAGGTGGGATAGGATTACCGTTAGCATCGCAAAGGCAGGCGCTACGGCGTTCGTCGTGACGGAACATAGTCCAGTCAGGCCCTTTGCCAACTCCCCACGATAAGCAATAAGCTCGTCCGTAATTGTTTTGTACAGCAGGGTATTCGGCATGGCCACCTACAATAAATACATCCTTCACACCATCATTGTCAAAGTCTGCAATAATAGGTGCATTGTCAATATCGAATGTCTTGCCATAGTGTGCTGCAAGGTTGAAAGATTTGATAAGTTGCCCTGTCAATCCGTCTATGGAAATAACCATTCCATTGCTTGTTCCAAATGTGATGTCATAAACCAGGTCATTGTTGATGTCGGCTACCGCTACTCCACGAAAGGCGGTAGCACTACCGGGTATCTTATAGTTCCATAATGTATCGCCATTATTCTTTATGGCTCTAACATAATATGCGTCGCAAACAATAGCTTCGAGTGTTTTATCGTTGTTTAAATCTGCGAGTGTAACAGGGGCGCCGATATAATTGCCGGGAATAGAAAATGTTTCTCTCCATGCAATACTGCCATTCTCTGCATTGACACAATACAGGTTGGCCGCATAATCGCCTAACACAAGCTCCATTTTACCATCTTTATCAATGTCTCCAAATGCTGCGCCATGATACATTACGTCAGTGGGGAAAGACTGTTTCCATAGAAGCATGTGGTCATTCCCTTTAAATGCATATATGGCACTGTTTGCTTTTGAAAAGCTCCAGGTTGCAACGGCAAAATCAAGTTGCCCATTTTTATCAACGTCCATTATTACAGGTTCAGTTTGCACCCAGCAGCCCGTATCTACCTGAAAATTCCAATTTACGCTACCGTTCTCAGCATTTATGGATATTACATATCCTTCAAACTGCCCGTGCAAAATTTCCAGTTTACCATCGTTATCAACGTCGGCAATAGTAGGGGGTGAATCAGCACCTTTCATAGGCGTTTGCCATTGTATGCTGCCGGAATCTGCATCAAAGCAAAAAGTTACCGGATTGCAAGAACCTGCTAAAATTATTTCATAATCACCATCTTGATCTACATCATATATCAAAGGTGCCGCATCGGCACAACCACCAACATTTCGCTTCCATTTTAATGAGCCATTCTCAGCGTTCAAGACATGAAGGAAACTGTCGTTGCGATAAGTGCTGAATGCCAGTTCCAATTTGCCATCATTATCAATGTCAGCTGCAGCGGTTTGCCCGAAAGAAGCATCTTTTATATCATACCACCACTTTACAACAGGAGTTTGAGCATAAGAATCTATGCCAAAGACAAAGAAGAACAAAATCACCAATCGTTTCATTGGTTGCTGTTGTTTTATAAAGCTATTAAAAGCTACTGATAAATTATCGTTTTGCCCTCTTTTGTAATTCAGCAGCAGGCAAGGTTATCATTTTACCAATCACATTTTTGCCACGGTATGTAATCACTTTAAATACTGTATTATCATTTACTATAAATGGTTGAGTATATTTCTTGCTCTTAGATGTAGCATCATTACCATCAAGTGTGTAATAAATATCCAGTCCCTTTATTTCTGTTGTGATTTCTACTTTCAATTTCCCGTTTTCGATAGATGGCTTTATGATAGCATCATAGGCGCTGCGAGCATAGTTTACTTCTGCAATATCAGCGCGTTCCATATGATACTCCATGCGCGGAATGAAATTATCCCAATTGCGTTTTTCTTTCGGGCTCCAATATACCTCTGATAATGCCCATGCGCGAGGATAGGTCATATATTCGGCATGACGCAGGTTAGGTACTTTTTCTGTCCATAAATTAGCTTGCCCGCCAAGAATGTATTTAGCGTCAACACCTTCAGGTATTGGTTCAAAGTTATATGCATTAGTAAGTCGAACCGTGCCATAAGTAAGCGCATCGGGTTCTACCGATATATCGCCTTGTGGTAAATCGATATATACATTTTGGTTAGGAGTCATTACCACATTATGACCTTGTTTAGCAGCTTCTATGCCACCTTGCATACCCGTCCAACTCATCACAGCAGCCTGTGGAGCAAGTCCGCCCATTAGTATCTCGTCCCAGCCAATTAGTTTTTTACCTTTTGATGTTAATATTTTCTCTACACGTTTTACAAAATAGCTCTGCAATTCTTTCTCATCTTTCAATCCTTCTTTTTGCATCAGTTGCTGACAGCCCGCATCTTTATGCCAATAACCATGATAACATTCATCCCCACCCATGTGTATATATGGATAAGGGAATAAAGCAGCTACTTCACCGTAAACGGCATCTAAAAATTTGTAAGTATTCTCATCAGAAGGATTGAGTGAATTGTCAATGATCATAGAGAAATTACCATTGCCTTCCCATTTAGAGAATTTGTTGCCTGGGCTTACATAAGACTTAGGGTCTTTTGTGCATGATAGCTCAGGGTAGGCTGCAATTGCTGCTGCGCTATGCCCCGGTACATCTATTTCAGGCATGATTTGGATATGGCGTTCTGCTGCATACGCAACTACTTCTTTGATATCTTCCTGGGTATAGTAACCGCAATCGGTTGCCTGTTCTCCATCTTTTGGTGGTTCCAGTTCGCCAAATTTACCGGTACGCGGCACGCGGCAAGCACCTACTGTAGTAAGTTTAGGATAAGATTTGATCTCAATGCGCCAGCCATGGTCGTCTGTCAGGTGCCAGTGAAAAATATTGTACTTATAGCGAGACATTAAATCGATGTAAGTTTTTACATCTTCTTTGGACATGAAATGACGGCTTACATCCAGCATTAATCCACGCCATGCAAAACGAGGATAGTCTGTAATGGTGGCTTCAGGTATAACCCAATTTGCGTATTTCGTTGTTGTGCTCTCAATTTCTTTGGGCAATAATTGCAACAAGGTTTGTATGCCATAGAATAAACCTGCCGAGGTATTGGCATTGATAGTCACACCGTCCTTTGTCACATTCAATGTATAACCTTCATCACCAAGTGTAGCATCTTTTTTGTCGTTGATATTTAGTTCTATATCACCATGTGTAACTACCTGATAAGAGAATCCTGTGGCGGGGCGTAATTTATTACCCAGGTATTCAGCCTCCTTTTTAGCTTCGTTAGTGTTGCCGCTTATTATGATAGGGTTTGATAAACGGTACGATTTGTTTTTATTGATTTGTATACTTACGGGTTGAGGTATCAGCGTATTGGTCTGCGCATTGGAGCAAGAAGTTATAACAAGGCAAATAGCCAATAAGCTATTGATGAAAAATGTTGTTTTCATAAAAAAGTAATCTTAAGCAAAGTAGATAATTAGTTGCTTACATCAAACTACGTGGTGTTCTTTAAGGAAGGTTTCCCATTTTTTCAGTGCACCATTTTTTAGTACACGAGGGAATTTGTTCATAGCGCCTTCTTTACCAATAGAGCGCATATAATCGTAGAATATATCATTTGGTAATAATTCAACGAATACTTCTTTGAGGGCAGATGTACGCTCTACAGCATAGTCGTCATTTATTTCGCAAAGGGTATCGTCAATAATTTTTCTAACAGTTGCAGCATCTACTTTAGGGTCATCGCAACCAATATACCATCTGTGTGCAAATAGATTTTCGTAACTAAAGCCGGCAACAGTGAACTCACGAATTGTAATACCCAGTTTTTTAGAAACGGTATCAATTGCTTTGTTCATGTTATCGACAGAGGTATGTTCACCACAAAGGCTAAGGAATTGTTTGGTACGGCCAACTATGGCTATTTCTCCTTCTTTAGCGTCAGTAAAACGAATTACGTCTCCTATGATGTAACGCCACGCGCCTGAACAAGTGCTTATCATCACTGCATAGTCGGTGTCTTCTTTTACCTCGTTGATGAGATATGTCTTAGGATTTTGCTTTGGGTTACCATCTTCATCAAAATTGTCAGAGTTGAATGGTACGAACTCATAAAAAATACCTGCGTTCAACACCAGTTTGATGCCATGGTCTCCGGGGCGGGCTTTAAAGCCGAATGAACCTTCTGAAGCCATATAGGTTTCTATAAACTCAATCGGGCGGCCTAATAATTTTTTGAAGCTTTCTTTATATGGTTCGAAAGAAACACCGCCATGTATATAAATACTGAGGTTAGGCCATATTTCGTGTATGTTCTTAACCTTGTGGTATTTAATTACTTCTTCCATTACAATTTGCACCCATGCCGGTACGCCGCATATAGTTGCCACATCCCATTGAGGGGCTTTGCGAATGATAAGTTTGATACGGTCTTCCCATTTAGGGCGCTGAGATATTTTTTGTCCGGGTTTGTAAAAGAAATTCGACATCCAGCGCGGCATATTCTTTGCGCTGATACCGCTCATATCGCCTTCGTAATATCCTTTCTTCTCAAACAAGGTGGTTGTACCGCCTAACATCAATACGCCCTTCTGAAATGCAACAGGCGGAATATCGAAATCCGTCATGCTGTATAATTGTTTGAAACCAACTTTTTTTGTTGATTTCAACATGTCGTTAGTAACAGGAATATGTTTGCTGGCAGATTCGGATGTGCCGGAACTCAATGCAAAGTATTTGACCTTTCCCGGCCATGTAACGTTCTCTTCACCATTCTGGCAACGGTACCACCATTGGTCGTACATTTCGTTATATGTATGAACGGGAACTTTCTTCTTAAAGGCAGCAACAAAGTCGAGGTCCTTGCTCAATATATCGCCTAAACCATAATGTTTTCCGAATGCTGTATACTGTCCTTTTTCAAGTAATTGGCGTAACGTATGTTTTTGATATGTAATAGGTGATGCTACAGGGAGTTTGAACTGTTTCCGAACCTGGAGTGATCGTGCAATAAGATTACCCAACAATGCCATTTCTTTGCTACTTATTATTTTTTCTTTATTACGATATAAGGGATACAAAAGTATAGTAAAGTTTCAGGTTTTTCTACTACATATTTTATCTTATTTTAATTCGATAATGTTAATTTAACAATCCTTTTGTCAGCGGTAAATCCTCGACTTTCTACGCTTATCTCATTACCTTTGCGCCCTTATGCTAAAGGTGCGTATCGTTAACAAATCTCCACATGTTTTACCCGAATATCAAACAACAGGGTCGGCAGGAATGGATTTGAGGGCTTGGTTAACTAACGCAGTCGTCCTGCAACCTTTGGAGAGGAAATTGATACCAACAGGACTTTATATTGAATTACCACATGGTTATGAGGCACAGATAAGGCCGAGGAGTGGTATGGCAATAAAACGAGGTATCACTATGGTGAATACGCCCGGGACAATAGACAGTGATTATCGTGGAGAGATAATGGTGGCGGTTATTAATTTAAGCAACGAACTGCAAACGATAGAGGACGGCGAAAGAATAGCACAAATGGTGATAGCTAAGTATGAACAAATAGGCTGGGAACTGACTGAAACTTTAGAAACTACAGAACGTGGTGCCGGAGGATTCGGGCACTCGGGAACGAAATAAATTATTAATTAAAGACACTTCAATGAATATCATTATTCCTATGGCGGGTATGGGCAAAAGAATGCGCCCGCACACTTTAACAACTGCTAAACCATTAATACCTATTGCCGGCAAGCCAATCGTGCAACGCCTTGTAGAAGATATCATAGCTACCTGCAATGAAAAGGTAGATGAGATAGCTTTTGTAATAGGACCCAACTTTGGTAAAGAAGTAGAAGCGCATTTGTGCAAAGTAGCTGAGAGTATGGGGGCTAAAGGAAAAATATGTTACCAGGAAACACCGCTTGGTACAGCACACGCTATATTATGTGCAACAGATACCTTGCAAGGCAACGTATTCATTGCATTTGCAGATACATTGTTCAAGGCAAATTTTAGTATTGATACCAATAAGGATGCAATAGTATGGACACAAAAAGTAGAAGACCCTACTGCTTTTGGTGTTGTGAAGCTGAGCCATGATAATGAGATAGAAGCTTTTGTAGAAAAACCTAAAGAGTTTGTATCAGACCTTGCCATTATTGGCGTGTACTATTTTAAAGATGGTGCTAACCTGCGCAAAGAATTGCAACGCCTGATTGATAATGACATCAAACAAAAAGGTGAATATCAAATTACTGATGCCATGGACCACATGCTGAAAAACGGCATGAAGTTCTATACCGACCAGGTAATGGAATGGCTGGACTGTGGTAATAAAGATGCAACGATATATACCAATCAACGTATACTGGCTATCAAAGCTGATAAAGAACAATTAGTATCAGAAACTGCTATACTTGAAAATTCAGTTATCATTCCTCCTTGCTACATAGGTGAGAATGTGGTGATAAAGAATTCTGTCGTTGGTCCGTTTGTTTCTATTGAAGAGGGTACTATGGTAAAGGATTCCCGTATTAATAACAGCATTGTTCAGGCTCATAGCATTGTTAAAAATGTGCGTATCGAGAACTCCTTATTAGGTAAACACGTAAATTACAATGAAAAGCCCCGGGATTTAAGCCTGGGAGATTTTTCTACGCATATATGAGATTATTGAAGCAAAGGCTGGTCACTGCTGCTTTAGTGGTAATAACATCTTTCCTTAATGCTGAAGCTGCACTACCTGACAGCGTGAAAACGCCTGTAGTTACCTCTCCCGATTTGATGGCAGATGCATTGTATTACGATGCCATAAAAGCCAGGCAGAAAGGTGATGATAAAGAAGCAGAAAGGATTTTGCTGCAGGTAATAAAAGCCAAGCCCAACGAAGGCGGCGCCTATTACGACCTTGCTAATATTGCCTTTAAACAAAACAGGGCAGGCGAAGCAACTCAGTATATCAAGAAAGCAATTGCTTTAAATGACTCTAACCAGTGGTATAAGGCTAAGTATGCAGAGATATTGGTACTGGATAATAAATACGAAGAAGCAGCAAATATATATGCAGGCTTGGGTAGAACTGAAAAGTATAACGAGGGTTATATTTTATTAGCTGCACGATTTTATAAGCAGGCTAATAAGCTGAAAAATGCAATGGCTCAACTGGATGTTTTACTGGAAAAAAATCCGAATAGTGAAGAGTTGTTAACGCAGGAACAGGAACTGTATCTGAAGATGAACGATGTGGACGGAGCTGTAAAAGTTGCACAAAAACTTATTGACAACAACCCTAATGAAGGTAAGTATTATGCTAACCTTGCAGAGTTATACGAAAACAATGATAAGCACAGCAAGGCTGAAGAGATATATGAAAAGATTGAGGAACGATTTGGCGATGATGCAGTAGTGCAACTGGCTCTGGCTGACAATTACAAGAAGAAAAACAACATGCCTAAGTATAATGAGTATGTGAAGAAAGTGATTCTGAATAAAAGTCTGGATGCTGACGTGCAAATCAATATGCTGGCAGGGTATTGGCAAGATAACCTGACGGATAGTTTGAAAAGAATTGAGATTGAAGGACTGGCAAGAGAATTGGCTGCACAGCACCCTAATCATGCTGCTACTGTGGCAACATACGCACAGGTGTTGAGTGCAAATGGTAACCATTTACAGTCACAGGAACAATATAAAAAAGCCGTGCAAATCGACCCGTCGAGGTTTGGTGTATGGCAGAATTTATTGTTTGGTTATACAGAAAAATCAGAAGCAGACTCGCTATTGGTATACAGTGAAAAAGCACTGAGGTTATTCCCTAATCAGGCTATATTTCATTACCTGAACGGAATAGGGAATATGAATAAAGGCGAAAATAACAAGGCGATTAAGTCTATTAACAGGGCTATCGACATGGAGCCTGAAAATAATACAGACCAGATATCGCAGATGTACACTACGCTGGGAGATTTGTATAATACTATGAAACAGTATGCAAAATCTGATAGTGCATATAACTACGCATTGAAACTTGACCCGAACAACGCAACATTGTTGAATAATTACAGCTATTACCTGTCGGTGAGGAACGAGCGTCTTGATGAAGCAGAAAAGATGTCGAAAAAATCACTGGAGATAAGAAAAGATGAGCCTACATTTTTAGATACCTACGGTTGGATATTGTACAAAGAACACCAGTATGAAAATGCAAAGGAGTATATACAAAAAGCAATAGATGGTTTGAATGGAGATGCTGATGCCACCGTTTGGGAACATCTGGGAGATGTGTATTATAAGTTGAACCAGGTAGATAAGGCTGTTGAGTGCTGGAAGAAAGCCAAAGAGAAGGGTTCGGAGAATATTGAAATAGACAAAAAAATTAAGGACAGGAAGCTGTATGAATCGTAGTGCATTGAGATTAATACTTTTTTTGGTTACCGTTACAAGTTTGACCGCGTGTCAATTGCTGAAAAAGCCCACTGCAAAAACAAAAAGCAATCGCAGGGCTCCCGTTAACAGGTATGCCATAAAAGAACGTTATGGCATTAACACCGTCGACAGCATAGCCGGAAGTAAAACCAATGAAACATCATTGCCATCGCCTGAACAAAAGACCTTACTAATCAATAACCTGAGTGCATTGTGGCAGAGGGAAATACCTTTTGAGACGTTTAGCGGCAAAGCTAAAATGCGTTATGAATCACGTACGGATAAACAGGAGTTTGTTGCGCACATACGTATTCAGAGAGATAAGGCAATATGGATAAATGTAACAGCTGCAATGGGTGCTATTAATATAGCAAGGGTGCTTATTACACCGGACAGTATATTTTTTCTGAACTACCTGCAAAGAGAAGCTCAAAAAATGCCAATTGCAGATGCCGTTAAATTATTGCCTGTACCTGCAGATTTTAAGGTGCTTCAAAACCTGATAATAGGTAATGTGTTGAATAAATCTGGCAATGTGATAGATGTCACAGATTATGGTGGTACATGGACTTTGCAGGTGGCAGATGATGTAATGACCGAGCAAATGGGGTATAATAAATCAGACAGCACTATTCAGTCGCTGCAGATGCGTACTAAAGACAATGTGTTGCAGGGCATGATCAACTTTGGAAAGTATGAATTGACAAACGGACGGAGATTTGCTACGGACAGGACTCTAAACATTAATAATGCGGGCGAACCTCATAATATTGATATGAATTTTAATAAAGCTGAATTTGACCAGCCTGTTGAATTCCCATTCAGTATTCCCCCAAAGTTTAAGTTAAAATAAATAATTGCGTTAAAAATTAACCTGTGCTGCGACATTTGCAGACTTTTTGATTTCTTACAGTTATTTTTGTTAGAATTATAATCAAAATCAACTCCTGATGAAGGTAGTGTTATTTGCCGGCGGACGTGGCACACGTATTTCTGAAGAATCGTCACTTCGCCCCAAACCAATGATAGAGATAGGTGGTAAGCCCATTTTGTGGCATATCATGAAAATATATGCTGCTTTTGGACATACAGAGTTTATTGTATGTCTGGGTTACAAAGGCTGGATGATCAAAGAATATTTTGCTAATTACTTTTTGCATAATGCAGATATAACTGTCGACCTTTCTAAAAACGGGCAACTGGAAATACATAATAATAATGCAGAGCCATTCAAAATAACATTGATTGATACCGGTGTTGATACCATGACAGCCGGCAGGTTGAAGCGTGTCTTGCCATATGTAGGTAATGAAACGTTTATGCTTACTTATGGTGATGGTGTAAGCAATGTGAATATGGACGAGTTGTTGAAGTTTCATAAACAAAGCGGCAAAGTGTGTACGATGACTGCCATACAGGCTACCAGTCGTTTTGGTGTGATAAAAATGGAAGATGATGGAACGGTTGACAGTTTTGAGGAAAAGCCGGAAGACAGTGGTACGTGGATAAATGGTGGCTTCTTTGTAATAGAACCATCAATCATTAAATATCTGCCTGATAATGCCGATGATATCATGTGGGAGCGTTATCCGATGGATAAACTGGCTGCAGATAAACAGATAACGGCGTACAAGCATCACGATTTCTGGAAGTGCATGGATACACTGCGCGATAAGGAAGAACTGGAACAAATGTGGCAAACATCCCCTCAATGGAAAAACTGGTAAGCGCATCTTATTTACGCAATGCATTTAAAGGCAAGCGTGTATTTGTAACCGGGCATACTGGTTTTAAAGGTACATGGCTTATACAGATACTCAATTGGCTTGGTGCAGATGTGAAAGGTTATGCATTGGCTCCTGAAAAACAAAACGATTTATATAATCTTATTGATGGCGATAAGCTTTGCTACAACTCTGTAATAGGTGATATACGCGACCTGCATAAAATGCAGGGAGAGATGGTTCGTTTTGAACCGCATTTTGTATTTCACTTAGCTGCACAGGCATTAGTACGCCGCAGCTATGATATACCGGTTGATACATTTATGGTGAATGTACAAGGTACTGCCCATGTGTTGGAAGCTATTCGCAGCATGAAGCATCCCTGTATTGGTGTGATGATAACTACTGATAAGGTGTATGAAAATCCTGAACGTGGCACGCCATTTAAAGAAGATGATAAGCTGGGCGGGCATGACCCGTATTCTGCCAGTAAAGCAGCAGCAGAAATAGTAATAGAATCATACACACGTTCATTCTTTTATCCTGAGGCTTATAGTCAGCATCAAAAAGCTATTGCTGCAGTACGTGCAGGTAATGTGATAGGGGGAGGTGATTTTTCGGACGATCGTATTATACCTGATATAGTGCGTGCGCTGGAATTTGGTGAAACTGTGAGTTTGCGTAACCCTAATTCGGTACGCCCATGGCAGCATGTATTAGAACCATTGGGGGCGTATTTGTTGCTTGCTGCTAAAATGAATGAAGACCCTATTAGGTACAGTACACCATTCAACTTCGGACCTGACGTAAATGATACACTGACTGTAGAAGACCTCACCAAAATATTCCTGCAACGTTTTGGCAGAGGTGATTATAAGATAGTACCTGCCGAAAAGCCATTGCATGAAGCAAACCTATTGATGCTGGATAGTAGTAAGGCATGGAACCTGATTGGCTGGAAACCACATCTGAATGCTACGCAGGCAATTGAAATAACTGCCGACTGGTATGCTAATAAAGAAAATACCGCACACGAAAAATGTATGCGGCAGATTCAAGAATATTTTGCTGATTAATTAAGCCTCAGAATAAGACATACTCATTATCTCATCAGGAATCTTTTCTGTTTTCAATGCGTTTTCGTCCAGATAAAATTCTTTTTTCGCTTTATCCCACGGATACAATTTGATAATTAAATCTTTGTGGTTAAGTACAAATTGTATGGCATTGGCAATGTAGTCAATTTCAGATTCCAGCATAGTAGGGTGTAGCGATATACGTACCCAGCCTATACGTACCAATGGGTTCCCGCCAACTATCTCATCTTTGATATTTACAGATGCATCGTGGTCTAAGCCATACAAGTGATGCCCGTAGGTGCCCGCGCATGAACATCCACCCCGTGTTTGTATTCCAAACATATCGTTCAGGGCTTTAACCACCATATGGTAGTGGAGGCCATCAAATACTAAGGATAATATAGCTTGCCTTTCATGTATGGTAGGCTCCAACACTTTTACGCCTCGCATGTGCTCTACTTTTTCCCATAAGCGGGTAAGCAGTGCTTCTTCGCGTAACTGAATATTGGTAACACCCATTTCTTCTTTCAGCTCTATTGCTTTAGCTACACGTATGGTTTGTATAAAACCCGGTGTGCCGCCATCTTCGCGGGCTTCTATATCTGTTTTGTACACATGCTTTTCGTATGGGCTGGTCCATACTACAGTACCTCCACCGGGATGGTCGGGTGTAGCATTGGTATACAGTTTCTTTTTGAAGATAAGAATACCTGCACTTCCGGGACCACCTAAGAATTTGTGCGGTGAGAAGAAGATAGCATCAAGGTATTCATCTTTAGCTTCGGGGTTCATGTCTATATGCGCATAGGGTGCATTGCAGGCAAAATCCACAAAACACAAACCGCCATGTTTGTGTACAATACCTGCAATTTTATGGTAGGGTGCATATACTCCTGTTACGTTAGAGCACGCAGTTACAGAAGCTATTTTGAGTTTACGGTTTTTGTATTTTACCAACAGTTTTTCAAACTCAACTAAATCTACTTCACTTTCACTGTTAGGTGGTATCACTATCACATCGCAAATCGTTTCCAACCAGGTAGTATGGTTGCTGTGATGTTCCATATGGGTAATGAACACCACAGGGCGGTCAGCTTCGGGTATGGTTATTTTATCTGCAAAATTCTCGTGCAGGCGCAACCCAAGTATGCGTTGAAACTTATTCACCACTCCCGTCATGCCTGCGTTGCTCGAAATGATGATTTCATCATTACCCGCATTTACGTGTTGTTTGATTTTCTTCAGGGCATTGGTATATAGCTCCGTCATGTGTGTACCTGTGTAAGTAGTACGTGTGTGCGTATTGGCTACATAAGGGTACACTTCTTCCATCATATAATCCTCAATAGGTTTATACAAGCGCCCGCTTGCAGTCCAGTCGGCATACAGTATCTTCTTTTTGCCAAACGGACCAGTAAAGCTGTGGTTGATGCCTATGATGTTTTTCCTTATTTCGAGGAAATGATGATGCATGAGAGAAATAATTAAGCTATCTGCAAAATTACCTTTTTCTTTAGGTTTTTGGTAGTTGTAAAACAGGCTTTTAGCGTATCTTAGGACAGTTTTTACTATGTATCATTTCGAAGCATTACCCCTTGCAGGGGCTTATTTAATAACGCTTCCCGAATTTTGGGATGACAGAGGTGTGTTTGTAAAGCCGTTCAACGATGCAGCATTTCAGCAGCAGGGCATACAGTTTGAATTGCGGGAGAGTTATTATTCTTTCTCAAAAAAAGACGTGATACGTGGCATGCATTTTCAATTGCCACCACATCAGCATAGTAAAGTGGTGTATTGCCCCAAGGGTGCGATACTGGATGTGATAGTGGACTTGCGTAAAGGCTCTACTACTTACGGTCAATACTTTGCACACGAATTATCCGCAACTAATCATAAAGCGTATTATATACCCGAAGGTTTTGCGCATGGTTTTAAAGCGCTGACTGATGATGCTATGACTTACTATTTAGTATCAAGCGGGTATAACAAAGAAGCAGATACGGGTATATTGTATAATAGCTTTGGATTTGACTGGGGAATAGATAAACCCATTATTTCTGACAGGGATTTATCGTTTAAGACGCTTGAGGAATTTGAGAGTTCGTTTGTTATTTGATTATTAAAGTACTGCCATCAACAGAAACTATTTTCATAGATTGGCTATAGTCAGTGTTTTCAAAATAAACAGAATCATTACTAACTCTCCATTTACCAATGCGTGGAGATGAAGCATCCTGTAAACATCTGCTACGTATTATAATTATGAAGGTTCCATCCTTTTTTAGTGCAAATCCTCGCCCTCCACTACTTTTTTTAATGTGAGTACTATCTGATATAAAGAAAAAATTGCCATCTCCATAGGACATTTCCCACCATTTGTTTACCACGTTTTGTAGTATTTGCTGCTTAGTTATCTTTTGCGCAAATAAGGCAAATGGTAGACTCATCAATATCAATATTGCATAATATCGCCTCATAACTGAAAGATACATCTCAATTTTTACATTGTTTATAATAGCCTAACTTTGCGTCTCTTTTCAAATAACGGTATGAAACTGAATAAAGTATTAGATACCCTCGGTATCAAAAAAAATAATGAAGGTGCGGGTACTGGCACTAAATGGTTGAAAGGTGGTGGTGAGAAAATTGTATCACTAAGCCCTGTAGATGGTAAGGAAATAGGAAGTGTAAACGGGGTGAACCGCAAAACCTATGATGCCGTAGTAAAACAAGCAGAAAAAGCATTTGAAGAATGGCGCATGTGGCCGGCACCTAAACGTGGTGAAGTTGTTCGCCAGGTGGGAGAAACATTGCGTAAACATAAAGATGAATTGGGCAGGTTGGTTTCTTACGAAATGGGTAAGAGCCTGCAGGAAGGATTGGGTGAAGTGCAGGAGATGATAGATATCGCTGATTTTGCAGTAGGGTTATCTCGTCAACTGTACGGACTAACCATGCACAGCGAACGCCCTAAGCACCGTATGTATGAACAATGGCATCCGTTGGGTGTGGTAGGTATCATCAGTGCGTTCAACTTCCCGGTAGCAGTTTGGAGCTGGAATAGTTTCATTGCTTGGGTGTGTGGCGATACTTGTGTTTGGAAACCATCTGAAAAAACACCATTGACGGCCATTGCTTGTCAGAATATTATAGCAGATGTATTTAAAGCAAACAATGTACCTGAGGGAGTTTGCGGGTTGGTAATAGGTGGACGTGAAACAGGTGAATGGATGAGCAATGATGCTCGTATACCATTGGTATCTGCAACAGGTAGCACACGTATGGGTAAAGCCGTAGGTGCTGCGGTAGGTGCAAGATTAGGTCGTGCGTTATTAGAGTTAGGCGGTAACAATGCCATCATCATTAGTGAACATGCAGACCTGGATATCGCACTACGTGCAAGCGTATTTGGCGCAGTAGGTACTGCCGGGCAACGTTGTACAACGACACGCCGTCTTATCATTCACGAGAAAGTGTATGATGCGTTTAAAAAGAAATTGGTTGCTGCATACAAACAATTGAGCATTGGCGACCCGCTGAATGAAAAGAATCATGTAGGCCCGCTGATAGATACTGATGCAGTGAAGCATTACAATACTGCTATTGATGCGTTGAAAAAAGAGAAAGCCAAAACAGTAGTAGATGGTGGTGTGTTAAGAGGCAAGGGCTATGAAAGCGGTTGCTATGTAAAACCTTGTATTTACGAAGCAAGCAATGATATGGCTATTGTGCAACACGAAACATTTGCACCGATACTGTATATTATGAAGTACAAAAAACTGGAAGACGCTATAGCTATGCAGAACGGAGTGCCTCAAGGGTTATCTTCATCTATCATGACGTTGAACATGCGTGAAGCGGAAACCTTTCTGTCACACATGGGTAGCGACTGTGGTATAGCTAATGTGAACATTGGTACCAGTGGTGCTGAGATAGGTGGTGCTTTTGGCGGTGAGAAAGAAACAGGCGGCGGGCGTGAAAGCGGTTCTGATAGCTGGAAAGCATATATGCGCAGGCAAACAAATACTACCAACTGGAGCAATCATCTGCCATTGGCACAGGGTATCAGGTTTGATTTGTAGTTTTTACGTAATAGAATTGTCAAAAAGTGCCTGAACAAAAATCAGGCACTTTTTTTGTTGTAGTTGTAACAAACCTAAATAACCTATATGAGAAAGATAACCCTTATGCTACTCTTATTGCTGTTTCAATATATGGTTTCAGCACAAATATCATTAGATAGCTTCTATAAACAAGGAACGAGATGGTGCGAATACTATAAATACGGAACAGGCTTCGGGAATTATACTTCAGGAAGTACGACTTATTCAGTTGGACAGGATACATCTATAAATGGTAAAATGTACCACGTTTTATATCAGGATAGTAAACTTATAGGAGGGCTGCGGACAGATTCTAATAAAGTCTATTTTTATGCTGATACTGCATCCCATTTTACTCCTTATACAGAGTTTTTGCTATATAATTTCAATTTAATGGTTGGAGATAGCATAAACCTCAGTAATAGTTATCGTAGAAAAATAATGAGTATAGACTCTGTGCAATTATCAAACGGAGTTTATGTGAAAAGATATCACTACGATACTTCAACTGTTTATCCTGAATATTCATTGTACGGAATAGGTGGCCAAGGGGGACTGTTTGATAATTATTATCACTTTCCGCCCAATCGTACACGCGTATACATGGCAAGTAATTTCTACTACCTGTTTCCTGACCAGAGCGATTATAAAGTGATTTGGTGTTTCCCAACTGATATATACAAGAGCAAAAACACAACCCTTACTTTGAAAATTTACCCAAACCCAATCACTGATAATACAATTAGAATACAGTCAAGCGAAGCAGTAAAACAGTTCAGGGTATGGGATATGAATGGTAAGTGTATTTTCCAGCAAGAGAACATTGAATCTGGAGAACACATGTTTACGGTTTCGTTGTCGCAGGGATTGTATTATGCAGATATTGTTACTGTTAACGGAGTTGTGAGACAGAAGTTAGTGAAATTATAAAAGGTTAAGCAGGGCAAATAGCCCGGTATTTTTATGTAATTTGTTAGCTGTGTCAAATAAAGACGGCATAGCATTTGGAGAGTATTCACATGTCAATGATGTGAAGCTGGTGCGCAGTGGTGCCGAGTATTTTAGTTTGTTAAAGAAGCTCATTGACGAAGCTAAAGACACTATTCATTTACAGGTATACATTTTAGAAAATGATGTAACAGGCGATGAGATAGCTCATGCACTGATACAAGCTGCAGCCAGGGGTGTAAAAGTATATGTAATCATAGATGGCTACGCATCAAAAAAATGGCCTGAAGAAATTAGAAACCTGTTTAGTAAAACCGGCGTGCATTTCAGGCGGTTTGAACCTTTGCTTGCCAACAGGTATTTCTATTTTGGCAGGCGCTTGCATCATAAAGTGTTTGTGGCAGATGCCTGCAAAGCACTGGTAGGTGGTATTAATATAGGAGACCGTTATAATGACATGCCTGAACAAAAAGCATGGTTTGATGTGGCATTGTATGTGGATGGAGAGACGGCAATAGAACTGGAACAGGTATGTGTGCAGTTGTGGAACAATTGGTACGGTAGCCAAACGAAAGCTGAGCTTACACCATTTGAAACATGCAACAGAAGGATATCAGGAGTAGAGCCGGGTGTGTCTGTCAGGGTTCGCCGCAACGATTGGGTGAAAATAAAGAATGAAGTATGGAAGAGTTATTTCAATATGTTCAACCATGCGGACGAATATATCATCATAGTGTGCAGCTATTTTATGCCGGGTTGGAAATACAGACAGGCTATGAGTAAGGCTGTGAAGCGCGGAGTGAAAATAAGGGTAGTGCTGGCTGGCCGTTCAGATGTCATGCTATCGAAATATGCAGAGCGTTATTTGTACCGCTGGATGTTTAAAAATAATGTTGCCATATACGAGTACTATCAAAATGTACTACATGCAAAGATGGCTGTACAGGATGATAAATGGGTGACTATCGGCTCATATAATGTTAATGAAATAAGTGCATCGGCCAGTATTGAATTGAACCTTGATGTTCGCAATCGGCCTTTTGCAAAAACTGTTCGTGGTTTGGCAGAAACCATCATAATGAACGATTGCAAAGAGGTGACGCAAGAAACTTACAATACTTTTTCAAGTGCATTCAGATGGGTGCTGCACTTATGTGCTTATTACATCGTTAAGTTCATGCTTTTTGCCGTTACATTTTACTATAAGAAGGAAAGGGATTAGTTTCCTTTTATCCTGTCGATGAGAGATGAGAATACTTTCTTATTTACATCTTTGAACCTGCCACGTTGCACTATAAGGTCGTTGCTGCCCTTGTCCTGCAGATAATAATAAAACACAAAAGGGGCATTTTTATCCACCCAGCCTCCCTGTTGTTCAAAGCGAAGGTCATTTAATATGAGTGTATCCATACGTTTCTCAAAAGTGTAATAGCCGTTCGAAAAACGTATCAGCCTGTCTACCTCTTTATGGTCGGCAACTTCTGCTAATAAAGAATCGTTCTTTGGCACGTATAGGAAATCAATATCGCTGTTCTTATCAAAAACTGACCTGTATCCGCAATAGAACCCTTTACTGTCATCGGCTACAACGTACCATAGCCAATTGTTTAAAGGAGAGGGTGTAGTGAAGTATTTTACAGGGGTAATTTTTTTTTGAGCAAAAATAGTTTTGGCATCTCGGTCGATGTTGTATTTGTGATACCAGCAATAGGATAAATACAAGCAACATGTAACAGTGCCTACAACGGCCCAAGCCATACGCCGAGGGCTTGTTCTTCGGATAATTAATAGTGCAATTGATGCAATCAGCGGTATAATGGTGAAGAAAGGATCTGCTACGAATATGGTGTTGACAGTATACCTGGTGTGTGTAAATGGCTCCATCAATCCTGTGCCGTAGGCAGTTTGGACATCGAGAAAAAGATGGACACCAATTTCCAGTAGTATAAATAGATACCACTTTGTATAAGTGATGTTATGCGGCCTATGCCATCGCTCGGCAAAAAAAGCAATGATAGCCGTACTAATGACTGCGAAAAGCAGAGAATGAGTAAATCCCCTGTGAGCCAACAAACCATCCGGTATATTCATCCACCATGACGTAACAACATCTACATCGGGCAAAGTTTGTGCAGCAGCGCCCCAAAGCATGGCTTTTTTGCCCAGTTTTTTCCCTGCAAAAATTTCACCTATACAGGCACCTGTAACAATGTGTGTAACGGAATCCATGACAATTGAGGTATAATGTTAACAGTTTTTGATAAATACTCCACATTTTAATCTGATAATCTTATTACGGAACGGTTTATATGTCTTTTTTCAGTATAATTGCGAACTTTTATTGTTATTTAATTAGAATTTAATTTCAACATGCTCCGATTCCTTTACGTAAGATGTATTACTGTATTCCTTATTGTAAGTATCCCAATGTTTTCTTTTGCCGATGGCGTCCATATCCTTTCTGATATGGTGACCAAAGCCCACATAAAGGGCATTCAATTTCAACCATTGCATTTGTTTAATAAGACAACAGGGGAAAAGCACACCAACCTGATGAAGGCGGAAACATTACTGATTCCTGCTACAGATGAGATATCTAATCTATATAATAACAGGCCTGTAGCGGTTTCTTTAAATGTAGTTACTGATGCAGGAGTTCAATATAGGTTGGAAATGTTGCAGTACAGCCCTTTTGCTGAAAATGCACAATATCAATATATCGATAAAACGGGCAAGCATAATTGCAGTTTTGACAGAGGTGTACATTACGAAGGTGCCGTTGCAGGACTTGAGCAATCGCTGGCAACAATGAGTGTTTTTGCGAATGGTGACGTAATGATATTGTTTGCTACTGCAGAAGGCGACTTTGTATTGGGTAAAATAGAAGACGGTTCGGGCAAATACATATTGTATAACGATAACGACGTTTTTAATAAGCCTTATATGCCTTGTGGCGTTAGTGTAAGTGATTATAAAACAAATAGCTTGAATTACGGACAGCAAAAAACTACTGCCGTTACACAATGTCATAATATTAAACTGTATTGGGAAACAGATTACCAATTGTACCAGGCAAAAGGCGACCTTACCAAAACCCAGAATTATATGACAGGGCTTTTCGGCCAGGTGCAAGCAGTATACAGAAACGAAAATATATACCTGTCTTTGCAAAAGCTCGCCTGTTGGACAGCCCCGGACGGATATATTGATACATCATCAGCCGGAGCGCTGCCTGATTTCAAAAGCAAATGGAATGCGATGAGCAATAATTTTGACGGTGACCTGGCACATCTGATTACAATGGATGGTAAGAGCAACGGCGGCAGAGCATATCTTGATGTACTTTGTGATAAAGCAACCGGTTATGCTTACAGTGAAATTGATGGTTCATTCAGTAAGTTGCCTGCTTATTCATGGGACGTGGAAGTGATATCTCATGAAACAGGGCATAATGTAGGCTCACATCATACACACTGGTGTGGTTGGAATACCGGTGCCGGAGGTACTTGCGGTTCAATAGATAGTTGTGTGCAAGTAGAGGCAGGCGGTGTCGGTGGTTGCAGTAGCTGCACACACTTATTCAATAATAATTCTACCGCATGGCAAGGCACCATTATGAGTTATTGCCACTTGTCTTCAAGGGGTATTAGCCTTGCCAATGGTTTCGGACAAGCTCCGGGTGACCTCATAAGGTCAAAAGCAAATACAGCTTCTTGTTTAGCCTCTATGCCTGTAGATTCTTGCATCCCTGTTACAGCTATACGTCCAGTATATTCAAACAGTGGCAATGTTTCATTATATCCTAATCCTGCCAATACAGCTTTTACATTACTATACGACGTAGTGAATGCTGGTGAGATTGAAATTAAAGTAACTGATATGCTGGGCAAAGTAGTATATATACAAATGGCCTATAGCAGAGTTGGTAATAACAAGTTGGATATATACATCAACAACTGGGCGAAAGGAGTATATTTTGTTTCGGTCGGAACGGAGAGTGCCAAACTTGTAGTACAATAGTCATAATCTAATTGAAAGCCCCGAACAGGGGCTTTTTTTATGCCTTATAACAGACAAAGATTTTGCAGAAAGTAGATTCATGGGTATTTTTATATAGATGAGAAGCTTGTTCTTACAGCGTTTTATTTTCTTTTTGCTGATGTGGTTTTCTTTTGGTGCAACAGCCCAAAATGAAGGTTCTGTATTGTCTGCGTTTGTAAAGCAAGCGCTTGGTAAGGGAGTTAAGTTTCATGATGTAACACTGTTTGATATTGGAAATGGAACGGAACATAAAGCGTTACAATCTGAAACTATATTGTCTGTAAAGCAAGCCACAGTTACATCTTTATACAACAATAAACCTGAAGCTGTATCTGTATCACTAACCACATCGACGCATAAATTATATAAGCTGGAGCTCCTGAAATGTGATGCAATAACTGCAGATGCCAATTTTGGAGTTATTGAAAACGGACTGAGAAAGAGAACCAGCTTCGACGCAGGGTTACACTATCAGGGGGCAGTTGCAGGACGTGAACAGTCGCTGGCAACTATGAGCGTTTTTGCTGATGGTACAGTGATGATACTGTTTGCAACAAGTGAGGGCAATTTTGTAGTCGGTAAACTGGAAGATGGGTCAGGTAATTATATTTTGTATAACGATAAAGACTTTTTAAATCGCCCATACGCAAGTTGCGGAGTTAATGAAAAATCATACAAGAATGTCTCTCTGCCGACAGGCAATAAAACAACTGCAGCTTACGGATGTCATAAAGTGAAATTATATTGGGAAGCAGATTTCGATTTATTCCAGGATAAAGGCACTGTTGTTGCGACGCAGAATTATCTCTCAGGATTGTTTAATGAAGTACAGGCATTGTATAGAAATGAACGCATAGCATTGGAATTAAAATCAGTGTATGTATGGACTACTAATGATGGCTATGCTAGTTCTACGTCTGATGCGGCACTGTTTAGTTTTCAGGGCAAGTGGAATTTGATGAATGATACCTTTGATGGTGATATCGCACATCTTATAGCAAAAGATAGCCTGACAGAAGGGGTAGCGTATGTAGATAAATTGTGCGACAGGCCTAATGCTTATGGATATAGTTCATCACAGGGAACTTATCAAACCATTCCTACTTTTTCATGGGATGTAGAAGTAGTGGCGCATGAAACGGGGCATTTGCTCGGTTCGCCCCACACACACTGGTGTGGATGGATGACAGCTCCCGGAGGTAACTGCGGCGCTATCGATAGTTGCATAAAACCATTAGAAAATTCATCTACCTGTGCGTTTTGTAATTATGCTCAATTTGATGGGTCATTGCCCAACACCAGTTGGCAGGGCACTATTATGAGCTATTGCCAGTTTACATCACGCACTACAAATCTTGCAAATGGTTTTGGTACACTCCCGGGTAATCTTATTAGGACAAAAGTGAGTGCTGCACCTTGTTTGTCATCTATCATTAGTGCAAGTCTTGCTACGACACAGGTATGTAAATACGATGGTAGTGTTATAGTATCTTACAACACAGATAATTTTGGAACGGCACCATTCTCTTATTATTGGTCGAATAACAAGACCACACAAAACCTGCTTAATCTTAATGTGCCCGGAACATTTACCGTATTGATAACAGATTCTAACGGATGTTCGAAAAGTTATACTGCAACTGTTACACGCAATACTGCTGATACCTGTTATCCGGCGGGCATAAATAATATCTCTAAGGGTTTGGATGAGATAAACATTTATCCCAACCCCGCTACAAAACAGGTAACGTTGAAATTCAATGCTTATACGACAGGTAATACCGAAGTGGAAGTAACTGATATATTGGGCAAGGTAGTGTTCAAAAAAGAATTGAGTTACACACAGGGAAGTAATAGTATTGTGCTTGATGTAAGTAGCTGGAGTAAAGGAGTGTATTACTTATCTATCGATAATAATAACAGTAAGCTGATTGTGCAATAATTAATCAATAATCCGTTTCACATCATCAAATATAAAGTGATGCCCTGAGCTGTCTTTCTGTATTTGAAATGTCAACCCACGTAATTCAGCTCCTGAATAAGATTTACCTTTTAATTTTCTGAAATTTTCCATTCGGTTGCTGTTGGTAACGTCCAGGTACATTTTTGCACATACACTGTCATTCTGAATCCTTACTAGCATATACTCCTTACCATTTTTTGCTTCATAGTCTTCTATGCAATATTCAAACGTAGACAAACTGCTTTTAGATATTTGCGTTACCAGTTCATCTGTATATTCCTTTGAATCTATTGGGTATTTATCAAATATGGGATTTGTATTATGACACACCTTCATGTCGCATGAGACGATAAGAAACATGGGAATTATTATATATATTATGCGCATTTTTTTAATTCAGAACGCCGTGTACATATTTTTTATTATGTCATTGTGAATAAATGGGCATTTCGGGCATGGTTTTCTTTTGAGATTTTAGCTTTTGTATCGTACTTTTGCGCGCAGAATAACAGTTATTTTTATATTTATTTTAATATATGTCGGGACAACTTAAAGAGGTTCGTAATCGTATCAAGTCAGTAACATCTACTCAGCAAATCACCAAAGCGATGAAAATGGTGAGTGCTGCCAAGTTGCGCCGTGCACAGGATGCTATTATCCAAATGCGTCCTTATGCTCAAAAATTGCAGGAAATGCTGAGCAATATTGCCAGCAGTGCTTCGGGCGATATGTCAATGCCACTTGCAGAAGAAAGGACGGCAGAACGCGTATTGTTGATCCCTATTACAAGTGACCGTGGGTTGTGTGGTGCTTATAACTCAAATGTTATAAAGCTGACTAAGCAAATCATTAAGGATAAATATCAATCTCAATTTGACAAAGGCAACGTTACTATTCTGCCGATTGGTAAGAAAGGTTATGAGTCTTTTGTAAAGAGCAATTATAAAGTAGTAGCTGATTTCTGGACTATCTTCTCTGACCTGAGCTTTGAAAACGTGCGCAATGCTGCAGTATATGCACAAAAAGCATTTTTGAATAAAGAAGTTGACAGAGTAGAGATTATCTACAGCCAGTTCAAAAATGCGGCTACGCAAAAATTTGTAAGCGAAGCTTACTTGCCAATACCAAAAGCTGAAAAGACAGAAAGCAAAAAGACACTTGATTTTATCTACGAACCTTCGAAAGAAGTGTTGTTGATGGAATTGATGCCTAAAATTCTGAACACGCAGGTTTACAAAGCAGTGTTAGATGCTAATGCCTCTGAACATGGTGCACGTATGACGGCGATGGATAAGGCAAGCGAAAACGCCAATGAATTGCTGAAAACATTGAAAATTAGCTACAACCGTGCACGTCAGGCAGCTATTACTACCGAGCTTACTGAGATTGTGAGCGGTGCTGCTGCATTACAAGGTTAATATAATAGCATTTATATATAGACCGCCGTACATTAAGTACGGCGGTTTTCTTATTTTTAAGGAAATAAGTTTCTTATGAGAAAGCTATACTTATGCTGTGCCGCAGTGCTTTGGGGTATTACAGCCGAAGCTCAAAACGCACAAGTGAAAATATATACAGCGCCTCTTGCAGGTACTGTTGTTTTAAGTGAGGTAGAAGATAAGTATAATGCACAGGTCTTCAATCTTGAATCTCCGTCGCCTGATGCTAATGAAGAAAGAAAGAAATTATATGCAGTAAAAGACGAAGTACATAAACTGTTCCCGTATAAAAGAACTACAGCGGCTAATAAAACTACCGCTAATGTAACACCGCCTACAGTGCTGATGTCATTTATCGCAGATTCTTTTTCGGGTATACCACCTGATAATGATATGGCTATATCGAGAGATAAAAAAGCTGTATCCGTTATGAATAGTAATATAGCAGTATCAGATGGTGGTACCGGACAGATGTTGTATCGCAAGGGGCTTAAGACATTCTCTGTTACAGTGGGGCTTAATAATATTGTAGATAATCGTTACGACCCGAAGGTAATATATGATCCGGAGGCCGATAAGTTTATTTGTGTAATGTTGAACGCTACAAATGAGGCTAATTATATAATAGTAGCTTTTTCTAAAACAAATGACCCGGCAGGACAATGGAATTTTTATAAGTTTTATGGTAATTACAGTAGCGATACTACATGGTTTGATTATCCGAGTATAGCTATTACTAAAAATGAATTCTTTCTTACAGGTAATAAGATAAAATTCAATACAAGCTGGCAGGCAGGATTTACTCAAAGTGTTATCTATCAGATAGACAAACAAAGCGGTTATAACGGAGATGCGAACATAACATACAAACTGTGGGATGGTATTAACAACGGCCCTGTAAAAATCAGGAACCTATATCCCGTTAAAAATGCGGACGGCAAAGGCGGCCCTGCCCAATACTTTTTATCAAACAGAAATTTCGATGTGCAAAATGACACCATTTTCCTGGTGAAAATACCTGATGTTATCAGCAGTGGTAACAATAACCTGACTGTTCAAATATTGCAATCACCATTGAAATATGGTGTGCCGCCGGAAGGCAGACAACCGGATACAAGTGTGACACTCGCAACCAATGATGGCAGGATACTGGGAGCTTATGCCGTGGATGATGAGATACAGTTTGTAAGTGCATGTGTAGCACCTGTAAGTGGTGCCTCGGGTATATTTCACGGACAGATACTGAATTATAAAACAGCACCTACGTTCGGGAATACAAAAATATTTACCATTGACACACTCGATTTTGGTTATCCGAATATATCTTTTGTTGGCAACCCATGGGGGTTAAACCAATCACTGATATCATTTAACTATACAGGTCCTAACATGTACCCGGGTATGGGTGCGATACTCTTTAATGGTGTAGATTATTCGCCCATAGTGCAAGTAAAAACCGGATTAGGTAGCATTAACAGGTTGTCTGGTAAATCGCAAAGATGGGGTGATTACATGGGCTCTCAACCTGATTATAATGATTATGGTACTGTATGGATAGAAGGTATATATGGCAGGGCTGATAATAACTATGGTAACTGGATGGCGAAATTAGGAAGCCCGTTGTTAGGTGTTAAAAAAACTCAGACTATAGAGAAACCTACTATAGTATATCCTAATCCTGCGATGTACTATGTGCATTTTGAATTCGAACTGGATGAACCTCAAATAGTGAGCTTTGTTATTTATGATTACCTGGGTCGTGCTGTAGATGAAATATTAGAGAAACGTTGTAAGGCAGGTCAGAATACTATTCAGTTTAATATAGCATCATTGCCTTCAGGTGAGTATTTTATTAAAGCTAAAGGAGAGGATGGTTTTAAGGTGATGAAACGCAAGTTTATAAAAGAATAGTTTACCCAAGTCAATAGCTGTATTTTTGTTGTCAGATGTCGCAGTTGTTATTTAATATATCCCTTGCTTCGCGGGCTATCCGCAATAACAGGCTGCGTACTGTTCTGACGATTACAATCATAGGACTTGGTATTACTGCCTTGGTGGGCATTCTTACGGCTACTGAAGTGATGAAGGCAGGCGTGTATGCCAATTTTAGCAGTATGGGAGCCAACACTTTTCAAATATCCAGCGATGTGATAAAGAAAAGGCGTCACGGTGGGGGCGGTGTGAATATCAGCATTAACGATGGTAAGAATATAAAGTATGAAGAGGCAAAAGCATTTAAAGAGCGATATAGTTTTCCCGGTGCTATCATAGGTGTGTCCATGTCGGGTAGTAGTATTGCTACAGTGCGAGCAGGTTCGATCAAGACAAACCCGAATATTAGTGTAATGGGTGTGGATGACAATTACCTTAAAATATCAGACACTAAGCTGGAGGCAGGAAGGAATTTCTCTAGTTACGAACAAGAATTTGGCAGCTATACCTGTATTCTGGGAAATGGGATGGCAAAAAAATTATTCCCGGTAAATTATAAAGAAGCTGTTGGTAAAACGGTTTCTATCGGCGATATTAAATATTACGTAGCAGGTGTTGCAGAACAGAAGAGTAGTACGATGCTTATGAATACAGATAACCTGGTGCTTGTACCGTTGAACAACGGTAGAATGGTTTATGGCAACAACGAGAGATTTGTAATTAATGTAATGGTGCAGGACATACACAAAAAAGATATTGCGGCACAGGAAGCAGAAGGCTTATTCAGGGTGATTCGTAAAGTGCCTGTTGGCGTTAATAATGATTTCTCTATCCAGCAGAATGATAACCTTGCAGAAATGGTGTTAGGGAGTGTGTCATACATCAGCCTGGCAGCTGTGGTTATAGGTATAGTAACCTTGTTGGGGTCTGTAATTGGGTTGATGAACATCATGCTGGTGTCTGTAGCAGAGCGTACCAGAGAAATAGGTGTAAGTAAAGCACTCGGTGCAAAATCCTCTACTGTGAAACAACAATTTCTAACAGAGTCTATTATGATAAGCCTGATAGGTGGCGCAATAGGTGTGATAATGGGTATGCTTGTAGGAAACCTTTTTGGATTAGTGTTTCATACTCCATTTATAGTGCCATGGATATGGATGATGGTGGGTGTTTCGATATGCGCAATGGTGGGTATATTATCCGGAATTTATCCAGCCATTAAGGCATCAAAACTTGATCCAATTGTTGCGTTGAGGTATGAATAATAAGAATATCGGGATAGTTTATAAATCTACCGGCAGTTGGTACAATATGCGTAGCATGGATGGTGAGTTCCTGAATGCGCGCATAAAAGGGAAGCTGAAAATAGATGAGGATATATCATCTACCAACCCTATAGCTGTTGGCGATAAAGTGGAATTTGAAATTGAAAATGAAGAGCAGGGTACAGCTATAATAAAAAATATCTTACCCAGGGAAAATTATATCGTTCGGGTATCTCCGCATAATAAGAATCAAAAGCACATTGTAGCAGCCAATCTTGACGCAGCGCTGATAATGGCAACTATAGCAGAGCCAAGAACATCACAAGGGTTTATTGACAGGTTTTTAATTACTGCAGAGGCATACCACATTCCGGCTATCATTGTTATCAATAAAGTAGACCTGTTGAAGCCAAAGCATAAAGAACAGTTTGCAGAGTGGAAAGCCATGTATGAAGGTGCCGGATATGAAGTATTTCCTGTGGTAGCCCTAGAGCATGATTCCATAAAGGCCCTGGAGGAAAGATTGAAAGGTATCACTACACTATTTAGCGGGCATTCAGGCGTTGGGAAAAGTACGCTCATCAATCAACTGATACCCGGTATTTCATTGGCAACACATGAAGTATCAGGATATAGCGGCAAAGGTCAGCATACTACCACATTCGCCGAAATGTTTGACTTGCCAAAAGGAGGAAGAATTATTGATACTCCGGGTGTAAAAGAGTTTGGGTTGATTGATATAGAAAGAGAAGAGCTCTCGCATTATTTTCCGGAAATGAGAGCTGTATTGCAGCAATGTAAATTCAATAATTGCCTGCATACTAACGAACCGGGTTGTGCAGTGAAACAAGCCGTTAATGATGGTGTAATTACTGTTGACAGATATGTAAGTTACATGACGATAATGGACACGATAGAAAAACAATGGTAGCGTAAAAAACAATTGCAATGGTAATTTATAACGTCACAATAAAAGTAGATAGCAGCATTATAGATGATTGGCTGAAATGGATGAAGGATGAACACATACCTGATGTGGTTGGACTGGGATTGTTTACAGAAGGTAGACTGTGTAAATTATTAGAACAGGATGAAACCGATGGCAGCACTTACGTTGCGCAATATTTCTGCAAGTCTATGGCAGAATATAATACATATATTTCCGAATATTCCCAAGAAATGAGGGAGAAAGGTTTTGCAAAATTCGGAAATAAATTTCTGGCTTTTCGAACCGTAATGGAGGTTTTAAATTAATCAACGCTACTCCCCTGAAACCCTTTGTGATTGGGGATTACAGCATTGCAAATTTCCTGCCAATAAATTGAAACCCTTTACAGATAAGGGTTTTGGAGAATTTGAAAAAATAAGACGTTTCAAAAAATGGGGATAACTTCCTCAGAACTGCTACAGGCAAGGGTTTGAGCGAATAATTTTTTTTACAGAAAATTTGGAACTGTAATAAACGTCTGTATATTTGTTCCATCCTCAAAAAAATTATTACTCACAACGTAAACACACAACAAGTTATGAACAAAGCTGAACTGATCGACAAGGTTGCCAAAGATGCAGGCGTTACAAAAACACAAGCTAACGATGCTCTTGATTCTTTTACTAATGCAGTTATCGCTGCGTTGAAAAAAGGCGATCGCGTTACTTTGGTTGGTTTTGGTACATTCTCTGTATCTGAGCGTTCTGCCCGTAATGGCCGTAACCCTCAAACAGGTGAAGTAATCAAAATCAAAGCACGCAAAGTGCCTAAATTCAAAGCAGGTAAAGAATTCTCTGGCAAAATCGCTAGCGGTAAAAAATAATCCGTTGTCGAAAGAGAGTAAAAGCAAGGGGCGAAAGTTTCTTGCTTTTTTTTATTTTTGTAATCTAAATAAACATTAACATGGGAAGAGGCGATAAACGCACAAAAAAAGGTAAGATATCTAAAGGTAGTTTTGGAGTATCCCGTCCTGCCAAAGTTGCTAAGAAAACCGCAGCTAAAAAAGATAAAAAAGCATAATGAAGCTTTAAGTTACTGAGCCCCGTATAAAAGCGGGGCTTTTTTAATGGCTATTTGCAAATAAACTGTTATCTGCAGGCTTGGATTGGTAAAATGAACGTATTTGCTATAAGTTTGCTCAGCAGAAATCAGAATTACATATAGATATGGCCCTTTTTCATACAAAAGACATAAGTAAAAGCAGTTTCCTGGTAACAGGAGGTGCAGGCTTTATAGGTTCACACATCGTGGAATACCTTCTGAAAAACGGAGCAGGTAAAGTGCGTGTGTTAGATAATTTCCTGACGGGATTGCAGAAAAATATAGACTTATTTAAAGGCTATGGCAATTTCGAATTCATGGAAGGTGATATTCGTGATTTTGAAACATGTAAAAAAGCTTGTGAGGGTATAGATTATGTAACGCACCAAGCCGCATTAGGTTCAGTACCGCGTTCTGTAAAAGACCCTGTAACCAGTAATGAGGTAAATGTGAGCGGTTTTCTGTACATGATAACTGCTGCTAAAGATGCAGGAGTAAAAACTTTTGTTTATGCTTCTTCATCTTCAGTGTATGGTGACGAACCAAACTTGCCGAAGAGAGAAGAAAAAGTAGGTAACCCGTTATCGCCTTATGCAGTTACTAAAAAAACAAATGAGTTATATGCCGACGTATTTCATAAGTTATATGGTATGAAAGTAGTTGGACTGAGATATTTCAATGTATTTGGACCCAGACAAGACCCTGATGGCCCTTATGCTGCAGTGATGCCATTGTTTGTAAGCGGTATCATTAAGCAAACACCGGTGTATATCAATGGTGATGGTGAACAAACACGCGATTTTACATTTGTAGATAACGCAGTGCAAGCCAATGTGAAGGGTATGCTGACAGATAATGAAGCTGCGTTTGGTCAGGCATATAATATTGCCGTTGGCGAAAACTTTTCAGTAAACCTGCTGTATAATTCTATCCGTGATATCCTCGATATTCAACATGAGGCTACGTATCGTGAAGAAAGGGCTGGAGATATCCGCAATTCTTTAGCAGATATTTCAAAAGCACAAAACCTGTTAGGTTATCAGCCTACACATCGTTTTATGGATGGGTTGAAGCAAACAGTAGCTTTCTTTAAAGAAGTTTATAGCTAATCTTTATTCGAGATAAGAAGGATTAGGGCGAATAATTTTCTTCCTATAGTCAACGCCTTTTTTATCCAGCAAGCTGTAGTAATATTCACTCATATCACCTACCAGTCTTTGGTAAGAGTATTTATTTTGTACATGGGTTCTTCCGCGTTGCCCGAAATAACTGCGCATTTCAGGTTTGTTGATGAGCTGTAGTAATGCTTCAGCAAAAATATCTGCGTTTCCCTTTTCGGTAATAAAACCACATTCATTATCCATTACTACATCTGCTACACCTCCTACATTGGTAGATACTACAGGGCGGCACGCGGCCTGTGCTTCGATCAACGAAACCGGTGTGCCTTCATTATGCGATGTAAGTGCAACTATATCTAAGCCTGCTAACACGACATCCATATCTGTTTGCCATGAAGTACAGATGGCAGTCGCTTCTCGGTTGTCTTGAGGGTAATAGGCATAGTCGATACCCGCCTCGCGAAACTCTGCTTCCATTTGTTCGCGCATATCGCCATCACCTATTACTACAAATTTTACCCTTTCGGATGTTTGCTCCAGTACCTTTTTTGCTGCAGCAACAAACATGCTGTGGTTTTTGACAGGAACTACACGCCCGATGATACCAATAGCAATATCGCCATCATAGATATGGTATTTATGACGAAACTCTGCACGTTTAATATCCTGATGTTGCTGGAATTTATCAAGGTCTAGGCCGAGAGGGATAATCTTTATTTTATCCTCATGGCAAATTTTATATACCTGTGATAATTCTTGTTTTTGGCTTTCGCTGATGGCAATTATACCACTTGAATGATTAGCCAGGTATCTTTCAATTTGTATGAAAGTGTTTGTTTTCCATTTGCTAAAGTAGCTGTGAAAAACATGGCCATGAAATGTGTGTACTACTACAGGCACTTTGCAGGCATCAGCAGCTAAACGCCCAATAACGCCCGACTTAGCTGCATGTGTATGAACTACATCCGGCCTGAACTTTTCTATTAAACGTTTGATTTTTCTGTAAGCAATGCCATCATTAATGGGGCTGATGTTACGCTGCATTTCAGGTACTTCTACAGGGGTTATGCCTAAATCCATACTGAGATGGTCGGCATCCTGTTCGTGGCTGTCTTTACCGCCAATTACAAGCATCGTCTCAAACTCCGGTGCCATATACTTGGTAAGGTATGTGGCATTGATGGCGGGACCCCCTATAATCAACCTGTTCAGTATGCGTAAAACCCTGGGCATTGAAACTTATAAACGCGACGAAAATACGATAAATAAAAAAGCTATTTCTGTGCCTTTACTATGAGGTGGCCGCTTTTATCGGCACCACGAGCATCATTAAATATCTGCTTGTCGTCTTTTTTGTCAACTCTTTTGGTAAACATCTGTCCTATACCATTGCCAAATTTGTAAAACATACGAATGTAGCCATGCATGCGACCGAAAACGTTTATGTTTTTGAAGCCGGCATTTTTTACCATTTCTGTTTGTTCCTGCGTATTGGTGAAATAGCAATAGTGCAATTGTTTGCCGAACATACGTTTGAATACATTAGTAAGATGGTAGTATTGATAGTAATAATCAGATGCATTGCGGCTAACCTGTGTTACCAATATTTTACCACCCGGTTTCAGTACACGATGAAACTCTTTGAATGAAGCTTCGTTATCTGCTTTGTCCAAATAACGGAATACTTCAATAGCAAGAATATAATCGAAACTATTATCAGGATAAGGAATTTTCGCAGAGATACCTTCTACAAAAGTAATTTTAGGGAATAACTCTCTGGCTATAGATATCATGTTCTTAGCAGGCTCCAGACCTACTACATCAAACCCTTTTTGAGCAATGAAATCGGCAAAGTGGCCTGTGCCGCAGCCTACATCCAGCACTTTTGCACCCGCTGGTAGTGTGGCGAGGTCGTTGTTCACTTCTTCTATGATCATGTGGCGACCATAGATGAATTCATCATGGAACTTGCCCAATGAAAAATTAAGGTAGCGGTTAAAAAACAATGCAGCGTCAAGGTCGTGACGTTCTACTGATAGTTTCCGGCTTAATTCTACGTTGTCCATAGCGTTTATTGTCAGTTATTTAGTTGATATATCTCGTACATGTTTAGGCTTTCCATCAGCCCGGCATCTTTTAATTGCTTGAATTTGATGAGTATCTTTTCCAAACCATTAAAATTGTCCTCTGTATTGGCGCCAAAATTATGCGGATGCCACCATATATGAAAGACCTCACCCCGTTTTGAGGCATGCATTAACCCCTTAATAACACGATTTAGCTTAAAAGGTTCTAAAAATGATAGTTTTTGGCTGTATGGCCTCAAGAAACGGCTTGATGGAATGTCTAAAATCGTTCCCTTTTGACCGTTGATTTTAAAAGTATGATGCCCCGTAAGGTTAATATAAGCATCCATTAAACGCAGCATTCTACGCCTGAGTGTTTCATCTGTACGGTTCCTGGTTTCATATATCACTGATTGTTCAACACCACGATATGTTTTTATACCATGCTGATAGCAAACATCAAGCATAGCATTATTATACTGATTGCGCGGGAAAACAATACTATGTATCTCGTGTCCTTTTTCTCTGGCAACCTTTACCGCCATCCTGATATCTTCCGCAAATGATGCAGGTGTTACGCCTTCTTCAAGTGTATAAAAATGACAGTAAGTATGTGTGCCGATTTCTTGCCCCGGGTATGATGCAATTTGTTTGACTAAATCAGGTGCGAAATGATAAATAGGTTCAAGGCTATTATTATGAATGTAAGGGTATGGGTCGAAGTTGGTATTGGTATAACCCGGTGCAATATCGGGTAGGTTATTTAGTAATTCTTCTTTATTGTTGAGAAACAGGAAGCCTACGGTTGTCCATGTGCAATGCACGCCATACTTATCAAACATTTCCAGCAGGCGGGGAACTATCTCATGTACTTTGCGAATATTCTCTCCATAGCTATCTAAACTGCGATTATCTCTTACACCCCAAAAGAGTTCAAAATCGAGAGAAATAGTGAAAATGCCCTTAGGCGGCATCATGCAAAGTACTTTTTATACCAGTATTGAAACACTACGAGCGACCAGATAGCTTCTACACTTTCTTCAGGGTTATTTGAAAAAAGTTTGTTTTTCAACTGTAATGAAATATTCGGGTTGAATATTCCCTGCTCTCTTAAAAAATCCTCGTTTAGTAATTCATCAAATATAAGGCTTTTCAACTCTTTTTTAAACCAATCCTGCAGTGGTATATCAAAGCCATGTTTAGGACGGTTGTATATTTCTTCCGGTAGCAAAGGGCGGAAAGCATCCTGTACAATTTTCTTTTTCATGCTACCGTCTATTTTATACGAAGGTGGTAGTGAGAAAGCAAAGTCCACTACTTTATAATCGAGGAAAGGACTGCGAACCTCAAGGCTGTTAGCCATGCTCATCAGGTCTACTTTTACCAGCATGTCTCCCGGCAGTACGAGGTTCATGTCTGTTAGCAATATTTCGTTAAAATCATCAGATTTAATATTTTGGAGTATTGCAGCTTCTTCAGCATTTAACAAGCTATGATTAATATGGCTTTTGCTTTTATCTGAGAGCAATTCATTTACCTGTTGCTGTGTATTGAAGGAAGCCCATAGCCAATACCTATCTTTAGCAGATAGCTTTGCACCTTCGGCAAATTTGTATAACTGGCGAAACAGGTTGGTCACTTTATTGTTTCTGCCCCGAGGCAGCATTTGCCACAAAGGCAATCCTGCCTTAATGAGTGTGTTGGTAATGGAGCTTTGACGCACCTTCCACTCTGCTGCATGTTTGTTGTATCCTGCAAATACCTCATCGCCACCATCGCCGCTGAGAGCAACCGTTACATGCTTGCGTGTATGATAGCATAAGATATATTGAGGTATTGCAGATGAATCGGCAAATGGTTCATCCAGATAATCCAGCACATCATATACATGCTCTAAAAAATCGTTGTTAGCCAACGAGAAGACAGTATGATTAGTATTGTATTTTTTTGCAACTAACTGTGCATATTTTGTTTCGTCAAAAAAGGCATTGTCTTTATAGCCTATAGAGAAAGTATTGAGCTTGTCTGTGTATTTGCTGGCAAGAGCTACTACAACTGATGAATCAATACCTCCACTCAGGAAAGCACCAAGAGGCACATCGGCTATCATACGTTCCTGAACAGACACTTCCATAGCCTCGACCAGTTGCTGTTGAGCCTGTTCGTAAGTGTACTTATTGTATCCGGAGCTGTTGATGGTAGTTTGATAGTAAGAGCCTTGTTCTTTAATGCCTGTGTTATCACAAATCATATAATGTCCCGGCAACAATTTAAGCACGCCTTTGAACATAGATTGTGGCTGCGGTATGTATGTCAGTTGCAGGTAATGGTATAGCGCATTATAGTTAAGCTCTTTTGGAATATTCCATTCCAGCAGCGCCTTCATTTCTGAGCCAAAAGCCATGTGCTCATCTGTAGCATGATACAAAAGAGGTTTTTTGCCAAAACGGTCACGGGCAAGTATGAGTTTTTTTGTTTCCTTATCATAAAACGCAAAAGCAAAAAAACCAGCTAGCCATTCAAGGCATGAAGTGCCATATTCAATCAGCAAGTAGAGTAACACTTCTGTATCAGAAGTGGTTTTTGCGCCCCCTATACGCTGCCAGGTATTTTGCAGGTACTTTTCAGAAAGCTGTTTGTAATTAAATATCTCACCATTAAATACAATTACATATCTGTTTGTGACATCGAACATGGGTTGCGATGCGCCGGTGGAAGTATCGATGATGGATAACCGTCTTTGTCCTAATGCTACTTGTTCATGTGTAAAAACACCTCCCGAGTCTGGCCCGCGCAAAATAATTTTATCTGTCGATTGTGTTATTTTTGTAAGGTTGGTAGCCGCGTTGGATTTAAAAGCATAATAACCGGTTATACCACACATGAATAGTAAAGATGGAGGTTAGTAATTAGAAGTTTTATGTAATTTAGAACCAGATGCAATTTATAACTTTCCTTGACTATTTACTACTTCCATTCTACATAATCATTGTATATCTCATTGCATTTAAAATACGCGATACGCAATATCCACCGGGGCACCCATGGAGGAAGCATTTTATAACAGGTTTAAATGCTAAGATAATAGGAGCAGTGCTCATTGGGTTGATATACCAGTATTACTATAAGGGGGGTGATACGTTGTTGTATTTTCACCATGCTTCGATAATAAATAAGGCATGGAGCGAGTCTATAGATAAGTGGGTGAACCTGTTGTTTCACATACCACCATGGTACCAGGGCGAATATTCGGAATATATATCTAAAATGGAGTGGTACGAGTCACCCACAGAATATATTGTATGCCAGATAACCGCCTTCATTTCTTTTTTTACATTTACAACGTATTTACCTACAGCCGTCTTGTATGGGGCTATATCATATACAGGACTTTGGGCTTTATTTCGAACGTTTGCTACAAAGTACCCCCAGTATATCAAACAAGTAGCTATTTGCGCATTGTATATTCCCAGTACTATTATGTGGGGATCCGGTATATTCAAAGATACCATTTGTATGTTTGGGTTAGGTTGGCTCACCTATGGGGCGTTCAGGCTACTCATCAATAGGGATTTTAGGGTTGGAGTGATAATTATGACCGCAGTGTCATTCTATCTTGTAGCATCTATTAAATTGTATATCCTGCTTGCCTTTATTCCTGCATTGGTGCTATGGATATTGTTTACCTATTCTTATAAAATAAGAAGTAGCGGAGCAAGGTTTATGCTTAAAATAGTAGTGTTATTTGCCGCAGTTGGAGGATTCCTGGTTTTCTCTCAAAGGTTTGCTGCATCACTCGGTAAATACTCTTTGGATAATGTATCTAAAACTGCCTATAACACCCATACTTTCATTGCATCCGTGTCAAAAGATGAAGGCTCAAAGTACGATTTGGGAGAGTTAGACCCCTCAATAGGTGGTATGCTGAAGAAATTCCCCAAGGCTGTAAATGTTAGCCTTTTCAGGCCTTATATATGGGAAACCCGTAAGCCCATTCAATTATTAAATGCGATTGAGGCTATGTTCTTCCTGTGGGTGACAATAAAAATATTAATCACAATAGGACTGAAACAAACCTGGCGAACTATTAATAGCGACCCTACGATACAGTTTTGTTTGATATTCTCTATCATCTTCGCATTTGCGGTAGGGATATCATCCGGTAACTTTGGTACGCTATCACGCTATCGTATACCTTGCTTGCCATTCTATGCTTTAGCATTGATGCTGATTTATTACCGGCATAACCCAACCAGCAAGAACATACTTTCGTTCAGGCTAAGAGGTTGATTTATTTGAACAGATTGAGAAACTTATCTTTTTGAGATCGGATGCTATATTGAGCCTGCATTTTTTTATATCCGGCAGCTCCCATTTGTTTCCGCAGGTTAATATCCGTTATGAGTTTTTTCAAACTTTCTTTCCAATCTGCAGGCGTGTCGCACAGATAGCCATTAATACCTTCTTCTAAAATTACTTTATTAACGCCAACGGGGCTTGCTACGGCAGGTATAGCTAAAGACAAGTATTGTATCAACTTAAACCCACATTTACCCTCACTCCATTGATTGGCTATCATGGGCATAATGCCAATATCCATCTTCAAAAGGTCTTCAATCTCGGTAGCTTCACGCCATGGAATGAATTGCCAATCTTTTAGTTGCAATTCAGGAGATTTGTTACTAATTACAAGGAATGTGAAATCCAGTTCTTGTTGAAGTTCCCGCAAAGGCTTTTCAATCATGTCGAGATAAAACATAGTAGTATGGCTGCCTGTCCACCCCACTGTGATTTTGTGCTCGCTATGTTCTTTAACTGTGTTATGCATCCTATCCATATCCACACAGGTGGGAATGAAAACAACGTTGTTGTTGTGCAACCTTCCAAAATCACATAAAAATTGATTGCCTCCCACTACTTTATAAGACCACTTACAGATGTATTTTATTTTCCAGACTGCTTTGAAGAAAGCTGCAAACTTGTTAGCAACAGTTGTACTGTTGTTGGGTAACCAGATAGCATCATCATAATCGAATATCATTTTCTTTCGCCATAACTTAGCAATCATCCATTCAAATATCGGCGGCCCTAAGGGCGATGCTTCACGATGCACAAATACGTAGTCGTATTTAGGCACATCAAACAGAACTGTTTTAAAGCGTTTTATAAATCCTTTAACTATACCTAAAGCCTTTTGTATCGCTGAGCCATTTTTGTAAAGTATGCCCCAGGTTTTCTCGTCCATAAAAGGGGCAATAGTGTATTGAATCCCCGATTCCTGCATATAGGGTTCAAACAACTCAACACGAAAGCGTTGAGAAGGTGCTAATCGTGGCGGATAGGGTACTATGAATAATACTTTTTTAGGCATCAGGATTACTTAATGATATTTTCGAACTGTGTTATAAAGTTAGCAGTACTGAATTTATTACGCACATAGGTTTTGCCGGCATCAGCATATTGTTGCCTTAGATTCTTATTGTTAGACAGTGTTAAGATGGCATCGGTCATGCCAGCTATATCTCTTTTACTAACCAATAAGCCTGTTTTTTTGTCTGCTATAATTTCTTCAGGCCCCCCGCACCTGGTAGCTATTACTGCAGTGCCATAATATGCGGCTTCAAGGCAGGTCATGGAGAATGATTCGGAATCAGAGAAGTTGAGCACGATATCTGCATTTTTAATCTCCTCTTCTACGTTTGATGAGAATGGGGCAAATGTTACATCCTTATTTAAGCCTTCAGTATTTACTTTATTTTGAAGCATTTCTTTGAACTGCCTGTTCTTCTCTAAGCCCATATCTCCGCCAACAAATTTCAGTCGCAGATTATTGTTTTGCTTATAAGCATGAATAAAAGCATCTAAGGCATAGTCATGTCCTTTGCCTTGTATATAATTAGATAAATAAAGCAATTGAATAGTTGCTTTGTCTTCATGAACCTTTGCCGGCAAGGCTTCCTTTAGGTTGGCAGGGTCGTATATTCTTACACTTTTATTGTTTTGCGGCAACTGCTCAAGTACAGTATCAGATACTGCAATGATGGTGTCAGCATATCTACTGGCAATACTTGTCCATAGTTTCCGTAATGGACCCGGTATAGCATTGGGTAAAAATCGTACGTAGGTAAGCAGTTTTATTTTGCTGCCAAATATTTTGGCTGAAGCCCCAAGTAGATTATAAAAGTCATTCATTTGAACAACATCTATTTTCTCATCTCGTATGATATGTTTTATGCGAAAGGTATTGCTTAGTAATGCAAAAGGGTACTTTATTATGGCTACTATAGATTTTTTTATTTCAAGCATTGGTATCTCGTAAACCGGTATGCCTTTTTCTTTCAATAAAGGAATAAGTGTGCTATTAGACGGTAGTATGAATACAAAAGAATGATTAGGAGATAATAGTTCTGCCTCATTCAAAGCGCATTTGAATGCTCCTGTAAAGGCTATTGAGTTATCTATTACAAGTATCCTCATTTGGTATCTATAACATTTTGCCACTGCTGCAGCATAGTGTCTAGCGTAAATCTGCTTGTTAGTTTTGTAAATACACCAGCATTAGGAGTAGGTGCATTCAACCAATATACTATTTCGTCTGCCCATGTTTGAAACCTGTTGTTATCTACAACGTTAAGCATTGGCAATAAACTACCTGCTGCAGTGCGTACAAGCTTTTCAGTTGGATGGTCACTCAACCCACTGACATTTAAGATTTCCCTTGGACCGGTATAGCAATCTGTACTTACTACAGGTATGTTACAAATCAATGCTTCTGCAACAACATTCGGAAAACCTTCCCACGAAGAGGACAGCGCAAATAGTTTACTATGTTGATAATATTTGAAAGCGTTACTCTGAAAGCCCATAAAGTAAACATCAGCATCAGTATAGCCTGTCTCTTTCCAGTCGTTCCATTTCAGCCCTAATTCTTCACAAAGTGATATGAAGTTGTCTTTCAAATCACCATCACCCAGTATTATTAACCGTGCATCTGTTTTGGTTTTAACCAATTTCAAAATCCTGATGAGCTTATCCTGCTCTTTGGCTACATGCAGCCTTCCGGACGTTATAATAACTGGCTTAGAGAATAATAGCTCTTCGTCTTTGCTTAATGCCTCATTTGCAAGCCGTTTTATTTCATCTACCTCGTAGAAATTATATATAGTTATTAGTTTTCGTGCAGGTATGGCAAAATGTTCATGTAGTTCCTTTGCCAGGACATTAGTAACGCAAACTATTTCATCGGCTTTTTTATATAATCGTGGTATCAACAGGCGCTTTCGTACTTCGCCCATAGCGCCTGCTATCACTTTATCGTGAACCTTAGAGCCTCTTATACTCAGCACTACTTTTTCTTTTCCCTTAGTCAGTACATTTACATAGTCAGGACCTTCGAGAAAGCTGATCGATACATCTATCTTATTTTCTTTTTTTATTTTTTTGATTTGGCGAATACGATATTGCCATGCTTTAATTTTACCAATCAGTCCACTGTTTGCAGGAGGGTCTACAAATAGTACCTTTTCGCAGGTTTTGTAAAATTTTTCTCTGTCAGTACCCGATAATATGCAAAGTATTACATTGTAACCTTGTTTTTCGAGATAATAGCTCAATAAAGATATTGAGCGTTCTGCACCGCCTTTGCCTAATTCTGAACCTATGAGTAATACATTGTTCATGCAGATTATACTTTGAATTCGAGGTAGTCTGCAATGTTACTGACAAAATCTTCCATGCTATAATTGTCCAGATTATATTTTGCATTCTTACCCGTTTCTATTGCTTCAGCCTGATTATTAAATGCCCAAAGTATTTTTTCTTTAATTGCATCGGTATCCCTTATGGGTATTACCCAACATCCGCCTTTGTTTCTGCTCAACAATTCGCTGGAGCCACTATTGTCTGTTATGATAACAGGTACACTATAATGAGCAGCTTCTAGTGCAGAGATGGGTGCACCATCTATTAGGCTCGGTACTACAAATAGATCTAAGCTGCTAAAAAACTCTTCTGTATTGCTAAGATGTCCTAACCAAAATACATTTTTAAGATTTGCATAGTTTGCATTGATATGTTTTTGCATGGCATCATCAATACCACCGGCAATATATAATTTCATATTCCCGTTGGCAGGGTCATTCATTATGTCTTTCCATGATGACAATAAATAGTGCAAACCCTTTAATACAACGGTATGTGCAATATATCCGACTTTGTATTCACCATCATGAACTTTTTTATTAGCTGGTGGCACAGGCTTAAAATCAGGCGTCATATGTCCTAACATATTGATAATCTCACCTTTGAAGTGTTTTGATTGGCTGTAAGAACTACGCACCGTAGGTAATGAGCCTACTAACTTGTCGATATAAACAACAGAACTGTTAAAGTATGCCAGGCGTTTTTTATAAGTATATGCATCGATGGCTGTGATACCCAATTTATTATTTTCTTCTGTAACTAAGTCATAAATGTAATTTTCCTCAGGTGTGCCGGGTAGTAATATTATCACAATTCCAAGCTTCTTTGCTTTCACAAAAGTGCGACGCAAAAAAGCATTAGTAGTAAATAAAACCTTTGTATCTTTCTTTATGCGCATGGTACAAAACCAATCATATATCCTTTCTTGCATCAGCCTGAACTTATGGTTGGGGAATGGGAGGTATTTATGTATGGCATTCAGAAAGAACAATATGTATCTTGACCAAAACGATACTGGTACTGATGGGAATGGTGTATTGAATTTACCCTTAGAGTAGACAATAAAATTTTTCAGTATCCCGCGTTTGTGTAATTCTTTTGAAAGAAAAAAACCTAAACGAGCCATTCCGGCGCCGCTATTGGATGATAGCGATTGAAATGAAACTACCTGTATTTTTTTACTATTCATACGTCTGCATTTTTATTTTTATTCGTAAAGGATTTTAATTGTTTTCTACCCATCTATCCCACCACATCATAAAACTCAGTATTCGCCACATTTTTTCAATGTTATACTCTTTATTATGTTGCTTATTCCAAAGGTATTTTTGATATTCATTTAGTACCTCAGAAGTGTTAAACAACCCTGTACGTTCAATGTTTGAAGGTGTAAGATATTTTTCAAACAAGACATCCATGCTTTGGCTAAACCAACTGAAAATGGGAATAGAAAACCCCATTTTCGGCCTCATAAACATTTCTTTGGGCACATACTCAGAAAGTATCTCTTTTAAAATCCATTTGCTTTCATTGTTCCTGAATTTTAAATCCAATGGCATCTGGCAGGCTGTCTTTACTACCCGATGGTCAAGAAATGGTTCTCTGCCTTCAATGCTGTTGTACATGGTAGCTCTGTCCATTTTTATAAGCAAGTCGTCAGGTAAATAGTGCTTGAGGTCGTAAACCATCAGGCCTGTCATATCATCTGTAGCAAGTATTGTGTCCTGTGTATCTCTGCCACGATATTTTAGCAAAGCGTTCAATTCCAGTTCCCCCTGGTTGGCAAGGAATGAATTGTAGAACTTACCAAGTTTGTTGATTTTTAAAAGCTCATTGATAACAGATATGCGATGTTCCAGGTTTTTAGAAAATATTTTTTTAAGTAAGCCGGTATTGTAAGTGGTTTTTGTACCCTTATACAACATTCGTCGTATAGTATCAGGTATAGAGTTGAATTTCTTATAGTAGTTCAAAGTAGTCTGATAATGCCTGTAACCGGCAAATAGCTCATCACCGCCATTTGCTGCTAATACTACTTTGATGCCTTTTTCTGCCGCCAACTTTGATACTATTGTTGTTGGTATGCCGGAAGAGTCGGCATAAGGCTCATCAAAAATATCATAGAATTTTTCTAAAGTATGCAGAGCTTCATTCAGTTCAAGTGTGAGCTCTGTATGATTGGTGCCGAGGTGTTTTGCAATTTTGCTGGCATAAGGAGCTTCGTTATAGCGTTCACTGTTGAAGCCGATGGTCAATGTATTAACTGTACCATAGTGTTTTTGTAAAATGGCAGTAACAAGCGAACTATCTATACCACCACTCAGGAAGACGCCTACCGGTACATCCGATATCATACGAATAGAAAAGGCATCAATCAGTAATTCATGTAATTTCTTTTTCCATTCATTATCAGTGAGTGGCTCCGAAGGTTCTGTTGTTATTACTTTAGCATCCCAATAGCATACCTGAGTTATGTTGTTTTTTTCAAAACGCAGGTAGTGTCCGGGCAGAAGCCTTTTAATGCTTTTAAATACTGTTCTGTCCTCTGATATATATCCGAACCTGAAGTACTCAAAAACAGAATCCGGTTCAATTTCTTTATTGCTTACAAATGGCAAAACAGCACGTAGCTCGCTGCCAAAGGCAAGGCCGTTATCCAAAGTGTAATACAGTGGCTTCACGCCAAACCTGTCTCTCAGCAATGTGATACTGTTATCTTGTTTATTGTATAAAGCAAGAGAGAACATGCCGATAAACTTATTAACAGCATCTATACCCCATTGATGAAAAGCTTTGATAATAACTTCAGTATCTGTTCTGGATGAAAATGTGTACCCGAGTTGTTCAAGTTCTTCTCGAATTTTTTCAAAATTGTATACCTCACCATTGTAGGTCATACTCAGGTGTTCGAAATGGTAGGGTTGTGCACCTTTATCTGAAAGGTCGATGATAGATAGGCGATGATGTATAAGTGTTACGTCATTGTGAGTATACATAGCAGTAGCATCCGGGCCGCGATGTTTGATACTATCAGCAGCCTTTTGAATAATATGTTCACTATATGTTCCTTTACATCCTGCTATTCCGCACATCGGGAGATTGTTTTAGTTTGTCATAAGTAACGTTACCGCCTGCTTTTGCTTCAAGGTAGTCTGCTATATTGGATATAAGGAGATTCATGTCGTAAGTGTCCAGGTTGTGTTTGGCATTAATGCCCATTTGATGTGCATCATGCCTGTTATTGTAAGCCCATAGGATTTCTTTCTTTAAGCCTTCAGTATCCCGTATCGGCACTATTTTGCACCCGCTATTATTTCTCGATAAAAGTTCGGCCGAACCACAGTTTTCTGTGATGATGACAGGTACTGCATAGTGCGCAGCTTCTAAAGCTGTATAAGGGCCGCCATCTATCAGGCTTGGTACAACAAAAACGTCCAAAGATTTCATAAAGCCTTGTATGTTTGGGATACGCCCTACCATATCTAATTTATCCGTATTCAGATGTTTTTTTATCAGATACTGATGCATTGAATCGTCTACCTTCCCCCCAATTACCAGCTTGGCTTTTATTTCAGGATACTCTTCAATGATGCTGTCCCAAGCAGCTAATAAGTATTGAAGCCCTTTTAAAACAACTGTGTGAGCCAGGTAGCCAACAATAAAGGTGTCTGAAGACTTGTATTGAGGGTCTACATTATGTTTGTCGAAATCGGGTTTTAAGTGCCCAGTCATTTCTACAACCTCTCCTGTGAAATTTGAATTTTTATAAGTAGTAAATACTGTAGGGTAAGTACCTATAACTGTGTCAACAAATTTTATTGATGTGTTATAAAATCGAATACGTTTGTCATATGTGTAAGCATCTTCCTCATTGATATTGAGTTTCTTTCTTTCTTCCTGTAATAAATTGTTGATGTAGTTTTCTTCAGGATTGGCAGGGATAAAGACAATTTGTATCCCCAAACGCTTTGCTTTCGCAAAAGTTTTTTTGAGGAAAGGTTGTGTAACAAATAATATGCTGATATCGCTGGTTATTTTTGATGTACAAAACCAGTCAAATATTTTTTCCTGAACATACCTGAATTTATGTGGTGCAAAATGCAGGTATTTATCCATCTTATTTAATGCAAATAGCAGAAATCTGGACCAATATGATACTGGAGAAGAGGGGAATGTCGTTTTGTGCTTGCCTTTGGAGTAGACAATAAAATCTTTTAGCAGTCCTCGTTTGTCAAGTTCTGCTGAAAGGTAATAGCCTAATCTGGCCATACCTGCACCACTTTGTGCAGTTAATGACTGAAAAGAAACAACTAATATTTTTTTATTGCTTTTCATGCAGGTTTAAGTTCTCTTATACGTAGTTTTTCAAGCTGTAATATTGTCGGGCGCTCTGCTACATAGTACAGCATATATGCAAATAGCAAAGATGCTGCTATGCCATAGTACCAGGCATATACAATGAATATATTATAAAATTCATGCCCTGTTTTAAATAATAACAGTTTCACTAATGCTATTGATGCAAGGTGTGTAACATAAAGTGTATAACTGTATGCGCCAATTTTTTCAAGCCAGCCTATGCGTATATCGTATTTTAAGCCCGTAAAAATGATAACGAAGCTAAATAGTATCATGCCTATGCCTGTGTATCTGTTGGATACCTGGTGAAATAAATAGGATTTGGCAATCACTAACATTTCAAATACGCAAAGTAAGATACCCAGGCTAATAATTGGTTTTATTTTAAATCGGCTAATGATATAATCTTTGTAGGAATAAAAAATAATACCAATAAAGAAATACACATTATAGTCAATAATGTATTGAGGGATTATTGGGTCTACGTCGTCGTCAAAGTATGTATACCCTCTCCATAGCCATCCAATAAAATATATACCTATTGATAACAATGCATACCATCTGAATTTTTTAATGGCCCATGGAGCAATTAAATAGAACAGTACTTCAAACGGAAGCGACCAGTATTGTGTTGTGAGATAATTGTTTTTAGGTACGTATAACATATTAGATATGATACTGCGCAAATCTGTAAACTTATCATAAAAAATATGCAGGGGCTGTTTATTTTCAATGGATGTAAAGAAGATCTTGGGAGCGCTATATCTTATAATAATAAACACAATGATTGCCCATACAATCCCCAATACATAAGGAGGGTATAGCCTTATTGCCCTTCTTATATAAAAGCCTTTGTAATCGGTGTTGTTGTTGAGGCTATGTGCTATAGAAAAGCCGGATAATATGAAAAATAGAATTACAAACTCTGTTCCAAGGTCTGTATGCTGAAGTAAGACAATATTAAGCCATTCCCAAAGAGACCACTGATCTTTAGGCGCAATATGTGTAATATAATTTGCCGTATTGGTAAACAAGCCACCTCTTGAGTGGTTGACAACAACATATAAAGCTGCCAGCCCTCTCATCCAGTTGATGATGTTCCAGTTGATTTTAACAGGCGATATGTTGTTATTGTTACTCAAGAATTACTTAGCATTTTAGAAAGCGTCATTTTTTGAACGTCCTTATATTTAGAAACGTAATCAAGAAAATCAATCAACACTTGTTTCATTGTTATTTTTTCATCGTAGACCATAGGGTAATTAAATTCTACGTAGTGGGTAGATAAAACAAAATCACCGTTCATTTTTCTTACCATTTCAAAATCATCTATAAGCGTATTGAGCCTGGTGTTGGGTTGTAATGGATAATGGTAGGGTATCTCTGAATGATTAGTAAAATATAATACTCTGGCATAGTCTTTATCTCTGTTAGTTACTTTAAATGCCAGCTGTTTTAGTATGTTTTGTATTCCTTTAATATTTTTCTCTTTCTTAAAAAAGCTAATGCCACCCCCGCAAATATTCAAGCCGGCATCGATAACGCATTGATATCCTTTTAACGACAATAAGTTTTGAGGCGGTGTAAATACAGTTATTGGATAATGTAATAGTTTATTCAGATGAGCAACTTCTTCTTTAATTTCATTGGTCACATCACGACTGGTGTAGTATTCTGCCCCGCGAACGTAGTTGTTTTGCCTCTCGCCTGGTAATATAGCATCTTCATTGCGATGGTATTTTGCATGATAACCTATATCCAGTTTCCCCTCCTTAACTTTTGTGCTAATGAAGTTCACCAGTTCCTGGTTATTGTCAATAGGGTATACAACATCATCCTTAGTCCATGCTTCCCAATCTGTTTCTTGTTTGTCCTTGTATATCTGGTGTACCCAATATTCCCAGTTGCCTTTCACCTTCGAGATAAGGCAAAGAGTAGGTGGGAATTCAGACCATATATCTTTATAGCACCAGTCCAACTGTTCCGGACTGGTGAAAAAATTAGTATCGTCGTCTCTGATCGCAAATCGCATAATAACTAGTTTATTTCATGGCATTTTTATATACAGCACAATAGGCATCTATACACTTGCCCATGTCAAACCTTGCATAGCATTGTACTGCATTGTTTTTCTGTATCTGATAGAATTGTTTATCGTCAAGAAGTTTCTTCATAGCATTGGTCACACCATCTATTGATACTGAACCTTCTTTAATAGGAACAATAATTCCCGCACCCTCATCGCCATACTTTAGCATATTCACTATTTCGCCAGCGTCTGATGCAATAGATGGTATTCCACAACATAGATATTCAATAATAATGGTAGGAAGGCTTTCTGACGCATACGTAGTTGGCAACAAACCTACATTCATATGTTTTATCCATTCGAGTGGTTTGTCCGAATGTCCTACAAAATATATGTTTTTGTTAGAAGCATATTTTTGTTTTAAGTCCTGTACATAAGGGCTATCACCCACAAGCAATAGGTACGTGTCAGGTGCATTTAACTTTTCAAATGCATCAATACTAACCTGCCATCCTTTTTCTGGTATCCCTCTCGATACCATGCCAAACACAAATGCATTATCAGATATTCCTAATTTAGCTCTGCCATCATTGTTGTCGTTTGTTGTAACACCATTGTAGCCGTTATATATCTTTGAAATCTTACCACTGGTTTCAGGCCTGAATTTATCATTAAAGAAGCTTATCTGTTTGTCAGATATGCAAACTATATGACTTAGCTTATTGAGGTTGTCTGCCGCCTTTTCGTAGTAGTTTAGCAGGGGTATTGGAGCATGTTTCTGCGTATTGTTATAAAACTGTAGATAGTCTCCGTGTATAGTAGTCACCACAGGTATCTTATGGTTGTTGGCAATAGCCAGGCATAGGTTATCTGTTTTAAGCAAGTGACTGTGTATAATGTCTGTTTTTTCTTCTTGCAGTATGTTGTTTAAAGAACGTCTGATGAAGAAATTTGAGAAACTGAAATCGATATTTAATTTAAAAAGGAAAGAATCCATTTTGCTTAATAACCATGGCATTGGAATTTTGGCGATAGTAAGCGGCACACTGGATGCTACAGATTGATAGAGCTTGTCGTTAAATTGCTTGTCGTAAAAAATGAAGATATGCACTTTGTGGCCTTCTTGCTGAAGCGCCCTTGATAAGCGTAAAACAAATGTTTCCGCTCCTCCGGGGTGTATCACTTCAGTGGCTAATAATATATTCATTCTTTAATTTTTTATTGAGGGACGTAGATATCTGCTTTTTATATAGTACAATAACGTGCGATAACCTGTAAAGCCTGCTCTGCCTGTCTGCAAACATTTTTTCAAAAGAGCCTTTGCTTGCTGCCAGTTATGTTTGTCAATTGCTTTTGCCGCCCATACCCTGTACCGTTTCGCCATTAGTTCTTTATTCATGAACAATTCCTTTTCGAATTGCTGCATTTTTTCAGGGTGACCCTCTGATAACCAATCGGTGCCGGTTTCGGTTATTTGCCTGTATAGCTCAGCTATAATATCCTGCGCTATTAATTTTCTGGGTTTGTCATATACATTCGTAAGCGAATTGGGGTTTATTCTGTAATTGTATATCACATTTTTTAAGAAATAGATGGGATATTGTTTATTGACCCTCATTGTCCAGTAATGATCATCGCCATATATACCATTGAAGTATTCCGAGAATGCTCCGAACGATTCAAATACTTCCTTTCTGAACATTAGCCCCGGAAACCAAAAGGGATAATCGAGCATTGGTTTTTCTATCAAGGCATCTTTATCACATACGTTTTCATTAAGTATATTTCCCGTAGTGTCAATAGTATTAAAATTGCCACCGCAGATAACTATCTGAGGATTGTTTTCGAAAACAGCTACCTGTTTTTGAATCCTATCAGCAGGGCAACAATCATCAGCATCCAATTGCGTTAGTAGTTCTCCCCGTGCATAAGTAAATGCCCTGTTCTTGTTCGCAACGTACCCAACGTTAGTATCGTTCTTAATTAAGCGTATTCTTTTGTCGCTTATATATCTCTCAACTATTTGAATGGTGTTGTCCGTTGATTTGTCATCGCAGATAATCAGCTCCCAATTGGTATATGTCTGGCGCAAAATGCATTGCATAGCCTCATCTATGAAGGCCTCTACATTATATGCACACATTATTACGCTTACCATCATGCCTACTGGTTGTTATCTTCCGTTATTAATTTATCATAAGTGATACCTGCAGCAATTTTTCCATTCTGTAGTTCATATATCTTGTCGCAATATTTCAACGACGTATATCGATGGGCAATGATGATTATCGTTAAATCTTCATCACCTAATTCTCTGATTGAATTCGTAATTTCTTCTTCTGTTTTTGAATCGAGTGCAGAGGTAGCCTCGTCAAATATCAATACCTCAGCACCTTTATAAATAGCTCTTGCTATTGCTATTCTTTGTTTTTGCCCGCCGGAAAGATTATTACCTCTTTCGTTGAGCATCGTATTAACGCCATCCGGCCATGTATTTACTAATTCTGACAAGCTGGCTAATTTAACAGCTCTTGCCAGGCGATTATGGTCAATATTCTCTTTGGCTTCACCGATAGCTATATTTTCTGCAAAGGTTTTATTCATGATAAATACCTCTTGGCGCACGTAGCCCAATATCTTCCACCATTGAGGTATAGTATCTGTATTCAGCTGGGTATTGTCTATTAATATTGAGCCCTCAGTAGGGTATAAGAATCCGAGAATGTTGCCTATCAATGTAGATTTGCCTGAGCCCGATTTACCTATGATGCCTATCTTCTCGCCTTTTTTTATTTCGAGAGAGCAATTCTGAACAACATAGTTGCTTGTGCCAGGGTATTGATAAGACACATTTTGAAACTGTATTTTATTATTGAAATGCAGTTCCGGAACGGGTTGTTGTTTAGGTTGTTCTGTTTCAGGTTCAAAGTCAGGGTCATCAAAAACAAATTCGGTCGAGTTCAAATTGTTCATGGCTATCACAAACCTGTTGACAGATGGTATGCTGCGGTAAGCAATGATGGAGAACATAGTGATGGTAGCAACAATTTTTTCAGGGTCTTTTATCACAAATACACCATACAACAGTATCATGATGATACACATGAAGATGGTGATTTCGATTATCCTTGTAGGGATAAACATCATAAAGTCTAACCTCGCCTGGAAGATGCTATAGTTTTTGGCATATTCTTCAAATTGCTTTTTAAAATTCTTTTCTGTGCCTGCAATTTTTATATCGGTATATCCGAATATCATTTCCTGTGCATTGGCATATAACTTAGTACCATTTGCTGTTTTCTCCAGTCCCGCATTTTTAATAAGGTTCTTCACTTTGTTATAGAATGTACCCATCACAGGCAGCATCACACCTATCAGTAGTAAAAAAAGTTTCCAATCGAGTGCACAAATAGATACAGCCGTCAGGAGGAATATGATTGCTTCGTTGATAAGGATGATGGTAGAAATGGCCGCATTGCTGCATAGCACTGCCTGGTAATAGGTAACCTTACTCACCAATTCGTTTGATGTGTCTTTCTGGATATCTAATAACGGACGCTTATATATTTTCTCCAGCACATTCATAGATGAGGTAACATAAAAATGCTTGACAAAATTTACCTGCAGTTTGTTGATGTAAAGTCCGAACGCATTTTTCAGGATGATAATGATGAAAAATAATCCTGCTGAATACAGTAAAAGTGCTTCCTTGCTCAGTGAAGAAAGAGCAGGGAAATGGTGTATTAATGTGTTATATGATTCGGGAGAAAGTACCAGGCTCACTAAAGGCAATACAAATGCCAAGCCTATTAAGTCTGTAACAGAACTTATAAACGTAAAAAAGATGAGCCATATAAACAGCTTCTTTTGTGCGGGATTAAATAATTTGTATAACCTCGCTGCACTTGTGACGGCACTTGAGCCTTTGAACGCCATTGTTTTCCCTATATGTTTTTAGCGGTAAAACTATCTATTTGGCATATAAGAATAGCTATACCGGATGTTATTGATATGTGAATGGCACTCAGGCCATTATTTTGTGAAAAAGCCTAACAGGCCACCTCTCTTTTTATTTCTTGTTGCAGGGCTCATATCTTCATAGTAGCCATAGCCATAACCATAGCCGTATGAATATCCATATCCTGTGCCACCATATCCGTAGCCATATTTTTTAAGGAATTCTACACCATTGAATATGATGCCAGGATTATGAATTTTCCCATCTTTATGCAGTACATCAAACATTCTCACCTGGTCCTTCACCGTGTAAGATTGTCTTACAACAAACAAATTCAATCCGGCATATTGAGAAAGTATCAAAGCATCTGATACTAAGCCTATAGGTGCTGTATCAATAATGATGATGTCAAACATTTCCTGTAATTCATCAAACAATTGCTTTGTTTTGGGCAGTACCAGCAATTCACCGGGGTTTGGAGGCACAGGGCCACAATTTGCTATATACAGGTTCTCGTGTATTCCTGATGCTTTCAATACGGTTTCCAATCCGCCCATACCGGCTAGGTAACCACTTATACCGCCTTCGTTAGACAGGCCCAGGTATTGAGATATTTTAGGTTTGCGAAGGTCGAACTCCATGATTACCACACGCTTTTTAGCAAGTGTCATGGTAATACCCAAATTGATAGAGATAAATGATTTACCCTCGCCACTGGAGCTGGATGTGATCATGAATGTTCGATTGTTACTTGCCGAAGCCATGAACTCGAGGTTAGCACGTATCAATCTGAACTGTTCAGCAACCCCTGTTCTGATGTGGGGGCCAACTACTATAGTATTCTCCCTGTTAGTTGCAGATTCTATACGGCTGATAGTACCAACGATAGGTATGTTTGTGAGTGATTCTATATCATGGTCGTTGATGACCTTGTTGTTAAGTATTTCCCTGGTTACAAGGAAGCCTCCGGGTATTAATATTCCCAGAAGGAACATCATGCCGTAAATAGATCTCGGTACAGGGCTGATAGGAGCACCGCTGGAGCGTGGTACAACAACTATCTTCGATTTGTTTGTAGCAGCGTTTACAGATATTTCGTTCTCAATTTCTTTTTGATAAAGAATGAGGAATGTGCTTTGTATTACTTCATAACCCCGGTTGGCTTCTCTCAGGTCTCGCTCAACAGTAGGTGTGTTTTTTACTTTGCTTTCCAGCTCTGTTACATTTTTGGCAGCATTTGCCAGGCTCATGTCCAGTTGGTCTAGTATTTTATCGCATGCATCTGCTATCCTTACTTTTTTGGCGTATATCTCATTGTCTATTTCTTTCAGCAATGGATTTTCAGGCCCTGAATTGCGTGCGGTTTGTTCTCTTTTTTGTATTAGTTGGTTATACTCGCCAACCAGCAACAACAGGTTAGCATCTTTTATACTTACACCGGCAATAATTTGATTTCGTCTGTTGGTAAGTGTATTTGCTTTAAGTGCAGCAACGGCCTCCTTCTCTGCTATCAGCTCATTCATCAATCCTTCTCCTTCTGTTTTAGCAGTAAGGAATTCAGAAGCCTGTGCTTTAGGGTCTAAAATTTCATTTTGTTGCTGAATATCTACCTGTGCTGAATCCATGACCTTCATGTCATTCTTCATCGTAGCTTGTTTCTCTTTTAAGAACCTGCGCGTTTTTTCTGCTTTCAGGTTGATGTTTTCCAGTTCATTTTTGCGATAGAAATATATCAACGCATTCATGAAATCTATACCTCTGGCAGATATGTTGTCTGTATATGCAAGGTCTAACAAACTCGTACGGCCATCGTTCAGGGTTACAGCAAACGAACCTGATATGCGTTCAACGGCATAATCTATGTTCTCCATTTTTACAATAAACTCTGTCGACTTCAGATAACCAAAGTTTACACCAGGTCCATTGTTGTAAACTATTTTAAAGTGGCCATAGTCTTTTCTTACCCAGGTATCATACAGCACTTTTTCTGTTACATTATTCTGGGTTATTTCAAACTGTCCGTCGGTAGATTGCTTAACAGTGAGTTGTAAAAAGCCACCTTTAAATCCTGCTGTATCAAAAACAATTTTTATAGGGCACTCCTGATATATCTCGGTTTCTTTTACACGGCCTAATGCCCAAAAACGAATATTTAAATCAAGAGAGTCAACAACTTTATATATCAGGTCGTGAGACTGAAGTATCACCTTTTCGTTGAAAAGATTGACTTGTGATTTATCATTATCAGGATCGAGCTTGCTTAATACACTTTGCGCAGCATCATCTTTATTTTCATCTATCAACAAGGAGCTGTTGATTTGATATATAGGTGTGGTATAGCGCAGGTACAGAAAGCCGGCAGTAAGTGTTACAGATACAAACAACACAAACCAATACCAGTTACTGAGCAATGTGCCCAGCAGACGCTTAAAATCAAACGATGTATTTATCTGTTTGATGATGCGGTCAGAAAACTGTTGGTTTTGTTGTTGTTCCATCAATCTGTTCTCGTCCTTACTTCTTTTTTATTTCAGCTGGGTAACGGTAAATATGGTTAAAGCGGTAGATAACAATGTTGTGAATATCGGCAGGTACACACGCATGAACTCATTGTTCTCTTGCCTGCGAATCCTTGCCGGTTCTACATATATCATATCGCCTTGTTTCAAATAAAAATATGGGCTGCTAAATACTGATTTGCTATTCAGGTTCAGTCTTGCAAATTCGCGTTTGCCCTCAGTTTCACGCACTATCAATACATTATCTTTTCTGCCCGTTATAGGTATGTCTCCGGCGGCAGCAATAGCATCCAGTATGCTCATTTTCTGGTTAGGAGCCACTATGAAGCCTGAGTGGCCAACTTCGCCCAGCACGGTAACTTTAAAGTTGATGATGTTAGCCTCTACTACCGGATCTTTTACATAAGCTTTCATCTTATCCGCAAGCAACTCTTTCAATTGCCTGAGAGTAAGGCCCGAGACTTTTATTTTGCCAATTACAGGGTAGTCGATATAGCCACTTACGTCTACAACATAGCCTTGGTTAGCAGCACCGTTGGCAGACCCGCCACCTGCACCTGCAGTTGGTGTGATGCTGTATGCCGTGCCTCCCTGGTTGAAGATGGGAGCGGGGTTAGTACCTTCTTTATCCAGTATGCTGCTGATAGTAGATACCTTAATGGCAATAATATCATCAGGCAGAATGGTTACTTCCTTACGACGGTCGATGTTATCTACCTGTACCGAAGCATTTTGAGGGCCGCTTTCTGCGAAATATATCGTCTTCTGCGGTGTAGAACACGCAGTTACCAGCAAGATGCAGATTATGGCGAACGTGTGTATATAACTGCGCATAAATGTGTGAATTTACCTGGGTGTGTAAATTTTTTAGATGATTTAAAGAATAAGCTAATGGTGAGGTTAATCACCTCCTCTCCCGGATTACTATATGTGAGAGTATCGAAATGCACGATGTTTATAAAACGCTAATAGCACTTCCTTACAGAATGCTTTACAGGCGCTTTTTATTATATTTTATTATAGTGCAAAATACCCTTTGGCGGTTGAATTATAAACCTTTGTGGATAACTTATGAACATGATATTAACAGCTTGTCCACATGGTTATCAACGCTTTGTAAACAAAGGTAAATTACCTGCAAATGCAACGCTTCAAAGGCATTGTTATCCTGTGGTTAATGCTGAAGAGATACTTAAAAAATGGAAAAAATAAACTGTTGTTTATGGTGCAACTCTGTAAATTTTCCAATCGGAATTGGAGTCTTTTTCAAACACAATCCTATCGTGCATACGGCTGGCACGGCCTTGCCAGAATTCAATTTTATCAGGAACTATTCGGTAGCCTCCCCAATGCGGAGGACGGGGTATGTTTTGGCCAAACTTGGCCTCATATTGTTGATAATTATAGTCTAATATACTTCTGTCTTTTATAATTTGACTTTGTGGTGAAGCCCAGGCGCCTAATCTGCTCCCTTCAGGGCGAGAGTTAAAATATTCGTCACTGTCTGCTGCTGAAACTTTTTGTGCAATGCCCTCTATTCTTACCTGGCGTTCTAATTCTCTCCAAAAGAAAACAACTGATACATGAGCATTTACGGCTATGTCTGCGCCTTTATCGCTATTGTAATTGGTAAAAAATACAAAACCCGATTCATCAATACCTTTCAGTAGTACTATTCTTGCATGGGGTTTGTTATCTGCATCAACAGTGGCTAATACCATAGCATTTACTTCAGATGCGTCTGCCCTCAAGGCATCATCAAACCACTTATTGAAAAAAATAAAAGGATTATCACCAGCTGTCTGCTCATCGAGCTCAGCTAACTGATAATCCTTCCTTATGTCAGCAATATTGCTACCGTTGCCGGACAAAACAATTAATTCTTTTTCGCGCCAAGGTATTTTGCCATCACATATATCAACTCAATCACCATCAGGAAAATGAGGATATATACAATAACAGAGCCCAAATTATATTGAACGTTGTCGTAAAATGCGTTAAGAAGAAGAGATTTCATAATACTTTGTCAATAATTATGCTGCAAGATACAAAAGCATATTGTAAATACTATATCCTTAGGCAATTAGCTTTTTTCTGAGTATTTTTCCAATCTTATCCGTTTACAAGGTATGTTACTACGCCACGTACCATTTCTTAAAGCTGTAGCATTGTATGCTTTCACTGCTTTTGGCGGACCTCAGGGGCATTTAGGTATGATGATCAAGTCATTTGCCAACAAACGCCATGACGTAACTGAAGAAGAAATACAGGAATATACAGCGTTTTGCCAGATGCTGCCCGGGCCTACTTCCACACAAACAGTTGTGCTGATAGGCTTTAAAAGAGGCGGCGTACCATTGGCTATATTAACATTATTGCTATGGATACTGCCGGCTACACTCATCATGGGAGCGTTCTCATTTTTGGTGTATTATTTTGATGTAAAAGAAGTACAGACGAACTTGTTTGCTTACATCCAACCCATGTCAGTAGGTTTCATAGCCTTTGCTGCCGTGCGGATGATGCAAAAAAGTGTAAAGCATACAGCTACATGGGCTATCATGATAGGTTGTTTAATAGTCACCTATTTTATCAGAACTCCCTGGGTATTTCCTGTTCTGCTTTTTGTAGCAGGTGTTATCAGCAACTTTAGCGATAAGCGCATCCCTACTACACATCACAAGCCTAAACCCATCCAATGGTTGAACCTTTGGATATTTGCTCTCGTTTTTATCATTGCCGGTATTATGAGTGAGCTGGCGCGTTATAAAGGCTGGGAGCACGGGCGTATTTTTAATTTATTCGAGAACTTTTATCGTTTTGGTGCTATTGTGTTTGGTGGCGGCCAGGCATTGTTACCGATGATGCTCTTTCAGTTTGTGAACTATCCGCGTTCAATACATCAGCAGCCATTAATGAGCAGTGAGAATCTGCTTACCGGTTACGGATTGGTGCAGGGTGTGCCGGGGCCGGTATTTTCGGTTTGCTCTTTTGCGGGTGGCATGGTAATGAGCCAGTACGGACCACTGTGGCAGGTGCTCGGTTGTTCGGTTGCTACGGTTGCGGTGTTTTTGCCCAGTACATTATTGCTGCTATTCTTGTTTCCTGTATATCAAAATCTGAAACAACATGTAATGATTTTCCGTGCATTGGAAGGAATCAATGCAGCTATAGTGGGTATCATTTGGGGTTCGGGTATTGTATTATTTCAGTCTATTCCTTTCGACTGGACCAACGTAGTGGTAGTAGCTATCACGTTCTCTATCCTTACGTTCACCAAGATACCATCACCTTATATAGTGTTAGGCTGGTTGTTATTGGGTTGGGCTATGAAAGTATAATCGCTATTCGTCTGTTTTCAGCAATAGTTTAATATCGCCTATCAACTGGTTTACAGAACCCATTTTTGTGCCTTCATACTGTCCACGGATACGTCCACCACGGTCCACAAGAATGAATCTGTCTGTATGAATAAAATCGCTGGCAATGTCTGATGCAGCAGTATCGTCTGTTGCTGTCACTAAATATTCATCACGAGCCATGTCGTATAATTCCTTCTTGTCTCCTGTAAGGAACATCCATTGATTGGCATCTGCATCAAAACGCAGGCTGTAAGCCTTCATTGCCTGCACAGTGTCTTTCTTAGGGTCTACACTGTGAGATAATATCAATACTTCTTTATTACCACGAAATTCGTTGTATACTTTACTCATGTTCTCGTTCATACGAGGGCAGATGCCTTTGCAGGTAGTGAAGAAATATTCTACTACACGTATCTTACCATTTACATCATTTTGGGTGATGGTTTTGCCATCCTGATTTACAAAAGAGAAATTACCCACCTTGTGTCCCGGATTACCATAAGTAGGTAGTGGTTTTTGATGCTTTTGTGTTTCGTTGTACGAATAGCCTATAAAAACAGCAGAAAGAATAATGAAAAAAGAAAGCAGGATGATTGATGTGCGCCTTCTTGAAAGAGAACCTGAACTTGTAGCCATAGCGCGGCAAAGTTAAGGTTAAAAGAGAAATAAAGACGGGTTGAATACAATACCCAACCCGTGATAAATTATATTAGAAAGTACATTTTGTATTACTGATACCTTTCTGATTTTCTTGCGCAGCATAAGCGTCACAAACCTCCTGGGCATTCAAATGTGTGCGGTTGCGCATTTCATGTTCATACACAGTTGTTGTAGAAGTACCTGCATAGGTAGTTGTACAGGTACATTTGTAGTCTTTTTTACAAGATGCAAATATTACAAGAGAAGATATTGCCAAAGTTGTAATAAGTTTCATATTCGCCGGATTTGTTTTCAAATATAATAGATTTCAAAAACTATTCATAACCATTAGATATAAGAACCAAATCTGACACCAAATCCGTCGGGGTCCAGTATGGTAAAATCTCTTAATCCGTAATATTTATCAGAAATAGGCTGAAAAACGGTGTACCCCATCTGTTGTGTTTGGTTCCAATAATTATCTACATCGGGTACAATAATGCGGATGTTCATTCCCGCATGCGGAGGACGGTTTTCTATCTGTCTTTCGTCGAGAAATAATAATGAATCTTCCCAGCGCAATACTGCAAAATGGTCATCGGCTCGTTGAGTCGTAAACCCCAGCGAATTATAAAACTGCAGAGAATTATTGAGGTTTGACACAAATAATTCATTCACCAATTGAGAGCTGCGTTCAATGCTTTTATAATTCATATGCTTAATTGTCTGGTAAAAATACACAATGGCGAAGCGGCTAAAAATAGAAAACTGCTATGGGTGTATATGAATACATCCGTAGCAGTTTTCAACACCAATATTAAAGCAGTGCTGTAATTTTTACAGGTGGCAATTAGTTGTCCCAACGCCATTATCATTGGCATTGGTTTCAAAGTTTCGACAAGCCCTGTTCGCATCGTGCGGATATTCATTAGGCAAATCGTAAACTCTTGTGTTGGAGATGCCTCCAACCGTTGTTGTACAGGTACATGTAAAGTTGCGTTTACATGATGCAAAAAACAAACTGTTAATGACGAGTAGAGCAATAAGCCCCATTGATGTAGTGCGTTTCATAACAAATGATTTTTGGTTCATTGTAAAATTCGGTCAAAACGTAGCCGATAACTCCCACAGAAATCTTAAAAAAATCAGTATGCCAAAATGTGTGATGCGTATATGTATGATAGTAAATAAAAAATCCTCTTTAATTGTTAAAGAGGATTTTTTATTCAGTGTAACAGTTTAACTATACTACAACATTTATCATCTTCCCTTTTACATAAATGAACTTCTTGGGCTGTTTGCCTTCCATCCATTTCTGTATGGTCTCATCAGCCAATACTTCTTTTTCTATCAGCTTTTGGTCTATATCCAACGGGAACTCCATTTCTACTCTCGTTTTGCCATTAACAGCTACAGGATATTTCTTAGTGTTGTCTGTAGTGTATTGCTCATTATAAGCAGGGAATGGCGCATCCAGCACTGTAGACTCATGCCCGAATTGATGCCAGAGTTCTTCTGCCAAATGCGGCGCAAACGGTGTGATGATAACAGCCAATGCTTCCAGGATAATGCGCTTATGGCAATTCAATGTGGTCAGTTCATTCACACATATCATAAACTGGCTAACGGCTGTATTGAATGACATGCGTTCTATATCCTCGCTAATTTTTTTGATGGTGCGGTGAATGGTTTTTAACTCAGCATCGGTAGCCTCTTCATCTGTTACAATCCATCCTTGTTGTTCATCGAAATAGAGGCGCCACATTTTTTTGATAAAGCGGTGCACACCTTCAATACCTTTTTGCTCCCATGGTTTGCTTACATCTATCGGTCCAAGGAACATTTCGTACATGCGGAAAGTATCAGCACCAAATTGCGCTACAATATCATCGGGGTTAACAACATTGTATTTTGATTTAGACATTTTTTCTACAGCAGCACCGCAAATATATTTACCATCTTCAAGTATGAATTCTGCATCTGCATATTCAGGCCTCCATTGTTTGAATTTCTCAAAATCCAATTCCAAGCCATCTACAATATTCACATCAACATGAATATCGTCTACTGTATAATCCTTCTTTAATCCTGAGGAAACAAATTTATTTGTACCGTTCACTCTGTATACAAACCTGGAATTGCCCTGTATCATTCCCTGGTTCACTAATCGTTTAAATGGTTCATCAAAGTTCATAAAGCCTAAATCGTACAGTGCTTTTGTCCATAAGCGGCTGTACAACAAATGCCCTACAGCGTGTTCCGTACCACCTATATACAGGTCTACTTCTTTCCAATAGTTGGTTGCTTCTTTACTTGCAAATTCCGTTTCATTCAACGGGTCCATATATCGCAGGAAATACCAGCTGCTACCGGCGTATCCCGGCATAGTATTCGTTTCGCGCATGCCCATAGTAGTTTCTACCCAGTCGGCTACATTGGCTAGTGGCCCTTCGCCTTCAGGCCCGGGCCTGTAGCTTTCTACGTGGGGTAATTGAACGGGCAGTGTATCTGTTTCATTCAATTCATCAGTAGCATAGGGGATACCATTTACATACACAATAGGAAAAGGTTCGCCCCAATAACGTTGGCGGCTGAAACCTGCATCGCGCATTTTATAATTGGTTTTAGCTTTGCCAATACCTGCGTCCACTATAGCACGAATAGCAACATCAACGGCTTTAGACAAATCAACACCATCTAAAAAGCTGCTGTTCGATAGCTTGCCCTGTTTTTCTGTATATGCTGCCTCGCCTTGGTAATTTTCGGAAAATATGTTGGTAATAGGAATCCTGAAATGCTTTGCAAAAGCATGGTCGCGCTCATCACCGCTTGGTACAGCCATTATAGCACCTGTACCGTAACCTGCCAATACATATTCCGATATCCAAATTGGTACAGGCTTGCGCGTAAAAGGATGTGTGACATAGGCGCCTGTAAATGCACCGGTCACTTGCTTTACTTCTGCCATCCGCTCGCGTTCGCTTCGGCTTTGCACATACCTTTTATATTCCTCTATGGCGGATTTTTGCTCGGCTGTAGTAATGCTGTCTACTAATTCATGTTCAGGTGCCAATACCATGAAGTCTACACCAAATATCGTGTCAGGACGAGTGGTGAATACTTTAATGTTTGTCTTGTGTGCACCGGCAACTTCAAAATTCACTTCAGCACCATTACTTTTACCTATCCAGTTGCGCTGCATTTCTTTCATCGCATCGCTCCAGTCAAGTGTATCGAGACTTTTCAATAAACGTTCCGCATATTCGGTAATACGCAAAAACCACTGGCGCATTTGCTTGCGCACCACAGGATGGCTGCCACGTTCAGATACCCCATTTACTACTTCATCATTCGCCAATACAGTGCCCAAGGCCTCACACCACCATACTTCAGCATAACCCTGGTAGGCAAGGCGGTATTGCATTAATATGCTTCGCTTTTCTTTTTCACTATAGGCATTCCATGTTTTGGCATCAAAGCTTAGTTTTTCATCTTCAGGACAAATAATATTTAGGTTGCCTTGCTTTTCAAAAGCCGTAATTAATTCTTTGATAGGACGCGCTTGTTGTGTACCCCTGTCGTACCAACTATGAAACAGTTGCAGAAATATCCATTGTGTCCATTTGTAGTAATTAGGGTCACTGGTACGTACTTCACGTTCCCAATCGTAGCAGAAACCGATATTGTCTAATTGCTCTTTATATCGCGCGATGTTTTTCTCGGTAGTTACAGCAGGGTGCTGTCCTGTTTCCAAAGCATATTGTTCCGCCGGCAGCCCGAACGCGTCGAAACCCATTGGGTGCAACACATTAAATCCTTTCTGGCGTTTGTAACGTGCCAGTATATCTGATGCTATATAGCCTAACGGATGCCCCACATGCAAACCTGCCCCGCTAGGGTAAGGAAACATGTCGAGGATATAATATTTAGGTTTAGAAGAATCGTTATTAACCCTGTAAACGCTATTCTCATTCCAGTGCGCCTTCCATTTTTTCTCTATCTGCGAAAAATTGTATTCCATGCTCAATTAATGTAAAACAGTGCCAAAAATACGAAAAGGAGTGCGGTAAAGGAAAAAGGGCTCAGGAAGGGCTGTAAGCCTTACCAGCTAGTGCATTCGGCTCGTTGATACTCGTATTTGGCAGTGGCTTGGTTAAAGTAAAAATGCACTTTATAGCCCCTGTTCTCATACTCCACCTTTTTCTTCTGCATCTTAACCGGAATTATCATGAAATGATAGAACTCCAGGTAATCGAATAGCTTGCTGAAATAATAGATGTGAATTTTGTTGTCGCGCTGCTGTATGTACCAATATTTAGTATTGCTGTCAGGGTTAATGTATTGTATTGTCAAGCCATGATAGCTGTTTGGCATGTCTTTGAAGTAAGGAGCTTTTACAATGTATATGGTCTTTTCATTTTTATTTAGAACGGCTTCACAACTATCTGATATCAATCCATTATTGTCTGCAACGGTTCTCAATGCAAAAGAAAAACAATCTCTGTCGTTCCACATTTCAAAAACACCGTTGTTATCCGCCTTCGGTTTGAGTTGAGCAAATGATAAAAAAGGAAGCAGTAAAAAGATGATAATTAAATATTTCATCATTAATCGTTTTTACAACCCTCGCATTCGGTTTTTGCATAACCGAGTTTATTGGTTTCTTTGTTGAAGTAGAAATAGACGTGGCATACATTGTCACTGTAAGTGGTTTCAAAGCCATTATCCTTTTTTGTGAGCTTCATAGGTATAAACCACAAATCGCAGGTATCGGCAGTGAGGTTGAGTTCCGTCATTAAAATGAGTGCTGCTTTTTTTGATTCCTGTTCTTCGTACAAAGTTTCCTTATTCAGGTCGAAATCGATGTACTTAAGGGTGCTTTTATCTATTGTTTCACTCAGAGCAACGGTATAGAATTTTTTAGGAAAATAATAGTGCTTTACTTTTTTGCCAAAATCCTTTTTTACATAGCCTAAGCCATTATCGCTATTCACTAATGAATGAAGCGCATATTCATAACAACCCCTGATGTCAAATGTGGCAGGAGGAGCCTTGGTTTGTGCAGAGATTATAAAGGGAGCAAGTAATAAAAGGACCGCAATAAATTTTTTCATAAGGCAATTTACAGGTTTGCCGTTAAAATTTGCACATTTGCAGCATGCTTAGTTATTGGGAAAAACAAAGTTTTGTGCACTACAACCATATTGTGGTAGGTGCTGGTATCGTAGGACTTAGTGTGGCAATAGAGTTGAAAGAGAAATATCCGAACAAAACTATGTTGGTATTGGAAAGGGGTTTATTGCCTACAGGTGCCAGTAGCCGTAATGCAGGATTTGCCTGTATGGGCAGTCTTACAGAGCTATTAGACGACCTGCAATACGGTAGTGAAGAAACAGTGTTGAAATTGTACGAACTGCGCAAAAAAGGACTGGAGAAACTGAGGGCAAGATTGGGTGACAACCATATTGGCTACGCAACTAACGGCAGTTATGAATTAATTAATGAAACAGAATTACCAGCATTAGAGCAGATGGAGCGGATTAACCAATGGTTATTGCCCATTACACATCAACCTGCGTTTACATTGGCAAATGAAAAAATAAAGGCACTCGGTTTTTCAGAACAATACACGAAAGCATTAATTCAAAACAATTGCGAAGGAGAATTGCATACTGGCAAGATGCTGCGCGCATTGACAGATTATGCTATAGGCAAAGGAATTGAAATAAAAACAGGGGCAGAAGTTACACGGTATACAGAAGAAACAAATAACGTAATAGTAAGTGTAGCTGACCCGGTAAGAGATGAATTGCTGCAACTGCAGGCAGATAATATTTGTATTTGTACCAATGCATTTGCTAAAGATTTATTGCCTGAAGAAGATATCATACCCGGGCGTGGGCAAGTTCTAATTACTGAACCTATTGAAGGTTTGAAGTTTAAAGGCATTTATCATTTTGATAAGGGGTATTATTATTTCCGCGAGATAGATGGCAGGGTATTATTTGGTGGTGGACGCAATCTCGACTTTGAAGGAGAAGCAACCACTGAATTACAACTGAATGAGAAAATTCAAAACGATTTGGACGACAAAATCAGAACCATCATTCTGCCGGGAACTGATTTTAAAGTAGCGCAACGCTGGTCGGGCATCATGGCATTTGGTAATTCTAAACAGCCGTTAGTTAAAAAGCTTTCTCCGCATGTGTTTGGGGCTTTTCGTATGGGTGGTATGGGTGTGGCTATTGGCAGCGAAGTGGCAACAAGGGTAGTGAGTATGATGTGATTAATTCCAGAAATCCCTGTTCAAAATTCTTACCACTTCACCAATCGGTAAACCCATTACATTGTAATAATCACCGTTTATTTTTTCTATGCCTATCATGCCTATCCATTCCTGAATAGCATAAGCACCGGCTTTGTCGTAGGGTTTGTAATTAGTAACAAAGTGTTTGATTTGTTCTTCTGTAAGGCTTCTGAAGTACACCTCAGTAACGGTAGAAAAACAAACTTGTTTACTGCCTTTTTGCATACATACACCGGTTACTACTTCGTGTTTGCGGCCTGATAATTTGGAGAGTATATTGATAGCATCAGTTTCGTCTTTTGGTTTGCCCAGTATTTCATGGTCCAGCAACACTACGGTATCTGCGGCAATGATGATAGCATCGTGTACTTGTTGCTCTATGGCTGCAGCTTTCTTTTTAGCAAGATATTCAGGTACTAATTCGCCGGCCATTCCGGGTGGGTTGGTTTCATCTACATCGGCAATGATGATATCAAACTGTATTTCTGCAGCTTCCATCAGTTGCTTGCGGCGGGGCGATTGTGATGCGAGAATTATCTTAGCCATTCGTCTGAAAATAATAAAGTATAAGTGAACCAATGCCGGATACCATAATGATCTTCAGCCAGCGGCTCATCGTATGATAATGTATGGTTGTAGCCTTTTTGTTCAGGTTGAATATCCATATTGCCACAGGCATAGCCAGTAACACTATCGCATAAATACCTAAAGCTATCCATTGTGCGTTGATGAGCTTGTAGGCACCAAACAACAATGGCACAATAGCGATGATGCCTAATGCTTGCGTAAATCTGCCTGAGCGTTCCAATCCCCATTTGATGGGCATGGTGATACAACCTTCATTGGCGTCGCCTTTAAAGTCTTCCATGTCCTTCACTATTTCACGCATCCATGTAAGTGTAAACGCAAAACAGGTATAGATGCCTAATACATAAGCAGGGTTGGGGATGCTGTTGTCTTTAAAAGGAATAAAAGGTGGTTGACTTAAATAGTAATGAATGGCAGGTTCATATAGCATCAATGCGATGATGGTAAATGAGGTAAGCAATGCCACCACTACGTTACCTATCATGAACTGCCTTTTGAAATGTGTTGAATAAAACCACAGCATTACTGAGCAACCTATTTGCAATGCTAACCAACTATAATGTCCGGCACGTCTTGCTACTACAGCCGCAGCAATAATGCCTGCAATGTTCAGTGCGCTATGGGCGAGGATAGCCATACGCAGCGGGATACTTTTTTCCAGTATCACAGTATCAGGGCGGTTGATGATATCTATTTTGATATCGAAGTAATCATTAATGATATAGCCTGCTGCCGCTATGGCAACAGTAGAAAAAGATAACAGTAAAAAGTTGACCGGATTTAATAACAGCTGGACTTCTGTATGATGTTGCAAAGGCAATACCACACATCCCCATGCAAGCATTTGCGTCAGGAAAACAATCAGCAGGTTTTGCCACCTTATAAGCCTCAGCCAATACATATTTGTTGATTGGTTGATTAGTTGATTAGTTAATTGGTTATGGAAGTTCTACCAGTCAACTATTCAACAAATCAACTATTTCCCCCATCCCGCAGGGTCTATGCGCCACTGCTCCAATACCGATTTTTGTTCCGGTTGAATCAGCTTTTGGTCTTCGCATACTTCCATCAGTGCACTGTAATTGCTGATAGTGCGCAATGGTACATTTGCTTTTTCAAAAGCTTCGGCAGCTGCATCAAAACCATAAGTGAACAATGCACACATGCCTATTACCTCACCTCCTGCAGCACGTATAGCATCAACAGCTTGCAGGCTGCTCTTGCCAGTAGATACCAGGTCTTCTACCACAACTACTTTCTTACCCGGTTCCATATAGCCTTCTATCTGGTTGCCCATACCGTGTTCTTTCGGTTTGCTGCGCACATATATAAAAGGAAGTTTCAGTAAATCAGCAGCCATCACACCATGAGCAATGCCCGCAGTAGCTACACCTGCTATCATTTCCGCATCGGGAAAATGTTCCAGCACCATATTCGCCAATTCGCTTTTTACAAAATCGCGTATGTAGGGATAAGATAATACTTTACGATTATCGCAATATACGGGAGAATTCCAGCCCGAAGCCCATACATAGGGCTTTTGCAGGTTGATTTGTAATGCTTTAATTTGCAGTAGCTTTTCGGCGAAATGTTTTTGTGTACTCATGACCGCTCAAACCTACGCCAATTAGGTAAGTTTACAAATAATCAAGGTAAATGTTCACACAAAAAATATACGTTAATAACAAGCCCCTTATCCTTACTAATAATGCAAGGGCTTATGTGGAAACACATACTATTGCATCGGGGTATATGTTATTTACAGGGGCATTTACCCGCAATTTTCGCCTTGCGTTTCAGCATCTTGAAAAACCCGGTACGCTGGGGGCTATCATAGAAGATATCTCTTCTCATTCATTACAACACGAGTTATACCAGCTATACACACCTGTAGATGCAGGTGGTGGCGTGGTTATCAATGAAGATGGCGCTGTGCTGATGATTTACCGCCGTGGCAAATGGGACCTGCCAAAAGGCAAACGTGATGATGGTGAAGATATAGCTGAATGTGCCCTGCGCGAAGTGAGTGAAGAAACAGGCCTGCAAAAACTGAAACTGGAAGATAAGATCTGCGATACCTACCACGTGTACGCACAAAACGGGCAGAGCTTATTGAAGTGCACAACCTGGTATAAAATGAAGGGCACCACCAAAGATACCCTGATGCCGCAGAAAGAGGAGAATATAGAAGAGGCCAAATGGATAAGCCAACAGCAATTAGGTACTGTAGCTTTTAAGGCCTATGAAGCTATACGTGAGGTATTGCATAGTGCGGGGTATAAGTGGTAGATACCATTTTCTGATATATTGTATTAGATTTAGGATAGTGTTTTAAAACATATCCTATGCGTAATGTCCTCATCCTTTTTATATTAAGCGCATTTATAGTGTTGCATGCTTCGGCGCAAGTGAAGTTTGTAAACCCTCCATTGTCAGGCGTTGGAGGGCAAGATTATTACATCGTTAATTACCCCGATAAAGATGCTGCAACGAGTGCAATCAAAGACCCATTTTGCGGTACCAAAACTTATGACGGGCACCAGGGTACTGATTTCTGTATTCGCAGTTTTAAAACAATGGATAGTGGTGTTACCGTGCGAGCCGTAGCAAGCGGCAGAGTGTTTGTAACAAAGGATAGTCTATTCGACAGGAACAAACACAGCAATACAGGTGGCTTTGGCAATTATATCGGTATCAATCATCAATACCAGTATTATACCTACTATGCGCATTTGATGAAGTACACCCTACTGGTGAAAGTGGGAGATAGTGTTACAGCAGGGCAGGCTATTGCTAAAGTGGGATGCTCAGGTGATTGTACCGATCCGCACGTGCACCTCGAAGTATGGGATAACGCCGTGTTAGTTGACCCATGGGCAGGAACATGCCAGACAGCAACACCAAGTATGTGGCAAACACAACCAGTTTATGATACTACAAGAAGAATCATTGATTTAGGTTTTGTGCCTTATGTGCCTAACCTTGATACCTTAAGGGAAAGATATCTTGTAAGAGATAATTATTACATCAACCAGGATACTACAGTTTGTTTTTGGATACAGATGCAGGGTATTCATGCTAATGACAGTCAACGTGTAGATTGGTATGATAATAACGGAGCATTTTGGTTCACATACACTTATAAAGCAACCAACGATGGCTGGTATTATTATTACTGGACTTACATCAATATGCCCAAATCGCCGGGTACTTGGACAGCTAAATACTACATCAATAACCAATTTATTGCACAGCGTAATTTCTATGTGCAGTTTCCATCGGGCATTGATAATACAGCACCTGAAAATAGTTGGACAATCAGCCCCAATCCATGTATTAACGAGGTAAATATCATGGGTAAATTGCCCGCAGATAAGCCTGTAGTTCTTACGGATATCAGCGGCAGGGAACTTAACCGCTATGCTGCAGAAACCAAAGCTATCTCACTTGCAGATTATCCGCAGGGTATGTATTTTATAAGATGCGGCAGTACTGTTAAAAAGCTGATAAAACTCTAAGGGCTGAATTGCCTTTAACATACCCTCAACATAGGCTGGTGTAGTTTTGTATCAGAAAAAGGAAAGGAATTGTGATGCAGAAATTTACACATGTTGAAGGTTCTATTCATTCATACAGAAGTTATCATTTCTTAAAAAACAGGAAGACACTTTGGAGCATGCTGCGCGAAGTGTGGCATGGCAAGTACAAGATGTCGTGGAGTACTGTTTTATTGTTACTGTTGGGTGTCGTATACATTATACTCCCATTCGATTTCGATTGGGTGCCTGTTATAGGATGGATAGATGATGCAGTAGTATTAGTATTGCTAGTAAAGCTATTGCAGCGAGAAACGAAACGTTATGTGAGAGCTAAAGTGATGGAAAGAAGGCATAGCTAATAGTTGCTAGATAACTTTTTATTTGATGCTATGTATATACCAGTCCAGGCGAAACATAATAATCCAACTATACCAATTGTACGATATGTTACCCAATAACTCGAGAAAGTATCAACGATAGCTTCATTCACTTTCCCATGTTCAAATATTATGTTGATTGAATCACCAATTTTACGGTTTGTAAAATAAATGGCGCCTTGAGGCTCTGTTGTATAATACTCATCTACATCATAGGAGCTGTCAACATAACGTTTTTCAATGTTTTCTATTATTGAAAATGCTTCATCTGGAGTATTGCCATTTTTCAATATTTCTTTTAATGTATCTGCAATTTCATTTGGTAGCACCTTGTAGTGAGAGCTTTGTTCCTGATCCTCTGGTTTCTCCTTAAAATATCTTACAGTTTTTGTGGTTATAGGGCCTTTAAATTTAGCTACCGGATAATAGGTCCTTCCGGAGGTTGTTCCTCTGCCATAGTTACGATAAAAGTCCCAGCGAACTACCACCCCTTTGGTTTTTTCAAGAGCTGCATAATTGTAGCCTTTGACAATAAAGAATAGAAAAATGATAACGATGTTGCCTATAACTATAGCTTTCATAACTTCACCTCAGAAGGTACTATCTTACTTACATCACCTCCATTGCGTATTACGTCGCGTACTATGGTAGAGGATATGGTAGAATACTCCGGTGCACAAGTGAGGAATATAGTTTCTACTTCGGGCACCAGCATCCTGTTCATATCTGCAATAGCTTTTTCGTATTCAAAATCAGATATGTAGCGAATACCACGTATCATATATTTAGCACCTACTTCTTTACAATAATTGATGGTAAGGCCATCATAGCTGGTAGCAGTTATTTGCGGATAATCTTTGAATATTTCTTTTATCCATGTTATTCGCTGCTCTATGCTAAACATCGGCGCTTTTTGTGAATTGACACCAATGGCAATAATAAGTTTGTCGAACAATGAAACCGAACGCTTAATAACATCCACATGCCCAAGTGTTATAGGGTCGAAAGTGCCGGGAAATACGCAAATACGCTGCATAGCTATTCAGGTTGTTTAAAGAAAGTAAAAACAGTGGTACCATAGTTTTTCATCCGCATAAAGTTAGGGTGTTTCTGGTAGTCGTTTCGTGGTGTATGTTCGTGTACGAATATCGCCCCCGGTTTCAGCATCTGTCTTTCAAACACCAGCATGGGAATATCGTCTATATTTTGCAATGCATACGGCGGGCCTGCAAATATGAAATCATATTGTTCTGTGCACGACTTCATGAATTTGAACACATCGCCTTTAATGATGTGCATCCTGTCCAGTATACCTAATGCCTTTGCTGTTTTCTTGATGAAGTCGATATTGCCTAAGTCGCGTTCAATGAGTGTCAAGTCTGCTGCGCCACGAGATGCAAGCTCATAACTGATACTGCCCGTGCCGCCAAACAAGTCGCAGGTTTTGATATCTTCCAGCTCTATCATATTTTGAAGAGCATTGAACAAGCCTTCTTTAGCAACGTCTGTTGTAGGACGTGCAGGTGTACTGGTTGGGGGGCTAAATCTTCTTCCGCTGAACTCTCCGCCTACAATGCGCATGCGTATAATTGTTGTAACAGGTAGATAGTACCTGTCCAGTTTCTATCGTTAGATGGTACGTTGCCTGTTCCGTCTTTCAATTCGTTAAAGTATTGAGACAGTTCTGTAACCACACCTGCCAGAGTTTTGTTGCCGGTAGTGCATTGCAGGGAAAGCTCACTGATATTGATATTATGGAACTGGCAAACGTGTTTAATGTGATAGGCGATATCTTCGGTTGTCTGATATGTGAAAACCTGGTGCCAGTGCAACTGCCTGTCTTTGTATAAGGTAGCATAAACCGAGTCAGAAGTAATGCTGCATTGCATTGAACATTCTGACTTGAATGGTTTATAAAACTGGTATGACGAGAATGGTAACACTTTTGCTTTGGTAAAGTACCTGCCTATGAGACTTTTTATAGCTGCAGGCCATGCATACATATAGTATGCCTTATCTTCTTTCAGTTGATAAGAACTGACTATTTCATTTTGCTCTATAAAATGCAATTGGCGCATCCATTTATCGGCTTCTTTTTCATTGAAGAGAATATCTGGTATGAGCATAGTCTTTTCTGTAGCTACAAATGCGGCGATTACTTTGTGCGGTGATGCCAGCAATTCTTCGTTCAGAAACTCGTGTTCAAAGAAATCAAGTATCCAGGTGGGCAGGCTTTTTTTGTAATCGTTATGGCTGATCATCAGCAGGTCTCCGCGTTCACTGAATCCTGCAGTGCAAATACCACGTGGGGTTAGTACAAATATCACTTTAGATACTTGTGCCAGCAGCCCCTCCGAAGATTGAACTTTATATACCTGATGACCCGAACCGCTATTTGTTACCTCTGCCATACGAAAAGCATACAATTATAGAATAAATTTGCGACACTTACAGCATACCATAGCGGGTATATTGTGTTAACATTAGCCTGAAACATCACACAGGCTTGTCATAGCATAAAATATTTGCAGGTATCAGATTGTAAGGCTAATTACAGTGAAACTATCCGTATCAAATAAAGATATCATTCGTCTGGCGGCGCCTATTTCGTTATCATTATTGATACCGCAAATCAACTTTCTTACCAACACTGCTTTTTTGGGTAAGCTGGGTGAGAGAGAATTAGCTATTAACGGTATTACGGGTATATTCTACCTCATTATATCGATGATAGGGGCAGGGTTGGCAAGTGGTGTGCAAGTGCAGATGTCACGCCGTGCAGGGGAGGGGGATATCCATGAACTGACCAACACTTTTACTAACGGCATGATGCTGGGTGTGGCGGGCTCGTTATTACTGATGTTGCTGTCATTATGGACAGCTCCGCTCATCTTCGGGTATAGCCTGCATAACAGTGAACACGTGTTGCTTAGTGTCAATTTTCTGTATATACGTGTATGGGGTTTGCCGTTCCTGATGCTGACACAACTCGTAAACGCATTCTATATTTCTACAGGGCGAAGTAAATACCTGATAGTTGGTTCGTTGGCAAGTACCGCAACTAATATCCTGTTCGATTACCTGTTGATATTCGGTAAGGGTGGTTTCCCTGCTATGGGGTTAACGGGTGCAGCTATTGCATCCATCATTGCAGAGATAGTGTATTGCGTAACCATGTATGGATTGTTTTACATCAAACAACTGCACAGGATATACCCTGTATTCTCTTACTACCATTTTGATGCTGAGCTATCGGCACGCAGCCTTAAAGTATCGTCGCCGCTTATTGTTCAATACCTCTTTAGCATTGGAGGATGGCAGATATTCTTCATATTTGTAGAGCACCTGGGGCAAAAAGAACTGGCTGCATCGCAGATACTGCGTAGTGTATTTGGTATAGTAGGTATTGGCACCTGGGCTTTTGCGAATACCTGCAACACAATGGTGAGTAATGTGATAGGACAGGGCAAGCAACGAGAAGTGATACCAGTAATATGGAAGATATCTAAACTAAGCCTGCTCTTTGCATTGTGTGTATGTATACCTTTGGTAGTGTTCCCGGATGTGTTCTTGTCTTTCTATCGTGATGAGCCGTCGATAGTAGCACTGGCTATACCCAGCCTTCGCATCATTGCATCAGCTACATTACTCATGGCAGTATCAACTGTGATGTTCAATGGCGTGGTGGGCAGCGGTAATACACTCACCAATCTGTTTATAGAAATAACCTGTGTAGGCACTTATCTTGTATACTGCTACGTAGTTATTGAACGAAACAGAATGCCATTGGAGTGGGCATGGGGTTCGGAGTTTGTGTATTGGACGAGCCTGTTCGTCATTAGTTATATCTACCTGCGTTCCGGCAAATGGAAAGGGAAGGTTATTTAAGCCGCCTGCTCAATAATATCCTGCATATAAATGCCATGATGGCTTTCGTCGTATATACATTCGCCATTCTTTATCAATAATACCTGCGGACTTTCATGATATACATCAAACATCTCGGCAATACGATTTGATATATCGCGATAGCGAATGAGGTCGAGGTAATAGAAATCAATGTTCTCCGGCTGTTCTGAACGTTCCAGCCTCATCTTTACCAAGTCACTTGTTCCGCAACGTGTACTGTGCTTGTATATAACAACGGGATTGTGAGTGCTCTTCTCTAATATATCCTGCAGTTGCGCTTCTTCTGTCAGTGTTATCCAATTCATGTTACAAAGTTACATTTAGCAATGCGATAATGTGATAGAATACGACAATGCGATAATGTAAAAAGATTATATACTATGCAATTATAACATCAAATCTCCTATTGTCGCATTGGCATATTGACGCATTAATACTTATTTTCGCCCTTCCAAATTATAGGTAATATATGAAGCACGCATTTGTATTTCCTGGGCAGGGTGCCCAGTTTTCAGGAATGGGTAAGAACCTGTACGAGAGCAACAGTATAGCCAAAGAATATTTTGAACAGGCTAACGAGATACTCGGTTTCCGTATTACAGATGTGATGTTCAGTGGTACTGACGAAGACCTGAAACAAACAAAGGTTACACAGCCTGCGATATTCCTGCACTCTACTATATTATTCCTCACTACGCCCGATTTGCTGCCTGAGATGGTAGCAGGGCACTCGTTGGGAGAATTCTCTGCGCTGGTGGCCAACAAAGCACTCTCGTTTGAAGATGGCTTAAGGCTGGTAGCTAAACGTGCTGCGGCTATGCAACGTGCTTGCGAAATTAACCCATCAACTATGGCAGCGGTATTAGGTTTGGAAGATGCCAAAGTAGAGGAGATATGTGCCGGCTTTACCGACGAAGTGGTAGTAGCTGCAAACTATAACTGCCCGGGACAATTAGTAATAAGCGGCAGCATCAAAGGCATCAACGAAGCCTGCGAAAAGATGAAGGCTGCGGGTGCTAAGCGTGCTTTAGTGCTGCAAGTGGGCGGTGCATTCCACTCGCCGCTGATGGAGCCAGCCAAACAAGAACTGCAAGATGCTATCAATAACACTACGTTCAATAATCCTACCTGCCCGGTGTTTCAGAATGTAGATGCAAGCCCATACATAGACCCTGCGATGATAAAGCAGAACCTCATTAACCAATTGACCGCGCCTGTGCGCTGGACACAAACGGTACAAAAGATGGTAGAGCATGGTGCTAACCGTTTTACCGAAGTAGGACCCGGTGCCGTGCTGCAAGGCTTAGTGAAGAAGATAGCTAAGGATGTAACTACTGAGGGGATTAATTAGTTGATTGGTTGACTGGTTACAGTGTTCCGTCATTGGGGACTTGATCCGTATCTGTATTTTTAAGGTTTAATTATGCAAAAACAAGTTAGCGTTTTATCCGAATAACTTCTTTTTGAGGTAACATGTTTTTCTAATTGAAGTCTATCAGGGATAAGTGCATCAGGGTCGTAGATAAAAAAAATTAAATTATCGCATTGTGGATGATACCTATATGTTTCTATGTCATCATTTATTTCTTGAGATATGGATTTCCCATGAGTTTTGTCACGAATAAATTTTACTTCAATTACTGTACGTAATGCTGGGAGTAAAAAGTCTTTGATAGAATACCTATTTGCAACTTTACCTGTAGGACTTTCTGGTCTAATATCCATCACCCATGGTCGAAGCATAATATAGATAGTATCCTGTACAGCTTCTTCAGAATCAAGATTTAAATTTGTCTTAGATCTTCTTGTATTTAAATACCTGACACATTCCATGAATTCTGATAAAGCATTTATCACCTCTTCAACAGATTGACTTAATACAGGTTTTTTATACCCTTGAAGAGAATCAATGTTTAAAAAGTTTTTAATACTATCCATGGCTCTACTTTTGATAAATATATTTCGCTATGTCTTTAATTATCTCTTCGTAGTCAGCTCTTGATTTAGTTTCTGGCAAATGGATATGAAGGTTGATATTAATAGTTGGACCTGAAGTGTTGTTCCCACTATTCCCAGAACTATTTGGTGTTTGTGAGAAGTCAGCATTATTAGGACTTGCTGCACTATTAAAATCAGCAAATTCACATAAGGTTTTAAATGTTTGAATTTGATAATTAATTGTAGCCTCGCTACCGCCAGAATGAATATTAAAGAAGTTTCTCAGGTTTTCAAGAGAATCTCTGTAAGGTTCATGACTTGTTTGAAATAGTTGCGAATATATTTCCTTAACTCTTGCTGCTAAATTTGCTGGCCCAGACTCATTTTTCATGTAATCAACATAATGTTGAGTAGGAACATCTCCATTATCAATCAGACCTAAAGCTTTAATTACTGCTATAGCAGTTCTTGCATTATTGTCTTTAATGCCCCATGCATTTATCAATGCAAAATTAAATGCTGTAGGCTTGGGTCTTTTAGGGATTTCCTGAAGAATTCTTCTTAATGCTCCAACTGTTATTGTATATGGAAACTTAGGTTTTGTCCCAGATGAAGATTTAGGAGCAGGTTTTTTAGTAGCGGTCTTGGTTGCTTTTGCCATGGTTCTTAAATATTAATTGAGGGTAAATAGCAAATATATATTATTTTTAATTATCCTAAGCTAAAATATATTTATTAACCCCACAATGTACTTAAGCAAAGCTAAGTATTCATTTAAATAATACACATTTTTTACGTATATTTGCTATGATTTTTTGCTTACTGTAAACGCTCATTACAATGGAAACATTCTGCAACATTTCGCAACAAAACACAACAAATTGCAACAATCTAAAGGTTCGGGCTTTTGACATCCAATTGAAAATCAATCAATTAATTTTTTGCAACGTCAACCAGAAGAGAATAATTGCTCAGATCCGCAACAAAAGACAACAAATCGCAACATCTCAGGAGATTTAGCTTCGCTGAGAAAAGTTCTCCTGTCAGTCGAAATGACGATGTGTGGCAATAAAAAATGCCCTCCCGTATAAACGGGAAGGCACGTAGTGATATACGAAAAACGACAATCCTGTGTTAAGCCACCAGCGTATCCAGTACACCGTTCATGCTGCGTACTGCTTCTGCTGATTTGTTGAATGCTTCCTGTTCTTCTGCATTCAGTTTGTAATCGATGATCTTTTCCCAGCCTTTGCTGCCGATTACTACAGGCACACCCAGACAAATATCTTTCTGGCCATATTCACCATCCAAATATACACAACATGGGAATACTTTCTTCTGATTGCGGATAATACTTTCTACCAGCAATGCTCCTGCTGCGCCCGGTGCATACCATGCAGATGTACCTAACAGTTTAGTCAGTGTAGCGCCACCCACCATAGTATCAGCAGCTACTTGTTTCAGTTGGTCTGCATTGAGGAAGTTGCTCACAGGCGTACCATTTAAAGTAGCCAAACGAGTCAAAGGTATCATGGTTGTATCGCCGTGTCCGCCGATAACTACAGCGTGCAGGTCGTTTTGAGAGCAATTCAATGATTGCTGTAAATATGTTTTGAAACGTGCGCTATCCAAAATACCGCCCATACCAATGATACGGTTTTTAGGAAGGCCGGTAGCTTTCAGTGCCAGGTAAGTCATGGTATCCATCGGGTTGCTGATCACGATAATGATCACATCGGGTGAATATTTCAATAAGTTCTGTGTAACTGTTTTTACGATACCGGCATTAATGCCGATCAACTCCTCACGGGTCATACCCGGCTTACGCGGAATACCTGAAGTTATAACAGCCACCGAGCTGCCGGCGGTTTTAGCATAATCGTTTGTACTGCCGGTGATCTTGGTATCGAAACCTTCGATCTGTGCAGTCTGCATAAGATCCATGGCCTTTCCTTCGGCTACGCCTTCTTTAATATCTACCAGAACCAGTTCATCGCAAAGTTGTTTGCGGGCTATATTATCAGCACAGGTAGCTCCCACTGCTCCTGCTCCTACTACGGTTACTTTCATGTGTAAGTATTTATTGTTTTTAATTGTAACATGTATTCTGCGAAGTTAAACCGATTCAGGTATGTTGCATATTCTTTATTGAACAAATTTTCCATATTGTAGTATAATGCACTGGCAGTGGGCTATATGAATGCTGTTTAACTTATTCTTTGTAATCTCTGGACCGGTTTTTCGTTCTCAGGGCAAACGAGAAAATATATCCCCATGAAATCTATGCTCACCCTTTTTATTTGCCTGATGCAAATTGCCGGTTTTGCAATAGCCATTAATCCAAATTTAACCGCTGAATATAATTCCGGGCAAAAAAGGGTTGAACTGAAATGGCAGAATATTGATACAAGGGTTACCGGTTTTACGTTGCAACGCAGTGCTGACAATAATTCCTGGAAAGATATCTACACACTCGGACCTGATGAATTCAGCAGGAAAAAGCAGGAAAAATTTTTTGATAGAAATCCCGAGCCAACAAAGAATTATTATCGCCTCAAAATGTCTACATCAGATGGCCTGGAATATTCAGCGTCCATCATGGTCATCATTGGAAGTACAGCCAGCAGCTGGATCATGTATCCCGTTCCCGTAAGAGATATGCTTAACCTGCAGTATAACGGCAGTGAATCAATCAAGGGAGTAGTTAGTATTTTTATCCAGAATATGTATGGCTATGTGCTTACCCGAAAAAGATGCGCTTCCCTCAACAGGATCATACAGGTGCCCGTTGACAACCTGGGCAGGGGCATCTATGATGTACGTATCGTTATCAATGATGAAATTGTGTGGAACCAGCGTTTTGTAAAATGATTTTTATACAACACATGCACTAAAAAATAGACCCCAATATTTGTGCATTTGTGGCATAAATTTATAACGCCCCGGCAATTGTTTCCATCTTGATATCTCCCTCGAAAGACTGCACAAATTTCCCTTTTTTATTATACAGGAATAAGGTTGGATAGTTATGTATCTTATAAAAAGTGCCTAAATAATAGGTGGCATCCCGGCCCATCGTAATATTCGGATAGCTGGCGATCTTATAATCCTCGTAAAATTTCTTGATATGGCTGTAATCCAGGGAAGAAACCATAACGATCTGTACTTTTTTGAAAAGGTCAATATGGTCCAGCAGGTCTTTGGTAGCCACCTGGCAATGACTGCAATCGGGGCTAAAAAGCATGATCAGGGTGGGTTTCTTCTTTTTGAGGTCGTCTTTACTGAATTTTGTACTATCCGGGGCAGTCATGATATTAAAGACCGGGATGATGGGAAAACGCTTGTAAACCGGGATGCTATCAGCTTGGGCATCAGCATGTTGAAATGCAGCAAGGAGTGCTATGGCTATAAATATTTTTTTCATGCCCTAAAACTAAATTTTAAAAAGGATTTAGCTTGTTAATTATTGGAAAAAAGCAGGTTATTAAGTTTTCGCCGTTACATTTACTATCCCTACTTTTGCAGCCACAAATTAATTAATAGTTATGGCAACTACAGCAGATATCCGTTCAGGATTGATTCTTAAAATTGACGGCAGCTTGTATTCAGTGATCGAGTTTGGCCAGAATAAAACTGCCCGTGCAGCAGCAAAAGTTTGGGCAAAATTAAAANNCATGGTATCCATCGGGTTGCTGATAACAACGATGATGGTATTAGGAGAATATTCCAACAGGTTTTTAGCAACGCCTTCTACTATTTTAGCGTTAGTGCCGATAAGCTCTTCGCGAGTCATACCCGGTTTGCGCGGAATACCTGAAGTGATAACGCAAACATCTGAATTAGCTGTTTTGCTGTAATCGTTAGTGCTGCCTGAAACGCGCGTATCGAAGCCCAGTAAAGAGCAAGTTTGACTGATGTCGAGTGCTTTACCTTCTGCAAAACCTTCTTTGATGTCTACTAATACCAATTCTTCAACTAAACCACGGCGTGCAATGTTATCTGCACAGGTAGCGCCTACTGCGCCGGCACCCACTACTGTTACTTTCATTTTATGCGTTATTATTTAAAAGTGATTAAAATGTAAAATTCGGGGCAAAGATACTCAGGATTTAGATATCAGTATTTAGTATTTAGACAATTTGGCATGATTTTTTCTTTACATATTTTAGAATTGCAGCGTATTTGATTGACAGGAATTAAGTAAAACGTTTGGTATGCAAAAGGAACTTGAAAAGCCAGCCACCGGACATTCTATCATCGGCCTCCTGGCCATATTAACAGGGTTGTTTTCGGTATTGGTGGCAGTAGTAGCAGGTATATTTACGATTTGTAAGGTGTTATAAATGATGAGCCTCCGATGTGGAGGCTTTTTGTCTTTTTATTGGCATAATGGACTTTTATTCCAGCCCTCCCCTTATTTTTTTACCTTCGCGGCAAGAACAGATATTATGAATGCATCTAAGCGCGTGTACGATAATGTACTGCAAACGATAGGTAATACACCACTGATAAGACTGAATAAAGTAACGGCAGATATTCCCTGCCCTGTATATGCCAAGGTAGATTTCTTCAACCCCGGCAATAGCATCAAAGACCGTATGGCTATAAAGATGCTGGAAGTGGCCGAGAAAGAAGGTAAGATAAAACCCGGCGGTACTATCATCGAAGGTACATCGGGTAACACAGGTATGGGGCTTGCATTGGGTGCAATCATCAAAGGCTATAAGTGCATTTTTGCTACTACCGATAAACAATCGAAAGAGAAAGTAGACATACTGAAAGCTGTAGGTGCTGAGGTAATTGTTTGCCCTACTAACGTAGAGCCGGAAGACCCCCGTTCATATTATTCGGTTTCTAAAAGACTAGCTACTGAAATACCGAATAGCTGGTATGTAAACCAGTACGACAACCTTGCTAATCGTCAGGCACATTACGAGAGTACTGCTCCTGAAATTTGGGATCAAACTGATGGTAAAGTAACACATATAGTTGTGGCTGCAGGTACAGGCGGAACGATAACAGGTATTGGTATGTACATGAAGGAGAAGAATCCTAATGTGCAGATGTGGGCAATAGATACATACGGTTCATTATTGAAAAAATGGTTTGATACTGGTGTACTGGATATGGGTGAAGTGCATCCTTATGTATCAGAAGGTTTTGGTGAAGATTTCCTGCCGGAGAACTACATCAAGGAAGCTATCGACCGTTTTGAAAAAGTGACTGACAAGGATGGTGCAGTAATGACGCGCCGTATAGCAAAAGAAGAAGGCTTGTTTGTAGGTTATTCTGCAGGTTCGGTAATAGCGGGTCTGAAACAACTGAAACATTTACTGAAACCTACCGACTGTGTGGTGGTAGTATTCCACGACCATGGCAGCCGCTATGTAGGTAAAGTATATAATGATGAGTGGATGCTGGACCGTGGTTGGTTGGAAGTATCGACTGTACGTGATTTGATAGGTGGATTGGGACGCAGACGTTTAGTGACTATAGATGAAAATGCAAAAGTGAGCGATGCGCTGGAACTGATGAAGAAGTATGATATAGAACAAATACCTGTGTTGCTGAATAATGAAGTAACAGGTGCTATTACCCAATCGGGTTTGTTCAAGCGTATGATTGAAAATAACGACCTTAAGGATTTCAATATAGGTGATGTAAAAGAACCTGCATTGCCTGAAGTGGAAATGGATATGCCACTGGAAAGGTTGAAGCATTATATCAGTAAGGAAATAGGTGCCGTGATGGCAAAAGATGATAGCGGACAATATCATATCCTTACCAAGTATGATGTACTGAATGCATTTAGCAAAGGATAGATTTTAATGGTGCAATGGCTCAATAGCGCAATTGCTTAATGATATGAGTAACAACCTGATTGATAAGTTTATAAAACAGCCGCCAATCGTTTTTCCGTTGGTGGCTTTGTTTCATATTGCATTACTGGGTTATAGTATTTATAACGCAAGTACTGAACTATTATCATCTGTATTATGGTTGCAGCCTGTGTGGATGTTGTGCCTTTCTTTTGCATGGTTGTTTAGCTGTGCCATGAAAAAATGGGCTGCATTAGTTTATGTAGGCTTAGTAGTGGTAGATATTGCCTTGCACCTGTTTGATAAGGACGGGCACGTTGGCAGTTTATTGTATTTCTATGATGTGCTGTTTGCCATGATACTGATGGCGTATTTCAAAAGGTTTTCATGAAACGTGTTATAGTAGACATGCTTGGCCGCGAGTTGGAATTTCAATTTCCACCAAAGCGTATTGTGTCGGTAGTGCCATCACAAACAGAGTTGTTGTACGATTTGGGTTTGGATGAAGAAGTGGTGGGTATAACCAAGTTTTGTGTGCACCCTGAAGAGTGGTTCAGAAACAAAACAAGAGTAGGCGGTACCAAGAAGTTGAACATTGAAAAGATACGCGAGCTGCAACCTGACCTTATTATTGCTAATAAAGAAGAAAACGAACGTGAGCAGATAGAAGAACTGGCAAAAGAGTTTCCTGTTTGGATAAGTGACATACAAAACATACCACAGGCATTGCAAATGATACAAGTGGTTGGCCTATTGACTGATAAGGAAGCAAAGGCTAATGAGATTGTAGATGAGATAGTAATCGGGTTTACCAATCTCCATAAAGCAACTCAGCCCAAACGAGTAGTTTATTTTATATGGTACAACCCATGGATGAGCGTAGGTGGTGATACCTTCATCAGTAATATGATACAAACCATAGGTTGGCAAAATGTATTGAAAGCAGAAAGTCGTTACCCTGAAATAAGCCTTGAACAACTGAAAGCATATAACCCTGAATTAGTGTTGTTATCATCAGAGCCTTATCCTTTTAAAGAAAAGCATATTGAAGAAATAAAAGCGGTGCTACCTGATGCAGATGTGAAACTGGTAGACGGTGAAATGTTTAGCTGGTATGGCAGCAGGTTGAAGAAGGCGTTGGGGTATTTTGCCGAATTGATAAAGTAGGTATATTCATGTTATTGAGATGACGAATATGGATAATTCTCAAAAACAACTCTTTAAAATAAAGCTATTACACACAGCTATCTGGTTGGTGTTAGCACCTATTGTACTGTATGTGCTTTGGTGTGGTGTCACCGGGAATATTACTGTCTATTCATGGCTTGCTACTGCAGCAATAATCATAGAAGGCCTTGTATTGCTTTTGTTTAAGGGTAGTTGTCCTCTGACTGTAATGGCAAGGCGTTATTCAGATTCTACCAAAGACAATTTTGATATTTTCTTGCCCAATTGGTTGGCGAAGTACAATAAGATAATATTTACATCAATTTTTGTGGTTGGGTTGGCACTGATGGTGTACAGGGAATTCATGAAATGATTTACCCCATAAATAAATGGTATATAGATTCCAATATCCAACAAAATGCCATAAGCAATCCGATATGATATGCAGCAGTGAGTATACAGCATAAAACGAACAGCACATAATCTTTCGCAGTATTAGCCTGATTGTTATTTACCCCGCAAATAACACGCAGTTCACCTACAGTTTTATTCAGCAATACATCATTATACTCCGTATCATAATTGAAGTTGCGTGTGCAGCGCCTTCCTTTCATAAAGGCCTTGAATAGTGCTTTAGGATAAAGGAACATGCCGATAAAGAAACTGCCGGCATTCAATAACCATCCTACCCAAAAACGGCCGCAGCCACCTGCCAGTTCCCATGCACCTATTTCAACCTCGCCACTCCATGTTGCGGGGTATTCATTTATAATGTGGTGTATGTCGTGAATTTTTACTGCATCAACACGTGCTTTGATATTAGGTAGTGGAATGAATATTGGTCCGAGTTTTATTTTGAACCATTTCCAGTGATAGCCACCATTCTCGAAATGGTATTTTGAGAAATACAATTGCAGGGCATCTTTAAGGATAAGGTCATCGCTGTATTCGTCCCGTAGCATGATATGAAATAGTTGGGCAAATGTAGCGGTTATTATCGTCGGCCAAGATATGGATATGATGAAGTGGTATTTTATTATAATTAACAGAATAACGTTGGATAGAACACTTAGCTTTACACTATTATTTCTTTTTTATGCAACAAAAACCATCACAAGCTGACCTTTGGAGCAATATTGCCGAAAACTGGAGAATACAGGAAGAAGGCGCAAAGCCTGTATACGAGGCTATCATCGCCACAATTGACCTGGATAACAAGACGTTATTGGACGCGGGGTGTGGTACAGGATTTTTTTTGTCTTTAGCAGCAAAACAAGGCGCAGTGGTGACGGGCATCGATTTGTCGGACTCACAGGTTAACACTGCTCAAAAATATTTGACCTCGGCTACATTCAGAGTAGCCAGTACCGAAGACTTGCCGTTTGCAGATGATTCGTTTGACTATGTTGCAGCTAATAATTCGGTACAGTTTTGTCCGAACCCTGATAAAGCATTGAAAGAGATATACCGCGTACTTAAGCCGGGTGGCACTGCTATTATCACTTTATGGGATGAACCACAGAAAAGTGATGCTTTTAGTTATTTCAAGGTCTTTTATTCTATAACAGGGGAGCCTTTGGAAACGTCTATACCGTTTAATCTGTCCGGCAATGGTGTGATAGAAGGGCTTTTGCAAAAAGCAGGATTCAAAATTGCTGCTGCACAACAGGTGATTTATCCGCGCATCTATCCCGATATAGAAATTGCACTTAAAGGTATACTGGCATCCGGACCTGCTATAAATGCAATAAGCCAAAGCAGTAAAGAAGTTGTTGAAATGGGTGTAACAAAAGCTATACAACCGTTTATACAACCGGATGGAAGCTATAAAATACATAATGCCTTTGTGTTTACTACAGCTGTGAAGTGATATATCTTGCAGGTTTGCAATAGAATATAGACATTGTGTTATAAAACAGAATTGCTATGACAACACCATTTTTAGGGCTTCGTACATTGGGTTTCAAGGTGAATGATATTGAAACAGCAAAACAATGGTATACAAAAGTGCTGGGTATTGAACCGTATTTCGATATGCCTTTTTATGTTGGTTATAATGTTGCAGGGTATGAGTTTGGTTTGCAACAAACAGATGAGGCACTTACTTGCGGGAATAATACAGCTACTTATATGGGAGTAAGCGACGTGCATGCTACTTACAACATGTTGCTATCGGCAGGTGCCAGTGAATATGAAACTCCCCAGGATGTTGGCGAAGGTATCATTATAGCAGCAGTGAGAGATCCATGGGGTAATGTATTCGGTATTATTTATAACCCGCATTTTAAGCTTTAGGTACTTCGTCAATATTGTAATATACAGGCAACCCTTTAGATAAAATATGGTCGCGTTCCATATTAGCGCCCCTGCTTTCGGCAATGAGTAATAATGCATCGCATTTGTCGATGACAGTCATGGAGATGTCCATAACTGCTTTGTAACGGTCTTTTACATTCGCTGCATTAACAACTGGCAGAGCCGCGTTGACGCCTATCAACGGAATATGGCCTTTCTCAAGTAATTGAGCTGCAACAGCATTCATCTTATCAAGATTGCTTTTTCTCTGTTCTTCAGTATCTGCTGAGTATGGACCGGCTACACCTATGATCATAGTATTGCATTTTAATAACTGAAAATAATGGTGTCTGTATGAATTTAGTAAAATATTTTCGAAGATATGTAAGAGGCGCTTGCAGTTAGTTATATTTGTTAGCACCGATGTTGTCCATATTCAAAAGGTTTAATCGCGCAGATATTGTCTTCGTGCTGTTGCTATTAGCAGCGCATGTTGTTTTCTTTTTGATAGCGCTGCATGATAAGAAAATATACAACGGCGATTCTCACGAGTACATCTACATGGCTACCAATATTAAGAATCAATGTTGGTTTTATGCCGGTAATCCTGCTTTGCCCATACAGGAAGAATATATGACGCTTCGCCCGCCGGCATATCCGTTGTTTTTATGCTTAGTGTACTTTTTCACTGTTAATAATTGGGTGGTGCTGATATTACAGAATTGCCTGTCAATATTCAATATTTATTTCCTTCGACATAGTATCAGGATGATAGGGTACAGCAGAAAGTATGACTGGATTTTTGCTGCTTTTGTGCTCTTCTATCCATCTCAATTTATTAATACCAATATCATTGCTCCTGATTTGTTTCTGCAAACAGCCACCATTTTTTATTTCTATTTCTTTTTGCGCTTTGCTATTCATAATAAATGGCGCTATGCACTGGGAATGAGTATAGCGTTGATGCTTGGGGTGATGATAAAACCAGTTTTGTATCCGGTAGTATTCTTTCATGCAGTGGTGCTGACATTTGTTGGCATAGCACAATACAAGGCTTTTTTCAAAGCATTTATTGCAGCAGTCTTTCCGGTAATTGTAGTCATGTCTTATGGTTATGTGAATAGCATCAGAACAGGTAAGCTGCATTTTTCAAGCACGCAGTCATTTAATGCTACGTTTTACTACTATAATTTTTATAAAGACACTAAAGGGGTGGATAGTGCAGCGTATTTTTTGCATAACGAGCGGGCTAAAATTGCAGGGTTGAAGACATTTACAGAAAGATATGATTACGCCAACAGGCGTGGAGTTGAGTTGCTCAAACAAAACTTTGGCCCTTTTGTGTGGTATCATCTTGTGCATAGCCTGAAGATGCTGATAGACCCGGGAAAGGCTGAAATGGATATGTTTACGGGCAAACTGACATTGGCAAAATTGTATAACCCCAATGAGCGCACCGGTTTTTTTGATATGTACAAAGAACGAGGGTTTGATGGAGTGGAGGATTATATGTCGAGAAACCCGACGCTGCCGCTGACCTTTGCAGTGCTTATTGTCAATTTGCTCCGTTTGGTTGGATTAGTAATGTTTGCTTTTGCAAAATCTATTCCTCGCAGGATAAGACTTTTTACATTGTCTATGATAGCGTACTGTATTTTTATAGCAGGTGCTATTGAAAACCCAAGGTATTTTATGCCCGTGTCTTTAATTGCAATGGGCTGTGCTGCATTGATGTACCAGTCGTTGCTGCAACGATATAAGAAAAGAAAGGTGGTGATAAAAGCTGAAAAGTATTAATGCCGTTGAAATCAATCACAACATATAAGCCAATAGCAACTGCATCTGTATTGTTGTGTGTCATAGTGGTATACATATATCCGCATTTACAGTATTACATAGACCCGGATGCAACTGCATACCTAACCATTTCTAAAAGATATGCAAACGGCGATTATGTAAAAGCAGTGAACGGCTATTGGAGCCCGTGGAGTTGCTGGCTTACTGCCATAGGAATCAGATTGGGTTTAGAAGTAATGCAGGCTGCTATTATTGCCAATACTATTGGGGCATTAGGCGTATTGACTGTCACTCTATCGTTTTTTAAGAAATATCGCGTAGCTGATTTTGCACAGTGGGTGCTGCTGACGGCGCTTGCAATATTTCTCAGTTATGCAGTGTATTACCAGAATTTTGATGACCTGTGGGAGTGCTTCTTTCTTTTGTATGTGTTGCGTATCATGATAAGCCACAGATTCAAACATACTCCATACTTGTGGGTAGTAGCAGGAGTGGTAGGTGCATTAGCCTATTTTGCCAAGGCATATGCGTTTGTGTTTTTTATTGTGAGTACAATAATATTAGTATTCTATATAACAAGGGCATGGAATAAAAAGCATTTGATGCAATGGCTAAAGATATGTGGTGTGATGATTGGTATAATGTTATTGCTGAGTTTTCCATGGATATGTATGCTGCATGATAAATATGGTATCTGGATGACATCAACAGCAGGAAGGCTCAATATGTCGTGGTATTTAGTAGGACACCCCATTTGGAAAAATGACATTCAATATTTATTACCACCAGTTTACCCCGATTCTCCAACTTACTGGGAAGACCCCTGGTATGTAAACGGAGCTACGCCGCATTTTTGGGATAGTTGGAATTTGCTTGTAAGGCAGTTAATGAAGTTGGTACAGAACTCGTGGAAGTTTTTGGTAAGTAGTATGCAAATCAGCGTAGCTTTTTTATTAGTAAGTGGCTATATAGCGAGATTGCTATTCAGGAAAATGCGAAGACAAAAGTATAAGGTATATTACCCCGTAATTATTGCTTTTCTGTTATTCCCGTTACCATTCTTTCTCATCAACTTCGAACCTAGGTATATATGGTATATGCTGCCATTGAGTATGCTATTGGGTGTAGCCATTATGCAAAGAAATAAATTCTTTAATAAGCGTTGGCTGTTATTAGTATTTGCATTCAGCTATATAATATATCCCATTAAAGGGATTGCAGAAATGTGGGATGAAGGGAAGATGGAGTATGAGTTGGCTAAAGAATTAAGAGAAGCAGATGTGCATGGTCGTTTTGCCTGTAAAGCAGCGTACGGTATGAATGAATATGTAGCAGTACAGCGATTGATTTATTTTAGCGGGGATAATCTGTATTTACTAAGAAGTGATATGCTCTCAATTCAAAAGAGTAATCCTTTTCCTGAATTAAGAAGGTATGGGGTCAATTACATTTTCTGGTATCATCAAATTGAAGAGAAGGGATGGCACACATACGTCATGCAGGATGAGCCTGGTAAACCATTGCCAGTTGTATTTCAAAAACGTGGATTGGTTGTATGGGCTCTTACGCCACACTAAAAATCCGTTTCTACCGGATTTAGTTTTACTTGCTTCAGTTTGATAATACCTATTTTATTGAAAAGGCGAATAATCAAATACACCGGGTCAATCTCGTGCCAGCGCACACCAAAGTTAGGATTAGAGGCCCTCATGTGGTGATTGTTATGGTAAGATTCGCCTAGCATCAGTATATCAACAGGAAATAAATTGTCTGAGGTGTTTTTCATTTCAAAATTCTTGTAACCGAATTTATGAGCATACCAGTTGATGATAGCGCCATGTACAGGCCCCATCATGGCATGAATGGGTAATAATAGATACATCCACCAAGCCGTAGCAAACTGAATGTAGAATGCTACATACAACGCCATCCATACAATACGGGGCAGCCAGCCGTGTGCAAACTTGTCAAAACTCCTCCATTCAGGAACATTCTTTTTAAAGCGGTCTTCTATAGGCACTTTATCATCAAAAATATCAGTATACACTTTCTTGGTATGCCACATCATATCAAACACATTTTTGTGATGCAGGGGAGAGTGCGGGTCTTTATCCGTATCGGCATAGGCATGGTGCATACGGTGCATCAATGCATAGGTGCGAGTGCTGAGGTACGATGAACCTTGTGTTACAAATGTGAAGATGTACCAAAACTTTTCCCATCCTTTGTTCATACTATATGAGCCATGCGCTGCATAACGATGTTGGAAAAACGTTTGGGAAAAAAGAGATAAATACCAGTGTGCTGTAAAGAATAAAAATATGATCATGTAAATGGTCCTGTGTTACAAGAGGCGCAAACCTAAGCTAATTATCCACATTATCATATTGAGTAACAAGCTATTAACGGTTTTACCACCCACTTATCAGTTTTATTAATTATCTTTGCACACTTTTTAAAGAAAACTATCATATATATATGGCATCGAAAAAAATACAGGAATTACTGGGCGACCAGGCTGGTTTCTATCTTGACCACACTTGCAAAACCATTGATAAATCTGCTTTACACCTGCCTACAGGTAATGTTGTAGATGATGTATGGGCTATGTCAAACCGTAATATCCAAACTTTGAAAAGCATTCAGGCTTTGATGGGTACAGGTCGTTTGGCTAATACAGGTTATGTTTCTATCCTTCCTGTAGACCAGGGTATAGAACATAGTGCAGGTGCATCATTCGCTCCAAATCCTATTTATTTCGATTCTGAAAATATAGTAAAACTGGCTATTGAAGGTGGTTGCAACGCTGTTGCATCTACTTATGGAGTGCTGGGTTCTGTGGCACGTAAATATGCTCACAAAATACCTTTCATCGTAAAAATCAACCACAACGAGTTTATCTCTTATCCTAATAAGTTTGACCAAATCATGTTCGGCACAATTAAAGATGCATGGAACATGGGTGCTACAGCTGTAGGTGCTACTATTTATTTTGGTAGCGACGAAAGTGCACGTCAGATTGTAGAAGTAGCTAAAGCATTTGAATATGCTCACGAATTAGGCATGGCTACAGTATTGTGGTGCTACCTGCGTAACAGCGCATTCAAGAAAGATGGCGTAGATTATCATACTGCCGCTGACCTTACAGCACAGGCAAACCACTTGGGTGTAACTATTCAGGCAGATATCATCAAACAAAAATTACCTACGAACAACGGTGGTTACACTGCGTTGAACTTCGGTAAGACACATAAGAAAGTTTACGAACAATTGACTACTGATCACCCGATTGACCTTTGTCGTTATCAAGTAGCTAACTGCTACATGGGCCGCGCAGGTCTCATCAACTCAGGTGGTGAATCAAAAGGTGCAACTGATATGGCTGAAGCGGTAATGACTGCTGTAGTGAACAAACGTGCAGGTGGTATGGGCCTTATCAGCGGACGTAAAGCTTTCCAAAAACCAATGAAAGAAGGTGTGGAATTGTTGAACACTATTCAGGATGTTTATTTGGATAAAGACGTAACTATCGCTTAATATACCTCCGATATTAAATATTCATTAAAAGCTGCATCAAAAATGCAGCTTTATTTTTTGTAAAATATTTTACTTAATTGATTCACTTACAGTTATAAATATTCTTATCAAACTGTTCTTCTTGCAGTTTTGTATGCCTGCATTTTATGGCTAACGCTGATAGTAACTTTAACGTCTGAATACATAATGCATATTGTGATAATTGCATTTTTCTGAAGTTCTTAACTAAACCATTCCATATGAAAAGCATTAACTCGTACAAGAAAATCATCTTGCAGGTAATTGTATCGTTATTCCTACTAAACACCAGCTCTACAGCACAGTCTATTTATGCATATGGTTATAATTTTACTACCAGTACACGAACGTACAACTATTTAACAAGCGGTACTCCATTGACGTCAATACAGGTTGACGATAACTATGCAACAGTTCCTATTGGCTTTACTTTTACTTTTTGTGGTGTTGATTATACAGATGTGACAATATGCTCGAACGGGTGGGTAAGATTTGGTACAGGCCCCGGTGCTGCTCCGGCAAATTGGAATTATAATCCAACACAGAGTATTAGTCCTTATCCTGCAGTATATTTTTTGTATGAAGATATAACCGGAGATTATGCAACTGCTACTTATAAAACTACAGGTTCCGCTCCGAACCGGATATTTATATTCGAGTTTAAAAATCTTGCATGGGACTATGCATCAACTTCACCTTGCGCATCAGTTCAGGTTTTGCTATATGAAACTACCGGCGTTATAGAGTGCATGTATAAACAAGAGGCGGGTACAGTTGCATTGAATACAAGCGGCGGTGCAACTATAGGTATTCATAATACCGTTAATGACTATCAAGTACTTGATGGTGTAGGTTCGGCTCCTGTATCGTCATCATCAACATGGACAAGTACTTTAGCCGCCGTTCCAGCTACGGGACAAGTTTACAAGTGGGATCCCGGACCAATATGCCAATCTGTAGCACCTGTTACACTAACAAACTTATCTTCAAAGGGTGCTTCTTTTAGCTGGACAGCTATTACAGGAGCGTCATATGAATTTGCTGTTACCTCAAGTGCAACACCTCCTTCGACAGGAGCAGCTACAGTAACTACCAGTAATGTGACGGTTAACGGATTAATGCCGGCGACAAGTTATTATTTGCATGTACGGCATATATGCAGTAGTGTAAGCTATTCTCAATGGACCACATATAATTTTACTACTCGTCCTGACTGTAGTAAGCCCGGCAAAACTACTATTGTTGCTGTTGATACCAATTCGGCTATTATACAATGGCCGTCAGTTTCGCCTGCAACAAGTTATCAGTATATAATTGATATGAATAATAGTACGCCCTCGATCAGCGCAGGAGCACTTATTTCTACTACACCAGTTATAAATAAAGGCGGCTTGACGGAAGGCACCTGGTATTATATACATTACAGGTCACTTTGTCTTGGTAATGATAGTTCTGCCTGGTCATTGGATTCATTCCGTACTCCTATACCATGTAGAAAGCCGGTAATAACCATTACTTACCTGTCGAGTTCAAGTTCAATTGCAAGTTGGTCACCGGTAAATACAGCTTTGCAATATGAATATTATTTAGGCCCCTTGACTAGCTTACCATCTAGTGGTACACCACTTATCACAAACTTTATACACAGTTCTTTTCTTCAACCATCTACTGATTATACTATAAGCGTTAGGAGTATATGCAACGATTTTGGTGTTAGTTCTGCGTCGCCATGGAGTTCGATTGATTTTACAACACCTGCACCCGCTGGTATCAGTACTTTAAATGTTGACAACGTGCCTTTGACGATATATCCTAACCCTGCCAGAGATAAGATTACTTTTAATTTAAATGGCTACAACGCAGTGCATGCCAAAGTTACAATCACAGATGTAAGCGGTAAGATAATACGTGCAGTGAACATTGAAAATAATGTTACTGATATAGATTTGAAAGGCGTAACAACCGGTATATACTTGTTACGATATGTTGATGGTGAAAATACTAAAGTTGCCAAGATCACTGTCGAATAAGTAGATTCAATTAATGATTATTTTTTTGTTAAGCCTCACGTTAGTGAGGCTTTTTACATTTCTTAGATAAGGCATTAAAATAAATGTTCATTATGCTGGCATAATGATATAGTGTATTGATAGTCAATTGTTTGTTTGATTTAATGAGAGATTAAAAAAGCATTAGTCCACTATTTTAATACAATAAAAAACGCTGCTATTTTATCAGACTTTAATACAGAATTACCATCTGTAAAACCGCTCATTAAACAGTCATTAAAATGTGATTTAACGGTAATTAAAACTCAATGTAGCATGATAATAATATACAGCATTCGGATAGGTTTGTAATAGGCAAATTTTATGATTAGCCACAATACCGTAAATAAACACGTAATTATTTTTTTAAAAATTCCGATATGAAAAGACAGCTTACACTTAAGAACCTATGTTTACTCATTGTCCTTTTATTTGCCGGATTTAAAAACGTATACGCAGCAGTGACCGCCGGTACCTATACCGTTGGTACAGGTGGTACTTATGCTACTTTAGCTGATGCAGTTACAGACCTCAACAGTTCTACTATTTCAGGCCCGGTTATTTTTGATATCATCGCTGGTACTTATTCCGGTAGCAACTGGATGGTTACTATCAATAGCATATCAGGTGGAAGCTCTACTAATACTGTAACAATAAAATCTCAAAGCGGTAAAGGAACTGTTATCATCAATTCTCCCGGTACAACCTTTATTTTAAATAATGCCAGCAATCTGAATATTAAAGATCTTACTATCAATAACACCAGTAACTATAATGTTGTTCGCTTTACGGGTACGTCCAGTACTGATAGCATTACAGGATGCCGCTTAACCGCCGCTGGTCAAATTTCCAGTAGCTCATACAGCTATGCTATTATTAGCGCCAGCAATACGGGTTCGGGTTTTACAGGTGGCAACCTTGTTTACATCAATGACACGTTGGTAAAAGGTGGTTTAGCTTACCATGCTTATGGCTCCGGTACAAGTAGTTTAACCCAAGGCCACTTGTTTGACGGTTGCCAGTTTTTGAACCAGGGTTATGAGTGGGTTTACAGTTATTATGCAGGTGGTGTAAAAATCACTAATACAGAGATGACTACCAATGGTAGTTCTTTCTATGCAGGGTTCTTTATGTATTACACAGGTAATGGTCTGGAAATCAGTAATAATAATATGACTGTAAGTGCTACTACAGGTAGTTTCTATCCGATGTATCTGTATTATAGTAACTACTATTCCGGTAGTTCTTCTACACCAATTAAAATATCTAATAACAATTATACATTCAATTGTACCGGGTATGGCTATTTATACGGTATCTATATGCCTTTCAACTATTATGTAGATTTCAGCAATAATACATTTAACTGTAACAATAATTACTACGGTTATTTTCCGTATTACCTGGCTTATTACTGGAATGCAGGTTCTTCTGTGACAAACAATACCTTTAACCTTACTCAAACAAACTCTTACTACTATACTTACTTCCCTTACATGCTGAGCTACTATGCTTCAGCAGGTGTTAGCATCACGGGAAATACATTCAATGGTAACATTCCTTCTTACGGAACAAGCTACGGTATGTACTACAGTTATTACTCCAGTGCTGCTATTCGTAACAACACATTCAACTACAACAACCCTTCAGGCGGTGCATATTTTTATGTTCCTTATTACCCTCAAATGGGTGGTGGTACAGACTCTGTTGAGAATAATACGTGGAACATCAGCACTACCAGTGGTTATATATACAACTATAAGTTCGGTATGCAAGGTGGCCCTACCAGTGTGTTCAGGAAGAATACCTTCAACATGACCGCTACAACGGGTTCTATCTACAACTATTTCTATTACATGTATGGTGCGAACTTCCGTGAGAATAAGCTGAACATGACCACTACCAGTGGTACCATCTATGCATGTTATGATTACTACTATTACAGCAGTACATCAACCATCAACTACATAGCCGGCAACATATTTGATGCACGCAGTACTAACGGTACCATCTATGCGTACTATAACCAATATCCTGCAAGTGCGTTATATACAGGTAACGTATTCAGTGCCAGCACGGCAGGTTCAACATATATGCTTAATCCGGGCTCATATTGCTACTCAGATGTAAAGTTCATCAACAATACTTTCCATAGTAACAGTACCGGTTCTACTAATTCCCTAGTTAGTGTACCATCTGGTGTGAGTGGACGAGGTGCTTATATTATCTACAACAATGTCTTCTCCCGCTCAAGTGATGCAAGTGGCACCGCAGTTTATTACGGTGATACGACATATAACAAGCACGATTATAACCTGTACTATTCTCCGGGTAGTGTTTATTCACTCCAGTTCCAAAACGGTATTCCTTCTGTAACAACTACTTCATTGCAAAGTTGGAGGCAAGCAACAAAACGTGACATGAATTCTTTGATATATGCACCTGCATATAAAGATGCTGCAAGTTTTGATTTCAGGCCGGATGTAACAGCACCGGGTGTATGGGCAATGTGTGGCCGCGGCTTACATTTTGCAGGTGATACATTAGACGCTGCGGGTACCGTTACCCGTCCTAAAACACGTCAAACAGGTGTTCCGGATCTGGGCGCTTATGAATTTACACCTACCAGCATACCTCCTGATGCAGATGCAACGCCGGCTACTCCGGTAGCTAATTCTACACAAACATTTACATTCGGTGGTGATACCGTTGCTACTATAGATTGGGGCTCATCAGTACCAGCCAGTGCCAGTATGAAACAATACTCAGGCCAACAGGCAGGCGCACCGATGCCGGGTATCGTACCACGCGCTTATGTATGGGTGAATATGAACACTGGTTCTAACGTTGTTTATAACCATACTCCTAACGTATATTATAAAGACCCTCAGTTGGGTAATATCTCGAGCGAAACCAATGCACGCATAGCTAAATCGTCTATGGGCGGTATATGGGAAGGTTACAACTTTACCAATGGCGTAACAGACTCGGTAAGGAACATAACAAGCAAAGCCACACCACTTGACAGTACCGGTGCTTATACCGTAGTAGAGAATGCACGTATCGGTATCCGTTGTATCCAGAACCCGACAGGTATATCTATCGCAAATATCACCGCATACACAGCAGACATTACATGGGACCCTGTGTTCCTGCCGCTGGCATATGAAGTGATAGTAGATACCAACCCGGGTACACCAACAAGTAATGTAGGTGCTAACTGGCCGACAACGAATGCGATGCAGGCCACTAACCTGAATGAGAATACTACTTATTATGTGCACATCCGCAGTGTGTGCGGTATAAAAGACACTTCAGGCTGGAGTATAGCAACATTCAAAACGATCATTACCTGCCACAATCCGACAGTACACGTAACTGCATTGACACAAACCCGCGCTATTGTATACTGGGATACCGTACAAACGGCTACCAAATATGAGTATGCCATCACATATACACCAACAGCACCATTGTATGGAACCACTATCTACACCAACCAGGTGCAGGTAGCACTGGAACCGGGCAAAGACTACTACATCTGGGTGAAAGCATACTGTAACGGTATGTACCCTAACTCAGATTGGGGAACATTGAACTTCTCTACCTTCCCGACAGGTATCAGTACCATAGGCGGCCAGAGCATAGGCATGGAAGCATATCCAAACCCTGTGAAAGAAGTATTACACATCAGCCTGCACAGTGCGGCGGACGGAGATGCTTACATCACGGTAACCGATGTTAACGGTAAGCAAGTACGTAGCGAAGCTGTAACATCAGGCAATATGGACATCAACATGACAGGTTTGCCGGCAGGTATTTACCAGGTTAAGTACAGCGACCGCAGCCACGTAGATGTACTGAAAGTAAATAAACAATAATATTTATATATTACAGATTAGGCTGGGCCTTCCTCTTTACAGGGGAAGGTTTTTTTCATTAAAATGGGATTAAAAAGGACCGTTTTTATCTCATTGGCAATATATTTTAATACTTTCGGGTTGCCTTCCATTCGTTTATTCCTATTCTTTTTAGCCTGAATTTAATTAAGCATAGCTGCTTTGATGCTTTTTTGCATTGATTTTCAATTGCTTATAAGCATAAAAGCATTTTTTTAATGTGGCAAATTTATTTTTTTAAGAATTATAATTAAATTGAGATGAAATGGGTTAATCTCTATTTAATGATGACATTAAAATTACATTGAAATTAAATTTTTGTAAACATTTAACACAGCATATAATGAAACAAATCAACTACTGTAAACAATTAGTACTAGGCTTGCTGGCTATGGCAGGCATGAGTAGTGCAAATGCAGCAGTGACCACCGGTATATATACCGTTGGTGCAAGTGGTACTTATACCACTCTCTCTGCAGCTATTGCCGACCTCAACAGTTCTACGATCACAGGCCCTGTAGTATTTGATATCCTCCCGGGTACTTATTCTGGCAGTTCTTGGCAAGGCACGATCGGTAATGTTTCCGGTGCAAGCAGCACCAACACCATTACCATTGAATCTCAAAATGGTAAAGGCACTGTTACTATCAGCACACCCGGTACTTTCTTAAACTTGAGCAGTAGTAGTTATGTAACACTTAAAAACTTAACAGTTAGTAACTCCAGCAGTTACAACGTGATTAACATTTCCGGTACTTCGAGTACGGATAGTGTTATTGGTTGTCGTTTAACAGCTGTTGGTCAAATTACCAGTAACTCATACAGCTACGCAGTTATCAATGCGAGTACTTCAGGTAGTGCATTGACAGGTGGCAACCTTGTTTACATCAATGACACATTGGTAAATGGTGGTTTGGCTTATTACTGTTACGGTTCAAGTACATCAAGTGTTACAATGGGACACACTTTTGACGGCTGTCAGTTTTTGAACCAGGGTTACATGTGGGTGTATAGTTACTACGCAGGTGGTGTGAAAATCACTAATACCCCTATGACTACCAACGGTACAAGCTTTTACAGTGGTTTTATGATGTATTACACCGGTAACGGTTTGGAGATCAGTAATAACAACATGACTGTTACTAATACCACAAACAGTTTTTATCCGCTTTATTTGTATTATAACAACTATTACACGGGTAGTTCTTCTACTCCTATAAAAATATCTAACAACACTTATTCTTTTAACTGTACAGGTAGTAGCTATTTATACGGTATCTATATGCCTTACAACTATTATGTAGATTTCAGCAATAATACATTTAACTGTAATAATGGTTACTACGGTTATTATCCATATTACCTGGCTTATTACTGGAATGCGGGTTCATCTTTGACAAACAATACTTTCAATCTTACTCAGACCAACTCTTCATACTATACTTACTTCCCTTACATGTTGAGCTACTACGCTTCGGCAGGTGTTAGCATTACAGGCAATACATTCAATGGTAACATTCCTGCTAACGGAACAAGCTATGGTATGTACTACAGTTATTACTCCAGTGCTGCTATTCGCAACAACACGTTCAACTATTCTAACCCTTCAGGTGGTGCATATTTTTATGTTCCTTATTACCCTCAGATGGGTGGTGGTACAGACTCTGTTGAGAATAATACATGGAATATCAATACTACAACCGGCTACATATATAACTACAAGTATGGTATGCAAGGTGGCCCTACCAGCGTGTTCAGGAAGAATACCTTTAACATGACCGCTACTTCGGGTTCTATCTACAACTATTTCTATTACATGTATGGTGCCAACTTCCGTGAGAATAAGTTGAACATGACCACTACCAGTGGTACCATCTATGCATGTTATGATTACAGCTATTACAGCAGTACATCAACCATCAACTACATAGCCGGCAACATATTTGATGCACGCAGTACCAACGGTACCATCTATGCGTACTATAACCAATATCCTGCAGGTGCGTTATATACAGGTAACGTATTCAGTGCCAGCACAGCAGGTTCAACATATATGTTGTACCCAGGTTCTTACTGCTACTCAGATGTTAAGTTCATCAACAATACTTTCCATAGCAACAGTACCGGTAGCACAAATACATTGGTGAGTATGCCATCAGGAGGCGGTTCTGGTAGTTACTATGTTTACAACAATATCTTCTCTCGTACGAATGATGCTAGTGGTAGTGCAGTTTATTATGCAGATACTACTTACAACAGGCACGATTATAACCTATACTATTCTCCGGGTAGTGTTTATTCACTCCAGTTCCAAAATGGTAGCCCGGCTATAACAACAACTTCGCTTACATCTTGGAGGCAGGCAACTAAACGTGAGATGAATTCTTTGATATACAATCCTGGTTATGTAAATGCAGCAGCTTATGATTACCACCCTAATCCTGCTGACCCTAACAGTTGGGCAGTGAATGGTCGCGGGTTGCATTTTGCAGGTGATACTTTGGATGCAAACAGCACAGTTACCCGTCCTAAAACACGTCAAACAGGTGCTCCGGATCTGGGAGCTTATGAATTTACACCTACCAGCATACCTCCTGATGCGGTAGCCACACCAGCTACTCCGGTAGCTAGTTCTACACAAACATTTACATTCGGTGGTGATACTGTTGCTACAATTGCATGGGGTGCATCAGTACCTTCTTCTGCAAGTATGAAACAATATTCAGGCCAACAGGCAGGTACTCCAATGCCGGGTATTGTACCACGTGCTTATGTATGGGTGAATATGAACACCGGTTCTAACGTTGTTTATAACCATACTCCTAACGTATATTATAAAGACCCTCAATTGGGTAATATCTCGAGCGAAACCAATGCACGTATAGCTAAATCATCTATGGGCGGTACATGGGAAGGTTACAATTTCACTAACGGTATCACAGACTCAGTAAGGAATGTAGCGAGCAAAGCTTCGCAACTTGACAGTACCGGTGCTTATACGGTAGTAGAGAATGCACGTATCGGTATCCGTTGTATCCAGAACCCGACAGGTATATCTATCGCAAATATCACAGCATACACAGCAGACATTACATGGGACCCTGTGTTCCTGCCACTGGCATATGAAGTGATAGTAGATACCAACCCGGGTACACCAACAAGTAACGTAGGTGCTAACTGGCCGACAACGAATGCGATGCAGGCCACCAACCTGAATGAGAATACTACTTATTATGTGCACATTCGCAGTGTGTGCGGTGTGAAAGATACATCAGGCTGGAGCACAGCGCCGTTCAAAACAATCATTACCTGCCACAATCCGACAGTTCACGTAACCGCATTGACACAAACACGTGCTATCGTATACTGGGATACAGTACAATCAGCTACTAAGTATGAGTATGCCATTACTTACACTCCAACAGCACCATTGTATGGTACCACTATCTACACCAACCAGGTACAGGTATCACTGGAACCGGGCAAAGACTACTACATTTGGGTGAAAGCATACTGTAACGGTATGTACCCTAACTCAGATTGGGGAACATTGAACTTCTCTACCTTCCCGACAGGTATCAGCACCATCGGAGGGCAGAGCATAGGTATGGAAGCATATCCAAACCCTGTGAAAGAAGTATTGCACATCAGCCTGCACAGTGCAGCGGATGGAGATGCCTACATCACGGTGACAGATGTTAACGGTAAGCAAGTACGTAGTGAAGCTGTAACCTCAGGAAATATGGACATCAACATGACAGGTTTACCGGCAGGTATTTACCAGGTTAAATACAGTGACCGCAGCCACGTAGATGTACTGAAAGTAAATAAACAATAATAAAACTTGTTTAATATGAAAATATCCCGCCTTATGGCGGGATATTTTTTTGCATTAAAATTTGATGAAAGTGCCAACATTTAAGGCTTATATAATGTCTTATTTATTAATGGTAATAGGTCTACTGAGCCTTATGGCAGCAGCTGGTAAATATTTATTTGCCCGGCTGCAAAGCCCTGTTTGATTTTTGAGTTATTATTATTATTATTGCTTGAATAAGTGTTAACTTTATATACCGCTAAACATATACTTACATGCGTGTGAAATTATACTCTGTTATGAAAAAAAGTTTTGGTCTGATAGCCTTGGTTTTACTTGCAAATACTGCTCAGGCACAATATTGTACGCCTGTTACAAGCGTTCCTTGTAGTGCCAGCACAAGTAATAAGATGTACATAACAAATGTTTCAACAACAGGAGCTACTACGAACATTAGTAATCCGAATAACATATGTAACGGTTATTCTTATTATACAGGTACTGGTAACACGCTGTATGTTAACGCCGGTACTACTTTTAACCTTACAGTTGCAGCTACATCTCCAGGAGGCAGCCCCGGCTATATTTACAAATTAGTTATTTGGGTTGATTGGAATGGCGATGGTGTTTTTGATAATACGGCTTTGTATAACGCTACAACTAATCCGTATGGGGAGTTAATGTATTTTGCTAGTGCGTCACAAACTGGCCCTACATGGTGTCCAACGTGCAGTCCGGGATCATTGCCTGCTATTCCTGTTCCCAATACAGCTAAAAATGGCACAACGCGTATGCGCATCAGGGTAGGTACAGGTATCAACTCCGGTTTCCCACCTTCAAGTGCTGATCCTTGTGTCAGTGCAGGATTTACTTATGGTGAAGTGGAAGATTATGATGTAGTTGTCAACAATCCTTGTATTCCGCCTCCATCTGTTACATTCAGCAACATCACTTATAAAAGCTTAGATATTCAATGGAGTAAGAAAGGTAATGAGCAGTATTTTGAATACCTGATAGATCAAAGTCCTACAACACCAGGTGGTGGCAACTATCTGACGAAAAAACAAAGCATGCATTTGCCTGATACGATTTACAAGTCTTTAGATTGTAATACAAAATACTATTTGCATATACGTAGTATTTGTGATACCATTGGTACTCAAGCAAGCTGGTATTCATCTAACTGGAGGCTTGATTCATTCACTACATCGCCTTGCTGTTATACGCCTGATGTTAATATCAGTAACATCACAAGCAATTCTGCTGTAGCAACTTGGAACCCTGTACAGTCTGTATTGCAATACGAATATGCGATACGTATTGATACTATTACCCCTCTAAAAGGTACTATCACTACTAATACCAGTGCTTTATTGCCTGGCTTAGGATCTGCACGAGAGTACTACTTCTTCATAAGGGCATATTGTACGCCAACGCCTAATTCTGATTGGGGGCTGGACTCATTCCTGACACAACCTAGTACTTTTGTGAGTCCACTGGCTGTGAAACCGTTTGCGTTGCTGGCTATGCCAAATCCGACAAAAGATGTGATATCACTTCATGTAGTAAAAGGTATCAGAAATGGTGAAGGAGCTATAACTGTTATGGATATGACAGGTAAAACAGTTTTAACACAGAAAGTTGATAAAGACATAACTGAAGTTAACCTTTCAGGCAACCCATCGGGCGTATATTTCATACGCTATAAAGACGATGAATACACTGATATGGTAAAAGTGACGAAGGAATAATTAATTATATGATAGTATTGAAAAGCCTCCTGCTCGAACAGGAGGCTTTTTGTTTTCAGGTATAGGTATTTGAGATAGATTAAATTCTCATTAAAGACTAACAATCGTGACAGGTTAACCGTCATTATTTCAATTGCTAAGTCATTTATCCAAATCTTATCGTTCAATTGTAAAACTACCCAAAATGAAAAAGGCCATTATTTTCTGTCTATGCCTGTTTGCTGCACATTTTTCGTATGCGCAGTATTGTGTGCCTGTTACTAGTGTACCGTGCAGCCAAAGCACAACGTATAAAATGTATATTACGAATATAACAACGACGGGCGGCACTACTAACATTAATAATGCTAATAATACATGTTCTGGATATAATTATTATACTGGTACTGGTAACACTTTGTACGTAAATGCGGGTACTACATTCACTCTGAATATTACAGTAATTAATCCAGGAGGTAGCCCAGGTTTCAAATTCTCTGGTGGTGTATGGATTGACTGGGATGGTGATAATGTATTTAATACAGGAGGTGCATGCAATGGTTATTATAATGCGACAACAAACCCAACAGGAGAATTGATGGGTACTAATCTGGTTTGTCCTACCGCTACGGCATGGACAGTTAATACGCAAACCTATACCATACCTGTACCTACATCTGCTAAGGATGGTTTAGTACGTATGCGTATTAGGGTAGGAACCGGTACTAACTCTGGCTTTCCACCGATATCTATTGACCCTTGTGCAAGTGCAGGTGTAACATATGGAGAGGTGGAGGACTATGATGTAGTTGTAAGTAATCCATGTATTCCATCTACATCTGTTGTGTTTAGCAACATCACTTATAAAAGCTTAGATATACAGTGGAGTAAGAAGGGCAATGAAAAATATTTTGAGTATCTGATTGATCAAAATCCTGTAAATCCGGGAGGCGGCAACTACCTGACTAAAAAGCAGAGCATGAATCTGCCTGATACTATTTATAAACACTTGGATTGCAATACCAAATATTACCTGCACTTACGTAGTATTTGCGATACAACTGGTCCTCAGGCCAGTTGGGCTACATCAAACTGGAGGTTGGATTCTTTTACGACATCGCCTTGTTGTTATACGCCTGATGTAAATATCAGTAACATCACAAGCAATTCTGCAGTAGCAACCTGGAACCCTGTGCAGTCTGTATTGCAATATGAATATGCTATTCGTATTGATACTATTACACCATTGAAGGGTACTATTACTACTAATACCAGTGCTTTATTGCCCGGCTTAGGCTCTGCACGCGAATACTATTTCTTTATCAGGGCATATTGTACACCAACACCTAATTCGGATTGGGGCTTAGATTCATTTCTCACTCAACCTAGCACGTATGTAGACCCACTGGCGATGAAATCTTTTGCTATACTGGCTATGCCAAATCCTGTTAAAGATATAGTGTCATTGCATGTAGTTAAAGGTCTTAGAAATGGTGAAGGAATTATTACAGTAATGGATATGACTGGCAAAACAGTGCTAACTCAAAAGGTAGATAAAGACGTAACTGATGTTAACCTTTCAGGCAACCCATCGGGCGTATATTTCATACGCTATAAAGACGATGAATACACTGATATGGTAAAGGTGACGAAGGAATAATAATTTAAACATTGAACATCTATAAAAAAATAACCTGTGCATTTCACAGGTTATTTTTTTATAGAATCTTAAGAGATATTATTTCTTCTTCTTTTTTCCTTCTTTGCCAAGATTGAAAGCTTTCTTCACTTTATCTACATAATCCAGTTTCTCCCAAGTGAACAATTCAACTTTTGTGCTTTTTGTTTTACCATCTGCAGATTTGAAAGTCTTGTTCACCGTCTTAGGTTCGCGGCCCATGTGTCCATATGCAGCACATTCACTGTACATAGGCTGACGTAATTTCAGGCGTTGCTCAATAAAGTAAGGACGCATATCAAATACGCTTTCTACTACTTTAGCAATCTGGCCATCGTTCATGTTTACTTTGGCAGTGCCATAAGTGTTTACATAAATACCCATAGGCTTAGCAACACCGATAGCGTAAGATACCTGTACCAGAACTTCGTCGCAAACACCTGCCGCAACAAGGTTTTTCGCTATGTGACGAGTTGCATAAGCAGCTGAACGGTCAACCTTACTAGGGTCTTTACCACTGAATGCACCACCACCATGAGCACCTTTACCACCATAAGTATCTACGATGATCTTACGACCTGTTAAACCTGTATCACCGTGAGGGCCACCGATTACGAATTTACCTGTCGGGTTGATGTGATAATTGATCTTGTTATTGAAAAGGTGTTTGTACTGAGGATATACTTTTATTACGCGTGGAATCAGTATGTTCAATACATCTTTCTTAATAGCCTCCTGCATTTTTTTCTCATCAGCAAAATCATCGTGCTGAGTAGAAATAACGATAGTATCAATACGTACAGGTTTGTTATCATCGCTATACTCAAGCGTTACCTGGCTTTTAGCATCCGGACGGAGGTATTTCATTTGTTTCCCTTCATTGCGGATAGCAGAAAGTTCGCGTAACAACAAGTGAGCCATGTCTAATGCCAATGGCATGTAGTTAGCTGTTTCGTTAGTTGCATAACCAAACATCATACCCTGGTCACCAGCACCCTGATCTTCTTTCTTTTTGCGTTCTACACCCTGGTTGATGTCTGCTGATTGTTCATGTATTGCAGAAAGCACACCACAAGAATGCGCTTCGAACATGTATTCGCTTTTTGTGTAGCCTATTTTCGCAATAACATCGCGAGCAATGGTTTGTACATCAATGTAAGTATTACACTTTACTTCGCCAGCCAGTACTACTTGTCCGGTAGTCACTAATGTTTCGCAGGCAATTTTTGCTTGTGGGTCCCACGCAAGAAAGTTATCAACCAATGCATCTGATATCTGGTCGGCTACTTTATCAGGATGTCCTTCTGATACCGACTCTGATGTAAATAAATAAGGCATTTTTTAAATTGTTATTTGTGATTTATTATTGGCTCGCAATATATAACAATTACGAGTTTTTTCGCTTTTGAATTTGGTGTTTTGAATACAGTATTATTCCACAGTTACTGATTTTGCAAGGTTTCGCGGCTGGTCTACATTACAACCACGTAAAATGGCGATATGGTAGGCCAACAACTGCAATGGTACAATAGTTATCAATGGAGATAATATTTCCTCTGTTTCAGGAACCTCAATGATATGGTCTGCTAAAGCCCTTATCTGTGTATCTCCTTTATGGACAACTGCTATTATCTTGCCCTTGCGTGCTTTTACCTCTTGTACGTTTGATACTATTTTCTCATAGGCACTTTGGTTGGTAGCCAGGAATACCACAGGCATTTCTTCATCTATCAAAGCTATCGGACCGTGCTTCATTTCTGCAGCTGGGTAGCCTTCAGCATGTATATAAGAAATCTCTTTTAGTTTCAACGCACCTTCTAACGCTACAGGGAAGTTATAGCCACGTCCCAAATAGAGGAAGTTACCGGCATCTTTATAAATTTTAGCCAGTTCTTTTATCTGAGCGTCCAGTTTCAGGGTTTCTTCTATTTTTTTAGGGATATTCTCCAATTCATACAATATCTCACGAAGTTTGGAAGTAGATACTGTACCCTTTTGCTGAGCTATACGCAAAGCTATGAGGGTAAGGATGCTTATCTGTGTTGAGAATGCTTTTGTTGATGCCACGCCTATTTCAGGGCCGGCGTGAGTATATGAACCTGCATGTGATGCACGTGCAATGGATGAGCCGATAACATTACAAATACCATATATCAGGGCACGACGTTCTTTGGCCAGTTCTATTGCCGCTAATGTATCTGCAGTTTCACCAGATTGAGATACAGCAACCACTACATCGCTTTCATTGATGATTGGATTTCGGTAACGGAATTCTGAAGCATATTCTACCTCTACAGGTACGCGTGCCAGGTCTTCTATCAGATATTCAGCTATCAAACCACTATGCCATGATGTGCCGCAAGCGGTTATTAAAAAACGGTCTGCTTTGTCAATACGGTTGATGTATTCATCCAGCCCGCCAAGTTTTATCCAGCCATGTTGGGCGCTCATTCTTCCTCTAAGGCTGTCAGCGATAGCTTTTGGTTGTTCATAAATCTCTTTCAGCATGAAATGCTCAAAACCACCCTTTTCAATAGCTTCCAGGCTCATTTCAAGGGTTTTGATAGCAGGAGATTTACGAACATTACCCAGAGTTTTTACTGTAAAGCTTCCATCACGGTTTACGACAGCATATTCCTGATCATCGAGGTATACAACATTCTTTGTGTATTCTATTATCGGTGTAGCATCTGATGCAATATAAAATTCATCATCGCCTATGCCTAAAACCAAAGGGCTGCCTTTGCGTGCAGCAATCAACTGGTTAGGATTGTTTTTGTCAATAACAACAATAGCATATGCACCTACTACCTCATTCAGCGCTACACGTACGGCATCTTCTAATGTACTTTGGTCTTGTTTCCAAACCTCTTCTACGAGGTTGACAAGAACTTCAGTATCAGTATCAGAATTAAACGAATAACCACGCTTTATCAATTCTTCTTTGATGGCTGCGTAGTTTTCAATAATACCATTATGTATGATGGCAATATTGCCCGATTGTGATAGATGAGGGTGGGCATTTTTGTCATTAGGTTCGCCATGAGTGGCCCAGCGTGTATGTCCGATGCCTATGTTGGCTGTTAAGGTTTGTCCGTCTGTTATTTTTTCAAGTTCGGAGACTTTGCCGGCTTTCTTGTAAACACTAAGGTCGCCATTCAGCAATGCGATACCCGCACTGTCATAGCCGCGATATTCTAATCTTTTAAGGCCTTTTATCAGGATAGGCAGGGCTTCTTTATTGCCTATGTAACCAACAATACCGCACATATTGTGTAATGGTTTAGTTTATGTTTGAGTAAACGATATTCAATCTTATCTTATAGTACTTATTACTGTTTTTGCCACCTGCTATCAACCTGTATGCGCCTGGATAAGTAGCTGTACCATTGATACGCAAATGTAAATCATCTGCCCTGTTTACAATAGCTTTTTGCACTTCGCGAGGGATGTTAATATAGTATTGTGAAACAGTATTGCCATCGGGTAATGTTACAATGCGTTGTGTGCCGTCGATAAAATCAAGCGTGGCTATATTGTCGGTAGGGTAACGGTCAGCAATAGTATAAGAAGCTCCGTATTCATTGACGCCTACAGGATATAAACGTGAAGGCGCACCAAACATATCACTGTTATTGCCCGGTAATTGGGTAATAACTAACTGTGCCTTATTAATTATACCTAATGGCAGGTTTTTGAGGTGTGGTATATGAATGTCTATTGCAGCGCCCGGTTCGTTTTGCATCAATACAATACTATCTGACAACTGTGTAGATGTAAAATATTTATTTGCCTCGACTACAGGGTTGCTATATCTGCGAGTAATATAGTTATTATGGGCACAATCAGAGCGTGTAAAATTGATAAAAACTGTTTGCACACTATCGGGGTCATTCAGGCCAGCCTTGTTATAATAGAGCGCTATAGCTGCCCTGCTGTAATCTGATTCACCGGTCATCCGAAAATAAGGAACAGCTGTTACACTTGTGCTGTTTGTGTCTGTAGGACGGATATATATTCCTTTAATGATGCTGAGAAAACTGGCACTATTAGCGCTGGCTTTGGCTGCAGCTACCAGGTCATTCATAAATGCTGTAGTAAGCTTAATCCTTAAATGCGGAGCCCGGTTGTTTCCTGCTACTTTTATTGAGTCTTTTCTGAGGCTACGTAAATTTATATTGGGACTCGTACCAACTGGTGTAGCATCAATAGCAAAGGCTGTGTTACTGTAATAAACAGTATCGTCATCCCTCGTCATACTTTGAGTCATTCTGTAAACAGAAAAACTTTCATCGCTTGTAGAAGATGTATCACCCCATGTGAAGCCCGCATAAGGCAAAATTAATACGGCTGAGTCGGGAGGTGTTGCGCTGAGGTCAAGATTATTGGTATTTGGTACAAGTTGAGTGAATATACCCCAATTTGTGTGGCCGAAATAGGGGTCTGATAGCGCACCCAAGCCATGTATTACATCAATAGCAGATAATGTATAACCTGTTGCTACAGAATCGTCATAAACAGTTTTACAATTGATGGTAAGTGTATCCCCGATAGTATTGGAGTAAATAAAATCGTTAGAGGGGATAACGTTGGCTTTTATTATGGAATTTTCCCTGCATCCGCTGTTGAATACCAATATTGCAGGTATTGCAATGGCCGATAAAAGGGCAATGAATTTGTTTTTCAACTTGGCTAATTTTCCGCTAAAGTGATAAAAGATATACTAAGACTCTGTTAAGCTTTTATACAGGTCGAGTAATGAAGCAACATCTTCTTTCCAGCTTTCTTCATACTTCATTATTTTCTTATACCTGCTAGGCTTTATTTCGTCCATTATTGTCTTGTCTAACGTGTCTGTTCCATGAACAACCACATCGGCGTATTTGCTGCCGCCAAGTGTTAGCGATAAATTAGAGCCGTCTTTAAACATTTCAAGGTCTTTTTCCTTGATGTCATTGCTTATCAAAGCTTTTTTAACAAAACTGCTATTTAGCTTTTCTGTAAACTGGTCGTTTTGAGCTGTGTACACTACTTTTGAATACCCGAAAACAGGCTCTTTTTTATAGGCGGTCTTAAGATAAGCAGGAATTAAAGAGGTCATCCAGCCGTGGCAATGTATGACATGCGGAGGCCATCCGAATTTTTTCACCGTTTCTAATGCACTTTTGCAGAAAAATATCATGCGTTCTGCATTATCATCAAAGAACTTATCCTGGTCGTCACGGAAAACGTGCTTACGTTTAAAGTAATCATCGTTATCCATAAAATACACCTGTAGACGGGCGCTAGGTAATGATGCTACCTTTATTATTAAAGGATAATCATCTTTATCAATAATTACATTGATACCGGACAGGCGAACTACTTCGTGCAAACGGTGGCGGCGTTCGTTGATCAGGCCAAAACGAGGCATGATAACCCGAACTTCAAGACCGGAATCGAATGTTTTTACAGCCAGCTTGTTTAATATTTGCGCAAAATCTGTGAATTCTACGTATGGTGATAATTCGTTGGCTACTATTAAAACACGTTTTTTCTCTGCAGACATGCGATGTGTTAGATTAAAACAAGAAAAAAAATTATACTTGTCGGGAAATTGTCTGCAAAATTACGAAAATATTAAATTCAAAACCTCTGTTTAGCGTAAAGTATTCAAAAACTATTAATGATCATATTTAAAAAAGTTGTTGATATTCAACAATATATAAAAAATAAAGTTGATGAAGGGGCTCAAATTGGCTTTGTGCCAACCATGGGAGCACTGCACGAGGGGCATATTTCTTTAATATGTAAAGCTAAACAAGAGGCAAGGGTCGTTGTAACGAGTATTTTTGTCAATCCGACCCAGTTTAATGATAAAGAAGACTTTGAGAAATACCCTGTTTCTATAGAGCAAGATATGGCTATGCTTATAGATGCCGATTGCGATGTGCTATTTATACCATCTGTTAGTGAAATGTACCCCAATGGTACAGATAATATGCCTGCTTATGATTTCGGATACCTTGAAACAGTTTTAGAGGGTACTCAAAGGCCGGGACATTTTAAAGGAGTAGGGCAGGTGGTGGCCAGACTATTAGACATCGTTAACCCCCATTACCTGTACATGGGGCAAAAGGACTACCAGCAATGTATGGTGGTAGGCAATTTGTTGAAGCAGTTGAATAGCTCAATACGTATGGTAATATGCCCGACTGAAAGAGACGACGACGGGTTGGCTATGAGCAGCAGGAACAGGCGACTGACAGAGCCGCAAAGGGCCATTGCAGGGTTATTGTACCAATGCCTGGTATCTATACAGGCAAAAAAGGATGATGGTAGCTTTGATATAGTCAAGAAGGAATGCGAAGACTTATTGAAAGCAAAGGGTTTTAATACTGAGTATATATCATTGGCAGATGCAGAAACGTTGGAACTGCTTAATGAATACAATAATAACAGGAAAATGGTAGCACTGATAGCTGCAAAAATAGGTGTCATCAGGCTTATTGATAACCTGTTGTTGAACTAGTGTTTGAGCCGTCTGATTGAGGGGCTGTATTTACCGTTTCGGTAGCATAAATAAGGATGCTTGTATGTTGCGAGCTTAATTTTAAGCGCTACAAGTATCATGTATGAAATTCATTTTACCTTTTCTTATTTGCGCTTTAAGTTACACCGCCATTGCACAAACATCTCCTGTGTGGCAGTGGGCACAGGCTGATGCTACTATTACATCCGGTAATACGAATTACATGAAAAATGTAGTGGCTGTTTGTAAGAACAGGCTTTTGTCGGGTGAAATGCAGTATACCAAAGTTGCATTTAGTACGGGAGCAATGGGTGTTTATAAATTCAGGTTGTTTGACACAGCCAATAATGTTCTGGATAGTACGTTAATACAAGGCAGCGTTAGTTTATTTGATGTACAAGCCGATAGTTCGGGTAACTGGTATGTTTTAGGGCAATGCTACGATACAGCAAAATTTGCCAATGGATTGCAGAGGACTGTACCTCTTTATAATTCGCCTTCTTATTTTATATGCAGACTCAATGGCACCACACTTGCAATAGATTGGTTTAAGTTTATAGGCGTAGATTATTATTCAACCTGTAATAATTTCTTTGTACAAAACAGTAGCATTTTCCTGCCTGTTGATTCTTCACTAACTACTACTATTTACAAAATGGATGCTGCAACCGGTAACCAGTCTGTTGTTACATCGCAGTATCATGGAGGCAGGATAAGTTCTGTAATAGCAGACGCAATGGGCAACCTGTATGTTGCAGGTTCATGTGCTTCAGTTGGTGCCACATTTGGCGGGCACCCTGAAACTTTTGCTACTTCATACCCGGTATATATCATTCGCTATAAAAATACAGGCCGGTACGATTGGGGTATATTCATGAATGATGTGACCTGTACAGCCAGGCAGCTTATATACGCCGATAACAACACCATTTTTTATTCAGGTACTGTAAACGATAGCTTTACAATGCAAGGCATAAAACTTAATAAGCCTTGGTCATTTGGTACCTATTACATTGTTGCTAACCTGGATAGCACAGGAGTAGTGAGGTGGATAAGACAACCTAAAGACACCACTGCCAGCCGCACAACAACGGATATTAATAATGCTGTGTTAGGCTCAGATACGACAATCGTTATTGCTACGCAAGGGGTTAATTATGCTGATTGGGGTAATGGGCTTACCCATGTTTATGGTAACCAACATACCACTGTATTGGTAGCCTATAAAATGGATGGTACGACAAAGTGGTTGAAATATATAGATGCTGATAACGTTTTAACTCAGCACACTGTAACTAACGGCAAGGATATATGGATAACGGGAACAGTACGTGATAGTGCAAGCATTAATGCAGATGCAGTTAGCACACCTTTGCCATATCTGAAAACAACACCTTTTGTGGCTAAGCTTTCAATGCCTCCTGTCATTAAAGTAATAGACACTACTACCAGCATTAATAAAACCAGAGAGCACATGATAAATGTTTATCCTAATCCTGCTAACGATAATATTGTGATTACGGGGTTGCAATATTTTCAAAATACTGTTTTTGTGAAAATGACAGATGTGTGTGGTAAGGAGTTTTACAGTGAACAATTACCTGCCGGCTCTACAGGTAAGTACATAAATGTGGGCCAGTTTCCGCGTGGGGTATATATTCTTGAATTGAGAAGTAATACAGGTATAGAAACCAGAAAAATATTGTTGCAGTAACTGCTAAAAGTTATAGTTCAACCCAACACCATTTCCTGTTACGCATACACCTTGCAATAGTTTATACCATTGCTTGTTGTGTCTAGAATGTAAGGTATACATCGTTCCGTCAAATATTAATAAAGCAATGCCTTGCAGAGCTATGGATTTTCCAAAGCCATGCCACATGGCGGGGTCATTAAAGTTATCGGCATAAGCGTTCAGTGTTACACCTGTACCGATGTACAGTACATCCAATCCTGCGTTGATAAGAAACAATCTTTTGTTTGATTCATATCTGGCAAGTGCTTTATCACAACTCAGTAATTGTCCTGCTTCTTTTTTTGCTCCGCTAAATCCGCCAAATGCAATCAACGCATTAGTGGCACCCCATATCGCATTCATGCCATGAAAAGATTTCCACTCTTTGTCATTAGCTGTAAAATAACCGATACCGCCTGCAATAACATTTATTGTACCCCAGCCACCCAGGTGTAACATGCCTATCTTGTTGGTCTTAACTCTTGTTTTGTTCAAGCTGTCAAAACTCAAATTGTTTTGGGCAGATGCATATTGCGATACTATCACTAAACATATTAAAACAATAAGCTGTTTCATCATCCATTAATTTACTTTAGTCACCTTCAGCATATTAGTTGGCAGATGCTCATGTACAGGTGTACTGCCCGTATTCACTACTATATTGCCTGTCTTCAATAAATTCTTTTCTTTCAGGATGCTTATCTGGTCAGCTATAATGCCATCAATGCTTTCCTCTTTGTCATAATAAAATGCCTGTACACCCCAGCTAAGGCTCAATTGGTTGATGAGTGTCTGTGTTTTAGTGAACACAAACAAAGGTGAACGTGGGCGGAAGCTTGATAACATAAAACCTGTGTAGCCCGATTGTGTCATACCGATTAAAGCATCAGCGTGTATGTCTTTTGCGATTTCGCAGGCATTATAACAAAGCGCATCACTCAAGAAAGAAGGGGAGTGGGGTTGAGGTATCAGGTTGCGGTTATAAACAATTTCTTCTTTTTCTACCTCGTCTATAATGCTTACCATAGTTTTGATAACCAGCTCAGGGTATTTGCCCATAGCGGTTTCACCGCTCAGCATCACTGCATCAGCACCCTCCAGCACTGCGTTCGCAACATCTGTTATTTCACTCCTGTTGGGCCTTGTTCGGTCTATCATGCTCTCCATCATCTGCGTAGCAATGATAACGGGCTTAGCCCTGTGTATGCATTTGCGGATGATGTTTTTCTGTATCATGGGTATTTGCTCCAATGGTAACTCTACTCCTAAGTCGCCACGGGCTACCATAACTGCATCTGATGCCAATATGATTTCTCGAAGGTGTTGAAGCGCTTCAGGTTTTTCAATTTTAGCAATGATTTTTGCCGGACTGTTCTTTTCTTTCAATATCCTGCGCAGGTCTTTGATGTCATCGGGTTTTCTTACAAAAGAGAGCGCTACCCAGTCAATATGTTCGCTGATAATGAAATCAAGATCATTCAAATCTTTTTCAGATAGTGAAGGCAATGAAATGTTGGTGTCCGGCAGGTTCACACCTTTACGAGGCAATAAAGAGCCATCTGTAAGTGCAGTTACTTTTACACGATGGTCGTCAGTTATCTCTGTTACCACTACTTCTATCTTGCCATCATCAAGCAATATTTTTTCGCCGGCTTTCACGTCATTATGAAATGCAGGGTAAGAAATATATATACCGTCTTTATTGCCTATTCTTTTTTCGTTGGTAAAGTAAAATTGGTCACCCACTTTCATTTCAAGCACACCATTTTCTATGTCGCCTACCCGCAGCTTAGGGCCTTGCAAATCGGCCAGGATGGCAATGTTTAACGGGAAGTCTTTATTGATGCGGTTAATATGGTCAATGACTTCTTTATGCTGTTCGTGCGTACCATGCGAAAAATTGAGCCTGAATACATTCACCCCCGATTCTACCAACTGCAACAGTTTTTCATAAGTGTTACAAGCCGGACCTACTGTAGCTATTACTTTCGTTTTATGCATTGCCCTTTCTTTTGTAGTTACAAAATTCCACCTTTTATTTCATAAACCATATAAAATAAAACAGAAATGCATTTCGTTTATTGATATACATATTGTTATAAAGATTATAATGATATAAGCCGCTTGACCGATTATAAAAGATATATTAGAATTGCCCGTTAAAACACTGGATATTGTTTTATTTCAAAATGTTTATATTCCTGCAAAATCAAATTTTTTATGAAAACCAAGTTCACACTCCTCTCATTAATCATCATCATTTTTGCCGCATGTAACAACGGCGACGCACCACCTCAAACATCAGATACTGCAGCCGCACCTAAGATGATGTTTGCCGAAGCCGATACCACAACAGATACCTGTACCAGTTGTATCCCTAAAGACTCGGCCAATAAAATGATATCCAGCTACATTACCAGCTTGAATGGAAACCCTGATGATGTTAATCTTTATTCATTAATTATTGATGCCGACCAGTTAAGGTTATACCTCAGCAACACCAATATTAAACATGTAAAGCTGATGTTGGCACACACCCTCGAATATATTAATAGTGGCCATTCAGGACAAAACTGTGGTTATAAAAGCGGTGCACTAACATTGATCATTGCCGGCTATGATGCATCAAATAACTATGTATATTATGATGCAAATATGGTGATGGATCATATGTTACCTTGTCCTTCGTCATGTCCATCTAGCGGAACCGCTGCGAATAACACTTTCTAGACAAATTAAGCAATGCATTATTATATCATGCTTTATTCTGGAATGACGTTAATATTCTTAACGTTTATTTCAGGATTATGCTCTTTAAAACTATTAGATAAGCCGGCAAGAATTATTTTGTTGCTAACTTTTTTAAGTTTTATTGTTGAATGCCTTGCACATTATTCTGTTTCAAAAATCGGTAGCAATTATGCTGTATATAATATATACAGCATAATTGAACTATCAATTGTCTCGTTTTATTTTAATCGCTCAGTTGATTCATTAAAAAACACGAAGATCGGTTATTATGTAACTGCAATGAGTTTAATTGTTGGTGCAACCAATTTCATTTTTTTTGAACCAATAGACTCGTTAAATTCTCATTTTTTATTGTTCGAAGGCTTTGTGATATTGTCATTAGCTATGTATGCATTTTACAGACTATTAAGAACAGATGAAGATTTGAATTTAATCAGATATCCTCATTTTTGGTTTACAGCATTGTTGTTATTTTTTTGGAGTATAACCTATATGAATTGGGGAGTATATACAGTGTTAAATAATGACAAACGTATAAATATGAATGTCGTTAATAATGCTTTATGGATAATTGTATTGCTGTTTTACTTGGGGATATTAATTACTTTTTTAAGTTACAAAAAAATGCAGACTCATAATGAGCAGTAGCATAATAGTACTATATGTTGCAGGTACCTTATTACTTACGGTATTCGCCTTTTCATTGATAGTGTTATTGCTGGTTCAAAAACGCAAACAAAACCGTTTCAGAAAAGAGAAAGAGCAATTGCAGTTGGAGATGATGAAAATGAGCATGGAGGTGCAGGAAGAGGCCATGAACAAAATTTCGCAGGAACTGCATGATAATATAGGTGCCAGGCTGAATGCCGTAAAAAGAAATTTTATGGCAGCCGAAGCTGTAAATGCAGAAACTGCTACCGCATTAAAAGGCGATGCACTTAAGCTATTAGACGACGTTATAAAAGATGCCAGAGATGTAAGCCACTTGCTAAACAGCGATTACATTACTAAACATGGGTTGGTGGCATCTGTAAAAAAAGAACTGGATGACGTAAGAAGAACCTCAGGCATAGATTGCAACCTCACATTGAGCGATGATTACTATAGCATGGATGCCCAAAAAGAATTATTGATATTCAGAATGGTGCAGGAATCGGTGGCCAATACCCTGAAACACGCTGAAGCCACCAGGTTGGATATCCAATTGAATTATGAGAGAGAAATGTTCTACATGACCATTACCGACGATGGTAAAGGTTTTGACGAATTGTCTGAAAAAGCTGAAAGTGGTATCGGATTGATAAATATGCGCAACCGCGTAAAGATGATAAAAGGTAACTTTGCTATTCAATCAACAAAAAATAAGGGAACTACCATTTCATTTTCTATAAAAACTACCTGATGTCAACCAAAACAACTTATAGCATCGCCATTGCAGACGACCATGCTATTTTGCGAAGCGGACTAAAACACATTATTAACTCCTTGCCTGAATTTTCAGCTGATATTGAAGCATCTAACGGGAAGGAATTGATAGAAAAAATCGAATCCGCCGATAAGAAACCTGATGTATGCATTATTGATATTAACATGCCCCTGATGAACGGGTATAAAACCGCTCAGGCCATTCGAACAAAATGGCCGGGTATGGGTATCCTTGCTCTGTCGCAGTACAATAACGAATACTCTGTTATAAAAATGCTGCGTAGCGGCGCTACAGGCTATTTGCCCAAAGAAGCAGGGCCGAAGGAATTGGAAGATGCATTGTTCGCTATCATCAACAAGAGCATTTATTATTCAGACCTCGTATCAGAAAAGACAGTAGCTAAAGCAGAAGACAGGGCAGGCATTGCCATAGACCTGAATGAAACAGACTTACAATTTTTAGGATATTGCAGTGGCGACCTTACTTATAAAGAGATAGCCGAAAAAATGAAAGTAAGCCTACGCACCGTAGACTGGTATAGAGATAAACTATTTGAAAAATTAAAGGTGAAGAGTCGTACGGGGCTGGCCGTGTTTGCTTTGCAGGTGGGGATAGCTCCTATTGGTTAGGAATATTAATGTTTTCATGGTGATAGGGCTACAGAAACAAAACAAACAAACATCACAAAGCTATCGTTTAAAATGTTTCGTTTTTCCAGTGTTTTTCTCAGTTGATAATAGATGTCAATTTTTAATGTGTTGACATGCCAATTGTATAATCTATTGACTTACATAGACATAGCTTTTGTGAATGCCGTAAAGTAATGGAAGGGTGGAAATTACAGAATGAGTAATCCTGCAGCGGCCAGTGTATTGATAGGTTTATTATCCCAGAAAAGTTCGAACTCATCTAATCCTGCAGATTCATAATGATCTTTAACTTCCTGCAGAGTATATTTTTTCAAGTTGTATACAGATAACAGGGGAAGGATGCCGGCAAACCATTCGCCTTGCTCTTTACTGATTTGAATGGTGATGGTTTCTTTTTTTGTTTCGAAAGCAAATGATGCCATTTCCCAAGTGTTACCTTTTTTAGACTTGGTAAAGTAATTAACAGTAGGTTGGTTACCGATAAATACAACTTTGGCATTAGGTTTAGCAGATGAATATTCTTCCTGCAATGTATTGATGATATAGTCTGACGCGACAGTGGTTTTAGGTATTTTAAATTCAAACCATTTATGCAGAGGGTAATCAAGGCAGGCACCATGCATATAATTGTGCAATGATTTTTTTAACCCGTAGCTAAAGTTGTTGTGGTCTATACCTGTAACATCGGTGTATTCCAGGTCGTTATTGGCGAAACCGCCTTTTTCTGTATTAGTTATGGTTATCCCGTACTTATCAGGGCTTAATCCAACAGGACTGTGTGCTGTGAGTGCAAACTGGTGCCAGAATGCTGACTGCAATATACCGGCAGCAAACATTTGTCTAACCATCTCTAACGAATCGATGGTTTCCTGTTCTGTTTGGCTGGGATAGCCGTACATCAGGTAAGCATGAACCATTATGCCGGCTTCTGTAAAATGCTTATTGACTTTTGCTACTTGTGCAACAGTGATGCCTTTATCTATTAATTGTAATAACCTGTCAGAAGCTACTTCCAACCCGCCTGATACAGCAATACACCCTGAGGCTTTTAGCAAGTGGCATAAATCTTTTGTAAAACTTTTTTCGAACCGCACATTCGTCCACCAGCTAACCACCATTTTCCTCCTGATGATTTCTAATGCCAGCTCACGCATCAAAGCAGGAGGTGCAGCTTCATCTACAAAATGAAAACCTGTTTGCCCGGTTTGTGCTACTAACTCCTCCATCCTGTCGCACAATAATTGTGCAGCAATGGGCTCATATAATTTTATGTAGGGCAGGGATACATCGCAAAAAGTACACTTGCCCCAATAGCAGCCATGTGCCATAGTTAGCTTGTTCCATCTGCCATCACTCCATAAACTATGCATCGGGTTTACAACTTCTATAACAGATATGTATTGGTCTAATGGCAAATCGCTGTAATCGGGTGTACCTACGTTAGTTTGCTTATAGTCTGCACAAGAAGGATTGTCGATATAACGTACTTCACCCTCTATTAAAGCGAATGTCCGTTTTAAATCAGTTAATGTTTTGCTACCCTGTATGTAATGTATCAAAGCTTCTATGGGAGCTTCGCCATCGTCGAGTGTGATGAAATCAAAAAACTCGAAAACCCGCACATCGGTAAGTGACCGTAGTTCTGTATTAGGAAATCCACCACCCATTGCAACCTTTATGCCCGGATGATTTTGTTTGAGCCACTGTGCGCAACGAAATGCAGAGAACAGGTTGCCCGGAAAGGGTACAGAGAACGCTACCAGTGATGGTTGTGTTTCGGTAATGCGATGTTGTAATATCGACATGGTTACCATATCAATAAAACTTAATGGGGCACCAAGTGCCGTGTATATTTCATCAAAGTTATTGGCGCTGCGGCCCAGTCTTTCGGCATAGCGGCTAAAACCAAAATGAGGGTCGATGCATTCATGTATCAAATCAGCCAGGTCTTCGAGATACATGGTGGCAAGGTGCTTAGCCTTATCCTGTGTGCCCATTGTACCAAATCCATGTTCCAGGTCGTCTAATGAAGCGAAACGCCCTGCCTCTGGCAAAAAATTGCGTTTACATATCTGGTGTGCAAGTGTCGGATTTTTTCCTTGCAGAAAATGTATCACCGCATCTATCGTTTGAACGTAATCATTCTTTAGCGTTACTATTCGTTTCGCATTAGGCGATAGTTCGCTAGTAGTATCAATTTGGGCAAATAGTTTTTCGAGTCCGGTACCGGAAAAGATGTTTAGTATCACCTCTATGCCTAGGTCGGACTGCACAGACATAATATTTTTAGTGTTGAGAAAACCCTTTAGATAAGCCGTAGCAGGGTAAGGCGTATTAAGCTGTGTAAAAGGTGGTGTTATGAATAATACCGGAGTTGACAACGGAACTGGATTAGTACGTAAAAATAGTGGTTAAATGTGAATCCCTTATATTCGCTGCATAAACAGAAATATGGCAGCGACTAAGATTACAGTAAATAATAATGGTTCTTTAAAAATAGAAGGCGATTTTGAAATAGTTGATAAGGATGGCAATGTATATGGTTTGCAAGGCAGGGAGATTGTTACACTATGTCGTTGCGGGTTGTCAAAAAACAAGCCTTTCTGTGATGCTTCTCACAAGGGACATTTTGAACACGAAGCAATAGCATTTGATTTGCCTCCAAAGAAACAAGCTTAACCATGCTGACTTTAAATTTTAACCCATTCCCAATAATGGAAACGGACAGGCTTCTGCTTAGAGACCTGACATATAATGATATAGATGATGTTTTTGAGATTCGCAGTAATCCTAAAACAATGCAGTATATCCCACGCCCGGTGGCACAAACTACTGATGATGCCAGAGCTATTATAGACATGATATTAGGTTTTACAGCCCGCAATGAACGTATCAATTGGGCAATGACCGAAAAGGGTAGCGATAAGCTGATTGGTATAATTGGCTATGTAAATACCAATAATGATAGCAACAGGGCCGAGATAGGTTACGTGATTAATGAGGCTTATCTACGTAAAGGGTATATGTTTGAGGCCCTTAATGCTTGTATTGATTATGGCTTCAAACAAATGAATGTACATGTTATAGAAGCTGTTATCCGCACTGAAAACACGCCTTCCATTCAACTGGTAGAAAAAGCAGGCTTTACTCGCGAAGCTATGTTTCGGGATTATATTAATTTTAATGGCTATCACGATGCTTATGTGTATACGTTGATGCAATAAATTAAGTCCCTATTCAAATAGGGACTTAATAGACTACACTATGCTAAAGCCTCATCATCTACACGTTCAAAAATCCCCATAAACTTATATTTCAGATTTTCCATAAACCCCCTGTTCGTTTTTTTGGTTTGTGTGCCCCCTTCAGGTAATGTAATAGGTAATATAGGCAACTCAATATTATCATTGGTTTCAATTTTTAAGACTGGTTCTTCAATAACAGGCCTAAATACTTTGCCTTCGGGTGCTAAAGTTGTATAAGTCTTTTGATAATGCTCATATCCTTCAATCAGCAAGCCTATTGCCGTAGCATATGCAGGACTGCTGAATGCTTCCGGCGTATTTTTTTCCAGGTGTTCGTCAGGATGGCCGATGCGTACGCCTAAGCCCGTAATTTGTTCAGTAAATTCTGCCAGCCCCTTTATTTGTGCGCTTCCACCCGTAAGTATTATACCGCCATGCAAATACTTTTCCAGATTTTTTTGCTTCAGGTTGTACATCGCATAATCCATTATTTCCTGTATGTTAGTTTGTATGATAGCTGATAATGCTTTAAGTGATACTTCTTTAGGGGGTAAACCTTTTAAATTCTGTACGGTGGTAGTTTGCAGTTCAGTATATAAATCAGGAGTTACTGTGCCATGCTGGATTTTTAAAAATTCTGCCTGATTGCGCAATACTCCCAATCCATCGCTTATAGCATTGGTTATATGTGTTCCGCCAATAGGTATAACAGAATTGAACCGTAAAATGCCATTACGAAATACCGAAAGGTCGGTTGTGCCTCCACCAATATCCAATACCATTACACCCGCTTCAATATCGTCTTCATTCGTAACTGCCGACGCAGAAGCTAATGATTGCACTACCAGTTTTTTTGCTTTAAGAAATGATTTTGTAATGCAGCGTTCAATGTTGTAAAGGAGATTTTGTTTGCCTGTTATCAGGTTGTAGTTGCAATCTATTTTGCTGCCGCACATTCCTACAGGTGAAGCTACACCCAATATGTCATCTACATTGTAATCCTGTGGAATGATATCAATAATTTGTTCATCATGTGAGATGCGGGTTTTGTATTGTTCGCATATCAGTAGCTCAAGATCTTTTTTAGATATTTCTTCGTTGTTTTGACTACGTAAACGTGTACCGCTGGTTTGACAATTCCTGATATGTTGTCCGCCAATACCAATATATACTTCCTTTATTTCAACCCTGGGATTGTTTTGAATACATAGTTCTATTGCATTATCAATTGCTTTCGTGCATTGGTCTATGTTTAGCACCAAGCCATTGGCAACTCCGGCAGATTCGACTGCACCCGTTCCTATAATTTCAATTTCTCCGGCTTTGTTTTTTGTACCGGCAATGGCTACAATCTTAGTTGTTCCGATGTCCAGTCCCACAATTGTGGGGTTCTCATTGTTTCTCATATCGCTATATTTAGAGGATTAATATGACAAATCTATAATGCTGTTTAGCTGATTGCGATGATACGCCTCAATGGTGTAGGTGATTGTTTATACCCCGCAAATATGTTTTAAAATAGTGATGTAAATCAGCGCCGGGACTTACCCGAATCAGCTTTTGAAAATGACTGAGAGGATAGTTTTGTGCAGAATAAACAATTTAGGTAATGAACAGTATGGTTGATATAGTGAAACAATGCAAGTGGGAATATAATCTTTGGTTGGATACTATAGGTCAACTAAAGAACGAAAACATACATCTGAATAACAGGCTTGCAGAACTGGCATCCGAAAAATTACCAAAAAAACTCAGGTCAGTCATTGAAGTATTGGCAGATAGTATTTTAGAACACGACAAATTATTAGCTAAAAAATGGAATGAGCTACAGCGTTTTGGAAAAGAATATGCTGTGGATAGAACAAATACAGAAGCATACAATCTTATGCTGTCACGTCATTCTGAAATCCGTAAAAAGATAGAGGCTATTGTATTAAGAATGCATACATTCAGAACCTTTTTCTGCACTGAAATAAATGCCAGTATTAGTTCTGAAGATTAGCAAGTTTTTTTTCCTGTAATATGGTAATTATGCCATTGTTGATTTCAATTAATTTTTCGTCTTTAAAATCACTAAGTGTACGAATTAGTGACTCTTTTGTTGTACCTACTATATTAGCGAGGTTTTCACGGGTCATATCAATCACCGCGTTTCCTGTAGCTTCTGTTTTATATTTATTATAAAGAATAAGGAGGCCATTTGCAACTCTTTTGCGTAGTGAATTATACGCAAGATCCAAAAGTAATTTTTCTTTTTCTGAGATGTTATTTGCAAGTAGCTGAATGAATTTTTGCATGATATCTCTGTCATAATTGATAAGTTGCTCAAAATCCTGTCGGGGTATCAATGACAATTCTGAGTCTTCTATAGCTTGAGCTGTTTCTTTATAAGTATCACCTTCAAGCAATGCGAGGTAGCCAAAGAAATCTCCTTCATTATACAAGTTTATCACGAGGTCTTTACCGTCATCATTTGTTTTATATGTTTTTACTTTTCCGGTTTGTATATAAAATAAACGATGCGGGTTACTGCCCTCTGTATAGATGATTTGTTTTTTCTTGTATTCATAAGTACTGTGGTCTTCAATAAGTGTCTTAAGCGAAGATTTTCCTGCGGTACGCATTAATGTGTCAAGCCCGGTAATACCCGGAGCCAGTTCTTGTCTAAGTAGATCAGTCTTTCGAAACCTGCTTTCAATAGCACTCAATAACTCTGTTCCTGAGAAGGGTTTAGTGATATAGTCATCTGCGCCTAAATCCATTCCTTTGCGTATTTCAGCGCGTTCGGCTTTAGCAGTAAGAAATATGAACGGTATTGATTTCGTAGTAGCATTGCGATGCAGCATATGAATAACGCCATAACCATCTAGTTCGGGCATCATGATGTCGCATATTATCAGGTTGGGTAGCTCTGCGATAGCAATAGATACACCAGCTTTTCCGTTGTCAGCTGTCAGGACATTGTATCCGGCAAGTGCCAATATCTCTGAAATGTTTTCTCTTATTTCAGTGTTATCTTCAATGAATAAGATTTTTTTCATAATTCGCATCAGGTTTGAAATGAACAATAAAAGCGGCACCCTTATTTATTTCACTTTTACATTCTATAGTGCCCATCATCAATTCGGTATATTTTGCCACGATATGTAATCCCAATCCTGTGCCCTGAATGTTACTTACATTATTACCACGATAAAAACGCTCAAACAAATGTTCTCTGTCTTCTTCGGATATTCCAATTCCGGAATCAGTTACTGAAATGATATAGAGGTCGTCTTTAATTTCTGTGTTGATTACTATTTCGCTCGATTCAGGTGAGAATTTTATAGCGTTTGATAACAGATTAATGATGATGTGTTTAAATAAGGTATTATCCAGGACTACATTTTCATTCCCGGTATGTTTATAAATTATTGTTTGTCCTTTTTTGATAATAGTGTTCATCTCCTCTATAATGTCATGAATACATTGTTCGATACTGAATTCTGTAATTCTTACCTGTACCTTGCCTTCTTCAATTTTGCCTACAGACAAGAAATCATTTAATATATCTGTAAGCATGGTAACAGAAGATGCGATACGTTGTATGTGTTTGTCACGCTTGGGTTGGTCTTCAGCCTGTGCATATTGTGATATCAGGTACGCAGAAGATTGTATCGTACTCAACGGCGTACGAAACTCATGAGATGCCATTGAAACGAATTTCGTTTTCAATTCATTCAGTTCCACTTCTTTTATCAATGCTTCTGTAAGTGAACGAGTGCGGTCTGCTACTTTTTCTTCAAGCTCGGCATTGAGTTTTAATAGGGCATCTTCTGAAGCTTTTCTTTTCGAAATATCACTTACAAAAGCCACGGCAAAATCACCATCTTTTGTTTTGTAAGCGCTAAGGCTGACCTCTACAGGAAATTCGGTTTGATCTTTTTTAACACCATATAAGTCCATTCCTGTCCCCATCGGGCGGTTGTGAGCATGGGTATGATAGTTACTTCTATGTTGTGAATGTTTGGATTGAAAGCGCGAAGGGACAAGTAATTCTATTTTATTGCCGATTAATTCTGCCTCAGTGTAGCCAAATTGGTTGAGTGCGTATTTGTTAACTAATATGATTTCTCCATTGGTATTAACAATAATAATACCAATAGCAGCATTGTTAAACAAAGCTTCTAACGCTTCATGTGGTCCGGAGGCGTACATATAGGGGTTAATTCTGGTGATCTCAGTTTTAGTATGATAAAATTAAATAATTAAAAAAATATTTACAATGTTGATTTTTTTAATAATTTTTACTACATTTTGTTAAACAAAGACGTGGTCCAGCTTTTCAAGCTTTTATGAGGTTGTTCATAAAAAATGCCCTTTTAAGGATGATACTTTTTTAAGAAATGGATGTATTTTTCATATCCATTTCTAAATCCATATAATTATGAAGGTTTTAAAATCATTGCTCCTTCTGCTATTTGTAGCTGCAAGTGCGTTTGCACAAACTAAGTACGAATGGAAAGAAGCCACAGCTGCGGGGTATACATACAAGTACGTAACCAATGACCCTATGCAAGCACGCTATTACATATTGAAAAACGGGCTGACAGTAATATTGAGCCCGATATCTAAAAACCCGCGTATGCAGGTATATATTGCTACCAAGGCGGGCAGTAAAACTGACCCAGCAGACCATACAGGTTTGGCACACTACCTGGAACATATGTTGTTTAAAGGTACACAACAGTACGGCTCAAAAGAATGGGCTAAAGAAAAGCCTTACTTAGCAATGATAGATGATTTATACGAACAGTATAATCATACTAAAGATGAAGCCAAACGCAAAATTATTTACCATAAGATAGACTCTGTATCTGGCGTAGCATCAAAATATGCTATTGCTAACGAGTACGATAAAATGATGTCTTCTATAGGCGCACAGGGAACTAATGCCTTCACTTCATTCGAACAGACAGTATATACTGAAGATATTCCTGCAAACGCAGTTGATGCATTTTTGAATGTGCAGGCCGAACGTTTCAAAGATCCTGTCTTCCGTATTTTCCATACTGAGCTGGAAGCGGTTTATGAAGAAAAGAACCGTTCGTTAGATAATGACTTTGAAAAGTCCTATGAACTGTTGATGGAAAACCTGTATCGTAATCACAATTATGGTAAACAAACAACCATCGGTACCATTGAGCATTTGAAGAATCCATCTTTACTTGAGATCAGGAAGTATTTCAACACCTATTATGTGCCTAATAACATGGGTGTAATAGTAGCAGGCGATTTTAACCCGGATGTGATGATCAAGAAAATTGACGAACATTTTTCTTACATGCAACGCAAGCCTGTTAAGCCTTATACGTTCAAACCTGAACAACCGATTACATCTCCTATTACTAAAGAAGTTGTAGGCCCTGATGCCGAAACTGTTTATATAGGATACCGCTTGCCCGGGCAGCATTCTAAAGATGCTCTCATAGCTGACCTGGTTGGCCAAATTCTTACGAATGGACGCGCAGGTTTGATAGACCAGAATCTTGTTCGTAAGCAAAAATTGTTGCGCGCCTCTGCAAGTGCCGATATTTTAGTTGATTATGGTTATTTGTATCTGACAGGTAGGCCAACAATGGGACAATCATTAGATGAAGTGAAGAACCTGATATTGGGTGAGATTGAAAACCTGAAAAAAGGAAACTTTGACGACGACCTGATTACAGCCATTGTAAACAACCAGAAGAAATATGCGATGATGCAAACGGAAGATTATGGTAGTCGCGCTGCATCATTAATGGGGTCTTTCACTAGCGAAAGAAACTGGTTGGATGATGTTGCTTATGTAGATATGCTGTCGAAACTAACTAAGAAAGACATCACTGACTTTGCCAATAAATACTTTGGTAATAACTACGTAGTGGTATTTAAACGCCAGGGCGAAGATAAATCTGTGAAAAAGGTAGAAAAGCCACCAATAACACCGGTGGAAACAAATGCCGGTTCACAATCTGATTTTGTGAAGAACATTATCAATATGCCTGTTGAGCCGTTGAAACCTGTTTGGGTAGATTATAATAAAGACATGCAAAAGGATAAATTAGACCCTGCACAGGTACTGTATGTTCAAAATACAACAAACGGATTGTTCAGGCTTACATATCGTTTTAATATGGGCACATGGCACGAAAGGAAATTAGCAGTTGCCGCACAGTATTTGCAATTGATAGGTACTGACAAAATGAGTGCTGAGGAAGTTTCAAAACAATTCTACAAGCTGGCTTGTAATTTCAATATGAGTACCAGCAATGAATTTACTTACATTACTCTTGAAGGCCTCAGCGAGAATTTTGATAAAGCAGTTGCTATGCTCGAGGATTTGCTGTCAAACTGTACTGCTGATGAAAAAGCATTAGCGTCTTTAAAATCCAGGTTGGAGAAGAGCAGGGCTGATGCTAAAAAGAATAAAGGGGCAATCATGCAAGGGCTTTCCAGCTATGCCCGTTATGGTGCACAAAATCCTTTTAATAATGTACTGACAAATGATGAGTTGAAAAACATAACCGGTGAGGAGTTGGTAAACATGCTACATCATGTAAGCGAGTATAAGCACCGCATTATTTACTACGGTCCACAGGATATGGAATCTCTGAAGAAATCATTAGCTGTGCACAAAATGCCCGAAGAGTTTAAAACAATGGAGAAAACCAGAGATTATAAATTCCAGCAACAAACTCAAAACCAGGTGCTGTTTGCTAACTATGATATGGTGCAGAGTGAAATACGCTGGGTGCGCAACGTATCTAAGTATGATCCTGCATTGCAACCAACTATCGATATGTTTAACAACTACTTTGGAGGCAATATGGGCGCTATTGTGTTCCAGACCATTCGTGAGAGTAAAGCACTTGCATATTCTACGAGCTCTTATGTAATTACTCCGGAAAAGAAAAATGACCCATATTATGTTACTGCGTATGTTGGTTGTCAGGCCGATAAGTTCAACGAGTCAATTACCGCTATGAATGAGCTGTTGAATGATTTGCCATCTATACAGAATAATATGATGGCTGCACGTTCTGCTATGAAAAAGGACATAGAAACAGAACGGATAACGCAAGATGGTATTATTTACAACTACCTGACTGCAAAACGCAGGGGACTAAATGAAGATGTGCGCAAAAACATTTATGAAAATGCAGACAAGCTCAGTTATGATGATTTGAAAAAATTCCATACTGAGAATATGTCTCACAAGCCCTATACTTATTGTATTGTAGCTTCTGAAAATAAAGTGAAAATGGAAGATATGCAGAAGTGCGGTGCAGTAAAAAAACTCTCGTTAGAAGAGATATTTGGCTACTAGAAAAACACTATAAATAAAAAGGGCTGCATTGCAGCCCTTTTTTATTTATAAACAGACATCGTGCAGTCACAAAATCCGTTTTTAGGAATACAGTAATTAACTATTTCCAACCACCGCCTAACTGTTTGTATATATTAACAGTGGCGTTTAGTTGTGCTTTTTTTGTTTCTACCAATTCCAGCTTAGCCTCTAAAGCATCTCTTTGTGTCATTAATACTTCAAAATAATCTGCACGGGCAGCTTTAAACAAATCATTCGATACATCAATTGATTTGGTAAGTGCATCAACTTGTTGCGATTTAAGGCTGTAACTGTTTTGCAGGTTGTCAATATTCGAAAGTTGATTAACAATCTCCAGGTATGCATTCAGTAAAGTACGCTCGTAGTTATACAACGCCTGTATTTGTCTGGCATTTGCACTTCTGAATTCTGCTTTAATAGCATTACGATTAATGAGTGGGCCAGCTATGTCACCTGCCAGCGAATAAAGAATTGATTCGGGCGATTTAAAAAGATAAGACGTTTTGAAAGCCTGAAAGCCGACAGCTGCAGAGATGTCTAACGAAGGATAGAATTCAGCCCTTGCTACTTTTACATCAAGCTTAGCTGCCACCAATTCAAGCTCAGCTTGTTTTACATCCGGCCTGTTGGCGAGCAGTTGTGATGGAATACCAGCACTAACAGAATTAGGCAAAGTGCTCAGGAAATTATTGCTTGTTCTTGCAATAGCCTGAGGGTAACGACCTAGCAGAAAATTAATTCTGTTCTCAGCCTCTTTTATGTTTTGTCGTATGTCGTATTCAAGGCTTTGAGTTTTTAATACTTCTGCCTGAAACTTTTGAACCGCTAATTCAGTTGCTCTTGCTGCCTCCTTTTGAATTTTTACAATTTCAAGGGCATTCTTCTGGATTTCGATATTCTGCTTTACGATTTCCAACTGGTTATCCAATGCCTGCAGTTCATAATAGGAATTGGCAACTTCTGCAATCAGGTTAGTCAGCACAAAATTCTTGCCTTCTATAGTTGCCAGATATCTTTTTACAGCAGCCTTTTTAGCATTGTGTAATTTGTTCCAGATATCCACTTCCCAACTTGCATTAAGGCCCAGCATATAGTCATGCAGGTTTTCAGGTACAAGCTCACCGGGCGTAATTTCTGCAGATGCATCACCGGCTCCCTGGCTGGTATACCTGCCTACTTTTTCAACGCCGGTTCCGGCTCTTACCCCAACCATAGGCAATAACGCACCTCTGCGCATGCGGATGTCATTCTTTGCTATTTCAACTTCTTGCAAAGTGATGTTAAGTTCCTGGTTGTTCTTGATTGCAGTATCAATTAAATCAGCCAGATTTTTATCAGTGAAATAATCACGCCATCGCATCGTGGCAGTATTAGTGCTATCACCACTATTGCCAAATGATTGAGGCATGACAGCTGTAGATTTAGCAGAAGTTAACTGTGGCACTTTACAGCCGCTGACAATCAAACCAATGCTTACTACAGTTGCGTATTGATATGTTCTGAATTTAAACATTGTTATTAGATTTCATGAGTTAATGGACTTTCATCTTCATTTTTTATCAGCTTATGCTTAGATGCAACAGTGCCAAATATGTAGTATAAGCCTGGTATAACAAGTACACCCATTATAGTTCCTAACAGCATACCACCTGCTGCGGCAGTACCTATAGTACGATTGCCTAATTTACCTGGGCCTGTTGCAAATACCAACGGAATCAAGCCGGCAATAAATGCAAAGGATGTCATCAGAATTGGCCTAAACCTTGCTTTAGCGCCTTCGATAGCAGATTGCAATACAGACATGCCTGCTTCGTGACGTTGAACGGCAAACTCTACTATCAATACAGCATTTTTACCTAATAAACCTATAAGCATTACCATTGCTATCTGTGCATAGATGTTATTCTCCAACCCAAATAATTTCAACAAGAAAAATGCGCCGAAAATACCTGCAGGTAACGATAAAATTACAGACAACGGAAGTATGAAACTTTCATATTGTGCAGCAAGGATAAGATACACGAATATCAGGCAGATGATGAATATATAAATTGCCTGATTGCCCTGTGCTACTTCATCAGCAGATATACCAGCCCAATCAATACCAAAACCCCTTGGCAAAACTTTTTGCGCTACTTCATTAATAGTCTTGATGGCCTCACCGCTACTATGTCCGGGTGAAGCAGAACCACTTATCTCTGAAGAGTTATACATGTTGTGCCTGGTAATTTCATTCAACCCGTATATTTTCTCCATTTTCATGAATGCGGAGAAAGGCACCATTTCATCCTTATTGTTTTTCACATATAACTTCAGAATGTCTTCAGGTAAAGCCCTATACCCTGCAGCTGCCTGCACTATTACTTTATATTGACGCCCGAATTTAATGAAGCTGATTTCATAGTTGCTACCAACAAGAGTAGACATCGTGTTCATTGCATTTTCAATCGAAACACCTTTCTGCTGGGCAATATCATTATCAACTTTAAGCATATACTGGGGGAAACTGGCACTATAGAAGCTGAATACAGAGGATAGTTCAGGGCGCTTGTTAAGTTCCCTTACAAACTCATTATTTACTTCTTCCATTTTTTTATAATCTCCTGAACCGGATTTATCAAGCAGCCTCAATTCAAAACCACCCGCAGCGCCATACCCCGGTACAGCAGGCGGCTGGAAGAACTCAATATTAGCACCTGTAATGTTCTTGGATTTTTCTTCAATCTCCTGAATGATATCCTGTACAGAATGTTTGCGTTCACTCCAGTTTTTCAGATTTATCAAACACGTACCTGTATTCGATCCTGTACCTTCAGTAAGTACTTCATAACCTGCAAGAGAAGAAACAGATTGCACACCCTCTATACCCTCAGCTATTTTTTGTAAACGTTCTGCTATTTCGTTGGTTCTTTCTAATGAAGAACCCGGAGGCGTTTGAATGATGGCATAGAACATCCCCTGATCTTCATTTGGAATAAAACCCGAAGGAACAGCTTTGTTCAGGAAAAAAGTTCCAAGACTGAATGTTATTAATAATCCGAATGTTATGATTCTTCTATCAACAACCTTTAATAGCAATTTTTGATACTTATTTGCAGAACGATTAAAGGTGTTATTAAAAGCATCCAGAAATCTGTCTACAGGTGTTTTCTTTCTTTCCTTTCCGTGGTTATTCTTCAATATTATAGCACAGAGAGCAGGAGTGAGCGTTAATGCTACTACACCCGAAATAATAATGGCCGTAGCCATCGTTATGGAGAATTGTCTGTAGAATAAGCCTACGGGTCCGGACATGAATGCTACAGGTATAAACACTGCAGACATCAGGAATGTGATGGCAATGATTGCACCTGATATTTCACGCATTGCTTTTTTGGTAGCCTTTCTGGGTTTAAGGTGGTCATGCTCCATTTTAGCGTGTACTGCCTCGATGACCACGATGGCATCATCTACCACAACACCGATAGCAAGTACCAAAGCGAATAATGTGATAAGGTTAAGCGTAATACCAAAGAATTGCATGAACATGAACGTTCCTATAAGTGAAACAGGAACAGCCAAAGTAGGTATTAGCGTTGAGCGCCAGTCGCCCAAAAATAGAAAAACAACCAAGCCCACAAGTATGAATGCTTCTATCAGTGTATGGATTACTTTTTCGATGGATGCATCCAAAAATGAAGAAACGTCATAGCTGATTTCGTAATCCATTCCTTTGGGGAATGTACTTTTCTTAATTTCTTCCAGCTTAGCTTTTACATCTTTAATTACCTGACTGGCATTACTACCGTACGATTGTTTTAATACAATTGCTGCAGACGGTCTGCCGTTCAAGCTGGAATATATGTCATACATCGTACTGCCGAACTCAACGTCAGCTATATCCTTCAATCGCAGTAATTCTCCATTGGGGTTTGATTTGACTATTACATTCTCATATTGTTCTTTAGTGGTAAACCTGCCCGAATATTTCAATACATATTCAAAAGATTGAGACCTTTTACCCGATGCTTCACCTGTTTTACCGGGTGATGCCTCAAGGCTCTGCGAACTCAAAGCATCCATCACTTCGTCTGCAGATATTTTATATGCCAGCATTCGGTCAGGCTTTAACCAAATCCTCATAGCATACTCCCGGGTACCCAATATATCAGCAAACCCCACACCGTTTACCCTTTTTATTTCTGATAGAAGGTTGATATCTGCAAAGTTGAACAGGAATTTTTGGTCTGCATTAGGGTCTTTACTAAACAAGTTAACATACATCAACATGTTTGATTCTTCGCGTGTGATCTTAACACCTTCGCGAACAACGAGAGGGGGGAGTTTATTAACTACCGATGCAACACGATTTTGAACATTTATTGCTGCCTGGTTAGGGTCAGTACCTAAATTAAATACTACTTGTATGTTACACTCTCCATCATTACCGGCATCTGATGCCATATACTTCATGCCAGGCACACCATTCAGTGCTCTTTCAAGAGGTATGACAACTGACTTGATCATCAAGTCGCCGTTGGCACCGGGGTAGTCGGCTACCACGTTTACTTTTGGTGGCGATATCGATGGAAACTGAGTTACCGGCAGATTGGTGATTGCCAGTGCTCCAAGAAAAACTATTATCAGCGAAATAACGATAGATAATACCGGACGCTGTATGAATTTACTAAACATTGAATGTGCTAAGTTTTTTTAAGAGGTTATTCCGCTTTTAATCTTAAATGTGAGATCACGTCCTGAGGTTTTTGTAGCTGGTATTGTACTTTATCGTCGTCTTTGACTTTTTGTACACCCTCCAATAGAATCACATCATCTTCTTCAAGGCCACTGTCTACAACATACAGATCCGGCATTTCTCCTTTTATGGTAATGTTCTTTGACCTTACAACATTATTCTTATCAATGACGAATACGTAATGCTTGTCCTGTATTTCGTAAGTTGCTTTTTGGGGTATGATTAAAGCGCCATGAAGAGGAATGGTCATCAACACTTTTCCGGTTTCACCGTTTCTTAATAGCTTGTCTGGATTCGGGAATTTTGCCCTGAAAGCAATATTCCCGGTTTCATTATCAAATTCGCTCTCTATTGTCTCAACCTCTCCCTGATATTGCAAGTGCTCGCCATTAGCCAACAATAATCCAACTTTATTACTTCCTCTGTTTTTTATATGTGTCTGGTAGTCTAAATACTCGGGTTCCGATACGTTGAAATAGGCAAACATATTACTGTTGTCAGAAAGACTGGTCAGTAATTCTCCTTCATCAATCAGGCTACCTAATTTTTTAGGTATGCGGTCGATGGTGCCGTCAAAAGGTGCCCTGATTTCAGTAAATGACAAGTGCAGTTTGGCAAGCGCTATTTCTGCTCTTGCAGCATCAAGTTTTGCTTGTGCAACAGCCTGCTCGTTCTTGGATATAATATTTTTATCAGCAAGTGTCTTTGCATTTTGCAGTTCTATTTCCGCTGTTTTTGCTTCGGCCTGAGCTTTTAATAATTCAGCCTCATATACTTTGGGCATTATACGAAACAATACTTGTCCGGCTTTTACGAACTGTCCTTCATCAACATAAATGTTCTGTAAATAACCTTTTTCCTGTGCTCTTAATTCGATGTTTCTAACCGAACGTATCTGGGCTACGTACTCTTTTGTAAAAGATGTATCTACCCTTAGCGGATTAGTGGCTACATATTTATTCTCTTCCTCTTTCTTTTCTGTTTTAGACGTACAGCCTGCCATGTACAAGAGGCTAATAGAGCCGGCAAACATCAGAATTCTCTTCATGAAATTCATTACTATATTATTGGTGTTAATCTTTGATTGAAAACTGTGGTATAATACTAGTATACCATTCGGGTTGTGTTGATATTAAGTACATGCAAATGTACTCATGTTATTGCAGTTGCATACTACTACCGGGTATAGGTAGCTTAATGAAAGAATCATAACAAAAGTACACGCTGCAAAATATACTTGCAGGTAACGAATGTTAGCACTACAGGCGGGGCTGTATAGCTGCGATGCAGAAAACTTAATATAGAACGATATGATCTATCAGGTGCGAAATTGACAGCACAGATATCTTTTTTAGCTGCGATTTCTGGCATGTCATCATCTTCAATGTCATTGCAGAGCAGGTAGGTTTGCTCAATAGAATCGTCGTTACAGGTTCTTACAGACGAACGTCCGTGTTTGTTTTGCGGGGGTAGAATAATCTTACCGCATTTGCCTTGAGATGGGTTACTATATAGATGCAAACCTTGCCCTATGACAAGGAATAACATACAAATATATATAATAGCTAATCTCATAGCGGGGCAAAAGTAGGGAAACAAACACTCTGAAAAAAGTTATATGCTATAATATTTGCATTTTATAGTGTTAATCTAAAGTGAAATCTAAGAAATACTTTAGCTTGGATTAGTTCAATAACTTTTTTCAGAGTTGCAACCGGCAGATATTGTTATTTCAATGCATCCGTATTGCTTTTTGTACTTTTGCGCCAATGCAGCACAAAGACAAGGCTACGAAAGAGATACTTTCCAATTTAAAGATTGACGCGCTTAATGAGATGCAATTAGCATCACTTGAAGCCTGTGAAAAGCATAATGAGGTGATTTTATTGTCGCCTACGGGTTCGGGTAAAACCATAGCGTTTTTACTGCCTGTTGTTAGACAGCTGGATGCATCGAACAAAAAAACACAAGCGATAGTTATAGTGCCGTCCCGTGAATTGGCACAACAGATAGAGCAAGTGTTCAAGTCAATGGGTACAAAATTTAAAGTTACCTGTTGCTATGGAGGACATAAAAGAGAGATTGAAGAGAATAATCTAATAGAACCACCTGCACTCCTGGTGGGTACCCCCGGCAGATTAGCAGACCATATCCGCAGGAATAATATTACCACCGATAGTATTACTACGCTGGTGATGGATGAGTTTGATAAATCGTTGGAATTGGGTTTTGATGAGGAGATGTCCTTTATCATCAGTTCATTGCCTGCAGTTACCAAACGAGTATTGACCTCTGCGACAGAAGCGGAAGAAATTCCGGATTTTGTAAAATTACAAGAGCCTTTCATCATTGACTTTCTTCCTGAGCATGCTGCTAAAGAAGCACTCGCTATTAAAACTGTTTTATCTCCTGACAAGGATAAAATAGAAACATTGTTTCAGTTGATATGTTATTTAGGTAACAGGTCAACGATTGTATTTTGTAATCACCGTGAATCTGTAGAACGTGTTAGTCATCTCCTTTCTGAAAAGGGAATATCCAACGAGTTTTATCATGGCGCAATGGAACAGCAGGAAAGGGATAGCGCACTATGTAAATTCAGGAATGGTAGTACGAATGTATTAGTTACAACAGACTTAGCTTCACGAGGATTGGATATTGCTAACATCAGGTATATCATACATTATCACCTGCCACATACCGAAGAAATATTCACCCACCGCAATGGCCGTACAGCCCGTATGGAAGCAAGTGGCACAGCTATTCTGTTGTTGTCTGAAGAAGAAAAACTACCTGAGTATATAAAAGAAGAAACTGAAGAAATACAACTGACAGGAACATATCCATTGCCTGATAAACCTAAATGGTCAACGTTGTTTATCGCTGCAGGTAAAAAGGATAAAATAAATAAAATAGACATTGTAGGATTTCTTGCTCAAAAAGGCCAGTTGAAAAAAGATGATATCGGGTTGATTGAAGTAAAAGACTTTACCTCTTTTGTGGCTGTTAGAAGAGCAAATGTGGGCAATGCATTGCGCCTTATTAAAGACGAAAAGATTAAGAATAAGAAAGTGAAAATAGCCATTGCTAAATAGACTGCGGAAAACAATATGTTGTTATATACTACGCGCGGACACATAACCATTACATGCAACAAACGCCTGGCACCATACGTGGAGCAGGAAGTAATAGCACTAGGATTTGAGATAGAAGAAACATTTATTACAGGTGTGCGCTTGCTAGGTACGCTCAACGATTGTATCAAACTCAACCTCAACCTGCGTTGTGCCAGCCAGGTATTATACAGCCTGAAACAATTTGATGCTCCCGATGCTGATGCGATTTATAGTAATCTCTTTACATATCCCTGGGAGCAATTGATTCCTCACAGTGGTTATTTTTCGGTGACCAGCAATGTGCAGAATGATACCATCAACAATAATATGTTTGCCAACCTACGTGTGAAGGATGCTATTGTTGATAGAATGAGAGATAAGACAGGCAAACGTCCTTCAACAGGGGCAGAGCTAATTGGTGTTGTAGTGCATCTATTTTGGAAACATGATGTAGCTGAAGTGTTTATTGATACATCCGGAGATTCGCTGGCAAGGCACGGCTACCGCAAGATACCGGGTAGGGCGCCAATGTTAGAAGCATTAGCCTCATCCACCATCATGGCTACTCGATGGGATAAAAAATCTCCTTTCATCAACCCTATGTGCGGCTCGGGCACAGTAGCCATTGAAGCAGCGCTGATAGCTACCAACACAGCACCTGGTTTGTTCAGGACAAACTATGCTTTTATGCATTTGCAGGGTTATGATGAAGAGGTGTATTTGCATGAAATGGATATACTCGATAAACAAATTATTGATGTGCCCAATCTTAAAATTATAGCAACTGATTACAGTGATATGGCAATAGAGAATGCAAGAAAGAATGCTATAGCTGCAGGCGTTGCTAAAATGATACAGTTCTCTAAATGCGATTTTGCTGATACACCAGTACCGCAAGGTGGGGCAGGCGTTATGTTTGTAAACCCAGAATATGGCGAACGTTTAGGCGAAGAAACAGAATTGGAACAAACCTATAAACGCATAGGCGATTTCATGAAGCAGAAATGCAAAGGTTATTATGGCTATGTATTTACAGGCAACCTCGACCTTGCAAAGAAAATAGGCCTCAAAACCAAACGCAGGATAGAGTTTTATACCAGCACTATTGATTGCCGCCTGCTGGAGTATGAACTATACGGAGGAACGAGAGAGAAGGAGAGGGGGGGACAGTTATAGTTGCCGTGTCCTATGTCTACATTCCATCACCGGTACAAGTATATAAGAACCAACGTATACCCAGTAGCACGTATACAGAATTACCATTTTTTGGGTATGATGACCTTCATGCATTCAAGGTAGTTTTACGAAAAATACCTTTATGAGAATCATTACTTCTTTATTGACATCAATACTTGTAGTTGCAGTATTTTCGATGGTAGCTTGTAAAAAATCGAATACAACAACCAGCACAACGCCAACTACACCTACCACAGCTTGTAACGGGATGAACTTATGCTTCAGCCTTGATGGTACATCTGAATCGCATAACGCCTCATGGAAAGTGTTGACTGACCGTTACCGTATATATTGGGAGGAAAGCTCGGGCACTAATTACAACAATATCGAGATGGATATTTATGCTACGGCAGTAGGCAAGTATACGGTTGTTGCTAATCCTAAGAGCGGACAGGCAGGATTTCAGTATTACAAGAAGGCAGGTTCAGTTGAAAAAAATATACAGGGAGAATCAGGTACAGTAGAGATAACCAAAATTGACGGCACTAAGATTACAGGTACATTTACTGTTACTGCTAAAGATGCGGCAGGCACAGCCTATCAGGTTACCGACGGTAATTTTGTAGCTGTACCACAATAAAGAAATACTTACATATTTTAGAAAAAGCCTCTCAGTTATGAGGGGCTTTCTGTTATTGAGGCGTTCTTCATACGAATTTATTAGTGCGAAGCATTTTGGAGTATAGCCCTTAATTTCACAAAAGTTTCGTAGGGCCCTTTTGTCAGGAACATATTAGTAACCCATGCTGGTAATGTGCCGCCGGGGTCGGCTTTTGCATAGTATTCTATTTTTAGCCTGTTGCTTCCGGTAGTAGAGACTTTCCATGTGACTTGCGAAGATGGCACCCGGACTATATTTTTCTTTACAGGAATGATATTATTTTCAGAGAATGCAGTTAGTGTTAAAGTGCCTTTGGCTGTATCTTGCAAAACCTTGACACGTGTCACCACGTCACGATTACTTACAGGCCACGGCATCGATTTCTCGGAATAATAGATCAGTTCATTTTCGGCTATTACTTTCACCACGGTGGATGCTTTGGTGCTGTACACCCAGTCTTTCTGTCCCGGTATATCCAATAATATCTTTGCAAGCTGCCTGATGTTGCCTGTTGCTTCAAACTCGGCCTTTAACTCTTTTATGCCAGAACCTTCTACGCTGCGCGTATATATTTTAATACCCTCGCTGTTTTTTCGTAGTTCCCATTTGTTTTCGGCTTCTGCTATCAGAGAAGTAAGTATTAAAAACAGCAGTACAGCAGATTGTTTCATGAACCTAAAAGGTATTCCTTTTTGATGAGTAAACTTAATAAAGAAAGTTGATCTTTAATTGTATAGTTACTGTGTCTAAATATTGGTTTGTATTGTCACTGAAAATGGTGGAAACTTCTCAGCAATGAGGGGCTTTTTTGTGTCAGGAATAAGAATTCAACTCGCACCCCGTTCCTCTCACAGGCGCAAAAATGGGATTAATCACGCTTTATGGTGTCAATTTGCCCCTTAAGATTCATGGGATATGGTATCCTTGCATCGCCATTTCTTCTGTAATACTACCGTTTCCTACCCAAATCAGCCGTTCCCTACATTCCGCTACCATTTAATGTATATAAAGCAGAAGTTTGTTTTAACACCAACTTGGTGGATGGATATTATTAATAACCTTAAAAACAAGTTTTATGAGTAACGCTAACGAAAAAGTGAATAATCCAGAAGCAGAAATGCAAAAAATGAGTGAAGAACAGCTGGCAAAAGTTAATGGTGGTTATATTATTTGTGATGGTGATACACCACCTACGCCAGATTCGTATCCATGTCATGATAGCTATACTGGTAAGCCCATTATAACGCCAGTTGATAGTCGTTGTATTGTAACTACTGCAACAATGCGTAATCTTCATGATAAAGATGATGATTGTGATGAATTGCAAACATTCAGAAAATACCGCGATACGTATTTGTTACATCAACCTGATGGTGGGGATTTGATTTCGGAATATTACAACATAGCTCCTGCTATAGTAGATAGTATCAATTCAAAACCTAACGCTAAAGAAATTTATGCTGAATTTTGGAAAAATGTTCTTGAGCCTTGTTTGCAAATGATGAAAAGCGGCAAGAATGAGGAGGTTAGAGAATTTTACAAGAAGTCAATAGAAGAGTTGAAGTCAGCACATTTAAGCTGATATGTTCTCATCTATTGATTGGAATTCAATTCCCGGATAGTTTAAACAAATTATTCATCATCTTTCAGAGATAACCCCCCGTTGGCAAATTTCCCCCATTATATACAACCCAATCTGATGGATTGCGGGGCTACGTGCCTTCGTATTATCTCAAAATATTACGGACGCGAATTCCCTGTTTCTTTTTTAAGAGAACGAAGCTTTACGGGCAGGCAAGGTGCCAGCCTGCTCGGTATATCCAAAGCTGCTGAAGATATTGGGTTTCATACCATGGGGGTGAGAATAAATTTTGAAACCCTTAAAGAAAAGGCGACATTACCCCTGATTGCTTTATGGAAGCAACACCATTATATAGTTGTATATAAGATTGACGACAAACGGGTATATGTTTCTGACCCGGCAAACAGTTTATTAACCTATACTCACGAAGAATTTATAAAATTTTGGATTAGCAAAAACGCTACTCCAAAAACTGAAGAAGGTATTTGCCTGTTGTTAGAGCCTTCCCCTGATTTTAATAAAAAAGAAATTCCCGGTATAAAACAAGAGAAGCCTAAGCGGAGCGATTTTCTTTTGCATTATGCTAAACCCCATCAAAAGTTAATGATGCAGGTGCTCCTGGTACTTGTTGCGGGGACATTAATGCAAACAACAATTCCTTTCTTAACACAGAGCATAGTTGATACAGGCATCAACAAAAAAGATTTCAACTATATATGGCTTGTTTTGGGGGCACAGTTAATGCTTACGCTCGGGCAAATGGTATTGGAGCTTATGCGAGGCTGGATGATGTTGTATATCAGCAGCCGTATGAATATCACATTGGTTTCTGATTTCTTCATCAAACTCATGAAACTGCCTATCCGGTATTTTGACACCCGGTTAACAGGCGATCTGATGCAACGGATACAAGACCAGTCGAGAATCGAAAGGTTTCTTACAGAAACATTGCTTAGCGGCTTGTCTGCCATTTTTACTTTGGTTACCTGTAGCTTCATATTAGCATACTATAATATTACACTGTTCACACTATTTCTTATTGGCAGTGTGCTTTATGTGGGCTGGATACTTTTTTTTCTGAAGAGAAGGGAGAAGCTCGATTATAAGCGATTTCAGGAGGCAGGCGATAATAACAGCAAGATTATGGAGCTGATATATGGCATGCAGGAAATAAAAATGCACAATGCAGAACAACAGAAAAGATGGGCATGGGAGCGTATACAGGTGAAACTTTATCATATCAGCATCAAGTCGCTTAATCTGGAACAGCAACAAAATGTTGGCTCACGAATTATTAATGAAGTTAAAAATCTGCTTACCGCCGTTATTGCTGCCAAGCTGGTAATGGAAGGAGAGATGACGCTGGGTATGATGATGTCTGTAATGTTCATTATAGGTCAGATGAACGGCCCCGTAGCGCAAATGATAGGGATTGTAAAAGGAGTACAAGATGCTAAAATAAGCCTGGACAGGATTACTGAGATATACGAAAAAGAAGACGAGAATGTATTGCATACCAAAGATGGTAATATCCTTGAACACAAATCATTTTTGCCCATCCCCGCTGATAATAGCTTTTACCTGAAAAATGTATCGTTCAGGTACGATGGCCTGTCAAAAGATGTTTTGAAAGATATCAACTTAGTAATACCTGCCGGCAAGGTGACAGCTATTGTTGGCCCCAGTGGTAGCGGTAAGTCTACATTGCTCAAACTGCTCATGCGTTTTTATGAACCTGCCACGGGAGAAATATTAATGGACAAAACAGACATCAATCAAACGGATATATACCAATGGCGTGATCTATGCGGGGTAGTACTGCAGGATGGATTCTTGTTTAGTGATACCATAGCGGGTAATATTGCCGTGGGTGAAGAAACCCCGGATATGGACAGGTTGAAGCATGCTGCACAGGTTGCCAATATTCAGACTTTTATCGATAGTCTGCCGCTTGAATACAATACTAAAATAGGACAGGAAGGAACTGGTGTTAGTGGTGGACAAAAGCAACGTTTGCAAATTGCCAGGGCAGTATATAAAAACCCGGACGTAATATTTTTTGACGAAGCTACCAGCGCATTAGACGCGAAAAATGAAAAAGAAATAATGGAACATCTTAAAGAGTTCTACGTGGGTAAAACGGTTGTGATAATGGCACACAGGCTAAGCACGGTTAGAGATGCTGATAATATTGTAGTATTAGATCAAGGTAGCATAAAAGAAGAAGGAACACATGAAGAGCTGTTGGCGAAGAGAGGTTTTTATTATGAACTGGTAAAAAACCAATTGGAAATACCTGAATAACCATAGCTATAAAATAGAAAGATGAAAGATGCTGAAATAAGCTACGGAGAAATTATATCAAGGCAAAAGGATGTATTGCGAAGCCCCGAGGCGAATGAACTTCTGGAACGCACCCCAAGCCGTTTGCTGCGTTTTGGTGCATGGTCAGTAGCTTTATTGGTAATACTAATGTTGCTGCTGGGTATATTTATAAAATACCCCGATACGCTTGAGGGCAAAGCTATAATTACTTCAGACCCTTTGCCTATTAAATTGAAAAGTATTTCGGGCGGACGTATTGCACACATGTTTGTTGCTGATGGTAAGTTAGTAGAAAAGAATACAGTTATTGCAGAAATTGAAAACCCTACAGGCTACGAAAATATAAGGGAACTTCAACAATCGCTTAATCAAATCAACCTTTATGTAAATACTAACAATAACGATGCATTGAGTGCCATGCTATATAATCCTTTGAAGTCTTTGGGAGAAGTACAGGGGTATTATAATCAGTTGTTACAACAAATAAGTGCGCGAATATTGTTGCAGAAGGAACAATTATATGATAAACGTACTGTAAATCTGGAAGGCCGGATAAGTAAACTCAGGACGATAGGTGTTATTTCACAGAGAGAGAAAGATATGCTGGAGGGTGAAATAAAGCAAGCGGAAGAAAGATTTAATGCCAATGAAAAACTATACAAAGATAAGGTTATATCAAAACAGGAATATTATGACGAAGCAGCCAGGCTAAGACAAAAGAAATTACAATTAGAGCAGCTGAAGGCCAATGCTATGCAAAATAAAGTTAGTGTTGAAGAGAATAGCAGGCAAATCTTAGAGACGAAATATGAACACCAGGATAAGGAAAGACAATCAATAGAAGGTATACGAGAGTCAATGCGTGATATCAATAACTATATACAGTTATGGCAACAGCGGTATCTGATAATAGCACCATACAAAGGGGTGTTGAATTACCTGAAGCCCTGGCAGTTAAATCAGCTGGTATCAATGGGTGATGAAATGTTTGCTATCGTGCCCAGTGAATATAAATACATAGCTATCGTAATGGTGCCTGCCGATGGTATAGGTAAAATGAAGAAAGGACAAAAAGTACACTTATTGGTGGACAATTATCCATACAATGAGTTTGGATTTCTTGAAGGAGTGGTAGTTAAATGGGCTAGCATACCCGATGTGGCAGAAGACAAGGCAACCTATAGGGTGTATGTGTCTCTTAAAGACAGCCTTGTAACAAACTATAATAAGAAGATCATCTTTAACCCTGAAATGACAGCAAATGCACGCATTATTACCAAAGACCGAAATGTATTACAACGATTTTTTGCTACTATAGCTAAAGTAAATAAATAACACTTGGATGGTACTTGATAAAACATGGCTTGCTGACACTCTATAGAAAATAAGGCATCTGATAATAGCTTTCGTTTCAGGGAATGATATACAGATAATACGCGAAAAATTGCTATTTAATATGTAGGTATTGACTCACTCATAAGAATCAACAAAAGGGAAGATGTCTAATGCCTATGTATCCTAATGACGTAATTGATAGATATGCTTAACGATAAATCTCAAAAATATATTTGTCATTCAAGTTTAGTGCACATGAATTTTGGGCAAAAAATAAGGAGTTACACTTGTGTGTAACTCCTTGATAATCAAAGTGCCCAGAACAGGAATCGAACCTGCACATCCTTGCGAATACCAGATTTTGAGTCTAGCGCGTCTACCAGTTCCGCCATCTGGGCGGCGGTACTTTAATGGGTTGCAAATGTATTTATTCTTTGCTGAATACGCAAAAGGTATTTTCTGCGGAAGTAATAATCCTTTATTTCTAATAAAAGTTCTTTAGATGTATCCCCGGCATTAAATTTCTCTATCAACGGCCTAACCTCTTCATTCCAGCCATTCACCTCGCTTTCCATCATAGCCAGGCATTCTTTTTTAGCCGTTTCATCATCTGGGTCCAGTTCCATTTCGCTCACTACTTCATTCAGTTCCATCATCTCCATCAAAAAGTCGGGCGGCAGACTGTATTTTTCTTCGTCCTCAAGCAGACCGTTCAGTTTTAATATATATGCCATAACGGCATCGGCATTGTTCAGCACTTTATAGGCATCATTGTTCACGGCAGCCATGCGCAGCGCATCTGCACGTTCGGCATCACTTGCCATGGTAAAACGGTCTGGGTGATATTTGCGGCTTAGCTCATAATATTTCTTCTTCACTGCATCGGCATCCGGCACAAAGCTTACGGGCAATTCATATAATTCAAAATAGTTCATCAATGGTCTGTATTATCTTTGATACTGTAAAGGTAGTCAAGATGATTCGTATAGGACTTATTCGCGAGCGTAAATATCCGCCCGATAGCAGGGTAGCTCTCACCCCGGAACAGTGCGTGGAAATGATGCAGAAATACCCCGGCATGCAGGTAGTGGCAGAGCCATCGCCCAACCGTTGTTATACAGATGATGAATATCGGGCTGCCGGTATTGAGGTAATGGAAGACCTTACAAATTGCGATGTGTTGCTGGGTATCAAAGAAGTGAAAGAAGAGTATATCATCCCGAATAAAACCTATTTTTTCTTCTCGCACACCAAAAAGAAACAGCCCTATAATCAGCAAATGATGCAGACGTTGATAGAAAAGAAAGTGCGCCTGATAGATTATGAATGTCTTACACATGCCGATGAGCAGCGCATATTGGGTTTTGGTTTTTATGCAGGTGTGGTGGGTGCACACAATGGTTTGCTTACTTATGGCAAGAAAACGGGATTATATGACTTACCGGCTGCACATAATGTGAATAGTTTTGCCGAACTGCTGCGTGTGTATGAAGATGTAAATCTACCACCCCTAAAAATAGTTGTGACTGGCTCGGGTAAGGTGGCGAGCGGTGTGATTGAAGTGATGACGCATTTTGACATTGAAAGTGTAGAGCCTGAAGATTTCCTGACGCACCAGTACGATTACCCGGTGTACACACACCTTACCGGAGGTGACCTGTATGCACGCAAGGATAACGACCTTTTTTCGCGCAACGATTTTCACGCGAATCCGACTGCCTATAAATGCCTCTTTCATAAGTACATTCCGCAAACAGATATACTGATGAACGGTATATACTGGGATACGCATATTGCGCGACTGTTTGAAAGGCAAGACATACAGCGCAGTGATTGGCGTACCACTGTGATAGCCGACATTACCTGCGATATAGATGGTTCTGTACCTATCAATGTGGGTGCATCCTCTATCGCCGACCCTGTGTATGGTATAGACCGCAGAACAGGTGAACGAGTGCAGCCGTTTCAAAATACAACCAATACGATTGATGTGATGGCGGTTGACAACCTACCCAACGAATTGCCCCGCGATGCATCATATTATTTTGGCGCACACTTCGAGAAGTTTATTTTGAAAGAGCTATTGAGAGGCAATAGCAATATCATTACCCGTGCTACTATATGCGATAACGGAAAACTGACCCCGCACTATGAATACCTGAGTGATTACGCGTACAAATAACACTAGCGATGTCGATATATAACAGGATTGCAGGGCAACGAATAGGGCGCATAGAAGCGCTCAGTGATGGTGTATTCTCCATTGCCATGACCATACTTGTGTTCAATATCAAAGCACCGGTGTCTTACGCTATACAGACTGATAAAGAGATGATAGCTATGCTCACCAGAATGGCTCCTGCATTTCTTAGTTTCTTTGTTAGCTTCATTACGCTCGGTATTTTCTGGACGGGGCAGAGCACGCAGTTTCATTATATCAAATCTTACGACCGCAACCTGAACTGGATAACCATCTTCTTCCTGATGTTCGTGTCCATATTGCCTTTCTCTACTGATATCCTCAGTTATCATATCACCAACAAAGTATCTATACTTCTATACTGGTTCAACATCTTCGCTATGGGTGCGCTTATTTTCATACACTGGACCTATGCAGAAAAGCACCACCACATTTCTATTTCCGGCGAAGAAAAAACGATGGTATCTACTGCTATCAAGAAGCGTGTTATCATTGCGCAAAGCCTGTACTTGTTTGGTGCTGCGTTGAGCTTTGTCAGTACCTATGCCAGTATCATATTTATCATACTGGTGCAGCTCAATTATGCTTTCGGAATACTGTCCGGCACACATCGCATAACAGGTAACAAGAAGTAAGCTTATTTACCCAATAGTTGTCTTACTGCTTTTGTGATGGTAGGATATCGAAACACAAATCCGCTGGCCTCTGTTTTGGCACTGCTTACCGTTGCGCTTTTCAGTACTTCAATGCTCATTTCGCCAAGCATTAATTTTAGTGCGAATGATGGTACAGGAATGCCCAAAGGCGGTAATCCTTTTACATGCGCTATAGTGTACATCAGTAATTTCTGAGCTACCGGTACAGGTGCTACTGCATTGTACGGACCATGCATTGATTCTGTTTCCAAAGCATGAACAAATAATGCTGCCAGGTCATCAATATGTATCCAACTCACAACTTGCCTGCCTCCACCTAATATAGGCAATATTCCAAAACGGGTAGGTTTCTCAAATTCGTAAAACGCACCCGCTTCTTTACCTAGCACTATCCCAATTCGTAGCAATACTCGTCGCATTTGCGGTTCGACTGGCTTGCTCGCATTTTCCCACTGCACGCAGGTATTTCCCAGGAAGTCATTATATGCCGGGTCGTTTTCTGTGAATGGCTTCCCTGTCATGTCTGGGCCATAATATCCAATGCCTGAGGCCGATATAAAAGCCATGCAATTAGGAGCATGATTTTGCAGCATCTTCACCAGAAAAGCAGTTCCTTTTGTACGGCTTTCCAATATCTCCTGTTTGCGTTTTGGAGTCCACCTTTTATCTGCCACCCCTTCGCCTGCCAGATGTATCACACCATCTAATTTTTGAAAATCGGTACTGTCAGCATCTTCAGTTTCGGGGTTCCACAGAGCGTAACTTATATTGCCTGCTGAATTATACTTTTTAGGATTTCGTGTAAATATTACCACGTTGTAATCCTTGCTAATCAATAAGTTAGTTACATGTCGCCCGACAAAACCCGTCCCCCCCGTTATGCCTATGGTTTTCATCCTGTCGATTGTTTAATTGTGCTAAGAAAGACCTGTATACTATTAACAACAGCAAGTGCCATAATGTTAAAATAAAATCATGCACACATGCAATAAAACTTAAAATACAGCGTTTAACAATAAAAGCTATTCGCATACATGAGAAAAACTCTACTTAAGCATTTTACTGATACAAAAGCCTCAAAAGCCACGGTGATGTTGGAAAGTGAAGACCAGGCTGAAATGTTATCCGACCTTGTTATTGAATTAAAAACAACGCTGGAGCTGGCAGCTAATGATTTATTACAGCCACGCACTGAAGCCCTGACGGCTTTATTGAAAAGAGCTTTAAACTAATTCAATCACGGTAATCTCGGGCAGGATACCCAACCTGCCAGGGTATCCGAGGAATCCAAAGCCTCGGTTTACGTACAGGTATTGTTCGCCTTCCTGGTAGAGGCCGGCCCATTTTTTATAGATATACTTTACCGGGCTCCATTTGAATCCAGGTATTTCTATACCTAATTGCATACCGTGCGTATGGCCACTGAGTGTGAGGTCTATATCCTGGTATTCCGTTCTTACCTGCGCATCCCAGTGTGAGGGATCGTGAGAAAGTAATATCTTAAACGGAATGTTCTTTTCCGGTAGTCCGTTATAGGCTAAATCCATTCTGCCATATTTTGGAAATCCTGCTTTAGCACCCCAGTTCTCAATGCCTACAAGGGCGATTTTATCTTCGCCTTTTTCAACTATTACGTGCTCATTCATTAACAAACGCCACCCCATTTCGGCATGGGTTTGTTTTAACCATTCCAGGTTTTTTACTTTAGCTTCCTTACTTGGCCAATGTTCATAGTCTCCATAGTCGTGATTGCCTAAAGTACTGTACACACCCAGTGGTGCTTTGATGGAAGAAAAGAGGTCTTTGTATGGTTGTATCTCGTTTGCTTTATTATTAACGAGGTCGCCTGTGAAGAGCACAAGGTCCGCATTTTCATCTATCACTTTTTGTACACCTCTAGCTACGGCAGCATGGCTGTCGAAGCTACCGCTGTGGATATCAGATATCTGCACAATCTTCATTCCTCTAAAAGCTTTCGGCAGATTTTTGAAAGATAACTTAACTCTTCTTACATGATAGTTATAGCGGTTGGTTACGCCATACATAATGCCACCTAATAATGTACCACCTAATAATAATGCCGTGCGTTTGAGGAATATAGAACGGGGAATACCTTTGCCTGTTACAATTGTGCCTTTGGTTACAGCCACTTTTTTGGTGAACAGGCTGGCAATCCAAAGTATCAGCCTGCGCGCATCATCACCCAGCATTATCATGAGTATGATAATCTTGCCCAGCATCATACCTAATGAAAATGCAACGTACAGGTTGCGTACCAGGTGGGGTAAACCAGCCCAGTTGATTTGCCTGAAAAAGATAAAGCCGGACCATGCCGCTAATGTTAACAATACATACAAAACTGTAAGAATGTTTCGAAGCGTAACAGGAAATGTGCGCATTGCACTACGCACCACTACGAAAGCATAATATTCTGCCAGCAGGAATAAACCAAGGAAAAGGAAAAATCGCATCGTCTAAAACTTCAGGAATTCGTCTATCTGTTGTTGTATCACTTTTAATGTAGCCGGCTTCAAAACCTCGCCCAGTTCGCTTACTTCTTCATTAATACGGCTAATGGGTATTTTGTTATATAAAACGTGCATTCGCATATAATGCAGTATGTTGGTCATGTGGTCTAGACCGCGAAGGTTGCCTGCACGGCCATCTGCCACACCCACCAGCATAGCTTTTTTATACCACCATACTTTCCGTATATCGCTGTTGTCGATCATTAGTTTTAATATACCGGGAAAACTGCCATTATATTCAGGCATTACAAAAACAAATTTTTCGGCAGGTATAAGGTAGTCCAGTTCTATCTTCTGCATTTGTAATCCACGTTCCCAAACTTCAAGCCCTTCGAGATTGAGCAATTGTACATTTTCTTCCTTCTCTTTCAACAATTGATAATACAGGTTGGCTACCCTCAGGGTCATGCTATCTTTCCTGTTTGTTCCGGATATTATGGTTATCATAAATGCTTTGCAAATGTAGGAGGGTTTGGGAGATTAGTTAATGGGTTAATTAGTTGATTTTCTTATAGGTGTATAACGGAAACGTAATATGCTGAAATTGCATATTTGTTTCAGAATGTTGCAATTTGTTGTGTTTTGTTGCGAAATGTTGCGGATTTTGATGCTTTTACGTTCATAGATGTGTGATAGTCAAAATTTCCCGAAGATATTTCATGTGTTATTTTTAACACCTCTATCTATAGCAAATATACAATATTTATAAAAAATATTGAAAAATTATCTATTAAGACTGACCTGCTATTTCCTTGTACACCTTACCTATCTGCCCGATAATATCAGATGCGACCAGCGATTCCATGCTTTGTTCTGTGACAGCCAAATCTCCTGCGCGAGCATGCAGATAAACCCCTAGTAGGGCAGCTTCGTAACTACTGTAACCTTGCGCCAATAATGCAGTTATAATGCCGGTCAAAACATCGCCGCTACCACCCGTGGCCATACCTGCATTGCCTGCAATGCTATACCAGCATTCGCCTTCCGGTGTTGAAATAGCAGTGTGATGTCCTTTGAGTACGATATAACAATTGAGACGCATAGCTTGTGTGCGAGCCAGCTCTAATTGTTGCATACTATTGGCTGTTTTACCAAACAATCCGGTAAATTCTTTTGGATGCGGAGTAAGAATACTACCCGCAGGTATTTTATGTATGAGTTCAGGATGTTTGGCAAGGGTATTGAGTGCATCGGCATCTATAACCAGTGGCTGTTTAACCGCTTCAATAAAATCTGTAAACGCCCTGATGGTATATTCGTTCATGCCTAATCCGGGGCCTATGCCTATGGTATCGGTAGGAGTCCAACCTTTGAAGCCTGAAATGTTTTTTTCACCATTGACCATACACATGGCTTCGGGCACAGCTGTTTGCAAAATATTATAGCCACATTCGGGCAACATGGCGCGCACCTTACCTGCACCTGCGCGCAAAGCGGCCTTTGAGGCCAGTACCATTGCCCCTATCATACCATAGCTGCCGCCAATGAGTAACACGTTGCCGTAATCACCTTTGTGTGTGAAGGGTAAGCGTGGTTTATATATCTCTTTCAGCTTTTCGTCGTCAATGATGTGGTAGTTGGTATGAGTACTGTTAATGAATGTTTTGTGCAGACCAATATCGAGTATATGAACATTGCCTGCAAGGCTGCCAGTTTCGGGATGCAGGAATGAGCGTTTCCAAAACTGGAAACTAAGTGTATGATGTACTTTGAGAATGTGTGAATCGTTAGGAATATTGTCAGCAGGCATACCGCTTGGTATGTCGATGGCTATTTTGAGGTTAGGAGCGTCGTTAATGTGTTCTATAAATTCGGCCACCCATCCTTCTACTGCACGGTTCAGCCCGGTACCCAATATAGCATCAACGATAACTATATGCGGCGGTAGTTCAGAAATAAATGCACCCGGTTGTAATATTTCAATCAGGCTACTGTCTGTTTTTTGCAGGCGTTCCAGGTTGATTTTGCAATCGTCTGATAATTGCTCGGTAAATTGTAATAAAAAGGCTTTAACACCATAGCCCATTTTATGCAACATTCGTGTTACAGCTAATCCATCGCCACCATTGTTACCGCTGCCACATAAAATCACTAACGGGATATCAACTGATACATTAGCAGTAATCCATTCTGCACATCTTGCAGCTGCGCGTTCCATCAAGTCTGCAGAACTGATAGACGATGCATGAATAGTGTAAGCATCACAAGCTTTTATCTGTGAAGCTGAAAAAATCTTCATACTGCAAATTACTCAAAACAGTGGTTGTGTGGTAGCATAAAGGAGTATAGATATTAGAAGTATTCTTATTGCATTGGTGGGGAAAACGGCTTTTGGTCACTGTAGTGTAATTCCTATCTTTGTTACTCGCTGAAAACACGGGAATAGCTTATTTTTCAGCGCAATTTTTAATACCTAATTAATGAAGACATTTTTTATGAAGCAACCTGCCGTTATACTAGGGCTGTTGCTGATGTTTTGTTTTACAAATGCGCAGGCACAGAATGTAACCACCGGTATCATCAAAGGCTTTGTTTATGATAAGTCTAACGGTGAACCTATGATATTTACCAATGTGGTGCTATTGGGAGGGAAAAGTGGCCCATTGGCTGTCCAAACTGACGTGAACGGTTATTTTACCATTACTAAAATACCTGAGGGCAACTATACACTTTTCGTAAGTATAGTAGGCTATGATTCTTTACGTTCTTCGGTGTCATTAAAGCCAGGGCAAATTGTACAGAAAAAGCTGTTTTTGACGCAAAAAAACCAGTCGTTGAGAGATGTAGAAGTGACAGCGCACAAAACAGAAAAGACGACACAAATTAATGCTGGTGTTGTTACCGTTACCCCAAGAGAAATAAAAGCATTGCCAAGTTCGGGTGGTGAACCGGATATAGCACAGTATCTGCAAGTAGTGCCGGGAGTTGTATTTACCGGTGACCAGGGTGGACAATTGTACATACGTGGTGGTGCACCATCGCAAACGGGTATTTTGCTGGATGGTATGACCATCTATAACCCGTTTCACTCTATAGGATTGTATTCTGTTTTTGAAACAGATGCTATTCGTAATGTGGATGTACAAACAGCAGGTTTCAATGCGCAATATGGTAACAGGACATCTGCAATAGTAGATGTGCATACAAAAGATGGTAATAAGAACAGGCTTGCAGGTAAAGTGTCGGCGTCTCCCATCATGGGGCGTGTGATGCTGGAAGGCCCTTTGGCAAAACCAAAGACGGAAGGAGGTGCTTCTACAACTTTTCTGTTATCAGCAAAGTATAGCTACTTAGATAAAACGTCAAAGCCATTGTATAGCAGCTTTGGTGAAGGGTTTACATACGGCCTGCCTTATAATTTTACCGATTTGTATGGTAAGGTATCTTTTAACGGAGATAATGGTAGTAAGCTGAACCTGTTTGGTTTCAATTTTGATGATAAAGCGACTGTATTGAAACCTAATACGGATAGCGTAAATGCAAACTTTCACTGGAAAGCAACAGGTGCCGGCTTGAGTTTCGTGGTAACTCCGGGAACAAGTGCTGCACTTATCAACGGACGTTTTGCATATTCAAAGTATTTGCTTGATTATAATGAAGCTAACTACAAGCCGCGCGGTAGTGGTATTGAAGGTTTTGAAGGTGCAATTGATTTTACTTATTACCTGCCTGGATTCAGTGAATTTAAATATGGTGTAGAGGTAAGTGGTTTCCATACCTCGTTAGATTATTTCAACTCTTCAGGAGATACTACCTCATTAGACCGTCGTAGTACGATGGCTGCATTGTATTTGTTGTATCGTAAAAACTTCGGACAGAAATTTGTATTAGAACCCGGATTCAGGTTCCAGTATTATTCGGGCTTGAGTGCATTGTCACCTGAACCACGTATAGGTTTGAAATATAACCTTTCGAATTCAGTACGATTGAAAGCTGCCGGTGGTTTGTATTCTCAGTGTATTATCAGTACAAAGAGTGACAGGGACGTAGTGAACTTCTTTACAGGTTTTGTATTGAGCCCGGACCAACAGATATATAATACAGATGGTAAGGTGGTGAATACTAATCTTCAAACAGCTTATCACGTTTTGGGTGGTATAGAAGTAGATGTGCAAAATGTAGAGTTTAACCTTGAGCCTTGGCTGAAAAATTTCAATCAAAATATTGAGTTGAGCCGTATTAAAGAACTTGCAGGTCAGCCGGATTTTGTGGCAGGTAAAGGCAAGGCTTACGGTGTTGACTTGTCTGCTAAATACAATAAGAAGAGATGGTACCTGTGGGGTGTGATTTCTTATCAGCAGGTGAAGTATGAAACATTGGTGCGAATAGGTAACAGGGTTGGCTCTGATTCGGTAAAACAAACGTATCCGCCTCCTTTTGACCGCAGGGTGAATATCAACTTACTTGCATCATATACTGCAGGTAAAAAAAGAGATTGGGAATTATCTGCAAGATTTAACTATGGTTCTGCTTTCCCATTCACCCAAACACAAGGGTATTACGAAAACCTCAACCTGTTGCAGAATGGTGTCAATACCAATTACCTGCAACAAAATGGCCAGCTGAGTTTATTATATGCAAATGATATTAACGGCGGACGCTTATCTGCATACCATCGTTTAGATATTTCTGCAAGGAAACGTTTTACTTTGTCTGAGCATTCAAATGTTGAAACTACACTTAGTGTAAGTAATGTTTATAACCGCAACAATATATTTTATGTTGACAGGTTGAGTAATGCAAAAGTGTATCAATTACCGATATTCCCTAGCTTGAATGTGACATGGAATTTTTAATGTAAATAGTTGAATGACCCATCGAAAGGAAAAGTTATTAAAACGAAGCCTGGTTGCAATAGCAGTATCAGTACTGTTATTCGGCCGGGCTTCGGCGCAATTATTGTCGCCTGACAGGCCGGAACATAGATTGCTTGAATTGGCGCAGGATCAGTACCGTGCAGGTATGTATGCAAATGCTTTGCAATCTGCAGAAGCTTATATAAAAGATAATGCAGTAATTAAAAGCAAACCTGCGGATGAAGCAGATAAGGCTTATTTTATTGCAAACGCCTCTGCAATACAATTAGACATAAAAGGCAGTGTTGAGGATGCTGTTAGTTTTATGAATACTACGGCAAACCCCATGTACAAGCAGCGTGTGGCGTATCTTATCGGGCAGCATTATTTTAGACATGATGAAACTGCAAAGGCTATCCCATACTATGAAATGGCAGGTATTGAAAATCTGAGCAATAGTGAGATAGCTGACGCGAAATTTGAGCTGGCGTATTGTTACTTCAGTACACGTCAGGTAGATAAGGCGGAACCATTGCTTGCAGCTATTAAGGAACTTGACGGGAAGTATGCAGTTGCAGGAAATTACTATTACGGGCTGTTGGCTTACAGCCGTAGCAATTATACAGATGCATTAGCCTCTTTTCAGCGTGTGTTGAGCGATAATGCTTACAAAAATATCGTACCGTATTATATACTGGAGATATATTATTTCACCGGTAAGAAGGATAAAGCTCTATCTGAGGCAAAGCAATTGCTGGCAAGGAATGAAAAGCTGTTTTATGATAATGAATTGCATCTGCTGACCGCACAGATATTGTTTGAAAAACAAAGGTACGCTGAGGCACTACCGTATTTTGAATATTATTACCAACATACAGAAAGGATACGCAAAGGAGACCTTTACGAAATGGCTTATTGCTACTATAATGGGAAAAACTGGAGTAGTGCCATTGAGAAGTTTTCTCAGATAAGCGATACGAGAGATTCATTAGGCCAAACAGTATTGTACTTATTAGGCGATTGTTATTTGAATACCGATAATAAACAAAGTGCACGCAACGCTTTTGTGATGTGTGCTGATATGCCATTTAGCCCGGGGCAGAAAGAAGCTGCTTTGCTACTGGCATCAAAGCTATCTTACGAGATGGGGTATAGTGATGATGCATTGCAAAGTATTAATGAATTGCTTGAACAATATCCTGCCTCCGTGCATAAGGATGAAGCAAAGACCATTAAATCTGATTTGCTGCTCAAAACCAATAATTATACTGAAGCCTATAGCGAACTGGCCGATGTAGCTGTGAAAAACGAGGCTTACTATCGTGTGCTGCAGAAGGTTAGTTATGGGTATGCTATGCAAAAACTACAGAACGGTGATTTGCAAGGTGCAGATAGCTTACTGTCTCAGTCGTTGAGCAAACCTGTTGACGAAAAGTATGAAATGGCTGCTAATTTTTGGAAAGGAGAATTGGCTTATAAAATGCACCGATATGACGATGCCATAGAGTACAGTGAGCGCTATGTAACAAAAGCTTCACTATCTAACAAAGCAGCAATAATAACATCAGCAGCAAACCTTCATGCCGCATACCTGAATATGGGTTATGCTGCAATGGAGCAAAAAGATTTTGAATCAGCACAATGGTATTTTAATAAGTCGCAATTGCAGAATGCCGATTCTTCGGAAATACTGGATGCTGCCCTAAGGGAAGCTGATGCAGTATTTATGCAAAAAGGCTATTTGAAAGCCATAGCATTATACGATAGAGTGATAGCTGCCGGAGTTGCGGAATCTGATTATGCGAAATTTCAAAAGGCTACGATACTTGGTGTAATAGGAAAACGTACTGATAAATCTGCGATATTGATGGGCTTGATTAATGCAGTGCCTAAGTCGTTGTATATGTATGACGCAAGGTATCAGCAAGCACTGGAGTATATTGAAGATAATAAATATCAACCCGCTATCAATATGCTGATGCCATTGACTGAAGCCTATGATAAAAGTGCTTTATCTTCTAAAGCATGGATGAAGATTGGTTTCTGCTATCAGCAGTTGAATAATGACGATAAGGCAATAGAGGCATACAGAAAAGTGGTAACTGATTACCCTAATGCAGAAGAGCGCCCGGCAGCATTAGATGCTTTAAGAGGCTTATACGTTGAACATAATCAGCCTGAAGCATTTGCGCAATTACTGAAAGAAAATAATATCACCGTTAAAGATGATAATAGTGTTGACTCAGCTTATTATAATGCAGCCGAAACACAATTTGCAAGTGCTAAGTGGGCTGCAGCAAAACAGGCTTTCGCACAATATTTGAAGCAGTTTCCCAATGGTGTTTTTGCCAATAAAGCTCATTTTTATAAAGCAGAATCACATTTGCAGCTGAATGAAATGAAAGACGCACTGACCGATTACACTGCTGTGTTGAAAGGAGGCTGGAGCGAGTTTGCAGAACGTAGTGCAGCAAAGGCATCAGGTATAGCTTATGCCGATAAAGATTACGAAGCCGCATTGAATTATTACACGCAATTACGAACTGTAGCGATGAATAAGCAAAACCTGCAAAATGCTTATGCCGGATTGATGCGCTGTAATTATCAATTGAAGAGATATGCAGATGCAGGTAATTACGCCGATACCTTGATTGCACTGCCCGGCCTTGATGAAAATATAATCAATGAGGGATTGCTGTACAAAGCAAGGGCGCTGAAGTTGGATAACAAGGAAGATTCAATGTATGCTATTTACAAGCAATTGGCAGGTAATAAGAAACCATTCATAGCAGCCGAGGCGAACTATGAGATTGCCACAGTGAATTATAAAAATGACAGGTTGAAAGAAGCAGAAGAGCAAGTGAATATTGCCATAAAACAGGCAAGTGGAGATGACCGCATGGTGGTGAGGTGTTACTTGCTGCTTTCAGACATACTGACCAAACAAAAAGATTATTTCAATGCCAAAGCACTGTTGCAAAGCATTGTGAAAAATAGCAAACAGCCTGAACTTAAACAGGAAGCGAGTAAGAAACTGGAAGAGGTAAAAGCTTTGGAAACCAAAAACAGCAAACTGAAGCAGGATTAACAATGAGATTTATAACCGTATATATATTGGTGGCGTTGCTTGGTTGTTCATTTGTTGCATTGGCGCAAAAGAAAAAGCAAGTGAAGAAGCCTGTAAAAAAACAGGCTGCAAAACCATTTAAGAGGGAGCCTTCAAAGTCTCCAATCAAAGATAGCAATACGCTGAAGGGAGCAACTATAGAAATATTACAATCATACAAACCTGAGGTGAAACAAGCTGTAAAGCCTGATGCTGTGCCGGCATTGCCGCCTACAGATACTTCAATACCTGTGATGAAATATGAAGTGCCTGCTCAGGGGCTTTCATTTACATATAATTCATTGCCACTTCGCCCGTTGACATTAGTTAGGGATTCTAATGAAAAAAAATTCAAGAACTACGTGAAATTGGGTGGAGGTAACTTATCGACCATATTATTTGATGCAGGTATTACAGCACTGAAAGGAAAGAAATTTGAAACAACGATTCATTTGCACCACCTGTCGCAGGCGGATAATAATACGAGTCAAAAGACAAGTCTCTCGGGTATAGAAGTATCAGGTACCGTCCATTCTGCAAAACATGATTGGCTGCCTTCTGTTGAATATTCTCAGAGCAGATTTAATTATTACGGATTCTCTACGTTGACGGCACCCGGTATCAGCTATAAGAATCTGAAAGCAGGTATCGGGTTACGGTCAACCTCTCAGAATAGTAAGTTGAGCTATCGTCCGGAATTTAATTTCTGTATGTATAGTACAACGGGAGATAGCAATAATCTGGATGCCAATGAAAAAAGAGTATCAATGAATGCTCCTTTTGTTTATCGTTCAACTGAAGCATTAAGCTTAGCTATAGGAGTAAATGCCAGTTATTATGCAACAACGACAACAGGGTTATTGGTGAAGAATGATGTGGTGCAAAATAATTATGTATTGCAATTTAGCCCGAGTATAGATTATCGCCAGAAAACATTGTACCTCCATGCAGGGGTTATACCGACAATTGGGACTAACAAATTTTACCTGTTGCCAGATATTAAACTTAAGTACGCCGTTGAAGGTACACAGCTTTCTGTTTTTGGCGGATGGCAGGGTAGGTTGTTGGAGAACAATTTTCAAAATGTAAGCACAACTAATCCATACATTGTACCGTACCTATATAATATTCAACAAACCGGTATAAATGAAGTGTATGCCGGAGCACAGAGTAATGTAGGCAATCATTTCACTATAACAGGTAAGGCCGAACTGAAGCAATATGATGCAATGCCATTGTACTATAATGACACCGCCACTTTGTCTGATATGAATCATTTCAGGGTTGCATATGATAAAGTGAGTACGTTATCACTACGAGGAGCAGTGGGTTATCATATCGGGAATTCATTTGGTGTAGATCTTAATGTTACATACACAGGCTATACTCCTGAAAACTATAAACAAGCCTGGCATGAACCCGGTGTAGTAATAGGTGCAGATATTATGGCAAGACCAATGCCGCAATTGGTGGTAAATGGTTATATGTTGATGATGGATGATATATATGCTGTAGATAAAGGTAATTCAGTAGTAAAACTGCCTACTATTTTTGACATTGGGGCAAGTGCTGAGTATAGTTTTATCAAAAGACTATCAGCATTTGTACAGGTGAAAAACATACTGAACAATCGCTACCAACGTTGGTATGGATATGGGGTATATGGTATCAATATAGCAGGTGGGTTAAGGGTGAAATTTTAAAACGCCCATATTCGTATAATTTAAGGCTATTGCTTATTTTACATCCGATTCGGCAGAATAGATGAACGTCGCAAAGTACATAGGGCTATTTTTACTCAAGAACAACTCATGCTATATACATGGGCTGGGTAATATCGAGTTGAGGAGAAAGCCTGCTACTTTTGACGGCCGTAATTTGTTAGCTGCTATGTACGAGGTGGTGGTAGCTCCTACCATGAATATTGATGATTCATTATCCAATTTCATAGCTACCAATGAACAAATAAGTATATCAAAAGCTACGAATGCTCTCAAAGATTTCAGTGAAGAGGCTAAAATGGATTTGCAGGCCGGAAAGGATGTGCATATACCATCATTAGGTAGTTTTTCAGAAGTAAATGGTAAGCTTATCTTTAATACTGCTCCTTATCTGCAGTTAGCAATGCCGGCATTGCCTGCGGATAAAAGTATCCCTAAACAGTCGGGAGAGAAAAAGCCGATTCCGCAATTGACAGATTATGCCCAGCCTGTCAACACACCAGCCTATACTTCGCCCAGTGCCAAGCGCTCTTATGAAATACCTGTTGAGGAAAAAGAGAAAGCCAAACTCAACTGGGGAAGGATCATTTTCTTTATACTGATATTGTTTGCCATTATAGCTGGAATTGTTTTTGCGGCCAGGCATATGCTGCAACCCGGCGGTATGAATATCAATAGCAATAAACCACAGATACATTTAGACACCCCGGTAATAGAGACTGTTCCTAAAGAACAAACACCTATTGTTGACAGTGCCCAGTTGGTAGATACTGCTATATCTATGCCTGAAGAAACTGCTACAACAACACCTGCCACTACTGCTCCGACGGTGCAGATGGCTAACATGAAAGTAATTATAGGTACTTATGACGAACGTTTGAAAGCTGAACGCTATTTGTCAAAACTGCAAAAAGCAGGCGTGAACGTAGAGCTAAAAGCTGATGACTCTAACGCTTATTACGTTGTGATACCGGTTGCTTATCCTGTAAACAACAAAGCGAAAACTTTAGATTCGCTCAGGCGCAGATTCAACCCGCTTGGCGTTTACGAGTATTAGATGAACTCGTAACCTATGTCTCGCCTGTAGTATTTCCCTTCGTATTCGATGTTATCTACATTCTCGTAAGAGATGGCCAGCGCTTCGCTGATGGTGTTGCCATAGGATGTAATGGCAATCACTCGCCCGCCGCTGGTTACAGTATTGTGGTCTTTAACAGCAGTACCGGCATGGAAGAGAATAGAATCCTTTACATTTTCGAATCCTGTCATTACTCGCCCCTTAGGGTATGAACCCGGATAGCCTTCGGATACCAGCATTACTGTGCAAGCAGCGCGCCTGTCATGTGCTACTAATACTTCATTCAATGTTCCTTCGTGCATTTTTAAGATGAGCTCTACCAAATCATTTTCGAGTCGAGGCATTACTACTTCGGTTTCAGGGTCGCCCATACGGCAGTTGTATTCAATAACGTAAGGCTCTCCATCTACATTAATCAAACCAAAGAAGATAAAGCCGTTGTACACTATTTTTTCAGCATCAAGCCCTTTTACAGTAGGATTGATAATACGGCCCACAACTTTTTGCATGAAATCACCTTGTGCAAAAGGTACGGGAGAAACAGCACCCATACCACCAGTATTGAGGCCCATATCGCCTTCGCCTATACGTTTGTAATCTTTAGCTTCAGGCAATAATACATAATGCTTGCCATCGGTAAATGCGAAAACAGAAAGCTCAATACCTGTTAGGAATTGTTCCACCACAACTTTTTTGCTTGCATCACCAAACTGAGCTTCTTTTATCATGGTAGTAAAAGCCTGTATGGCTTCTTCGTGCGATTGTGCAATGACTACACCCTTACCTGCAGCCAAACCGTCTGCTTTTAATACGATGGGTAACGTGTGCTGATTGAGGTATGCAATGCCTTCATCGAAATTATCTTCCGCGAATTCCTGGTATGCAGCTGTAGGTATATTATGGCGCTGCATGAATTTTTTAGAGAATGCTTTGCTGCCTTCTAACTGTGCACCTTCTTTTGATGGCCCGACAACGATGATGTGTTTTAATTGCGGGTCGGCTTTGAAGTAATCATAAATACCATTTACCAAGGGATCTTCCGGCCCGACAAAAAGAATGTCAATGTTGTCTTGTAAGCAAGCTTCTTTTATGGCATCAAAATCGTTAACTGATATATTGAGGTTGCTACCCAAAGTAGCGGTTCCCGGATTGCCGGGAGCGATGTATAACTCCTTGCACAATTTACTCTGACGTAATTTCCACGCTATGGCATTTTCTCGTCCACCCGAACCTAATAACAGTATATTGTAAGATGACATTTGCAGTATTTCTAACCGCAAAAGTATCTAAACCTGTTGGTATAATATAAGACTATGGAAAACAGGATAAATGTGGAAAAATTAACAGCTGTAAAATACCTCCATTGAGGGTATTTTACGTTTTACAGACTTTGAGGGTTGGCATTTTTCACTATCTTTCGAAACTTAAATTGTTTTCTTAAATACTATTTATAATATGTCTCAGACACAAAAAGGACACCCTAAAGGGTTATACGTGCTCTTTGCCACCGAGTTTTGGGAAAGGTTCAGCTATTATGGTATGCGTGCCATCTTTGCCCTGTACATGACCAAAATGTTGTTGCTTGACAAATCGGAAGCGAGCAATATTTATGGTAGCTATACAGGTCTGGTTTACCTGACACCATTGATAGGTGGTTATGTAGCCGACAGGTATTGGGGAAACAGGAAATCGATATTTGTGGGTGGTTTGCTGATGGCCATAGGTCAATTCTTTATGTTCTTCTCAGCCGCTGCTTCACATAGTTCAGATAAAGCATTTGCAATAACCATGATGTGGACAGGATTAACTTTCCTGATATTTGGTAACGGGTTCTTTAAACCTAACATATCTACTATGGTAGGGCAACTGTACCCTGATGGCGATGGCCGTAAAGATGCTGCGTATACCATCTTCTATATGGGTATCAATGCAGGTGCATTTTTGGCGCCTTTAGTGTGTGGTTATTTTGGTGAAGAGGTTGATTTTAAATGGGGTTTCTTTTCTGCAGGTGTGGGCATGCTTATCAGCCTTGTGATATTCTACTTATTGAAAAATAAATATGTAGTTGCACCGGATGGGCGACAATTGGGTGTAGGGCCAAATAAACTGATGGATGCGGCAGCATTAGGTGGAGATGAAGAAACAGGATTATCTGCAAATGACAAAAAGAAAGCGTCAAATAGTGGAGGGTTTAGCAAGCAACAATTGACCATATTAATAGGTGGTATAATAGCTGTATTTTCAATTCTTTATTGGGTATTGCATGTAGATGTTTGGGGGTCATTAATTTATGGTATGACGATTGTAGGGCCATTTGTAATTATTACAGATCCATCCCTTACGAAGATTGAAAAAGACAGGTTGTGGGTGATCATCCTCATCATGATATTCGTGATATTCTTCTGGATGTGTTTTGAGCAAGCAGGCGCATCATTGACATTCTTTGCAGCGGAGCAAACTAACCGTCATGTATTCGGATGGGCTATGCCGGCCAGTTATTTTCAAAGTTTCAATGCAGGGTTTATTGTATTGTTAGCGCCAATCATAAGTGCAATGTGGGTATGGTTTGCTAAAAAAGGTAAAGAACCAGTTGCACCGTATAAACAATCAATGGGTTTGATGTTATTGGCGTTTGGTTATTTGGTGATAGCCATCGGAGCTAAAAATATTCCTGAAGGTGGAGCCAGCATCATTTTCCTTACAGGTCTGTACTTCCTGCATACTATTGGGGAATTGTTCTTGAGTCCTATTGGGTTATCTATGGTAAATAAACTAACACCCGGACGTTTTACGTCGCTAATGATGGGTATATGGTTCCTCGCGGTGGCAACAGGTAATAAACTGGCTGGTGCAATGAGTTCGTTGTATCCTGAAGAACAAAAAATAAGCGCTACTTACACTACCAAAGATTTAACCATAGATGGTAATGCTATAGACTGGAATACAGTAATGAATAATCAAAAGGTTAATAATGCAATAGCATGGAAATTGAACCTTGTAAAAAAGTCCGATAAATCAAAAGAACCTGATTCCTTAGCCTCAATTACTGCAGTAAGTAGCGTTGCCGGATTTACTTATGATTCGGTAAAGACTAAACGTATCATACCTGCACCAATGAGCAAAAAAGAGTTAAGCAAATTATCACCTGGGGAGAAGGAACCTAAATTTATATATGCTCTCAGTGAAGATGGTAAAAACACTTATTTGTTGACTAATGATTTGAAGGGTAAAAACAATAGTGTTAGTATGCAGGTTTGGGATATGAAGCCAGCAAGGCCTAAATTTCTGAGTTTGGAAATAGATAGTCTTTACACTTACTTTATGATATTTGTAGGTTTTGCAGGTGCTGCTTCTGTAATCTTGTTCTTACTTTGTGCAAGATTGAAGAAAATGATGCATGGTGTGCATTAATCTTGCTGATATTATATTTCACATCCCCGCCATTGAGCGGGGATGTTTTTTATAGGGGGTAGAAAAGACGTTAGTCGGAAATAAATTCTATTTTGGTAGTGTAATAAAATGATGGTTATGTCGCAGGAACTGACATTAGAACAGATACAGGATTTTAAAGGGCAATATCCTAAGCAGATATGGTATCTCTTTCTTACAGAAATGTGGGAACGTTTTTGCTTTTACGGCATGCGTGGAATGCTAACCGTTTTTATGGTGACGCAACTGATGATCAATGAAGAAAAAGCTAACCTGCAATATGGTGCTATACAGGCATTCATTTATGCATTCACATTTATAGGTGGTTTATTTGCTGATAAAATACTGGGCTTTCGCAAATCATTGTTCTGGGGTGGAATTTTAATGATAATAGGCAGTTTTATTATAGCATCTAATCCTAAAGAGTTTTTCTATATAGGTACTTGCTTTACCATTGTTGGTACTGGCTTTTTCAAGCCTAATATTTCTACCATGGTGGGCGATTTATATAAGCCCGGAGATAACAGGCGTGATGCTGGTTTTGGGTTATTTTATACTGGTATCAATCTAGGTGCTTTGTTAGGCGGATTGGCTTGCGTATGGATAGGTAAGGAATATTCATGGAATCTGGCATTTTCTTTTGCGGGTATTGTGATGATAATAGGATTAGTCACATTCATTTTTACACAAAGAACACTTGGTCCTATAGGGTTATCACCACTCAAAGATTGGGCAATAAATAAAAGAAGGATGTATGAGATAGGGACGTTTATTCTTTCCATAGCATGTATTCCTTTATTAAAAGTAATGGTGAGTAAAACGGAGTATACCGATTATTTCATGTACACTATCGGGCCGCTTACTTTAATATACCTGTTTTATGAAATGACCAAACTGACTGCAGATGAACGTAAAAAAATGTGGGCAGCTATTTTATTCAGCTTGTTCTCTATACTGTTCTGGGCATTCTTTGAACAAAGCGGCGGGTCGTTAAGTTTGTTTGCATTGAATAATCTGCATGATTCTTTGTTAGGTGGGATGCTGAAGGTAGACCCCAATGCGTGGAATAATGCTTCGAACTCGGTTTTTGTAATCATATTCAGCTGGATAGTAGGATTGATATGGATATGGTTGGCTAACCGCAAAAAAGAACCTAATTCTGTTGTGAAGTTTGGTATATCATTTTTATTCCTTTCAGGAGGGTTCTATATTTTTTATTCAACGAGATTTTTTGCAGATGCAACGGGTAAAACTTCACAGGACATATTTACAATAGCGTGGCTGGTACTGACATTTGGTGAATTATGTTTATCACCTATAGGATTATCACTCATGACCAAACTGGCGCCAAAGAAACTATGGGGCATGATGATGGGCCTTTGGTTCCTTGCCAGTGCCTATGGACAATATGCTGCAGGTATATTAGGTGCGGGTATATCAGGGGGCAATGAAAAAGCAACTGCAGCCGAAAAACTGCTTGTATATACGGCAGGGTATAAGCAACTGGCGATATATGCACTTGTTGGAGGCATTGTTCTACTTGCAATATCACCACTCATCAAGAAGATGATGGGTGATGTGAAATAATGTATATTATGAAAATAATTAAACTGATTTTTGTGTTTATGTTTTCATATTTATATGGAAACTGTCAAGACTTACAGTCTAAATCTGTTAGTGCAATTAATGTAGTTGAAGTGATTTTAGAAACAGGTAAATATAACTTTCAAATACTTGATGTAGATGTTCCCAAGGATATAGAAGATATTACAAGACGTTTTGCAATAGCAGTAAACAGCAATAGCAAATGGTTTGCAGAATATACTGTACGGCATAAGAACGAGACTCCATTGCCATACGATGAAAGACTTGGTATAACAAAAGAAGAGTATGATAAACTTTCAAAAAAGTTTACGGTTGAGAAAGACACTAAATTTAAAGTAGTTAAGACTGAATTTTTTGAAATAATTCAAAAAGACAATAAAATTAGATTTAATGGGAATGGAGTATTGTCAACATGGAATGATGTAAATATTGACTTGAGAAATAAATCAGTTCTATTTATGGGAATTGAATTGCCATATAACAGGGAAACACAAACAAAAGAAAATGACCCATTATATTGGCATGGTTACACATGGAGAAGAGAGACTGGAGATGCAGAATCTATGCTTAAATATCACAATTCAGATTATACACTATTAGAAATTAGTGTCGGAACTTTGAATGCTAATAAGAAACCATTCTTGAATTTTAAAAAGATGGTGTTTGAAAATGGTCAACCGAAGGTTAAATACCAATATTTTGGTTATTTAGATATAGTACAAGATAAATGAAGAAATACACAGTCATAGTAGCGGGGGGTAAAGGAGTACGTATGGGTAGTGCATTGCCCAAGCAGTTTTTACCGTTGAACGGACACCCAATCTTATATCATACCATTAAAGCATTCAAAGATGCTTATGCAGATATGCATTTGGTGTTAGTGCTGCCGCAGGAGCAATTGAGCTATGCTCAAATGGTACTGCAATCTTTCCCGGAACGGATAGATATAACGATTGTAACTGGAGGTGAGACGCGTTTTCATAGTGTGCAAAATGGATTGAAGGTAACAGAGCCTGACAGTATAATATTTGTGCATGATGGTGTTCGCCCATTGGCAAGCACTGCATTGATACAACGCTGTTATGAGCAAGCAGTAGAAAAAGGTTCTGCAATTCCAGCTATACCTGTGGCAGATAGTATGCGTATTATAGAAGACGAGGACAGTCGTCCGATAGACAGGGAACAGATGCGTATTATTCAAACACCGCAAACATTCCGTTCTGATATTATACTCCCGGCTTTTGAACAGGAATATCAAAATGCTTTTACCGATGAGGCTACTGTGGTAGAGGCTTATGGCGATGAGGTGCATTTGGTAGAAGGTGAGCGCAGTAATATTAAGGTGACTACTCCTGAGGACATGATAGTGGCAGAGGCATTGCTAAAAGCAAGAGAGGCGAATGTATAAGATAGCATTCATACTGGTTTTTATATCGCAATTGGCTATTGCGCAATCCAAAGACAGCAGTATTTTTTCACAGCCCATAAGAATGGACGATTATGTAGTGAAGGCCGTGCGCAAAGGATTTGATGTACAGGGGTTTATTCGCAGAGTGAGGAATGATACCACTTTTTACAAAGCTTTTCGCAGTCTGCACATCGTTTCATACACTGCACTGAATGATATCAAAGTGTACGATAAAAAAGGAAAAGTACAGGCGTCTCTATACAGCAAGACCAAACAGAAAGTAGCGAATGGATGCCGAACCATGGATGTGCTGGAAGAAAAAACAACAGGAGATTTTTATAACCGTAAGCATCAGTATAATTATTACACTGCAGAACTCTATGCTTTCTTGTTTTTTACAGAAGGCAAAAAATGTGGAGAGGATGACGTAGTGGTTGGGGCCTTGAAAAAAGCAGGTAACAGCAAAAATGAATCGAACAGTTATAAGCTGAAACAACTGATGTTTAACCCCGGAGGTAAAGTAAAAGGTATACCGTTGATGGGGGACAAGAGCAATATTTTCGACCCGGACGTTGCAAAAATGTACGACTTCAAATTATTGTCTGATGAGTATGAAGGAGAAGATTGTTATGTGTTTAAAGCCATTCCCAAAAAAGAACACATAAAGGATGTAGTGTATAATGATTTTACTACCTGGTTCAGGAAATCAGATTATTCCATTGTTGCTCGTGATTATTCTTTATCCTATAAAACACTGGTGTACGATTTTGATGTGCGTATGAAAGTACGGATGACACATACACATGGTAAAATGCTGCCCAATCGCATAGAATATGATGGTAACTGGCATGTGTTTACTAAAGGCAGAGAGCGGGTTAAATTCGCCACCAGCCTTAGTTATTAGGGATATTAATATGATTGTAGCTTCTTCAGCTATTAGTTAACTTAGCATAATGATTTCTCCCGCCTCTATACAGGAAGTGATGAACCGTGCGGATATTGTGGACGTATTGGGGCAATTTCTGCGTCTTAAAAAACGTGGGGTCAATTACATAGCTAATTGCCCGTTTCATAATGAGAAAACACCTTCTTTCACCGTCTCGGGTGCGAAAGGCTTATTCAAGTGTTTCGGCTGTGGAAAGGGTGGTAATGTGGTGACTTTTGTACAGGAGCATGAAAAGTTGACTTATCCTGAAGCGATACGCTGGCTGGCTGATTATTATAAAATCCAACTGGAAGAAACTGAACGTACACCTGAGCAACAACAGCAACAATTAGCACAGGATGGACTCCGCATATTGAATGAATATGCTGCTGGTTATTTTCACGATACTTTATTGAACACGGAAGAAGGACAAGATATTGGGTTAAGCTATTTTAAGCACAGGGGATTTAGTAAGGAAACGATAGAGAAATTCAGGTTAGGTTACAACCCTGAAAGTGGCGAAGCATTTTATACTGCTGCACACCAAAAAGGATATAGTGATGAACTGCTGGAGAAAGCGGGCTTTGTGAAAAGCGGGCAACGTGGACACTATGATATATATAGGGGACGTGTGATATTTCCGATTCAAAGTATGACAGGGCGCATACTGGGTTTTGGCGCACGTATTTTAAAAACAAACGACAGGGCTCCGAAGTATATCAATACACCGGAGAATGAGTTATACAATAAAAGCCGTACGCTCTATGGCATGTACCAAAGCCGTAATGCAATCAGTAAACTGGATGAGTGCTTTTTGGTAGAAGGATATACAGACGTTATCTCACTGCACCAGGGACAGGTAGAAAACGTTGTTGCCAGTAGTGGTACATCGCTTACTGAAGACCAGTTGCGATTGATAGGACAACTTACTAAGAACCTTACGATATTATATGATGGTGATGCTGCAGGCGTAAAAGCTGCATTGCGTGGATTGGATATGGCACTGTCGCAGAGCTTTAATGTAAAGCTGGTGTTGTTTCCTGAAGGGGATGACCCTGATAGTTTTATACAAAAGCAAGGGGCACAGGCATTTCATGAGTATGTGAAATCGCATAAGCAGGATATTATCAACTTCCGCATGGAAGTCGGCATGAAAGAAGCCGGTGATGACCCTGTGCGTAAGTCGAAATTGGTAAATGAAATAGCTGAGAGTGTATCGCGCATTAATAAAGCAGAAGATTTTGCCTTGCAGGATTACTATGTTCGTGAAGCTGCAAGGAGATTACAGGTAGATGAGAATAAGCTGGTAACCCTTGTCAATAAATATATACGTGACAGGGTAGAACAGGACAGGAAATATGATGGCAAAAAGGAAACTCAGCAAGAAGCCAATCTAATAGAGGAAAAACCATTTGAACATGCTTCAAAAATTCCGGACAATGTAGAACAGGAATGGGAGTTGGTGAGGGTGTTAATTGAATTGGGACACAGGCCAATGGATGGTTATGCACATGTAGCAGATTTTATTATTACTACAGTTGATTCTGAGTTGATAGAAGATGAATCTGCAAAGAGGATATTTGATGATTATTACAGCTACTTGCAGCATTACGGGAAGCATCCTGATTTGAAATATTTTACAGGCAATCCTGATGCTGCAATGCAACAAAAAATGGCCTCACTATTTAGTACTAGAACAGACATCAGTCCTAAATGGAAGGAGAGTTTTGGTATTGAAACACTTAATGGAGAGTTGAATTATGTGAACGAAGTAGAAAGCACCATCAGTTATTTCGAATTGAAGAAAATAAAAGTGGTGCAATCGGAAATCCTTAATAGAATAATGCTGGAGAAAGATATGGCGAGAATGCAGGCACTGCAGAAGAAACACATTGAACTGAAACAAACCGAAACGGAGATATTGAAGAAGATGGGTACTGTCATCGTTAAACAACTGAAAACGAATGGCTAGGATATTGGCGATAGACTATGGCAAAAAGAGAACGGGCCTCGCTGTGACCGACCCTTTACAAATCATAGCCACCGCCTTAGATACCATCGATTCGGAAAGTGTAATTTATTATCTCAAACAATATTTTGCTAAAGAGGAAGTAGAGAAAGTGATTATTGGCTATCCGCTCAATTTTGATGAAACGCCTACAGATGCTACCCCGCTGGTAGAAAAGTTCATCAGGAATTTCGAAAAAGTATTCCCTTCACTACCCATTATTAAGCAGGATGAGAGGCTCACTTCTAAAATGGCATCCCAGGCCATAAGCCAAATGGGGCTGAATAAGAAAAACCGGGAAGACAAAGGACTCGTAGATAAGGTAAGTGCTGTAATTATGTTGCAGGAATACCTCGAAAGCCGGGCTTAATTCGTATTTTTGCACACTTTACAATAGTTTATATTAATGATTTTACCAGTAGTAGCATACGGACACCCGATATTGCGCAAAGAGTGTGAAGATATTACACCGGATTACCCGGAATTGAAGAAACTGATTGCTGATATGTGGGAAACCATGTACAAGAGTAATGGTGTAGGCTTAGCTGCCCCCCAAATCAACAGGGGCATACGCTTGTTTGTAGTAGATACAGAACAGATAGTGGAGAATTTTGATGATGAGGACAGGAAACAATATCCTGATGAGAAACCAATAAAAACGGTTTTCATCAATGCACATATTATCGAAGAAGAGGGTGAACCATGGGCATATAATGAAGGGTGTTTAAGTATACCAAAAGTACGTGAAGATGTACATAGGAAACCAGTAGTACGCATCAGTTATTTAGACGAAAACTTTAAGGAACATGAAGCGGAATTTAAAGGCATTACGGCGAGGGTTATTCAGCATGAGTATGACCATATAGAAGGTAAGTTGTTTATAGATTACCTGCCGATGCTGAAACGTAAATTGATAAAGAAGAAACTGGATGATATCAGTGCCGGAAAAGTAAAGACAGATTATAAAATGCTTTTTCCTAAATAAGATATACTTTTAGAATAGAATTATAGCTTGTCACCCATATACACATATCAAGAGGATGAATTAGTGATGCTGCTGAAACAGCAAAGCAGGGATGCGTTCAATTCCCTGTACGCTAATTATTCCGGCGTGTTATATGGTGTGATAAAAAAAGTGATAACCGACGATCAAACCGCTCAGGATGTATTGCAGGAAGTATTTGTAAAGATTTGGAATAATATAGAGCAGTACAACCCCGGCAAAGGAAGGATTTATACCTGGATGATAAACATAGCCCGTAATGCAGCAATTGACAAATTGCGTTCGAAGGGTGAAATTATGAAGGGTAAAATCCATACCGGCGAAGATGCCGTATATAATGTGAGTGAAGGAATGAAAACAGAGCAGATGACGGATACTATAGGCTTGAAAGATGCAGTGGCGGAACTGAAGCAGGATTACCAGGTGATAGTGAACCTGGCTTATTACAAAGGTTTCACGATGGAAGAGATTGCAAAAACCCTTGAAATACCGTTAGGCACAGTAAAAACCCGCATGCGGGCAGCCTTACAAATATTAAGAGAATATTATAATAATAACTGATAAAACGAAAGTGAACATAAAGGAATACATAGAATCAGGCATTTTAGAAGCTTACGTACTGGGGGCGCTCAATGAAAATGAGCGTGCATCGGTAGAGGCTGATATGGCTATGTATCCTGAACTGGTGGCCGAGGTTGAGGCTATTGAATTAGCGATGCAACAACATGCCGAAGCTACTGCTGTGCAGCCACCCGCATTTATGGAAGGTAAAATATGGGATGCTATACAGGCACAACAACCTGAACCGCTTCCTAAAGAAACGAACGGGCAGGCACATAAAGTAGTAGACTTTACACCGCCTGTTGTTCAGCGTCGCACATCTTGGCAAATGGCAGCTATTTGGGCTGCTGTGGCAGTGAGTGTGTTGACCAACTTTGTTTTATTATCACAACGTAATAAGGGCAATACTGAAATTGCATTATTGAATACCAGGATAGATTCCATGAAGAAAATGGAATCGCAAATGCTGGCAAAAGCTACTTCTTATGACCATGGTATGGCTATGCTTGCTGATACGGGCATGAAGACCATTGTAATGCGTACTGCCAAACCGGGACATACTATGACGAGTATGATGTTCTGGAGCAAAACTAAAGGCGATGCCTATTTGGCTATACATGAAATGCCGATGCCACCAAAGGGTATGCAATACCAACTTTGGGTGATACAGGATGGCAAACCGGTGAGCATGGGTGTCATTTCTAACGATTTGGTGGCTAATGCAGGTACCATGTTTAAAGTACCAATGACTGTAACAGGCGGACAAGCCTTCGCTATCTCTCTCGAAAAAGAAGGTGGTAACCCTACGCCTACCGATGTAATGGTAGTGGGTGCGATATAAATTTCAGTTTTATGAACATACCAAAGTTTATAAAGTGGTTTCTAATATTTATCCCGCTCTTTTTCATCATACATGTTATTGTTGAGTTAGTATTTAGTTCAACCATGAAAGAAGTGATGACTAACTTGACATGGAAAGAAATTTACGGTACTGTATTTAAGGCGCTGATAGTAGCTGTCATTTACTCATTTTCCGCTAAGCACGATATAAAAGAGAAAATATAGTTACAGTTGCAATAAAATGATACTCGCACTATTGAGAATATAGTGGTTAACGATAAGTATGTTTTTGATGTCAGGATGAATGCCTTTCTTCTGAATGATTACTTCAGGAATTTGCTGGTGTTTGAATAATTCTGTAGCCAACCACATGGCAAAACCTGTGCTGGTATCGTATTCGCCTACCAAATGTTTGAATGCCGCAATGGTGGTATGCGCAGTCATGTTATCAAACACAGATTTATACAGATGGTCGAAACGGTTATCGCCGCTAAGTCCGCATAGTACAACATCTACATCTTTGATGTTGATATTATTATCAGCTAACGTTTTATCAATAGCAGCCTTTATTATATCTTCTGTAGGGTTTTGGATGATATTGATGGCTGCCAATTTACACATAGCATTTTCAGCTTGATTAGTGAGTGTAAAGAAAGCAGCACCTTCACCACCTATACTGCCGGGAGTATCATTATGTTTGAGTAGTTGCAAGCTGTTTGGAATATCCTTCTTCCAATAGCCCTTTTTGCTTTTTACGAGGAAATAATCTTCGGTCATTTCGTCCAAGCCACCAACAAGATATGTTTGAGGCTCTTCCGTTTCATTCAGTAGCATCTGTGCATCAAGCAACGCCATTTCTAACGAATGTCCACGATGCACATAGGTTTGGTTATAGCCAGTGCATTTGGTTTGCATAGCCAACCAGCCGTTTACGGAGTTGTAAGTGCTTTGTATGAAGTATGTAGGATTAAGTGCTTCTTCATTCAGCTTTATCATATCGCCAAGGAACAATTCCATATCCCTCATGCTACCGCGCCCCGTACCAGTAATGATACCGTTTATAGGATGATTCGAAAGCTGAACAGCCCTCATACCTGTGCTGATACCAATTTTCAGTATACGACTCATGCGGCGTATAGCAACAGGATTGATGAATTTAGAATAGTCGGTATCTATAACATACAATTTCCCGGTATCTGTACTTACAATATCAGGTAATAGCTCTTCATTATCAAAGCTGTGTTGCGGTGATAATGCTGCTGCAGATGATATGTAAACAGGCTTCATTATGTTTTACTGAATATGAGAGAAACATTATTGCCGCCAAAACCAAATGAATTGCTCAATACATGATTGACCATAGTGTTTTCAATAACTGATGTGGCGGGCTGAATATTTACATCCTCCATAGGAGTTGTAAAGTTGAGGTTAGGTAATATCATTTGCCGTTGCATAGCACCAACACTGAATATGGCTTCAATGCTACCGGCAGCTGCTAAGGTATGTCCTGTATATGGTTTGGTAGAGCTGAAATAAGGCACATTGTTTTCAAATAATCTTTCAATGGCTTTTCCTTCAGCTGCGTCATTATTTATAGTTGCTGTACCATGTGCATTAATGTAACTGATATCAGCAGGATTTAAACCCGCTTTGTCTAATGCTAATCGCATAGTATTGTATGCACCGTCGCCATTGGGAGACGGGGCAGTAGGGTGGTAAGCATCGTTGGTGTTTGCATAGCCTGATAGTACAGCTATGATTTCTGCACCACGTTCTTTGGCAGATTTTTCAGTTTCTAATAACAGATAACCCGCACCTTCACCCAGGTTCAATCCAAAACGTGTGTTATCAAAAGGACGGCAAGGTTCTTTATCTACGTTCTTAAGTGAGTTAAAACCATTCAATGTGAAACGGCTCAATGCATCACATCCGCCGCATATTGCACGTTTTACTAGCTCTTGTTGAATCATTCTTGCGCCCAGTATCACTGCATTAGCAGACGATGAGCAAGCTGTGCTGATGGTAGCTGTAAAAGGGGAAACGTCAAAATACTTAGTGACGTTCAACGTACTTTCAGCGCAATCTAATGTGTCGATATAATTGGTAAAGCTGCCTTCTGTTTTATCAGACAGGAAATCGAGGTACATATTCTCCACAGAGCACATGCCACCAACCGTATTGGCATTAATAAAAGCAAAACCTTCTTCCTGCAATTGGTTTTTATCAATACCCTGCATCAATTCCTTCATGGCAATTAATGCAAGCAGGGTAGTACGTGTGTAGCCGTTGTCTCCAGTTGGTAATCCTAGCAATGATGATAATTCATCATTGCTCATATCTACCTCGCCCAAAAGAAAGTCTTTTGCATGTACAGTTTGTAGATGCTTAGCGTATTGCAAGCCTGTTTTTTTAGCTTTTAGTGCATGCAGGTTTGCATCAAGACCATTACCTAAAGCGGATAATATTCCCAGTGATGTAACAACTATTCTTTCCGCCATGTGGTGCGGCTGTTATATTTTGCGGTTTTCTTGTATGTATTCAGCCATAGATTGTACAGACTGCAATACTTTACGGCCTTCGCGGGCATCTTCTATTTTGATGCCATAATTACGTTCCAGCAGTACCATCAATTCAAGAGAATCAATACTATCGAGGCCAAGCCCTTCGCCAAATAACGGAGCGTTATCATCGATGTCTGCTGGAGTCATACCTTGCAGGTTCAGCGATTCAATGATTTGTTGCTTGAGCGTTAATTTCAAATCTTCCATATCAAAATCAGGTGTCGCGCAAAAATAATATAAATGAGGCGATTTAATCCTTTAATTCTAAATAAGGATACAATATATTAGCTTTATTTTTATTTTCTAAGGTGTTTTACAGATGAATAAGACAAGATTAGAAGCATTTAGCGACGGCGTATTGGCTATCATTATTACGATAATGGTATTGGAAATAAAAGTGCCGCATTCTACAGACTGGCATGCAATACGTGACTTGTTGCCGGTATTGTTGAGTTATATGTTGAGTTTTGTATTCATATGCATATACTGGAATAATCACCATCATATGATGCACACCGTGAAACAGGTGAATGCAAGAATTATGTGGAGTAACCATAATTTATTGTTTTGGTTATCGTTAGTACCCTTTGCCACTGCATGGCTGGGAGAAAACGGTACCCAAAAAGAGCCTGTAATGATATACTCGGCCTTGTTCTTCATTTGCGGGTTTTCTTATGATATTCTCAGGCGCAATATCATCAAAACGTATAAGCATGATACGGCTGTAAAAGAAGCATTAGAAAGACAAAAAGGGAAAGGGGTACTATCTACTGCCTGTTACTTGGCTGCTATCCCCTTAGCTTATATAAACACAAACATTTCTATAGCTATTATTGTATTTGTGGCCATACTTTGGATAATACCTAGTAAGGAAATAGAAAAAAGTTTGAGTGAATAAAAAAGCGAAGCTAAATGCTTCGCTTTTGTCAATTATTTCATCCTTATTAAATATTAAATGCCTGGTCTACTAGAGCCTGTTGTTCTTTAGCATGCATTTTGCTGAAACCGGTAGCAGACGCTGCGCTTGAAGGGCGTGACAGGTACTTATTTACAACACCTTCTGTATTTAAAGTCAGGAAGCCTAAGGCACCCATATTACGTGGTTCTTCCTGCACCCAAACCCATTCTGCTTTTTTATATTTTGCTTTCAGTTCTTCAATTTGCGCAGCAGGGAATGGATGAATTTGTTCCAAACGAACAATAGCTACATCCTGCCTGTTTTCTGCAAGTTGTTTTTCACTCAGGTCGAAGTATATCTTACCGCTACATAGTAGTACACGTTTCACCTTACTTGCTGTTTTAATAGTAGCATCATCAATCACCTCTTTAAATCCACCTGTAGTAAATTCTTCAATAGCAGAACAAGCACGCGGGTGGCGCAGGTTTGCTTTAGGCGAGAAATTAACCAATGGTTTGCGGAAATTCCATTTTAACTGCCTGCGGAACATGTGGAACAAGTTAGCAGCAGTAGTAATGTTGGTAATAACAATATTGTTTTCAGCGCAAAGCTGTAAGAAACGTTCTAAACGAGCAGAAGAGTGTTCCGGTCCCTGTCCTTCGTAGCCGTGAGGCAACAACATTACCAGCCCGCTCATTTTTTGCCATTTGGTTTCTGATGAAGCGATGTATTGGTCGATAACTGTTTGGGCGCCATTAGCAAAGTCGCCAAACTGAGCTTCCCATATGGTTAATGAATGAGGATTGGCGATAGAATAGCCATATTCAAAACCAAGCACTGCAAATTCGCTCAATAATGAATTATAAACCTGGAACCTTGCTTGCTTTTCACTTAACTGGCTAAGCCTGCTATATTCTTTATTTGTTGCTTCGTCATGTAACACTACATGCCTGTGAGAGAAAGTACCACGTTCTACATCTTGCCCGCTCAAACGAACAGGAATACCTTCAGTCAACAAACTAGCATAAGCCATTAATTCGCCTGTAGCCCAATCGAGCTGCTTCTTCTCTTCGTACAGTTTTATTTTCTCGTCAAGTAGTTTCTGAATTTTACGTAAAGGCTTAAAGTCAGATGGAATATTCATCAGGGCTTTAAACAGTTTGTCGACCTCTGTTGTTGTAAGGCTTGTGTCTGGAGATTGAGCAAAATCATTACCACCAGCACGGTGCATTTGTGACCATGCTTTTTCAGGTGCCTGCAATTCATATGGTAAAGGCTTTTGTTTCAGCCCATCCAAGCGTTGTTGCAGATCGTCCCAAAAAGTTTTCTCCATTTGCTTTGCCAACTCCTGAGCATCAGAAGTACCATTTTTAAGCAAATGCTGAGTATATACCTCACGCGGATTTGGGTGTACTTTTATCAGGTCATATAACTGAGGTTGAGTAAAGCTTGGGTCATCACCTTCATTGTGTCCATGCTTACGATAGCATACCATATCAATAAAGATATCCTGATTAAACTCCTGCCTGTATTTAACAGCAAGCTTAGCGGCTTTAACAACAGCTTCAGGGTCATCACCATTTACGTGAATAACCGGTGCCTGAACCATTGACGCTACACTAGTGCAATAATCCGCAGAACGCGCCTCATCAAAGTCTGTAGTAAATCCTATCTGGTTATTGATAACGAAGTGAATAGTGCCACCTGTTGAATAACCTGGTAGTTTGCTCATTTGCAGTAATTCATATACTACACCCTGGCCTGCAACAGCAGAATCTCCATGAATGAGTATAGGTAAAACTGCATCATATTCATTGTTATAAAGAATATCAGCCTTAGCGCGTGAGAAGCCTGCTACTACAGGGTCTACTACTTCAAGGTGCGAAGGGTTTGGTGTAAGCTGTACATTTATCTCCTTGCCATTAGGAGTTTGAATATTACTACGGAAGCCGAGGTGATATTTTACGTCGCCACTGCCCATAGTAGTATCAGCAGGCATGTTCCCTTCAAATTCAGAGAACACCTGCTCATATGTTTTACGAAGAGTATTAGTAAGTACATTCAGACGACCACGGTGAGCCATACCTATCACGACTTCTTTTACACCTGCATCTGCGGCACTATTAATAATTGTATCCAAAGCAGGTATAGTGCTTTCACCGCCTTCGAGACTAAAGCGTTTTTGACCTATATACTTTGTGTGAAGGAATTTTTCAAAGATGACACCTTCGTTCAATTTCTCAAGTATACGTTTCTTTTCATCAAGCGATATTTCACTTTGCATCATCGCCTCGAACTCGCGCTGCACCCACATGCAAGTATCGTAGTTGTTGATGTATGTATACTCGACACCAACATCGCTGGTGTATAATTTTTTCAGTTTATCGATGATGGCATTTAGTGTGGCTTTACCCAAGCCAACGAATGCACCCGCACTAAATTCTGTATTCAAATCGGCGTCGCTCAAGTTGAAGTCCGATAAGCTCAAATGAGGTTTGCGGTCTTTGCGGGGGCGAATTGGATTTGTTGTTGCAACTAAATGACCTCTCTTCCAATAACTACGAATCAAACTGTATACGCTTAATTCTTTAGCTACCTGTTCATTACCAACAGGTGTTTTATCTAACGTAACTGTTGTAGCAGCATGACCGTTGGTGCCTGATTTTGAAAATGCAAAATCAAAACCTTCAAAGAATTTTTTCAATTCAGGGTCAACTGAGGTAGGATTCTTTAGATAGTCATCATAAAGTGACTCAACATAAGAGGGGTGTGAATTCATCACGTACGAAAAATCTTTCATCATGTAACCGTCTATCGGCAGATTTGTAATCAAAAAAGCCCTTTCAAAAAGGCTCACAAATTTAATGCAAAATGCAAAATTGGATATTAGAAATGTATATTATGAAGGAAAATGATATGTGACTAATTAATAAGTACCCAATTGAAGCCAAAACGGAACATCAGGTTTTGGGCTGCATATCCGGGACCTAACACTGTATTAGTATAAAATATCTGCTGTACCTGGTCGAGCATCAGGTATGCCCTAAACCTTTTTATCTTAAAATTGAAGAAAATGCTGCCTTCAGGCACATTATAATGAGAGTAAGCTGCCTGATAATAAAACCTGTTAAAAAATGGCGAGTAACCAGCAGGAGTATATGGGTTGTGATAACGAACTTCGACCCCGGTTGCAATTTTCAAAGCACTTTTGAAAAGATTAGTTTCTATTCCTAACTGATGCCGGGCCATTATGTTTGGTATATTCAACGGAGCTCCAGAGCTGAATGTCTGATAATAAAGCTCATTATCGAATACGATAATTTTCCATGTAAATACTTTCCGAAGCCATAGTTGTGTAAGGTTTATGGTTGTGGCATATTGGTCTGGCAATTGATCTGCATTTAAATAAATGTAATTACCGATAAGATAGTTACGAGCCCCGAAATCAATTTTATATTTCTCATTATGCCAAATGCCACATAGGGTAGTAACACTTTCTTTATTGAAGCTGTGCAGGATGGTGTCATACTGATTGTAATAAGTAGTATAATTGTAAGGAGCATTATTGATATGCTGTGAAATGCTGAGGGTAACGCTGCCAATAGTTTTACTAATGTCCTTTCCCAGCGATGCGCGCAACATCGTGTTACCTGACGCACTACCCGCAAAATAACTAATGAAGTCGATATTATAGGACCATTGCTTTTCAAGAAGCGCCTCTTTATTGAGTGATGCGGTGAAGTATGTACTATTGATATTTGTAATGGCCTTGTCGCGAAGAAAATAAGTAGAAAAATGATCGTATCTGCTACCAAGCCCCGCACTCAGTTGCATTTGATGTTCAAGCTTTCCGAGGAATGTATTTAGTAATATTTTATTATCAATATAGTTCCATTCCTGCCTTGTATAAACTGAGTCTTTACCGCCACCTATAAATGAGTTGCTAAAGAAAGGAGCATACCTTAAAGAGTCCGGGCGGACATCTTTAAAGAAATGTCTTGTACTACTAAACTCGGCCCGGTGTGTAATGCTGAACCTTCGGGTTAGTTGTAAACTATACTTGGTACTATCTTCATTATACACTGTATCTGTTTTGCCAAATGCATAGGAATGTTGCAGTATGACAGCATAATCTCTCAGCGAATTAGTAACCGGGGAGCGACGAGTGTTGGCAGTGTTGCCGTATGTTTCATCCTGAAAATTAGTTCTTATAGTTCTTCGGTCTCTATATTCAACACTGTCTATCTGGTTCATGTTGATGATTCCGCCATTTTCATCTTGTTGTTCTTTATTATAAACAAGAGCACTGTATAATTCATAATGTAGTTTTTTGCCCTGATAATGTGTAGACAGGCTTGCATTGTCGTGACTTGTACGTTGTACATTATAATATCCCGGGGAATTTATTTTTCGGTATTGCGCGGCAAAATTCCAGTTAGGCTTAATGTTCTGCGTATGCATTATATGCGCTAATTGTTCCTGTTTGCCTCCTAATTGGTAAGAAAAAAATGAGTATGGTCTGCTGGTGTTGTAGTAATACAAACTATCTGCATCAAACCTGTATCCATCATACACATGGTATCCCAAAGTTGGCCCAAGCCTGTATTCAGGTACAAATAACAGGTGTTGTACCGGAGAACCACTGTTCCCTAAATCTCTGTCAGTAAAATTTATAAGTCTTCTATGGAAAGTGTGAATTGAAGTATCAGGTGTATATACCCTATCTGAATACAACTGTTTGTAATATATCCTTACGTTTTCTGTTTTCCAATCAGAAGTATTGCTTTTGACAAACTGACTGGAATCTTTTTTTGCTCCCGGGTTCATACCATTGCCCGGTGGTTGTATTTGAGCACCAGCAATATGCCCAAACATCAATAGCGGTACTAAAAAATAGAAGACCCTATTAGGAAGAATAATCAATGCTATGAATAATTAAATATAGAGACAAAGTTAGAATAATAGGACTTAGATTCTTGATATTATAGCAGAAACTAAAGAAGCGAGTTTAGGGGCGGCTGCATTTGCTGCGGCTAATACCTCGTCGTGTGATATTTTTTCGACATGACCTATCAATCCCAGGTCTGTAATAATACTTGTTGCAAATACTTTCATGCCGCAATGCACAGCTACAATACATTCAGGCACTGTGCTCATACCTACGGCATCACCACCAATGGTTCTTAGCCATTTATATTCTGCGGGTGTTTCAAATGTTGGTCCCTGAAGCCCTATATATACACCGGTTTGTACCTGGATATTTATAGCTGAAGCAGACTGCATTGCTAATTTTATTAAAGCATGATTATAAGGCTCACTCATATCCGGGAATCGAGGGCCTATCCTGTCATCATTTTTGCCACGCAATGGATGCTCGGGAAATAAGTTGATGTGGTCATTGATAATCATGATATCCCCGATTTTGAAATTGGGGTTCATGCCTCCTGCAGCGTTGCTCAAAAAAAGTGTCTCAACTCCCAGAGACCTCATTACCCTGATAGGGAATGTTATTTCCTGCAATGTATATCCTTCATAATAATGTTGTCTTCCTGACATGACTACCACATCTTTCCCATGAAGGGTGCCGGATATCAATTTCCCTGAGTGGCCTTCAACTGTAGATGTAGAAAAGCCCGGTATATCACGATAATCAATTTCATTATGTATAGTGATAATATCCAGTATCCCGCTTAGTCCACTGCCTAATACAATTCCAATCTTTGGTGATGCATGTGTTTTTTCTTTTATGAAAGAGGCAGATGCCTGTATCGCGTCAAACATATTTTCCGATTATTATGTTAAACGTCAAAAATAAGGATATGGTATGATTTCTGGGTTATAGGCATTAAAAAAGGGATAGTTTTTACTATCCCTTTTTTAATAATGATTGAAACTATTATTGTTTTACAAACCTTATAGTTTGTAATGTAGTTTGATTTTTATCAGTTACCTGAAGAGAGTAAACGCCTGCTGCAAGGTTTCTGATATCTATAGTGCCTGTATTGCTGTTATCAAGAGAAACTACCTGATTGTATACAAGACTACCCATATCATTAACTACTCTTACACTGATTTCTTTATCTATAGACTTGCCAACAGTGATGTTGATATTGTCACCTGAGGCAGGGTTAGGATAAATTTTAACTTCAGTGTTTTCAGCATTTATATTTCCTACAGCATTCGGGAAGAATAATGTAAGAGTGCCGTATTTAGAATAAGTAGGTGGCGTACACAAACCGCTAACCATACACCTGAAGTGTTTAGCTTGCAGATTGCTGCTTGGGTTTGTAATAGTAAGTGTGCTGGTATTTACACCGCTGAACATACCATTGTTTACCAGGTTCACGTAGAATACACCTACAGTTGTAGAAGAGTCCATTTGCCATTGGTAAGTCAGAGTACCTGAACCCAGTGCAAATACTGAGAAAGTAGCTATTTGACCTGTACCATAAGGCATCCTGAAATCTAACGGCTGTCCGCTAATGCTAGGAGCTCTGTCTACAAGCAGAGATACGATGCTGGTATATACAGTAGCTGCACAAGAACCATTCAATACACAACGTACATTCATGCCATTCATTCCGTAGTTAACATTCTGAATTTCGAATGTAGGACCTGTACTTGCCAGTACGTTAGCCCAACCAGAACCGTTGTTAGTCTGCCATTGATATGTCAGGTTAAGACCTGTAGCAGTTACAGAGAAGAAAGCAGTTGTGCCTTCGCAAGTTGTATCGTTGATAGGTTGTTGAACTATAACAGGACCCTGATCAACTGTAAGTTTTGCAGAATTGCTGTTAAGAGCACCACAAGATGTAGTGAGTACACAACGGTAGAAGTAACCATTCAATGAATATGGTGCATGACCGATTACCAGTGTAGCAGTTTTTGAACCACCTACGATACCACCTTCAGTCATGTTTGTCCAAGATGAGTTATCAGGAGATGATTGCCATTGGTAAGTGAAGTTGCCGCGACCAGAAGCATTAACATAGAATGTAGCCGGTGCTGCTTCACATACTGTAACGTCTGAAGGATTAGCAATTACAGATGGAGGAGTGTTTACAGTAAGAACAACGTTAACTGTTTGCAGCGTTGGGTTACATGTACCGGTAATGATACAACGATAAGTCATACCATGCATAGATGCAGGTGGAGCAGTCAGAACAAGAGATGCAGAAGTAGCACCACTGTAAACACCGCCGTTTGCAAGATTAGCAAAACCAGAACCGCTATTAGCTTGCCATTGGTAAGCTAAACCGCTACCTGTAGCTATTACAGTAAAGGCGGTGTTAGTACCCGCACAAACTGTGCTGCTTGATGGTTGAGTAACCAAAACAGGCATTGCATTTACATTCAGTGTGCTACTGCCTGATGTAACAGAAGGAGTACATATACCGTTAATTACGCAACGATAAACATAGTTGTTAAATGAAGTAGGCGTATTGATTATTGTCAATGTAGCACCGTTAGCACCGCTGTAAGGAGTTACGTTGCTCAGGTTTGTGAAACCACTACCAGTATTTACCTGCCATTGGTAAGTAAGGTTTGTACCTGTAGCACCTACACTAAATGTGGCAGTTGTGTTTTGACATACAACTGTAGTAAGTGCAGGGTTAGAAGTAATAGCAGGAGAGATATTTACAGTCAGGCTTACAGTGTTAGTAGTAATAGTACCACAAGTACCATTGATAACACACCTGTAAGTATATCCGCTCATACCTGCTGTTACTGCTGATAATGTAACTGAAGGATTAGTAGCTGCAGCAATGTTTGCAAAACCGCTACCGTTATTTTCTTGCCATTGATAAGTCAGAGCTGTACCGCTTGCAAAAACACTAAATGTTGCATTTGTACCATTACATACTGTTGCAGCAAGAGGTTGTGAGTTGATAACCGGTGCAGTATTAACTGTTAATATAGCATTGATAGTCTGTGCCTGAGGGCTACATGTACCTGATACGATACAACGGTAAGTTGAACCGTTGAGTGATGCAGGAGTACCAGTCAGATTCAGTGTTGTTGTATTTACATTACTGTAGATAGCGCTGGCAACAAGGTTAGAATAACCAGCACCGCTGTTAACCTGCCATTGATAAGTCAAACCTGTACCAGTTGCACCAACAGTGAACGATGTATTAGCACCGGCACAGATTGTAACATTTGAAGGCTGAGATGTAACAGTTGGCAAACCGTTAACTGTGAGTAATGCACCTGCTGAAGTTACAGATGGTGTACATGTACCTGAAACAACACAACGATAAGAGAATCCGTTTAATGCTGTTGTTGGTGTTGTGATAGTTAAAGTGCTGCCGTTAATACCACTATAAGGGAAAGTGCTGGTTAAGTTAGAATAACCTGTACCATTATCCACTTGCCATTGGTATAATAAACCACCGCCATTCGCTGCTACAGTGAATGAAGCATTTGTGCCGGCACAAACTGTTGTAGCTGATGGAGAAGATGTGATTGTAGGTAAGCCGTTAACTGTAAGTGTTACGTTGTTTGTAAGTATAGCAGGAGGAGTACAAGTACCATTAATAACACAACGGTATGAATAGTTATTCATAGTTGTTGTTGCACCTGTAATGGTTAATGTAGCAGTAGACGTACCACTATAAACACCTGCATTGCCTAGGTTACTGAAGCCGGTACCGTTATTTTCTTGCCACTGATAATTTAATCCGCTACCATTAGCATTTACAGTGAATGAAGCATTGCTGCCTGCACAAGTAGATGTAGAAATTGGTTGAACGGCTATAACAGGTATTGTGAATACAGTTAGAGTAGCAGCTGAAGAAGTAGCAATAGGGCCACAGCCTCCGCTAACTACGCAACGATATTGAGTACCGCTAACTGAAGATGTGAAACCAGACAATGTCAGTGTAGGAGTGCTAACACCTGAATATATACCTGTGTTAGTTAAGACAGTCCATGAACCACTAACAAAAGCCTGCCATGAATATGTTAAGTTGAAACCTGTAGCAGCTACAGTGAAAGCTGTAACAGAGTTACAAGTAGAAACGCTTGAAGGGTTGCTTGTAATAACAGGATTAGTATTTACTGTTAATGATGCAACGCCAGATAAAGCCGGAGGAGTACAAGTACCGCTCACTTCACAACGGAATTGGCTGCTGTTTAAAGAAGCCGGGGTGTTAATGATAGTTAAAGTGTTACTATTTGTACCGCTGTAAGGGAATGAAGCGGGAACATTTACCCATGTTGTCCCATTATACGATTGCCATTGGTAAGTTAAAGATGTACCTGTAGCGCTTACTGAGAACGATGAATTTACGTTTTCGCAAACAGTAACATTTGAAGGGCTCGTTACTACTGAAGGGGCTGTGTTTACAGTAAGTGTTGCAGCACCCGATGTAGCAGGAGAACCGCAATCGCCTGTTATTACACAACGGAATTGATTGTTGTTCATTGCAGCTGTTGTACTAACAACGTTTACAGTAGCACCGTTAGCACCGCTGTAAGGGAATGAGTTGCTGATGTTGGTAAAACCACTACCGCTGTTTACCTGCCACTGGTACAGAATACCTGTAGCAGAACCGCTAACTGTAAATGAAGCTGTGCTACCACTACAAACTGTAGTATTAGATGGGCTTGTAGCTACAGAAGGAACAGTTTTGATGGAGAGTGTACCATTATTACTTGTAATACCTGGATTACAAGAACCAGTTATTACGCAACGATAGTCAGTGCCGTGCATAGCAGCAGTAGCACCTGTAATCTGAAGTGTAGCTGTACCAACGTTGCTATATACACCGGTGTTAGTTAGGTTAGCATAACCAGAACCAGAGTTTGCCTGCCATTGATAAACCAGGTTTGAGCCTGTAGCAGTAACAGCAAAAGTTGTATTAGAACCCGGGCAAATTGCCACGTTGCTAGGATGCGTTCCAAAGGCAGGAGGTACGTTAACCGTTAAAGTAGCATTAACTGTTTGAATTGGTGTAGAACAATCACCGGTAATGTAACAACGGATTGTACTACCACTTAACGTAGCCGGAGGATTTGTAAATGTCAGCGTAGAAGTAGTAGCGCCACTTATTATTAATGAGTTCGTAGCATTTGCAAAGCCTGAACCATTGTTTATTTGCCATTGATATGCAACTAAATTGCCTGTAACGCCAACACTGAAGCTTGCATTATTGGTAACACATATCGTAGCACTTGTTGGTTGAGATGTAATTGTAAGTGTTTGCCTTACAGTAAGTACAGCAGAATTAGAAATAGTAGGAGGGGCACAAGTACCGCTAACTACACAACGATATTGATTACCATTGAAACCAAGAGGTGTAGAAACGAGACTCATAGTAGCTCCATTTGTACCACTATATGGGAAAGTACTAGTCAGGTTAACCCAAGAAGAACCACTGAAAATTTGCCATTGATATAACAAGCCAGCACCGCTAGCAGTTACAGAAAATGAAGAACCGGTATTTTCACAAACATTAGTATTTGAAGGTTGAGTGATTATGCTAGGAGCAGAATTTAAAGTTAGAGTTGCGGCACCTGAAGTAGCAGTTGGAGAACAGTCACCGCCTATAACACAACGGTATTGATTATTGTTCAGACCTATAGCAGCGCTGACAATATTCAACGTAGCACCGTTTACACCACTGTATGGGAAAGTATTATTAAGATTAGTGAATGGACCACCAGAACTAACCTGCCATTGGTATGTGATACCTGATGCAGAAGCGTTAACTGTGAATGCAGCGGCATCGCCAACGCAAGCTGTAACATTCAACGGATTTGCGTTTACTATCGGTAAAGTTTTAACAGTTAATGACGGAGCATTACTTAATACCGGGCTTGGACAAGTACCACTGATAGTGCAACGGAAGTTGCTACCGTCTAAAGCAGCAGTAGCACCTGTTATTAAAAGCGTATTAGTAGTGGCACCACTATAAACACCGCCATTCACTACCGGACCCCATCCTGATCCTGAGTTCACCTCCCAGGCGAAAGTAGGGTTAGAGGCACTTGAGTTGAAGAAAAATGATGCGTTGCTGCCAGCACAAGTGATCTGGTTCGACATCAATTGATTCATTACAGGTGCAGTATTCACTGTAAGAGAAGGAGCTAACGAAGTTGCGTTACCGCAACCGTTTGTAACAAAGCAACGGTAGTTCGTTCCGGAAAGACCTGCAGTAGCGCCGGTAATATTCAATGTAGTAGTAGTCACATTTGAATACACACCGGTGTTAGTAAGGTTAGTAAAGCCGGAACCACTGTTTGCCTGCCACTGATAGTTTAACACAGCTGTGCCACTGGCAGCCACGGTAAAACTGGCATTGCTACCGGCACAAACAGCTGTAGCTGTTGGCTGCGTGGTGATTGAGGGGGCGACGCATTGCGCCAAAGTTTTGCTGTTAATGCCGAGCAATAACAACATACATAGTGTCGAGTAAATTTTCAACGTTCGCATAAGACTCCTGTATAAGTGATAAATAATTATTTTGGTTAAAAAATATTTGGAATAAAAACACTTGCCACAGAGCAGCATTTGTTTTTGTTCCTATAAAAAAGCCCAAATGGGCAACTTTTCTGCTCTTTACTCTCTTAGTAACATGATAAGTAATATCATTTATAGATATAGTTATCTGTTATTTTAAAAAACGCAATAGTGTTTTCGCTTGAAACATTGCGTAAATTGATAAGGTTTATGCCTTAAAATTACGGGTTAAAGATAGAGATTTCATATAATTAAAAGAAGCAGTCAGAGTTTATTTTTTTGTGACTTATGCATAAAAAAAGCCCCCATATATGGAGGCTTTTTGATATATAAAGTTCATGCTTTATTGTTTGAGCATTCTGCCACTAGTCATCAATACACCATTGTTGTTATACAAAGCATAGATATATGTACCAACAGGTAATTCGCTAACTGGGATATTCACCTTGTTGTCACCTGCTACATATTCTTTTGCAGGGCTGATGAATACTTGTTTACCTGTCACATCTGTAATGCGAATAGCCAGTTGGGTGTTGGCTTTCAGTGTAATATCCATTGTAACGTTAGTTGTTGCCGGATTAGGATATACTTTAACGTCACCGTTGAAAGAAACATTTTGTACGCTTAAAGTTGAATCGTAGAATTTGTACAATTCGGTTCCTGAGATGCTATCAAACGCACTGAAATAAAGTGAGTTACCAAGTACACACAGTTCAGCAGGGTTGCCACTGCCTGTACCTACTCTGATATCAGCTACAAGGCTAGGAACGCCTGTTCCGTTATACATCCATAATTCAGCACCTGAAGTAGTGTTTGTGCCATTGAAAAATATTTTACCGGCATACATAGCAAAGTTGGTATTACCGCTGTTGCCTGTCGGGTTAGTTTTATAAATCAAAGAGTTGATACCTGTTGCAGGGTCATATTTGTAAAGATGGCCAGTAGTTGTGGCATCGTTACCAGAGAAATAAATCATACCACCCATGCCAATGATAGTTTGGGCATTTACAGAAGTACTATTTACACCATTTGAACTACCTGTAACCAGGTCGCTGATACGTTGAACGTTCGTGCCATTATATACATACAACTCGCGACCATTTGCTGTTGTAGAAGCAGTAAAGTACAATTTGTTGTTAATAGCCACCATGTTGTTTGGTATAGATGAACCAAAGCCTGATTCAATATCCAATACTAACGTAGTATTATTTGTTGCAGGATCGTAACAATATAATTCCTGGCCGGTTGAAGGATTGTAACCACAGAAGTATAATTTATTGTTGTACACTGTCAGGTCTTGTATAAAACTGCTGCCGGAACCTGATGAAATGTCTGTCAGACGCATAGCAGTATTGGTAGCAGTATCAAAAGCGTACAATTCTTCGCCATAAGTGCCCTCGAAAGCATCAAAATAAACCTTGCCGCCCATAGTTATTACTTCATCAACATTGGCGCTGTTAGTACCTGCATATATTTCAGCAGCAAGCATCGGGCCACCGCCACCTACAACACCATCCCATTTGTATAGTTCAGTGCCTGATGTGCCGTTATCTGCCGGGAAATAAATGTATTTACCCAGTACAGCCATGTTACGGTTAGAAGTATTTGCAAAAGCATTTGCCGCAGCAGGGTTAATATTATAAGCAATAGAAGCACCGCTGCTGTCTAAGTACCATAATTCGTTACCATTCGTGCCATCATTTGCAGCAAAAATCAGCCTTTTTCCTACAGCTGTAAGCCTAACAGGGTTACTGTTACCAGTGCCCGGATTTATATCTTTTACGAGCATTGTTTGAGCTGAAGCGCTGGCTAAAGCTGCAAGAAGCGTCAAACTGAGTAAACTACGTTTCATAAGTATTGATTTTATTTTTTTGAGTATGTTTCTAAATTGTTGTGAATATTATTGTTTTTCGATTTTACCGGTAATTAATAGTTTACCGTTGGCGTCTGTCAATCGATAAAGATAAAGTCCTGAAGCCTCATTACGTAAGTCTATATTGAATGAACCTTGTCCCGTAATGGTTTTTTGCTGCTGATACACGAGTTTGCCAGTAATATCGGCAACTGTAATGTGTAAATCCTGATTATTACCTGCGTCAACTGTTACAGTTACAAAACCTGTAGTAGGGTTAGGGAACACTTTTATTTTGTTGACCATACTTACATTCTGTACAGCCAATGCTGCTGTATCATATAGCATGAATAATTCCCTGCCTGTAGTAACTACGTTAGCACTAAAGTAAAGTTTTGTGCCCCAACGCAGAAGGTTAACAGGAGCACTGCTGTTAGCGCCGCTGTCAATATCAGCTACAAGTATTGTTTGATTGCCGTCATAAGACCAAAGCTCGTTGCCATGTGTGCCATCATCAGCCGTGAAGAACATTTTTGCAGCATAGCTGGTAAAGTTGGAAGGGTTGCCATTGCCACCAGGGTTGATAAGGAACGCAAGAGAGGTAACGCCGTTTGAAGGGTTGTATGAATACAGTTGATAGCCACCTGAGCCATTGTTGCCTGAGAAATAGATTTTTCCATTATAACCAAAAATACCGCTTTGACCATTGGCAATAACAGCAACACCGTCTGTAGAGCTGTTGTCTACATCGGTAAGGCGTGAAACATTTGTACCGTCATAGCTGTATAATTCCCTGCCATAAGTTAAAGTATAAGCAGAGAAGTATAGTTTATCATTTATGATAACTTGACCCTGAGGGTCGCTGCTGCCAGACCCTGAAAAAATATCAAGAGCATTGTTGGTTGTATTGTTAGCCGGATCATAAACAAACAATTCCATGCCTTGAGTGGAAGTTGAAGCAGTAAAGTAAAGCTTGTTTTTGTAATAGATAAAGTTGTGTGGGTCGCTGCTACCGGCGCCTGTAGCTAAGTCTGTCAGGCGTTGCGTTATTGACGTAGCAGGGTCGTAAGACCAAAGCTCATTACCATTTGTACCATTGTTGGCATTAAAATATAGTTTGCCGTTGATAGAAATTAACTCTGAAATGAAACTGCCTACCGCACCTACCCTGATATCGGCAATGAGAGTTGGGGTGCCAGTGTTGTTCCATTTGAACAGTTCTGTACCTGTAGCACCGTTATCACCGGCAAAGTAAACATCGCTGCCGATTAGCGCCAATTTTCTGTGATTGCTTGAAAGTGCACCTGCTGCTGAACCCGGATTATTGTCATAAATAATGTTTGCTGCAGTGTCATAAGCATACAGCTCGCTGCCATTTACGCCGTTATCGGCAACAAAAAGGACCCTGTTGTTGTATCCTGTCAGCCAACTTGGGTTGGAGCTACTTGTTCCCGGGTTAATATCAGACAGCATACTTGCTTGTCCATGTGCCATAAGGCTACCGGCTAATAATACATAGCTGAGTAAAGCAAATTTCATACGTGCTATACGTTTAAATCAGTGTTAATTAATAAAGTAATAGGTATAAATATAAAAATTATTAAGAAATTATTATAGAATCGTTATCAAAATGTAGAAAATAGCAACTTTTATATTGTTTTTAATTGTAATGTTATTTTTGTTTTTCAGTTATTTATAGCCTTAAATGTTAATTGGTATTTAACCGATTGCAAATCAGGGGGTAACAATGCTCGATTATTTGATTAATGGGGTGCCATACGCCCATCTTTGTGTCATCCTAAACGA
>JAFDXK010000003.1 GCA_018267965.1 Bacteroidota bacterium | reverse complement strand
TAAGAGATACCGGTACCGATAGCAGAGACAGAGAACGATGCGTTACTGCCGAGACAGATAGCCGTAGTAGCAGGCTGAGAGGTAATAGCCGGTTTAGTATACACCGTTAGTGCAGCAGTACCGGAAATAGCAGTAGGAGCACAATTACCTGTTACCGAACAACGGAACACATAGCCATTGAGTGTATTAGGCGGGTTAGTGAAGTTCAGGTTAGGGCTATACAGACCCACATAAGGAACTGCATTAGGACAGTTAACGAAACCTGTGCCGGGATCATATTGCCATTGATAGCTAAGTCCGCTACCGGTAGCAGTAACACTCATGGTAGCTGCAGTACCTTCACATATAGTTACAGCACTTGGTGATGATGTGATAGAGGGTGCAAAGTTAACTGTAAGTGTAGCATTATTAGTATTAGCAGGAGCAGTACATGCGCTACCTACATTTGCACGGTACATATAACCATTCATTGTAGTTGGAGGCGCAACGATGGTCATAGTACCACTTGTTACGTTAGTATAAGTAGCAGAAGCTGAAAGGTTGTTCCAGGTAGAACCACCATTTGTGCTTTCCTGCCATTGATAGGTAATACCGGAACCGGTAGCTGCAGCTGTGAAACTTGCATTGACACCAACGCAAACTGTTGTGCTGATTGGATGTTGTGTTATGGTCATACTGTTATTAACAGTAAGCATAGCATTTCCTGATAAAGTAGAAGGAGAACATGTACCGTTTACAAGACAACGATAGAGATACCCGTTCATAGAAACAGAAGCAGGATTGATGCCTAACGTAGCAGTCGTAACATTGCTGTAAGGAGCACTGTTTGTTAGGTTTGACCATCCTACACCACCGTTAGGGCTAAATTGCCATTGGTAAGTAAGACCTGCACCGGTAGCTGCAACGGTAAATGATGTAGCAGAGCCGGGGCATGCAGTAGTATTTGAAGGCGATGTAGTCACCACCGGAGCTGAGTTAATATTAAGAGTTGCAGCATTTGAATTTGTAGGGCTGCATGTACCAGATGCAACGGCCCTGTATAGACGGCCATTCATTGTCAATGGTACATTGGTCAGGTTCAGTGTAGTAGTTGTTACATTGCTATAAACACCCGTATTTGTCAGGTTGATCCAGGTGCTGCCTCCATCCGTGCTTTCCTGCCATTGGTAAGTGATGGTACTATATGCAGTTGCAGCAACGCTGAAAGAGGTGTTTGTGTTTTGACAAATGGTTACAGTAGCAGGGTGACTGCTTACTGTTGCTGAGTAATTTACTGTGGCAGTTACAGCAGTACGAGAACTTTCTACTGTACCATTTACTTCTGATACATAGAATGTCGTAACACCGGGCGCTACTGTATAAGTACTAAGAGAGCTTCCGGTTTCACCAGCTATTGCAGTGCCGCCGCTTGAAACGGTGTACCATTTGTAGGTATGGCCGGCCCAACTACCATTGCCTGTTGTTACAGAACAAGTAGGAACAACCGATGAGCCTGATATACATTGTGTGCTATTGCTGGCTGTAGGCGCAGATGGAGTAGTGGGGTAAATTGCTACTGAGTCCATATAACAGTTGTCTCCGAACTTAGAGGTAAACAAGAACCCTACTTTAGCATTGGTTTGATTAACTATGGCCAACGGTAAGGTATATGTGTATTGTACCCAGTTGTAAGTTGTACTGAGACCATCAAAGCGATTAATGAAAGAGCCGAAATCGGTCCAAGTAGAACCACCATTGGTAGAGTATTGAGGCTGCATTCCTTCTCCATTATAACCGCTGGTCAGGTATGCGGTATTATCATTCAACCAATAGAAGTTTACATCAACACTCTGCAAACCGGTTGTATTCAAATCCGGTGAATTTAAACGTATTTGGGCGCCTGAGCCGCAGTTAAATGAATTGAATTTAACATCATTGGCACCTTCGTAAGCAGTATGGGTAGGATTACCGGTTGATGCACTTGATGTAATAGTAATTGTTGGTGATGTTGTAGTATTTGTTACAATTGTAGAAGACCAACATATAGGGATAGATGTAGAAGCATTGAAGCCTTCTGTTTTAGGCAGTGTATAAGTGCCGCATAGTGTAGTAAAAGATACAGCAGTTGTCCATGCACTATAGTCGCCACTACCACAGTTAGTACGAACGAATATATAGTATGTTGTGGCAGAAGCAAGAGATGACAGAGCTACGGACGTGCTTGTAGTTGCCGTTCCTGACCCTGAAGGAGTAGAGCTCGATGTTGATACTACATACTCATAGTTAACAGGGCTACCACCGCCTGAAGGACTTGACCATGAAATAGTAGCAGATGAACTTGTTATAGAAGATGCACCTACGCTATTAGGCAGCCAACATGTAGGTAAGACAAACTCGTGTGCACCCATGCTTGGCGTGGTAACGTTGCGCGTTGTTCCGTCAATATCTGTTGTAATACCGGATACCGGTACACCTGTATGATACAGTAATAAACCTATGCTTGACCCGCCGTTGATATGCAAGTCGCTTGAAGATGCGAACGGAGCAGAGCTGGTAGAAGACTGCGAAGCATTATCATTCGTTCCTGCAGCATGTAAAGTTGAACTATATGCCTTAAGAGCTGCGAGTGAAGTATAACGGGTAGTAGTACCAGCCATACCATAGCAACTGTTTGTTGCTGTAGATGTCAGGAAATAGGCATTGTTATTACATGTTTCAGACATTGCAGACGAGCCACCGGAAGGCCAGTAAATACATGTAACATTTGTAGTAGAATAGCCCGGTGTATATGACTGGTTAAATATATTGTTCTGAATAGTTAAACCCGTATTACTCGTAGCACCGATACCGATACAAGCATTAGTGCCGGCACTGCTACCACTACCCGTACCATAACAATAAATACTGTTGAAACAAATAGTATGGCCTGTAGTGGCTGTGTTGACAAATATGCCAAACGCACCAAATGTTACGCTTGTAGAGCCACTTTCATATTCCATTACACCGCTAATGAAATTGTTGTATACTACGTGGTTGTTACCAGCCTGTAGGTGGATACCTTTTGCAGGGTAACCGCTGGTAGTACTGTTTTGAATGTTAATCAGTTTATTGCCTGATATTGTAACTGCTGAACAGTTCGTAGCTATATCTATACCTCGTGGGAATAATGCTGCGGCACTACCGCCTGATGTTGCAGATCCTGTAGAGGATGCCATAGCATTGATGATATTCTGAATAGTATTGCCGCTGATAGTTGAACTTGTACAACCATTCAGACAAATGCCGGCACCCCATAAATAATTCGTTGATGTTGAACCGCCCAAAGTGTTACCGCTAATAACTAAACCATTACAAACAGTTGAAGCATTACCGCCCATATATATACCTGTAGCACAGGTTGTAATAAGGTTGTTTTGAATAGTAGTATTAGTATAAGGGCCGGGACCAGTCGTAAAAGCTGGGTTTGTACTTGGGGCAGCCGTTGTGGAGGTGTTGTTTGCCTGCCCTGCAAAAATGCCAAACTCTGTAGAGTTGGCGGCAGTTGTAGAAGATGTACCACCGTTAGTTGTATTACCAGTGATAATACAGTTTTTAATGATGTTATTAGTAGACCCTGTTGAGGACGTACTACCTAACCTGATTACCGCTGTGCCTGTAGTTGATGCCGAACTGGTATTGATAAATGAAAGGTCACGGCTGTTAGGAGTGCCTGTATTAGCGGGGTTGTGGCCATCGATAGTAATATTGCTCGCTCCGTTTAAGATTACAAGGCTGTTGAGCGCACCGCTTACGGACACGTTGTTAGCACCGGCTTTTACTGCAATAGAGCTGTAGCTGGCACTGCCGGCACCGCTTGCGTTAATGAATGCTGCACTGGTTTCAGTTGTGTTACCTGTAATGCTGATACTGATGGCTCCGGTGTGTGTACCGGCATTAATAGCTGCAAAAGCAGCAGCTAAAGTTGAATAGCTTCCGCTTGTCGTTCCTGTAGTGGCTGTAAGGCTCACCTGCGCATTGATCTTTGTAACGACCAATAGCATAAGGGTAAATAATAAAATAGAACACTTCTTCATAAACTCGCTTTATGTTACTTAATAGAGATTTAATGTTATTTTCAGAAAATTTTAACTTTTCCGTGGGGTGGTAAATATAGCAATATCTATGAATATAGCCAGCTGATTGCTAAATAATAATCAGCTTTTAATGGGTAGTTATAGGAAAATATTACCTGGCAAATAGCAAATAATCACATATGCAATTGCGGTTAAAGATGGAGAAATTGTAAATTAATTCTATTAATAAAAATCGTAATCTCTCCTTGTCAGATTCAGCCTGAAACCAAATGTTACATACGTGGTATTAGAGGTTGGGTAAATTCCTGATTCATAGGCATATTTACGGTAATTACCTCCTAAATCAATAAATAAGTTTTCTTTTAACTCGTAGGAAATGTTTAACCCCAATGATGCGCACTGTACCCTAACTCCATTGATAAGACCTACACCATAATTATATGCCCGCGTATCGTAGTCTTTGAAAATATCACCCCCGTAGTTCATACCACCCGTATCTACACCTTTTTTGTAATACATAGCTTTTAAGCTGATGTATAGGTTTTTTACAGGCTGATATTTTATTACACCTAACATTTGTGCAAAACCTGCACCGAGAGGATGTGCCAGAGGTTGGTTATAGTGTGTATAATTGGCAGTACTGTCATAATGTGAGTAGGTGTAAGGGCGTACCAGGTTGATTTCTCCCTGCAGCATCAGGTTCTTCGCTCCAAATGCATCAAAGTATTTTCCGCCTAATTGAATACCAAATTTATTTGCCCAATAACCTGTGCCTGCTATCAATTCCTTAGAAGTAAATTCATCTAATAGTAATTGGCCGTATAATTGAATATGCTTTAAAGCAATGGCTTTGAAGTTTAAACCGAGAACAACGTTATCAGGGCTACCCAGAGAGCGTTCAATTTCTCGATATAGTATAATAGGCACCATGTAGCTAAACTCATACCTATCCCTTCTATCAAAAATTACACCTTCAAAAATGCCTATGTTCAGCCACCTGAGTGCATTAATGCTTAAGTGGTGCATGGTAGCATATTTATGACTCAATAAATTATCGCCCCCCGTTTTTCTAAACTGCGGATAGAGTTCCATATACAGGTTTTGATAATTGAATTTCCAAACTCTTGTATTGAGGCGAAGAAAAGTGGTAGGCGAAGAAAAATCGCTCAGGAAAAGGCTTGTCATCCCATCGCCCAGAAAATGTTTATCATAGCCGAAAGTGACATTAATATGATCTTTGATGAGCGCAAAATCTATATAACCTCTTGCCTGCAAATAATCATAATGGTTAGCACTTTTCTTAGTATAAAAATTTTGTCCGGGCACAGCAGCACTACTGTCTGCCCAGTCAGAAGCGAAAGTGGGCATGCCCTCCTGGTTGTCGGTAAACATGGTATAGAAGCCCACTTTATGGGCAATCATACCACGGGCTTCAAGTCCGCGGCTACTGGTAAATAGTTTATGGCTAACAGTATCTCCCTTTTCTAATAATCCTGTTGCTGTAATAATAGGATTGGCAGAGAAGAAGAAGTTGTCATTATTGACGTATATAAAGTCAGGCTGCTTTTTGTAGAATGTTTTTAAAATAGGACGTTTAGAATCGATAGCGCCATTTTCTTCTAATGCCCATTCGCCGCTCACAGAAATTGCATGAGATATATTGTAAAGGTCTATATCGCTCCAGTTGCTGATTCTTGATTCTCTGCGTTGTTCCTGCAAAAAATTTACCGCGCTTTTGCGTGAAACAGGTTTTACAAATAGAAATAAATCATCAGACAAAGAGCCTGAGCGAGTTTCCAGTTGATCGAGCAAAGTATAATCTTCCTGGTTGAGTTGCAGGTAAGTTGTCTGAGCAGTTGTTGTAATTGCCAATACCGTTGCTGCAATGAAGAGCGATGCTTTTTTGTACATGGATTATGTTTTCTATATGCGTATGCGCTAACTTGCTACAAAAATAAAGTTATAATTGAGTTTATTAGGGTTTTATGGGTTCAGTTTTAATTAAGAATGCAACAATTGTAAATGAGGGTAAAAGCATCATAAAAGATGTTTTGGTAAAAGATGGCAGAATAGAAAGGATTGACGAAGGCTTGCAGCCAACAGCAGGTATGAGGGAGATCAATGCAGAAGGGTTATATCTGCTACCTGGTGTAATAGACGACCAGGTGCATTTTCGTGAACCGGGCTATACACACAAAGCTAATATAAGCTCCGAAGCAAAGGCAGCAGTTGCCGGCGGTACCACCTCTTTTATGGAAATGCCGAATACCAATCCACCTGCACTTACTCATGCGCTGTTAGAAGAGAAATATGCTATCGCTTCAAAAACATCTGTAGCCAATTATTCCTTTTTTATGGGTACGGCCAATGACAATGTGGATGAAGTATTGCGTACCAATGACCGCAAAAGAGAAGTAGCCGGCGTAAAAATATTTATGGGCTCCAGCACCGGCAATATGCTGGTAGATAATTACGTTACGCTGAACAAAATTTTCTCGGAAAGTGAGGTGTTGATAGCCACACACTGCGAAGACGAAAGAGTTATAAAAGCCAATAAAGAAAAATATCCTGATGCGAATGATGCTTCATTCCATCCCTTAATACGTGATGCTGAGGCTTGTTTTGAAAGTTCTTTCTCTGCAATACAACTGGCAAAGCAACATAACACAAGGCTGCACATCCTGCACATATCTACCGCAAAGGAATTACAGTTGTTTACCAATATGTTTCCATTGGAAGATAAGCGTATTACATCTGAAGTGTGTGTGCATCACCTGCATTTTACTGCTGACGATTATGCAAGATTGGGTAACCTGATAAAATGTAATCCTGCTATCAAAGCCAAAGAAAATAAAGCTGCGCTATGGGAAGCATTATTAGACGACAGACTAGATATTATTGCTACCGATCATGCACCGCATACATGGGAAGAAAAGCAACAGCCATATCAGCAAGCACCTGCAGGTGTGCCGCTAGTGCAACACAGTTTACTGCTGATGCTGCAATATGTGAAAGAAGGAAAATTGAGCATAGAAAAAGTAGTGGAGAAAATGAGTCATGCACCTGCAAAATGTTTTCAGATAGCAGAGCGCGGGTATATACGTGAAGGCTATTTTGCCGACATGGTATTAGTTGATTTGAATAAACCATACACCGTTAGCAAAGAAAATATTCTGTACAAATGCGGTTGGTCGCCATTTGAGGGGCATACATTTCCTGCATCGGTCGAATACACTTTTGTGAATGGTAATGCAGTGTACGAGAATGGCAGAGTAAACGATAGTATCTGCGGACAAAGGCTGCTATATAACAGGTAGATGCAGAACGACAAGATCACATTACAAGACCTCTCTGTTTTTTCTGCCGAAGAAGGCGGTAGTGTTTTTGAATTACTTGATTTTACAACTACCCATGCAGGCCGCGAAATGTTGCGCAGGTATATCAAAACACCGCCTGCATCATTAGAACAATTAATAGCGCAGCAAGATGTTGTCAAATATTTTTCGGCAAATGGTAACGTATGGCCTGAATGTATATCGAATGGCACATTGGTAATGCTGGAGAAGTTTTTTGAGTCTGCAGATAGTGCTGCTGCACCATCGGGCGGATTAGGCATGATACTGGGTTCGAAAGCACAAAAGCTCATTAATAAAACAGAATACGAAGCTGCACAGTTTTCACTATCGCATATTTCCGATTTCCTGAAAGGATGTAAAGCATTGACTGAGTTATTGAGTGATTCAAATCTGCCCTCATTATTAAAAACCGAGTTAGATATTATTCAATCAGATGTTGCTCAGCGGCTAACAGATGAAATTATAGCTACTAATACTGACAGCTCTTATAAAGAAATTGCGTCTTTGAATTATAAAGCAAGGCGTGAGATGAAGAACCCGATTCTCAGGCTGATGCACGCTTACGCAAAGCTGGATGTCTGGCGTTCGTTGGCAATCGCATCTCAGAAACATAACTGGTCTTTCCCTGTGTTAGTGCCATCTGCTCCGCCCGTTTTTGAAGTACTGGGACTATATCATCCTTTTTTGTCGCAGCCTGTATCATACGACATAACACTTAATAAAGACAAAAACTTTCTTGTACTTACGGGTGCTAATATGTCAGGCAAAACAACTTTTATGCGTGCGCTGGGTGTGGCATCGTTGTTGGCACATATAGGTTGCGGGGTTCCGGCACGGCAGTTAAAAATCAGTTTCCTGCAAAGTATCATTACCAATATGCATGTAGAGGATAGTCTTGTGAAAGGAGAGAGCTATTTTTTTGCAGAAGTAAAACGCATGAAGCAAACTGCCGTGCAACTCAGTGAATCAGGCCCAAACCTTGTATTGATGGATGAGTTGTTTAAAGGTACTAATGTGCATGATGCCTATGAATGCACTAAAGCTGTAATAGACGGGTTGATAGGGCATAAAGAACATATATTGGTACTATCTACTCACCTGTATGAGGTAGCACAACATTTTAATGAAAACCCATCTATCTCTTTTTATTATTTCGTTACTGAAATGAGCAACGAAGAACATTTCAGGTTTACCTACGAATTGAGGCCGGGCATATCTAATGACAGGATAGGCTATAAAATCCTGCAAAAAGAAGGTGTTATCAGCTTATTAAATAAAAAAAGCTCGTGACCCTTTTTTGCAAAACATTATAATATTAAGATTTTTAATTTGAGGGTAAAAGCAGTGTGATGATGTAAATTTGGCAGTGTAAAATAACAGGCTCAATAATTGAGACGTTTATACCAGAAGAAATAGCTAACAATGACAGATTTCAGGCCGAGCAGATTCCAGATACTTCCGCCAGTAGTTAAGAACCTTATTATAATTAATGCAATAATGCTGTTTGCAAAATATGCATTAGAGCGAATGGGTATAGACCTTGATAATTATTTGGGATTGCATTACTGGAAATCGCAGCATTATCATTTTTGGCAGTACTTCACGCACATGTTTATGCATGGCAACATTACACACTTAGTGTTTAATATGTTTGCCTTATGGATGTTTGGCAGTGTCTTAGAAAATGTCTGGGGGCCGAAGAGGTTCATCACCTTTTATATTATCAGCGGATTAGGTGCTGCATTTTTGTACATGGGAGTTATTGCTTACCAGCTCAATGTGTTTCAACATGCTTTTGAAGTATATCAAAGTAATCCTACGGTTGACCAATATGGTTTATTTATAGCTCAGCATAAATTGCAGTGGATACCTCAATTTATGGAGCTGAAAGCTGTTTGGGAAAATAACCCCAATATTGCAGGTGCATCCCAGAGATCAATCAATCTCATTAACGAGTATCAAATCCTCAGATACGATGAATCGATGGTGGGGGCTTCAGGTGCTATATTCGGTGTGTTGTTTGCTTTTGGCTATTTGTTTCCGAACACATTGCTGTATATCTATTTCTTAGTGCCGATCAAAGCAAAATGGTTTGTAGCTCTATATGCTATCGTTGAGCTTGTTGCTCTGATACAAAATGACCCTACAGATAATATCGCGCACTTTGCACATCTTGGCGGCATGTTGGTAGCTTTTGTTTTATTGAAGATTTGGAGTAAAAATAACAGGAGGGATTTTTTTTAGTATCATGAGAACAGACAGCAAAAGATCGCCCCTGGCATCAATACCCAGCTACAGCAAAAATGCAGTAGTGCAATTGATCATTGCATCAGGCACAGGCTTCATCAGCTTCAAGCTGATATATGTAATAGTGAGGATAGCAGGGTTTAGCGATGATTACTTCTTTTCGAATTTTACGTTTAATGTGGCATTACCTTCTGTACATAATTTCGGTGCAAAGTGGTGGACCATTTTCACTTACGGATGGACGCACAATGGTTTTTGGGAATTGTTTACTAACATGGTTTGGCTATGGGGCTTCGGTAGTGTAATACAAGGGTTGGTTAGTTATAAGCAACTCATTCCTTTATTTGTATACAGTCTTATTATAGGCGGATTGTCCTTTGAGTTGTGTCAATTAATACCCGGCGCTGATTATGCAAGCGGAGGTTATTTCCTAGGTGCGCAGGCAGGAATTATAGGCGTAGCCGTCGGTGCAATAACTCTTTCGCCTAACTACAGATATTACCTGACACCCACTTTCAGTATTCCGCTGGTAGTATTGTTTGTAATATTTATGGCATTGATACTTGTTGGTACAGGTTTGCATGCACCTATGTTGTTTTTATTAGGTGGTGGTGCTTTGACAGGTTTCGTGTATATAACCTTATTGAAAAATGGTTATCAACCGGGAATGTGGGTATACAATATCTTTGGTAAATTGGATAATATGGTGACACCTGATGAAGCCGCATTAATGCGTAAGCAAAACAAAAAACGCAACAGTGTTATAGATAACGTGAACAGTAAACAACACATTGCTCAGCGCAGAATAGACGAGATACTTGATAAAATAAACCAGAAGGGATACGAGTCTTTAACAAAAGAAGAGAAGGAACTACTGTTAAAGGCAAGCAGAGAGAAGGATACCTAAAAAACTAACTATTGAAAGAAGGCAAAAAAAGCTTTTTTAGCAAGCTGGTAGGTTATACTTTTTTGTTGCTCAATATCGGTGCTGTTATATGGCTGGTATTGTGTGCATTTGCTGCTAATACATCTCCGGCAGAAGTACGAAACATTGCTTTATTCGGGTTTACTACACCATTCGCTATATTAGCTAACGTTCTTTGCGCATTATTTTGGCTGTTCTCTAAAAAGAAAATAAGGTCACTCCTGTCAATAACAGTACTTATTGGTTGTTATAAAGTGGCGCTAACTATTTTCGGACTGAATTTTTTCTCAGGGCAGGATATGTCGCGAGCAGCAAATCATGTCAAAATAATTACGTGGAATGCACACGGGATGGGCATATTCAATGTGCCCCACAGTAAGGTATTTGATGAAAGGCTTATGTCATTTATTAAAGACCAAAATGCAGATATCCTTGTTATACCTGAGTTTTCTGCACCCAAATCAGATATCACTAAACCATTTGCATCCAAAATCATAAAAAATTGCGGATATGTAGAATACAGGTTTAAGCCTGATAATACTTTGGGTACGACCATTTTTTTGGGTACAGCAGTGTTTTCAAAATACCCTTTCAAGAATTTTGTGGCACACAAGTTATCTGAAGAAGCGTATTTATTACAAGGCGATATGCAATTGCCAAGCGGTAAAATGATGAGGATGTTTTTTGTGCACCTGAGTACTTTTGGATTGAGCGATTATGACAAGAAATTTATAGAAAATGTAAAACAGAATAACACGTCAATGGATGATGATAAAGGCCACTCAAGAACCTTTATCTGGAAATTTAATAATGCATTCAGGCAACGGGCAAAAGAAGTAAATAAAATAGCCGCAATTATGGCACAAAGCCCTTATCCTACCTTTATTTGCGGCGATTTTAATGATTTACCGGGGTCGTATACATACTCTAAACTGAGAGGTGACCTTAATGACGCTTTTATTGATAAAGGCGTTGGCCTGGGGCGTACATATAATGAGATTATACCTACCCTGCGTATAGACCATATGTTTTATAACCCCGAGGTGATGAAAGCGATAGGTTATGAGTGTGAATTCACCTCTTTGTCAGACCACAACCCGGTTATCGTCAATTTCGAAATAATACCTTAAGCTCGGCGCTAAAGCCGTATTTTTGCACTTATTTTATAGTATGTCAGAGCTTTTTATATATAATTCTTATACAAGAGAAAAGGAGAAGTTTGAATCTTTAGTACCCGGCCATGCCGGTTTATACGTGTGCGGCCCTACCGTTTCCGGTGAATCTCACCTGGGTCACGCACGCCCTTATATCACATTTGATGTAGTCTATCGTTATCTCACTCACTTAGGTTATAAAGTGCGTTATGTGCGCAATATTACAGATGCAGGCCATTTTGAAGAAGAAGGCAGAGTAGCAGAAGATAAAGTAGCTACTAAAGCGCAGTTGGAAAGATTAGAACCAATGGAATTGGTGCAGAAATACACCAATCTCTATCATTGGGGTATGCGTGCGTTTAATAACCATGAACCAAGCATCGAGCCAACTGCAACGGGCCATATCATAGAGCAGATCAACATGATACAGGATATCATAAAGAAAGGATATGCTTATGAAGTGAATGGCTCTGTATATTTTGATGTAAAAAAATACGCGGAAAAATATCCTTACGGAAAGTTGTCAGGACGTGTTCTGGAAGACCAGTTAGAAACTACGCGCGACCTTGACGGGCAGGATGAAAAGCGTAATAAGGCAGATTTTGCATTATGGAAAAATGCGCCGCCCGAACACATCATGCGTTGGACAAGCCCTTGGGGCGAAGGTTTTCCGGGATGGCACATTGAGTGCTCAGCAATGAGTAGTAAATACCTTGGACAAACTTTTGATATACACGGCGGTGGTATGGACTTGCAATTTCCGCATCACGAAAGTGAAATAGCACAATCAACCATAGCGCATGGACATGCACCTGTTCGTTATTGGATGCATAACAATATGATTACCATCAATGGTAAGAAGATGGGCAAAAGCTATAACAATGTTATTAAATTAACGGAGTTATTCAGCGGCAACCATCCTATGCTGGAACAAGCGTATCATCCGATGGTAGTACGTTTCTATATCCTGCAAACACATTATCGCAGTACGCTTGATTTCTCTAACGAAGCATTGCAGGCATCAGAAAGAGCATTGAAGCGTTTGTGGGAAGCTTACGAGGTGTTGAAGAAATTGGTGCATCCGGGTAATGCCGAAGCAGCTGATAGTAAATTGGATGCAGAAGTTATCACGAAGTGCAAAGAGTGTGATGATTTCATGAATGATGACATCAACACGGCCAAGGTGATTGGTAACCTGTTTGAACTTGTACCAGTTATTAATAGTATAAAAGGCGGACAAATTGCAACTAATGCACTATCTGCCAGTACTCATGCGTTATTGTTACAAACGTTTAAGACTTATATCCAAGATATACTTGGTCTGCAGCCATTGCAGGTGCAACAGGGTGATAAAATTGACCAGGTATTATCATTGTTGATAGATATCAGAAGAGATGCACGTACACGCAAGGATTTTGCAACATCAGACCAGATACGCAATAAGCTGTCAGAGGCAGGTATCACATTGAAAGATGAGAAAGACGGTAGTGTCTCTTACACAATAGAATAATGTAAATGAAGCAAGCGCTCAAGCTATTTAGGTATATAAAGGATTTTAAAGGACAGGTAGGTATGTTCTGCATTACTACCTTGTTGGCAGTGTTGTTTGGATTATTTTCCTTTTCCATGCTGGCGCCGGTATTGCAGGTGCTTTTTGGTGTAGGCTCACCAGCAAATTCAACTCATGTAGAATCAAAAGCAAGCAGTTTTAATTTGGTGGGGTCGGTTACCCAATGGATAAATGATTTTGTAAGAGAACATGATAAGCTAACATCGCTTACGTACATTGTTATTATAGTAGCATTGACAACTGTGTTCAAAAATCTGTTCATCTATTTATCGCTGAATATCCTGAATCCAATCAGGTATGCTATTCTCAGAAGGTTACGCGATGATATGTTTACTAAGATATTGTCCTTGCCTATTGGCTTTTTTACAGAAGAGCGTAAAGCAGATTTGATATCACGCATGACGAATGACATCAATGAAATAGAGGTGTCGATAATGAATGTTTTGGAGTCATTTATCAGGGAGCCATTAACCATCATATTTGTGCTGGTGTCGATGGTACTTATCAGCCCGCAGCTGACTGTCTTCCTGGTGCTGTTTTTGCCTATTGCGGGTTTTGTTATAGGTAGGGTAGGTAAGTCTTTGAAAAAGCCATCAAACCTGGCACAAGAATACCTTGGTTCTATATTAGGTATTATAGATGAAACCATTGCCGGTATGCGTGTGGTAAAAGCATTTAACGCCGAACGTCACCAACAACTGAAATTCAGAGAGGTAAACAACACCTTATTCAGAACACGTAATAAAATATCGCGTAGAAAGGAATTGGGTTCTCCATTATCCGAGACGATGGGCGTCATCGTAGTGTGTATGATATTGTGGTATGGGGGTATGTTAATCTTTTCGGGACAATCATCTCTTACAGGGCCGTTTTTTCTTACGTACATCGGGCTGTTTTATATGATCATCAACCCAATCAAGAACCTTTCTACTGCGTTGAATAATGTACAGAAAGGTGCTGCGGCTTTGGAGCGAATAGAGCATTTATTGAGTGCGGATAATGCTATCACAGAGAAGCCTGATGCAAAATCAATCAACAGTTTTGAAAAAGCGATTGAACTAAAAAATGTTCAGTTTGCTTACGGCAATAAAACAATACTCAATAATATAAACCTGACCATAGAAAAAGGGAAAACGATTGCGTTGGTAGGTGCATCGGGCGCAGGTAAGTCTACACTTGTTGATTTGATACCACGTTTTCATGATGTAACATCAGGGGAAATAATCATAGATGGTGTTAATATCAAAGACTATAAACTGTTTGACCTTCGCAAACAAATGGGTGTAGTAAGCCAGGATCCAATACTATTTAATGATACCATTTACAATAATATAACATTGGGCACGGGTGGTTCTACTGCAGAGCAAGTGCATGAAGCTGCAAAGATTGCCAGTGCACATCATTTTATCGTTCAGAAAAAAGAAGGATATGAAACAGTAGTGGGTGACAGGGGTGCTAAATTGAGCGGTGGTGAACGCCAACGTGTGACCATAGCCCGCGCGGTACTTAAAAACCCGCCGATATTGATATTAGATGAGGCTACTTCATCACTGGATACAGAAAGTGAGCGTATTGTTCAGGATGCCATTAACACCCTGATGAAAAACAGGACTTGTATTGTTATTGCGCACCGCTTATCTACAGTGCAACACGCCGATGAAATAATCGTGATGGAAAAAGGCAGCATTGTTGAAAGGGGTACACATAATGAACTTATAATTAAAAATGGTACTTATAAAAAACTGGTTGACCTTCAACAGGTGAAATAGTTACGGTATATTTGTACCAACAAATCTCCCCTAATGAAAAAAATATTGGTTACAGGCGGCTGCGGATATATAGGCGGACATACTATTGTAGACCTTATAGAAAACGGGTTCGAAGTAATATCTGTTGATGACCTGTCGAGAGGTTCTCTGCGAATGTTGCAAGGCATTGAAAAAATAGCAGGCAAGCCCGTTAAGAATTATAAGGTAAATCTTTGTAACGCAGACGATACCGAAACTATATTTATTGAGAACCCCGATATTGTAGGTATTATACATTTCGCAGCATTCAAGTCTGTGCCTGAATCTGTGTCAGAGCCATTGAAATACTACAGGAATAATATTGATTCGCTGGTAAACATTCTGCAATGTGCGATCAATTATAAGGTGAATCATTTTGTTTTCTCTTCATCATGTTCGGTATATGGTAATACTAATGTATTACCTGTAGAAGAAACAGCACCTTTGGCAGAGCCTGAATCCCCGTATGCAAGAACAAAACAAATAGGTGAGGCTATATGCAGGGATATGGCAAAGCAATATCCTGGTTTTAATGTAACGCTGCTGCGTTATTTCAATCCTGTTGGGGCACACTCATCTGCCATCATTGGCGAATTGCAGGAGAAGCCAGAAAACCTGGTACCTGTTATTACACAAACAGCTATTGGTAAATGCAATGAAATGCAGGTGTTCGGTACCGATTATTCTACACGTGATGGTTCATGCGTGCGTGATTACATACATGTCATGGATATTGCCAACGCACATACCAAAGCATTGCAGTATACTATGGATGGCAATAATGAAAGCAATTGCGAGGTGTTCAACCTCGGTACAGGTAAAGGTGTAACGGTGCTGGAACTCATTAATGCGTTTGAAAAAGTATCCGGCGAAAAACTCAATTATATCTTAGGCCCTCGTCGTGCGGGTGATGTGGTAGAAGTATATGCCAACAATGCTAAAGCAAGGGCTTTGCTGGATTGGGATATAAAGTATGGTCTTGACCAGATGATGGATACAGCATGGCGCTGGGAACAAACTATGAAACGCGAAGCTGCCAAGGTGCAGATGAATTAGTCCATTCTATAAGTCGGTTTTTCATTCAAAAAAGTATTACATTGTATGTATACTGATTTGCTATGAATTTTAAGAAAGCAAATAACTTATTAGCATGGTTATGTTGCCTGATTTCTGCCATTGTTTATTTTAAAACGGTTGAACCCACTGTCAGTTTTTGGGATTGTGGTGAGTTTCTTTCCTGTGCCGCAAAGCTGGAAGTAGCGCACTCTCCGGGCGCACCTTTATTCATGCTGATTCAGCGTGTGTTTTCTCTACTTGCTTTTGGTAATAAAGAGCATATTGCCTTAGTAATAAATCTGTGGTCTTGTATGGCCAGTGCGTTAACCATTTTGTTTTTATTCTGGACAATCACCCGTTTTGCGCAAAAATTGGTTGTGACAAAAAATGCTGAACCTGATAAAAACCAATCTATCGTTATTCTTGCATCAGGCATCATTGGTAGTTTGGCTTATGCTTATTCTGATACTTTTTGGAGCTCGGCAGTAGAGGCAGAGGTGTATGCCACATCATCCCTGTTTACCGCAATGGTACTGTGGGTGATACTAAAATGGGAAAGCAAAGCAGATGAAAAATATGCTGATAAATGGATAGTGCTGATAGGATACCTGATAGGATTATCAGTAGGTATACACTTGCTTAATCTATTAGCAGTACCTGCGCTCGCTATGGTCTATTATTTCAGGCGATATGAGGTGACTGCGAAGGGAAGTGTTATAGCATTCGTTATTGGTACTGCAATATTGTTATTTGTTCAGTTTGGGGTGTTACAGGGTTTGCCATCTATTGCTAAATGGATGGACATCTTCTTTGTAAACGATTTGCATCTGCCATTTGATAGTGGGTTAATAGTTTGCCTTTTATTGCTTGCTGTATTGTTAGGTGGAGGTTTTATCTATGCCCGAAAAAAATCAAATTATAACGTATACCTCGGCACTGCATTTTTATCATTTATCATTCTTGGGTTTTTAAGTTATGCTGTTCCTATGATACGTTCTCGCGCAGACGTGCCGGTAGATATGGTGAACCCTGATAACGCTACAGGTCTGGTGTCTTATTTGCAACGCGAACAATATGGCCAACAACCTTTACTCTACGGTCCTGATTTTACATCTATACGTACCGGTTGGAAGAATGGGGATGCGCAATACAGGGCTACGAAAACAGGCTATAAATTACTAGGGTATAAAACAGAACCTGTTTTTGAAGAGGGTGCAGAGCATTTCTTCCCCCGCTTGTGGGACGTGAAAAATGCTCAGCAAATCAATTTCTATAGAAGCTATCTGGATTTGCAACCCGGCGATGTGGCAACTTCATCAGATGATATCAAGTTCTTTAGAAAGTACCAACTCAACTGGATGTGGTGGCGTTACCTGATGTGGAACTATGCAGGTAAGCAAAATGATTTTGAAGGACAAGGTGAACCTAAGAATGGTAATTGGCTATGTGGTGTAGGGGTCATAGATAATAATATCAGGGGATTGGGTGATGCAGATAAAATGAGTGACGGTTATAGCAATAACGCCGCACATAATAAATTATACTTGTTGCCTTTCATACTTGGATTAGCAGGATTGATATATCAATTCCGTCGTAACAGGAAGGATGCAGTAGTTATTATTACTTTATTCTTCTTCACAGGTTTTGCATTGGCAGTATACCTGAACATGGCGCCAATGCAGGCAAGAGAAAGGGATTATGCTTTTGCCGGTTCGATGTATGCATACGCTATATGGATTGGCTTAGGCGTAGTGGCAGTTTCGATGTTGCTCAAGAGGTTTGTGAAAAATCAATACAGTTACGTGTCAGGGGCAATATGTCTCATTGTACCGTTAATGATGCTCAAAGAAGAATGGAATGACCACGACCGTTCTCACAAAACACTGGCAAGAGATGTAGCGTATAATATGCTGGTCTCCTGCGAGCCTAATGCCATACTTTTTACATTCGGTGATAATTATACCTACCCTTTATGGTATATGCAGGAGGTGGAAGAGTTTCGTACAGATGTGCGTGTCATTAACCTCGGACTTTTAGATGGCAGTTGGTATATAGACCAATTGACTTATAAAATCAATAAAGCTGATGCTGTGCCGATGCTATGGAAAAGCGACGATTACTACGCAACATCGTCTGCTGTATACAGTTATAATAAGAATACAGGCGTGCCCGCAGATAAATACATTAACCTGTCTGAATTGTGCAGCTTTGTAAATACACCGGCCAGTCTGCAAGAAACAGAGAGTGGTGGTATACATACCTATCCTGCTAAGAATTTCTTTTTGCAAGGTTTAACTACAGAAGCTTTATTAAGCAGGCATTTCATTAAGGAGAATGACACAGCAAGTATTGTGAATGAAATGAAGTTCACTTGTAGTAAGGATAACCTGACACGCGGCAATATGGCACTGTATAATATTATAGCGAGCATAGCTGCGCACGGTTGGAATAGGCCTGTTTATTTTGGAGATGGTATTACACCCGAAGATTTATGCGGTATGCAGGATTATGTGCGAATGGAAGGTTGTGTGTATCGTTTGTTGCCATTTAAATATAAAGATGCAGGTGCTTCGCAGGAAGATATGGGTTCAGTAGATGCGGATAAAAGTTTTGCATTATATACCGGGCAGTACAAATGGGGTGGAGCAGAACGTAAGGACGTATATTTTGATGCAAAGAATAGGTTGGCACTTACTGGCTACAGGGTGAATGCCGGAAGGATAGCCGCTGATTTGATTGCCCAAGGTAAGAAACAGGAAGGGTTGACCTTACTCGACCATATGATGAAGAATATATCAGAGCATTCGTATTTCTACGATGCTACTTTATTCTATACTGTAATAGCTTATTATAAAGCAGGAGCAAAAGATAAAGCCGCAGCCCTGGCATTGAAAATCACCAAAAATATGGCTGACGATGTACGTTATATCAAATCGCTGAACGATGATGGCATGGAAAAAATGCAATCGGAAATGAAGGGCGATTTTTCGTTGATAAACGCATTGGGCAAAATGGCGCAATCAAATGGAGATACTAAAACAGCCACTGCTATTCATCAGCAATTAGACCAATTGAATAATGCTGAATAGCACTAGCCTAAGTCTATCTCAGTATTGTCACCAATGTTCAGGCTTTGGCTCAATCCGCGAACAAAGGCATCGCTGCCTATGATGGATGAGTGCAGCACTACTTCGGTAAGCTCTGCATAAGAACCAATAATGGAATCTTTTATGATGGCGGATTGTACAGTAGTGAATTCGCCAATAGTCACATTCGGCCCTATAATGGAATTGTGTATCTTACAGCCTTCTGCAATACTTACAGGCGGTATAATAACGCTACTATCATAATGATAAGGCTGACCGTTCTCACCTTTTGCTTCACTCATTTCTTTTAGAAGAATGGCGTTTGTGGAAAGGAGTGTTTCTTTTTTTCCGCAGTCGAACCAGTTGTTTACTCTGAATGCATTGAATTGAGTACCGTGGTGTTCAATCATGTACTCTATCGCATTGGTAAGATGGTACTCGCCTTCTTCGTCCATGCGGCTGTTCATGTTCTTTTCCAGCGCATCAAAAAGTTCTTTGGTTTCTTTGATGTAATACACACCCACCATCGCCATGTTAGACTTTGGTATCAATGGTTTTTCTACAGCTTTGATTACTCTGTCTTTACTGTCTAATTCCACCACGCCAAAACTGCGGGGGTCATCTACTTTTTTTACGCCTATTTGCGAAGTACTGCTTTTAATCACATCACTCACATTATAGTCGCAAACAGTATCGCCCAGCACTATGATCACTTCCTCATCTTTTATAGCATCTTTGGTAAGCCATATCGCATGGCCGGTGCCCTTGCGGTCTTCCTGGTTTACGATGGTATATTTCAGATTAGGGTAGGTTTTTGCTACATAGCGTTGAATCTTCTCGCCCAGGTAACCAATTACAAATACAAAATCGGTAACTCCTGCTTCTATCAACTGGTCTACTATAACACTAAGGATGGTTTTACCTGCAATAGGTATCAGTGCTTTCGGCTGTGTATATGTGAGAGGGCGGAGTTTAGTACCCGCACCTGCAACGGGGATGATAGCTTTCACAAAAGAAAGTTTTGTTTTGCGGGTGTAAAATACGGCAAAATGATTAAATGGGTATTAATTAGTCTATTACTGTTAATTCTATTGAGTTAGTAAGAGCATTGTTATTACCTGTACTTGTAACCCTTACGTCTGCACAACTAAAAATGTCCCCCGGTTTTATAGTTTGGATTGCTCTCAATATATCATTGTTAAACTTTGCACCTGTATTAGTTTTCTCAAAAATTGTATTGTGATTCCGGATAATGGAAGCAGTAAAACTGTTAACTACGAAAGGGGCGTCAAAATCAAAATTATCCATATAAGCACCAACGCCTATTTGTGACATTAATTCGGTTCTGGTTATGATACCACACGTTTTACCTCCAACTCTTGCAGTTGGCAGCATAGGACGTTTTACTCTGAATTCAATTTCCCCTATTATCTTATTACCCCCTTTAGATATTGTATACACCTTTGCAATTACTATACCAGGCTCTTTTACTACAACGTTAAACTTACATGGTTCGTCCCCGGGCATTATTTGCGCACCTTCAATTGCTATATTAACATTCTTACACTGCAGCCCTTCTGCGACGACGGTTATTGGGTTTGGCACGCCAATATAAAGGACATTCATCTTATCCGCCGAAATAGTCACATGTTGAGCAAAACAATAGTTTGCTGCAAAACAGCATAAGAAAAGCAACAGTTTTTTCATAACAACTTATTTAGCCTTCTTTAGCAGGCTCCCACAGTTCTATCTTGGTACCTTCGGGGTCTATGATGTGGGCAAATTTTCCGTAGTCATGCACCTGCATTTCGCCTATTTGTTCTATGCCTTCTTTTTTGAGTTCTGATAATAACCATTCCAAATCTTCTACCTGCAGGTTGAGCATAAACTCTTTATCAGACGGTGCAAAATAATCAGTGCTGTTTTTGAATGCATTCCAAACAGTAGTGCCTTTTTCATCGGGGTTATCTGCTTTGCGCCATTCAAACATAGTGCCCCATTTGTTGTCACTGAAGCCAAGATGTTTGCTGTACCAACTGCGCAGATAATCAGGGTCATTACTTTTAAAGAAAATACCACCGATAGCAGTTACCTTTTTCTTGTTGTCGTTGCTCATAATACTAAAATACAATTATTCAGCTACTTCGGCTTCCTGTCCATACATCTGGTGCTGATATTTTAATGATGGTGACGGTATCAAAGCTCCTAATCCCAATTCATTCCATTTAGCATCTACAGATTGTATGGTTGCCTCATCGGCAGCTATCACATTCGGCCATGGGCGTTCAAATCCATCCAGCGATTTGTATTTGCGAGTACCATCCAGCCCTAAGATGTTTCTATCCTTGCCACCATATAAATGGTCGCGGCGTGGGTCAAGGTTATTACAGAAACGCCATAGTGTATCAGGTATATCATTAGCATCTACTGTATGCTCTACATACAATATCATTTTGATGCCCTGCATTTCATCTAGCTTGCAAATGGATTCATGCAATGAGGCAACGTGATTGGGCTTATCTTTCTTGACAGCTACAGATAATACAGGAATATCATGTTTCCGTGCAAGGCTGTCATTAATAGCTACTATCTCGGGGAAGTTTGTTTTTATCTTTTCTACAGAAAATTGTGCATTGATTTTGAATGGCAATAAAGGTGTTGTCATTTCTTCTTCCCATTTCTTAGTACCATCAATACACATCTTGCCGCCAAAACCCAGTTTAGAACAACTATGGTCTAATACATCCATTGGCCCCTGGCTGAAATATACATCTGTAGCAGGGTTCAGGTTGTTGAATACATATTGAGCCAATGATTTATAATCATTCAAATCAACATCACCATCAGCCATCACCAGTATTTTATTGAACATCATTTGCCCTGCTCCCCACATGGCATTCATCACTTTCTGTCCCTGTCCCGCATATTCTTTATTAATGCTCACCGATACCAAATTATGAAACACACCTTCTACAGGCATATTCATATCTTTTATCTCAGGCACCATAGTCATTTTGATAGGTGCAAGAAATATACGCTCTGTTGCTTTGCCTATCCACGCATCTTCTTGTGGTGGTATACCTACTATAGTTGCAGGATACACTGCATCTTTTTTATGCGTGATAGCTGTAACATGAAAACGCGGGTACCAATCAGGCAAAGAATAATAACCGGTATGGTCGCCGAAGGGTCCTTCCCAAATCATTTCTTCATTCGGGTCGATATATCCTTCTATAATGATGTCTGCATCTGTAGGCACCTCCAATTCGGGTTGTGTGATACATTTCACCAACTCTACACGTTTCTTACGCAGGAAACCTGCCAACATATACTCGTCCACATTATCAGGCAGCGGTGCAGTAGCAGCATACGTGTAAACAGGGTCGCCGCCAAGTGCAACAGCAACGGGCATCATTTTGCCCAGTTTTTTATATTCGTTATAATGGCGGGCAGATACTTTGTGTTTATGCCAGTGCATAGCTGTCATGGTATCTTCGAACACCTGCATACGATACATGCCTATGTTGCGAATGCCTGTGTTCAAATCTTTGGTATGAATAGCGGGCAGCGTTATGAAGCGCCCACCATCTTTAGGCCAGCATTTCAGTATCGGTAGTTTTGAAAGGTCAGGCTTTTCCATCACTACCTGTTGGCATTCGCCACGTCCGCTTACTACTTTCGGCATCCAAGATGCAAACTTGCCCAGTTGGGGCAGCATCGCCAGTTTTTCTAAAATCGTATTCTTGGGTGCAGATAATGTTTTCAATAAGTTCTCAATGTCGGCGGCAACATCGTCTAATTTGTTTACACCTAAAGCCATACACATACGATGTTCGTTGCCCATGCTGTTGATAAGCAGGGGGAAACCTGTGCCGGTATTTTCAAATAACAGAGCTTTATTTCTATCTGCAGTTTTTGATACCCTGTCGGTAATTTCCGCTATCTCCAATATAGGGTCAACAAATGTTTTAATCCTTATCAGTTCACCTGCCTTGTCCAATGCATCAATAAACGCTCTCAGTGATTTATATGCCATAGTTTACAAAGTTAACGCCTGAGCCTACATATACTATTCGTAATTTTGATACCCATGTCAATTAATTTTAAGCAGTTGCGGAAAGGCCATAGATGGGCAGGGTATATTATATGCGCGGCTGTTGTATATGTTTTGTTCGCTATGGCATTCAACAGTAAGGGCGAAGTTGCTAATGCTAAAATTGACAAAAGGAAGAATGCAAGAATCAACAGGCAAATGATGCAAAAAGCTATTGGTCAATTACAGGACTGTGATATTGTAGTAAGAAAGGGTAATGATGTAATCAGCGATATGTTTTGTGATATGAATTTGAAGGATAAATCCTATTCTCATTGCGGTATTGTGCAGATAGAGAACGGACGCCCGTATATATACCATAGCATAGGAGGAGAAGACAATCCTGATGAAACTTTGCGCAGGGATTCCGCTTCATTCTGGTGTTCACCAAGGCAGAATATGAGCTTTGCCATCTTGAGGTATGATTTGAGCGATACACAAAAGCAAAACCTGAAGAAACAGGTGCTGGTATATTATGCACAGAAGAAGAAGTTCGATATGCAGTTCGATTTATCAAGCGATGATAAACTTTATTGCACAGAATTTGTTTATAAATGCCTGAATAGTGTGCTGCCTGATTCCCAAGCCATAAAACCTAACGAAAAATTCGGTCGAGTATATGTAGCTACAGAGAATATTACCCATAGTACAGCCTCAAAGTGGGTTTGCAAGGTCATTTATAAATAAATACCTTTGCGCCGTTAGAAACTTAAGATATGAAAAAGCTGTTCGTTATCACATTATCAGCAATGTTTGCCATAACAACCTTACAAGGTTGCCGTTCAAATACACCTAAGGCGGTTGCTGAATCATTTCTGAATGATTTTGTACACATGAATTATGATAATGCCGAATCTATTGCAACACCTGCTACAAAAGACCTGTTACATACCGTAAAACAACTGGCATCAACCAAGCCGGATTCTGTTTGGCAGAATGCTAAAAAAATCAACGTTACAATCGTAGATGTAAAAGAAGACGGCGATAAAGCAGTTGTGACTTTTACTACATCAGCGGAAAAAGGCGAAAAGAAACTGAACCTTATAAAACAGGATGACAAGTGGGTAGTGAACCTTACTAAAAACGATAGCTTGGTGTCAGAATATGAGAAAGAAGACGCAGAAGAAACTGAACCTGTTAATGCTGATGATTCAACTGCTACCGATACTGCAGCCCACTAACTAACGCTACTAAAAAATAAGTAGCATAATCCTATTGAAGTTAATATACCCACCAAGTCTGCCAATAACATAGTACTGATGGCATAACGTGTGTTCTTGATAGAGACTGCGCCAAAGTATACAGCAATTACATAAAAAGTTGTGTCAGATGAACCTTGCAGTATGCAAGACAACCTGCCTGCAAAAGAATCAGGACCGAGTGTTTTCATGGTGTCTATCATCATGCCGCGCGCGCCACTGCCGCTTAACGGTTTGATTAAGGCCGTAGGTAATCCGTCTACAAAGCGTGTGTCGGCACCTGCAGCAGTAAATATGCTTTTGATACCATTAATAACTACATCGAAAGTGCCACTTGTGCGTAATAAACTAATCGCTACCAACATACCTACCAGGTATGGAATGATTTTCACAGCCGTTTCAAATCCTCCTTTTGCACCTTCTACAAAAGCATCAAACACATCAATCTTTTTATACCAGCCGCCAATTACGATTAACAGGAAAATCAAGAGTATCAATCCATTGCTAAGTATGCCTGAAAAATTCTGCATACCTGCTGTGTCTAACGAACGGAGGTAAACAGCTAATGATGCTACAATCAATGATATGCCCCCTATCCATGCCAATAATACCGGTTGCAATAAGTTTATTCTTTGCCTCAATGATACTACCAGTAATGCTGCAAGTGTAGCAGCAAAAGTTGCTATCATACACGGTATGAAAATGTCAGTGGGACTTGCAGCTTTCAAAGATGCACGCCATGCGATAACCGTAACGGGTATCAACGTCAATCCTGATGCGTGCAGGCATAAGAACATCAATTGAGCATCTGATGCTGTTTCTTTGTCCTTATTCAATTCCTGCATACTCTGCATCGCCTTTAAACCGAAAGGAGTAGCTGCATTGTCAAGATTTAGAAAGTTGGCTGAAAAATTCATCATCATGTGCCCATACGCAGGATGGCCTTTGGGTATGCCGGGAAATATTCTTGAGAAAAATGGAGCAATCAATCTTGATAACCATTGTATGCCTCCAGCTTTTTCTGCGATGCTCAGCATGCCCATGAATAATGCCATAATGCCAATTAAACCAATACAAATCGTTACTGCAGTTTTACAAGTTTCAATAATACCATCAGAGCGTCTTGTGAGTTGCCACTGAATAGATGAGAAAGTGTAAGATTTTATTCCAGCTATATCAGGTAATGGTTTGTCTGCTATTATTATAGAAGCAGGATGCAACGAATCTGCAGGTACATAACCAAACCCTGAGATGTATTTATTAAAACCCTCTACGGATGAAAACCCTGCACTTTGAGGGTTGCCTTGCATTTGATAGTAGACAGTGTCGTAAGCGTCATCGGCTTTACCTGTTACAAGCCTGCTGAATATAGTCTTATCATTAGACATGAAGCATTTGTATGCTGCAACGCTGATTGCAATAATGATAAAAGCCGACCATATCCTGCTTAAAGCCATGAGAACTGTTTATGGCTATGAAGATAAAAACTTAAGCGGGTAAAAACTATGTATCTGATTGTTTAAGTATGGACTCTACATTAGGTGCGGTGAATTCATCCATTAAGGTCAATAATTCATCTATTGATTCTGAAGTAAGGAGTAATTTATTAGTGTCTTCATTCAGAAAACCTTCAATCACCATATTGTTCGCCAACACTTTCAGGCTGTCATAGTAGCCATTGACATTTAATAAAGCTACAGGTTTTTTGTGGAGCCCCAATTGTCCCCAGGTAAGCATTTCAAACATTTCTTCCATGGTTCCCCATCCTCCCGGTAGCGTTATTACACCTTCACTTAGCTCATGCATTTTCAACTTGCGCTGATGCATGGTATCTACCACTATCATTTCAGTAACACCTTCATGGGCTACTTCTTTTGTTTGCAAAAATTCGGGAATAACACCTATTGCTTTGCCTCCATGTTGCATCACACCATCGGCTATTGCTCCCATCAGCCCTATTTTACCACCGCCGAATACAAGCGTAATATTCTTTTCGGCCAGGGCGATACCCAGTTGATAAGCTACTTCTCTGTATACTTCGTTATAGCCTTCACTGGAACCGCAAAAAACTGCAATGCTTTTCATTGTATAGAGTTATAATACTTCTATTTGGTTGCGCAATAAATCTTTAAACTCATCACGTTCACGTATCAGGAATGCTTTGCCTTCTTTTACCATTACCTCTGCAGGTTTCAAGCGTGAGTTGAAATTACTGCTCATCTCAAAACCGTAAGCACCTGCATTGTAAAACACAAGATAATCACCTTCACGTACCTCATTCAAAACTCTATCCCACGCGAAAGTATCAGTTTCACAAATGTTACCTACAATGGTATAGATACGTTCGGCACCTGTCGGGTTCGATATGTTTTCGATACGATGGTAAGCGTCATAAAACATAGGGCGAATCAGGTGATTGAATCCTGAGTTGACCCCTACGAAAACAGTAGCTGGCGTTTGTTTGATGACGTTTGCTTTAACTATAAAATAGCCGCATTCGCTCACCAAATACTTTCCGGGTTCAAACCATACTTCCAGTGTTCGGTTATATTCAGCTTCAAATTCTTTAATGGCAGCCGTCAGTTTTTGTCCTAATGTCGCCACATCAGTTTCCTTATCACCATCTTTATAAGGTACTTTGAAACCACTACCCATATCAATGAACTCCAATTGTTCAAAATGACGGGCAATTTCAAACATTACTTCCAGCCCGCGAACAAAAACATCTGCGTCTTTTATCTCGCTGCCTGTGTGCATGTGCAAACCTTTCACATGCAGCTTGGTTGTTTTTACAATGCGTTCTATATGGCGCATCTGGTGAACAGATATTCCAAATTTGCTGTCGATATGGCCTGTAGATATTTTATAATTGCCACCGGCTTCTATATGCGGATTGATACGGATACAAACCGGATATCCGCTACCGAATTTATTACCGAATTGCTCCAATATCGAAATGTTATCGATGTTGATGTTGACGCCAAGTTTCTGTCCTTCAATGATTTCACTAAAATCTACACAGTTGGGAGTAAACAGTATATCGTTAGGTTCAAATCCTGCTTTCAATGCCAGCATCACTTCGTTGATGCTCACACAGTCTATAGAAGCGCCAAGGCTTTTCAGATATTTTAAGATATTGATATTGGTCAATGCCTTACACGCATAAAAAAAGCGCGTAGGGTGGTTGCTAAATGCATCTTTCAGTTTATTGTACTGCTGTGCAATTTTTTCAGCATGATACACATAAACAGGGGTGCCGTATTCATCGGCAATACGAATTAATTCTTCGTTGGATATTGGTTGGTACATAATGACTCAGAAAGAGTGCAAAAGTAGCAAAACGCCTTGCTAATTGTAGCATTACAGGACATAATCTTTAACTCGTAATTAATTAAAATCTCGCTTCTCACTCATGAACATTAAAATGCACTAAAATGGCTGCTAAATAAACCCCGTTTTTAACGTTTCTTTTAAGTATTGTTTAACTTTATATGCCTGACCAAACCACTGTACTATATGCTGCGTCATCTGGCAAAAGTTATTTTTTGCATCATCATATTTTCTGCTTCATCTCTTATTGCAAGAGCTGTAACAGCTGATTTCAGTATCATTAATTCAAGTGGTTGTTCTCCGCTTGTGGTGAGTTTTGTAAACCTGTCTTCAGGTGCCACTAGCTATTACTGGACTTTTGGTACAGGTATGGGTAGCAGCACACTCACCAGTCCGGGCACTACATATAATACACCGGGAACGTATACAGTAACACTTGTAGCATACGGCGCTGGTGGACAATCCAGTACTAAAACTGCTACTGTCACAGTACGACCAAATCCTACAGTTAATTTTAATGCCAGCCCTACATCCGGGTGTGCCCCGTTAGCTGTTACCTTTACCGATGCCAGTACATTAAACGCCCCCGGTACAGGTACCTATATTTGGTATGCCGGCAGTATGTTAACAGGCAATCCTGCTACATATACTTATACTACAGCCGGTAGCTTTAATGTTACATTGCAGGTAACTAATTCTTATGGTTGCATTTCCAGTCTTACAAAAACATCATATATCAATGTTGTGAGTCCGCCTTCCGCCAGTTTCACAGGTAGCCCGTTAAACGGTTGCGGTACAACGGTATCACCTACTTTTAATGGTTCAGCAACCGGCAATGGACCCTTTACCTATTTCTGGAGTTATGGAGATGGTCCGAGTAGTGTAGGTTCTGGACAAACAGTTTCTCATACATATACAGGTACACCACCTCAATGCTGGTCACCCAAATTGATTGTATCGGATGTTAACGGGTGTAAAGATTCTATTACCAGATCATCATACGTATGCATTCATAACCCAAGTGTTTCAATATCAGGTAATTCCAGTGTATGTGTTAAAGACCAATTTTTAGTACTTACAGCAACCGGTACACCGTCCGGCGGTTCGGTAGATTGGGATTGGGGTGACTTTACTCCCCATGACAACGTACCAGTTGCATCACACAAATATGCTACTACTGGAACGTATACTGTTACATTAACTTACAATTATGCAGGTTGCCTTACAACAGCTACAAAAACCATTATAGTCAATCCTAAACCTAATGTCGATTTTACCATAAATCCTAATAATGTTTGTCCTGGTTCTGCCCTAATAACATTTACTCCTACTACTACCACAGGCATTACGGCATTTGAATGGGATTTTGGAGATGGCACCGGTACTTCGCCATCAACCAGCCCTTCACATGTTTATACCGGCAAATGTTTTTATACTCCTAGTTTAAAGGTGACAAATATTTACGGATGTAAGGATACAGTTGTAAAAAACAACTTTGTAAAGATTTATGATTTAGAAGTTGAGGCTAAAGCGAATAATAATGATGTTGATTCAGGTTGCAGCAGATTAATCAGGTTTACATCTGGTGCATATACTCACTGTCCCGGTCCCGGCCGTTCAAATTTCCCATTGCCCATAACCAGCTACGATTGGGATTATGGCAACAGTGTACATAGCACTTTAGCTAACCCAACATATACCTATCCTGATACCGGAGTATATCGCGTTATACTTACTGTTACCGGCAGCAATGGTTGTGTTGCAAAAGACACTATTACAGTAAAAGTAGGAATAAAACCAAAGGCAGCTTTCTTTACTGTACCCCCAATGTGGCCGGATAGGTACCATGTATGCCTGAAAACTGATGTGTATTTTTACGATACCCTTAGCGGGAATCCGCCTAATACTGTTTGGAGATGGAAGTTTTTTCAAAATTATAATGACCCTCCGAGATTAACAATTGCTGATTTCGGAACAGGCTTAAAAATTATTTCATACAAATTCAATCATCCTGATACGATAACAATAATGAAGATTGCAAGCCATCATGGCTGCATGGATACTTTAATAAAAGTAGATAGTATTATTGTTGACTCTCCTAAGTCAGTGCCTGTTGTTGTACTTTCTTGTGATACTCCAACGAAAGTTAAATTCAGGAATGGATCTTTGGGAGCTACTTCTTGGAAATGGTATTTTGGAGATGGAGATTCGTCAACACTATTTGAGCCAACGCATCAGTATCCTGCATTAGGCACTTATGCTTATACCCTTATTACCTGGAACAGTAGGTCCGGTTGCAGTGATACAGTATCATACCCAATAAATTTAGGCTTACGATCGATGACACTATCGGCGAATGACACAGCCGTCTGTAAGGGAGATACGGTACGGTTTAATGCAACCTTATCGGGAAGGATTCCAACTCTTTATAAATGGTATGATAATAATACATTCTTCTCAGATAGTTTTGTTAATACAAGTAGGGTATTTTTTCCAACAGGTTTTCATAAGATAAAGGTTGTTATAACAGATGACTGGGGATGTGAAGATTCTATTGTTCGTAATCCATACATCTTTGTATCATGGCCTACAGTAGCAGATACAGCAGTGCCGATAGAAGGTTGTATGCCTCTTAATGTAACATTTACTGATAAAAGCACGGTACCTGCAGGGGCTTTTATTACGAATCGTAAATGGGCATTCAGTAGCGCATCAGTTACTACACCTATTACCATATCAACGAGTGCCACTACCGCATCTCAAACCTTTAATTTGACAGGCGATTATGATATCAAACTCATTGTTACAGATAATGTAGGTTGTGTTGACTCGCTTACCAAACCCGGTTATGTACATGTATACAAACCAACGGCCGTCTTTATTGTTTCAGATACAGCATGTTTGGGTGGGCCTGTACAGTTTAATAACTATTCTGTTAATGCAGTAGCGTATAACTGGGATTTTGGCGACTTCACACCTGTAGGTACAACTGCCAGCCCCACGCATACCTATAACACATTAGGCTCGTTTGATGTAAGGCTTATTGTTACAGATGCGCATGGTTGTAAAGACACTTCAAAAGTATCTCCGGCAGTTACTACTGTGAAACCTACAGCTGATTTTTCTATGAGTGATTCTGTGGCGGTATGTCCGCCGCTTTATGTGAAATTCACTAACCTGTCTACAAAGGCGTTTAGTTATAATTGGAATTTTGGTACAGGAACAAATTCTACGTTCAAAAGCCCTAACGAATTGTTTGTTACCCCGGGCTATTATAATGTGGTATTAGTAGCCAGCGATGTACGTGGTTGTAAAGACTCTATAATAAAACATGTAAACATATTAGGTTATACCGGAGCTTTTAGTTACTCGCCATTGATAGGCTGCAAACCACTAACTGTGAACTTTAATAGTATCACTACTAACGTTGCATCATTTGTTTGGGATTTTAGCGATGGTACAGTTGTTACTGGAACTGCCGGTTCTATGACGCACACCTATACCAACCCCGGAACCTACGTGCCTAAAGTTATTTTCTCAGATGTAAAAGGATGTAAAGCTTTGTCACCCGGTTCTGATACAATTAAAGTGGATGCTGTTGAGCCTGATTTCTTAGGAGAAGCTCCTTGTCAATACAGTACGGTAACATTACTGGATACATCAAAAACGTATTTCTCTCCTAAGATTTTGTGGAGATGGACTTTCCATGATGGTACAACCAGTAACCTCAGAACACCATCTCACTATTACGGAGCGCCGGGCAACTATTCAGTAAAATTGTATGTAGAAAATTCGAGAGGCTGTAAGGACAGCATCACAAAAGATTTGGTGATTTATCCATTGCCTAACATATCTGCAGGCGCCGATACAATTATCTGTTTATTAGATTCAGCACAGCTTCATGCAACTGGTGGCGTTTCTTATTTATGGAATTCCAATCCGTTCCTGTCTTGCCTGTCATGTTCAGACCCGACTGCTTTCTCTAATGTCAAAACTGATTTTATAGTTACAGGTACAGACATACATAATTGTAAGAATACAGATACGGTAACAGTTGGCATTAAAACTAAGGTAACTGCTATAACAAGCCCTGACAGGGAGATGTGTGATAAGGATACATTGCAATTGTATGTGTACGGTGGTAAAAAATATGTATGGTTCCCGTCAGATGGTTTAGACAATCCGGGTTCAGCATATCCAATCGCATCACCTCATACTACTAATAAATACATGGTGGTGTCTTATGAAGGCAGATGTATACCTGATACAGATTTCGTAAAAATTACAGTATACCCGTTACCTGAAGTGACGGCTACCGGCGAAAATACTATCATTGCAGGTAACACTACACGAATACAGGCTACGGGTAAGCTCATTGATAAATTCAAATGGTCTCCTGCGGAAAGTTTGAGCTGTAGCGATTGTCCTGATCCTGATGCAAAGCCATTTAAAACAACCGAATACACAATTAAAGTGTATACTACACATGGTTGTGTCGACTCTGACAAAGTAACCATCAAAGTGTTGTGTGATAACAGCCAAATATTTATTCCGAATACGTTTACACCAAACGGAGATGGTGAAAATGATGTATTCTATCCACGTGGCACAGGGCTTGATAAAGTGCGCTCTTTCCGAGTGTTCAATCGTTGGGGTGAAAAAGTATATGAACGCACAGGTTTCGCACTTAATAACAAAACAGAAGGTTGGGATGGAACATTTAACGGAGCTACATTGCCGCCGGATGTATTTGTATACGTGTTAGAAGCCGTATGCGAATCGGGAGAAATATTAACTATTAAGGGTGATATAACGTTAGTCAGATGATGAAAAGGTTAATAATAGTCAGGGTAATAGGTACAGCTATATTGCTGTTGAGCACTGCATTGCTCCGTGCTCAGGATATACACTTTTCTCAGTTTTATGAAACATCTATCCTGCGTAATCCCGGGTTGACAGGTTTGTTTACCGGAGATTATAAAGTTGCCATGATATATCGCAACCAATGGAGTAGCATCAGCAAGCCGTATCAAACGGGCCTGGTAAATGCAGAAACAAGAATACCGATAAATGAAGTAGGAGACTTTTTAAGCGTCGGTTTGTTAGGTTACTATGATAAAGCAGGAAGTGTTAGTTTGCAAACCATATCATTTTACCCTGCGCTTAATTATAACAAATCATTAGAGGACGGACAACATTCATATCTGTCTGCAGGTTTTACTGGTGGCTATATTCAGCGAAATTTCGACCCTACAAAAATGACTGTTGATAATCAGTACCAAGGGGGGTATTACAATGCATCAGCGCCTACGGGAGAAAATACATTAAACCCGAAATTCAGTTATTGGGATTTAGGTTTCGGAGTTTGTTTTAATAGTTCTGCAGGTAGTGAAGAAGAAGAGAACAGATTGAATTATGTAATTGGTGTATCCGGCTATCACGTTACACAACCACGTAATTCTTTCTTTGATAATAACAGCATTAAATTAGGAATGCGATTTAATTTCAATGCTGCTGCAAGTAAGCAAATGAATGAATCATTTAGTTTTCAGTTGCATGGCAACTATATGAGGCAAGGAGATTATAACGAAACTATTTTGGGTGGACTGTTAGGCTGGCATTCTAAGGATGCTACAGGGGCAATGAATTTTGTCTTGTTTGGTGGTTTGTTTTATCGCGTAGGTGATGCTTTTATCCCTACCGTTAAATTGCGTTATAAAGATTTGGCCTTTACTTGTAGTTATGATTTCAATACTTCAAAACTGAAAGCTGCAACGAACCTTCGCGGAGGTTATGAGATAAGTGTTATCAAAACAGGATTAATTAATAATCCTGAACATCAGAAATCAAGAACTATTTGTCCGGAGTTTTATTAAGAAAATAACTCGAATAGAAAAAGGCTGCAAGATTCTTGCAGCCTTTTATTTTTAAGTTTTGTATGCGTATTAATAGCCCATATCCATTCCGCCCGGCATTCCGTGAGAATGTCCTGCAGCTTCTTTAGGAGCTGGTTTATCTGCTATAACACATTCTGTTGTCAGCAACATGCTGGCAATAGACGCAGCATTTTCTAAAGCTACACGGCTTACTTTAGTTGGGTCAATTACACCAGCAGCAAGCATGTTTTCGTAAGTTTCTGTACGAGCGTTGAAACCATAATCAGCTTTGCCTTCTTTCACTTTCTGTACTACTACAGAACCTTCGATACCTGCGTTACCTACTATCTGGCGCAATGGCTCTTCCAATGCACGGCGAACGATGGCTATACCCGTAGTTTCATCGTGGTTATCGCCTTTCATGCCACTTAATGATTCGATAGCACGTATGTAAGCAACACCACCACCCGGTACGATGCCTTCTTCAACTGCAGCGCGAGTAGCGTGTAATGCATCATCTACACGGTCTTTCTTCTCTTTCATTTCCACTTCTGTAGAAGCACCAACGTAAAGAACTGCAACACCACCACTCAGTTTAGCAAGGCGTTCCTGTAATTTTTCTTTATCATAATCGCTGGTAGTAGTTTCCATTTGCGCTTTGATTTGGTTTACACGCGCACTGATATCTTCTTTTGCACCTTTACCACCTACTACAGTTGTATTGTCTTTATCTATAGTGATGCTCTCAGCTTGTCCTAAATAAGCCATAGAAGCATTTTCCAGTTTGTAACCTTGTTCTTCACTGATAACTGTACCGCCTGTCAATGCTGCGATGTCCTGCAACATTTCTTTACGACGGTCACCAAAGCCCGGAGCTTTTACTGCAGCTATTTTCAATGAGCCACGTAATTTATTTACTACTAATGTAGAAAGCGCTTCACCATCTACATCTTCAGCAATGATCAACAACGGACGGCCGCTTTGTACCACACTTTCCAGTATTGGAAGGATATCTTTCAGTGTGCTTATTTTCTTATCGTAGATAAGGATATATGGATTTTGTAAATCCACTACCATTTTCTCTGTATTTGTTACAAAGTAAGCACTCAGGTAACCACGGTCAAACTGCATACCTTCTACAACATCAACAGTTGTTTCAGTACCTTTTGCTTCTTCTACAGTGATAACACCTTCGTTACCAACTTTAGCCATAGCTTGTGCAATCAGTTTACCAATGTTGTTATCATTGTTAGCAGAGATAGTAGCTACTTGTTCAATCTTAGTATTGTCGTTACCTACTTTTTCAGATTGCTTTTTCAGGTTTTCAACAATTACAGAAACGGCTTTATCAATACCGCGTTTCAGGTCCATTGGGTTGGCACCTGCTGCTACGTTTTTCAAACCTTCATTGATAATGGATTGTGCCAGCACTGTTGCAGTTGTAGTACCATCACCAGCTACGTCAGCTGTTTTAGAAGCTACTTCTTTTACCATTTGAGCACCCAGGTTTTCAATAGCATCTTCCAGTTCTATTTCTTTTGCTACCGAAACACCGTCTTTTGTTACACCCGGAGCACCGAATTTTTTCTCTATAACTACATTACGTCCTTTAGGGCCCAATGTTACTTTCACTGCATCTGCAAGAATATCAACACCACGCTTCATTTTATTGCGGGCATCTGTATTAAAGAAGAGTTGCTTTGCCATAATATCTAAGTTTATTTATTTACTGATTAATTAATTTGAAATAACGGCATTATACTATTGCCAGGATATCACTTTCGCGCATGATCAGGTAATCATTACCTTCGATAGTAATTTCTGTACCGGCGTACTTACCATACAGTACCGTGTTACCAGCTTTTACGCTCATCGGCTCATCTTTTTTACCAGGACCTGCCGCTACCACAGTACCACGTTGTGGTTTTTCTTTAGCCGTGTCCGGGATAATGATACCACCTGCTGTTTTCTCTTCTGCTGCTGCGGGTTGAACAATCACCCTGTCGTGCAGCGGTGTAATGTTTACGTTTGCCATAGTTTATTAATATTTAAATATTTAAAGAATTATTTAATTACCTCTTTACCAACATGTTTTATGCCATTGGAGCAAGGGGGCACAAAATTGCGTCAAATTTTCATAAAAAATGAAAATATTTTATATGAAAATTGATTTTCTGTCAGTTATTGAAAATGCTGCTGTATTTGAACTTTTCATTTTGACAGGGTGTTATATACTTTTACTTTAGCAAAAACTATAATTATGAGTATTCAAGTAGGGCAACAAGCACCGGATTTTACATTAAGAGATACAGATAAGAATAAGGTAACCCTTAGCGATTACAGGGGTAAAAATGTTCTATTACTGTTTTATCCTCTAGCTTTTACAAACGTATGTACCACAGAGCTATGCGGAGTAAGGGATAATCTTACTTTTTATAATGATACTAATGCGACAGTATTTGGTATATCTGTCGATTCGTTGTTCTCCAATAAGCGTTTTAAAGAAGACCTTAATCTGAACTTTACCTTGTTAAGTGACTTCAATAAAGAAGTATCTACAGCATATGATACTATCTACGCCGAATGGTATAATGATATGAAAGGCGTAGGGAAACGCTCTGCGTTTGTAATAGACAAAGATGGTATTGTGCGCTATGCGGAAGTACTGGAAGATACAGGTCTTGTACCCGATTTTAATGCTATCAATAAAATATTAGAAGGGCTGAAATAATCAGCCCTTATTTTTTATAAGTTTTGGTGCTGTCTACCGGCAGGAAGATGCTGAACGTACTGCCTTCCCCTACCTTCGATTCTACGTATATATCACCTTTATGAAGTTCAATGATACGATGTGCTAACGCTAAGCCAAGTCCCGTACCGTGAATCATCTGGGTGTTCTCATATTTATGCCCGCGGAAGAACGGTTGGAAAAGATTCTGAAGTTCTTCAGGGCTGATGCCCGGGCCATTATCTTTTACCTCTACTACTATATTTTGATAAGTATAGGTAAGAGATACTTTAGCGCATTTATCTTTCGAGAATTTACAGGCGTTGTGTATCACATTTCTTAAGGCACTATATAGTAGTGCTTCATTGCCATAAAGAATGTAATAACCTTCATTTTCAGGGAAGTCTTCAAAGTTGAGTTTAACATCATATAGCTGGCTAATTTTTTTCATCTCAACAGGTATACGCATCAATAACTCATCAATACGCACCTTTGTAAGATCAATGCCGCCTACAGAACCACTCGCCTTAGCAATTTCAAGTATGCTGCGTAGTAATAATACCAGGCGCTTTACATCATCTTTAATGGAAATGAATACCTTTTTATATTCTTCATTGGTGCGTTCTTTTTGCAATGCCACGTCCAACTGGCTGGAAATAGCAGCGAGCGGTGTAGTTAGCTCGTGAGATGCATTAGATATGAATCTGCGTTGTGTATCAAATGATGACTGCAACTGGTCGAGCAGATTGTTGATAGTGGTAGCCAGTTCCTGCAATTCGTCTTTTTCTGTTCCGGTCTCTAACCTGGCCGAAAATGCTTCTGAAGAAATTTGTGTAAGTTTTTCAGTAAGCTTACTGATAGACCTTACTACACGTGACGAAAACCAAAATCCGGCTATGATGAAAATAAGAAGGCTTGCCAAGAAACCTGTAATCAGTAGAAACCTGAGATTAGATAGCCATGCTACCCTGTCGTTGTCATATGCTGCAACAACTATAACTGTGGGTACAATATTTTCATTATCAGCCAGAGCTACGGCATCACGAGATTTATATGTAAAAAACACAGGGCTCTGTTTTCGTGCATTCCTAAGTATGTCAGCTGATATATGAACCTCATCAGCATCATTATCATTATAGCTTAGTATTTCCTTATTTTTTGAATCGAAAACAATGATGCTCTTATTTGATAACGAAGAGTGAGAATTACGGTTAAAAGAATAAATGATATCGTTGGTTACTCCTTTAGTTTTCAGAAACTGAGATGTGCTGAATGCTTTATTCAGAATACGTGCCCTGAATTGTTTCTCACGGTCGTTAACCGTATAGAAATAAATAGAGCTGAACAGTGCCAGCAATATGATTGTTACAATAAGTGCGTATCCGAAAGTTATGCGGTATTTAATGCGCATTAGTCATCCTCTGTTTTTAAGATATAGCCCATACCCACTTGCGTATGGATAAGTTTGGGAGTGAAGTCCTTATCCAGTTTTTTTCTAAGGAAGTTAACGTATACGTCTATCACATTGGTTTGGGTGTCAAAATCTATATCCCATACATCTTTAGCAATATCTGAGCGCGATACTACTTTACCCTTGTTTTTCAGAAGGTATTCCAGCAATTGAAATTCTTTGGCAGTCAGTATTATTTTCTGTCCGCTTCGTTTTACTTCTTTATTATCCAGGTTTACTTCCAGGTCAGCAATAGTTAGTATGCGCTCTTCTTCCATTACCTCTACTTGAGCATCGGCACGCCTAAGCATAGCCCTGATACGCGCCAGCATTTCTCTGAATTCAAATGGCTTAACGATGTAATCGTCAGCTCCCATATCAAACCCTTGCACTTTATTGTCTGTCAGGTTTAGCGCAGTCAGCATGATTATAGGTATACGGCTATCATTTTCCCGAATAATTTTACAAAGCTCATAGCCGTTAATGAACGGCATATTGATGTCAAGTATGATGAGGTCGTAGTGATTACTGAGATAGAGCTTTTTGCCTTCCAACCCATTATAGGCTACAGATACGTCAAATTCTTCCTCCATCAGCCCTGCCTGTAGGGCGTCTGCTATCTTCTTTTCGTCTTCTACTAATAATATGTTTTGTTTCATTCCAGGTTTGGTGTTAAAGTAAATAATACATATTGGTTAAAATTTACATTTCAGCCAATCAGTCATTTATTTACGCTAACACAATATAATAAAAAAAGCGTCATTAGTATAATCCCGTCTTATATTATTAATCTACGTATAAAAGCAAAAAAGCTACTGAGTTCATCAGTAGCTTTTGCGGACCGGACGGGACTCGAACCCGCGACCTCCGCCGTGACAGGGCGGCATTCTAACCAACTGAACTACCGATCCAAGTAGTTATTGGGGCTGCAAAGATAACTGCAATTTTATCAATTTTGCAAATCTTCTTTTTAGAAAAATCAAAACAGTATTTTTGTAACCCTAAATAAAACGCTTATGCAGTTTTTGGATTTTGAAAAGCCGTTGGAAGATTTGTACGCCCAGATGAATAAACTGAAAGAAACATCAGCTAAGAATCAGGTAGATGCATCTGCGGCCATTAAAGAACTGGAGCTAACAATAGAAAAGACAAGAGAACAGATATATACTAACCTCACACCTTGGCAGAAGGTACAGTTGAGCCGTCATCCGGAACGTCCATATACTTTATATTACATAGAAAAGATATTTAGAAACTTTACAGAGTTGTATGGCGACCGCCAGGTGAATGATGATAAGGCTATGGTGGGTGGTATGGCAGAACTGGATGGTATGCCTGTAATGGTGATAGGCCAGCAAAAAGGTATCAACACCAAAATGCGTCAGTTACGCAACTTTGGTATGGCTAATCCTGAGGGCTATCGTAAGGCACTGCGCCTGATGAAAATGGCTGAGAAATTTAACAGACCAGTTATTACACTTATCGATACTCCGGGTGCGTACCCCGGCCTTGAAGCTGAAGAACGCGGGCAAGGTGAAGCCATTGCACGCAACCTGTTTGAGATGGTAAATCTGAAAGTGCCTGTCATCTGTGTCATCATAGGTGAAGGTGCCTCGGGTGGTGCGTTAGGTATTGGTATAGGCGACAAAGTGGTGATGCTGGAGAATACATGGTATACAGTTATCTCTCCTGAGTCTTGTTCATCTATCCTATGGCGCAGCTGGAACTTTAAAGAGAAGGCGGCAGAAGAATTGAAGCTTACATCAGAAGATATGAGCAAATTCGGCTTGGTGGATGGTGTAATAAAAGAACCCGTAGGTGGTGCACATGCAAAGCCTGAAGAAATGGCTGATACGCTGAAAGGTTATTTACTTGGCGCTTTGGCAGAGCTCAATAAACTAAGTGCTGAAACCCGCATAGAGCAACGCATTGAGAAGTTCTCGAAGATGGGCTTCTATGACGAGGTGAATGAATAAAAGGTTTAATTTTTACATATTATAATGCATCAGTTCAAAGGTACAGGTGTGGCTCTGGTTACGCCTTTCAACAATGACGGAAGTGTAGATTATGCTTCTCTCGACAAATTAGTAGACCATGTTATTAATGGTGGCGTAGATTACTTAGTAGCATTAGGTACTACAAGTGAAGCTCCTACCATGACTGCAGATGAAAAGAAGAAGGTATTGGCTGCTATTGTATCTAAGTGTAATAAGCGTGTACCTGTTGTATGTGGCATTGGTGGTAACAATACTGCTGAAGTATTAGCTAACCTTGCTGAATATGATTTGACTAATGTTGATGGTATCCTTAGTGTGGTGCCTTACTACAACAAACCGATGCAGGAAGGGCTGTATCAGCACTTCAAGGCAATAGCTAATGCAACTACAAAACCTATCATACTATACAATGTACCGGGACGTACAGTAACTAACATGTTACCTGCTACAACATTACGTTTAGCTAATGAGTTCAAACATATTGTGGCTGTAAAAGAAGCCAGTGGTAATATGAGCCAGTGTATGGATTTGGTTCAGGGCAAGCCCGCACACTTTGCTGTATTGTCGGGCGATGATGACCTGGTGTTGCCTCAAATAGCTATTGGTATGGATGGCGTTATATCTGTAGCTGCTAACTGCTTTACCAAAGACTTTACAACAATGGTAAATGATGCTTTGGCAGGTAATTACCCTAATGCTCAGAAGCTGCATTATAAGTTGCTTGAAGGCATTCGCTTATTGTTTGTAGAGGGCAATCCGGCAGGTGTAAAATGTGTACTGAACGAAATGAAGATATGTGGTGAAACTCCCCGCCTGCCTATAGTACCTGTCACTGCCGGCACCAGGCAGAAAATACAGGACTATTTGAAGAACAATTAGTTCAGGACTTTGTTGTAGTGAATATATACTGCTTTTGTGCAGTATATATTATTTAATAGGTTAATAATAGGGAATACGCTACCTTTGCACCGCTTTTAAAATTAAAACTGAAAATAAACTGGATATGAGTACAATGACTCGCTCACAAATTGACTTCAAATTACCTTACAAGGTAAAGGATATGAGCCTGGCTGAATGGGGCCGTAAAGAAATTAAACTGGCTGAGGCTGAAATGCCGGGTCTTATGGCTATCCGCGCTGAATACGGGCCTTCTCAACCATTGAAAGGTGCACGTATCGCAGGTTGTCTCCACATGACTATCCAAACTGCTGTGTTGATTGAAACATTGGTGGCTTTGGGTGCTGAAGTTAAATGGAGCTCTTGTAATATCTTCTCTACGCAAGACCACGCTGCTGCTGCTATTGCTGCTGCAGGTATCGGTGTATTTGCATGGAAAGGACAAACACAAGCAGAAGCTGATTGGTGTATCGAACAAACATTGTTCTTTGGTGGTGCTGACCGTCCATTGAATATGATATTGGATGATGGCGGTGACCTTACCAACATGGTATTGGACAATTACACTGAATTGATACAACATATCAAAGGTATCAGCGAAGAAACTACTACAGGTGTTCACCGTTTATATGAGCGCGTAACAAAAGGCACATTACCAATGCCTGCTATCAACGTAAACGACTCTGTTACTAAATCTAAATTCGATAACAAATACGGTTGTAAAGAATCATTGGTTGACTCTATCCGCCGCGCTACAGACGTAATGATGGCGGGTAAGGTAGCAGTAGTAGGTGGCTATGGCGACGTAGGTAAAGGTTCTGCTGAATCTCTGCGTGGTGCCGGTGCCCGCGTTATCGTTACTGAGATCGATCCTATCTGCGCTTTACAGGCTGCAATGGACGGCTTCGAAGTAAAGAAAATGACTGATGCTGTGAAAGAAGCAGATATAATCGTTACAGCTTCAGGTTGCCGCGACCTCATCACAGAAAAGCATTTCCGCCTGATGAAGGACAAAGCTATCGTTTGTAACATCGGCCACTTTGATATTGAAATCGATATGGCATGGTTGAACGGTGCTTATGGTAATACTAAGAACACTATCAAACCACAGGTTGACCTTTATACAATAGATGGTAAAGATGTTATCGTATTGGCTGAAGGCCGTCTTGTAAACTTAGGTTGCGCTACAGGCCACCCATCATTTGTAATGAGTAACTCATTCTCTAACCAAACTTTGGCTCAGATAGAATTATGGAACAACCACAGCAACTATGAGAACAAAGTGTATGTGTTGCCTAAACACCTGGATGAGAAGGTAGCTCGTTTGCACCTTGCTAAAATCGGTGTTGAACTGGAAGAACTGACTGATGCACAGGCTAACTACCTGGGTATTTCTAAGAACGGTCCGTTCAAAGCTGAACACTATCGTTACTAGTAGTAACTAACTGTTTATACTATAAGGCTCTCGAAAGAGGGCCTTATTTTTTTGTTCTAAAATATCTCGTCATTTATGTCTTTTCAATTGCCTCGATGAGCTCGCTTCGCTCGGTTGTTGCGAAATGTTGTGTTTTGTTGCGAAAAATCGAACATTAATTCTATTTCTTTTCTAATTGATTGATTTTCAATAATTGCTTTGGGATATTGTTGTGAAATGTTGTCATTTGTTGCGGATTGTAGTTATTCGCATTTGATTGATGATTTTTCAAAGGTATGCTCATGAGCTCGCTTCGCTCGGTTACAGTATTTCAAAGAACGTTATTAATATAGCAAATATACTTAAAATTGATGTTAAATAAATATATTTAGGTGCATTCCCAGCCTTGGATTTTAATCTTTGAATATTAAGTAAATTGTATATTTAGGTAGCCTAAAATGCCTTGTTATGAAAAAAGTAGTCTCATTGTTGTTGGTTGTGATTGCTGCATGTGCTAATGCCATAGCACAGGATAACTCCTACCCCGACCCACTTGTTTTTAACGGTAAGGTGAAGGAAGTGAAGGGCTTTATTGTTAATGAATCAGGGAATGAAATAGGTTCGATAAATCCGAGTTTTTTTACTGTTTCTTATGATTACGACAAAGGAACGAGAACAATCAAGACTTTTGACCAGATAAAAAAGCTGCATGAATGGCAAAGCTATGAGCAAAAGCTTGGCGATGAGAGTCGAGTATTTCGTTTCCCGATATTGGTTTCATTAAGTAGACTGGATGAGTATGTTATAACTTATGATAAGAAAGGTAACAAAACAGCTACACGTAGAGGATGGTCAAACTCTGAAAAAACTGTATACCATTACGATAAACAGAAACGGGTTATAAAAATCAGTGAATATATTGATGGCAAATTTCAGGGTGATAGAAACATAAAATATGATAATGATAACAGTTTAAATATTGAAGTGAGAAATGCTAAAGGGGTATTAACTGCACAGAGCAAACAAACCAAAGATGAGCATGGGAATACTGTAAAGGACGTGTATAAGTATTTAGATGATAATGAGGTATATCATACTAATAGCCTTACATACAAGTATGATGAGCGCGGTAATTTCACCTCTTTTACGTATTACTGGGATGATAAACCACAATGGAGTTTGCACCGCGATATCACTTACACTGAATAATATATACTTATGAAAACAAGACTTTTATTACTGCTCGGTTTAATACCTGTTTTGTGCATTGCGCAAGATCTATACTATCCTGATGCGCTTGCTTTTAATGGAAAAGTGAAAGAAGTAAAAGGTTATATGGTGCAAGAACGAGAAAAAGTTGGAGAGATATTTGCGCCATTTAGTATAGATTATGATTACGAAAAGGGTATAAGGACTATAAAAACATATACATGGGGTAAGCATGATATTATGCGCTCTGTAGAGCAAAACCTGAATGATGAAAGTATCAAAGTGACATATCATGACGTAACGCAAGAGGTTAGTAAATACAGATTAAGAACAGAGAAAAATGGAGACGTTACATGGACATATATTGATAGAACGCCTTCAAGTAAAACTGTTTATAGTTACGACAAACAAGGACGAGTGATAAGAATCAAAAGCTATGACAGTGAGGGTGTATCGGGCTGGGTAAAAAGTATAAGGTACAATGCAGACAAAACCGTTACTAAAGAGAGTGTTTATAAAGATGGGATAACGAAGTCGAAAAATGTTTTTACGTACGATGAACATGGTAACCCAGTTAAGGTAGTAATCGAACAATGGACGCCTAATTATAATAAACTTAATCCTTCACTATCTAATTATGAAAAAATGATTGACACCTTTACGTATACATACGATACCCACGGAAATTTTACAAGCTATACACATTACTACAATGGTGAGAAACAGCGGACATTACACCGCGATATAACTTACGCGGATTAATTAGTTGGGGCATTTTAATGCATATCAGAAAAACAAGTCGGCAGCTATGCCATCTGCTAATAGTTTGCCTTTATTGGTAAGGATAAGATGATGTTCCTTTTCAACCATATTGCCCATTGCGATGTGCTGCTGTGCATTGTTTAGTATTGCATCTTTATAATCGATTCCCCATTTTGCAGCAATGTTTTGTAAGTCCATTCCCCACATAGTGCGTAACGAAGTCATGATGTATTCATTCAGTTGTTGGGTAGGAGTGAGAACTTCTTCTTCGTAAATGATTTGATTGTCCGTTATACCTTTGATGTACAAAGCATTGTTGGCCATATTCCACCTGCGTGATGTGCCGTTGAATGAATGTGCAGAAGGGCCGATACCTAAATAAGGTATTCCTTTCCAATAATTGGTGTTATGAACTGCATACTTGCCGGGTAATGCAAAATTGGAAATTTCGTATTGTTCAAAACCCATTGTGGGGGCCTGCTCCATTAATATCTCAAATTGTGCAGCAGATTGTTCTGCATCAACGGGCGTAGTTTTCTTTTTAGCAATGTTATGATGTAGCGCAGTGCCTTCTTCAACTGTTAATGCATAAGAGCTGAAATGTGGTACCTGTAGTTGTTTTACAATAGACAGATTATGCAACCAGTCTTTATCAGATAATCCGGGTGTGCCGTAAATCAAATCGATAGTGAGGTTGGTAATGCCTGCATCTTGAGCCGCCTTAACTGCTGCATCTGCCTGCTGTGCATTATGGGCACGGTTCATGTATTTCAAATCCTCATCCCTAAAAGATTGTATGCCGATACTTAATCGTCCTACCAGATTTTTAATACTGTTCAGGTAAGTCTTGGTAAGGTCATCGGGATTGGCTTCCAGTGTTAGCTCTTTAAAATCGGGTGATATATTGTAATGCTTGTGTACAGACTCGAGGACACGGCTTATTTCATCGGCAGAGAGTAATGAAGGTGTGCCGCCGCCAAAATAAATGGTTTCGATAGAAGCATTACCCAAATAACCTTTTTGTGACGCTATTTCATAAAGTATTGCATCAAGTAATTCATCCTTCATTTTTAGAGAAGTAGAGAAATGAAAATTGCAATACGTACAAGCCTGTTTGCAAAAAGGAATATGAATATAAATGCCAGCCAACGAGAGGAAATTAAAGCGCAAAGGTAAGCTGATAGCATTAATATGAATTTGTAAAAAATCTGTCTTGAATATATTGGTTTTCGCAGGCTAATGTTATTTTTAGTATAGTTTTTCAGAGGATAATTAATGTTTAAAGTCTCCCTAAGCATATTGTTTTGGTGCAGTGTTGTAACGACTGCGGATGCACAGGCATTAAAGCCAACGGTATATTACATGGGGCTGCCTAATGTATCGCAGGCTGCAAAAGATTATCATTCCGGTAAAATGCAAGCTGCAGATAATGCTGTTACATACTCTATTGCTGATAGTATGAGTACTGAGAATAAAGACACGCGTCCGTTTTATATCTTCCTGGTAAGTAAAATGCTGATGAAAGCAGACAAAAAATTGTTGCAGCATTTAGGTGCCATGTGCAGGGAGTATATTCAGAATAGCCCTGACCCTGCAGTAGAACTTTTGTTTTCTGCATCAGTAAAACCTGAGTACAAATATCAATGGGCAAAAGCGATGTCTTATGACATGGATATTACCTGTGAGACGACGCTGAAAAAATGTTTCAGGCTTTCGAGGGCGCTGGCATTAGAGCGCTGTAAAGAGGCAAATAAGCCCCAACTGGAAATTATTTATAACGAAATGAGGCGTTTATTGAATCTTGAGAATCATTAATGACTGTTCGTTAGCTACATTTGCAACCATGCGCTTTTCTTTTGTCCTAATAATCTTTTTGTTTGTTGCGATGCTCTATAGCAATACTGCATCCTCAAAAGTTAAGCTGCCACAATATGCTATAGGTGTTGTAACTGATAAGTCTGCAATATCTACTGCTGCCAATGCAAGCGTTGACAGTATGCTGTTGAAAAACGGCTTTTTAAGAACAGATAACATTATTTATGCCATAGAGCGCCCTCATCTGATGGAGGATAAGTCTGTTGATTTTTACCTGTTGCTGGTGCTGGCATTGATATTAGGCGCATTGAGGTATACAACACCCAAATACTTTGATAACCTGTGGCGCATTATGCGCAACCCCGGGCAAGGAAGGGCAGCAAAAGAACAACTGGAGGTGTCGGGGTTAGCGAATATTGTGATGAACCTGTTTTTTGTTGTAGTGTCCGGGGCTTACCTGTATTATGTTATGCTGGCGATAGTGCCGGAACGACACCATTTCAATGAACCCGGCTATATGATGGCTGCAATCATAGCAGGTATGGGTTGTATTTACCTGGTCAAATACCTCGTTATAAAATTTAGTGGTTGGGTTTTTAAGATAGATGATATAACAGAACACTATATATTCAACATATTTCTTATCAATAAGATTATAGCATTGGTATTGTTTCCGGTAGACCTTTTTCTTGCTTTTTCTGGCCCTGCATTTGCCGGACCTGTAATCATTGTTTCAACCTGCCTGATTGCTGTACTATTTATCAGCAGGTATATCCGCTCATGGCAGGTATTCGGTACGTTCTTTCAATACAGCAAATTTCATTTTTTTACGTACCTTTGCGCCTCGGAATTATTGCCTTTGGCAGTGCTGGCGAAGTTTTTAGTGAAAGAATTACTATAATTCTCCACCAAGAACCAAGCCCCCAAAATATCCCGGTGTAACCCAAATATGGCAAAAGCTGAACGTTCACAAGCGAAGAGCACAGGTAAAAAAGAACAGAATAAAGTTGGGGCAATACTCATTACCCAACCTAAGCCTGAAACGGAAAAATCTCCGTATTTCGATTTGGCAAAGAAGTACGATGTAAAGCTTGCTTTTCATCCGTTCATTCGTGTTGAAGGCCTTGCCGGTAAAGATTTTCGTAAGCAACGCGTAGATATACCTGAACATACTGCTATCATTTTTACCAGCCGTAATGCTATCGATCATTTCTTCCGCATTTGCGAAGAGCTGAAAGTAAAAGTGTCTCAGGAAATGAAATACTTCTGTATCACAGAAGCAGTTGCTTTGTATTTGCAGAAGTTTATCCTGTATCGCAAGCGTAAGGTTTTCTTTTCGGCCGATGGCAGCACCGAAGGTTTGCTTGAGGTAATAGGTAAGCATAAACACAACGAAAAGTTTATACTGCCAACTGCAGATAACGGCAAGAATGACATCGGACAATATCTTACTAATAATTCGATAGCTTTCTCAGAAGCTACCTTATACCGCACAGTATCAAATGATATTGCAACTGTAATGAAAGACCACTATGATATGATAGTGTTTTTCAGCCCCTTTAGTGTGCAGACATTATTTGAATTCGACCCTAAGTTTAAACAGAATGGCACTTTGATTGGCGCGTTTGGTCCAACTACCTCTAAAGCTATAGAAGATGCTGGTTTAAGGCTTGATGTAAAAGCACCTGCACCTAATGCTCCGTCTATGGTTTCGGCATTAGAGAAATACCTCGGTGATATGAAAAAGTAACAGGTTAAGAAATATATTCTCCACTGCTCCGACAATTGTCGGAGCAGTTTTGTTTTATGCTTTCTCACAAGCAATTGCCTACCTTTAAACATGCCTAACAGATTGATACATGAATCAAGCCCGTACCTGTTGCAACACGCTAATAATCCTGTTGATTGGTATGCCTGGGGCGATGAACCTTTTGAGGTAGCGAAAAGAGAAAATAAGCCTGTTTTAGTTAGCATAGGTTATTCTGCCTGCCACTGGTGCCATGTGATGGAGCACGAAAGCTTTGAAGATGAAGAAACAGCTGCCTACATGAATACGCACTTTATCAACATAAAAGTAGATAGGGAAGAACACCCGGGTGTAGATCACTATTTCATGGATGCTATACAGGCAATATCTGGTAGTGGAGGATGGCCGCTTAATGCATTTACAACCCCCGAACGTGTGCCGTTTTATGGAGGTACTTATTTCCCGCCTAAGCCCATGTATAACAGGGCATCTTGGAGGCAGGTATTGGAGAGCATGAATGATATATGGCAGCATAAGCCTGATGAAATTGATGCACAGAGTAAGCAGATGCTGCAGTACCTGAAGCAGGTATCCAGACCTGCAATTAGCAGTACAGGAAAGGCATGGAAAGATGGTATAACAGGAGAGATAGCCACCAATATTTTGAAGCAGGCAGACACTGTCAATGGTGGATTTGGCAGAGCACCAAAATTTCCCGGTACTATGGTTATCAGCTACCTTTTAGAGCATTACCGATATACCCATAATGAAGCAGCATTACAACAGGCATTATTAAGCCTTGACAGAATGATAGAGGGTGGTATTTACGACCAACTGGCGGGTGGTTTTGCAAGGTATGCGACCGACGATAAATGGCTAGTGCCGCACTTCGAGAAAATGCTGTATGACAATGCCCTTTTGGTGAGTGTTTTGAGTGATGCCTATGCGTTAACAAAAAAAAATAATTATAAAACAATAATTGAAAAAACAATTACGTTTATTAATCAAGAGTTAATAAACAAAGAAAAACTGTATTACAGTGCTTTAGATGCTGATAGTGAAGGTGAGGAGGGTAAATACTACACGTGGACATGGGCGGAATGGAATGAACTGATAGGCGATGAAATCGTAGCAAAATATTGGGGGGTTACTCAAAGTGGTAATTGGGAGCACACCAATATCCTTCATGTAGCAGCAAACAAGGCGCAATTAGCATCAGAAGCAGGAATAACAGAGGACGAGTTGGATAAACGTATTGCTGCAGCAATACAAAAACTCTTGAAAGTCAGGGAAAGCAGGGTTAGGCCGGGTACAGACGATAAATGCCTGTTATCATGGAACGCATTGATGAGTATTGCTTTGTCAAAAGCCGGGAAAGCATTGGAGAACAAGGATTACATCAGAATAGCTGAAGAGCACATGAACCAGATGGTTAAATATTATCGGGAGGGTAGTGATTGGAAACATAGCTACAAAGCAGGGAAGGCAACAATACCGGCTAACCTTGATGATTTGGCTTATCTGGCACAGGCTTGCATACAGCTCAGCTCGGCAGGAGGCAATGAACAATGGCTTACAATGGCTGACGGTATTATGGAGCAAATTGCAGTTTACTTTTTAGCAGAGGATGGAGATTTTTGTTATTACACTTCTGCTGATAATCATGATGTTCCGGTACGAAAGACAGAAGTTTATGATGGAGCTACACCATCAGCAAATGCAGTGCTGGCGCACAATCTGCTGGTATTAGGTTTGTGTTTTGAAAAAACGGCTTACGTAGAACAGGCGTATTCTATGCTGCAAAAAATGGCTGAGAACGTATCGCGCTATCCTACATCGTTTGGTTATTGGGTGATGTTGGTGCAGCGTTGGGAAAGCGGATTTAAAACAGTAGTATGTACAGGGCAAAAAGCGACAGAAAATGCAAGGGATTTGAACAAATATTTTCTTCCTGAGGTTGTAATAGTCACTTCACAAAAAGAAATATCTGAAATTCCCTTGCTAAAAGGCAAATTTTCGACAGGTGAAGAAATGATATATGTTTGCGACAAGGAAAGTTGTATGCCGCCAATGCCTTTGCCAGCTGATGTTTTGGCGTATTTGCATAAATGAAATAAAAGACGTATTTTGATTTCCCTTTAACCGAAAGGAGCTTGAAAATTCTTAACAAATTTTTTTTTGAGACTTGCATTTTTGGAAAAAACTTTAAATATTGTGCATCGGTTTTGCAGGAAAGGTACCTGCGGACTAAAAAATTTACTTTATTTGCCTAATAGCAAAAACAATAACAACAGTAGTATGAAACAACTTTCCCTGAAGATCTCGGCTGTGGCATTACTCGCATTAGCTGCCAGCTGCGGAAAACCGGGCAACGGAGGCCAGCTTGTTGGAGATTACAACCAGATGACCTACAGGCCGCCAGTTCCGCTTGGTATGGTGTATGTTCCTTCCGGAGTGTTAAAAATGGGAGCTAGCGATGAAGATGTTCGCGGAAAGAATGACGCGATGATACGTACTTCTCAATTGACCGGCTTTTACATGGACGCTACAGAAATCTCTAACGCGGAGTACCGCCAATTTACCACATGGGTACGTGACTCTACGGCACACCAGATTTTGGGTGACGTTATAGACGACCCTAATGGTGGACAGCGTTTGGACATGGCGAAGAAGATAAACTGGAAAGATGCTGACCTGCAAGATCAGTTGGCTCAGTTGTATACTCCTGCTGAACAAACAGGTTGGGGTAAAAAGGAATATGCTAACTCTAAGTTAGTATACCACTACGAGGTATATAACTACAGAGAAAATGTAGCTAACCCAAGCCAATCAGGTAATAACTTTAAAGAGGTACATGATATAGCTATATATCCTGACACGACAGTTTGGGTAAGGCAACTTACTTATTCATACAACGAACCAATTGCTATGCAATACAACTGGTTCCCTTCATTCAATAATTATCCTGTAGTAGGTGTTAACTGGCATCAGGCTCAGGCGTTTTGTAACTGGCGTACTATGCTGTGGAAGCAAGACCGCGAAAAGAACAAAATGTACTTTGAAGGCGAATTCAGGTTGCCTAACGAAATGCAATGGGAGTGGGCAGCTCGCGGCGGCCGTACAGAGTCTCCGTACCCTTGGGGTGGTCCATACCTTGTAAACAAGAAAGGTTGTTATCTGGCTAACTTTAAACCTCAACGCGGTAACTATGCTGCTGATGGCGGTTTGTATACTGTACCTGTTGACCGTTACTGGCCTAATGATTACGGTCTTTATAACATGGCAGGTAACGTGGCAGAATGGACAAGCTCTTCTTATTTTGCCGTAGCTTATCAGACAGTTGCGGATATCAACCCTAATATTGAATATAAAATGCGCGAAAGCGATCCTCAGTGGATGAAACGTAAAGTTATTCGCGGTGGTAGCTGGAGGGATGTTGCATTCTATCTTCAGAACAGTACTCGCGATTATGAATATGCTGATACTGCAAAAGCTTACATCGGTTTCCGTTGTATTTATCAGGAAATATTCCCTGCGTTAACTAACAGACGTTAATACGTTAACTAACAGACGTTAATAATAGTAGATAGAAAAGAAAACGAAATTATTTTTAAAACTCTTAAGAAAATTTAATACGATGAATTCATTAGCACTGTTTTTTGAGACCAAACAGGGTAAGTACATCAAAAACCTTATCATTGGTTTCGGCGCATCTGTGGTATTGTTGGGTGCATTATTTAAAATTCAGCACTGGAATGGTGCGGGTCCTATGTTGACAGCAGGTATGCTTACTGAAGCATTCATCTTTGCGATGCTTGGTTTGCTCCCGCCCCACAAAGACTATTACTGGGAACGTTTCTACCCAAATATTGATGAAAATCCACACGTAGAAGCATACCGTAAAGGAACTACTTTCGATTCTGCTGCAGGTAAAATATCTCCGGGAGCTTCATTGGATAAAATGATGGAAGATGCTATGCTGACTCCGGCTAATATCCGTAAGCTTGGTGAAAACTTCCAGCGTTTTGGTGTAGTTGTTGAACAAATCAAAGATATTTCTGACGTTACAGCTGCAACTGGTGAATATTCTCAGAGTGCTCGCGAAGCTGCAAGTGCATTGGGCGAAATGAAAAATACATTTGTTGGTGCTTCTAATACAATGGCATCATTCAACAATGCTGCTGATGATACTGCTAAGTTCCATGAACAAGTAGTTGTATTGTCAAGAAATTTAGGTTCTTTAAACCAGATTTATGAAGTAGAACTTCAGGATGCTAACAACCACCTGAAAGCTATGAATAAATTCTACAGCAACTTGGTAAGTGCTTCTGATGCCATGGCATCAAGTGCTACAGATGCAGTAGCTGCTAAAGAGCAAATAGCATTGTTGTCTAAGAACTTAACAACATTGAACCAAATATATGGTAACATGCTTGCTGCTATGCAAGGCCGTTAATAAGTTGAGAATCTTTAGAATTAATTAAATTTTTAACATCAGTAAAAGTTAAAGAATGTCCATACCTAAGGAGCCTCGGCAGATAATGATCAACCTGATGTACTTGGTACTGACGGCGATGCTGGCATTGAACGTGTCTTCAGAAATTCTGCATGCGTTCCAAACAATTAATGCTAGTATCAGTGCGTCAAACAGTTCTATCAAAGAGAAGAATGATAAAACTTATAAAGCGCTGGAAGATCAGGAGCATCAGACTGGCCAGGAAGCTCGTGTAAAGCCATTTAACGATAAGGCTAAAGAAGCTAAAAAGGCAGCTGAAGAAATGATCAAATATCTTGACGGATGGCAAGAAAAAGTGATTGAAGAATCAGGAGGCTATGAAGAAGAAAACGGTGTAAAAGACATCAAGCGTAAAGATAATATTGATGCGAGCACACGTTTGTTGGTAGAACAAAAGGGTGGTGATGAGATCAAGAAGAAATTAGCAGATCTTAAAGCCAAACTATTAAGCCTTGTAAGCCCGGATGTAAGGAAGCAGTTTGAAAATGATATGCCTATTAAGGTTGCTAATCCTGAAAAAACAGATAATAATCCTCAGGGTGATTGGGCTACAGGTTATTTCTACAATATGCCTACAATGGCGGTTGTAACCTTGCTGTCAAAATTCAAAAATGACATTAGAAACAGTGAAGCAGCCGTAGTTAATCAGTTAGCTAAAGAAGCTGGTGATATTCAGGTGAAATTTGACGAAATACAAGCTATAGCTGTACCTAAGAATAGCTATGTGTTAGCTGGCCAAAAAGTTGAAGCAAGCATTATGCTGGCTGCATATAATAAAGCTGTTAATCCTACAGTGTCATCTAGCAGCGGTCACGTTACTAAAGTTGAAAATGGTTTGGCTTCATGGGAAGTTAATGCCAGTGGTGTAGGCGAACAAAAAGTACGCGGTACAGTAACTCTTGATATGGGTGGTCGTACAGAAAGCCGTCCATATGAATTCAGTTATGTAGTGGGTTCTGAAGGTGCTTCTATGCAGTTAGACAAGATGAACGTGTTCTATATTGGTGTACCTAATCCTGTAACTGTATCAGCTGCGGGTTATTCATTAGAGGATGTTTCTTTGAACATTCCGGGTGCTAATGTTACAGCGGGTGATGCTAAAGGTAAGTTCAACATTATGGTTACTACTCCAGGTAAAATAATGGCTGACATCATGGCTAAAACTGCCGACCACGGAGTGAAAAGAGTGGGTGGACAGGAAATACGTGTAAAACGTATCCCAGATCCTGTAGCCCGTGTAGGTGGTGTAAGTAGTGCTCCTATATTCACTAACGTTTTCAAAGCGCAAATAGGTGTATTGGCTGCTTTAGATAATTTCGACTTCGATGCTCGTTTCGTTGTAACCGCATTCCAATTCAGTGTTGTACCCAAACGCGGCGAGGCTATAGGTCCTTACCCTGTTACAGGTGCTAAATTTGAAAATAGCAAACAAGTATTAGAAGCTATTGCAAGGTGTAAACCTGGTGATAAGGTGTTTATTGACGAAATTAAGGCTGTTGGACCTGATAGGACTACCCGTAGTTTGAACGCAATAGCATTGACATTAAGATAAAAATATTAACTTTATAAATTAAGCAAATCGTACCTGGTTTATGAGTGTTCTTAAAATATACAGAGTGGCAGCTTCAGCAGCTTTACTAATGGTAAGCAGTGTTGGTTTTGCACAAAATTCATCAGACCCAGTAAGTAACTTCAATAGTTATGATGGTGTTACTGATGGTTGGAAACCTTCTTTAGTAAGAGATGGTGTGTATGATCGTGTACCGCACACAAATACACCTTTAGCTCCTCAATATGTTCGCGAGGCTGACATCATGATGAAAAAAAGGGTATGGCGTGAGATTGATATCCGCGAAAAGCAGAATATGGCTTTCCGTTATCCCGGTGATGATTACACAGGTGGAGGATACTTTATAGAAATTATTCTTGACGCAGTTAAAAAAGGCAAAGTGAAGGCATATTCTAATATGGATGATCGCTTTACTTCTGCCCTCACTCAGGAAGCAATTATTCAATTAATGATTGGTAAGCCCGATACATTTACGATTGTTGACCCTGAAACAGGTAAAGAGAAAACTGTTATCAAACAGCGTGAATTTGACCCTGAAACTGTTACCAAATACCGCGTGAAAGAAGATTGGTATATCGACAGAAATACTGGCCGTATGCAATGCCAAATCATTGGTATAGCTCCTATCAGGGACGTATATAACGATGATGGTACGTACCGTAACTCACAACCTGTGTTTTGGTTATACTATCCTGAGATCACATCAATGCTTGCCCAGTATGAGGTTTTCAATCCTGATAATGACATGGCTCGCATGACATGGTATGATTTCTTCCAAAACAGATACTTTGCAAGCAAGGTTACTAAAGTTAGCAATCCATTCGACCTTACTTTCAAAGAGAAGGGTATGACGAATCTGGAGGCTTTATATGAAGGCAATAAAGTTAACGAGCAAATCTTCAACAAAGAGCATGATATGTGGGTATACTAATCCACTTTTCAATAAGATTGATCGCCACCAATACGGTGGCGATTTTTTTTGATACCAGCTCTGAAGAGTTTGGTTTATTTTGCAGCTGATTTATAGTAGTAAGATGACACAAGATTTGCCAAAACTAGAAGTATGTTTATCTCCCGCTTTGCTTCATCTTTATGATACAAAGGGTTCTGTTGTAGTGATTATTGATGTTTTCAGGGCTACATCTACCATTGCTGCGGCTCTGCATAATGGTGCAAAATGTGTTGTGCCCGTGGCCAGTGTACAAGAATGTATTGAACTGGGCAAGCAAACTGCAAACAGCATCACAGCAGGAGAACGAGACGGTAAAGTGGCTGAAGGGCTAGAGTTTGGCAACTCACCATCAGAGTATCCGAGAACATTTGTGGAAGGAAAAACATTGGTACTAACAACCACCAATGGTACCAGATTATTACATATGATAGAGCATCCTGCTACCATCATCACAGGTTCTTTTTTGAATCTTAGTGCAGTATGTGAGTTTCTGATAAGTCAGGGTAAAAATGTACTGTTGGGATGTGCAGCGTGGAAAGACAGGTTTAATCTTGAAGACACTTTATTTGCAGGAGCTGTTGTGAACAGACTTAAAGACAAATTTTCTATTAATTGTGATAGTGCAAGAGCTGCGAATTATCTGTACGAACATTCTGCAGAAAGCAACCCGATTGATTTTTTAAGAAACAGCTCCCATTTTAAAAGGCTATCTGCATATGGCCTGGAAAAGGACATGGAGTATTGTGCCACTCCTGATTTGCATCCTGTAGTGCCAATATTACATGGCAGAGAATTAATTGTGCATTCATAAAAAAGGCGAGATGTTAGTCTCGCCTTTTTTATATGTAGTTATACTATAAATCCTTTTTTCTTGATGGTTTCGGAAAGACAATGTCAGTAGTTTTGTTTTCTCCATTGCGATTATACTGCAGTTTGATGTGTTCGTTCTTTGGGGCATTTTGAATGTGATACTGCAAATCATCAACCGATAATATTTTCTCGTCGTCCATTTTCTTTATCACATCCCCTTTTTCTAATCCAGCCATTTCAGCAGGAGAATTCGGCTTTACGTTTAATATTCTTGCACCATAGCCATTTTCTGTTTCCTCAACAGTCACGCCCATCTTGGGTGTTGGCGCAAAGAAATCATCATTTAACTCAACTGAATGCGGGTTAGGCATTGGGTAGCTGAAATCGAAATCTTTGTTGCCAAAATCGAAGTTGAAAGACCTTGCTAATGGTTGTTGAGATGCTTTAGACAATGAGGCCTCAGTGTGTTTTTCTTTGCCATTATGAAGGAAAGTAATATCAATTTTCTCGCCTGGTTCCTTTTGAGCAATAGCTTCAGTTAAAGCGATACCATTTGCAACTGATTTATCGTTGATGCGTGTAATCACATCACCGGCAACAAGGCCTGCTTCATCGGCAGCGCTGTTAGGCATTACATCTTTGATTTTGGCGCCATTATTATTTTTATCTGCTTCTGTATATACTCCCAGCATAGCCTTTTTAGGCATTGGCATATTGTCGCCGAAGAAATAACGTCCTGACCCATTGCCATCTTCAATTATTATCTTTTGAGTATTATTCCCATTGTCATGAGAATTGGCAACTTTTTCACCATTGATGTAAACTTCACCGTCCTTTATTTCAACGGTTGTGTGTTTTGTCTTACCATCTTTTTTGATAATGATGGTCTCCTCAGATTTAATGTCTTTTGATTTTTTGGATGGGTTGTTCTGAGCTATTGCCTGTGTAGCGCTTAATGTCAGAGACAACATCATTGCAGAAAGAACGTATGTTTTCATAAAGCTGCGATTTTTTAATTGCAGCTAAATTAAAATGGACTCAAAATCGAAGGTGTCAAAGGAGCGTTAAAATGCCTGTGGGAACTGTTAAAATATCAGGCGTTCAAAAAAGGGTTGTATTGTTTTTCATGTGCAATGTTAGTGGACGGTCCATGTCCGCTATAAATGATGGTATTGGCAGGCATAGTGAATAATTCAGAACGAATACTGTTGATGAGTGTATCGAAATTGCCACCCGGTAAATCTGTTCTGCCGATACTGCCATTAAATAACACATCACCGCATATGGCCCAATTGGCTTTTGGGTAATAAAAGGTTATACTGCCGGGAGAATGACCCGGAGTGAACCTTATTTCCAGTTCATCATCTCCTAATGCCAGGTTTTTTGATTCACTTATATAGAAATCGGGTTTAGGCACGTGCCTGAATGAAAATCCGAATAACATCGCTGCACCGGCAGCACCATTGAGAACAGGCTGGTCTTTTTCATGTATTCCGAAGGGGATTTTGTATTTATCCATCATGGCCTGCACACCAAAAATATGGTCGATGTGAGTATGGGTATTGATGACAGCTTGAGGGGTTAACTTATTTTCGGCGATAAATTGATTCAAATAGCCGATTTCGTCGTTTTCATACATTCCCGGGTCGATAATCCAACACTGCTTTTTGTCATTTATAATAAGGTAGGTATTCTCCTGGAAGGCATTGAAAGTAAAACACTCAATATGTAACATCTCTAACCGTTTTTTCACTAATTTGAGGTGCAAACTAACGATTTAAGCAGTATATTGTATTGCATATACTTTAAAGAATATTGTTTTATATATGAATTTACGACCAGCATACAAGGCTACCATGACAGCCTTAGCTACATCCCTTTTTTTGTGTAGTGGCTCAATGTATGTGAAAGCCCAATCTAACGTAGAAGTATTTGGACAAAACAGGATTCAGTACAGGAAGTTTGAATGGAAATATTTTGATACCAAGCATTTCAGAATATACCATTATGATGCTGCAGGACGTAATCTGGCAAGGTATGTTGCCGAGCAGGTTGAAAATGATATCCGCATAGTAGAACAAAGAATGGGTGGTGAGTTTCCTCACAAGTTCAAAATCATAGTGTATAACAACTTTGATGAATACCGCCAAACCAATATTGGCCGCAAATTCGATTCTCAATTACAAGATATACCTGCAGGTACAGTAGATATATTGGGCGATAAGCTGGTAGTATATTATACCGGTGTGCATGCTGATTTACGCAGACAAACAAGAGCTGGTATGTCACGCGTTGTAATGGAAAGGATGTTGTTCGGGGAAAATTTCCGTGAGATGGTTAGGAATGCCGTATTAATGAATATGCCTAGCTGGACAGTGTATGGATTTACATCTTACTTAGTAGATGGATGGGATACCAAAAGTAATAGTGACTGGAAGAATATGCTGGAAGGTAAACGCAAACCTTCATTCTATGACCTTGCTGAAAAGCAACCTGAATTAGCCGGTAAAGCATTTTGGAAATACATAGCCGACAAATATGGTGATGCACAGATGAAAAACCTTTTGTTTGCAATGCAATCAAAAAGTAACCTCAATCAGGGTGTTAAGATGGCATTGGGGCAAAACATCAAGCAGACGTATGACTCTGCTATAGCATACTATAAAATGATGTATGCTAAGGATAATCTTGTAGAAGAAATGCCAGACTCTACCAAGAATATTCTTGAAATAAAAATCCCTAATGATGGAACCGTTTTAAGAAATGTACAGGTTTCTCCTTCGGGTTCGGATGTGTCTTACGTGACATGGAAAAATGGCGAATACAAAGTATGGCTTAAAAATACACGAGGCGAAAAAGTAGCTTCTGCTATCCTGGATGGCGGACAGTTCGACTATAACGAGCCTGCAGATCCTGATTATCCGCTGGTAGCATGGTCTAACAATGGTTATAAGCTTGCTGTATTATATCGCAGAGGAAGAGTTACTCTGCTCCGAATTTATAATTCTTACACTGCAAGAGTTGAGAATTACAGAATACCTGATAACAGGTTTGACAGAGCTTTAAGCATGGCATTTAATGAAGATGACGACAGGCTTGTTTTTTCAGCAATCAAAAAAAGCCAGACAGACTTGTATGAATTCATCATCAGAGGTGCGAAGATGAAAAACATTACCAACGATGCATGGGATGATGTGCAACCTGCATTTATTAGTGGTGGTTCAAGGCGTGGTATTATGTTCCTGTCAAACAGGCCAAAACCTAATTTGGATGTTCCATTGGCCGTAAATCAACTACCTGCAGGCCCGATGAATGTTTTCTTTTATAACACACGTACAAAGAGAAAACAACTGATACAGATGTCGCACGTTACAAGCGGTAACGTAGCTCAGCCTATTCAATATGGTACAGAAAACTATGCTTACCTGTATGATGAGAATGGTATATTGAACCAATATCTCGTATTGCTGAACCGTACAGCAAATAACATGGATTCTGCAACGGCGATACCTGTTACCAATTATTCCAGAAACATTGTAACACACCAGTTTAATCCTTTGAGTACGCTGGTGACCGATGTGATACAGGTGGGTAATACATATAAAGTGTATTATAAACCTCAGTTGTTGAAAGATAAAGCTGCAGTGCCGAAAGTATTAGAAGAAACATCACTGCTGAAAACAGAAAAGAATAAAAATATAACTGATGCCTTAAAGCCCGAAAAAGAAGATGTGAATATGAATGACGGAAATACATTCCGTTCTGAATTTAAAGATGAATCCGGAGATAAGGGCAAAAGAAATAAAATAGGACAAGACAACAATGATGCAGAAATCAACATTGTTCAGGCTGCAGACAGTGAGTATCTGAAAATGAAGGCTCAGCCATACCGATTGGCACTTAAGCCTGATTTCTTCAGCGTGAGGGTTGATAATTCAGTGCTTTTCAATAAGTATCAGGCAGTAGCACAAACAGGCGGAAGATATATTAACCCTCAGTTGGGTGGTATGCTCACAGCTAGTTTGTATGACCTGATGGAAAATTACAGGATAACAGGCGGTCTGAGATTACCAATTGATTTCAATGGTATGACCTACTTTATGCAGTATGAAAATGCCAAAAGAAGGGTAGACTGGAGTTTGTTGTATTTGCGTGCCGAGACTGGTAATACATATAATGTTGCTTATGTAGACCAGTTAGGTAACCTTGTAACGGTAAATGAACAGTTAGGACGTAATGTAACCAGTATATACCAGGGAACAGTTAGTTATCCGTTTGACAGGATGCGTAGTCTGAGGTTGAATCTTGGATATCGTACCGACATATTGCGTTTCAAAGCGCAGGATACATTGAGCCTGAAATATGAAATGCCAAACAAACGCCAGAACTGGATGATGAGCAGGGTTGAATATGTGTTTGATAACACTGTTAAACCAACAATGAATATTTACTATGGCGCACGCTACAAAATATTTGGTGAGTATTTGTACAGCCTCGATGGTTCAGGCGGTTTGTATAATATAGGTGCTGATTTCAGGTACTATAAGAAAATCTATAAAAACTTTATTTGGGCTTCAAGATTTGTCGGTGCTACATCAGGTGGCAAAATGAAAATATTATATCACGTAGGTGGTGTAGATAACTGGATAAATTCTCAATACAACAGCAATGTGCCGTTGAGGGCAGGTGAGAAGTATGCTTTTGAAACACTTGGAACTAATGTACGTGGTTATGAGCAAAACTCGTTCAATGGTAATACATACGGTATCATCAATACTGAATTCAGGTTGCCTCTGTTAACTACATTTATTAAGAGACCAATTCAATCGTCTATTCTGAAAAATTTGCAATTGGTAGCATTTGGCGACATCGGTTCTGCATGGCAAGGGCTGTGGCCATTGCCGCAGCGTGTAGTAAACAACCGCACGTTACCTGCTGCTAATAACCCGGCAGCAAGCCAACAGGTTGTATTGACGATATATGATGAAAAAAATGGTGTAGGTATCGGTTATGGTGGCGGTTTGAGAACAATGATTTTCGGATATTTCCTAAGGTTTGACGCCGCATGGAATGTAGAAAATCGTAAGAAGGATCCTTTATTTTACTTCTCAATAGGAACAGATTTTTAATAGTAAATCCCCTTCAGTGGGGATTTACTATTTTTGCCCGATAATATAATTGACACAGCCTGTATGAAATTTTCAAAAGAAGCAAGAATTGGATTGTTGGTAGCCCTGGCGTTGTTAATATTTTTTGCGGGTTTTTATTTTTTGAAAGGTAGTAGCCTTCTTTCAAGAGAAAATACATATTATGCTTATTTTGATGATGTTCAAGGCCTGCAATCATCATCGCCCGTGCAGATAAAGGGGTTGGGTATAGGCCGTGTGGCAAAAATTGAATTCAGTAAAGAAAAGGTAAAGGTGACACTGTCTATTAGCAAAAAGGTGAAGCTGATGGAAGGGACTACAGTAAAACTAATAGCAACCGATTTATTGAACACCAAAGCCCTGCGCTTAGACCTCGGAAGCGGAAGCAATGAATTGCCTAATAAAGCAGAATTGCAGGGTAGCCAGGAAGGTGGCTTGCTGGATAATTTATCGGGTGAAATATCTCCGTTAATAACGGATATCAGAAAAGTAGTGGCTACGCTGGACACTGTGATGCTGGGTGTAAATAATATGCTGAATACTGAAACCCGCGAACACCTGAAAAACAGTGTGGCGGCTTTAGAAGTGACTATGAAGAACTTCTCAAATCTGTCAGCTAAACTAAATAATGAAAGTAACCAGCTGGCTTCGGTGATACGTAATGCAAATAGTATTACATCGAATCTGGCGGCAAACAATCAGCAGATAACTAACATCATGCATAATGCTGAAGGTATCAGCAACCAACTGGCTAATGCCCCATTGGAACAAACTATAAAAGATTTGCAGGCAACAGTTTCTCAACTGCAAGGTGTTATCAGTAAAGTGAATAATAATGAAGGTTCGTTGGGTATGATGGTCAATGATAAGCAGTTGTATAACAACCTCTCTGAAACATTAAAAACATTAAACCTTTTGATAGCAGACTTAAACGCACACCCATCGCGTTATATTAACGTCACTATTTTTGGTAAGAAAAATAAAGATACCCACTAATTAATGCTCTCGCCGGCTGTATCTCTTAGATTGAATATTTTATTTGTGTTGTGTCTGATGCTATGCACTGTAAATACGTATGCGCAGAAAAAGGCAGATACTGCAAATAAAGTACCTGTAGAGTTATTGCCGGGGATAGAAAACCTGTATGTGGTTCAGACAGATTCGGGAGATATAGATAAGCTGATAGGTAATGTGGGTTTGAAACAAGGGGAGACATACATGTATTGCGACAGCGCATATTTCAACCTGTCTAAGAACACAGTGGAAGCTTTTGGAAATGTACGTGTGAACCAACCGGGTAGCCAGGCTGAAAGCGATTATATGCGCTATGTAGGCAATCAGAAGATGGCTTACATGAGAGGTAATGTGATGCTGACAGATGGTAAAAGTCATTTGTGGTCGGAGAATGCTACTTATAATCTTTCTACAAAAATTGGCACCTATGACCAGGGGGGGACTTTGCAGGACAGCACTACTACGCTATCAAGTAATGCGGGTGTCTACAACATGAAGGATAAAAATGCGAGGTTCACAGGAGATGTTATTGTTACTGACCCGCAGTATAATATGACGTCTGACGATATGGGGTATAACACTGATACCAAGTTAGTTACGTTTTTTGGTAAGTCTGTCGTAACAAGCGATAGTTCTGTACTACACACCAGTTGCGGTACTTACGATAGCAAAAATCAAATTGCACATTTCCCTTGTCGTTCGTCAGTATTAAATGATGACCAATATGTAGAAGCAGACAGCCTTGACCATAACAGGAAGACAGGGAATGGTAAAGCTATTGGTAATGTAATAGCTATTGATACGTCAAGAAATACAACATTGTATTGTGGTAAGGCTGATTTCAACGAAAAGAAAAAAATAATGTGGGCTACTGTCAAGCCTGTATTAAAACAGGTAAATGATAAGGATAGCATTTTTATCAGAGCAGATACATTCTTTTCATATCCCGCAAACCGAAATAAAATTGTAACCAATGCGGAAGTAATGAAACCTGTAAGCATAAAATCCGGCAAGAAAAAATTGAAAGAAAAGGAGATTGTGCAGGCAGATACACAAGCTGCTGATACCAGTAAGTTCAGGCATTTTATAGGCTACCATAATGTCCGTATTTTTTCTGACTCATTGCAAGGTGTTTGTGATAGTGTGAGTTATACGCAAGAAGATTCTACAATAAGAATGATATATAACCCGATAGTCTGGTCGAGAAACAGCCAGATAACCGGTGATACCATATTGATGTTTTTAGATAGTAGCAGACTGAAGAAAATATATGTGCCTAATAATGCGTTTGTGATATCTCAATCTGGCCCTGCTAAAGCTAAACTCTTTGATCAGGTGCAGGGCAGGACATTGACTGGATTTTTTAAGAATGGCAATATTGATTACATGATTGTCAAGCCGGACGCTAAGACGATATATTATGCCAAAGATGATAATGGCGCTTATATGGGAGTAAATGAGGCAAGTAGTGTACGTGTGAAGGTTCATTTCAAAGATGAGGAGCTCGATAATATAGTGTACGAACAAGATGTGAAAACAAAAATGACACCCATAAAAATGGCAGATATTAATAGTATGAAGTTGCCACGTTTTAAATGGCTGGTGGAGAAAAAACCTAAGAGCAGAGCAGAGCTGTTTCAGTAAGATTTGGCATTTTTGAAAATATGATTAGTTTTGCAACTGAAATGATACAAAAGCTGTATAAGAAAGATACTAAACGATTTACCATTGGGTAGGCCGTGATTTCTTATGTAGTTCAACATAATAATAACTGAGGCTTACCCATCACAGGTAAGCCTTTTTTAGTCAATACGAAGTATAACGATATGAGTAAGTTAAGTCAACTGGCAGAAACCTTGATAGGTTCGGAGATTGTTCGTCTCGGTAATGAGATAGCTGTTCGAGTGAACCGCGGAGAGAAGATATATAATTATACTATCGGTGATTTTGACCCGCAGGTATTTCCTATTCCGCAGGAACTTGAAGACGGTATCGTGAACGAATATCGTAACAAACAAACAAATTACCCTCCCGGTGATGGCTTGTTAGCGTTGAGGGAAGCTGTAGCTTCTTTCATTAAAGACAAAGAAGGTATTGAATATACTACCAATGAAATACAGATAGCCAGTGGTGGCCGCCCGTTGATATACTCTATTTTCCGTGCCATTGTTGATGCCGGTGATAAAGTAATATATGCCGTGCCATCGTGGAATAACAACCACTACACACACATGAATGGTGGTGAGCATTGTGTAATAGAGGCGCACTTGGAAAATGACTTCATGCCAACTGCTGCAGATATAGCACCGCATATTAAAGGTGCTGCTTTATTGTGTTTATGTACTCCCCAGAATCCTACAGGCACTACACTGGCAAAAACGGAGTTAGAAAAAATATGTGATCTGGTATTGGCTGAAAATAGAAGCAGGGGAGAGGACGAAAAGAAACTGTACGTGATGTATGACCAAATGTATTTCACTCTTACCTATGGAGATACACAACACTACAACCCTGTAGCACTTCGTCCTGAAATGAAAGAATACACTGTTTTTGTTGATGGTATATCTAAAGCATTTGCAGCTACGGGTGTGCGTGTTGGTTGGTCGATGGGGCCCGCTAAGTTGATTGGAAAAGTAAAAGCATTGCTAAGCCATATAGGTGCATGGGCACCAATGGCTGAACAAAAGGCAACAGCTAAATTCCTTATGCAAAAAGATGCAGTAGATAGATATTTAGTTACGATAAAGAATGGCTTGGAAGAAAGATTGTGGGCAATATATAATGGTATTGCAGCGCTGAAAGAAAAAGGCTATCCTGTTGAGGCAGTTGCACCCCAGGCTGCCATGTACCTGACTATCAAAATAGATTTGAAGGGTATGCAGGCAGGTGATAAGCAAATTGAAACGCAGGCAGATGTTACGGAATACCTGTTGAGCGAAGCTAAACTTGCCATCGTGCCATTCTATGCTTTTGGTGCGGATAAGTCATCTCCCTGGTACAGGTTGAGTGTTGGTACCTGTAAGATGGACGACATCAAAGAAATGCTGGGTATGCTGGAAGCTGCTTTGCAAAAACTGATGGTGACAGCGAATAATTAATTATTGAACATTACTTTTTACTTTAAATAAAATGCAGGTTTACAAATTTGGTGGGGCATCTATTGGTAGCCCCGAGAGAATGTCGGCGCTATTGCCGATAGTTAAAGAAGCGGAACAACCATTGATAATGGTGGTATCTGCCTATGGTAAAACAACAAACGCATTGGAAGATGTGGTAGCCAATGCCTGCAAGGGAAAGAAACAGGAAGCACATGAATTGGTAAAGGTGCTGGAACAACAGCATATTGATTATGCACGAGCAATACTGAATGATGACTATTATCAACAGGCGCTGAAAGCGTTCAATGTATTCTTTACAGAATTGCAGTGGGCGGTTGATGAAGCTGATGGTGAAAAATATGATTATTCTTACGACCAGATAGTGTGTATTGGGGAATTGCTCTCTACTCGCATATTTGGTTTCTACCTGCAACAATGCGGTTTAAAATTTGAGTGGGCTGATGCACGAGATGTGTTCCGAACAGATGATACTTACCGTGATGCCAAGGTAGATTGGGAATACTCCAAGGCGAAAGCCATAGAAATTTTATTTCCCCGGCTGCAGTCCGGTACAAGCATCATCACACAGGGTTTTATAGGAGCAACTGCAGATAATGCTTCTGTTACATTGGGAAGGGAAGGTTCGGATTATACGGCTGCAATGCTGGCAGCTATGCTGAATGCAAATGCTGTTACTATTTGGAAAGACGTAGAAGGGTTACAGAATGCCGACCCGAAACTGTTCCCGAATACGGTAAAGATAGAAGCTATTACTTACCATGAGGTGATTGAGATGGCATATTATGGTGCACAGGTTATTCACCCTAAAACCATTAAGCCATTGCAGAATAATAATATACCATTGTATGTAAAATGTTTCCTGAATAAAGACCTGAAAGGTACTGTTATTAAGAACGAGGTGAATAGTATCTTCTATCCGCCGCTGATTGTTATTAAAAAGAACCAGGTACTGATACAGGCGACAACAAAGGATTTTTCATTCATTACTGAGGACAGATTGAGTGATATATATGATATACTGCACGACCTGAAGATAAAAGTGAACCTGATACAGAACGCTGCCATCAGCTTTGTAGCTTGTATTGATAACAAGGAAGATAATGTGAAAAGACTTATAGAAGTATTGGGTAAAGATTATAATGTGCTGAGTAATGAAGGCGTGGAGTTATTGACCATCCGACACTACAGTCCGGAGATTTTATTTGACATGACCCGTACGCGATACATTTTGTTGGAACAAAAAACCAAACATACCGTACAGGTGGTGATGAAATAAAAAAGCGGGATAACATCCCGCTTTTTTTAGAGTATCTTCTTCCCTTTCATTGCATCTTTAAGTGCCGCATCCATTACGCGTTCTGCAAACGGACGACTCACATCATTCAGCAATTCCGTTTCTTTTTGAATCAGGTCTTTATTCTTAGCTGTTATAGCATCGCGCAGTTGCTGCATGTGTTGCTGTGTAAGGGCTAATTCATCATCGTTCAGAAGTTCTCTGTTCTTACTAATGAATTTCTCTGTGGTATCCAACATTTGCTCTGCTTCTGTACTGGCCTCAACCAATGCACGCATCTGCATATCGTCTTTGGCATGAGTCAGAGAATCCATCAGCATCCTCTCCACTTCGGCATCTGTAAGCCCGTATTGAGGTTTTACATCAATGCTTGTTGCTATACCGCTGCGTAGTTCTGTAGCAGTTACTTTCAATATGCCATCTGCATCTATCAGGAAAGTTACCTCTACCTTAGGCAGGCCGGCCGGCATAGCAGGTATACCACTCAGGCTGAATTCTACCAGCTTACGATTATCCTGCACCAAATCACGTTCGCCTTGAAAAACAGATATGCGCATACCGCTTTGTCCATCTTTTTGGGTAGTGTACTGTCGTCCAGCTTTGTTAGGTATTTTAGAGTTGCGTGGTATTAGTACATCCATCAACCCGCCCATAGTTTCTATACCAAGGCTGAGCGGAGTAATGTCCAGCAACAACATATCGGTATTATTGCCCGCCAATATATCTGCCTGCACTGCAGCGCCGAGCGCTACTACTTCATCAGGATTCAGGTTGTCATATACTTCTTTACCAAAGAAAGCGCTCACGCTTTGTTTTACCAACGGTACTCGTGTGCTACCACCCACCATCACTACAGCATCAATTGCAGTAGTTTGTAAACCGGCATCACGCATAGCATTCTTGCAACAAGCAATAGTACGGTCAACAAGTGGTTGTATCAATTGATTGAAAGCATCTTTTGTTATAGCTACTTTTTCCCCACCTACTTTACCTTCAAAGCTATCATTACTACTTAAATGTTTCTTTGCTTCTTCAGCAGTTAGACGTAGTTCCTGTGCCAGCGATTTGTGTTGTTGCAGTTCTTCACTAGTAATACCTAATGCAGCCTGCCAATGTTGTGCCAGTGCCCTGTCTAAATCATCACCGCCTAAATAAGTATCGCCATTAGTTGACAATACTTCAAAAATGCCATTCGTTATTTTCAGTATTGATATATCGAACGTACCACCACCTAAATCGTATACAGCTATTGTTTTCTCTTCATCAGGTTTTACACCCAACCCATAAGCAAGACTAGCAGCCGTTGGTTCATTTACTATACGTAGTACATCTAATCCGGCAAGTTTACCCGCATCGCGTGTAGCCTGTCTTTGTGCATCATTAAAATAAGCAGGTACAGTTATCACTGCTTTGTTAACGGGCGTTTTTAAAATATGCTCCGCACGGTGTTTTAATTCTTTGAGTATGTAAGATGACAATTCTATAGGAGAATAGAACTTATCACCTACCTGCACCTTTACCAGTGATTCTGTATTGTCATCAATTACTTTATAGGCAAAGAAACCTGCATGGTCGCTCACATCTTTGTAAGATTTGCCCATCAGGCGCTTTGCAGAATATATGGTGCGGTGTGGTTCACTGATAAGCTTTTCTCTTGCAGGGTTGCCCACTACAATAGTCCCAGATTCGTCAAAGTTTACGATAGAGGGTACTAAAGTCAATCCATCCACTTCGCGAAGCGCTATGGGCATACGGGTATCTTCCCTCACAATGGCTATCAGGCTATTGGTAGTACCTAAGTCTATACCCACAATAGTTTCCTTTTGCTGTAAGCTGCCCGTTGCTATGTTTATCGCTACTTTGCCCATAAAACCTCTTGAGGGGGCAAAGGTAGCACAAGGCTGGCAGTATTGCAGCCATTTTGGCTTATATGCTTATAGATAAGATTATACTAAGGATTGTAACTTTCACGTTTCTTAAACGATTTAGTATATAGAATTGAATTATTTTGTAACGGATTACAAGTATTATGAAAAGACTTGTCTTATTTTTTGCTGTTTTAGTATTGGCTTTCAGCGCTTGCAATATGCATAAGCGCGAAGATGCTATTAAAATCAGTAATGATATAACAAACATCAACGATTCGCTTACCGTTTATGGTAAAATGTGGACTGATGAGCTGAACATAGCTGTGAATACAGGAGATTTTACCAAGTTATCCGGGGTACGATTGCAGATAGAGCGATTCATAGATGGCAAAATAGAATATGTAGGCTCTATACAAGATGTTGGTGGATCAGAGAATTTTCGCAAGTCAGAATTAGACATACTCAAATTTGAAAGAGATAGCATTCTACCCAGGTCAGCAGCTTTTGAGTATTTCAATGAATCTACCAGTGACGCAGCAATACAAAATGCATATAATAACCTTATGCACGCAACTAAATCGGAAGTAGTAAGGATGGAAAATGTATACAAACTGGGAGATGAATATGCAGAGAAGAATGACTTCCCAAAGCCGCTGCAGAAATAACTTAGCCTAATCCGAATTTAGATTTCAGCTTCAGAAAAGGTTTCTCAATTACATAGTAAGAGAAATTAGCCACGATAAAGATCAACAGAATATTCAAAGGTGCTTTACTGAGCCATCCTAGTTTGGTTGAGAAGAATAGTTGTTGCCAGATATAAATACTGTAAGACAATATACCTAAGTAGTTCATAACGGATGTATTCAGGAAACGAAACCAAACGTTATTGGCGTAGTGGATAGATATGATAATGACAAGGCAAATTGCAATGTCTGCCAAGGTACCTGACGTACCACCAATAGGCGCAATGAACAGACCCATGTGAAGAGTATAATCATGGTTAATGATAGTAAGGAATGATAATGCAGGAATAGCAAGGAATGGTATCAGGACCGCATATTTCCATTTGTCTGTGATTGCCTTGCAGCGTTCTACTATCTTATCGTGGTACATTGCAAACACACAACCCCACATAATAGCATCTACGCGTTGAAAAATGGTAAGGTGATCCATCCATTCTATAGGGTGTGCAACATAAAATGCCCGCAATAGAGGCACAAGACAAATAAGCCCGAATGCAAAATGTTTACGATAGTTTTTTGCAAACTTGAATACAAAAGGCCAGATGAGATAAAATTGCTCTTCAATTGACAGGGACCATAAATGCCCCGTTTCCCAATCGGCATGCCAGTTAAGGTATTTGGTATAGGTAAGTGATGTAAGCCATGACATACCTGTGAAATCCAGAATATTTAATAATTGCAGAAGAAGATAAACGCTGAGCAAAGTATAGTAAACAGGAAATATTCGCAGAGAGCGTTTAATGTAAAATGCTTTAAAAGAAATGTTGCCTGTTTTCTGTTCTTCGGACAATAAAAGGGTGGTAATAAGGAAACCTGATATGACAAAAAACACGTTTACTCCTATTTGAGCATCGACAAATACCGGGAACTTATTGTAGATAAGCCCGTCCCAGTTTTTCTGGTCCAGGTGGCCTAGCACAACTAAAATTATACTTAATGCCCTCAGGCCGTTAAGACTGGGTATTTGTTTTTTCATCAGCTTGCAAAACTATATTTGGCATTAGCTGTTTGGTGTTAATGCCTTGTAAATGCGGTTTAAATGTATTGAGAAATTTATACTTTACATACCGTTGCTATGAATAATATAAGCACAAAGCCGTTACTGCTTCCGATTATTATTTTCGGGCTATTATTGATAGTGGCCATTTTTACCGAATGGCAATATGATGAAGCGTGGACATACACCTGTATTGAAGATATATCCGTTTCAAAAATTATAAGGTACGTCGATTTTAATATTGCTAACAACCACATCCTGAATTCTCTTTATTTCTGCTGCATACAATCGTTGGGTGTAAAGAATGTGCTCGTGTATCGCATCATCAGCCTGTTGATGTATTGGGTATATATTATTTATGTGAACAACTTGCTTGAGGCCAACTCTCAAGAGAAAACGAACCTACTATATAAAGCAACATTGTACCTGTTGCCTGTCATTTCCTTTTTTACATTAGGCAGGGGGTATAGTATAGCACTGGCAGGATTAGTAATGAGCTTGTGTCATTATAAATGCTATTTGCAGCATTCGAGCGCAAATGTGTTGCTTGGGTTTGTAATCAGTGGATGCATTAGTTCGATTTCCATTTTCAGTTTTTGTATTCCTTTCATAGCCATGCTGGCCATGCTGGTGGTTATGCGATTCAAAGAGTTATTAAACGTTCGGACTATTGCTATTTTATGTATCACACTACCCGTGTTGTTTTATATATACAGGATGGGGCAAATCATAAATGTTGCTGACGCAAACATTGTAGGTGGGGAATCGTTCATTAAGAATGGCACACTATCCAGCATTATCACTTTTATGTGTTTGTACGACTATTTGCCTTACAAGGTATTTATCGTCCTCAAGATAGCTTATGTAGTAACTCTGGTATTAGCAATTGCCTTTTTAGTGATACGCAAACAATGGAAAATAGAGTTTTCTATTATCCTTGTTTCATTCTTATTAATGATAATAACGCATTATGCTTTAGGTGCTAAATATCCATTTTATCGCAGTGTGTGCTACATTCCGCTCTTACTTTATATAGGTATTGCAACGCTGGATAAAAAAGGAGTGCTGTTATTACCACATGTGGCAACAGTAGTATTGATAGGTGGTATCAATTTGTTCCTATTGCTTAAGGTAGCATTGAGCCCCAATACCTATGACGCGTTGAAATATACCTATGAGCGGCATGGCAAAATTTTGATACTGAATAAATACGACCCTAATATTCATCTATTCAATCAACTTTACTTCGATAATAAAATTCCATATATACAGCTGGAGAATTATGAGGAAGACAGTTTATTCTACAAATTGACCGATTCTGTAGATTATATTATATGTGAAAAGAATAAACTTAATTACCAAAATAAACAGCAGTCATTTAAAATGGTTTACGAATATCCATTTTATGCTTTTTATGTAAGAAAATAATAGATATTAGCTTGTTTTTCCATCCGTTTTATGGCTAATATTTAAATAGGATAAAATATATGCCCCCGTTATCCACAAATCCTTTACAGGGCTATAATTGAGCCTTGACAAACGGGTGAATTGTATAAATTTGTCTTCCCTCAAAACTGAAGAATTTTGCGTTTAAAATCGTTGGAAATAAAAGGGTTTAAATCCTTTGCAGATAAGACCCATGTAGTGCTCGACCATCCTATTACAGGTGTGGTAGGCCCTAATGGTTGCGGTAAGTCGAATATAGTGGATGCGATACGCTGGGTAATTGGTGAACATAAGATCAAAGCCCTGCGTTCTGATAACCTCGAAGACCTGATATTTAATGGCTCGCGTACACGTGCCGGTTCGGGCATGGCAGAAGTGTCGTTGACATTCGAGAATACACGTAACCTGCTACCTACAGAGTTTACTACAGTTACCATTACCCGTAAGTTTTACAAGAATGGCGAAAGCGAATACCGCCTGAATGATGTTACCTGCCGTTTGAAAGATATTCATAACCTCTTCCTTGATACCGGTGTGAGCAATGACTCCTACGCTATCATCGAATTGGGGATGGTGGATGATATTATCAAGGATAAAGACGGTAGCCGTCGCCGTATGCTGGAACAAGCCGCCGGTATCTCGATATACAAAACACGTAAGCGTGAAGCTAAACTGAAACTGGATGCAACAGAGCAGGATTTGGCACGTATCGAAGACTTGTTGTTTGAGATAGGTAATAACCTTCGCACACTGGAAAGTCAGGCTAAGAAAGCTGAGCGTTATTTCCAGATAAAAGGTGAATACAAAGAAGTGAGCGTTGAATTAGCTAAAGCTTCTTTAGAGCATTTCAACGAACAATATAAAACACTCAACGAGCAACACGATACTGAAACTGACCGCCGTACGCAATTGGAAGCAATTGTAGCACGTGATGAGGCTGTTGTAGAACAGGATAAAGTAAAGCTGATTGAGAAAGAACAAGAGTTGAATGGTTTGCAAAAACAATTCAATGAATTGTTGAACCGCGTTCGCCAATTAGAAAGTGATAAAAAGTTAGCTGCTCAGCGCTTGGATCATCTGAAAGAAAGAGAGAAAAGCCTTTCTGAATTCTTATCAGGTGCGGGTATGCAATTGCAGAAACTGGAAGAGTCTATCACATTTGCTGAAAAGCAGATTGAAGATGAAAGTGGTGTATTGGAGAAGTTGCGTGATGAATTGGAAAGCATGCGTGGTGTAGTAGATGAAAAGCGTGATGCTTTTGATGCTAAAAAACGAGTGTTGGAACAATTGCGTAGCGATTACCAAAGTAAGCAACGCAGCCAGTTTGATGCGGAGAAGAAAGTAGCCATTGCAGATACATCTGTAATGAACCTGCAGCGCAGCATTCAGCAGATACAAGACGAAAAGGCACAACGTACCAGCCAAATAGGCCAGTTGAATGTTGAAAAAGCAGATAACGAAGGCAGTCTACAGGAAAAGAATGATGAACTGCAAGGCTTAATTACAAGACAAGAAGAAGTAAAGAACAAAATACTGCAAGGACAGGAACAGCTTGAAAACCTGCGTGCAAAATCGGTGGATGAAAACCGTAAACTGGATGCGCGCCGTAATGAGCATGACCTGTTGAAGTCATTAGTGGAAAGCCTTGAAGGGTATCCGGATAGTATCAAATTCCTGAAGAAGAATAAAGAGTGGACGAATAGTGATGCATTGTTGTTGTCTGACGTTTTCGTGGTGCAAAATGAATATCGTACCGCATTGGAAAACGTATTGGATAATTACCTGAACTATTACATAGTTGATAACATACAGGAAGCTGCTAAAGCTGTACATCTGTTGGATAGTAATAAAAAAGGCAAAGCCAATTTCTTTATACTAAACCAATTCCAATACAAGCCATCAGACCATAATGTGCCTGAAGGATTAATGCCTGCTTTGAGTGTTGTAAATGTAGATGAGCAATATAAACAACTGGCTCAACATCTGTTAGGTCATGTTTACATTGCAAACGATGAAGCTGCACTGACAGATGCTACCATGATGAATGGTAATGTGGTAGTAGAGAAGAGCGGTAAGATGGTGCGTGGTAAATACTCACTGATGGGTGGTTCTGTAGGCTTGTTCGAGGGTAATAAAATAGGCCGTGCCAAGAACTTAGAAAGGCTTGCAAAAGATATAGAAGAGCTTACGGCTATTACTACAGAACTCAAAAATCACATCAACGAAACACAAACACAGATAACAGGTTTTAACAGCGAATTGAATGACAGGGCGATAGAACAAACCCGCCAGGAAATCAATCGCTTGCAAAACCATGTTGTGAATCTGGGCAACCGTATCGAAAACTTTGAACACCTGAACCAAACAGGTGAACAACGTTTGCAGGATTTGCAAGGTCAGTTGGAAGATACGCATGCAAGTATAGCGGATACACGCAGTGAATTGGAGACAATTACTGAAGACCTGAAAGCCATACAGCAAAATATACAGCAGGCTGAAACTGAGTTTCAGGCTGTAGAACAAGAATTTAATAAAGCAACTGAGCAATACAATAATCACAACCTGAATTATACCCGCCAGCAAAGTAAACTGGAAGGGTTGAAACAGGAGTTGAGCTTCCGTGGCAACCAGTTGAGCGATTTGAAACAACAAATTGCAAGCAATAGTGAGCAATTGCAACAAACTGCTGAACAGTTGGGTGAAACTGAAACCCAGTTACACGCAGGTGATAATGAGTTATATGAATTGCTGAGTAAGAAAGAAACGGAAGAAAAAATACTGAATGAGAAAGACCGTGCCTACTATGAAATGCGTAACACCATTTCGGCGCAGGAAGGTCAACTCAACCAAAAACGCCGCGAGAAAGAACATGCTGAAACATTATTGAACAGCATTAAAGACCAGTTGAACGACATGAAGTTGAAACTGGCAGGTATGAAAGAGCGTTTGAGTGTGGAATTCAAAGTAAATCTTGATGAGATACTAGACCAGGCTCGTACTAATGAATTGACTGTTGATGAGTTGAATGCTGAAGCTGAACGTATGAAAAAACGTTTGGAAAATATGGGTGAGATAAACCCAACAGCTATTGAAGCATATACAGAAATGAAAGCGCGTCACGACTTTATCGTAGAACAGAAAACGGACTTGGTTAACGCTAAAGATTCATTGCTCGCTACGATTGAAGAAGTAGAACAAACCGCTAATGCTAAATTCCGTGAAACATTTGATAAAGTACGTGAGAACTTTATTGAAGTATTCAAGGCTTTGTTTACAGCAGAAGATAATTGCGACCTGCGCCTGACAGATCCTGAAAACCTTGCTGAAAGCGGCATTGAGATATATGCACAGCCTAAGGGTAAAAAACCAAGTACGCTTACACAGCTATCGGGTGGAGAGAAAACATTGACGTCTACAGCGTTCTTGTTTGCTATTTATCTCATTAAGCCTGCACCATTCTGTATACTGGATGAGGTGGATGCACCGCTAGATGATGCGAACGTAGGTAAGTTCACACAGATGATACGTAAGTTCAGCGATAACTCGCAGTTCATCATCGTTACACACAACAAGCAAACAATGGCTGCTGTGGATGTAATATATGGTGTGACCATGCAAGAGCCGGGTGTGAGTAAACTGGTACCGGTAGATTTTAGAAGCCTTAGTAATTAATACAAGTGGTATTAAGTGATAATTAAAGCCGGGTTTATCCCGGCTTTAACATTTGCGTTAATATTATCCCAAAATCGATATAAGCTGCTGTAAAAGCATTTGTGAGCGAGTATTTTTAATTCGTTGTGCCCGAAGTGTGTAGCGAAAACCAACCTAATATAGCTTTATGCAAAACTCTTTCTACGCGGTTATTCTTGTAGTATTCGTTTGTGTGCTTAATGTCGCATCAGCACAAGATGTATCTATTAAAGGCAATGTAAAAGATGCAAAAGGCAAAACTGTTGTTGCTGCCACGGTGTCTGTATTGAATGCTAAAGATTCTTCGTGGGTGCAATCTGAGTTTACGGGTGATGATGGGAGCTTTGCTATCAATCATTTAAAAGAAGGAGTATATCTCTTGAACATTCAGGCATCGGGTTATGCAAAGCAAGTGCAGGAAGTAACCATTTCAAAAGATGGCAAACCTCTTTCTGTAATTCTAAAAGATGCCGTTAATGAACTGAAAGATGTAACCGTTAGCAGCAAAGCGCCGCGGATTGAAAAAGGATTGGGTAAAACGGTTGTGAATCTTGAACAGGCCACTACAATAGCAGGAAGTACCGTTTTAGATGTTTTGAAAAAATCCCCCGGAGTAATGATCGATGGCAACGGGAATGTGAATTTGAAAGGTGCAGGTGCAACGGTATTAATAGACGATAAACAAACTTACCTGAGTGGTAAAGACCTTGAAGACTATTTGAAAAGCTTGCCAGCTGACCAGGTTTCACAACTGGAGTTAATCAGTCAGCCTTCATCTAAATATGATGCAGAAGGTAGCGGGGGTATCATTAATATCAAAATACGCAAAGGGCGTAAGAAAGGTTACAACGGCAGCCTTGCATTAAATGCAGGACAAAATATTTACCCGAATACACATAACACGGCAAGCTTCAATTACAGAAATGATAAAGTAAACCTATATACCAAAATTGGTTTTTTACGTGCCAATGGTACCTTAAACAGGGCTGATGACAGGACAGTTACAGATATTAACACAGGAAACTTTCAAAGCCATGATAATGAAAAATCATTCAGGCATGAAGTGTTTGGAGATTACAACATGATGGTTGGTGCCGACTATGCAACTACAGATAAAATGAACATAGGTGGCAGTGTAAAAGGTATTTATCACCCCAATCATGAAAATGATGTTACCAATGCCGTTATTACTGATGCTTCAGGAAATACTTTTTATAATAACACAGAAAATAATTTAGGACTATTGCGCAAAATGTGCATTAGTAACGCTTATGCCAAATACAAGCCTGCAAAAGAACAGGAGATTGCTTTAGACATTGACTATTTGTACCGTAATCAGAAGGACTATCAAAACATAACGAGTGATAATTATGATGGGCAACAACAACCTATTCCAGGAGGGCAACAGATATTGAGGAACAATGCACCATCCATGATAGAAGCTGAAGCTGCTAAGATTGATTACAGTGGTGTTTGTTTTAAAAAATATAAAGTAGAAGCAGGATTGAAGAGTAGCTTTTCTTCAGTTGATAATGCTGCATTCTTTGATAAGCAGGTGAACGGTACATGGGTAACAGACAGCACACGTACCAACGAATTTCTTTATAAAGAGAATATTAATGCTGCTTATTTAAGCATAGCAAAAGATTTTGGTGAAAAATGGAAAGCACAGATAGGCTTAAGGGCTGAGAATACCAATAATGAAGGCAATGAAGTAACGCAAAGCAAATACTTTAGCAGGCAAGCTATATCATTATTTCCTACGGTATTTGTAAGTTATACCATAAATGCCAAACATAGCCTTGAACTTAATTGCGGCAGGCGTATCAACAGGCCATCGTATTTTGAGTTGAACCCTTTTGTAATGGTGTTCTCTAAATATTTCTATTATTCAGGTAATCCGGATTTGCAACCGATGTTCCGTAATTACGCAGAGCTGAGTTATAACTATGATAATAAATTATTTGCCTCAATAGGGTACAGGCGAGTAAGTGGCTATATCACACCTGTATTTAAGTATGAGCCTGCAACATTAGCTACTTACGCCACTTGGGGTAATTATGCCAACAGAAGAGTAGCTGCTGCATCGTTAAGTTATAATGAACAAATATTAAGACAATGGTTAGTGAGCGCATCATGGGATGGTTATTACAACGAATTCCATGATATCAATGGCAATGCTTTGCTGGCTAAGTCATTAAGTATGTCTATCAGCCTCAGTAACCAGTTTACTTTTGGAAAAGGTTGGGGTGTTGATTCCTCATTCTATTTTGCAACCGGCGACCTTCAAAATCTTGTTGACCGTTATGGTAAACGCCTGTGGATGGATTTTGGTGTAAGTAAAAAAATATGGAAGGATAGTGCTACTATTAAATTAGGCGTATCAGACCCTTTCAATGTCTATACAGTACCAACTACTGCTAACTATAATGGTATTGTAACGTCAACAATGATGAAAGAAGCATCGCAGGAAATCTCTCTGGGCTTTACTTACAACTTCGGTAAGAAGCTGGATAATGTACAGCAACAGCGCCAATCCAATAGCGAGGAAGCGGGTAGGATGTAATTGATTACCTTTGCAGCATAATATTTTTTCCCTTGCCCGGTAATACATACGAAACTAACCTGCAAACAATTGCTGCTACTGCTTCTGAAAAAGAAGAAGAGAATGACCATTTCCTTAGGTCGCTGAAACACTACAACGGCGAGGAATTAGATGCTAAAGTGCATGTCATATATAATGATGTAAATGCAGCTATTGACTGTACTACCTGTGGTAATTGCTGCAAGACATTGGTGGTAAACATCACTAAACCTGAAATAGAAAGGCTAGCAGTGTTTATGAATATGACAGAGGAGGCACTAAGAGAAAAGTATATAGAAGAGAGCCTGGCAGGTAACACCTTCATCAATACAGTGCCTTGCCATTTTTTATCTGGTACATCGTGCAGTATTTATACGGAACGTTTTACAGAGTGCAGGGATTTTCCTCATTTGCATAAGCCGGGTTTCAGGGAACGTTTTTTAGGAACCTTATTACACTACCCAAATTGCCCTATTATATATAATACAGTGGAAGTATTGAAAAGGGAATTGAAATTTGTGGAGTAATTAAGCAACACGCATAGATGCCGGGTTGCGATTAATGAAGTATTGCTTTTCACCTTCGGGTAATAATACACGCACACTTCTTAAGCCATTATCGTCAAAATCGAGCAATGCCTGTATAGGTTCATTTTCAGATGGTTTGAAAATATATTCTAGCCCGTCTATTAATACAGTCTTATTTGTAATGATGATACTACCATTTGTTTCTTCTTGAACAACATTCTCAGAACCATCGGTAAGGAAAGAAAGCATTTGCGTACGGTCATACGCATACGTCTTGCCACCACGGCTTAGCATACGATATAATGCCACTGACAGTATACCGGCTACAATTAATAATATGGTGCGTAACATTCTGCTTTCGTAATTAAATTCTAATATATAATCTAAACAGGGAAAAAGGAAATATTTTAAAGTCTAAAACTCTTTTATCCTGCCTAAGTGCAAAAATAATCACTTTGACTGCTTATAAAATGGCTTCTTTTTCAACATCCACAGGTTATGCACGCTGCTTTTTAGATAGGTATTCTTTTAAAATATATAACGCAATGCCTGTTATAATGATGCTCAGGGCAAAGGCAATAAACTTGGGCTCACTCATTAACAATAAAAAAAGCCAGATAAGTATTGAGATGATTGCCGGTATAGGGAAAAGTGGCATTTTATAAGGCCGCGTATCCATAGGCTTTTGATAATGCCATGCAATTACGCCAACAGCCTGCGATATGAACTGTATGAGTATCCGCATAACAATAATGGACGTGATAACATCCTTCATCTTGAATAACAGGCTGAAGATGAATGCTAAACCACCTAATGCCAATAATGAAACATGGGGGAAATGATACTTAGGATGCACCTTCGCAAACACAGCAAAGAAGTCGCCATTTTTTGCAGCAGCGTAAGGAACACGGGAGTATCCTAGTATTACAGAGAAAAGTGAAGCAAGGGCAATAGATAAAATCAACATTGTAGCTATTTGTGCTATGGTGTGATTGTACACATATTCAAAATACAGGCTGACAACAAATTCTGAATTAGCAACCTGTTGCCATGGCAATACACCCGAGATGGCAGTCTGCATACCAAGATATAATAGTGCAATGCCTGTAATGGAAATGAAGATGGCGCGAGGAATATTCTTCTCAGGATTTTTAATTTCAGCGCCTAAATGACAAACATTATAATAGCCTAAATAAGAATACACTGCTTTTTGAGAAGCCTGCCCCAGTGCAGCATAAAATGGGAAACTCAACCAATCGATAGAACTACTAAAATCAAATGCACGAGAAACCTCAAAATGACCAACGCTTGAAAAAATGAGCCAGAGTATAGTGCCAATGGTTATAACTCCTAATACAATAGATATTCTACCTATGCTTTTAATATTGCGATATAATAGTGCGATAAGTACCAACACTAAGCCACCACTCACCATTTTCTTTTCGATATCAGTTAATGGAACTAAGAAGGTAAGGTATTGTGCAAAGCCAATAGCACCACTGGCCACCACAAGAGGAGCCTGGATAGAGGTTTGCCAAATAAAAAGAAATGGCATTGCCTTACCCCATTTTTTATCGCCGTATAATTTTTGAAGAAAAGCATAGCTGCCACCGGCTTCAGGCCATCTGGCGCCCATCTCTGCCCATACCATGCCATCTACATAAGATAATAAGGCACCTAATAGCCAGGCTACAATACAAACGGGCCCTTGCATCAACCCTACGACAAAAGATATGGTGACAAACGGTCCGATACCTACCATGTCTATCATATTGATAGCGGTAGCCTGAACTAGCGATAAGCCTCTTTCTAAACCGGGTTCTTTTGAATGTGCTTGTTGCAACGGGAATCTTTATCCCGTAAAACTAATAATGCTATTGATGTTTTGTATGGAAATACCTGATAGCCCTATATAAACTTATTGTCTTTGGCAGTTTTGATGGCATCAGCCTTGCTGTGCACATTCAGTTTGTGGTAGATGTTCTTGATATGAGATTTAACTGTTTCAAGGTCTATGAACAACTCTTGTGCTATTCTTTTGCGGCTTTTGCCTGTGGCTATTTGTTCTAATATTTCAGTTTCCCTGCGTGTCAGAGGGGATGCTTCGTTACGCTGGAAAGAAGAAATCACCATGCGGGCAATATGCGCGCTCATGGGACCGCCGCCTTCCATTACTTCTTTTATAGCACTGATGATTTTTTCCGGAGGTGTGTTTTTAGTGAGGTAACCTGATGCGCCATTACCTAAAGCGCGGAATATGAGCATATCTTGCTCATAAACGGTAAGAATGATAATGTATGTTTCGGGTAATAATTTCTTGATTTTCGGAATAGCATCGATACCTGATATGCCCGGTAGTTCAACATCTAATAATATGACATCAGGGTCGTCAGCCACTAATTTTTTGGTAGCATCTTCAAACGAAGCATAATTGCCTACAACATTAAAGCCTTCGGTATTGCCAATGAGGTATACATATCCTTCACGAATGGTAGCATCATCTTCTATAATGCAAACACGGATATTCAGGTCTCGTGTCATGAGTTTGGTTGGTTTATTATAAAGGTCATATTCTCCATTAACATCTTTATCACCCTTTAGAAGTTATTTTTAATATTTAACAAGTTTATAGCATTTATTAAGATTGCTTAGGAAGCTTGAAACTCAGGCTTATAAATGTACCATTGCCCGGAGATGCATCAAGGTAAAAACGGGCATTTAAACGCTTAGCCCTTACGTTCATATTGTCAATACCATGGCCACGTTGGGCTGTTTCAGGGTCGAAACCTTTACCGTTGTCTTTAAGCTCAATATGTAATACGTTGTTCTCTTTTAATTCTGCGTGTATAGTAACCTTTGTGGCTTCGGCGTATTTCAAAGAGTTGTTTAACGCCTCTTTAAATATCATCAGCAAATTACGGCTCATATCTAATGGCATTTTGTAATTGTGCCAACGTTCATCCGTGCCAGTAAAAATGAAATCGATTTCCGTGTCCTGGTATAATTCACCACCGAAATCCCTGATGCGGTGCAGTATCTCATAGAGGCTATCATTTGACGGTTTTAGTGACCATAAAATGTCTCTTGTGCCGCCGTACAGTAATCCGGTATTTTCCTGTATCTGGTCTATAATGCGTTTGGTATCAGGGGTTAAAGGCCCAATTTTATTTTTTAGGACATTGGTCAACACGTTGATGCGTGTTAGCTTGTTGCCTACTTCATCATGAAAATCTTCTGCTGTACGCTGCCTTATTTTATTTTGTTCTTCTCTTCTCAATCGTTCCAGCAATAGCATCCTGTTATGCTTGCGTTTGTTGAGTATGTACTGGATAGTCACACCTAACAGTATACACGCCAATACAATAAGCAACCTGAACCATTTTGTTTTGTGGAACGGGGTGATAATCTCGAATGGGTAACTTAAACGTTTTATAGCAATACTATCATTAGTTTTACATTCTACCAGTAAATTATAATTACCGGGAGGAAGAGCCGAATAGGTTACAGAATTCACAGATGACCAGTCGGACCATTGATTTTCCAAACCGTCAATCCTGTATCTGTATTTGATTTGTTCTAATCCTGTAAGAGTAATAGCCTGAAAGGTAAAAGTGAGATTGTTTTTGCGATAGGGTAGATGTAATTTTTGAGGTACATTATACCAGGCATCAGTGCTGTCGAAATATAAACTGTCATTTATATTCTCTCCGAATAGCTTTACTGATTGCATGATGATGGCAGAAGGTTTTGCCGTAGTTACTTTCGATTTAGGATTATAGTGTACAGCGCCATTTGTTGTCCCGAACCATATACTGCCATCATTCATTTTAAAAACGGCGTTGTGGTTACTCTCCATTCCTGTTATACCCTGCTCTTTGCCAAAAAACTGTATGACAGGTTTGCCATTGGCCATGGTTATTTCATGAATGCCATAACCTGTACCTAACCATATATTACCATCATTATCTGTAATGATATTGTAGATAAAATCTGATTGGAGTCCGTTGCTTTTATTGATTGTAAAAGATTTACCTGTTTTCAGGTTGTAACAAATAACACCGTTGTCACTGGTACCTATCCATAGTTCGTTACCTTTTAACGTAAAGCATTGAAGTGATGCGCTGTCAGGCGCAGTTCCGGTACTATATGATGAAACTTCATTGGCATGATATAATTTGATGCCTTCTGAAGTTGCCATTAATACACTATCGTTACCTATGCTAATAAAATCCTGTACGGCTGTTGTGATATCCTTAACTCTATGAAAAGTATCATTTGAGTAATACATCACAGCATTGCCACAGCCAGCCCATAGCCTGTTTTCTTTGTCTGTATACAAACAGGTAATAATATTAGACGGAATTGTAGGATAAGTATAGCCTTTGTATGAGATACCATTGTATTTCCATAAGCCGTTGCCGCGTGTACCCAGCCATACCATACCATCTTTTATTTTTATAGAAGTAATGGTCGTGCCCGTTCTTATAGGCATTTTAGAATTGGTAGTTTTCCCGTTTTCAAATATATATAAGCCAGCATCGTAGGTGCCTAAGTATACTCTTGAATTGGTAGCAGCTATACTCATTATCTGGGCACTGGGTAAACCCGTTCCTTCATCCAGCATAGAGAATCTTGCTCCTGAAAAACGAAATACACCTTTGCCATCAGAAGCCATCCATATATTACCTTCAGCATCTGTAATCACCTGGTATATGGTATTGTCCGTAAGTCCGTTCTTTTTGCTGCAGTATACCCAGGATGTATCATTTATGCGGAAAGCACCTAATGCTGTACCTAACCAGATGTTTTTATACTTGTCTTCTGTAATAGATAAGATGGGGTATATGCCATAAAGTGGTGTGGCATTAATGTGGGCAATGTTGATTTTGTTATTTTCAATTTTATATAGGCCACCATCTGTGCCCACCCATAACTGCTGCCTGCTATCTCTGTAAAATGCATTTACCTGTGGAATGCCCGATAAAGACGGTTCGTGAAATGCTATGCTGTCCCAGGTATTACCATGACGATGGTATATTTTGCCTTTAGTGCCACCTATCCATAAATCATTACCATCTGCAAATACTGATGTGAATGAATCATTAATAGAAGGTAATGTAATTAGGGGTGAATTGTTGCTCCTAATTTGATAAGCTTTATGTTGTGCAATGCAATAAACAGTGCCATCGTTTGCTATATTGATGTCTGTTATTACATTGGCGTTGGGGATTTCGGGAGATTGCAGAACATAGTGCTTGAAAGCACTTCCATTATACATGGATATACCTTTTGATGTGCCTATCCACAAATTACCCTTATTGTCTGTTTTGAGTTTGGTAACGGTATTGTTCTGCATACCATTACGCACTGTGTAATTCGTGAAGTTCTTACCATCATATCTAGATAGCCCGCCCAATGTACCTATCCAAAGATGCCCGAATTTATCCTGTACAATAGATGTGGCTTGCGATTGTATCAGACCGTTTTCAACGTTAAGATTATAAAAAGGATAACGCTGTGCTTGAGCACAGAAGCATAATAGTAAGATGGGTAAAAAGATGACTTTTCTTAACACTCTGTGAAGTTACAGCACTTGTCTTTAAATAAATCCCCCCTTATGGGTGGGGTTAGAAAAGCACAAATCCCCCGTGATGGGGGTAGGGCTGGTTAGTTTCTGAAAATACATTTGACATACAATTAACCAAAATGAAATACCCGCTGTTTTTTATTCTGTTTTTGCTGTTGGCACCATTACAATTGCTTGCAAAACCGGGAGAAGTAAAAGGTAGGGTACTGGACGATGCAGGATCTCCTATTGTTGTCAATATTGCCTTGTTTAAGGCCGGGGGCAATACTTTGGTAAAAGCAGATTTGACAGACGAAAAAGGCGCGTTTGAATTGACTAATATACCTGATGGTAATTATGTGTTGAAGATAAATGCAACAGGTTTTGAAGTATATACTTCAGATAGTTTCAGCTTCTCAGGCGCTGTATATGTTTTACCTGAAATTAAGCTGAAACGCAAAAACAATAATCTGAAAGATGTAGCAGTGAGGGCTCAGAAGCCATTGATAGAAGTAAAGGCTGATAAGATAGTAGTGAATGTAGAGAATAGTATCGTAAATGCCGGTTCATCGGTTCTGGACGTTATCTCACGCTCGCCGGGTGTTAGGGTAGACCAGAATGATAATATAAGTATCAAAGGCCGTCAGGGTGTGAATGTGATGATAGATGGCAAACGCCAGGTAATAGCGGGTAGTGACCTTGCAAATATGTTGAAATCAATGCCGTCAAGTGCTGTGGAGCAAATAGAAATCATCAGCAATCCGTCAGCTAAGTATGATGCAGAAGGTAGCTCTGGTATTATCAATATCAAAACCAAAAGAGACAAACGCATGGGGCTGAATGGCAGTGCTACGAGTTCTTATGCACAGGGGGTGTATCCGAAAGCAGGCGCAGGCATCAACCTCAATTTCAGGGATAAAAAATGGTCATTTACAGCTAACTATAACTATAACTACAGAACCGGGTTCAATCATTTAATTCTTTTCAGAAGTTTTTACGGCAATGGTGCATTCCAGAATGCGTATGACCAGGATAATAATACCACATTTGATGTCTACACACATACTGCCGGTTTAAGTGCTGATTATAGTATATCAAAAAAGACAACAGTTGGTGTGATGTTCAATGGCTCTCCCGGATATTTTAATATCAATAGAAAGAGCTATTCACAGGTGTTGGATAGCATTCGCGCTATACAATCTTATTTCATTACAGATAGTAAAGCCAACAATAATTTTGGTAATTATTCAGGCAATGCCAACCTCAGGCATACATTTGATAGTATGGGCAGGATGCTTACTGTAGATGCCGACTACGGCCATTATAATACACAACGCTCAGAAGAATTTGTAACACACTATATAGATAAGAACGGAGCAGATTATTTACCTCAGTATTTATTGAGTAGCGGCTTAGATAAGAATACAACCATCTATGCTATCAAGGCAGATTATGCACACCCCATGAAGCGTGAGTTGAAACTGGAAGCTGGTATAAAAGCCAGTTATGTAATACAGGATGTTGATGCACGTTTTTTTGATCATAGCAACGGTATTTATTTATTTGATTCCAACAAGAGCAATCACTTTATCTATAATGAGAATATCAATGCCGGGTACTTGAATGCTAATAAAGACTGGGAGAAATGGAGCACACAACTGGGCTTGCGCGTTGAACAAACTATCGCACATGGCGATCAAAAAGTATACGCACAAGTGTTTGACAGGAACTACACACAATTTTTCCCAAGTGTAGCTATTCAGAGGCACTTAGATAAAAATAACGACTTGGGCATATCGGTAAGCAGGAGAATCAACAGGCCTAATTACGAACAATTAAACCCATTCAAGAATTTTCTTGATCCCAGTACTTACGCAACAGGATTCCCCTATATTTTACCAGAGTTAGTTTATAACATAGAACTATCACATACTTATAAGCAAAGGTTGGTAACTACTCTCTTTTATAGTTATTTAACAGACCCCATTACAAATGTGATTCAACCCAGTGATGATACAACGCAAAAGCGTGTAACAGTGCAAACAGACAGGAATCTTACCAGCCAGGTATTTTATGATCTCAGCGGTTCGTACCAATTCCAGTTCTTTAAATGGTGGAGCAACTTTACCAGTTTCAATTTTTATTACAGCGAGTTCAAAGGTAATATCGCGAATACAAATTTGAATAGCAGCAGAGTGACTGCTGACCTCAATACTACTAATAGTTTTATGCTGCCTAAAGATTGGTCGGCAGAGTTGAGTTTCTTTTACCAAACAAAACAATTGCATGGCTACATGCTTATCGAGCCACAATGGTCACTGAGTGCGGGTATACAGAAAAATCTCTTTGATAAAAGAGCCACTATAAAGCTCAACGCCACCGATATTTTTTGGCGCAGCTATCCAAGGGCTACATCCACGTATTATAATTACAATGAAAAATTTATAGCCCAGCGTGAAACAAGACAAGTCTCTTTATCATTTACATACCGCTTTGGCAAGCGCACAGTAGCTCCTATACGTAAACGTTCTGGTGGTGCTGAAGATGAAAAGAAACGTGCTGGCGGTTCGTCATAAAATGCTTTTCATATTTTCTTATATAGATCCTATACACAAGTCAAAGCTACCCCCTGCACCATATCCTGCAAGAATGAACAGGGGGTTCTTTATTTCGGTTCGCTAATCCCCATCCAATTAAGAGCATTTTTGTATAGCAATTCTTCGGTAACAGAGGCAGTAAAACTATCCATGCTTTCTATCAACTTACCGGGATGATGCTCACCAAGAGGGAAGGGATAATCACTACCCATACATACTTTATCGTGGCCCATCACATCTACAACATATTGCAATGCTTTAGGGTCGTGCACTAGTGCATCAATCCAAAACTTACCAAGATATTCGCGAGGATTAATGGCATTATCTATCGCGCATAGATCAGGACGTACATTGAAGCCATGTTCTATCCTGCCGATAGTGAATGGGAAAGAACCACCGCCATGTGCAAAAGCTACGCGCAACTTAGGAAAGCGCTCAAACACACCGCCAAATATCATAGAGCTGATAGCACGTGCCGTTTCAGCAGGCATACCCACCAGCCACGGCAACCAGTATTTTTGCATATCATTTTCACCCATCATTTCCCAAGGGTGCACAAATATGCAGCAGTTCAATTCTTCTGCTGCTTTCCAGAATGGGTCAAAGAATGGGTCACTTAGATTTTTGTTATTGATATTAGAACCTATTTCTAGCCCCGGCATTTTCAATTCACGCACACAACGCTCCATCTCTTGTATCGCGAAATACATATCCTGCATAGGTACAGTACCTAAACCAATAAATCTGTCAGGATTATCAGCTACGCATTGCGCTATATGGTCGTTGAAGAAACGAGATGTTTCAATACCGTGTTCAGGTTTAGCCCAGTAGTTGAATAAAACAGGAATAGTGGATAAGACTTGCGTAGTTACTTCGGTCATATCCATTTCCTTCATACGCGCTTTAGGATCCCAGCAGTTTTCTTCTATCTCACGAAAAACCTTATCGCCTTTTATCATTTTAGCACAGCATGGTTTGTGATGCTCCAACCTGATAAAATCTCCATACCCAAACTTCTGAAACCAGTTGGGTATGTTCTCCGGCATGATGTGCGTATGTATGTCTATCTTTCTCAAAACCTTATAGTATTAGTTAGGTTATACAGTTTCATAAATAATAGCAGCGCCTTGCCCTACACCTATACACATAGTTGCAAGGCCATATTTGCCACCGCGACGTTTCAACTCATGCAGCAATGTTGTAGAGATGCGCGCACCGCTGCAGCCCAGAGGGTGACCAATGGCGATAGCACCCCCGTTTACGTTCACTTTATCTTCATCCAATCCTAATTCCTGCATACATGGAATGCCTTGTGCGGCAAAAGCTTCGTTCAATTCTACTAGGTCAAGGTCTTTCGCTTCAATACCTGCACGCTTTAATGCTTTTTGTGTAGCAGGTATTGGCCCTATACCCATTATAGCAGGGTCTACACCTGCTATTGCCATGCTCTTGATTTTAGCAATTGGTTTCAGGTTGTATTTCTTTACAGCCTCTTCGCTAGCCAATAACAATGCTGCAGCACCATCATTGATACCACTTGAATTACCCGCAGTGACAGTACCGTCTTTTACAAATGCAGGTTTCAGTTCAGACAGTTTTTCAAGCGTAGTTTCACGCGGATGTTCGTCTTTATCAAATATTGTCGTTTTACCCTTGCCCAAATCTATTGTAATAGGTGCTATTTCATCTTTGAATTTACCGGCAGCGTGTGCAGCAGCATAACGTTGCTGACTGCGTAATCCAAAAGCGTCCTGAGCTTCTCTGCGCACATTATATTTTTTAGCTACATTCTCTGCAGTTTCGCCCATGGTGTATGGGTAATAGTTGTCTTTGTTGAACTTCTTGTTGATGAAGCGCCACCCCATGGTAGTATCAAATATCTGTGCATTGCGCCCGAACGGAGTTTCTGATTTTCCCATTACAAATGGTGCACGTGTCATGCTTTCTACACCACCTGCAATATAAATTTCGCCATCGCCGCACATAATAGCGCGTGACGCATCCATGATAGATTGCAGACCCGATGCACACAAACGGTTCACTGTACTACCACCTACTGTTGCAGGAAGCCCTGCAAGTAATGCCGCCATGCGTGCTACGTTACGGTTATCTTCACCTGCCTGGTTAGCAGCCCCTGCTATAACATCTTCTATTGCATTTACATCCACAGATGGATTGCGTTCTATTAATGATTTGATGACATGTGCTAACAAATCATCTGGACGAATACTGCTGAGTGTACCACCATATTTACCTACTGCTGTTCTTACTGCGTCTATTACATAAACTGTTTTCATCTTATGCTAATGCTTGTGTTAAGTCGTTAATAATATCTTCAAGTGTTTCTATTCCCACACTCATGCGTATGAGTCCATCGGTAATACCGAAACGTTCTCTGTCTTCTTTCTTCACACCAACGTGAGTTGTAGATGCCGGGTGGGAAATAAGAGTATCGCAAGTACCCAGTGATACGGCACTTACACAAAGTTTTAACTTGTCAATAAATTTTACTCCGGCATCAAAGCCACCTTTCAGTTCAAAGCTGAGCATAGCACCTGCGTGCTTCATTTGCTTCACGGCAATTGCATGGTCAGGGTGAGATGATAAGCCAAGGTAATTCACTTTTGCAATGGAAGGGTGTTGTTCTAAAAATGCGGCTACCTTTTCTGCATTGCTGCAATGGCGTTCCATGCGCAAGCTGAAAGTACGTAGTCCATTATTTAGCAGAAATGCTTCGAAAGCATTACTGTTGCCACCCAACAAGCGATGTGTTTTGGTTACCACCGTATTCATTTTCTCGATGTCACGACCTATTAAAATACCACCCACAGCTGTGCCGTGTCCGTTCAGAAATTTAGTGGTAGAGTGCATCACAAAGTCAACACCATATTTGAAGGGTTGTTGCAGGTATGGTGTAGCAAATGTGTTATCGGCACAAATAATCAAGTTGTACGTTTTGCCAAGTTTCGCAAGCTCTTCCATATCCACACATTGCAGGGTAGGATTGGCAGGTGTTTCTACATACATCATTTTGATGGTGTCATCTGCTTTTATAGCTGCGTTTACACTATTCAAGTCGTGAAAATCTACAATGGTTGCTTTGATATTAAGGTTAGGCAATATCTTATCAATCATTTCCTGAGTGCCACCATATAATGAGTGGTGTGTAATGATAGTATCGCCGGCTTTCAGGTTAGCCAGCAGCATAGTAGTTATAGCTGCCATACCTGATGCATGTAAAATAGCTTTTAATTGAAGGGGATTACCATTCTGGTCTTTCAACCCGTATGCTTCCAGTAATGCTATTTTATCTTCTGCTTCGTTTGTTGTCGGGTTACCAAAGCGGCCGTAGATATAGCCTTTTTCTTCTCCTTTGAAGATGGCTATGCCTTGTTCTGCACTATCAAATGTAAATGTGCTGGTAGCATATATGGGGGTTAGGTGGGCTCTGTGTTGTTCGCCTTTATGGCCACCATGAATACAGAGACTTTCAAATCCTAAAGAATTGTTTGTGTTACTCATGTTGAGTATCCTTAATTTAGCTGTGCAAAGGTACATTTATACTATGAAAGAGCTACTCACACAATATGCTAATTATAATATATGGGCCAATAAAAGGATAATCGAAGGCTTGCTAAAATTAGCACCTGAACAATTGGATAGCCATATAGAAAGCAGTTTTAGCTCAATTCGTAAAACTGCTTATCATAGTTGGGGTGCTGAGGATGTATGGTGGCAACGCATACAACTTATAGAGAACTGGAGATACGTGGGGGAAGACCTGGATACTCCCATAGAGGTAGCTTGCGAAAAATGGATTCAGGTGAGTGAAGATTTAAGAGCATTCATCGAAAAGCAGTTTGATGATAAGGCGTTAGAGCATGTGTTTCAATATTATGACTCTGAAAAAGTATTACATAAACAACCAGTCGGACTCACGTTAATGCACGTGTTTAACCACGCTACTTATCATCGTGGGCAAATCATAACCATGTTACGCCAGGCAGGAGTAACAAAAATTCCATATACTGATTTTATGGGTTTTGTTAGAAGAAAATAGTTTATTTACTTTTTGGCTTTTTCTGCGGTTTATTGGCATTAACGGGCTTTTTAGGGTTACTGGTATTAGTATTGTCTTCCTTACCTTTCCTGCTATCCATATCATCACGAATATCTGGCTTGGGTATATTTACATGACCCTGCTTGTTTTGGTGGCTTTCACTTTTTCTTGAGTTTTTCATAATGCTCTTTTCTCCAAAGCTGGTTAAAACTATGCCATGTAACAATGATACACGTCAATATAATGATTGATATAAATCAAGATGTTGGCATTATGAAAACTAATAGCTTCTTTGTTGCCGTATTATTGGTATAGCAATCTCATAACTAAACAATAATTGCAGCAACTTTCCCTGCAAAGCATATTTTCCGGTGTTGTTCTGTCCCATTAAATCATATTTAACCGGCTGAGGGAAAATATCTTTAGGAGTATATAGCACTCTGAAATTCAGAGCATTAATACCCAATGCCCTGAATACATATTCAACTCCGCCACCGCATACAATCTCCCAATGCCGGGTATCATAATCTGCTGCAGTGCTAAAGCTGCCTGCTGAAGTCTTTTCTGTTATGCCTCTGAAGTCATAAAATGCAGTACCTAACTGTATGAATGGCATGAACACCTGTTCGTTTTCTAGTTCTATGTGTAAACCACTGCCGATTGTAATTAAAGAACGAGCCTGTTCATATATCAACCTGTTATTACCCTTTAATTCAGTCGGCATATCTATTCTAGAGATGCCTATTGTACCATCTAACATCAGGTCGAAATTTTGTTGGGTATGGAATCTGAGGCCACCTATCAATTGAGGTGAGCCTAATAATCCTGCCCTGCCTTTATTAGTAGTGATTTGTTTATTCCTCAGAAAAAAATCATAGTCTGCAGCAACCCCAAAATTTAAACTAAGTGTTTGAGCAAAGCTACTATGTGTGAGAATTAATAAACAAAATGCTATCAAACGCTTTAGCCTGGCTATATACATAGTTCTATAAACGAAGATCAAGGTGATATATTTTGTGTAGGGTTAAAAAACAAAATGGCTGATAATATTATCAGCCATTTATGTATAAACTCCTATTAACCTATTTTTTACTTCACTTCTTCATATTCTGCATCGGCTACGTTACCATCGTTACCACCTGCATTTTCATGTGCCTGTTGTTGCGCACCACCATCAGCACCAGCCTGTTGCTGTGCATTGTAGATATGCTGGCTTGCAGCCTGCCATGCTGTATTTAGTTCTTCAGCAGCTTTATCAATACCATCCATATCCTCAGCTTTGTGTGCTTCTTTCAGTTTAGCAACAGCTGCTTCGATATTAGATTTTTCAGTAGCCGGTATTTTATCGCCGTAGTCTTTCAATTGTTTTTCCGAATTGAACACCAGGCCATCAGCCATATTCAGCTTCTCAACACGTTCACGAACGGCTTTATCGGCTTCTTCGTTGGCTTTAGCTTCATTCTTCATTTTTTCTATCTCGTCCTTGCTCAAACCACTACCTGCTTCTATGCGAATGTTTTGCTGCTTACCTGTGCCTTTGTCTTTTGCAGTTACATGCAAGATACCATTAGCGTCGATGTCGAAGATTACTTCTACCTGTGGAACACCACGTGGCGCAGGAGGAATACCGTCCAGGATGAAGCGGCCCAGAGATTTGTTCTGGTTAGCCATCGGGCGTTCACCTTGCAATACGTTAATTTCCACACTTGGCTGGTTATCACTAGCTGTAGAGAAAGTTTCGCTCTTCTTAGTAGGTATAGTTGTGTTTGAATCTATCAGTTTGGTCATTACACCACCCATCGTTTCAATACCCAGTGAAAGCGGTGTTACGTCGAGTAACAATACATCTTTCACATCCCCCGTCAATACACCACCTTGTATAGCAGCACCTATCGCTACAACCTCATCAGGGTTCACACTGCGGTTTGGTTTTTTACCGAAGAACTTCTCAACTACTTCCTGCACTTTTGGTATACGTGTGCTACCACCTACCAATATCACTTCGTCAATTTCAGAAGCATTCATGCCTGCATCTTTCAATGCTTTGCGGCATGGTTCCAGTGTGCGTTCAATCAGGCTGTCTGCCAATTGTTCAAACTTAGCACGGCTCAGTTTGCGCACGAGGTGTTTAGGAACACCATCAACTGCTGTGATGTATGGCAAGTTGATTTCAGTTTCCTGAGAAGATGACAATTCGATTTTTGCTTTTTCAGCGCTTTCTTTCAAACGTTGCCAAGCCATTGGGTCTTTGTGTAAATCGATGGCTTCATCTTTTTTGAACTCATCAGCCAGCCAATCCATGATCACTTTATCAAAGTCATCACCACCAAGGTGAGTATCACCGTTAGTTGATTTCACTTCAAATACACCGTCGCCGAGTTCAAGAACTGACACGTCGAATGTACCACCACCAAGGTCAAACACTGCTATTTTGCTGTCTTTGTGTTGTTTGTCCAAACCATAAGCAAGGGCTGCTGCTGTTGGCTCGTTGATGATACGACGTACATTCAAGCCTGCGATCTCACCTGCTTCTTTAGTAGCCTGGCGTTGTGCATCGTTGAAGTATGCAGGAACAGTAATAACTGCCTCTTTCACTTCTTGTCCAAGGAAATCTTCAGCTGTCTTCTTCATTTTCTGAAGCACCATCGCACTGATTTCCTGTGGTGTGTACATACGGCCTTCGATGTCTACACGCGGTGTGTTGTTGTCACCTTTTACAATTTTGTAAGAGTTGTGCGTCATTTCACCTGTAACCTCATCATAACGGCGGCCCATGTAACGCTTGATAGACATGATTGTATTCATCGGATTGGTAATAGCCTGGCGTTTAGCAGGGTCACCTACTTTACGCTCACCATTCTTAAGAAATGCTACTACCGATGGAGTGGTACGGCGGCCTTCATCATTTGCAATAACTACAGGCTCATTACCTTCCATTACCGAAACGCATGAGTTGGTTGTACCTAAGTCGATTCCAATAATTTTACTCATAATCTTTTGTTCTATTTATTAGTATTTATTTACAGTCGTAATACCTATTTGTAGTCAATACTTGTGCCATCAGCTTTTTTTCTGTAATAATGTCAGTCCTTCTGCCAATGTGAAATAAAAATGCCTTAATGAACTATCATTAAGGCATTTGTGATATATATTATATGATAATTTGTCAATCTTCGCTTCGACCGGAAATATTTAAACTCTTGGTAATTGGATTGGCTTTTATGGAGTCAATAGTGCTGTTGCTAAGAGCAACATTTTTGTAGAACCTTGAAGCCCTGGAACCTATTAAACCCAGCACATTATTCCCTTTCATATTGGTGAAAATAGGTTGAATCTGATCGCCTAATAGTCCGCCAACTTGCGCCTGTGTTACTAATTTATAATCGTATAATTCCTGGCTGCCGGCATATACATACATATCACAGCTGTCTATTGTACGGATGGTATTAGCTGGTGGTGCACCAAATGCATTGTTCAAAAAAGCATAGAAAGATGAATTGAGTGTCGTTAATTCAAATGTTGGGTTGGTCAACTCATCTGTTGCGTAAGTGTAGTCTGCATACAGGTCTTTTCTTGCACCTGTACCTGCATTTTTTTCAACAATATGAAAGCGCATCATACCTTCCATCATTCTTCCGTTACGTGGCCTGTAACCATTCAACTTGAACTTAGCATCAAAAACAGTAGCACTGAAATCAATTACATAATTAGAGTTAGCAAAATTGGGGATGTAAAAATTGCTCGGATTTTTTTCAGAAGCAGCATTAACAATCGTTACGTACTCTGATGAATCTTTTTCTCCGGTGTTTTTATTGTTAATAACCAGCCTGTATTTGAAATATGCGCTTAGCGTATCGCCAAATGCCAGCTTTAATTTATAAGCATAGCTGGGAGTTGTGTAAAAGCCTTGAGAGCCGCCTTGTTGTTTTGGGTATCCTTCTTTATTGAGGTCCACTTCAGTCAGTACATAGTTCTGAAGGATAGTACCATTATCAGTACACTTTCTTAAGAATACGTCAGTATTGATCAAACGACTTGAATCCGGATTCTGAGCCATAACAATGGCGCTTTTGGATTCATCCAAAAATGCTTTTTCTATACGGAAATAGTGAGCAGTATCTGCCATGTTTAGTACACCATAGGCAACTGTGATAGGTTTGTAAGGAGCAGCTACTTCAAAATCATCTTTACAAGAACCTAAGGCCAGTAAAGCTCCTGCACTTAAAATGGTAATAATCTTTTTCATAAACAAACCCTGTCGTATATACCGCATATAACGGAAACCGCAAATATAGGGCTTTAACCCGAAGATTTGAGCCTGTAGGTTTTTATGATAAAACATTGACAAATCAAGGTTTTATCCCCCATTATTTAGCTAATTTGCATTGTATTTATCTTTATTACAGTGGGCTCATATAGTATCGGCGAAGCACTTAACTTACTCATGCAAAAATCAGGTTGGAAGCCTAAAATGAACGAAGTGCGCCTGAAAGAAGAGTGGGAACAAGTGGCCGGCAAAACAATCGCGAAGTATACACGCAATTTCTATCTCAACGGAACAGTTCTTACCATCTATACCGACGTTGCCGCTCTCAAGCAAGAACTGTTGTTGGGACGAGAACAGCTTGCTGCCAATATCAACGAGTATTTTGGAGAAAAAGTAGTTACCGAGGTAATTGTCAAATAACTATAATATAGTTTTCAACTCTATCAGGTCAGCTATTTCGTATGTAGGCTTGTGATTATGGCTTTTCTTGTCAGGATTGAAATACACCTGGTCCCAGCCTGCATAGAAAGCCCCAAGTATGTCTATATCTAATGCATCACCAATCATGATACTATCTTCAGCTGTAGTGTTGCATGCTTTTAAAGCATAATCAAAAATAGCTGCTTGCGGTTTCATGCTCTGGCTTTTTTCTGATGTAATGATTTCTTTGAAGTATGTTTCAATACCCGAATGTCGAAGTTTCTGCCATTGTGTAGCTTCAAAGCCATTTGTTATCAGGTGTAGCGGATATTTTTCAGCACAATAATCTAATATCTCTTTTGCATTGGGCATTAATTCTTTTTGTGTAGGAAGAACATCCAGGTAGGCAATACTCAATTCATTAGCTAATGCAGAGTCGCCAATTTTGAAATCAAGTAATGTAAACCAAAACCTTTTCCATCTCAGCTCTTCGCGTTTGATAAACCCGTTACGAAAGCGAGCCCATAAGTTTTCGTTGTGAACATTATATACTTCTTCAAATTTTTCAAAAGGGCCAATGCCTTGTTCTGCAAGGTTGAACTCATCATAAACTGTAGCCAGTGTTCTGCGTGAATTACCCTCAAAGTCCCATAGTGTATGGTCAAGGTCAAAAAAAACGTGCTTATATGTTTTACCCATCAGTTTTGAAAAATTAAAAAGCCGTACCTGTTAAGGGCCGGCTTAATATATTTCGGTTATAAACCCGGAATTATTTTTTACGATAATAGATTTTATCATCAAAGAACTCTGTAGCAGCTTGCAACGATGGATTAGCCATACGTTCGTAGATCTTTGAAATTTCTATTTGCTCTTTATTCTCATGAATTTCTTCTAGTGTATCGGCATGGCTTGAGAACTCATCCAATTTCTTGTGAAGTTCTTCTTTCATAGTAACTGCTATTTGATTAGCACGCCTTGACATCACCACAATTGATTCGTACAGGTTACCTGTTTTATTTTTAATTGCAATAACATCACGCGTCTCAACCAAAGGGTTAACAGCCGCCATTGCTCTTTTATTTGTGCTCATTTCTTAATTTTTTAATGCTTTTGTCGGATAAAGTATAATATTTTTCCGCGTCGCGAAGATACTTAGATTTTGGATAACCGTCAACAAGTTCCTGATAAGCGCTTAAAGCATTGGCAAAACGCTCTTCCTGCTTCTCTTTGTAGCTTGCCATAGCCAGTTTATACCACGACTTCACTATCATATACTGATAAAAATCGCTATTTGTAGATTCCGGGTACTCTCTCATTACCTGCCTGTAATATATAGTAGCAGATTTATATTGACCTATGTTGTAATATAATTTAGCTGCATCGGCTTCTTTTGTTTCCAGCTTCAGGCGGCTTTCATCTATATATTTATTAGCGTCTACGGCATATTTAGAATCAGGGTGGGTATTAATGAAAGATTGCAAGGCTTCCATAGCCCTTTCTGTATTCGATTGGTCTAAAGACGATTTTGGCGAGAGCTTATATAGGCAATAACCATACAAATACTCCATTTCTTCAGACTCTTTATTATTTGGAAACTCTTCTACAAAATTTTTGAAATGGTAAGATGCAGACAGGTAGTCTTTCAGATTGTAAAATGAGTATGCATATCTGTATAAAACCGGCTCATAGTTGCGCGTGTGGCGCATTACAGGTAATAATGTCTCGTATAAGGAGTTAGCGTGCAACCATTGTTTTTTGTCATAAAAAGCATTGGCTTTGGCTAATTTGTAGTTCACATCCTTGCTTCTCATGGCTTTTTCATAACCTGTACAGGATACGAGAAGCACTCCGAAAGTCAATATGAACAAGAAGTTTCTAAGATTGGCAAGCATAAAGTCCGCAAAAATAATGAAACTAAGAATGTTTAAAGAATAACGCCTGTAAAACTCTGTTAAATCGGGGGTTATTTCACATCTGCACAGGTTATCCACCGTAATTCACATGATTTCAACAGGGTTATTGTCGCAGAGGTAGTTAAAATGCCTTGAAAAGCTTTACAGCAAAGCTTTTCAGACAATCATATATCTGTGGAAAAATATGTTCTCTCTAAATTATGTATGGTAGTGGTAAATTGTGTTATTTTGTGGGAATATCAGCAAATCACCCGATTTTCCAGTAATGACAAGCCTTTTAGGAGAATATGAAGTAGCGATTGATGCCAAAGGACGCTTTTTGCTTCCTTCAGCATTCCGCAAGCAATTGCCTGAAGGCAATGCTGATAGCTTCGTTATTAACAGGGGGTTTGAGAACTGTCTCACTGTATTCACTTTAGAAAGTTGGAGTGTTTGGGCTGAAAAGGTCAACAAGTTGAATGATTTTAATCCTAAAGTTAGGGAATTCAAGAGGCTTTTTATGAACGGTGCCACTCGTGTAGATGTTGACAGCGCTGGTAGGGTATTACTGCCAAAGAGCCTGATGGAATATGCTTCCATCAAGAAGGATATGATTTTCTCCGCACAAGGAAACAAAATTGAATTATGGGATAAGGATACTTATCACAATTACATACAACAACATGCTGCAGGTTATAGCGACCTGGCAGCAGAAGTTGCAGGAAGTGGTTTTACGAATCCGTTCGAAAATCTGTAAAGATGAGCGAACAGCAGTTTTACCACACAACAGTTCTTTTAAAGGAAGCGGTAGATGGATTGGATGTGAAACCGGATGGTGTGTATGTAGATGCAACATTTGGAGGCGGCGGGCACAGCAGGGAGATATTGAAACGATTAGGTGAAAACGGAAAACTGATTGCTTTTGATCACGATGCTGATGCATGGCGCAACAAACCTGATGATGAAAGATTGATACCTGTTACAGAAAATTTCAGGTACATCAATAAGTTTCTGAGGTTGCACGGATATGCTGCTGTAGATGGTGTACTGGCTGATTTGGGAGTTAGTTCTTACCAATTTGATACAGCAGAAAGAGGGTTCTCTATTCGTTTTGACGGGCCGCTGGATATGAGAATGGACAAGCGAATGGAAAACACTGCAGCCAATGTGTTGATGACCTATAAAGAGGCAGAGTTGCACAAGTTGTTTGAGCAATATGGTGAAGTGAGGAACTCGAAGCAATTGGCAAAGCATATTGTTACCAATAGAACGAAAGCAACTTTAAATAGTATAGATTCTTTGAAAGCAATGATAGCGCCGGTAATGAAGGGCAATCCCAATCGTTATCTCGCGCAACTCTTTCAGGCGCTGAGGATAGAAGTTAATGATGAGATGGGTGCTTTGAAAGATTTTTTAGTGCAGGCAGAAAAAAGCCTGAAGCCTGGTGGCAGGTTGAGTGTTATCACCTTTCACTCATTGGAAGACAGGATAGTGAAGCAGTTTATGAAAAAAGGTACATGGGAGGATGAGGTAGTAGATGTATTTGGAAGAAGTGAAACAAAGCCCACCATGAGGTTGGTAAACACGAAGGCGATAGAGCCAACGGAAGAAGAAGTAAAAAACAATTCCCGGGCACGTAGTGCACGGTTGCGTATAGCAGAGAAGTTAGGATGAGCAAAACTACCAACACGGTAATAGAGCAGGAGCAAGCCACCCCTGCCGAAAGAGTAAGAAGCGACTGGAAGACGCTCATAGAGAAGGTGTCTTATAAAGCTATCGTCAATAACATTCCTTTCCTTGCATTTGTTGCATTGCTCTGTGTGTTGTACATCAACAATACGCAAAATGCTGTGGATATGCAGCGTGAATTGAATAAGGAAAATAAAATATTAAAAGAGCTGCGCTGGAAATATATGGACATTAAATCACAATTGATGAGTGCAAGAATGGAAGGTGAAGTGATAAAAAAAGCATCGGTGCTTGGGCTGCGACCTATGCAATTACCGGCATATACAATAGAGGTCGATTCAACTGATATAACAAAGCAATAAATGGCAACAGTAAAAAAAGATATCCGGTTTCGTGTGTATATCGCTTTCAGCGGTATATGCCTGCTGGCTATTGCTATTATACTGAAAGCTGCCATGATACAAATTAAGGAAGGTCCTGAGTTACGCAGTTTGGCAAAAGACATGCATACTCGTACTACTATCCTTCCTGCAGAGCGTGGTAATATATATACTGAACAAGGCCAGTTGTTATGCTCTACCATCCCGCAGTTTGATGTGCATATTGATTTCTCTGTTATCAAACCGGATACGTTTAACCGTTATGTAGATACATTGGCTGAATGTATGAGCGGATTGTTTGCTGATGCAAGTGCCGCACAATACAAAAAGGCATTGACGCTCGCGTATAATGAGAAATCAAGGTATTGGCTACTGAAGAAAAACTTGCCATACTACCAATATCAGGCTTTACGCAGCTTCCCGATATTCAGTAAAGGCAAACGCGTTGGTGGTTTTATAGAAGACCCTAAAATCAAGCGTATCAATCCTTACGGTATGCTGGCGTATCGTACCATTGGCCTGTGGCGTGAAAACAGCCAGATCATTGGTCTTGAAAGAACGTATGATAGTGTACTGATAGGAGATGCGGGCAGCCGTGTAGAGCAAAAAGAAACAGGTGGTGTTTGGATGCCGGTTGAAGGTTCTGAGGTAGATGCACAAAACGGTAAAGATGTTGTAACTACATTAGACATTAGTATACAAGATGTGGCTGAGCATGCTTTGATGAGCGTATTGCAGCAATACGAATGTTTGTATGGTACATGTATAGTGATGGAAGTGCAGACGGGAAAGATAAAAGCGTTAGTTAATCTCGGACGTCAGAAAGATGGCAGTTATTGGGAAGATTTGAATTATGCCATGATGCCAACTGAGCCGGGTTCTACCTTCAAGCTGGTTACTTTATTGTCTTTGTTCAATGACAAGTATGTAAACGTTAATAGTAAAGTAGATTGTCAGGGTGGTGTGTGGAATATTAATGGCCGCACATTGCACGATTCTCACGCAGGATTGGGTGTTCTGAGTATCAGGGATGCATTCGCGCATTCATCTAATGTGGGTATGGCAAAACTGGCGTACCAGTATTATAGCAGCAACCCTCAAAAATACGTTGACCATCTGTATGCTCTTCATCTAAATGATAGGACACATATAGACCTGTCAGGTGAACGCCCACCGGTAGTTAAGAGCCCTAAGAATACAAGTTGGAGTGCTACTTCATTACCATGGATGGCTTACGGATATGAAATCCAGATTACTCCGCTGCATACATGCATGGTATACAATGCAGTAGCAAATGGTGGCAGGATGATGCGCCCATATTTGGTAAGCGAAATTCGTGAATATGGCAAGACAATTAAAAAAATAGAGCCCAAAGCTGTTGTAGAATCGGTAGGCGATACTTCTGTTATAAACCAATTACAAACTTGTATGAAAGAGGTCGTGCTTACAGGTACGGCTAAGCACATCAAAAGTCCTTTTTATGGAATAGCAGGTAAAACAGGCACTGCACAGGTGGCAGATAAAGGAATAAAATATACAGATGGGGTTTACCAGGGTTCATTTGTTGGTTATTTCCCCACAGATAAACCTAAATACACTATTGCTGTGGTGGTACGTACCAAGCCCCATTCAAGTGCATACTATGGTGGTACAATTGCTGCGCCTGTTTTCAGAATGATAGCAGATAAAGTATTCTCAGAATCTAAAGGATGGGATGGGCCTTTGGATAGTCTGGCTCGCGTAAATAAAAATTATGGTATCCCTGCGCAAATCGCATCAGCTAAAAGCTACGATTTGTTATTCCGTAAGCTGCATAAGAACGTAGAAGTAGGTGCAGGTAATCAATTGATGAAATTAAATGCTGATTCAAGTAAAAACATAATGCTGAAACCTGCTGCTATATACGCTGGTATTGTACCTGATGTAAGCGGCCTGGGGTTGAAAGATGCTGTGTATATGCTTGAAAAAGAAGGAATGAAAGTGACAGTTAGGGGAAGAGGTAAAGTGCAAATGCAATCTGTAGCACCGGGAACAAAAATTTTCAAAGGACAATCAATACTGCTGCAATTAAGTTGATACTGTTAAAGGACATACTGGCTGTTATTACCCCCTTACAAATAAAGGGCAATGCAACCATCGAAATATCGGGCTTGTGTATCGACTCACGAAAGGTTACTACAGGTAGTGTATTTATCGCTACTCGTGGTACAGCAGTTGACGGACATGAATTTATTGCTAAGGCTATCGAATCAGGAGCCGTAGCAGTGGTTTGTGAGACATTGCCTTCAGAGTTGAAAGATGGTATCGCTTATGTGCAGGTGAAAAACAGCCTTGAGGTGGTTGGTTTGCTGGCAGATGCATTTTATGGTTCGCCGTCTGCACAAATGAAGGTGGTAGGCGTTACTGGTACAAACGGTAAGACAACAACAGCAACGCTACTGTATCAGTTATTCGAGAAGTTGGGTTATAAATGTGGCCTGATATCTACTGTTCAAAATCACATTCACGATAAAATAGAAGTTGCTACGCATACAACACCTGATGCTATTGCAGTACAATCCTTATTGTCAAAGATGGCAGAGGCAGGGTGTAGTCATGTCTTTATGGAAGTAAGTTCACACGCGATACATCAGCACCGCATAGCCGGTATCCGTTTCGCTGGTGGAGCATTTACGAATATTACTCACGACCATCTGGATTATCACAAAACATTTGATGAGTATATAAGTGTTAAGAAGAAATTTTTCGACGATTTGCCTGCAGATGCTTTTGCATTAGTGAATGCAGATGACAAACGTGGTATGGTGATGATGCAGAATACAAAAGCATCAAAAAATACCTACAGCTTACGTATGCCTGCTACGTTCAAAGGTAAAGTACTGGAAAATAGTCTTTCAGGTCTTTATATGAACATTGATAATGTAGAGGCACATTTCAGGATGATAGGCACATTTAATGCTTACAACTTGTTAACGGTATACGGTATCGCTGTTCTGCTGAATGAAGACAAGACACAGGTGCTTTCTGTGTTAAGTGATTTGCATGGCGCTCCCGGCAGGTTTGAAACATATTTCTCTGCAAACGACAATGTTCTGGGAATAGTGGATTATGCACACACACCGGATGCATTGATAAATGTATTAGCAACCATTAATCAAATGCGCAGCAAAGGACAGCAAGTTATAACTGTTGTAGGCTGCGGAGGTGATAGGGATAAAGCAAAGCGCCCGATTATGGCAGAGGTTGCCTGCGAACACAGCGACAGGGCAATACTCACAGCAGATAATCCGCGTAGCGAAGACCCTGAAACGATATTAAATGATATGGAAACGGGATTATCGTTTGCTCATAAAAAGAAAGTGTTAAGAATAACGGATAGGAAAGAAGCAATTAAAACTGCGTGTGCTTTGGCACAATCAGATGATATAGTATTGGTGGCAGGCAAAGGACATGAAACATACCAGGAGATCAAAGGGGTAAAATATCCTTTTGACGACAGGGAAGTATTAAAACAATCATTCGAACTATTAAATAAATAACAGTACATGCTGTACTATTTGTTTACATACTTAAGAGAACATTTTGGCCTGTTTGGTGCAGGGATGTTTTATTACATCACTTTCCGCGCAGCAATGGCCATTATACTATCATTAGTTATCACTACTGTGATGGGTAAAGGCCTCATCAAGTATTTACAGCGTAAGCAAATTGGCGAAACTGTACGCGACCTTGGCTTGCAGGGCGAAAACCAGAAGAGAGGTACGCCAACAATGGGCGGGCTCATCATTATTGCTGCTATTCTCATACCTACATTGTTGTTTGCAAGAATTGAAAATGTGTACATCATATTGATGCTGGTGTCAACTGTATGGCTGGGCTTGGTCGGGTTTATTGATGATTACATTAAAGTATTTAAAAAGAATAAAGAAGGTCTGGCCGGCAGGTTTAAAATTATGGGGCAGGTAGGCTTGGGTATTATTGTCGGTGTAACCATGTATTATAATCAGCATGTAGTTACATCACGCGAAGTGATAGCTGGACAATCTATTGTGCATAATGCTGCAGAAAAAGTTGTTGGAACTCCTTTTGAGCGTAAAGACCAAAATGGCAATACGCATACCTATGTTACGGTGAAAAGTGTAACAACAACTATCCCTTTTGTAAAAACACACGAATTCAGCTTGTCGAAAATTGCAGGATGGTTTGGCGAAGGCGCTGTAAAAGTATTGACTCCCATTCTGTATATCTTATTTGTCATCTTTATCATAACTGCCGTATCAAATGGCGCAAACATTACAGATGGTGTTGATGGTTTGGCAACAGGTGTGTCAGCAATAATAGGTATTTGTCTTGGTGTGTTTGCGTATGTATCCGGTAACTATGTATTTGCGGGGTATTTGAATATCATGCACATACCTAATCTCGGAGAGCTCTCCATATTTATTGGTGCATTTATCGGCGCGTGTATTGGCTTCTTATGGTATAATGCTTACCCTGCACAAGTATTTATGGGAGATACAGGTAGTCTCGCATTAGGTGGTATCATAGCTTCTCTTGCTATCATCATCCGTAAAGAGTTATTGATACCTATTATTTGTGGCATCTTCTTAGTTGAGTTATTGTCAGTGATGATACAGGTTGCTTATTTCAAACGCACCAAAAAGAAATATGGTGAAGGTCGCAGGATATTCCTCATGTCGCCTTTGCATCACCATTACCAAAAATTAGGATATCACGAAAGTAAAATAGTAACAAGGTTCTGGATTGTAGGAATCGTATTGGCAGTATTGAGTATTGTAACCTTAAAAATGAGATAGTGAGTAACGGTAAACAAAAACGATTGGTGGTTCTGGGCGCCGGAGAAAGCGGCGTAGGTGCTGCTTTGCTGGGCAAACAGCAAGGCTGGGATGTTTTTGTTACTGACGGTGGAAAACTAAAAGATACTTACAAGGCCGAACTCACCAATGCTAATATTTCTTTTGAAGAGGGTACACATACTTTAGAAAATATCCTGAATGCAGATTGTGTAGTAAAGAGCCCGGGTATTAGTGAGAAGGTAGAAGTGATGAAAAAAGTACGTGGAGCAGGTATTGAAGTGTGCAGTGAAATAGAGTTTGGTTATAGATATGCGGGGGATAGTAGGATTATCGCTATTACCGGTAGCAACGGAAAGAGCACTACTACAAAACTCACATATCATATTTTAAAGCAAGCGGGTTATGATGCAGCGCTGGTAGGTAATATAGGCTACAGCTTTGCGAAGCAGATTGCAGAAAAACCATGCCAGTGGTATGTGATGGAAATCAGCAGCTTTCAATTGGATGATATTCATTATTTCCGTCCGGATATAGCTGTGTTGTTGAATATTACGCCCGACCATCTCGACCGTTACGATTACAAATTTGAAAATTATATAGCATCAAAATTCCGAATTACACAAAACCAAAGAGAGAATGATTACTTCATAACCAACCATGATGATGAGGTAATTACAACTTATTTAACTAACCATTCCATTCATTCACAAACAATTTTTTTTACGATGAGCGAGCAACACCAAACCAATCAAGGGGGATTTATCAAAGACGAGAATATGCATATTAAGTTCAATGACGAAGAACTGAATATGTCTATTCACGATTTATCTATTAAAGGCAAGCACAACCAGTACAACAGCATGGCAGCAGGAATTTCAGCTCGTATCGCAGGCATCAGGAAGGAGAAAATACGTGAAAGCTTTGCCACTTTCGAAGGCCTTGAACATAGGCTTGAGTTTGTTGCTACTGTTCGCGGTGTTGACTTCATTAATGATAGCAAGGCTACAAATGTCAATTCGGTATGGTTTGCCCTGGAAAGTATGAAACAGCCAACTGTGCTCATTCTTGGCGGACAAGACAAAGGGAATGACTACAATGAAATAATGGATTTGGTTAAAGAAAAAGTAAAAGCTATCGTGTGCATGGGTATAGATAACAAACCTATACACGATGCATTTGATGGTGTTGTAGATCTTATCGTTGATACAAATTCTGCAAAAGACGCTGTTAAAGCTGCTTACGCTTTTTCGGAAAAAGGAGATGCTGTTTTGTTATCGCCTGCTTGTGCAAGTTTTGATTTGTTTAAAAACTATGAAGACAGGGGAAAGCAATTTAAAGAAGCTGTTCGCGAATTGTAATAAAAATTGAATCAAAGCTAATGAACCAATTATTAAAACGAACTAAAGGAGACCAGGTAATATGGGGGGTAGTGCTCGTGCTATCTTTCATAAGCTTGCTTGCTGTTTATAGTTCTACTGGTTCGCTGGCGTATAGAATGGATAAAAACTCAAACTATTACCTTCTCAAACAAATATTGGTATTAGGTTTAGGATTGCTCATCATTTATTGGGTGCACAAAGTAAACTATACCAAATTTGCTCGCATAGCTATATTGCTCTACATCATCAGTTTGCCGTTATTATTATATACACTGTTCTTCGGAGCGACATTAAACGAAGGTTCTCGTTGGATACGCCTCCCGGTTATCAATGTTACTTTTCAAACATCAGACCTAGCAAAACTTGCATTGTTCATGTTTTTAGCACGCGTATTGAGTGTGAAGCAATCTGTTATTAAAGATTGGCGTAAAGGTTTTATTCCCGTATTAGTTCCTGTGATTTGTACCTGCGCACTGATTGCCCCTGCTAACTTGTCAACTGCGCTCATGTTGGGATTCACTTGCTGCATACTGTTCTTTATTGGCAGAGTGCAGGTAAAGCATATCATGTTGCTGGCATTTATGGGTATCATAGGATTGGCATTGTTGTTCACTGCTTCTAAAATGTTCCACTTCGGTCGTGCATCTACTTGGGAACAACGCATCAATGACTTTGCCGGTAAAAGTGATGGTAAAACAAAAAAGAAAGAAGACGTATACCAGGTACAGCAGGCAAAAATTGCTATTGCTAATGGTGGCATTACAGGACGAGGCCCGGGCAAAAGTTTGCAACGCAACTTCTTGCCACACCCGTATTCAGATTTCATTTACTCAATAATAATAGAAGAGTATGGTTTGATTGGCGGAGCAGTGTTAATGTTCTTATATCTGCTATTCCTCTGGAGAAGTATTCTGATTTTCAGGCGATGCCCTTATGCATTTGGGGCATTTCTGGCGGTCGGATTAAGTATTACGCTCGTTTTTCAGGCGATGCTGAACATGGCTGTGAATGTACATCTGGTGCCGGTTACCGGGTTAACGCTTCCGTTGGTAAGTATGGGTGGCTCGTCAATATGGTTTACAAGTATAGCTATAGGTGTGATACTGAGTGTGAGCAGGTATGTGGATGAGAATGAAGGAAAAACAAAAGCAACAAAAGAAGAACCAAACACTAAAACAAAATTAGCAACGGCATGAGCAATATGCGTGTCATAATAGCAGGTGGCGGAACGGGAGGGCATATCTTCCCTGCGGTAGCTATTGGCCATGCGTTGCAGAAACTAAAACCGGGCACACAATTGTTGTTTGTTGGCGCATTGGGAAAAATGGAAATGGAAAAAGTGCCGCAGGAGGGATTTGAGATAATAGGATTGGATATAGCGGGTTTTAACAGGAGCAACATGCTGAAGAATCTGTGGCTGCCAATTAAGATTTTTAAAAGTAACATGAAGGCAAAATCAATACTCAGGGAATTCAAACCAAACGCTGTCGTAGGCGTAGGTGGTTATGCCAGTTTCCCGGTATTGAATGCTGCGCAGGGTATGGGTATACCGACATTGATACAAGAGCAAAACTCTTACGCTGGTAAAAGCAATAAACTACTGGGCAGAAGGGCTAAAGCTATTTGTGTAGCCTATGAAAAAATGGATAAGTTTTTCCCTAAGAGTAAATTGATATTATCTGGTAACCCTGTTCGCGAAAAGATATCCAACTCACATATCACAAAGCAGGAAGGGCTTGCCAAATTCGGATTAAAAGAAAATAAAAGAACGATACTGATTGTCGGTGGTAGTCTTGGTGCCAAATCCATCAACGAGGCCATAGATAATAACCTGGAAACGATATTGGGAGAAGGAGTGCAGTTGTTATGGCAAACTGGCAAACCATACTACGAAACTGCACGAAATAAGGCTGCTTCTTTTGACGATGTAGAAGTGTATGAGTTCATAAAAGATATGGATTACGCTTATGCAGCTGCCGATGTAGTGATATCAAGGGCAGGTGCCTTGGCAATTGCCGAATTATGCATCGTTGCTAAGCCGGTGATATTTGTTCCATACCCTTTTGCTGCTGAAGACCATCAAACGAGCAACGCTATGGCTTTGGCAGAACACAATGCGGCATTGGTAGTAAAAGATGCAGATGCAAAAACAGAATTGATTAAAAAACTCAAAACCTTATTACATGATACTGCAATGCAGGATATCATGACTAATAGCTTGAAGAGTTTAGCAATAAAAGACGCAGATAAAAGAATAGCTGAAAAAATATTTGAGATAGCAAGTAATTAAGTAATGAACGTAAGAGATTTGAAACGGGTTTATTTTGTAGGTATCGGTGGAATCGGTATGAGCGCACTTGCAAGGTTCTTCCATCAACAGGGAACCGTAGTAAGTGGTTACGACCGTACTGAAACCGATTTGACAAAAAAACTTGTTTCAGAAGGTATCAGTGTTCATTATGCTGATGATATTACTCTTGCTGATAAAGATGCAGAACTGGTTGTGTATACGCCTGCTATCCCAAAAGAGCACAAAGAATTAAATTGGTTCAGAGATAATAATTACCCTGTTTATAAACGCAGCGATGTATTGCAATGGATAACAGATGCGCTCTTGGCAATTACTGTTGCAGGCACGCACGGTAAGACCACCATATCTACCATGATTGCATATTTGTTGAAAGAAACCGGATACGGATGTAATGCTTTCCTGGGTGGAATATCTGTAAACTATGATAGTAATTATTGGAGTAGTGCAAATGAAACTGCAGTAATTGAGGCAGATGAATATGACAGGAGTTTCCTGAAATTACACCCGGATATAGCTGTGCTTACTGCTATGGATGCCGACCACTTGGATATTTACGGTACTGTAGAGCAAATGGAAGAAGCCTTTATTGAATACACACATAATATCAAAGAAGGCGGAACCCTTATCGCAAAACATGGCTTGCACAGGGCAAAAGATTTAAAAGCAGCCAACACTATTACATACAGCTTGCAAAATGATGCCGCTGATGTATATGCAGCCAACATTACGCAAAAAGACGGAGGTTACATTTTTGATGTAATGGCTGATAAATGGAGTATCACAAATTTGCACTTACCAATAGGTGGAATGCATAATGTGGAAAATGCCGTAGTAGCTATAACAGTTGCACAACTGTTGAAAATTGACGCTGCTAAAGTGAAAGAAGCCCTTACAGGGTTTAAAGGAATAAAACGCCGTTTTGAATATATAGTTAAGAATGACAGGGTGGTGTATATAGATGATTATGCGCACCACCCTGAAGAATTGGCAGCACTGATACAAAGTGCTAAGCGATTGTTTGCAGGTCGTAAATGTGTTGTCGCATTTCAACCACACCTCTTCACGCGTACGCGTGATTTAGCTGATGGCTTTGCGCATAGTTTAGATATGGCTGACGAAGTGATTTTGTTAGATATCTACCCTGCCCGCGAATTGCCTATTGAAGGCATAACCTCGCAAATGATTGCAGATAGAATGAGCAATGGAGCACATACTATCCTGTCAAAGGAAGGCTTATTGAAGTATGTTGAAACAGCACCGCTGGAGCTATTAATTACAGCAGGAGCCGGTGATATAGATAAATTGGTAAACCCTATTAAAGAAATATTGGAAAGAAAATAGTGGAAGGCAAACGTAAAATATCATGGCGCAGAATTTTGCAGGCAACAGTTACACTGGTGATGACTGTGACATGCATAGTAGCGTTGTTGAGTGCTGCACGTTTACAGGATATTGAAAAAATAAAAGGTATTGACATTGTGATACGTAATGAGAAATACAAGTTTATTGACAAAGACCAGTTGAAAGCTATGCTGGCTTCAGATAAGCATGTAGATGTCAATAAAATGACGATAGGCAAATTGAATGCACACCAGATAGAGACACTGGTGGCTGCAAACCCATGGGTGGCATCTTCTCAGGTGTATGTTGGCAATGATAAAATAGTGCATATTAATGTTACGCAACGGATACCTGTTGCCAGATTGTTTGACCAGGCCGGTAATAGCTACTATCTGGATCATACTTTGAAAGCAATGCCTTTGTCAGACAGGTATATCCATTATACTACCGCCGTAACTAATGTGCCATTGATGAAAGATGATAGTGCAGGAAATGCATTGAAAGCACAAATAGTTGCAGTGGTGAAGTATATAGAACACGATAGTTTCTGGAGTGCGCAGGTATCACAGGTGATATTTACAGATGACCATACATTTGAAATTGTACCTGTATTAGGCAACCAGAAAATATTGATTGGTGACACATCAAGACTTAGCGAAAAATTTGATAACCTTTTTGCATTCTATAAAAAAGTATTGAACCGCATCGGCTGGGATAAATATGAAGTGATTGATGCCCGTTATGCAGGACAAGTTGTGGCATCACCTGCATTGCCGTGGAAGGCTCCTATAGACCAGGCACTAAGTAATATGAATTGGGTGAAGAGTATCATAGGTAATGATATGCCTGATGCGGACTCTGTGGCCTTAAAGCCTTCTTCTACTGCTGTGGTGGCTTCTGCAAAGCCTGTTGTTAAACCTGCTCAAGCTATGCAGCCACAACCCAAACCAACGCCTGTAGTGCCAATAAAAAAAGATACGAAGATTATTGCACCAGCTAAGCCACCACCAAAGATTATTAAACCTGTTGTTAAGCCTGCTGCTAAAAAGGAAATAGCAAAACCAAAGACCGTAAAAAAACAACAGGATAAGAAAGAAGAACCAAAACCGAAATACTTGTATCAATCACACTAAAAATATAACACTTAAATACAACGCAATATGAGTAAAAGAGAACAACCAATCATTGTGGGCCTCGATATAGGCACTACGAAAGTAGTAGCCATCGCAGGACGCAAAAATGAGTTTGGAAAATTAGAGATACTCGGCATTGGCAAATCAGAATCGCAAGGTGTAAGCCATGGCGTGGTAATGAACATTGAGCAATGTATCCGTTCTATCGAACAGGCCATTGAAAAATGTTTAGCATCTAACCCGCAGCTTGAAATCAAGGAGGTGTATGTGGGCATTGCCGGGCAACACATCAAAAGCCTTCAGACACGTGGCGACAGGGTTCGTACTCGTGTTGAAGAGGAAATTAATAAAGACGATATTGAATTGCTTGTACGCGATCAATATAAAACATACATACCTGCAGGCGACCAGATCATTGATATCGTTCCGCAGGAATTCACGGTAGATAATACACCGAGTGTTGTTGACCCGATTGGTATGAGTGGCGTGAAGATTGGCGCCAACTTCCATATCATAACAGGTGACCGTAATGCCATACGAAATATCAAGCGTTGTGTGGATAGGGCACACCTTAATACCCGCGACCTGGTATTGCAGCCTTTAGCATCTGCAGCAGCGGTAATGAATGAAGAAGATTTGGAAGCTGGTGTCGCAATAGTTGATATCGGTGGCGGTACTACTGATATGGCTGTATTCTATGATGGTATATTGAAGCATACAGCTGTAATACCTTATGCGGGTGTTAATATCACCAATGATATTCGTGGTGGTTTAGGTGTATTACGAGCACAGGCAGAACAAATGAAAGTGCAGTTCGGTATGGCTTTGGCTGATGAAGCTAATGCAAACGCATACATTACCATTCCTGGTTTGCGTGGATTGCCACCTAAAGAAATATCTGTAAAGAATCTTGCTAACATTATCCAGGCTCGTATGCACGAGATACTGGATTACGTAGTATATCACCTTAAACAAATTGACCTCGATAAAAGGCTGTATGGCGGTATCATTCTCACAGGTGGTGGTGCTCAGTTAAAACATCTCATACAACTTACAGAATATGTAACAGGTATGGGCGCACGTATAGGTTATCCTAACGAACATCTTGCAGGTAGTCATACTGATGCATTGATGAATCCCATGTACTCAACTTGCATAGGTTTAATACTTCGCGGTTATCACGACTTTGAAAATGGCCGTTTACGCTTTGTTGGCGAAGGTGGTAATATCATTCACTTGTCAAAGGAAGAAGTAAAAGAAGCAATGGCAATAGTGCAGCAGGAACAACAAGTAGAAATAAATGAAGAAGAAGAGGAAAAAGTAAGGAACAAGAATGTAAAGCGTACAGAGAATTTCAAAAAGCTATTCGATGGACTGAAAGGAAAGTTTATGAAGTTCTTTGAAGAAGTAGAAGATGAAGAAATCAATTAAAAACATTACAACTAAACATAATCACAACTGTAATTACTAACCCAAACAAAAACACATCGTATGATACATTTTGAAATTCCCAAAAATCAATCTTCTATCCTGAAAGTTATAGGAGTAGGAGGCGGTGGTAGCAATGCCGTTAACTACATGTATAATTTAGGAATAGATGGTGTAGATTTTGTAGTCTGCAATACAGACTCTCAGGCGCTCACACTTAGTCCTGTTATCAATAAGATACAATTAGGCCCGCACCTTACACAAGGTTTGGGTGCAGGCGCTAATCCTGAGATTGGTAAACAAGCCAGTGAAGAAAGTATGGAGGATATTTCCAAGATACTGAAAGTAAATACCCGTATGGCATTCATCACTGCCGGTATGGGTGGTGGTACCGGTACAGGTGGTGCTCCGGTTTTAGCTAAGATTTGTCGTGAGTTAGGTATACTGACTGTTGGTATCGTTACAACTCCTTTCACTTACGAAGGACGTAAACGCATGAAACAGGCACAAGAAGGTATAGACCGTATGCGTGAGCATGTTGACACTATTCTCATCATATCAAATGATAAACTCCGTCAGCAATTTGGTAATCTGCCTTTCACGCAGGCTTTTGCAAAAGCTGATGATGTGTTGGCAACTGCTGCAAAATGTATAACAGATGTAATCACTAGCACAGGACAAATAAATGTTGACTTTGCTGACGTTTGCACGGTAATGAAGAATGGCGGTGTGGCTATACTAGGCAGTGCGTCTGAATCCGGTGAACAAAGAGCACTGCATGCGGTTGAGAATGCACTCAATTCACCATTACTTAATGATAGCGATATCAGGGGTGCTAAATGGATACTCTTAAATATTACATCTGCTGCAGGCGAACACGAACACACAATGGATGAAGCTGAAGTAATACAGGCTTATGTTCAGGAGCAAGCAGGTGATAACTGTGATGTAATCCTCGGTATGGGCCATGATCCTAATCTTGGCGATAAGATTGCAGTAACGGTAATAGCTACCGGTTTCAATCATAAAGAATTGGATATGGAGGCTATGATGAAAAAGAATGAACCCGCTAAAGTATTTGTGACTCTGGGTGATCAACAGGCACCGGTACAAAGTATTGAGAAGACTACAGCAACTCATACGCCGATATCTTTTACAGCACCAGCAACACCAGTTAGCGAAACACCTAAAGATACTATGGCGCCAACCCTGGTTGAAATGCCGGAAGTAAAACCTTCATATCCGGTGTTTGATGTTAAGCCGCAATTCCCTGTTAATAATGAGCCAAAGCAACTATTTACATTAGAAGTAAATGAAGAACCACAAGCTGCAACACCCGCTTCTGTTACAAATATTATAGAGGAGAAAACCATAGAAGAGGTGAGCAAACCAATAGAATTAGAATTGGTTGTAAAAAATGAAACGCCTGCTGCACCTGTTCAACAAGTGCAACAGCAACCACAACCTCAGGCACAACCCGTAGTAATAGGTGAACGTGTGCTGAGTGCGGATGAAATTGCAGAGCGCGAACGCTTTGAAGAACAAAAGCGTGCGTTAGAAGAACGCGCTGAACGCCTGCGTCGCATGAGCTTTAATGTAAAGAGCTCTGAAAGCAACGACGAGGTAGAAAATGTTCCTGCCTATGTTCGCAATAATGTTAAGATGGATAATACAGTTGCCTCATCTGATACTTTTTATAGTGGTTATAGCGTTGGAGTAAATGACCAGCAACAAAACACAAACCAGGCAAGCATTCAAACGCTGAATACTTTCCTTAACGGAAAGAAGCCTGATTAATCAGTACTCTCTTTTGTTATATTTCATATTGCGTAAAGGCTCCCGATTTCTATCGGGAGCTTCTCTTTTTTGTTAGGTTTTCTTTAACAGCATCTGCTTAAACCATATTATTCATTGTAGGTCTATTATGTATACTGACAAAACAGTAAGACTATGAAAAGGATAGCATTCTTAATAGCAATAATGAGTACAGTGGTGTTGACTAATAATGCAATGGCACAATCGCGTATGCCGCGTGTAACACACCGACAAATAAACCAGCATGAGCGTATAAGACAAGGAGTGCGTAGTGGCGAACTTACAAGGCATGAAACAAGAGTAGTAAGGATGCAACAAGCTAAAATTGCTCATGATAAGCGCTTTGTTAAACGTGATGGTATTATCACACCGCACGAAAGAAGGGTTCTTGCTATGGAGCAAAATCATGCTAATCGCACTATTTACAGAATGAAACATAATAACAGGAATTACAGGTAGAAATAGGTATAAGTATAGGTTGGTTTTAGGTTTGGCCGGGATTTTTCCCGGCCTTTTTTCATTTTTTCAGACGTTAAAACATATGGTATTATATTATATTTAAATGCTTTTCCCAACCTTTTTTCAAACATTTTAGTCTATATTTGAAACCCGTTGTTAATAAAAGCGGCAACGTATTGGGCTTTCGGATATTGTACCAAAATCTGGCTTGATATTTGCTTTTAACTTTTTTACAACATTTGGCATACTAAGATTTGTATACCTTACGTTAAATATTAATCCTTTTAAACGCATATTCTTATAAGGACACTTCTACCTAACAATTAATACCAGCATGATTGAACTGTACGTTCAAAAAGGTAGATGAATATGCAAGTAACCCCAACCCGTTCTGACTCAGAACTGATACACGCCTTCATAAATGGCGAAGAAAAAGCAATGGAGACATTGGTTTATCGATATAAGGATAAGCTGTATACATCCGTATATATGCTGGTGAAGGATAAGTATGTAGCGGAAGACCTTTTCCAGGAGGCTTTCCTTAAGATCATACGCACTTTCCGCGAAGGGAGGTATTGTGAACAAGGTAAATTCCTGCCATGGGCTATTCGCGTAGCACACAACCTTTGTATGGACCATTTCCGTAAGACGAGGCAGAAAGTACCTGTAACACTTTCGGATGGTAAAGATATTACCTCTTTGATTGGTGCTGTAGGTGATATTGCATCTGACCGAATTGAAACGATGCAGGTAAATGCAAGCATACGCCAGTTGATAGAAGAGTTGCCGGAAGAACAACGTGAAGTGATAGTGCTGCGCATATATGGCGAATTAAGTTTTAAAGAGATATCTGATTTGACGTCAGTAAGTATCAATACTGCCCTGGGAAGAATGCGTTATGGTTTGATAAACCTGCGCAAAATGATAGAAGACAAGCAAATGGTATTGCGTTGAGTATGCCATTTTGATTAACTTGCCCGCATGGCGTCTTTACCTTTTTTCTTTCACGAAGAACCTGTAACACCCGGAGCTGAAACATGGCTTGATGAAGACACATCAAAACATGTGGGGCAAGTGCTGCGTATGCAAGTGGGAGAACCTCTATTGCTTACTGATGGTAAAGGTGTAGAAGCAGATGCTGTTATTAGCAGCGTGGCAAAGAAAAAGTGCAGCGTTGTCATTAATAAGTTGATAAAGCATGATAAGCCACAGCCGCAATTACACCTTGCTATAGCATTTACCAAGAACACCAGCCGCAATGAGTGGTTGTTAGAAAAAGCAACTGAGTTAGGTGTTAGCAGTATCATTCCGTTATCAGTATCACGTTCAGAAAGAGAAAGAATAAGAGCAGATAGATGGCGAAGCATTCTAATCTCTGCTATGCTGCAATCGCAACAATATTGGCTGCCTGATTTAGCAGACTTAACTACACTTGATAAATTACAGAGTCTTGTTAATGTTGACCAAAAGTTTGTAGCACATTGCATTGCGTCAAAGCAAAGACATAACTTGTCATCTGTAATGAAAAAAGGTAAGGATAGTATGATACTCATAGGGCCGGAGGGTGATTTTACTGAAGAAGAAGTTAATTGGTGTGAGGCAAACAGTTTTGTAGGAGTTTCAATAGCTAACCAACGTCTGCGTACAGAAACCGCTGCAATGGCGGTATGTGCTTATTTTAATACTATCAATCATGGTTAGGTTAAGAGTTATTATTTCAATATTACTTCTGTCATGTGTGTCTCTAAAGGCAGATGCACAAAATCTGAAACTGGCTTTGCTAGTATATGGCGGCGGCGGTGACTGGTACGCAAATCCTACATCGCTTAAGAACCTTGCGCAGTTTTGTAATCAACAGATACATACCCATTTTCAAACCCAGGAAGCACAGGTAGAGGCCGGCAGCCCCGAGATATTTAACTACCCTTTTGTGCATATGACAGGGCACGGACGATGGGTGTTGACTGATGCCGAAGCTCAGAACATGCGTAAGTATTTGGAGAGTGGAGGCTTTCTGCATATTGATGATAACTATGGCTTGGATCCATATGTGCGTCCTGCTCTGAAACAGATATTTCCTGATTTAGAACTTGTTGAACTTCCATTTTCTCATCCTATATATCACCAGGCGTTCAATTTCAATAATGGCTTGCCCAAAGTGCATGAACATGATAAGAAACCACCCAAAGGTTATGGATTAATCTATAAAGGGCGCTTAGTTTGTTTTTACAGTTATGAAACCGATTTGGGTGATGGTTGGGAGGATCCTGAGGTGCATAATGATTCGCCGGAAAGAAGGCTACAGGCACTGCAAATGGGTGCTAATATCATACAGTATGTTTTTAATGGTGAGGCTAAATAATTGTTTGCTTCATTATTTGTAAAGCTTTGGCTGTAATATTTCCCCAATAATATGTTTCATAAAATGATGCTGGTATTGAAGGCTTATTATTAATTACTTTCTCCACTTTATTTGCAAAGGCATCCCAGTCATGATCAGGAGTAATATGAAGGTTAGTACCACACACAGATGGGATAAGACCAGCAGCACCTATTGCGCTGCTTACAACTATCTTGTTATATCCTAATGCTTCAACAGCTTTGGTTTTGATACCACCACCTATCATTACAGGATTGAGCATGATGTCACATCCATTGAGAAATGTTTCGAGCACGGGGATGAAACCCATATAACGCACATTACCTGTTGCTTTAATTTTATCCTGTAATTCCTGAGATAATCCCTTGCCTGCAATCAGCATTTGATACTGAATACCTTTTTTGTCTAATCTTGGCATTATCTCATTCAAGATGTATTGAACAGCCTCTATATTGGGCTGATAATTTAGTGCGCCAAGAAAATAAAGGAGAGGTGTATCGTTACTAATATTTAGCTCTTGTGCCAGTTGTTGTTTGGCTATATCATGCCCTGATGGTATTTGCGAGAGGTTTGTGCCATATGTTACCAGATGACACTTTTTAGCATCAAGCTTATAGTTTGTTTTAGCCCATTCGACGTCTTCAGGTGTAATAAAGAACACGCCATTAGCTTTTGACATGGTATAACCCTCAAACCACTTCATTATAGGCCACCATGATTTGCCCAACGTGCGGAACCTTTCTGATTCGATATTGTGACTACGCATAAACCAGGGTATTCCCAGTTGCTTAGACAACGCTATAGCAGTAAAAGCCATATAGGGATGGTCGCAATAGATAGCATTCGCCTTATTCGCTTTAGCAGTAGCGACTATCTTGTTTAGAGCAAAACGTGGTAAATATCTTTTAGAAGTTGGAGGAAATACTTTTTCGATGCTGAAGGAATAGCCAGCTTCACTAGTATTGTCTGCAGTACCGATAATAATGTCATTGCATAGCTTGCCGAGGTGGTTGTGCAAATCGACAATACCAAGATGACCTCCACTTGTTGGAGGAAGTATTTTATAAGGTACTATACTAATGAGGTTAAACTGTTCCATTAATTTGGAGCGAAAGATAAGGGTTTCGGTGAAATGTTGCTTTTTGTTGTGTTTTGTTGTGTTTTTTGGGAGTATTATTTTGCTTTTCTATTGTTTGTATATAATTAATTGATTTTCAATTGGATGCTCTTTGGCTGTTTTGCGAGATTGTTGCAATTTGTTGCGTTTTGTTGTCAATTCCGTTAAAATATTTACAGTTTTGATAAACATTAAAATATCTTAACGATTCAAAATAGTTATAGCAAATATACGTATTTTAAACGTAAATAATACATTAAAATATGATGTTAGAGAAACCGCTATAGAGGTACACCGCTCTTTTTCTTGTAATTGAGAAAGGTGGAAATCATCACCAGTTCTTCGGCTGTAATTTTTTCATCAGGCATATTGGCCTCGTGTTGCCCATTAGCTACGCGCAGCTCATACCCTTTTAATTTATCAGCAGGAAAATCGGGTATCACCATCCGGCCTTTTACTTTTCGGTTATGGCATTTGGCACAAGTAAGGTTGTATAAAGCCTGGCCTTTATCACATTCTTTAGTAAACTCTGCCTTTACGTTTGCAGCCATGGCTGTGGGAAATTCGTACATTGCCATTTTTTGTGTTTTACAGGCAACTATTGTTATAAGAATGCAACAAGCTATTATTAACTGATATTTCATAATTAATACTCTCCGCCAATTTTGCGGTTATTTAGTGCTTTATTTTTTGATTGAGGCAAAGTAGCCGGGGGAGCTTCAAAAGGAATATTTTCGTTGAGCGACCTGATAAATGCCAATAGGTTTTTCTTTTCTGTTTTATTCAATTTCAACGAATCGGATGATAATGTTTGGTTATCAATTTTTAATCCATGTCCTATGCCGCCACCGGCATCATAAAAATCAATTACTTCTTCCATTGTTCTGAACACACCGTTGTGCATGTAAGGTGCTGTGTGCTCAGTGTTGCGAATACTGCCTGTTCGAAATGCCATCATTGTTTCGTTAGCTGGGTTGATGCCATATCTGCCTTTGTCGTCGTTAAGCTTTAAGTAATTTTTATCTTTAGGAACACCCAATACTTCAAATTCAGAACTGATATATGGAGGTTTTACGCCGTTGAATTGCGGCACAAAATGGCAAGTGGCGCATTGCGCCTTGCCCATAAACAGGTTAAATCCTGCTTTTGCTTCGGCATTAATGGGTTTATAATTATTAATAGCATCGTCGAATGGCGAATAGTAATTGCTGAATTTACAATAATATACCGTCAAGGCAGATGCAATATGCTCCATTGTTACATCGGGTTCTTGTGGCGTATACTGCAATAGTTCTTTAAAGCCTTTATAATATTCCTTACAGCTAAGTATTTTTTCTAGCATATCTTTTTCAGCACATCCTAGCTCTAACGGATTTGTAATAACGTCTTTTGCCTGATTTTGTAAAGAAATATGTTTGCCATCCAGCATCAATAGATGATTGTACTGAGCATTGATGAGTGATGGTGAATTGCGTGGCAGGTAATCTGTATGATTGAACTGTATGGACGTAGCTGTAAGTGTATCTGTAAAGTATTCTGTTGGCTTGTGACAGGAAGCGCAACTGCGCATATTATTGCCGGATAATATCGGGTCATAAAAGAGTTGTTTGCCAAGTGCTTCTATTTTAGCCAACACTGCAGTATCGTCAACCCTAAGGAAAATACCTTTTGTGTTTTGCCCACGATACAGTGATTTGTCAAATATAGAAGGTGCTGTTTTGTTTAGAGAGTAATCAACCAGGCTATGACTAATAACATGGTACTGTGCTATCATTTTTTGGTTGAGAATAAATAGAGGATTCACGTAATCTTTAATAAAAGTAAAATGATCGAACCGGGAATAATCGGCAGGTTGTGATTCTGAATATCTAATTGCTTTATTATACAAGTTTTGATATTCGCTGCTGAGTGGTGTGTTAGGAAAACTTTTGTTGAAAGCCGTATAAATCGGTTCAACATCTTTCATCATTGTACGCAATTCAATAATAATTTGCGTGGTGTCGGGGCATTCAAACCCGGTAGTATATATAGCTGCGAGGTTTAGTAAATACAACCTGTTGCAAAGAAAAAAGTGATGATAGCTTTGCAACTCTTTTGTGATAGAATCAGCTTTGTATGTATTTGTTGCATTTATTGAAGCTTTAATTAATGATAGTAACGAGTCTTTTAATATCACAGGCTCGTCCAGGTAAAGTGTTGCTAATGCAAGTCCGGCACCTTCTCTTTTGTAAGGCTTTTCATATTTTTCGAATACTTCTGTTTCCCATTCTACCGGTAAAGGGCCGTTAATTTTTTTGTAAGCTGTGGGTTCAAGATAGCGTAGCCAAAAATCAAGAGACTTTAAGCAATAACGGACAGTTCGAATTTCCTCCCTTATTTTTTGAACATCATTCGAATTGGTAAGGTCTGCTTTTTGTATGGCAACTATAAGGTTGTTCTGTTGTTGGGTGAAACGATTCAGGCTTTGGTTGTAATAACTAATATACGCAGCATAGGGTGTAGTATCATTGAATGACAATGATATGAATGCTGTAATAATAAGTATAGACAGTATTATGTAATGTTTCCTCATGCAGAATGATTCTTTTTCACAATCCTGATACACAGTAGTTTGAATCACAAATGTGCCATGAGCGTGTTAAGACAATATTGCCGAAGTGTTAACTTAATTTGAACTAACAGACAGATGTATAATAAAAAAGCACCTACAATGAGGTGCTTTTTTATTGTTTGAAGAATATTATTAGTGAACTACTACGAGTTTGGTTCTCGTTGTTGCGCTACCGCAAGAAACCTGAACATAATATGTGCCACTGATTAATGAAGCTGTGTTTACATTCAGTTTTTGATTACCAGCTTCAAGGTTCTCATCAATCACTGATGCTACTAACTTACCTTGCATGTCTATCATAGTTATAGTAACATGTTCGGCTTTTGTTAGTGTTATTTCAACTGTTGCAGCATCACCTGTAGGGTTAGGATATAGTTTCATAGATCCTGATGGCAATGAGGCAATGCCTGTCGAATTTAATGCTACGCCCTGAATGGCATAATCATATGTTTTTTCATCGAAGTCGTTACTAGCTACGCTAACAGTAGCAGAGCGAAGGCCTAATGCAGAAGGTTTGAATTTTAGTGTAATGCTTTGTGTTGTATTTGCTGCAATGCTCAGTGGGAAAGCAGGAGCGCTTACCATAGCAAAGTCAGATGCATTAGTGCCTGCAATTGTAATGCCTGTTACATTAAGACTGCCAGGGCCATCGTTTTTGATAACGAATGTTTTAGTTGTGCTGTCTCCAAGAGTAAGATTGCCAAAATCTGTATTGTCGCTGGTTGCAGGAGTCATATCTCCTTTTGCAATCAGGTTATTATTACCGGTTATGCTTATTTCAGGATTTGAATTGTATGTATCAGGATTGAATAAAGAAAGCATTTGACCGCCTTCATATAACTCACCGGCAATAGAGTAGTGAGCCTGATCATTCAGCAGGAACATGCCTGCGCCCAGAATTTCCTGTGCGTCAATAATACCCGTTGCTTCTTCATCCTGAGTAAGAAAATTTGCGCCACCGTTTTTGAAACGTGTACTATCGTGTGTGGCAATGATTTTTGCAGCATCGGTAGCAATATCATATTGCCAAACTTTACCAAGGTGAGACTGACCACCTACGTCTTCAACCAGCAAAACGTGCCCGAAATTATCGATACAAAGATTGTCAAACATATTTTGTCCTTCAGTTCCATCCATTACCGGCATTACTGTACCCCCGGCTGCGATGTTCTTAATATCATTGAAACGGATTCTCCATAAACGGCTTGGAGCAGTAGTTCCGGGGCCTAATATAGAGCTGAAGCCATTTGTAGTAGCGAGGTATAAATCATTAGGATTATTAGGATCCCATGCAGCATCTTCAGGACGTAAGAAACGCGTAACACCTGCAGTATTGCTGGCTGTCTCAAGTGCAGCACCTGTCATGGTGTTTACCTGTCCTAAATCAACAGTTGTAAATGTCGTTGGCGTAGTGGTAGGTATTGGTAAGGTATTTGTTTCGGTAACCATACCTGATACTGCAATACTGTATAATTTACCGCCACTTAGTCCGGCTCTTTCAATCTCGTTACCTGTAGATTTTTTAGTGCCAACATAGAAATATACCTGGCCCGGAGTAGCATCATCTGTACCTGCAACTACTGTTAAATCACCTGTAGCAGGGTTTGCAACTGCATTTTCCCACGAAAACTTACCTAAGTAAGGTAATTCATAAGAAGTACCTGCTTCGCCGCCTGTTACGATGTGAGCCATGCCTCTGCCCTCAGAACCATTTTCCTCACCATTCATAAAGATGCGTGCTTTAGTACCTAAACCTGTTTTTTCATTATAGAAAGCTGATACTGCGGGAAGGTCTGCAGAGCAGAAACGTGAGAATGCTGCTGATGTAGAAGGGTTGCCGGCATAATATGTAGTATAAGTGCCGGTGCCGGGATTGTAGAGATTCACCCTTTGTATCAAATCCTGACCACTCATTACACTAAGATCTGACTTGTTAATAATCCATTTTGAAACCATTGCACCTGTTGAACCATGCGCGCGAATGATACCGCCTGTATTTGGTATTTCATGATTTGATAAAACTGTGAATGTGCCATCACCATTATCAAATGCACCCATACCATCGGGAATGCCAACAAATTTGTAACCGTATACCGCATCACCTGTTGTTTGTATGGCTGTTGTAGTTACACCGGTTACATAAGGAATTACATAAGGAGCCTGTGATGAAGATACGCCTGTTACACCTTGTGTTAAAGTGGTTGCAGCAGGTTTGTAGTTCTGAAGTTTATTAGCACCTTTTAAATTATAAACAATCAGGTGGCTAAGGTTTGTTGTTGGTAATGCTATGCCATTTGCCAATGGGCAAGTTTGACCGTAATCATTGTCATTGCAAATAGCAATAGTGCTGTCATTTATTATTGCCAAGCCTTCTGCTTTATCTAATACAGCAGGCCAGCTATTGGCTAATAAATCCATCACTAATGTCTTCTTTACAGGAATGATGCTATTTGTAACGAGGCCTGCTGAATCTAAGCCCTCAAGAGTGCTGCTGCCATATAATCCTGAATTAACAGCTGTTGCACCGTTGATATTTATCATGTACAAACGTTTGATATCAGTTGTGCCCCTGGCTGCTGCTTCCAGTACCAGAAAAGTACTATCATTAATTGCGGCCATGTCACCTAATTTCCAGTCGCGAAGACGTATTTGGTTTGAACCTGTACCAATGATACCATCATTCATGTACACAAATTGGCGCATAGTGTTAGTTGCAGGATCAATTTCTAATATCCTGTGCATTCTTGAGCTTTCACCAACAGTTTGTGTAGGATATAACAGCGGACTTTGAATAGCAGCGTATATTTTTCCATTAGGTGCTAATGCAATGCCTTCAAAACCACGATTGTTTTTGCGGTATTTGAAAACTGTATCGATGGCTGCATCAACTGCTTGTGCGCCGCCAAGGTTGAAATACGGAGTGAACCTCTTTATAACTTTACCATTTTGGTCTAATTTCCAAATGGTGGGGCCTCCTTCTTCGCAAAGCCAGAAGTTACCTTCTTTATCTACTACTATACCTTCACAATCTATACCGAAAGTATCTTTTGCTGCAGTTTTCAAACTGAAGTTGACACAGTTAAGGACTGTGTCTGTTGATGCAACTTCGGTAGATGTACTGCCTAAACCTGTAGGATTGATAATACCTGTTGCCCCTGTACCATTAGGACGTTTAATACTTATGGTACGTAAAATTTGAATCGAATCACCCTGAATTTTTATTCTATGAATCTTAGGTGCATAAGATGGGAAGGAATACATTTTATCGTAAGTAGGAGTACAACCGGAAGGATTTGCACTACCACAATCAATGTTAACACCCCTGTCGGAACATACCCAGAATTCTTTTCCGTTTGTGCCGGCAATCGGATATAAACCCGAGAAGCCCGCTTCGCGGAAATTAATACCCTGGAATGTACCAATTGCAGGAGAATTGTAGTTTGTGTAATCCTTCTGCACACTGATTTGTGCCGAACTTGTTGTTTGCACCAAGCAGACGGCCAACAATCCGGCAGAAGCATGTATAAGCTTTTTCATAAGTGGTTATTTTGACCACAAATGTGCTGATACAGTGTTAAGGCAGTATTGCTGTTGCGTTAAGATAATTTGAACTAAATGTTACCTCAATAACATACTATCCTTCAAGATGAATAGAGATGACAATCATCCGCGTGGTCATATTGTCGATTGCATTACTGAGAGGAATGCGTGCATCTTTAAATTGTGCATTCATCAATCCCTGGCTCAGTTTTATTTCGGGAGAGAAAATGAAGTTGGGATAATAAAACTCAAAGCCTACACCTAATTCGGCGCCAAGGTCTATTGGTTTTACTTTGATGAATTCATCAGGCCTGCGTGAACGTGCATTGGCTGCCATATCAATATCTAACTTGCCACCCACTAAAGCATAAAAGCGGAAATTATGAATACGGTCGCTTTTGAATTTTAGCTGCAAAGGCAGATGCATGTATATAGACTCTACCGGACGAGAAACACTGCTATCAGCGCCAACACTGCTGCGCATCAGTAATGAAACAGGCTTTTCGGCAAATATGAGTGTAGGAATAAAACGTAAGTCGACAAATTTGTTCAGTTTGAGGTTGCCCATTAATCCGAGGTTGAATCCCGGACCAAATCTGCTGGCGATGCTTTTGAAAGTATCTGTTTCAGCAAAAGACTGGGAATACTTGAACCGAAACATAGAGTAATTGAATCCCAGTGTTATGCCGAAGTAATATGCTTTATCGTCATGCTCGGGCATATTCTGTATCAGTCGCCTCTGTGCATGGGCAGGAAATACCTGCAAGGTTAATAAGAGAATATATATATAATAGCGTAAACGCATCTGAGGTCTCAAAGATAACGTTTGATTGTGAACTTAAGTATACATGAAGTACTGTGATTTAGGATTCTTTAACGTAGCGTTTATGCGGAATAGCTAAATTTGACTAAGCAGTATCGCTTAACTTTTAAAAAACTATTTATATGAGCCTTCGCCTTGGGGATACAGCCCCTAATTTTAAAGCACGCACAACAATAGGAGAAATTGACTTTCACGAATACCTGGGTAATGGATGGGGTGTGCTTTTTTCTCATCCTGCAGATTATACGCCGGTATGTACTACAGAATTGGGGCGTACAGCTCAATTACACGATGAATTTGCAAAGCGCAATGTAAAAGTGATGGCGGTGAGTGTAGACCCCCTGGATAAACATGCCGGATGGGTAAATGACATTAATGAGACACAAAACACTACAGTGAATTTTCCAATCATAGCTGATGATGACAGGAATGTAGCAACCTTATATGACATGATACATCCAAATGCATCTTTAACGGCTACTGTGCGTTCTTTATTTATTATAGGGCCTGATAAGCTGGTGAAACTCATTATTACTTACCCTGCATCTACCGGGCGCAATTTTGCAGAGGTCTTGCGTGTGATAGATTCATTGCAATTGACTGCAAATTACAGTGTTGCAACCCCTGCTGATTGGAAACCCGGAGAAGATGTAATAGTAGTACCGGCAGTATCGACAGAAGATGCAGAAAAGAAATTTCCTAAAGGATTGAAAATTGTTAAACCATATTTGCGATATACCCCGCAACCTGACCTGAACTAAATAATAAAGCCCCTGTTATAGGGGCTTTATTATTTATGATATGCAATAAGAATACAGGTTAATTCCCAACGATATTTCTCAAATATTAGTCTATGATAATGCTATGCATAATCGTTTACTCGCCCAAACAGCTGTTATAATACTCCTTTGTATAACTACACTCCACCTTTCTGCTCAAAGCTGGCAATGGGGTAAACGTTTTGGAAGTACAAGCAATAGTAGCACAGAAAATGAGGGCATGATAGCTATGGCTACAGACAGTCATGGTAATTTATATACTTTGAATGTAGTGATGCCATTTAGTCCTAATGCCGGTGGGGTATTGCAGACAGGTTATTGGCTGCAGGACATTATGCTATGCAGCTATAAATGTGATGGCACACTGAGGTGGGTAAATATGATTGGTGCTAATTACGAAGATTATACCACTACAGGTTCCTTAACAATAGATCGTGCAGATAATATAATTCTTAACGCCAGGATACCTGCCAATTATGGCAGTGCTGTTGTGCATGTAGGCCCAGGGACTACTTATGCAGGTGGCATCAATTTTAAAAAGGAGCTCGTAACGGCAAAATACGATAGCATGGGAAAGGTCATTTGGTATAAGCTTATTCAGGATACTGTATTGCCTATTGCCAATCCATGTAATTATGGAGAAGGTATTATGGGTTCTGCATGCGATAATGCAAATAATATTTATCTCACCGGTTTTTTATCAAGCCGCACCCCCACTTATTTTAATGGAAACTTGCCAGTCAATGCTTGCGGACTGTATATGTTTAAACTGGATGCAGCCGGAAACTATAAAAGTTTAATGAATCTTGAGTATGAAATAAAGTATGATGGTACTTACTCAGAATTAATTGTTGATGATGCGCACGGACGGTATTACTTATGGGGCATAAGGCCATATAATCCGCCGCCACCGCTGCATGTAGGTAGTGTTGCATCCCATAACCAGGATTCTGTTGCTTCCGGAAGTTATTTACTTGCCTATAACTTGAATGGGAAATTTTTATGGAAAGCATGTGCGCCAAATGGCAATTTTTCTAAACCTGTAATAGATAAAGACGGTAGTATTTATATAACAGGAGTAGTTCAGAGTGGAGATAGTGTGAATGGAGAACCCGTAAAATCCAGCTATTTGCAGGCTCCGTTTGCAGTGAAAATAGACACGAATGGCAAGAATGCCTGGCTCGTTAACGGGATTGCCCAGTATGGCGCATACGGAATACAAATTGCAGTACGTAATAGCGGAGAGGTGGATCTGGGAGGTATGGCTCCGCGCCTGAGCTGGCCGGGCTGTTCTAATTCCATATATCAACCATTAAATTCCAGTTATCAATTATTCATCATTCGCCTGAATAGCCAAACGGGTAAGGCTTTAGGTTTTGAACGCGGTTATGTTGTTATTGATAGATGTGAAACTACCTGCATGACAGGCGATGGGAAGGGAAATGTGTATTTGGGAGGAAGTTTTGTTTATGATATGGCTATAGGTAATGATACTTTATATTCCACTGGTGGAAGTAATGATGGTATGGCACTAAAATATGGTAATAAAAACTGTAATTGCACACCTCCCGAACTTTCATATACATATGCTTTCAAGAAAGATAGCCTTTCATTTAAGTATTCCGGTACAGCGGGTTACAAAAGCATATTATGGGATTTCGGAGATGGGGATAGCTCTACTGCCGCAGCACCCGTGCATAAGTTTAAAGATATAGATAGTGTGTACATTCATACTGTATGTGTAACTGTAACTAATAATTGCGGTGACAATGTGTGGTGTCAGAAAATTGTTTCGTGGCCGGCTGCCGTGCCCGGCGCCAATCACCGTGATAACATTCACTTATACCCGAACCCTGTATCAGATGTTTTGCATATAGAAGGTTTAGTTACAGACTGCACTGTATGTGTTATGGATATAACGGGACATTGTATTTATAACAAAACTACTGACATGCAGGCAACAGATATTAGTATGCAAGCATTTCCTGCAGGTGTATATGTGTTTGTGGCAACCATGCCCGATGGTTATAGAATAACAAAAAGATTTGTAAAGAATTAAAGAAGATAAAGCCACATTATTGAGGCTTTCTTATACAATCTTTTCTTTTTCCCATTGTTCCTCAACAAACGCAGTACCAAAGGTTAGTTTTTTGAAGGATGGACTTTTGCGGTCGAGTATGCGCCAAAATGGGGTTATATTAGATAACGACTTCCCCTTTTGGTATTCTTCATAAGCATGCTCTGCTACTATACGCAGAAAAATACCTGATGTTACAGGGCATGTATATTCGGCATTATATTCTATAGCAAGGTCTTTGCGCATTTGTTGCAAAGATGTATGACTGCCTTTAGGAATATGGCGAATGTATGCGTCTACAATTTCGGGTGTGGCAATAAGCATACTTGCACCTGCCGGAATATCGGCAAAATCTTTATCTACTTTTTCTACATGTGGTTTCATTCCGGGCTTCATTTTTTCAGCCCATGTTTTGCGTTTGTATGTCATAGCACAAACAAAGCTATTCCACCGGTTCAGTGAAAAATATGATGATGGTCAGGATTGATAATGATTAAAACAATCTTTTCAGCACATTATATATCACCATCGGCTTGCCGAGTGTGTAGAAGTGCAGTACGGGTGCATTGTTGGCCAGCAGGTCTTTACATTGCTGGTAGAGCCATTCTTCACCTATTTTATCGCCGGCATCGGCAGAGGTTGATCTCATCATTTCATTATACAAATCCTGTGGCACCTCTACATTGAAAATGCTGGGTACAATGCTCATTTGTTTTTTATTGGTAAGCGGTTTGAGCCCTGTAAGGATAGGAACATTGATACCATTCTCGCGACAACGATTTACAAAATTGTAATAATGCGCGTTATTGAAGAACATTTGGGTTACGATATAATCAGCACCTAAATCTACCTTGCGTTTCAGGTAATATAAATCGGCATCAACGTTGGGCGATTCGAAATGTTTTTCGGGGTAGCCTGCCACACCAATACAAAAATCAGTTTTTACACCGTCGATGATATCGTCTTCAATATATTTTCCGTTATTGAGGTCAACTACTTGTTTCACCAAATCTTCTGCAAAACGGTGACCATGAGGATGAGCGGTGAAGAATTTTTCATTTGCTGCAGCATCGCCACGCAATGCCAATACATTCTTTACGCCAAGAAAATTGAGGTCGATAAGGGCGTTCTCAGTTTCTTCTTTGCTAAAGCCGCCGCAAATCAGGTGAGGGATAGCCTCAACCTTATATTTATTCATGATAGCAGCACAAATACTAACCGTGCCCGGGCGTTTTCGTATCTCAACCTGTACAAAGCTGCCATCGGCACGTTTTTTCATCACCTGTTCGGCGCGATGGTATGTTACGTTTACAAAAGCAGGCTTAAACTCCATCAAGGGGTCCAGGTGACTATATATAGATTCGATACTCTTACCCTTGGTAGGAGGCAATATTTCAAGAGATATAATCGGGCCTTTGCTGTTGGCTAATAAATCAGTTACTTTCATAATAGGCAGGCAAAAATAGCAATCTACGCACTATTTTCAGTATAGTTTCGTTTGTAAACTCATTATACCGTCTTGTTTTATACTCATTTACAGCACGGTTTATTATTTTTGTTCCAAACAAGGAAGGATTGGAAGGCAGACTGACCATAACAACAAAAGGACTATATAAGCGATACGGCAACCGTACAGTAGTGAATAATGTATCGTTTGAGGTGAACCAGGGTGAAATTGTGGGTCTTTTAGGGCCAAACGGTGCCGGTAAGACCACCTCATTCTATATGGTAGTGGGATTGGTGAAACCCGATGAAGGAGATGTTTTTCTGAATGATATTAATATTACAAGCCTTCCTATGTATAAGCGTGCCCAGATGGGTATAGGCTATTTGCCTCAGGAAGCATCTGTATTCAGGAAGTTATCAGTAGAAGATAATATCTCGGCAGTATTAGAAATGACCAAACTGACCAAGGGTGAGCAGGAGCATAAACTGGAGTCATTGCTGGAAGAGTTCAGGCTGACGCATGTGCGTAAAAGCCCCGGAGATGTATTAAGTGGCGGTGAGCGCAGGCGTACTGAGATAGCAAGGGCACTGTCCGTAGACCCGAAATTCATATTGTTGGACGAGCCGTTTGCTGGTATTGACCCGATAGCTGTGGAAGACATACAGGCCATTGTAGCCAGACTGAAGTTTAAGAACATAGGCATATTAATTACAGACCATAACGTACAGGAAACATTGTCTATTACGGACAGGGCATACCTGTTGTTTGAAGGTAAAATACTGAAGGCAGGTGTTGCAGAAGAATTAGCTGCTGACGAACAAGTAAGAAAAGTATATCTTGGGCAGAACTTTGAACTGAAGAGAAAGGATTACACCAGGTCGTTATAATACTCTATCACAAATCAATAATATAAGAATCGAGCATGAGCATCATCAGCCCGGCAATAAAAGGATTTATGAGGTTGCGCCTGAGCGCGATAGAAAACTTCATGCATAATCCTATTGATACCCAGCAGCAGATGTTCAACCATCTTATCGGTTCGGCGCAGTTTACAGAGTACGGTAAAAAGTACAATTTCGATAGAATAACCAGTATAGCAGATTATAAAAAGTATGTGCCCATTAATGACTACGACACATTAAAGCCGTATATACAACGTATACTGGAAGGCGAGCAGAACATATTGTGGTCGTCGTTCATCAGCTGGTTCGCAAAATCTAGCGGCACTACGAGCGATAAAAGCAAGTTCATACCTATCAGCAAGGAATCTCTTGATGATAATCACTATAAAGGCGGTAAGGATGTATTGACGTTATACCTGAAAGAGTTTCCCGAATCTAAAATGATGTCGGGTAAATGTCTGACGATTGGTGGCAGTCACCAGATCAATCAACTGAATGCAGATTCTTTCTTCGGTGATCTATCTGCCGTGATGTTGCAAAACATGCCACTGTATGCGCAAATCATACGTACACCTGATTTGTCTATAGCATTGATGGATGAATGGGAGCAGAAGATAGAAATGATGGCACATACTACATTGCAGGAAAATGTAACCTACATAGCAGGTGTGCCAACGTGGACGATTGTTCTCATCAAACGTATACTTGAAATATCGGGTGCTAAAAACCTGCACGAAGTTTGGCCTGACCTGGAATTGTATATTCACGGTGGTGTGAGTTTTAAACCGTATCGCAAGCAGTTCGAGACTTTTATTCCTTCACCTAATATGCATTATTATGAAACTTATAATGCATCCGAAGGATTTTTTGCAGCTCAAGACCACACAGGTGCAGATGGTATGTTGCTGTTTCTGAACCATGGCATATTTTATGAGTTTATGCCTATGGAAGAATATGGCAAGGAACACCCGCAAACAATAGGATTGAAAGATGTAGAGCTGCATAAAAATTACGCATTGGTTATTAATACCAATTGCGGCTTGTGGCGTTATATTGTTGGTGATACCATACAATTTACCACGCTGCATCCGTTTCGTGTAAAAGTAACCGGAAGGCTAAAGCATTTTATCAACGCATTTGGTGAAGAGGTAATAATAGATAATACCGACCAGGCAATAGAAGAAGCTTGTAAAATAACTGGTGCAGTTGTAAATGATTATACTGCTGCACCTGTATACATGACGGGCGATAGTAATGGTGCGCATGAATGGATCATAGAGTTTGAAAACCTGCCTTGCCCTATAGACGTGTTTACCACAGAAATGGATAAAGCACTTCAAAAAATCAATTCTGATTATGAAGCTAAACGCCATAAGGATATTGCCCTGCGAATGCCCATAGTACATGTAATGCCAAAAGACGGCTTTAAAAGATGGCTGAAGGGGAAAGGCAAACTGGGCGGGCAAAACAAGGTGCCCCGCCTGAGCAATGAGCGTCATTTTCTTGAAGAGATACTCCCGTTTACAAATGCTCAGTAATAGAGCCTATATCATCATAAAGAGTGATTCTCGTCATAATTGAGCAGGTGTTTCAACTATAGCTTTGCTGTATAAATACTAAATAATGCCATACAGTAAAGTAAGTATTAAGCACGTAAATAATGAGCACTCTGACTGGTTGCGTGCATTGGATTTTTATAAGTCGGAATTACAAGTGCTGAAATCAAGGCTTACTGAAGTTGCCGGCAAGAATACCAGTAATGAGGTAAACTTATTTGCAGGTCATTATGAGAATCAAATAAAACTTCAAACTACAAATATCGATACCCTGCGACATAATATCAATGAAGTATTGAGCGCCATAGCAGAACAGGCACAAGATAATGTAGGCTATATAGATGAAAAGCTGCTTGCAGCGCATAACAGGCTTCGTGAAAAGTATATTGTAGAAGAGACCGTTGTAAACGCGTTGCGTCACGAATTCAATGTTTTTGCTGCAAAGTGGATGTAGCACCTGTTTTTATACATAGATGTTTCAGGGTGACCTGTTAATAACAGCACGTAAGCAAAAATATTCTTGCGTTTTTTGACACAAGTGGTACTTTTGTATTAAGCAGACGTTCCCTTGAAAAAAATACTTGGATTTTTAGTTACGATAGTAGTCCTTGCGTGTATATTCTTCCTGGATATTGATATTGATATGCAGGATATCCCTGATTTCCCATGGAATGAATAGCAGCTATTCTTCTTTTCCGAAAGATTCGTTCAATTCTTCGATATAAGACAGCATGTCTTTTCGGCCCAGGAATTTTATTGTACTGGTAAGAAAACTACGTGGTATAAATTCCCATTCCAGCTTCATAGCTTCAATAAAATGCCTCACGTTTTTGGCCGCCTCGCGTTGTGTGCTCTTATCTGCCTTAGTGAACACCATATTGAACGGAATACCCCAATCGCCCAGCTTGCGAAGAAATTCGAGGTCAATTTCCTGCGGTTTGTGGCGGCTGTCAATCAACACAAAAACAGTAACCAGGTTTTCCCTTTTTTGCAGGTAATTGGCTATCATTTTTTCCCATTGGTTGCGCTGTGATTGTGATACTTTGGCGTATCCATAACCGGGTAAATCGACGATATACCATGAGTTGTTGATGAGAAAATGGTTGATAAGCTGTGTTTTGCCAGGGCTGGCAGAAGTCTTTGCCAGTTTGGTTTGATTGGTAAGCATATTAATAAGCGAAGACTTACCTACGTTCGACCTGCCTATGAAGGCATACTCCGGCTTATCGGGCTTGGGGCAATCCTCTACCTTGGGGCTGCTAATCAAATATTTGGCAGATGTTATTTCCATTAATTCAGCTTGGTGTACTTTTGCACGCAATGCAAACAGGTAATGAAACCAACCCGGCAGCAAAAGTAGTACCGGATTCAGCGTCAAATTTAAGCAAGAAAGCTCAGGTTGCCGATATGTTTAATCATATAGCAGGTAAATATGATTTTCTGAACCATTTGTTGTCGATGGGTATAGATATAGGCTGGCGCAAAAAAGCTATTAAATCGATAGCGGTTATCAATCCTAAGAAAATACTGGATGTGGCTACCGGTACGGCTGACCTTGCTATTGCAGCCTCAATTATTAAGCCCGACAGCATAACCGGTGTAGATATTGCCGAGCAAATGCTGGAGGTTGGCAGAGAGAAAATTGCTGATAAAGAACTCAGCTCGGTTATTTCATTGCAAAAAGGAGATAGCGAACTACTCTCTTTTCCAGACAACCATTTTGATGCTGTGACCTGTGCTTACGGGGTACGCAATTTTGAAAACCTTGAAGCAGGCCTGAAAGAAATGTGCCGTGTGATGCGAAATGGTGGCAGAGTAGCCATATTGGAATTTTCCCGCCCGAAACGATTCCCGATAAAACAGGTGTACGCATTATATTTCCGTTACATACTGCCTTTGATGGGTAAACTGGTATCTAAACACAGTAACGCATATACTTATCTGCCTGAAAGCGTTATGGCTTTTCCGGAAGGACAACGGTTTTGTGAAATAATGGAACGCTGCGGTTATAAAGATGCCAAAGCAAGGCCGCTGACATTTGGTATTACCACTCTGTATACGGCAACGAAGTAAATTTCAATCTTGATTACTGTTTAGGCGCTTCGGCACTCATCGTCCCGAAATCTTTCAAAATAGCTTTTGTGATGTTAGTGCGAATAGCAGCCCAGTCTTTTGTAGTATCGTTTTCAGGTACATCAAAATTCATCGCAAAGAAGTAAGGGTACATACGCATATCGCTTTTGTTCATCGAGTTAGCGTGTTCTTTTACGTGCTCTATTTTTTCGATGAACCCTACTACCCATAATATGTCTGACTGTCCATGATGGCCCCAGCCTGTTTTGTAATAGAGTTTGTATTGAGGTGTTTCTTCCTGCAGCATCATGTTTTTAACAATGCGCTGCGAACGTTCTGAGAATGGCAGCTCAGCAAAATACATACGTTTCAAAAAACCTACCTGTTCATCTGCAGAAATTTGCAGGCTGTCATTTAGCCAAAACATATCAATAGCTCCGGCGACATTTTTATTGCCATAGTTAGCAGTATCTACATAATGCGCCATACGTGCAGCACCTATACGGCGTGCAATCTCCTGATAATATGGAACACAGCTTACTTTAAAAGCCTCGCGCATGTTCATGTCTTTGTTCCAATCAGCATTATCACGAACAACACTATCCCATTTAATCACTAATTCATCATCGGGTGCTACAGCAGTTTCGAGTGCTACCAAAGAATTGAAAATCTTGAATGTAGATGCAGGCGTAAATCTTTTCAGGCAACGTTCTTTGTTATAGAAATAAACGGTTTCATGGTTATGGTCGCGCAGGATGAAGCAGGCATCTTTTAAACCTTCCTGTTCAAAATACTTACCCCATTCCGGTTTTTCATGCAAGCGAGATTCCCGGCATGATGCAAATAAAAAGATGGCTAAAAGAGAAACAATGATACTACTGCGCATGACAACTGAAAATTGGACTGCAAAGATGGGTAATAAACCGCAAATGTGTAAATTGGTAAAAAATATGCTATGAAAAGGCTGCTGGTGCTTGTCTATATATTATTCGTGGGAGTAATCTGTAATGCTCAAAGTATATCATTACAATATGACGGTCCGAAGGATATAAGAGCCATTTGCGGTAATTATTTTGTGTATGTAAAACTGGCGGATATGCGTGATGCTTTTGTAGAGCTGCCAAAACCCGTGCAGCAGAAATATGCCGAGTTTATGGATTTGCCATTGGGTATTAAAGCTACTATCAATATTGTACAAGGTAGTAAATCTTCATCCAGCATAATGGAGCCGGTGTTTCAGAGACATGTTGGGGGGTATTTACTAAAAACGGGTGCAGCCTACATTGAGAGCAAAGAAGGTAAAAAGGTTACAGAACTTGATTATGTAATTGGTAACATATTGACTGACGAGGCCGGTTTTGAAGTTCGCCCGCTGACGTTTTATGAACACGGTACAAAGAACGTTGTGTTTACAGGTACCATGAATACTGTATTTAAATAGTTGATTAGTCGAACGACTGGTTATTAGCAGCACTTATCTTCACCATACGCTCGTAATCGGTAGCAGATAAATCGTTGAAGAAGAAATGAACGGGATCTATTTTGATTCCGTTTTTTATTACCTCGTAATGGCAGTGCGGACCTGTGCTTTTACCAGTGCTGCCTACCCATCCTATTACTTCGCCGCGCTTCACTCTTTGCCCCAAACGCGATTTGATTTTTACCATGTGGCCATACAGTGTTGCATAGCCGTATCCATGGTCTATAATTATATGGTTTCCGTAACCACCATTATCAAATCCGGCTTCGCTTATTACACCATCACCTGTTGCGTAGATTGGTGTTCCTGTAGCAGCAGTGAAATCAAGCCCGGTATGCATTTTCGGTGTTTTGTATATAGGGTCTATGCGATATCCAAAGCCAGACGCCACGCGTTCAAGGTTTTTATTAGATACGGGTTGCACTGCAGGTATAGAGCTGAGCATTTGTTTTTTTGCCTTTACCAGGTTTTCAAGCGTATCGTAAGATTGTTGCTGGATATTAATTCTGTGTTTGGTAGCATCTACATTTTGCCTGATGTTTTCAATAAGTTCATCGGTAGGTGTATAGGCAAATTTGGAAGGATCAATCACGCTGTATTGTTTCCCCTTACGTACACTATCGGGTAGCGGTGCAGACTCGAACACACCACGGTAAATATTATTATCGCGGGTTTCCAATTCGGCTATACTGTTATTCATATCATTCAGCTCCTGTTGTAAAGCTGAATACTGATCGCGAAGGGTGCGCATTTCTGCTCGTAAAGTTTTCTCTTTTGGAGAATCGAGGAACTGAAAGGCTATGGCAACTATAATAAGCGAAGTAACCAGAGCTGCAGATATGAAGCCGAGAATGCGTAATGCTTTTACCTGCCACGATAACTCAAGTTTCTCGAACCTGTGTGTATCCTGGTTATAAAAATATTTGCGTACGCGCTTCAGAAGAGAGATTTGCGCGTAAAGTTAGCTTTTTGCCTATAAGTTTGATACCTGCAAGTGTATTAGAATGTTAAATAATACGGGCTTCTAAAAAGAAGCCCGCTGCTCTCGCATTTTTAGGGATGATAATGTAAAACCATTATCATCATAAAACTACCTTAAGGATGCAGCCGGCTTAGTACCGTATATGGTGTAATTTTTCATAAGTGTTGGTACTGATGGTGAAAAGTTAAAATTTAGTATAATAAGACCGTTTTTAATATATAAGTATGACAGTTATAGCTTTGCATTTTGCTATATTTGCCCACTTCATTTTTTTTAAAGCGAGAGCATACACATGCGCAGCATTTTTGTAAAAGAACTTAATTCTTTTTTCAGCTCTATTGTGGGTTATGTGGCTATACTGGTGTTCCTTGTAGCCTGTGGATTGTTTATATGGGTGCTGCCGGAATCTACCATATTAAGGAGTGACGGCTATGCTACATTAGATAGTTTCTTCAATTGGGCACCGTGGTTTTTGATGTTGCTGATACCTGCCGTAACGATGCGTTCATTTGCTGATGAGTTTAGAAGTGGTACGATAGAGTGGTTATCAACAAAACCATTGACCAATACAGCCATTATCGGAGGCAAGTATCTGGCATCATTGGTGCTTGTAGCTTTTGCATTGCTACCTACGTTGATATATGTATATACCATTGATAACCTTTCTGTAATAGTAATGGGTAAAACCGTTATACACGTGATAGATGGTGGCGGTATAGCCGGTTCTTATTTCGGCTTGTTATTCCTTGCTGCCAGCTTTACTGCAGTAGGTATATTTTGTTCCTCGCTGGCTAATAACCAGATAGTAGGTTTTCTGGTTGCATTGTTTGCATGTTATTTATTGTATAGTGGTTTTGATGCATTGAGCAGGATACCTGCATTTGCAGAGGGTATAGATTATTACCTGAGCATGATAGGCATGGCATTCCATTATAATTCTATCAGCAGAGGATTGATAGATAGCAGGGATGTGATTTATTTTCTTTCGGTAATTCTATTGTTCATATCACTTACACGTTTATCGCTCAATAGCCGCAGGTGGGATACGGCAACGCAAGATTAGTATGGCAAATCAAACATCTAAAAGAAAATCTCAGCAAAGGCAGGCGATATTACAATTAGTAATTATGGCTGCAATATTGGTGTGTGTCAATATCATTGCGGCTAAGTTTCATTACGGGTTAGACCTCACTACAGAGAAACGTTTTACGTTATCAGCACCTACTAAAAAATTGCTGAAAAAAATGGATGATGTAGCGGTGGTTACTGTTTATCTGAAAGGTAGTTTCCCTACAGGGTTTCAACGACTAGCAGAAGCAACACGAGAGAGGTTGCAATCTTTCAAAGATGTATCTGGCAATAAGATCATTTTCAAATTTACAGACCCGTTTGAAGGTAAAACTGAAGAAGAGAAAGGACCTATATACCAGGAGCTATCAAAGAAAGGAATAGAGCCTATCAATATCAAACGCAAAACTGAAGAAGAAGGCTATAATGAAAAATACATTTTTCCTTATGCGCTTGTGCAGTATAAAGGCAAGGAAATTTCAGTAAGGCTACTGGAAAATAATGTGGGTTATGATGAGTATCAGAACCTGACTGCATCCGAAACATTACTGGAGTTCAAATTTGCTTCAGCTATTCATAAACTGGATGAACCTGCACCTGCCGACGTTGCATATATAGTAGGACACGGCGAAACGCTTGGCTGGCCTACCTATGATTTGCTGATGACGCTGAGCCGAAAGTATAATGTAGATACTTTTGATATGGCCAGTAACTATTTTATACCTCGATACTACAAGGCCATTATCATCAATAAGCCGACATTGCCATTTGAAGATAAAGAAAAATTCAAGATAGATCAGTATGTGATGAATGGAGGTAAGGTATTGTGGGCGATAGACCAGCTTTACACACCAATGGACAGTCTTAATAATGGCAGCCAGGCTTTTGTTGCTACCGATTACGGACTTGGTTTGGATGACCTGTTATTTAAGTGGGGTGTCAGGATAAATACAGACATTGTAGAAGATATGCAGTGTCTGCCGTTGCCGATTATAGTTGGGCAACAGGGTGACAAACCGCAGATGGACCTACGTCCTTGGATATATTTCCCATTATTCATGCCTACGTCTGACCATCCTATTGTGAAGAACCTGAACGTGATCATGAGCAGGTTTGCAAACAGTATTGACACCATAGCAGTGCCTGATGTTAATAAGACTATATTAATACAGTCGTCTCAGTACAGCCGTACAGAACAATACCCTGTGCGAGTAAGCCTGGGAATGCTGAAATATCCCTTCACGCCTGATATGTTTAAAAAACCATACAGGCCCACGGCTGTGTTGTTGGAAGGTAAATTCAAATCGATATTTCAAAACAGGTTAGCACCACAGTTTTTACAGGTGCTTAAAGACTCATTGAAGCAAACTTATAAAGAGCAATCAGATTCATCCACCAGCATGATAGTTATTTCAGACGGTGATTTGATGGAGAATGATTTTACACAGCAGTATGGCCCGATGGAAATGGGTTACTGGAGGTTTACACGTACACGCTATTCGAATAAAGAATTTGTGCTGAATTGTATGGATTACCTTACTGATAATTCAGGACTATTGGAAGCACGTGCAAAGGACCAGGTGATACGTATGCTGGATGCCAAACGCGTGACGAAAGAAAAAGTAAAATGGCGTGTTATTAATATAGGTTTGCCGATACTCATCATATTGGTGTTTGCATCGGCTTACATATTCTTCCGCAAACGCCGTTACGAAAAAGCATAAAACAAATAAGAGTTCATGCGCAAGACGTTAGTATATATTGTATTGTTAGCTATTGTGGGTTTTGGGGCATATTATTTCGTCTTCAGCGAACATGATGCTTTTAAAGGGAACGAATCTGCATTCAATATTGCAGATACAGCCAATGTAGGAAAGCTATTCCTTGCAGATAAAAGAGGTAATAAGATAACTATAGAAAGGAAAGAAACCGGATGGGTAATCGATAACAAGTATGCTGCCATGCAGACTTCTGTAAATACCTTGCTGGGCACACTTGCAGCACAGCAGCCAGTTTATCCCGCACCCAAACAGGCACGTGAAAATGTAATACGTGAAATGGCAGGCAATGCCATTAAAATAGAAGTGTATAGTAAGAGCGGTGATAAGATGCGTGTATTTTATGTAGGTGGGCAGGCTATAAATAAAACGGGCAGCTATATGCTGATGGAAGGGTCAGAACAACCTTACCTGGTACAGATACCCGGTTTTGAAGGATACCTTACACCGCGGTATGCTACCGAACTAAAGAGCTGGAGAGATAGGGTAGTGTTTGATATACCGCGTGATGAGTTGGCTACAGTAGTAGTTGAGTACCCTGAAGAGGCTCTGAACAATTATACTTACAGGCAGGATAAAGTAGGGGAGTATGCAGTAGACATAGATAAGGCATTGAGTAATGGTAAAGCATTAAACATGAGAAGGGCTACAGTTTACAGTAAATTTTTTGAGAAAGTATATTGTGAGGGTTATCTGAATGGCGTGCATGATATGGATTCTGTAATAGCATCTGTAAAAAAGAGATGCTCGGTAGAGGCTACAGACAGAAAGGGAAAAACGCAGCATATAGATATATACTGGATGCCGATAAACAAGAGAAGTAAAAATATGCTTTCTCCTACTCCGGGCATGCCTGCTGAATTTGATGCTGACAGGTTTTACGCTGTCATAAATAATGCTAAAGACACTGTTGTTATTCAGAATGCAACTTTTGAAAAGATATTGCGTATGGGGTATGAGTTTTATACACCTGATGATACCAGCACTATGAGGTTTGAAGTTTCTAAATGGGCGGGTAATACTATAAAGAAGTCGCACAAATAAATGTGTGTGTTCCTTTTTTTGCACTAATTTTCGTTTAACAAGATTGATTGATGGCTACCGCATTGCAAAGACCTGATGCCGAACAACTAAGAAAATGGTGTAATGGTACGTTATTGGCTAAGGGTAATAATATGCTAATTGAAGAGTTGGCAATTGATAGCAGAAAGATAGCACTGCCTGAAAATACTTTGTTCGTAGCATTGATATCTAGCCGAAGGAACGGGCACCAGTTTGTAGAGAACGCTTATGAGAAAGGTGTAAGGACGTTTTTAGTATCAGAAGATATAGACATAGAAAAGTATGCAGGTGCAGATGTAATACGGGTAACAGATACACTTGCTGCACTACAACAAATAGTTGTTCATTACCGCAAACAATTTAATATACCAGTAATAGGTATAACGGGTAGTAATGGCAAAACCATTGTGAAAGAATGGCTATATCAGTTGTTGGAAGAAACATTCAACACTGTACGAAGCCCTAAAAGTTATAATTCACAAATAGGTGTGCCATTGGCTGTTTGGCTACTGGAGCCGCAACATAAACTGGGTATTTTTGAAGCGGGCATTTCGCAGCCGGATGAAATGTCGAAGCTTGAAAAGCTGATACAGCCTACCATAGGTATATTTACTAATATAGGCGAAGCGCATAGCGAAGGTTTCCTGAACATCAGGCAGAAAATCAATGAAAAGCTTTTGCTTTTCAGGCATGTGAAGCAATTGATTTATTGTAGGGATTATCCCGAATTGAATGAAGCTATTGGCCAATATGTAAGCCTTGTCCGTAATCATAATAATGATGAACCGCTGCAGTTGTTCACATGGTCGCAGAAAAATGAAGCAGACCTGCAAATAGAAAGTATAACTACTGAAGCCGGCAAAGCAACCATAATAGGAAAGTATAATGGTGAAACTGCAACTATCATTATACCATTTACAGACTCGGCATCAATAGAGAACGCCATACATTGCTGGTGTACAATGTTGTTATTGGGTATTGCACAAGATACAGTTGCCACCCGTATGCAGAACTTGTATCCGGTGTCTATGCGGTTGGAGTTGAGGCATGGTATGAATGATTGTACCATCATTAATGATTCTTATAACTCTGACCTTACATCACTAATGATAGCTCTGGAGTATTTAGAGCAGCAAAAACAACATAAGCACCATACGGTAATATTATCAGACATGCTGCAGATAGCCATGCCGGGTATGGAGCTATATGAAGAGGTTGCTAATCTTATTAGCAGGCAGCCGGGCATACAACGGTTTATCGGGATAGGCCCGGAACTATATAAGCATAAGTCTGTTTTTCGTCAACATAAAAAGCTGAGGAGCATTTTCTTTAAATCGACAGAAGAGTTTATTAAGAAGATACATCACATCACTTTTGATAATGAAGCCATATTACTGAAAGGTGCAAGGGTGTTTGAGTTTGAGAAGATAGATATGCTACTGGAACAACAGGTGCATACAACAGTACTATCGATTAATCTGTCGTCACTTACACACAATCTGAATGTCTTTCGTTCAAAGCTAAAACCAAAAGTGAAAGTGATGGCGATGGTGAAGGCGTTTTCTTATGGTAGTGGTAGTTACGAGATAGCACACTTGTTGCAGTATTCGGGCGTAGATTATTTATCTGTTGCATATACAGATGAGGGTATTGCATTGCGCAGGGCAGGTATTACGATGCCGATAATGGTAATGAGCCCGGATGCTACTTCATTCGACAGGATGATAGCATGGAAGCTGGAACCTGAAATTTTTAATATCCGCTCCCTGGAATTGTTTACCGGTTTTGCGCAAACATTACAGGTAAAGAATTACCCGATACACATTAAGCTGGATACGGGTATGCACCGTTTAGGTTTTATGCCTAATGAACTGGAAGCGCTGATGGAGCATATGGACAATAACCCGCAAGTATATATAGCCAGTGTGTTCAGCCACCTCGCAGCCAGTGAAGATGCAAGTATGGATGCATTTACCATTCACCAGCGTGAGCAGTTTGAACAAATGAGCCATGCATTGATGAGCAGGTTGAGTTATAAACCAATGCGGCATATTTGTAATTCTGCTGCTATAGCGCGTCATCCTGAAATGCATTATGAAATGGTGCGTTTGGGACTTGGTTTGTATGGTATAGATGGCAGTAAATTGTTGCAAAAAGATTTAAAGCAAATCAGTACGCTTAAAACAACCATAGCACAAATTAAAACCATACCTGCAGGAGAAACCATTGGCTACGGTCGTAAAGGCCATGCAGATACAGAGATGCGTATTGCCACCATTAGCATTGGTTATGCAGATGGTTACCCGCGTGCATTAGGTAATGGTAAAGCTCATGTATTGGTGCATGGCAAACCGGCTAAGCTTGTAGGCGTAGTATGTATGGATATGTGCATGATAGATGTGACCAATATACCTGAAGCTAAAGAAGGCGATGAGGTGGTAGTATTCGGGCCGCAACTTACTTTGATACAACTATCTGAATGGGCAGATACCATACCTTATGAAATGATGACCGGTATATCTCAACGTGTGAAGCGTGTGTATGAGAATGAGGTGTAAAGGTTTTATTAAATAATGAATAAAACAAAAGCCGCTATACAGCGGCTTTATTATTTAAAGAGAGTTAATTCAATTATACTTCCCTGTTCGGGTCGAAAGCTTCCAATTCATTTGCTACTGCTGTTAAGAAACTGGCACCCAATGAGCCATCAACAATACGGTGATCATAGCTGAGAGACAGATACATCATGTGGCGTATGGCAATTACATCACCGTTCTCGGTTTCTAATACCATAGGGCGTTTTTTGATAGTGCCCACAGCAAGAATCGCTACCTGTGGTTGGTTGATGATTGGTGTGCCCATCAGGCTGCCAAAAGTACCAACGTTAGTGAGCGTAAATGTGCCACCTTGTGTATCGTCTGCTTTCAGTTTGTTAGTACGTGCTGCATTAGCCATGTTGTTCACATCTTTGGTAATGCCCAACAGGTTTTTAGTATCAGAGTTTTTGATAACCGGTACTATAAGGTTGCCGCTTGGCAATGCTGTAGCCATACCAATGTTGATGTCTTTCTTCACAATAATCTTATCACCATCAACACTACTGTTTATCATTGGGTATTTGCGGATGCAATTCACTATAGCTTCAATGAAGATTGGTGTGAAAGTTATTTTCTCACCGTATTTTTTCTCGAAGCTGTTCTTCACTTTGTTTCTCCAGTTCACAATATTCGTTACGTCACATTCTGTAAAGCTGGTAACGTGCGGAGAAGTTGCTTTACTACGCACCATATGGTCAGCAATCAGTTTGCGCATACGGTCCATCTCTATTATCTCTACGTTGTTGCCGTAAGAAGAAGGTGCAGCGGCAGGTGCCTGTGCTGCTTGCGGAGCAGCAACTACAGGTTGAGGTTCTGCTACAGGAGCAGCTGCAACTACCTGAGGCGCTGCTTGCGGTGCAGCTATTGGCATCGCACTGCCACGATTAGTAAGGTAATTCAGAATATCCTTTTTAGTAACTCGGCCTTCGTTGCCTGTTCCCGGAATATTTTCCAATTCACTCATGCTGATACCTTCTTTTGCGGCAATGTTCAACACAAGCGGAGAGTAGAATTTATTACCATCACCGTTAGATGCAGCTACAGGAGCAGCAACGGGCTGAGGCGCAGGTGTATACACAGGAGTTGGTTGTGGTGGTGGAGGTGCTTGTTGCACAGGTGCAGCTGCTACTTGTGGTGCAGCTTGTACACTACCACCGGCACTATCAATTCTCGCAATAACTGTACCTACCGGAACAACATCGTTTTCTTTGAAAAGAATTTCTGTAATGGTGCCTGCTGCAGTAGATGGCACTTCGCTATCTACTTTGTCGGTAGCTATTTCCAGGATGGTCTCGTCCATCTTCACACTGTCTCCCGGCCTTTTATGCCATTTCAAAACTGTGGCTTCCATAATACTCTCACCCATCTTCGGCATTACAAGGTCAACAATTGCCATATATAGTTCCGGTTATTATTTGTTAGTAATAATGAGGTACAAAAGTAATTAAATGCGCATCAAAAGTATAATTTACCTCTTATAAGCATATAAACTGGCTGAATATGGTTTTTTTTCATTTTTTTGAGCCCTGTTAGGCTGTACAAATGCTGTTTAATTCTTTACAATTTCTTGTATTCTTTCTTGTTATTACGCTTTGGTTTTTCAGGCTGAAGAAACAGGGGCATAGGAATGTGTTGTTGCTTATAGGCAGTTGTTATTTCTATATGTCTTTTGTGCCTAAGTATATTCTGATACTTGGGTTCACGATTATAATTGATTATCTGGCAGGATTGCAGATTTCCAGAAGTGAGGGTGGGAAAAGGAAAACCTGGTTAGTGCTGAGCATCATGGCCAACGTGGGTATTCTGGCATATTATAAGTATTTCAACTTTTTGATTGATAACCTGAATGTGTCAATGGCGTTTGCCGGGATGGAAAAGAAGTATGTTTTTCAGAATATCCTACTTCCAATAGGATTGTCATTTCATACGTTTCAGGCTATGAGTTATACCATAGAAGTGTATCGTGGCAATCAACAACCAGAAAGAAATTTTGCAACGTATGCGCTGTATGTTATGTTCTATCCGCAATTGGTGGCAGGACCTATTGAACGCCCGCAAAATATGTTGCATCAGTTTCATGAGTTTAGGCCCTATAACTGGAGCAATGTAAAAGAAGGACTTACACGAATGTTGTGGGGCTTTTTTAAAAAGGTGGTAGTTGCTGATAGGTTAGCATTGTTGGTAGACCATGTATTCGATAATACGGACCATGCATCCTGGCAGGCATTAGCAATAGGCGCCATTTTCTATTCTGTTCAAATCTATTGCGATTTCTCAGGTTATTGTGACATAGGTATTGGTGCAGCAAAAGTGATGAACATCAACCTGATGGAAAATTTCAAACAACCCTACATATCTAATAATATCAGCACATTCTGGAAGCGTTGGCATATATCCTTATCTACATGGTTCAGAGATTATGTGTATATACCCATGGGTGGTAACAAAAAAGGAGCACTGCGTCGCAGAATAAACGTGATGACTGTATTCATGCTCAGTGGACTATGGCATGGGGCTAACTGGAAGTTTGTGATGTGGGGTTTTCTGCATGGGCTGTTTGTGATGCTAATACCCGGGAAAAATATTTACAACAACGATAAATATGTCAACTTGAAAACAATAGGTTGGATTGTTTTGAATTTTGTAATGGTTACACTGTTTTGGATATTCTTCAGGGCAGATAGTATTCAACAGGCTTTTGATTATATACAAGCGATATTTTCATTCAGAACCGGTGATAACAGCATGGGTCTAAATGTGTATGAAATCGTTTTTTCGATTTTGTTGATAGGGATAATATTAATAAAGGAATATAAAGTAAAAGGTTTCGCAATACAGAAAAATAGTAGTTTCTATTGGTATGTAGTGCTGATGATTATTGTTTGTTATTGGTTTGGGGTATTTGGAGAAAATCAGTTTATCTATTTTCAATTTTAGCAGGCGTGAAAAACTTTTTGATATACATATTGATAATACTCGGGTTGGTCATCATGACTATGTCTACCTCAAAGAATATTATGCAAAAGGTATCTAATGCGCGTAATGAACATGATGAATGGTGGGGCGTGCATTGGCCAATCGAAGGCGATTTGGTAGGAATGTCTTATTTGTACTTTGAAAAGAAATTTCTGAGAAAAGAAGAATACAGCTTTCCAAGGGTAAAAGCAAAAAACAACGTTAACCTAGTATTGAGTGGGGATAGTTATACTGTATTTGTACCAGATAGTGCATTTGGTGTAGGGTCATACAAATATGGCAGAAGGTATTTTTCCGAACTGAAATTCGAGTTGGATTCAAACAAGAAAAATATCCTCATTTTTGAAATTGCAGAACGCTATGTGAAAGATTATTTTTCGAGCAATAGGGTATATAATGAAGTAGCTCTTGTTAATGCACCTAAGCAAGAGGTGAAACAATTCTTCCCAGTACCTGGCAAAGATGAACCTCAAAAGTCAAAATTTGATGAATTCATGTCTGTTTGTTTTAATCCGCTTATCAATCAGAATTTAGAGTATAATCTATTTAACTATAATGTTGTAAATCCCGTTCGTAAGGCTAAAGCATGGATGAATTATCATTTGTTTTCGAGGGCATCAGGAGATGTGATTGTAGCTGATGATGGTGAATACCTGTTTCTGAAAGAGACAGTAAATAAAAAAAATAGTAAAAGTTCATTTTCTGAGTTTACAGATGCGGAAGTTTCACAGCTAATACGAAACCTTAATGCAGTTAGTGCGCATTATAAAGCATTAGGGTTTGATGAAGTCTACCTTTCAATCATCCCTAATCCGGTTACGGTATTGCAACCTGCTGGTTATAATGGTTTGATACCTCGTATACAGAATAGTATAGATTTAAAAATCAGAATAATTGATATGTATAGTGTTTTTAAGAACACTAAAGACGTTATCTACTGGAAAGGAGATACACACTGGAATAATAACGGAGTAAATGTTTGGCTGAAAGAAGTGAATAAAATACTTCAGGCTGACAGTCTATAGAGCATCGTGGTAATCTTTTCGTCGTGTAATTTTCAAGTCGCTCAATACTTGTGCTTTCACTTGTAACGTAAATGTATAGCTCTTTCTTGCACCAAACGGTATAGTGCTGATTTTCATCTCCCAACAATGCAAATCGCGGATGACGTCTATAGAAGTTAATTGTAATTGTTTGCTAGTCATGTCAAAACCTGTTCGTACCATCAATTTCCAACGAGGGGAAATATTTACATCTCCATTGACACCGATGTAATGTTGAGAGAAAGTAAGTGTATCTCTTTTCGATACTGTGTTGTATTGTTTTGTTAGTCCAAGCGTGTAGGAGAAGCTCATGTTGAAAGGCACATTGAAATCGGCATAGTCGTCATAACGCCCGTATTGCATCAGGCGGTTGAATTCATCAGTTTTACGTGCAGGCAAATTAGCTGGTGCTGTGGGCGCTTTTTTAGGACGCAGGCTACCACCAATACTTACACTGGCATTTTGAAACTTAGCCACGCCACCGTGCCCGTTCCACATCAACTCCTTTGATCTCATTTCTTTTGCATAATCAAATGCATAAGGGTCGAAATTCGCATTCGCAGAAATATTTATAGTATTAAACAGCATTGTGGCGAAGCTTACATTGAACACAGCCAGATTGAATGAATCTGCGGCAAAGTTGTAAGAGCTGTTTATTCGGAAATTATCTATCAGGCGAATGTTTTTGAAGCCCGTACTGTCTTTGGTACTGCGAACTTTTATCTGCAGGTTGTTATCGATACCAAAGTTCAGTGCACTTCTGTAATTACCGAATTGCCCCATGCCGGGTACTCCCGGAACACCACCTTCATACACAGGTAAATAAACAGGATTAGCATTTGGGTCTAATCTGGTTTGATATCCATAGCGGAAAGGTGCTTTGGCATAATCAGGTACGTATGCAAGCCCTACACCCGGGGTTAACACATGGCGTATGCCCATTATTTTACCTTTCTTGAACATCTTAACGCCGTAAATGCGTGTATTGAGGTCTATGTGTGCATCAAAGTCGCGGGCGGTGAAAAAGCCTTTGTTCCTGATGGTATCTTCCTTAGCAGTTTCGCTGTTGTAGTAACGATATAGCTGTTGTGTTTCCCAATATTCTTTGTAAGTACCACCTACAGTCATGTTTATAAAGCGTGCCACGTTGTATGTAGCACTTACAGGTATGGTGTGCAACAAGCCATTTTTATAGTTGTACTTTGTTACTTTATCTATGGCAAATGTGGAATCGTAGAAACTGGTTTGATTAACTGCTGCCAGAGTGTACTGCATAGTGAATTTATCATACCAATGCACACCTACGCTTTTTTTACTGTGTAATGGATTGAACTGAGATACAAAGAAGTTGATTTCAGGCAAGGTTACGTTAACCAGTCTCGTTTGTGTATTCTGGTTGTGGCGCGCACTTACAGATAATGAAAAGGGTTTGTTAGCCCATTGTTTTGTAAAAGTGATATTTGATTGGTATTGGTTGTTTAAGATATCTGCAGCATTGAAGGAGTTGTTGGCATTATAGGTAGATGTTCCCACATCAACCGAAGCATTAAATCCAACACCGGGATGCGCCTTAGGATCTGTATGATGGTCCCAGCGAATCTTATAGTCTTTGGTTATAGATGAGTTGGATTCATATGCCTCTCCGGTTTTGCTGTATGCATAATTGAATTGTAGTGCACCGGAATAGCGGTAGCGATTGGCATAGTTGCTCATAGCATTGACAGCCCAGCTACCTTTAGAATAAAAACTACCATCAACAAGAAGGTCCTGTCGCTGGCTGATATTAAAATAGTAGCCACCACCTAATAAGCCCAATCCACGTTTTTCTTCGATAGTGTATGTTGGTAGCTTAAAACCCGAGCGCTGCCCTTCTGTGATTGGGAAAAGGCCAAATGGCAAAAAAGCCGGAGTAGGGATACCTTCAAGATTGAAATTGGCACTACCGGATGCTACGACCCTGCCGGGAATAATTTTTATTTTTCGGGCACTGATGCCAAAGTGCGGTTCATCGAGCGCACATGTAGTGTACACATTTTTATACCCATAAATAGATTGGTCGGGGTTACGTTTTACCTGCTGGCTAAAGACGTAGCCTTCTCCGTACTGCGAACGAACGTTTCTTACAATGGCACGTTTGGTTTTAAAATTATACTGCAACGAATCGTACGTGAATTTTTCTTTGCCTTGAGTGAAGCTCGGACGTGTTTTCTTTGCAATAGCGCTATCCGTAGACAAAGATGCTGTTACAATATTGCTTGATTGGTGGTAGGAAACCTTATGAGCATCCAATTGCATGTCTTCATAGTTTACTTTGGCTTTGCCATACAGGTCGAATATGTTGCTGCGCATATTCAATACTGCAGAGTCTTGTGCTTCAGCAGTTACTATATTGGGTAATGCATCCTGCGATATTTTAATACCTAATGTATCAACACCGTTAGATTTAGAAGCAAGTGTATCGGTTTTGGTGCTGTCTGTTTTAGCAACAGAGTCTTTGATGATAGGTTTGTTTAATGAGTCTTTCGCAATTATATCTTTTAACCGGAAACTTGTATCGCGGGTTTGAGAAAAACCATTGCTTGTTAAAACAAACATAAAAATCACAACCAGTAACCAAACAGGATTGTGAAAGCATGAGTTTTTTGAGATAATTTTACCGCAGAGGTTCATTAACGGGCACAAAAATAGCTAAATGGTTTGTTACGCCTATTAATTGAATTTGTATATTTAACGTATCAGTAAGAAGTTTCATAACATGCACTTCAGGTTATTACTCATTATATCTATCATATTTACGGGCTCCTTCTCAGCATTAGCTAACGGTAAAAAGATAACAAAAATTGTGCTGGATGCCGGTCATGGCGGTCAGGATATGGGTGCTCCCGGACAATTTTCACATGAAAAAGACCTTACGCTGGCTATTACTTTGAGATTAGGTAAAATTATCAAAGACAGTATGCCGGGCATGCAGGTTATCTACACTCGTACTACCGATGAGTACCCCAGCCTGAAAGACAGGCATGAGATTGCAAATCAGTCCAAAGCTGATTTGTTCCTTGCCATACATATTAATGCTGCTGCACATAAAAAGAACAGGGAGTTAGTAGGCTACAGGGTCATAAAAAGAAAGGGCAAAAGAATGAAGCAGCCTATTTACAAAGTATCCTATATACGCACCACACAAGCACATGGTACAGAGTCTTATGTACTGGGGCTACACCGCACCGGTCAAAATGAAGATGCAATAAGCGAATATAGCGAGACAGTGGCAGATGAACCGGGTTTACTGAACGAAGAAGACCCTATGACTGCAATAATTGTTGCTCAGTATTCGTCAGCATTTCTTGACAGAAGTGTTAACCTGGCCACTAAAATTCAAAACCAATTCGAATGGCAAGGCAGGCTAAATATGGGTGTAAAGCAGAAGGGGTTAGAAGTATTGGCAGGTAGTGCTATGCCGGGCGTGTTGGTAGAATGTGGCTTTATTAATAACCCTGAAGAAGAAGTATACATGAATTCTGACAGAGGGCAATTTGAAATCGCCCTGGCTATTTTCAGGGGTATTCGCGCCTATAAAGAGGATGCTGAGCGCTGATTGTAATTTTCGGTTAAACTTTTTAAAATAAAAAATATTTGTTCCAAAAGCTTGTCAGTAAAGGCTTTAGGGCTGATTACAAGGTAAATTTAAGGACTTGTTGCATTTTAAAATTGTTTCGTTTATCTTTAAGCTTCGTTAAAATTGTATGTGCTAATGAAAGCCCGTTTTAAGACTATTTTATTGTCTGCAATGTCAGTAATAGCTGCATTTTCAGCAGTAACCTATACCTCTTGTAATAATGATAAATGTAAGGCTATTGTATGTGCTCATGATGGTGTGTGTAAGGATGGCGATTGTATATGCAAGCCCGGATATGAAGGAACACAGTGTGAGGTGATTACAAGGGATAAGTATAAAGGTGTTTGGAATGTATTTGAGAAAGGCACATATACAGATGCTACTCAATATGTAATCAGCATTGACTATACCAATGACATGACCAGGATGACTATTAATGGTTTTTACAACAACCTGAATACTCCTGTTACAATGAACATTAATGGTGACAATATCACTATACCTCAGCAAACAGTTGAGCATTATGTGATACAAGGTACAGGTTCATTAACGTACACTGATCATTATGCTAAACACGGTACACTGACAGTTAAGTATACTATCATGGATACAGATAATGGTAAGACTAATGATTTTGGTGTAAATCCGGGTAGCAAACCTTCTGTTTGGTCTCGATAATAATATTTCGCAATGATATGAGCCTCTGAATTTTCAGAGGCTTTTTTATTTGGAATGAATCAGGTATAAATCGGCTAAGGCTGTGGCTGCTGCGGCTTCTGCAACTACCGGAACACGAAGTGCAATACATAAATCGTGGCGGCCTTTCACCGTGAATGCTTCTACTTTTTGGGTTTGGGTATTATATGTTTGTTGTTCCTGGGGTGTGCTGCTGGCGGGCTTTACAGCAAGGCGAAATACCAACGGGTTACCATTTGTAATGCCTCCGTTTATACCCCCAGCATGATTGGTTTTTGTTGTGCCTTTTTCATCCAGTATGGCATCATTGTTTTCGCTGCCGGTCATTTTAGTGGCTGCAAAACCACTACCAAATTCTATTCCTTTTATAGCAGGAATAGAGAAAGCTATATGAGCAATTGCAGATTCAACCGAATCAAAAAACGGCTCACCTAAACCAACAGGTAATCCCTTTATGCTGCATTCTACTATACCTCCAATACTATCTTGCTTTTCTACAGCTGTTGCTATAGCAGCATCAATATTTGTATCCCCTCCGGCCTCAATTAATGAAGCATTGATATCAATCCCGTTCAATACTTTTTTAGCGATAACTCCCGCAGCTACAAGACAAAGCGTAAGCCTGCCTGACGAATGCCCTCCACCACGATAATCATTGAAGCCATCGAATTTTTTATGCAATACAAAATCGGCATGGCCCGGGCGTGGAGTTACCCTTATGGCATCATAATCGGCAGAACGAGTATTATTATTTCTGAATAATATAGTTATTGGTGCACCTGTTGACTTGTCATTAAACACGCCGCTAATGATTTCAGGAATATCTTCTTCTTTGCGCGGTGTGGTGCCCGCAGCACCAGATTTTCGCCGTTCAATATCCGCAGTAAAATCATCTGGTTTAATCTCAATACCTGCAGGACATCCGTCGATAATGATGCCTACCGTCTGACCATGTGATTCACCAAATATGCTGATACGAAATAATCGACCGAAACTATTCATCCTTTAAAATACATTTTGCGCCAAGAGAAGACAAATCTGAGAAAAAATCAGGATAAGATTTAGATACCGCCTCAGCATTTTTAATAACAACTGCGCCTTCTGCCCGTAAAGCTGCTATTGAGGCTGCCATTACAATACGATGGTCATTATAAGCATCAATCTCTGCAGGTTCAAAATAATCTGCGCCTTGCACAGATAATGTATCGCCTTCTATGTGAAAACTGATACCTAAATGATACAGCATAGCCGATATGCTATCAGCACGATTACTTTCTTTATGAATCAGCCTGTGGATGCCTTTTATATTGCTTGTTCCTGTGCAACATGCTGCAAGTATGCAGAGTATGGGCACAAGATCGGGACAGTGTGTAGCATCAAAATTAAATGCTGTTAATTTTTCAGTTTTAGCCACATGTATACTGTGTTCTTGTTCTTTGATTGAAACCCCTGCGAGCTTCAATACTTTAACTACAGCCCTATCTGCTTGTGTAGAGTCTAAATGTAAGCCGTTAATAGTAACGTCGCCTGCTATAGTTGCGGCAACCAACCAAACTGCAGCACTGCTCCAATCGGCTTCTATATATACTATTCTGTCGGCAGAACTATTATTATATGCCTCAACAAAAAACTTCTTATAGTTTTCATGCATCAGGTTAATGCCGAATTTTCGAAGCACATGTAAGCTAAGGTCTATGTAAGGTTTGCTTACCAGATTGTCAACTTTTATAGTCACAGGTTTTTGAGCACTGAATGCAAATGCAAATAACAATCCACTTAAAAACTGTGAACTTACAGAACCATCCAAGCTCATATCAGCAGGCCTTAGCGGCCCTTTGACATGCAGAGGTAAACAGCCCCCATTTGTTTTTAAAGCAACACTTAACTGAGGTAGTGTCTGTTCGAAAATATGCATGGGGCGTGTTAATAAACTACCACTCCCGTTAATGGTTACAGGCTTTTCAGATAGCGAAGCAATAGGCGTAAAAAGCCTTGCCGATAAGCCGCTTTCGCTGCAATCTATTATATTGGAATTAGGGTTAACTCCATTGCTATTTACTGTAAGCGGGCCATTGATAAGATAGGTGATAGATGCACCAAGTTGTTCTATAATATGCAGTGCTGCTTTGTCATCATCAGAAATGCCGGGGTTGTTGATAGTAGTTTTCCCGTTATGCAATAAAGCGGCAGCGCACACCCGTTGCATCATGCTCTTTGATGGCGGGGGTGTTATTGAGCCATGTATATTACCCGGGCTAATGATTGCCTGCATATCAGAAATTATCTATTGCTTGCCTGATGATATCAAAAGGAATTCTCTTTACGCCAGATTTGCCAATAGATTCTAAAACAATAAAATCAATCTCATTATCATTGCGCTTTTTGTCCATCACCAAAATATCCATCAGCTTATCAGTATGCAAAGATAAAGAAGCCGGCAGGCGATATTGTTGCAATAGTGTACTAAGCCTGTCATAAACTTCCGTTTTTAAACCTGTTATTTGTTCAGATACCCTGCAAGCTACTAACATACCCAACGAAATAGCTTGTCCGTGTGGTAAACCATACAGCGTTTCAATAGCATGACCTACAGTGTGCCCGAAGTTCAACAACTTGCGTATGCCTTTTTCCTGCTCATCTTCCAATACAGTTTTATTTTTCCAGTTTACACATTTTTGTATGATGGGATGAATATCAGTCGCTCCGTTTTTATATGCTTCTAAAGAACCTTGTTCTAATATTTCAAACAATTCATTGTCGAAGATGCAACCGTATTTAATAATCTCAGCAAAGCCATTGCTCCATTCCATGAAAGGTAACGTCTCTAAAAATGAGATGTCATAAAGAATAAACTCGGGTTGACGAATGGTGCCCAACAGGTTTTTCTGCAAGCCGAAATTCAACCCGTTCTTACCGCCAATAGCAGCGTCTACCATTGCCAATAATGAGGTAGGTACAAACCCAAACCTGCAACCACGCATATATACAGACGCTGCAAAACCTGTCATGTCGGTAACCATACCACCACCAACACCTACTAACAGTGTGCTGCGATGTGCTTGCAACTCCAATAATTGCTCAGTAACAATATTGAGTGTTTTCAGTTTTTTATGGTCTTCACCTGCCGGTATTACGATAGAAGGGTATGCAGATATCAGTTCGGGATATAAACCTGCCATTGTGCTATCGGTAATAATGACGCATTGTACAGCAGGTGCAAACCTTTTCAAATCATCTATTTTACTGTTGAACAGGTACTGCACCGTTCCGGTAGGGAAGCTAATGGTTTCTTGCATCTGGCATAAAATTAGAGCTATCAACTTAAATAATAAGCATTTACGCAATATCTATCGGTATAAAGCGGGTATTGCTACCCTTATTCGTACCTTTGCGCTCTTCTATGAGCAGGAACGGTAAGGTTTTAGTGGCTATGAGTGGCGGTATTGACAGTACCGTTACCGCATTGATGCTTCATAACCAGGGTTATGAGGTGGTGGGGATTACCATGAAAACATGGGATTATGCCCATTCGGGCGGTGGCAAAAAAGAAACGGGTTGTTGCAACCTCGATTCTTTCAACGATGCACGCCAGGCAGCGGTGGACCATGGGTTCCCGCATTATGTATTAGATATACGCGAAGAGTTCGGCGATTTTGTCATCAATAATTTTGTTGACGAATACCTTGCAGGCCGCACACCTAATCCTTGCGTGCTCTGCAATACACACATCAAATGGGCAGCTTTACTGAAACGTGCCAATGCTTTGGGTTGCGATTATATAGCAACGGGGCATTATGTAAAAGTGCGCGAGGAGAATAGCCGTTTTGTACTCTCAAAAGCTAAAGACCTAACCAAAGACCAGAGCTATGTGCTATGGGGATTGGGACAGGATTGCCTGAGCCGCAGCTTATATCCTTTGGGTGGATACCTGAAAACTGAAGTACGTCAGATAGCTTACGATTTAGGTTACGAAGCCCTCTCTAAAAAAGCAGAGAGTTATGAAATATGTTTTGTGCCGGATAATGATTACCGTGGTTTCCTGAAACGCAATGTAAGCGGTTTGGAAGAACGTGTAGATGGCGGAGATTTTGTATTGACAAATGGTAAAGTGGTAGGTAAGCATAAAGGCTACCCTTTTTATACCATTGGGCAACGCAAAGGACTGGACATAGCTTTGGGCAGGCCGGTGTTCGTAACACAAATCATACCTGAAACCAATACCGTAGTATTGGGTGATGCAGACGAACTACAACAAACAGAAATGCTGGTGAGCGGGCTGAACATGATTAAGTACGACACCATACCCGACGGTATGGAAGCCATAACCAAAATACGCTACCGCGATGCAGGCATGACCAGCCTTTTGCATAATGACGGTGATAATATCTGTGTATCATTTAACCATGCTGTAAACAGCATAGCCCCTGGACAATCAGCTGTATTCTATGAAGGCGATGATGTGATAGCGGGTGGTATTATCAGGAGAGGGTTTAATTAAGCTTTATTAAACCAATCTTGATATTGTGTCCAATCAGCGGATAAAATGTCTTCCTTTTTTTGTCCTTTTGGCGAGTCAAAAAAAGCCCATAAATATTCTGAATATTGAGGATATTCTGCTTGTGCAAGAACATCTCTATCATCGTTTTTTGCTACGTCAACATATTTTTTCAATAGTTCAATATCACCATTTGACAATTTTATGATAGAGGCATAAACTCTGTTTTTCCCTTTGTTGCTTTCAGAAATGTATAAGCTAAGAATGTTGATTATTTCAGATGGTATGAATTTTGGGAAATCTCTTTTAATGATTCTGTCTATATCATTATCGTTTACGACTGCTACTTTCTGTTCCATTGGACGCATAAATTACCCCATTTCTCATTTTAACACAAAAAATATCCATTAGAGATTATCTTTGCACGCAAATTGAAAATTAATCAGATATGAGTTTTATTTCCAACATTATCGCCCGCCAGGTATTAGATAGCCGCGGCAATCCTACAGTAGAAGTTGATGTACATACCAGTGATGGTGTAATGGGCCGTGCTGCAGTGCCGTCTGGTGCAAGCACAGGTAAACACGAAGCCGTAGAATTGCGCGATGGCAATAAAAAACTGTACTTGGGCAAAGGCGTAATGAAGGCAGTAAACAACGTAGAGAAAATTGCTGGAGAATTATATGGCTGGGATGTAACAGACCAACGTGGTATAGACCAGGTGATGCTGGATATGGATGGTACTGCTAACAAAAGCAAACTGGGTGCTAATGCCATGCTTGCAGTTAGTATGGCTGCAGCAAAAGCTGCTGCGCAGGCTACAGGTTTAAGCCTGTACCGCTATGTAGGCGGCGCTAATGCAAAAACATTACCTGTGCCAATGATGAACATCCTGAACGGTGGTGCGCACGCTGATAATAAAATCGACTTCCAGGAATTCATGGTAATGCCTGTAGGTGCGCCAAGCTTTAGCGAAGGTTTGCGTTGGGGCGTTGAAATATTCCACAACCTGAAAGCATTATTGAAAGAAAAAGGTTTCAATACCAATATAGGTGACGAAGGTGGTTTTGCTCCGCCTGAAATAAAGAGCAATGAAGAAGCGATTGAAACAGTGTTAAAAGCTATTGAAAAAGCAGGTTACAAACCGGGCGAACAAGTGGCTATTGCTATGGACGCTGCCATCAGTGAATTGTATGACGATAAGACGAAGAAATATATATTCCACAAAAGCAGTGGTGCTAAAATGACCAGCGAACAGGTTGTTGAGTACTGGGCTAAATGGTGCAAGAAATATCCTATCGTGAGTATTGAAGATGGTATGGCAGAAGATGATTGGAAGGGTTGGAAAATGCTGACTGATACAATCGGCAGCAAAGTACAGTTAGTTGGTGATGATTTATTTGTTACCAACGTTGACCGTCTGAAAAAAGGTATCACTGAAAAAATAGGTAATGCTTTATTGGTTAAAGTAAACCAGATAGGTACGCTTACTGAAACTATCGAGGCGGTAACTATGGCACAACATGCACGTTACAATACCGTAATGAGCCACCGTAGTGGTGAAACTGAAGATTACACGATTGCTGACCTAGCTGTTGCATTAAATTGCGGACAGATAAAAACAGGTTCAGCTTCTCGTAGTGACAGGATGGCTAAGTACAATCAATTGTTGCGTATTGAAGAAGAACTGGGTTCTACTGCTTACTATCCTACCAAGGCTTTGATGTTTGGTAAATAGATATTGGCTGAATCAGTTAATTGCTCTAATTTAGATATTGCAAATACAAGAGGATGAAAAAGATATTTGGTTTTATCACAAACAAATACCTGCTCGCCATTATAGGCTTCGGTGTTTGGATGTTCTTTTTCGACCAAAATGATGTAATGTCGATGCAGCAACGAAAAAAAGAGTTGCAGGACACGAAAGACAATATTGCGTATCTGAATAAAGAGATCGCAACGATGGAAAAAGACAAGGAAGATTTGTCAAGTAACCCGCAGAGATTAGAACAATTTGCCAGAGAACAATATCATCTGAAACGAGATAATGAAGATGTCTACATTATAGATAAATAATTAAGAAGGCTACCCAACGGTAGCCTTCTTAATTTATGATTTCTTTCTGCGTTGCAGTTCTTTTCTTATTAGAGATAATTCACGCCCCGTTTGTCCGGCAACAGAAGTGTTTTCCTGTGCGCGGCGCATCAAATAAGGTATTACATCTTCAACAGGGCCGTAAGGTAAATACTTCGCAACATTATAGCCTGCATTGGCCATGTTGAAAGATATATTGTCACTCATGCCGAATAGCTGAGAGAAATGAACTTTATCAGTATTGTGTGCAATGTTATTGGCATCCATATACCTCGCAGCGTCTAAACAGCTTTTTTCATTGTGAGTGCCTATAAACAAGGAGACTTTATCCAAATGTTGAAGACAAAATAGTACGCCTGCATCATAATCTCTATCGGTTGAAGCTTTGTCTGGTTGTATTGGTGATTCATAGCCCATTTCTGCTGCACGCTTGCGCTCCTTTTCCATATATGCACCGCGCACCAGTTTCGCACCTAGTATATAACCCTTAGCAGAAGCAATTTCGAATGCTTGTTTAAGATACGGCAGTGTGCCATGGCAATACATTTGGAAAGTATTGAAGACAATAGCTTTCTTTTTATTGTACTGTTCCATTAATGCATCTGCCAGTATGTTTACAGGCTCCTGTATCCATGTTTCTTCAGCATCTATCAGCAGCATAATGTTATTCTCGTATGCGCATTTGCCAATAGCTTCTATACGTTTTTGTACACGTTGCCATTCTTGTTGCTCGGCATCGTTGAGTGTTTGATTGGCGTGAATTTTTTCAAGTAATGCAAAGCGTGCGAAGCCCGTAACTTTAATACTGATAAATGGTATGTTCTTTTTTGACGCCGAATACCTTATGGCTTTTTCAAATTCAGGGACGGCTTTATCAAAAGTATCTTCTCCTTCCTTTCCCTCAACACCATAATCCATTATCACACCCACATTGTATTTGGCTAACATATCAGCAGTCTTAGCTGCTTCCTCCATCGTCTCACCACCACAAAACTGGTTGAAAATGGTCTTTTTAATTATTCCTTTAACCGGAATATGCCATGATATGGCAAATTTGGTCAGTGAGATGCCAATTTTGGTCAATGTGGCATAACCCATTGATGAAAAAAGAAAATTAGCCTGTTTCAGGCTGGGGGTAGAACGGTACTTGAAGGCAATCTCTGTATTGTCAAATTCAGGAAGCATATATATTATTCTGAACTGCAAAAGTAACAGTCCGTCCCGAGCAAAAGAAATGATGTGATTTATGTCATGCTAATGTATAAAATAGCAGAAAAATTAAGGATTCACCACTTTTGGCAAATTTTTTGACTGGTTTTAATAAAGATTTAATTATTTTTACCACACGTTTAAAAATCATTGCGATGAAAAAATTATTTTTACTTATTATGTCCGGCTGTGCAGCTTTAAGCTCAACGGCCCAATCTCAAAACATTCCTTTTGCTCCAAAAGCGAATAATGTAGCTAAAGAAGCCGTTGTAGAACGTAACCTGATATATAAAGATGCTCCTCTTTATAAAATGGGTACAGCTAACAAAACTACTGCCGGCGGTAAAAGGTGGTATAGCCAGTATGACCTGGTTAACAACTACATCCCAGGTAACCAAATTCTGGATGCAAACGACTTCCTGATTCCTATTTGGTTTGACTCTACAGTTAGGCAACGTTTCAACACAGGCTTAGGTACAGTTAACTTCAGCTCTGTTTACCAAACAATCGATCCATTTGCTAACAAAACATATAATGATGCGGTATTTGCCGGTAACATCGTTATCAACCCGGCATGGAATAACTATACCATTGACTCTGTAATGGTAACCGGTGCTTATATCAAAATGAAAGCAAGACCAACCTCAGTTGTAGATACATTGGTTCTTTCTGTTATTCCAATGGATAACATTACTTATTATATACCTAAGACTAATGCAACTTACGGTTCTAAAATATCTAACTATACTTCTAAAGATACAGTTTGGGCTTTCGCTCCGGTAAACGTAGATAGTGTTAACCGTGCTGCATTCCCTCCAACAGGTGGTACTCGTGCATACTGGAAAGTACCTCTGACTGATGCTGATCGCGATACAGTAACTTCTACTGGTAGCGTTACAGTTAGAAACTGGACATTTGCTCTTCCTTCTTCACTGTCAATTCCTTTCGGTCAAAGGTTCTCAGTTACAGCTACATTCAAATCAGGTGATACTTGGACTAAAAACGTAGACTCTGTAACAAACTTCCACCGTTTCATGCCATTGTTCTCACAAGTAGCTTCAGGTAGCTATATGCCTTACTACCGCGATGTGTACGGTGACAGGAGTATGAGTGGTTTGATGTTCTCTACTGACTCAAGTCAATATTCACCTTCATTGTTCATCGAAATCTACAACTCATCTACATATGATAAAGAATTCGTTGCAATCGGTGGTTATGTAAATTGTCCTACTTGCTTCATCCTTGATGTAAGCAAATTGGCTGAGAACATTTCAGAAGTTAATGCATTCCCTAACCCAACTCAGACTGCTTTGAATATCAAATTCTCTTTGAAAGAAGCAACTGAAACAAAGGTTAACATCACAAACGCTATTGGTCAGGTAGTTATGACTCAAGATATGGGTAACGTATCTAACGGTACTGCTACATTCCAGGTAGAAAACCTTGCTAACGGTGTATACTTCTACACTGTAGATGCAAACGGTCAACGCTCTACAAACAGGTTTGTAATCAACCATTAATAGGGTTAATTAATTATATGTAAAAAGGGTAACATTTGTTACCCTTTTTATTTTTTTTCAAAACAATAGTTTATTATTGCACACGTCCGAAAATCCATATCGGCAATTTGTGTTGTCCAAAAAAGAGAAAAAGAATTACAGAGAATGGCTAAAAACTTGCTGATTGTAGAGTCTCCTGCTAAAGCTAAAACCATTGAGAAAATATTAGGTTCTGATTTTGAGGTAAAATCATGCTATGGCCATATACGTGACCTGGAGAAGGAAGATATGGGCATAGACATTAATAATGGCTTTAAACCTAAATATATAGTATCAGAGGATAAAGAAAAGGTGGTAAAGGAGCTTAAGTCATTGGCAAAAAAAGCAGAAGATGTTTGGTTGGCAACGGATGAGGACCGTGAGGGGGAGGCCATTTCGTGGCATTTATGCGAGGTACTGGGATTAGACCCTGCTACCACCAAACGCATTGTTTTCCATGAGATCACAAAACCGGCAATTAAAAAGGCGGTAGAAAAGCCTCGTTTGGTAAATATGGACCTTGTGAATGCTCAACAGGCACGCAGGGTACTGGACAGGATAGTAGGTTTTGAAATATCACCTATTCTATGGCGCAAGATGAGTATGCGCAATAACCTCTCAGCAGGGCGGGTACAATCGGTAGCTGTTAGGTTAATTGTAGAGCGCGAAAGAGAAATAACACGATTTAAAGCTGAAAGCAGCTTTAAAGTAGAGGCATTCTTTCATGCTAATGATATTAATAATAAGAAAGTAACCTTCAAGGCTGATGGCCCGGATAAAATGAAGGGTACAAGCACAGCACTTAGTTTTTTACAACGTTGCATTAAGGCAAGCTATACTGTACAGGATATACAGGTAAAGCCAGGTAAAAAATCACCATCTGCTCCTTTTACTACATCTACGCTGCAACAGGAGGCTAGCCGAAAATTGGGTTACTCAGTATCAAAGACCATGTTGCTGGCACAGAAATTATACGAGAACGGCCATATCACTTATATGCGTACTGACTCCGTTAATTTGTCTGAGGTAGCGCAGGAAAATATCAAAGCAGCTATACTACAACAGTATGGCGATAAATATTTGCAACCTCGCAAGTATCAAAACAAAAATGAATCGGCACAGGAAGCGCACGAAGCTATTCGGCCTACGGAAATGACCATTACTTCTGTTGGAGATACAGATACGCAACGCTTATATGAGCTTATATGGAAGCGTACAATGGCCAGTCAGATGTCAGATGCACAATTGGAACGTACCATTGCCAAAATATCGATCTCGTCTCAACAGGAAATGCTCACTGCAACAGGTGAAGTATTACGTTTCGATGGTTTCCTGAAAGTATATACTGAGGGCAAGGATGAAGATGAGGCTGATGATGAGAATGAAGGGATGCTGCCACCACTGACGGTTGGACAGAATCTGGATTTGAAAGAAATGAAAGCTACAGAACGCTTTACACGTCCTGCGCCAAGATATACGGAAGCATCGCTGGTTAAGAAACTGGAAGAGTTGGGTATAGGACGTCCATCAACATACGCTCCGACTATCAGTACCGTGCAACAACGCGGTTATGTAGAGAAGCGTGATAAAGAAGGTGTGAAGCGAGACTACGAAGTGTTGGTATTGCAGAAAGATGAAATCACACAATCGAAAGAATCGGAAAATACAGGTGCTGAAAAGAATAAATTATTTCCTACCGATTTAGGTATGGTAGTAACAGATTTTCTGAGCGAGCACTTTAATAAAATAATGGATTACAGTTTCACTGCTAAAATAGAAGAAGAGTTTGACGAAATAGCAGACGGCAAGCAGCAGTGGAACAAAATGATAAATGACTTCTACAAGCCTTTTCATACCTCTGTAGAACATACATTAGAGCACGCAGGCAGGGCAGCAGGAGAGCGCGAATTGGGTAGAGACCCTGTAAGCGGGAAGCCTGTTATAGCACGCTTGGGTCGTTTTGGCCCGATGGTGCAAATTGGCGCACAAAGCACATCTGAAGAAGATGAAAAACCAAAATTTGCAAAGCTGCGTACAAACCAGAGTATCGAAACCATTACAATGGAAGAAGCGATGGAGTTATTTAAACTGCCACGCAATCTCGGTTTGTTTGAAGGTGTGGAAGTAGTTGTGAACATAGGCCGTTTCGGTCCATATGCACAACATGACGGTAAGTTCTATTCTCTTAAAAAGGAAATGGATCCCTATACTGTAGAGTTGGAAGAAGTAGCTCCTTTGATAGAAGAAAAAAGAAAAGCAGCTGCTGAGAGCACTATCAAAATATTTGAGAAGGAAAAAATTAAGATACTCAAAGGCCCTTACGGCCCTTATATAAAACAAGGTTTGCGTAACTATAAGATTCCCAAGGATAAATTAGAAACAGCAGCAGATCTAACAATTGAGGAAGTGAAAGCTATCATCGAAGAGTTGAAAGCTAATCCTCCTAAAAAATCTGCAAGGGGGAAAAAGAAATCATAAAATTTGCCTAACTTAATGTTGAAGAAAAGTAACGTTATTTGATGCAGGCAAATAAACAGATATCTGCGTTATTAAAACTGATTGATGACCCCGATGACGAAGTGTTTGATACTGTTGCAGAACAGCTATTACATTACGGCAGGGAAATTATACCTAATCTCGAACAGCTTTGGGAGGTAACATCTGATGAGTCGATACAGGAACGTATTGAACTGTTGATTCACAGGGTGCACTTTCAAGACCTGCAGCAAGAATTTTTAGAATGGAGCCAATCTAAGAACCCTGAAATACTGCGTGGGGCTATATTAGTAGCACGTTACCAGTTTCCAGACCTTAACATAGCATCTATACTTACTCAGTTCGACCAGATACGTCGTAATATATGGCTGGAGTTAAATAATTACCTGACTCCACTGGAACAGGTGAATGTTTTTAATAGTATACTTTATAACTACTATAAGCTGCAGGGGCACGAACTGACAGAGCGTGAACCAAAGCATTTTTTCATCAACCAGGTGTTGGAGAGTAAACAAGGGAATGCCTATGCATTAGGCGTGCTGTACCTTGCGCTTTGCGAACTGTTAGACATTCCCATTTTTGCTATAGACCTGCCAAGGCAGTTTGTCTTTGCTTATATTGATACGCTACATCATTTCTACAAACAAGACGACAATGATGATGGTGTGCAGCAAATACAGTTTTTTGTAGACCCTCTCAATGGTATGGTATATACTCAGAAGGATGTAGATACCTACTTAAGGAAAATAAACGCCACAGACAAAGAAAACTATTTGAAGCCCTTGCTTTCTCGCAGGGTGATATATAAAATGCTGGAAGAGCTGGCGCTTTGCTACCGTTACAAACGCGAAGAACAAAAGGCAGAAGAGATACAGCAACTAATGAGAATAGTAGCGGATATGAATGATAAATGATTGTACTATTCTTCTTCCTGTTCGTTGATGGTTAGTTTGATACGTTGAATGCGCATCTTATCAATATTCAGAACTGTAAAGTCATATTGCTTATAACTAACTGTTTCATTCACAGCCGGAAACTTACCTGATATTTCAAGCACTAGTCCTGCAACAGAATCACTTTCACCTCTTACATCTTCAAAAGTATCTGAAGGGCGCCCCATTAGTCGGCAAACGTCGTTAATAAGTGTTTTGCCTTCAAAAATATAATTATAATCGTCTATTTTTTTGAAGTGCAGGTCGTCATCGTCGAACTCGTCCTTAATGTCGCCGATGATTTCTTCCATAATATCTTCCAGAGTTACTATGCCGGATGTGCCCCCAAATTCATCTACCACTACAGCAAAGTGTATTCGTTTTTGCTGGAACTCCTTTAATAAATCTTCAATCAACTTCCCTTCATGAACAAAATAGGCGTTACGGATAAGTGTGTGCCAGTCAAAATTGTCATCGTCTGTATGTGGAAGGAAATCTTTGGTATGTATAATCCCTGCAATTTTATCTAGGCTTTCTTTGTATACAGGCATACGAGAATAGCCTACCTCAATAGCTAATTTTTGCACCTGTGGAAAATTGTATTCAAAAGGCACTCCGCTCACATCCATGCGTGTACGCATGATTTGCCTTACGGTAATGTTACCAAACTTCAAAATACCTTTAAATATATTTACCTCTTCGCGAGTAGCGCTATGTCCAACTGTTAGTTCTATTGCGTGTTCAAAATCTTCGTTGCTGATAGCATTGCCTGTTTTGGCACCAAGTTTATCCTCTATATAAGAAGTGGACGATACTAATACTTTTGAAACAGGTTGGAATAATTTGTTCATTACCTGTAATACAGGTGCTGAAAATAAAGCCATCCTCATGTTGTTCTGTGTAGCATATACCTTGGGTAACACCTCTCCAAATAATACTAGTAAGAAGGTTACGACTACTACCTGCACAAGAAACGAAACCAATGTGCCCAGATTAGCAGGCATCAATAAGTTTACCAACAGATTGGTAGAAATGACGATAGCTATGTTGATAAAGTTATTGGCAACTAATATAGTGGCTAATAGTTTTTTGGGCTGGTCTAGTAAACCTAATACCTGGCGAGCGCTGGCATCTTCTTTTTGTTTGAGGTAATTAATGTCTTTAGCCGTTAATGAAAAATAGGCGGTTTCTGCACCGGCAGTAATAGCCGTCAGTAATAGTAATACCAGTATGATAATAATGAGTATGGTGGTATTGGATGCTGAAAAAGCCTGATGGCCTATTTCAAGCAAAAGATTGTTCAGTATCGTATCCCCTTCAGTTGCACTTTCCAAGTTGCGGTTGTTTGGTTAGTTTCAAAATTAAAAAAAGGGAAGATATTTTGAGCCTTCCCTTTTTTAAATAAAAAATATTTCAATTTAAAACGGTAAATCTTCTTTAGAAGGCCCCATGCCGGGGTCGTAACTTATATCAGGAGCTGTTATATTACCCATATCATGAGAATCCGTATGATGACTGTCGCCATTTTCTTTGCGTTTATCCAGCATAACAAGATTATCGCCAACTATTTCTGTGCTAAAACGCCTGTTTTTGTCTTTATCTTCCCATGTACGGGTACGTAAACGACCCTCGATAAACACTAAACTGCCTTTGTGTAGATACTTTTGGGCTAATTCGGCCAAACCTCTCCACAAAACCACAGTGTGCCACTCAGTTTGAGAAACAAGGTTTCCGGTTTTGTCTTTGAATGTTTCTGTTGTCGCAAGGGGGAATTTTGCTACTGCGATATTGCCTTCCAAATACTGTAAATCCGGGTCGCGTCCTAAATTACCAATCAACATGACTCTGTTAACGCCTCTCATGATTAATACTATTTATCAATTAAAAAAAACTTTAATCTTCTAAGTATTAAAAATAAAAATTTTTTTCCAAAAAAGAAACAATAGTCTTAGGGAAGGCGAGTTTTTTTAAATCCTGTTTTTTGACCCAATTTCCATCGCCCGGTAAATTAATATTAGGCTCTTTTATATCTATGCTGAAGAAATTAGTATCTATAATCCTATGCGTAAGTTTTTGAGTGCTACTATCTATAAGTATAGGTTTAGCTTTTGTCTTTAGATGACTCCATTCATCTGTTTTAATTAGTGTTGCAACATCAGTTTTTATAATCGTTTCTATTAAAAATGGCTCATGCAGGTTTTGCCAAATGTCTTTACCTGTCCTTTTATGTATCCATATTTTCTCATTATGTTGAAAGAATATGTAATTAAAATAGCGTGTACGAACAACAAGCTTTTTGGTTTTGACGGGTAAAATATCAATCAGATTTTGCTTGAATGCAACGCATCTATCTATCAATGGGCAGGTTGTACATATTGGGTTTTTAGGTGTGCACACAGTAGCCCCTATATCCATTATGGCCTGATTATAGCCCGCACTATCGTCTTTATATAGTAGTTCATTAGCTAAAGATTGAAATAGTTGTTTCCCTTCATTGCTGTCTATGGGAGTTTCAATTCCGAAATAACGGGATAACACCCTGTACGCATTACCATCTACTACTGCATGAGGCAAACCAAATGCAAAAGATGATATAGCTGCTGCAGTATAAGGGCCGACACCTTTTAAGGTTAAGATTTCCTCATAAGTATTGGGGAATTTGCCTTTAAGCTCATTTGTAATATACCGGGCAGTAGCCAGCATATTTTTACACCGATTATAATAACCTAAGCCCTGCCAAATACGAAAAACTTCTTCATCATTTGCAGCTGCCAGTTTTTTTATATTAGGATAGGCTTTTGTAAAATTCAAATAATAAGGTAGCCCTTGCTGAGCTCTCGTTTGCTGTAATATAATTTCAGATAACCATATTTTATATGGGTCTTTTTCCTGTTTCCAGGGAAGGTCTCTGTCGTTTTCGTTATGGTGCCAGCCAATAAGCCGTTTGGTAAAATAGGCTTTATGAGATTTATTTAAATCCATATCCACGCAATATACACAAGAGTGCTATTTGCTGATATTATTTATCAAAAAGTGACAGGTAAAAATTACTTTTGCCGCACAATTACTTCTATTCATGGATTTGAATAATCTGAAAGATATAGCAACACAGGTTCGCAGGGATATAGTAAGGATGGTTCACGCTGTTCAGAGCGGGCATCCCGGTGGTTCATTGGGCTGTACTGAATATATGGTGGCACTATACTTCCACGTTATGAAGCACAATCCCGAGTTCAAAATGGATGGTGTTGGCGAAGATATTTTCTTTTTATCCAACGGGCACATATCGCCTGTTTTCTATAGCGTATTGGCAAGGTCGGGATACTTCCCTATAAGTGAATTGGCAACTTTCAGAAAAATCAGTTCAAGGCTGCAAGGACACCCAACGACTCATGAGCATCTGCCTGGTGTGCGTATAGCAAGTGGTTCATTAGGACAAGGGATGAGCGTGGCTTGTGGAGCGGCATTATCAAAAAAATTGAATGGCGATAAGCAATTGGTTTTCTCATTACATGGTGATGGCGAATTGCAGGAAGGGCAGAACTGGGAAGCTATTATGTTTGCGGCGCATCATAAAATTGATAACCTGATTGCTACGATAGATGTAAATGGACAGCAGATTGATGGCCCAACTGATAAGGTGATGAATTTGGGCTCGCTGCGTGCAAAGTTTGAAGCATTTGGATGGCATGTAATAGAATTGCAGGATGGTAATGATATGCAAGCTGTGGTAAAAACACTGGAAGCGGCTAAAGGAGAATCTGGTAAAGGGAAACCTGTTTGTATACTAATGCATACAAGTATGGGTAAAGGTGTAGATTTTATGGAAGGTACTCATGAATGGCATGGCATAGCTCCTAGTGATAAACAACTGGAAGCTGCACTTGCTCAGTTGCCTATGACATTGGGAGATTACTAATAAGATAACAAGTAACAATCTATATTATTAAAAAGCCCTGCATTGCGGGGCTTTTATTATTGACTTAAAATATCTCTTGATATTACGAGCTTCTGTATTTCAGATGTTCCTTCACCTATGGTACACAACTTGCTGTCGCGATAGAATTTCTCAACAGGAAAATCTTTAGTGTATCCGTAGCCACCAAATATTTGTACAGCATCAGTAGCTATTTGCACACAAATTTCAGATGCATAATATTTAGCCATTGCAGATTCCTTGGTCATTTTCTCGCCACGGTTTTTCATGTCAGCTGCCTGGTATATCAATGCTTCTGCAGCTTCAATTTTGGCTACCATATCTGCCAGTTTGAAAGCTATCGCCTGGAAATTAGATATAGGCTGATCGAACTGTTGACGCTCTTTAGAATATTTCAATGCAGCTTCGTAAGAACCCTTTGCAATACCTAGTGAAAGTGCGGCAATAGATATACGGCCACCATCCAATACTTTCATGGCTTGTTTAAAACCTTCACCCACTTCGCCCATACGCTGGGCATCTGATATGCGGCAGTTATCAAAAACCAACTCGGTTGTTTCTGATGCACGCATACCCAGTTTGTTTTCTTTTTTACCTGCGCTGAAACCCGGAGTTCCTCTTTCAACTATGAAAGCAGTTACATTATTTTTAGCACGTGGTTCGCCGGTGCGTGCCAATACAACTGCTACATCACCACTTTTGCCATGTGTAATCCAGTTTTTAGTACCGTTCAATATCCAGTCGTTACCATCGCGAGTAGCAGTGCAACGCATGTTCCCTGCATCACTGCCGGTATTAGCTTCTGTGAGCCCCCATGCACCAATCCATTCGGCAGTTGCCAGTTTAGGTAGGTATTTCTTTTTTTGTTCTTCGTTACCGAAATAGAGAATATGGCCGGTACAAAGTGAGTTATGAGCAGCAGTAGATAACCCAATAGAGCTACATACTTTTGAAATTTCACTTACAACAGTCACGTATTCAAAATAACCCAGACCACTGCCGCCATATTCTGTTGGTACAAGGACACCCATCAATCCCAATTCACCCATTTTGCGAAACAGGTCTACAGGGAAAGTTTGGGCCTCATCCCATTCCATCATATAAGGGCGAATCTCTTTGTTTGCGAAATCTTTGATCATTTTCGCAATTTCCAGCTGCGTGTCGGTATATTTAAAATCCATAACTATTCACTAAATCAGGCTGCAAGTTTACGATATTTTTGCTCATCTATCAATCAGTGATAACCCTTATTTCAGCCTCTCTTTATTAATTATTATATATGGCTCCAGCCTGTCGTATTCTTCCAGCGTAAGTGTATAGAGTTTTTTTAATTCTTCTTTCTTGTAAAATTTTTTCCCTTTAGCCCGCCAATGAAGAAAAATAACAGTGGTTTTTTCTTTCAATCCCAGTTTTCTCAGGCTGAGGCTATCTACAGTATTGGGGTCAAATGGAAATAATGATGTCTTTATAACTACTTCAGGTTTCGTATCGTATTTTTTATAAGGTTTATCTTGATGCTGATGTTTTTGAGTATCATCGTTTATATACTGTGATTTTTGTGTAGTAAACTGATTATCCTTTTGTTCTTTCTTGAACGCTTCCCAACTTTTTACCAGCTGTTGCTCCTTTACAGTATCAAACTCCGGCTTTACCCATAAGTGCATAGTGACTTTTGCTACAACCAGTACGATGATAACTGAAAGTAAGGCAATGATACCCATACGTTCAATACGGTTAAAAGAGATATATGCCTTGAGCCATTCTTTCATAAATTGAAAATAGTAAAACATTAATATTGTAAAATGAAATCTTTTGCCAGCGATAATTATGCAGGTGTACTGCCCGAAATGATGGAAGCTTTACAAAAAGCTAATGTGGGCCACGCACGTTCTTACGGAGCTGATGAAATAACTGAGCGGACTAAAAAGTTATTCTGTGAAGTTTTTGGTGCAGATATAGATGTATATTTTGTTTTCAATGGCACAGGGGCTAATGTATTAAGTATCAGTAACGCCACGCAATCATACAATTCTGTCTTGTGTGCTGATATCTCGCATATATATAATGATGAATCTGCAGCACCTGAAACATTTACGGGGTGCAGGTTTTTCCCGCTTGCTACAAATGAGAATGGTAAACTAACACCTGAAGTAGTTAAAACAAGGTTGATACGCAAGGGTGATATGCATTATGCCCAAACCAAATTATTATCGCTTACACAATCTACAGAATACGGAACTGTTTATACCTCAGACGAAATAAAAGCTCTGGTTGACATGGCTCATGCGCATGATTTGTACGTGCATGTAGACGGTTCACGTTTTTTCAATGCAACTGCATCATTAGGGTGTAGCCTGAAAGAGATAACAACTGATACACATATTGACATGCTTTCACTGGGCGGCACTAAATCGGGTATGATGTTTGGTGAAGCTGTGGTTGTGTTCAATAAAGAATTATCAAGGTATATTGCCTATAAACATAAGCAGAGTATGCAGTTGGCATCTAAAACACGTTTCATAGCTGCACAATTCGAGGCTATGCTCACTAATGATACCTGGCGCAAACATGCTCAGCACGCTAACGCAATGGCGCAACTACTGGCATCCTCCATATCGAAATTCCCACAGGTTCGTGTCACAAAGCCTGTACAAGCGAATGGTGTATTTGCAGAACTGCCACGAGAGTGGAATGAGCTATTACAGCAATCTCATTTCTTTTATATCTGGAAAGAGGCGACCAATGAAGCGCGCCTGATGTGTAGCTTCGATACGACTCCTGATGATATAACAACATTTACTTCTGTTATGTCTAGTTTGAAGTAAATCAATAAATTAAGAGGTAAATTATAGTTCTATTAGTTATATCTATGCAATAGAATATTGCTAGTATAATAATTAGTTTTATTTTTGTATATACAATTGATGTAAATACAATAATTAATAATAAAACTAAATATAATACTATGCAAAAGACAAATTGGAAAATCGACACTACACATTCAGAAGTGTTATTTAAAATTAAACACCTGATGATTAGTACAGTAACAGGCCATTTCAAAACATTTGACGTGGAAGTAGAAACAGAAGGCGATGATTTTACTAAAGCATCTAAAATAAAATTTACTGCTGATGTTGACTCAATCAGTACCAATAATGAACAACGTGACGGGCACCTAAAGTCACCTGATTTTTTTGATGCCGCTATATTTCCACAAATTGTTTTTGAAGGCACAAAAATGGAAGGTAGTGGAAGCGAGTATAAATTACACGGCAATTTCACTATAAAAGGCACAACAAAACCAATCGTATTGGATGTAGATTTTGGTGGCATTGTTGCTGACCCATGGGGACAAACAAAAGCAGGCTTTACTGTAAGTGGTAAAATAAGTCGTAAAGAATTCGGATTGACTTGGAGCGCTGTAACAGAAGCAGGGCAGGTAGTGGTAAGTGATGAAGTAAAGTTGTTTGCTGAAGTACAGGTGGTGAAACAAGTTGTCGCAGAAGTAGAAGCTGCATAAAAACGCTGAAACTTAGTATATAAATTTTATCTTGAGCCCGATGATGAATCGGGCTTTATTTTATGTCATACTTGGCATTATGTACTGTACAGCGTCTTTTGCACAAGACACTGCAAAGTATGCAGGATATGGTATAGAAGTCAATCCTATTGCCGGGCACATCATCAAACACAATCTTATTTTCCCTCCAATGCCATCAATGTCAACTGCATTGGATATAAATATCCTCAAACAAACAACAGGCAAAAAAGCATGGCAACAAAGAAGACACTATCCTGTAGTTGGTTTAGGTATTACTTATACTGATTATGGATTGGATTCTGTATACGGGAAATGCATAGGTGTTTATCCGGTTTATCAGTTCAATATTATTAAAGGTAAAAAGATAGAGTGGACATGGCGGTTTGGTATCGGCGTAGGCTACGTAACCAAGCACTATGAACGTTATCCTACATGGGATACGATCAATAATCTCATCGGTAGCAACATGAATAATTTTACCATGATGGCCAGTGATGTACGATACCATATCAACAAGCATTGGGATATACAACTGGGTTTGAGCGCTACGCATATTTCTAATGGCGACCTTAAGCGCCCCAACCTGGGTGTGAACCTTGCTGGTGGGCATATTGGTGTCAGATACTTTCCTGTCAGTTCAAAACCTGCATTGATTAAGCAAGAATTACCAACGCTTAAAAATCGTTGGTTGATACATCTGCGTTACGGTATGGGTTTTGTAGAATATGGTATTGGCGATGGGCCGCATTATCCTATTTACATGCCTACATTATACGTAAGCAAGCGGTATGGCAGCCGCAATAAGATTTTTGCAGGCGTTGATTATACATTCTACACTTCTGCATATAGGTTTTATAGAACCAACGAGATATACCCGGGCGAAGAAAAGCAACATGCTACCGAAATGACCGTCTTTATCGGGAATGAATTTTTAGTGGGTAGGTTTGGTTTGGTCTTGCAGGCAGGCTACCCATTTAAATCTGCCGATTTGTATAAAGCAAAGTATGTAGAGAAACTGGGGTACAATTTCTATATCATTCAGAACGAAACAGGGATAATAAAAGAGCTTACGATACACTCCTATATCAAGGCGAACAAATTTCAGGCAGCAGCAATAGAGTTCGGTGCAGGCTTGGCGATGTAAAAGGTGTAAATAAAAAAGCTCCTCATCTGAGGAGCTTTTAATTATAAAGATTTGATGAACTTAATTAGTGTTTGCCTGTCGGCCTTAGTCATCGCCATAAATTTATTTTTAGACTGAGCGGCTTCTCCATCGTGCCATAAAATAGCTTCTTCGATAGTACGGGCGCGCCCATCATGCAAGTAATATGGTATGCCGTTTGTTTTTTCAAACAAGCCAATACCCCACAATGGAGCAGTACGCCATTCTTTACCATTTGCTATGAAGTCATTGTAATTATCAGCAAGGCCATCACCCATGTCATGCAGCAATAAATCAGTAAATGGTTGTATTCTTTGATTAGATATTGCAGGAAATGTAACATCTACACCTGTTTGCACAGCAGGTTTGTGGCAACCTGAGCAATTGTTTTGTATGAACAATTGTTTACCTCTTTTTATTTCAGGGTCAGATACATTTCTGCGTGCTGGTACTGCTAATGAACGCACATAAAAAGCCACACGTTGCAAAGTACTGTCACCTATCTCAGGATCGTCACCCAGGTCATCAGATTGTGCCTGTCCGTAACAGCTTTCTTTTGGAAAAATAGAGCTAGTAATACCCATGTCCTGGTTGAAAGCACCTGCTACTTGAGTAAGCACTTTCGGATTATTGGCTTTTAATCCAAAACGTCCTATTTCTTTTTGCTTAGTATGTGGATTGAAAACGTAATTCGGCCTGCCGCTTATGCCATCACCGTCAGCATCATTTTCATCTGCAAAAGACAGTAAAGTACTTTCAGGAATGTTTTCCAACAAACCTAACCCAAATACCGGTGGTGCAAGGCGAGGTGATAATGAATAAGCACCTGTTAATGCCGTATAAGGATTTTGTAAAGTATATGTTGGCTTACGTAACGTCACCGTTTCACCATCAGGATATGTAACAATTACATTTGAATAAGTAATATTCACTTTGCCTTCAGGTTGTTTACCAAACAAAGCAAGGTCTTGTAACTGTCCGCCATATCCTGCCATTCCTGCAGGTCCGCCAAATTCATCAGTATTGTATGTACTGATACGGAACAACAATGAAGAATTGACTTCGCCTGCTGTTGGTGTACCCTTGCCGTCATTGTGGTGGCATGATATGCACGATACATTATTAAAGACCGGGCCCAAGCCGCTATTAATAGGAGCAGGCGCAGATACATAAGTTTGTTCAAAAGCAGCATCACCTAATTCATGTGCTTCTGCATCATTTTCATTCATTCCTTCTATAGCATGGGTAAAAGCTTTTGATGTTTCGTCAAAAACAGTTGCCAGGCCACCGCTAAGCCTTTCGTCGTAGTCATTTTCGCTAAAAGGTTGTGCTTTGCGGCACATGGTAAAAACCATAGCAATGCCAGCAATAAACACAAGAATTGATAGTTTTTTCATTTTATGGTTATAGAAGTATTAGTCAGTTATATGTTCTATAATGAATGGTTTCAGTTCTCCTTCAAGTGTATTTTTCAAAGCTGTCAGTGCATCCATAGTTTGTTGCACTTGTGTGCGCTGGTTGATGATAGCATCTTCGTAGAATATAGTAATGTTGTCGAATGAATTGATAGCAGTATTTATTTGAGATTGTAATTTGTTGTCTAAAGCAATATTTTTCGCTTTTACCAAATCATTCAAACCCTTTCCGGCTGTTTTATACCATCCGAGATATACATTTTGCAGACCGATAATATTGTTTTTAAAATCTGAAACTGAGTTTCCTGAATATGGAGATTCAACTATTGATGGATCTTTTGCATCAAAAGGCTCTTTCATTTTGCCTTCGCCTACTTCTTCACAAATAGCTATCATAGCATTAACGATAGCAATATATGCCTCTTGTTTTTTAGCATATTTAGTACTGCCGCCACCAGCAGTTGATACTTCATGGGCGAAATTGAGTGGAGCTTCTGTCCAGCTTACGTATAAAGCATGACACGTGTTTTTCAAATCAGTAGCCAGACTCATCATATATTTTTTCTGGCGGGCAGTAATTGTTGATGCGATGCGATCACCGTGATTACCGAAGATGATATATTCAATAGGGTGATAGCCACGCAGCGATAATGTTGCATTCTGTATGTCACTGACTTCAAGGGCATTACTGCTGTTCAATAATGAATCCATTTGCACATAGTCCGTAGGCCAGGTATCCATATTCGGGTCATAATCATTGTCTTCAACGGGGCCGAACAAGAAACCTTCACACTGTTCCCAAACTGTACGCATATTCCTCCATGCACTGCGTGCAGCAAAGAGGTTTGCGTCTGTTGAGCTGGTATTTAAATCTACCAAAGCATTATAAAGCTTTTGAGAAGCAATGTCCAGATCTTGATAACTCGCCAATGCCACGTTGTTCGTAAAATCAACAAGTACAGTTTGTTTTAGTGCGTTGAAATCAACAGTATTGGTAGTTGTAGTATCTGTTGAGGTTTTATGGCATGCTGTACTCAGCATTACAGTTGCAGATAATGCAATAAGGAGCTTGTTTTTCATATTATTCATTTTCTTCAGCATCATTGCCGATAGTTATTAATAATGTTGTTTCTTTTATTGTTGTTGGATATTTTTTTAAGGACCTTTCAGCTGGTCCGTTAGTCACAGCTCCGGTTTTGTCAAACTCACTACCGTGTTTGTCACAAACAAACCCATTACCGGTGATCTCTAACTGGTTGTCCATGTGAGTACACTTCATTAAAAATGCGCTGTAAGTACCATCTTCTTCTTTGTGTACAGCTATATCATAATACCAGCGTTTTATTCTTACTATCTGAAGGTTACCCTCGTTGAATATTTCAAGAGGTATTTCAGCGTCTTTATTTTCGTTGAGCTCGGTTTTGTATACCTTACGTTTATTGCCTGCTGAACTAACAGTAGGCAGCATGATGCCTGCCGTAATAAGGAGGCAGGCAGTACAACCGTGTTTTATAAATGCTCTTCTTTCCATTAGAATGAATAACCGATACCTACGTTTAAGAATGTATTATTAGTCTGATATGGTAATGCATTTGGTGCAGGGTTAATAACTAATGCCGGATTTTGATTGCCTGTATTCATCAATCTTACATCTGCTTTTATTACTACGTTAGGTATTGGCAAATAGCTGAAACCCGCAATCAGGTGCGATTGCTTTAGCGTACCGTCATAAATAGCATTGGGTGCTGCAGGGATAGACGAATTCAGATCAATCATTTCATAACGTGCAAACGCAACTAATTGTGATTGTCCTTTTTTGCGGAAGAAACGCAGTACGTTATAACCTAACTCGCCATAAGCACCATACATACCGCTTGCGGTATTCAAGCCATATGCCGTATTGATTTTGTCTGCTTCAGGAAATGAAATGTAAGAACCTAAAAGTTTTGCAGTGATGCCCTTGTATGCAAATTGCACATCACCTTCCCCCAGGTATATTGGAGTACCAAACATACCGCTATTCAATCCAAGGCTATCAGCACCACGTTTGTTCAAGCCTACTGTGCCACCTGCGTAGCCCGCTAATTGGAATTTTAAATGCCAAACATTGTATTGTACTGCAGCAGATACAGCCATATTGTTAGCATTAGCAAAAGAACCTTCTGCACGGCCTTCACGTATTCCTGTGCCATGTTCAAATCCTGCTGAATTTAGCCCGTTCATCAATCCTACTGTATAGTTAAGTGGTATACCTGACAAAGAACCATAATAGCCAATGCCTATTTCGCGCCAGGTAGCAGGTATCACTAACTGTTCTACCATCGGACGTTCAACGCCATTGAAATTTACTGGCAGATGGTTTTCATTGAGCATACCTATGCGTGGTAAAAACAAGCCTGCTACTATGTAATTTTTTGAATTGATGTTGAATTTTAAAAAGGCTTGCTCCATAGATATCTCGCCTTTTTCTTCTAATCCTTCTACCAGCGCATTTTCCAGTTCCATTTCAGAGAAAAACGCTATGCGAGAATTAAACTGGTGTCCAACGAATAATACTACCCTATCAAGACTGGCTATAGTACGTTGCGCGTTTGAGTTATGCTGGTAATACGCGCTACCATAACCTGATATAACAGTTCTTTTCTTTGATATGCCACTGGCAAGAGAATCTTCATTTGTAATAATTTGTTGAGCAGGAGTACGGTATTGTGCATTTGCAATACCTGAATACAAAAGCCCTGCTGCTAATATTAATTTCTTCATATGTTATTTTAAAAAGGTGCGCAAAGAAACTACTATTTGTTCTCGGGCATTTGCAAAAATGGGAAATTTTAGTCTCCCAAAGAAAATTATTTTAGATTAGGCTAAAATAATTTTTAAACGAGCCGAATATATTGTTTGTAAAAAATTAATATGTAATTATGTAGCCTAAAATTCTACACTATGGCAAAACATAAAATCCTTTCTCTTGATGGAGGAGGTAGCTGGGCACTTATTCAGGCAAAAATCCTCAAAGACCTTTACGGAAATATTAAAGGGCATGAACTCCTCAAAAAATTTGACCTCGCTATAGGTAATTCCGGTGGTAGTTTAGTGTTGACAGCGCTTTGTGCTAATAAATCACTGGATGAGATAATAGAGATTTTCACTGTAGAGGAAAAAAGAAACAAAGCATTTGTAAAAGAACCGGAATACCCGACACTATTTAAATGGGTAGCCTGGATATCAAGTAAAATAAAAGGAATGCTGCCTAAATACAGTGCAGACAAAAAATTGTCTGGACTGAAAGAACTCATAGGAAATGAATATTCGGGAAAATTATTGAGCGAGATACCTGCTTTAGTTGGCAAGCCGAATTTGCAGATATTGATACTTGGGTTTGATTATACTCGCAACAGGGCTAAGTTTTTCAGGTCTAATAAAACCAGTGCTGCAGAGTTTTCAAAATTTGACGAAGTATACCTTATAGAAGCTGCACATGCATCCAGCAATGCACCTATACGATACTTCGATAACCCTGCCAAAGTAGATGTAAACCTTAAGAATCAAAATGGCAAAGGTCCGCATGAATTATTTTGGGACGGCGCAGTGAGTGGCTTCAATAATCCCGTATTGGGTGGGGTGCTGGAGTATTTGGTAAATAATCCAACAATCGACCGTAAAGATATTGTAGTGCTGACAATAGGCACAGGCAGTGCTTCAAAACCAACTTTGGTTGAAAACGATATTATTGCTAAACAAAAATTTCCCAACCTATATGTCACGCCCGAAAGATTGAAATATGTTGGTGATGTTGAAAAGCTATCCACAAGTATATTGGCAGACCCTCCTGATGCTGCAACTTACATAGCACAGGTAATGCTGGATGCTGATATGCAAAACGCAGTACAAGCATCCAACATAGTGCGTATGAATCCTTGCATTTGCCCGGTAAGGGATATTGCAGGCACTACTTACAGCGATGTATTGGATTATCCGTTGTGTTACAGAACAACAAACGAATTGAAAAAAGATTTTGATACGCTGATGGATATGGATATGGATGCAACCGAAAATGAACAAGTAGATTTGATCAGGAAATTCACAGATTTCTATCTGTCCGATGGTGTATACAATCAATTGATAAGAGGTTCGTATTATGTGCCTCGCATTATAGGTTCAAAGCTATACAGCCAGGCAAAAGAAAGGTGGGAGACAATATCAGCGTAATTGCTCTACAAACTTCTTAAGCTGTTCAAGGGTCACATTCCAATAAAATGCCAGATGCCTGTAAATGATTTCTGTAGGAAAATTGCTGATGGATAATTGTAATACGGTGCTATTTTCTGCTGAGGATAACCTGAAATTAAGTACACAATAGTTTTCAGTTACATCATCGAGACGCGATATAGAACTTAAATGAGTGTAACTTAAATGTTGGGGGCATTCAAAAGCCAATACTTTACCTCTATTTTCAAATGGTTTTTTGTATAAATGACCTTTAATAATTATAGACTCATTGATTTTCCATTCCGTTAGTATTTCCAATGGCATTTCTGACATCCATTGTTGCATTTGTTCAGGTATGGTAAGTGCTTCCCATACCATAGATGTAGCAGCTGTGATTGAGATAGATTTGGTGAATATCATATCGGTATTTGCCATACTTATATACTTGCTATGAGTTTGGGTTATTGGCAGTATTTTCTTTCAATACAAAAAAGTAAAAGAAGACAATCAGTGTAACTATTGACGTTGCAATAAATGTTGCCATCGCACCATATTCTAACCATATTAGCCCGGCCATACTACTGGCAAGCATTGTGCATATACTCTGAAAACTGGTGAATGTGCCGATAGCTGTTGCAGTATCTTTTTTGTCGCTGACATTGGATATCCATGCTTTGGCGATGCCCTCTGTTGCAGCTGCGTATGCACCGTAAAGAAAAAATGCTATGAGAAATAAATAAAGGTTATCAGTAAAAGACATGATGCCATAAACTGCAGAGAATAATAAAAGCCCTAACATTAGAATGCGTTTTAGTCCAATACGGTCAGCCAATGCACCCAATGGGTAAGAGAGAGCAGCATATACCATGTTGTAAAAAATATATACACCTATCGTGGCCGTATCGCTTACTCCGCTTTCTTTTATCTTCAATAGCATGAATACATCAGAGCTATTAAATAGCGTGAATACCAGCAATCCTGCTACAATCTTTCTGTATAAAGAGGGACTGCTTTTCCAATAATGAATAAAATCGAGAAACTTTGTTTTCTTGTTCTCTTTTGAATGTTGACCTTTCTTCTCTTTGATGAATAATGTAAACGCTATAGCTATTACACCGGGAATAAATGCTAAATAAAATAGCGTTTTGTATTGCTCAGGATAAAAATATAGGAATAGCAAAGCCGTAGTAGGGCCTAGTACGGCACCGAATGTATCCATGGCACGGTGAAACCCGAACACTCTCCCTTTAGTTTGTGTTGTTGCTTCATCAGATAGCATAGCATCCCTCGCACCAGTTCTCATTCCTTTTCCCAACCTGTCTAATGTTCTTGCAGAAAATATCCAAACAGGGAAAGTCAGTATAGCCATCATGGGTTTGGATATTGCGCTTAGCATATAACCCCATTGTACAAATGGTAATCTTTTACCAATGTTGTCCGAACGTTTACCGAAGTATCCTTTGCTCAAGCCTGCAATGGCTTCAGCAAAACCTTCTAAAATCCCGATAAGTAAAACAGAGAAATGAATGCTCTTTAAATAGATAGGCATAATAGGGTAGAGCATTTCACTGGCTATGTCAGTGAACAAACTGACCAATGAAAGTATCCATATAGTTCTGGTGATGATTTTCACTTACGGAGGCTGTATTATTATCTATACAATATTACATAAAACGAAAAAGCCACTCATTACGAGTGGCTTTTCTTTTGTTCAGTCGGGAAGATTGGACAAATTTCGAACCAATTTATCAAAGACTTGCTGATGATTAAGAATGTCTGTCACTATAAGTAGTGAGAAAAAATATCGCTACACAGTTCTTAAAACTCATACTCTTAGATAGCTCACAAATAGAATATAGACTGACTTTGTTATAGTTAACAATTATACACATTGTGACTTTTAATATTGTTAAGCGTCGTATATATGACCTGCTTCTGGAGTGCCTTTATCCTTTCTTACAATTGTCGGCTTAATCCAGATTAACTTACTATTCGATAAGGCATTTCCGAAAGGCTGATTTCTCCAATGTCCTCGTCTCCAATGAGGTTCTAATTCGCTTTCTGGGAACTGCGTATTAAGATGTTTTCTTTGATCATTGCCACAAAAATGAATTTTTGAGTATGAAACTTTTTTGAGCTTATCCTTTAGTTTGTTAACAGCTTGGCTTTTTTTAGTTTTGCTGAGTTCTTGTAGTAACTCTTCTGCATTCGGATTTGATGCTCTAATATTAATATCTGTATCTACAGCATTTAAATAACATAAACAATTTACAATTAGCTTTACAGCACTGTCCATTAAGACGTATTCTGCCCACTCATATTCATTGCATTTTTCCTTCTGCTTTGTTAGGGTATGTAACTTCTCATAAGCTAACTCTCCGGGTTGACCATTCGCCTCCCAGATGTCGTAAAAACAAACTGTCGATTCATTGAAAGTAGTTTCACTTGAATGGGTTGTGCCCTTTTCCATATCCCATTTTCCGAAATCAAGAGAGAACTGAACTACGGGAAACCGATAGTCTTTTATCATAGACACTTTTTCTATAAAACGTTCTTTTGTATCAACAAATGTCAATGTAACATCTATTATATAGTCATTTTCCATAGTAACAAATGCACCATCTAAATGAAATTGTTTTTCTAAGTTTTGGAGTTTATTATGTATGTCATGTTTGTTCTCAAAACATTCAATAGGATATTGTATATCGCTTATAGGCTGAAAACTAAAAAAAATACTATCATAAGGTAATTTAATATCTCCTATCTTGATATTTCCAACATCTGTTCTTTTTAAGAGGTTAACTAAGTAAGAGTCAATTCTAAAAATATTTCTACCAGCCCGATAGAATGCTATTAGTTCTTTTGAAATTAAAGTTTCCTCTTCAAGACGAGGATGTGTTTTTATTAAGTTCTTTGTTTTCTTTTGCCAATTGACCCACTGTTGCCAGATAGGAGTGGTCATCTTTTCTTGTTGTTTTTCGACAAATTTTTCTATTTCTTCTTTTGTAGCATTATCAGAAATCAAAGGGAAGTCTTTATTTAAAATTGACAAGATGTAATCTCGTTCATTCAGAAGTTCGTCTGCTAAATATGCCCCTTCATGCCATTCATTTATTGGTTGTCGAATTGATTCACGTAGCTTATGATACGTGTCACCAATATCAAAATTAGCATTAGAGAACTGCCTTAATATTTTTTGAAAGTATGACCTGTTATTTGTAAAACGCTCTGGGAAATAACTATTTAATTCAATTAAAGTCATGTACTATTCCATTATAAGTTAAGCAATATTTATACGCGCTCTGCTTTCTTTAATCCAATAATATTTAGTGAGTTGTAAAGTAAACATCCCTCATATTGCTTATTGCCATAAATATCTAAAGCTGAATTTTGGCATTCTTGCCCCTTTTTATGTGAACAAAGGCTATTATCATCTGCAAATAGGCACTGTTTTAACTCCTTGAAATATGTATGGTGAAACACTGACAATACACCACTAAAGTATGCAATTGAGTTTACGAAATCTTCTGTTTGTTCACCAAGCATCGTTTTTTTCTTGTCAGAAAATATCAATACAGGAGATTTAATTATTGCTGAATAATGATTTAAAAAAGAGCTATCGAATTGTTCGTGATAAGTAAAAACCGATTTTGCTCTTTCTTGGAAACCTAATCTGAATAATTCAAGCACGTCTTTTAGATATATGTAAAACTGGTATTGTTGTTCATATTTGCTAAACGTTGCGATGCGAGACTCCAACTGCTGATTCGCAATTTTTAATGTTATAGCTAACGCTCTATCGAAATTTATATGATGCTTGACATTATTAATAATTTCATCCTCAGTTTTTGATATTAAGTTTTGTTGTTGACTTCTTAGATATTCTAAAATAGTATGCAAAGTTTTGTTGCACGGGGGAACGAGTAAAGACATTTCACAGAAATAATATGTCAATTTGAGTGTGTCCTTATCAGGGAAAAGCGAATTGATATAAGAGTATATAGCATGATACTCTTTCCCCCATAATTTGTCTATGCTACCTTTAGCTTCTTCATTATCTAATCCTGATGCTTTGTAACTGGCGACAATAGCCATATTTTCTTTCGCAACTAATTCGTTCAAAGGGATTAACTCACCATCTAATGCAATGTATGATATGAATACTTCTTTTTGCCAATATGGGTCAGTGATTGTTTTATGCGTAATATAATAGTTAGCTAACGAGGTAGTCTGGAAAATTATCCTTTGATTATTATCACGTTCTATTCCCAAGTATGCTGAAATTATAAAGTTTTCATACGATTTGCTTCCAGATTTTGTATCAGCAAAACCGTTCTTAGTTGGTATGTCAGGGTCTTTATCTAAGGTAATATTGTTCCCAAAGAACACAGCAAAAAAGTCAACATAAGTAATGAAATTTGTAAAACCTAAAAGAGTCGTAAAGTTTTGGATAAAATGAATGTATTCATGTACAAGTGTAACAAAGCAGGTTGCACTTTCTTTATCTTTCTTTAATGTATCTATTGTTGCTCCATCAAATAAATATATGCTCAAGTGAAAGAAGCTATAAGCTCCACTGTCCCAAGCCATCGGGTACACTTTGTCCTTTATATATTCAATTTTCTCTAATGGTGTCATGTTAGTATATCAAGTGAATTTTTTACTACTCTCGTGCTAAGGACTATATCTACAATCAATCCTCCCGTATCCATCTAATTGGGAACACAGGAGCTTCAATTTCGTTTATCTGTTTAAATGATACTCCAAATAGCGAATGAATTGAGTCCCATGATTTCCCCATCCAACCCTTAAATCCCCAAAGTGTAAATACACTACCAACGCTATTCCATGCAACATAATCACCAAGCATATTCATACTACTTTCGGTAATATTATTTGTAATCTCGGATTGATGGTCTGAAGAATAATTGCTTGACATAACAATTTTGTACTTAACATCATTGACAGTACAAACCCCATTGTCTAATACACTTAAGCAATTAAAGACGAGTGCAGAATCAGTTTTTATTAAAACCTCGCCTGTTGAATTATCCTTTTCTTTAGAGTAATACCATATACCATTAAAGTATTTTTCAGTAAAGGGGGTATTATCTCCCGTCATAGCCCATTCTCCACTCAACAAGCCGTCTTTAAATGAACCAGTAAGTTTTTTCTCGGTATGCTCTTTTTTATAAGGTGTTATCTCATCCTTCCTAAATTGGAATGATAAGTTTCCATCTAAGGTGTTCTGTTTGAAAAAGGCGGTTAATTCAACTTCAACAGAACCGTAATATTTTGTTGATTCGTTCTTATCGACTCTCTTTTCCTTATACGACCATTTACCATCTCTTAGTCCGTTCTTAAATTGTATTGTGGAAACTATCCCGTTATTGATGTAGTATCTCCAGACACTATCAATAATATTATTCTTAAAATAGCCAGACAATCTCTGCTTTCGTTTTGCATTTTCATACTCGAAAAAACCGTTGTATATCCTTTCGCCATTTTCATTTTCGTAATACTGGTATCTGGCAGTCCCATCTTTAAAAGGCCCGTTGTATGTTTTTATTGTAATAGACTGTGCACTCGTTTGAATTGGCTGACAGCTTATTAGAATAACTATGAGTGCACAAAATATGTGTATAGTACAATAAGAAAGTTTGTTCATAATGGCATAATTAATCTGCGGATTGTTTGAATGCACGCTCAACCCATTTAGGGAAGTTGTTGTGTCCTAAATCATTTATCCAGCAGTAGGTTTCAAATTTGTCTGAAAAACGATAGAATTTCCCATAGTCATTAAACCAGCCTCCGGGGAAATACAGTGTATTAGACTTTTTGTTATTGATTTCAGGTAAGTCTTCAAAAGCTACCCACCTCCTGTCAACAAGTTCATAAAACAATATCTTCTTCCCGTCGTCCGAAATCATGAACCCCAATCTGTCAAGCGGGTTTGTACCACGAGCCGATATTCGCTGCTCTTTGCCTCTTATTCGATTGAGATGTATGCCAAGTATGCCATTTCCTTTGTCAAAACTCTTTATTATCTCATACTTAACCCAACGCCTATCTGCTGTTTCATCACCAATCAATACAGTTGTTACGGAAGTCTTTTTTAACCCTAACTCAATAAGTTGCTTTATGACGGTATCACCCTTACTTTTTTCTTTCTCCCAGATTGAGCCATCAATAAAGGTATTTTCTCCATTCGATAAGAGCCAGCTATTACGAACGACATTTACTTTGAAATTTTTTACATCGTCATAACAAAAACTAAAAAAGGTATAACGTGCCATTTTATTTCACAGTTTTGGTGAGTTCATATTGGTCAATGTTTGCTCTTATGCCTGTAGCTATATCTATATTATGATTGATGTTGGCTTTGAAATCTGCCCATTTTACGGTATGTATATAAGAAGAATATCCACTATATGGTTTGCTGCCAAGGTGATTTTCACAATCTGTGTAAACAGGGTTTTTAATATTAAACATATTGTCACGTAATATCTGAAATAAGAAATCCGTTTTTAGTGTTCGGCAGTGACAATATTGACAGGTATTATCTTCAACGAAAAAACTGTAACTGCCAAAGCTGTCAGGTAAAACAACTGCCAAGACAGCGTTCGTTTTACTTCTACCACCGTCCCTGGACTGTTCTTTTAAAGAGTAAGATACTTCCCAAGGAATCCATTGGTCTTTTTCGACAGCGAATACACTTTTCATACCTTTGGATATTAAAACGATTGTGACAGAGCTATGAAAAATTTTATCACCCAATTTTGAGGCGATAGTTGAATCCTCCAGTGTGCCTAAGTCTTCGCCATCATCTTCTCCCTTGTAAATATGGTCTTCATCCTCCAATAGTGTTGCAATCTCATCCACATAGTGTCGGACAGTTGTTATTCCCTCGATATTCGGCAATGCCAGTACGTTAGAATCGGAGTATTTGTAAGAAACGAAAATGCTTTTTCCCATAATGTAGTAGTTATATTAAGTCGTTAAGAATATTTCTGAATAGTGCCATATAGGCGTAATCATTAACAAGCCGTTCATCCGTTAAGTTATCAATACTATCATAAAGGATTTTGGCAGCACCGCCTGTGCTTGCAATAGGAATGATGATAGCATCTGGATTCGCTGCGATGAACATTTCATATTCAACCTGAATGCCCTCCATCCCGCCTATGAAGATACCTGCACTAAAAGCGTTTTCCTGAAAAATACGCTCCCTCATAATTTGAACACTTTGAGCAACAGTTTCCTGCTTAGACGTTAATATTACGTTCTCAAATGCGAAATTGTCTTTTGGAAATTTGTCTTCAAAATATAGTGATTGATAAAGTGTAACGTGCTGTTTTAAATCAGCTCGCATCCTATCCATAACGTACCGTATCAAGGGTGTAATGGATGGGTGCCCGCCCCATATCAAGTGTGCTTTAGGAATGACAACTGTTGCCAATGCCCGCACCGCATCCCTAATCGCAACAATATCCGCTGTATCATAGTATTGCCTGTCCCTATCTTTATAAGGGATGCTTGCAGATAAAAATATTTTTGCTAAATCTTTTGTAGCCATGATTCTGCTTCAACTATTTTAACGGTTTTAATTGGCAAGTAATCATCCAACCATTTTAGATGGTTGAGCCATTTTTCACGAATATTTCTGTGGTCATAAATTAAATAAGCACCTACAACATCTTTAGACTTGATTTTCTCTACCAATTCATGAGATTGGTTGTATGTCAGGGCTTGTGGTACGCCAACGGTAGGAATGAATATTAACTCTTTATCATCAGGTTGCTTAATCACAATCAGCTTATCTGGTTGCAGGTCAGCCTTTTTACCTACTCGTGTAGAGGATGCAATAAATTCCGTAATAATATTATCCTGTCTTGATGCAAGGCTTCTTGCTCTGAGTGATTCTACTTGACTTACAACTTCAGCTATTGTTTCAGGAGTTAAATAACTATTAGGCTCTGCAAATAGGTTATTCCCAAAATTTGAATCTTCAAGATAATAAGGGATGCTGATTTCAGCATCCCTTTCAAGTTTATGTGTCGGCCATATCAATTGCAAGATGCCAATTGACATAGAGTTCGCTTTTGCCAGTTCCTGCGTAGTCCAGTGGCTATTAAGAAAACCGGGGGTGTTCAATAATACAATTACGTCCGTATCAGCCATGCGATGCCATAATTCATCCTGAAATGGTTCCGATGGCCTGATACTGTGTGTATCTAAGAAAACATCAAACCCATTTTTTTCAAGTTGCTCAAATAGCTGAATGGCTACGGCTGAGGATTCATCTCTTTTATAGGATATGAATAACCTTCTTGCAACCCTTAATAAACTTAATCCCTCTAAAACATTGCTTGCCAGTTGTTCAATATTATTGGCTGATGCTAATTCAAATCCATTTATACCTCTTAGTTTTTCAGGAATTTGTGCATTAAATACTTCGAGGTTTGAAACTACAGGGAGTATTAATGTCGCATCCCGTATTAGTATGTCAACGATGTCCAAGTTTTTGTAATCGCTGTCAGGGCTACCGAAATACAAACAAAATGCAGGTGCATTTGCCTTATACTCTGTACTGAAATTAGCTTCATTAATTTCTATAATAGCATCTTCTCTAAGTCCTAATTCAGTGATATGCTTAATAAGCACACGTAACAAGTCAGGATAGAAAGCGTTATCATCTCCAATTTTTATTATTTGATACTTAGTTCTCATTATCTTGATTTTAGCCATGTTGATAATGGAGTGATGTATCTCATTTTTTCTTTGGTGGGCGGTTCTACAACATAATATCCAGCAGGAATTAAATTCCCGTTAGTGTATTTATTAGTACCATTTTCATAATCAATACGTGGGTATATCTGCAAATATTCATTCCCTTTATACTGTGAGTCAAACTCCCCCTTTTCCTTAATAGGCAGAATGGCAATATGTTTCTGAAATTTATGTACATCACCAATGCCTAATTCCCAATTACACCAATATGATTGTATAGCTTTAGAGGTAGCCATCAAAACAAACTTATTACAATACTTTATTATCTCTTTTATACGATTTGCCGTATCACCCGTTGTTTGTGTTGGAAGCGTATTGTCCATACTGTCGATGTACACTTTCACTCCATTATCTTCTAATAGTTCAATGAAGCCCTTTAATTCTTCTTCATCGTCTAAATCTTTGTGCTTGTGAGAAAGAAAAACAGTTGTGATATTTGTTGGTGCAGTCCTGCTGCTGAAACTTCTTGATTCGTTAAGTGAATTAATAATAGATGCCTTTTGTATTCTATTACTTTTAAAATGCCCTCTTGAAAATATCATGGTACGAGGTGGTTTTAGTTTTACGGTTACTGCCTACGAATTTATAAAATCTGAAAAAATATTTCAAGTAATTCTCCTAAAACGCACGACAAAACCTTAATGATAATCTAAAATATATCCATTTCACCACCCTGATTAAATCTGCCAAACTGTACCGCCTTACCCCTTTCAGGCACTTCTATTACCACATCAACATCATGCTGGAAGGTATTAGCGCCTCTGAAATTACCCTCCTTAGTTGTTTGAAACACATACACAAATGATTTATCGGGATTTACCGTTTTTAAACGGTTCAAATCATCGGGTTTTAACCCCAGCCTGTTGGCACTATCCAAAAAAATGAAATTGTACATACTCAGGTTAGCAGGCAGGAATGAAGACACAAATAAATTAGGGTGCTTTACATCCTTATCATTCAGTTTATCCTGCAATGTCTTATCCAAACCCTCTTCTTTGGCAACATACAACACCTTACCATGATTTCGGGCGAGATACCCTGCAAAATCAATACACAAATAGGACTTGCCCATCTTAGGCTTGCCAAATACCATTGCCGTAAAATTCGTTGTCGGGTCGCCAATCAAATCCAGCCATTTACCTTTCATACCCAGCGTGTGAAATTGTACGTTGGCAAAATCCATACTATTCATGATAGGCGGTAAGGATTGTGGTATATCCCCTAATCCATTGACTGTTGTACAAGCACAGCCTAATATACCCTCCAAACCATTAAGTGTATTAGCTTCTATCTGTAAGCTCTTAACTGTCTTATCTCCAATGAACCATTCCAGATTTTTTCGGATGTCTTCTACTTCCGCCATGTAAGGGTCATCATCACTAATCTTTCCTTTTCCTATCGCACGGTTTATCTGGGCTAATAAATCTTTGCCCTTTTGTTTCATACCGAGCTTACCATTGAGGTTGATATATCGTTTGATGAAACCAACGGAAGCCAATACTTTTTCATCACCAGACACGGTCTTCAATGCTTCAATTGTACTGTCTTTTAATTCAATGCGGATTTGCTTTCCCATGCTATTGAATGTATCAATCAGTTTCTGCTGGATGAACTTTATCTGCTCTGCATAGGATGAGGTTTTGCGTATCTTTTTTTCAACAATAGATTTCTGTAACGAATTAATAAACCTTAGTATATCATCTTTTCTTTTGGTTTTACCGTGCAGGTTTACAAAGCGTTTGATAAAGCGGATTTCTTCACTTATACGTTCTACCATTGCAGCAGGAAATTTATCAGTCATATTTTTTCTGCTGCCGGTACGGTGTTCCCGTTTTTCCAGTTCCTTCTTTATCGCTTTGATGCGAAAGGCAATATCAGGCTTATTACCCTGCACTGCTTTGGCATCCATCTCTAAACGGAGTAGCTCCTGCAAACCCTCAGTAGTCATGGTAGGGTATTCCTTTACATCAGCTTCAGCCTGTAACATAGCAGGAGCTAAGCCCTTTCCAGAATGTATTGCAGGCTTTGGTTTTGCCCGCTTCATTTGTTTGCGGATGTATTCCTCCAGTTTTTCAAAATAGGTATCTATGACTTTTCGGATAGTTTGGCTGGCATGATAATTTCCCCAATCCTTGCCATCTGATGTGGCTTTTCCTATATATTCATGCCCCTTTTGTAATGCTTCAGGGAAAGTGGAAAAGTCTATATCCCTGGTGTTCGTATAATAGTTCTCTGTGTTATACATGGTTTATTGTTTATGCTGCTAATAATTCCAGTTCTAATGCCAATGCTTCGGCTTCTAATTCCAGCAAACTGATTGCATTGTCAGGCTTTTCATCTTCCATAGCAGGTGGTAATTCAATTTGCCTGCGGCTACTGTAACGTTGCACTTTTTTTTCAATCTCACGAAATTGTGCAGCGTTCACCGACACAGCACAGCTATGGTTCTGCTGTAATATTTCGATAAACTTCTGGATGCGGTCAGCCTGCAAGGTGGCTACCATTTTATCTGATACCTTGTCGAAATTATTGTTATCAACAAGTTCTAATAGTTGCCTGTCTAAATACACATCACCACCTTTCGCACGAGCTGCGGAAACAATAATACGGTAATGTTCACCCTGTCTGAAGATGGATAAACCTGTATTGGTAAGTATGTGGTTATTGTTCACCAATGATTTGATAAGTGGCAGGGCTTTAATAATAGGTACCACCACTTTGTCCTGTACCTGTTCACCCGCATCCCAATTCTCAGGCATTAGTATGCCTTTCACCGTTTTGCCATCAATGGTCGTATAGCTTACGAGTTTGCCTTTGTAATCTGAAAATGCCTGTAATAAATTGCCCGTTATAATATGCCTGATTTTTCGGTCACTGTGATTCTGTTGGGTGTAGTGTTCCCACTGCTGCAATAATGCAGCTTTATCAGGTTGTACAATATCCGCACTTGCACCGATTATCGCCATAATATCCTCCGAATACGATGCAGGGATAGCAAAATATTTACTGCTGTTGGCAATGGCAAACCGTAGCTTGATAAGAGATGGAGCAAAAGGATTTTTCTTTTTTCGGTCTATCGTGCAACCGATAAATACTGCTGGTATCAATTCATTGCCCCCTGTAAAGCTATCGATGGGATATTGCAGGTATTTACCGATATAAAAGAACCTGAATATTTTTTCGAGGTATTGCCTGCGGTTACCTGCCTTGATGGTCAGCATTTTTAGCTGCGCTTCCATAGCGGATATTAATTCTTTCTCACGCCCCTTGATAGCTTCGTCTTTTGCTTCCCCGTTCAGTTTAAGTATTTTCTTCTCAAAAGGAATGTTGTTGATGAGTTCCGCATATTTATGTTCCATTTCCTGTACATCAGCTTGCAGCCTCGCATCAGCTTCAGTATGATATTCAGATAGCAATGCTTGTTGCATAGCAATGGCATCCATTCCTTTCAGGGATTCATTCAGCAGATTTTCCAGTTCCGTTTTTGTGAACGGCTTTTTAAGTACGTTGGCACGGACAGTCTCTAAAATACTATCATCACCAAAGGCACTGTCAGAACCCTTACCCATTTTTACCACCTTATTGCTGATGGTTTCCGCATCAAGGTTCATAGCCTCTACTTCAAGGTCATATTCACCGACCTGCCTCAGATATTCCACATAGTCATTATAGCGTTCCGCTATCTCGTTATAAAAATCCTGCTGCATTTTAGTAGATAGTACGGCAACACGGCCCGATACTTTATGTGCAGCATCATCTGTTGTAGTTGTTTCTCCGTTATCGGCATTGCTGTCTCTGATACGCAAAGGGTCATCTAATAATTCATTGATGTCCGTATTTTCACCTAAATATTCTTTGACAATTTTATCACCGTATTTATTCAGGAAGTCTGGCACATCCAAAATCTTGGTAGATTGTTTCTGGTTCGACGTGGTGTTTGCATCCAGCGATTTCAGTTTTTTCTGGAGCATCATCATCAATCGCTTTTCGGCAGGTATGGCAGACGTTACATAATCATAGATGGGCTTAATGATTTGCCCTGTGCGATTGACACGCCCTCTTTTTTGCACCTCTGTATTAATATCCAATTCTGCCTGCAATACAATCATAACCCGTTGACGTACTTCCGATGATGGTACTTTGGCAGTCGGTATCGCATGAGCCGATGCACCTGTGCTGCCTGACTGGTTAATCATCAGCACGTCAACTTCGTTGTTATTAAACTTTCGGAACGCATCATTTGTATTGATTTTCTTTCTGGATAATACCAGCCCGTTACCTGTTTTTCTGTTCAGTTGCAATTCATACTTACGTCCTGTCACTTCGGCTACGGTATAGCCAGCCTCTTTTAGTTTTTGAACGATAACATCAATAGGGGATATGGTGATACCAGTTGATGCTTCCCTGATACGCTCATAGATACGGTTGTATTCCATCTGCGCTTCCGGTGAAAGCTCGCTGACTTCAAACTTTTTATAAATAGGCGTACCGTCAGCATCTTTTTCCGTATAACGCATGATGCCATCCAGCCCACGTTTTAACACCTCCGTAAAGTCCGCATTGATAGTATCTCCATCAGATACAGGCATCCCTGTTTCATTTTCAATGGTCTCGATAAAGCTCCCCATAGTGGAAGCAAATGCGATAACAGGTTTTTTACCTTCACGCAAACGCATGATAGCCCGTTCCGCTACCGCCTCTGCTTTCAGTGAAAACAACATCTGATTGATTACCTGAAATACTTTCGAGAAATAAGGCGTATTGTCAACACCTGCCTGTGATGTACCTTCCCGTATAACGGTTTCTTTGCCTTCCGCTACGGCTATTTTATCCAGCTCGTCTATCTGTTCATTGATGTATTTATTCTGGAATGCGATAATATCCCTGAGAATGGCAGTAATATTATCCGCAATAGCTCGGTGCTCTTCAGCTTTATCATCAAGGCTTATATAATTGACTTCCACTCCTTCAAAACTCCGTTCCCTGCGAAGCATTTGTCCCTCGGCTACTAATTGAGAAGAAAGGACTTCCTGCAAGGCAACCCCGCCTCTTGTGATAGATTCAACTAATTCCTCTTTACTCATATTGCAATCCGCTATGGCTGTCTTCATAGCGTAGATAGGCATATTGTCGGGACGTTTGGCAAATGTCGCCGATAGAAATGCCACACCAGCGGTATGGCTTACGACACCTTGTAAAAATTCACCTGTATTTGACGAGCCTGAACTATTATGTGCCTCGTCCATGATAAAAATATTATCACGGGCTACCGCTTGCAGGAACAAGGGCTTTTCAGGTTTCTTCTCAGGACTGTTAAATTGGGAATAGGTAGCTACGATAAAATCATATTTGGCAGGCAATTCCCTTGATGCAAAAATCGCTTGCTGTTCTGTGACTGATGGTGCGGTATAGACCACATTACCATCCTCGTCCTTTATATCTGTCTTTTGGTCTTTCGCATTTACGATAAAAGGCTTAAAATGCCCTGAACCTATGGCGGAGAGGTCTCTGTATATATCGGAGAATAAATTGGCTTTCTCCGTAATAAACACAGGCTTCAGCCCTCTGCAAACGGCATAACGAATAATAGCTGCTGCAATGCGCCCTTTACCGATACCTGTCTGGTCGCCGATAATCATACCTTGTCCCCTTGCTTCGATATTATATATCGCCATTGCTGCCGCATCAATTTGCTCAGCGGATAGTGCTTTACAAAGTGCAGCCTGAGAACGGTATTGCAAACGATGCCGTACAAAATTATCGATGTCGCCGCCAACCTCATCCTTGATACGTTGCAGAGCGGACTGTGTTTCAAAGGACATACTATCAGGTACTTGGGTATTGAGTACGATACAGCTATCGGATGCTGGCATATAAGGTGCACCCAATGTTTCAATACCAAGTAGTTTCTGTAATGCTAAGGCTTCGTGTTCCAGTTCAGGGATTTGTTTCATGATAGTAGTAATTGGTATAGTATGATTCATAGCTTCCATGACACGTTCATAAAGCGTATCAAAACTTCGGATAACTGCATCTCGTTGTGCATCAAATACTGGCGCAGCACCTTCGGGCTTAGCTTTAATGCCATCAATGAGTATTAGCCTTGTGTTAAATGCTGTGCCTTGCCTTGCATATAGTTTATGTCCGTCTATTTGCAATACATCTGCAACATGATAGTAGCGATAGAGGTAATTGAAAAAGATACGGTTACGCCCAGCCTGTATTCTTCCTTTGCTGTCCCAATCGGTATGCCCGCCGATGATAATGGCAGCTTTGCCATCAAAGCGCATGGTTTCCAATGCACGTAATGCCATCAGGTGGTCAAGGGTGTCAATTTTGTAAGTGTCAAAGAATACAGGTTTATCAAGCCTGCCAAATGGAGGATTGGTAAGAACGGCGTTGAATTTATGCCGATAGTCCGCAAACGCTTTAGTAGCATCTGTTTGTAATACGAGTTTATAGTCCTGACGTTTAAGGTTGCTGTTACGCAAATTGTCTATCTCGTTTACATAGATGCGTTCAGGTGTCCCTGCAATGGTGAGCAAGCCGTTTCCAGCAGATGGTTCGAAGGCATAACCTTTCTTGGCTGCCAACTGGTCTAATTCACAAAATATGCCTGCCAGATAGCTAATAGGTGACGGAGTAGAATACTGCTGTAGCAGAATGCTTTGAGAACTGCGGTGTGATAGATTGACTTGATTTTCGTAGAGTTCAACAATTTGCGCATAGGTTTGGTTGACGGGCAATCCCTGACGTATGATAGCCCTTGCCTGAAAGACAATGGCTAATTCAGTCAGTTCCTTGACCTTTGTTTTATCATAGATATTAAATGAAGCCGCCAGCTTTTCGATAGAGGCTTTATTGTGTTTAGTCTTTGTTATCAGTGCCGCTTTTACTGCGAACACAAATGCCATATCACTCATGAGTAAAACATATTAAAACAGGCATGGCTCTGCCATGCCTGTTGAAGTGGTTATCCAGCCTGACCGTTATTGAGCGGCAGGTAGTTCAGGTTATATCGGTCATTCCAGATTTGGTTCATGTTCTGGTTGCCGTCCGCCCAATAATATTCGATGACATTATCAGACTTGGTTACCCGCTTGATAGCCCACGCAGGGTCTTGCAACCTTGCACCTGGCAGTGCATAACCATAATAGATGACCATCGGCACCGATTCATCAATAATGCTCGGGTCGGTTAATGCCTGTTGGTTGGCAGGGTTCAGGTAGGTGCGAATATCCGTGAGCAGCGTATTCATAGCCTGCAATAAATTCTGCTCATTGTTCAATGTATTCTGCATCCCAGCCAGATTATCCCTGACGTTCGTGAGCAGGTTGGATTGAGTTGCCTGCCCTGCTTTAACATCGTTAAGAAGGTTGTTCTGCGTAGCCTGTCCGTCTTTGATGGTTACTAACGCATTACTTTGCGAGGTTTCAACATCACGGATATTGGTCAGCAATCCGTTAGCGGCATTCTGTGCATCTTTGATATTATTGAGAATACCGATTTCCGATACCTGATTACCTGCGGTAGCACCACTGGCATCATCGGCATCCAGCATACCCTTGATCGTGTCCCGCAGGATATTGACATTGGCAAGGCCACCCGGTACTGTTACTTCGGCGAAGCGTATGTAAACGTGCCTTAATGCACCTTCACCAATGTCAATGCGCACGGTATCATTGTGCAATACGTCAATGGTCTTGACGGCTTTTTTGTGTATCTCTAAAGGAACACCGTTGGTGACAACCCTGATACACGATAGGCTGTCCACGATTTGCACTGTTGTAGGCATAGTTAATTTTTCGTTTTATCTGAATGATTAATGTTGTCAGAGATAATTTCTCCAAGCAATGAACCCAGAAAGCCGCCTATCATAACATAGGGTGTGGCATCACGCTGCGCTTCCCTTGCATACCAATAGGAAAGCAGGGAAGTGAACAGGGTAGTTGCGGAGACAATGACCTTTTCTGATTTCTGCATAGATGGTTAGTGTTGTTGTACAATGCTGTAGGCGATGCAACCGACTAAAAGTGCTGTTCCTGCCGAAAGCCATCTCGATTTGTTCCTTTGTCGCCGTAGATGCCTTGTCATTAACTTATTCTCGGTTTGAAACTGTTGGATAACCGTTATGCAGGTATCAAAACTTTGTTGCAGGTATTGATATTGCAGGATTTGTAATGCCATCATGCTGTCCTTAATAGTGATTTGTGATTGCAGGTTAATTGTTGCTGCATCACAGAGGCTGTCAGTGATTCTTTCAGCCTCTACCAGTTGTTCGGCTGTTTGCAGGATGCTGTCGCAATCCGATAGTTTTTTATTTGTGTCTTCACTGTTGTGATACTCGAAGCGCAATGCTGATAGCTGGTTTTTGAGTTGGCTGTTTGTAGCTCTGGACAGGCTCAATGCCTGTTTCGTTTGCTGTAATTGCTGCTGCAAGCGGGTATTGTAATTACTAAAACTGTCCATCCTGTTTTTAACAGGCTGTATCTTAGCGGTAGCCTGATTGCGGATTGCTGTAGTACTGGCAATGGCTTTATGCTTGCTGAACACAGATGTGTATATATCAGTATGCAATACCATAGATAATGCGATACCAAGTATCAGCCCTATAATCAGGCAGGTGATTTTTTCGAGATGGATTGTTTTCATGTTGTTTTGATTTAGATTTGTATTGTTTAGATTATCAGCGGTGATAGGCTTACGAATAGTACAAACAAACAAGGGGCTGGTGAGCGGGCTTTCGTAACAGAAAGCCCGCTTTATTTTTCGGCATCCGTTGTGGTTCGCTTCTCCAATGAATAACCAAAGCATCCTGCTGCTATTAGGCTGGAAAAGCCGAAGAACATAAATTCAGGTATTTCTCTGGAGAAGAATTGTTGTCCTACCCAACTGATGATTAATGCAGCCAGTAATAATGCGATAGCTACTTCACGCAAACTGTAATGCCCGTTCTTGTCTTTGAATAATTGTTGCAGTATTTCTTTCATCTGTTTGTATTTAAGCTGCTGCCTGTTGTTGTTGGAATACATCATCGAGCAGTGTGTAGGTAAAATGGTTGCCGTATCGTTCTTTATGGATTTGGCACAGGTTTATAAATACGGTGAAATCTGCTGCATTGGCAAATACCTGACACCCTGCCGAATAAGCATCCACCCTGCTGGTTGTGCCTTGTATTGCCGCACGGTGAATATTGATGCCGAACATACCCGTTTCAGTGTGCTGGGGGTTAAGGTCTATTGTACTGTCCGTGTTATTATCCCTGAACACGGTAACTGGTTTAGCCTGTATCAATGCCCTGTATTTGCCCCTGTGTAAGCCTAATTGGTAGCTATCTATATATTGTCCCGTTTTCAGAATGGCTGCGCCATTGTTATTCAGTGGCTCTTGCAGCCAATGTGTACCTGGGTCTGTGGTTGCGGTATAGCTATGTATTTTCCAGTTACCATTTTCATCTGTATAAAACACATGGATAGTATCATCGAAGCTATTAGCTTTCCTGATTTTCGAGCGTACACCTACGATGTTCAATTCATAAGGGCGCAAGAACAAACGATGGCCTCGCAGAAATAATAATTGTTTGATAGCGGTTAACATGAAGATTGTTTTTTATGGTTACGATGCTGAGTAGTATGCTACTGTTATGCGGCAATCAAAAAAGCGGGTATATAATTCGCCAGCCATTCTTTTACATTAAAGCCTGGGTTGGCAAATCCATACTGATAGAGTTCATCTGCTGCTTTGATAACTGCTTCTGGAAAATGCTCTGTCAGCAGTACCAGTGTAGTAAACAGGCAATCGTTTTGTGCTTCAGTCCTCGTGTCCGCATGGATACCCTCTTTATTCAAACCACCCATAAGAGCTATCTCTATCGTACCATCAGACGGCAGCAACGGGCGCAGGTTCAGTAATTTGCCGTGAGGTGTGATAATATAATGGTATGGATAGCGATTCAATTTATCCAGTTCATTGAATGCGATTGAGGGGCGTGTACCTGTGGTATGCACTACGATATAGCGGATATTGTTTTGTCGGGTAAATGCTTTGCGTTTTTTCTGTTTCTTTTTCATGTGTATTGTTTTTTAACTGGTGTACTGATTTAGAGATAGGCGATAGTTGCTGTTTTGACCAGAAAATATCTTTGGTTGTTTTCAAATAAGGTATAGTCAAGCCTTTGTGTCACTTCATTGCCGAGCACCATTTTAGCGGGCACTTGCAGGCTTTCATTCGGACCTGCCCAGACAGTTGTGGTAGTTTTGGTAACGATAGGCTTTCCGTCAAAACCCGATAAACTCCATGTGCTGCCATCGTATTTTAAGCCAATGCGGATAAACTCAAAACGTATTTTTTGCTTCTGGTCAGTAGTGGTAAAACTGGATAGCATTCCGTTCACCAATGTTTTCCGCACACCGTTCAACCTATAGTTCCTGAACACATCATTGACCTGAGCGTAATCGTTTTGGCTCTTGAGCATCTTTAGCTGCGAGAGTGCCATAGAGAAATTACGGGTGAGTGCAGCCGAAAACAGTTTTTTAGCAATAGCGGTATAATCAGTTGTATTACTTGCCGTACCTGCCGCAGTACCCTGAACAATCACATTAAACAGGCTTTCATCAACGACTTGTAACAACCCTGCCTTTTTTAACGCATTTACGGTCTCTGTACCAAAGTCGCCATCAGCTCCGTATTTTGGCAAAACGGACTTGCCGTATTTACTCATCAGTGCTAACTGAAGTTTTTTGACATTTTCTCCTTTGCTGCCTTTTTTCAACGGAAAGCCATCATTATTTATTGGTGCAGTGTAGCCTGATTTTTTCTGTTTGCGTGACGTGCTGCTTGTATCCTGAATAGGTGGGATATAGGTATTAGTTGTATCGGCTGGCGTGACAATGCCAGGTACTACAGGTGGAACGGTTTGCGTTTTCAATAGCTCATTGTCAAGATTACCTGATGCTGTTTTCTTCTTTTTATAATACTGCCAACCGAAATATCCCAGCACACCTGCCGCACCAACCGCAAGCGTAGTCATGACAAGTGTATTCGTATGCCCTTGCACCTTATTGCTTCGCAAGCTGGTTGATTTGCCAGCTTTTTTGCTGATAGATTTTGTCTTGCTTCGTTTTGCTAAAGGCTCTTTCTTCTTCTTTGTCTTGGTCGCCATTGTTAATGAATTGGTTTGCTTTTGATAATCTGTATCATCGGTTCGTATTCCCAGAACTCCAGTTCGCTTTGCAGGTCTTGCAGCAAATCATTACCGTATTGCTGTCTGTAGATAATTCGCAGGCTGTTGAATGTGGACTGGCTTGGTATTTCAAGAAAGACCGCTTTAATGGCGGGTTCATCCGTTCCGGGGAAAATACCATAGGTAATATCGAAAGCTGCTTTCAATCGCTTAGCCCATCCTTGCAGTTGCGCTATGCTGATTTTCGGTGGCGCATTCGGATTATAGTGTTCAGGTTTGGCAGAGATAATCGAAAGCATCTCGTTGTATTCTGTACTCTTTAATTCCGATTGCATATCTGCCAGTAATACCCTGTTATACATTTTCTGATAGGACTGCATCACTTTTCTGAATTCTGATTTGCTCGGTATTGCCCGCATCGTATCACGTACCTGTTCTTTGTTTGTTCCCCACCAGCCATCATTTTCAAATGCCATTTTCAACTGTTTGGCATAGGTAGCGGAGCTGCCGTCATTGAGCGACTTTCGCTGTTCGTTTTTTGCTACCGCTTTTTTCACCATATTTCTGCCGATGATTACCGTACCGCCGAGGACAATAATTCCCAGCAGGGAATATTTTATCCGTTCAGATGCTGTGAGGTCTTGTAGCGTATCTTGTTTCATCGTGATGTGGTTGATGCTTCAGTTGGTATTGCTTGTAGTCACTTTGGTTTATAAACCGAGGTATTTTTTAGCAAGGGCGGTTTTCACAGGGTCATGCTTCACAACCTGTGCCAACTTTGCCAGTTCTTTCGCATTGAGTTTACTGGCAAGTATCGTCAGTGCTTTCATTTTTTCATCTGCTTCCGTTTCTGTCTTGGCTTCGATTTTCATGTTATACTCGTAAGTCATCTGGTGCTGTTTTATCATTTAGTAAATCAATTACGGTCTCTATCAATGGCGGCTCTTCGGTCAGTTTCCTGATGATGGTGAATAGCCCGATGAGTTGGGGTTCATCCAATCTGGATTGCAGGTCTGCGATGAGGCTCAGTCGGTTCTTGGTGTCTTCATCAAACGCATCGCCTGTTTTTCTTTTTTCAAAACTGGCAGTCGTTTCTTCTGTTGGCTGCGGTAAATTTTTCACATCCGTATCAGGAAATAAACCAGCCAGTTCCTGACCCATCGGGAATTTGTCTTTGTTACGATGAACGATATAACCTACTGCCGCTGCCAGTAATTCTCCTGTATTCTTGGTCTCAAGGCTTTTACGGCTCGTTAATTCTTCGATGCGTTTTTCAAGTTGCTCATTATACTCTTCTGATTCCTCCAATGCTTTTTCTGCATCATCGAGTTTTTCACGCAACTGGCGTAATTCAAATTCCCTGTCTTTGGCATCCAGTTTCTCCTGTATGATTTGTTCTATCTCACCTAAGCCGTTGAGGGGCTTTGTCTGTCCTGTCGGTTCACCTTGCAGGTAGAATGAATACTTGGTGTTGCGATTGGTAGATGGCCCGTCAAAAACAAGAATGCTGATATTGCGTGTGCCATTTTTCAATTCCGCTTCATAATCCTCGAACTCATCTAAATTATCGGTACGTGATACCACCTTGAAGCCATCCACAACGATTTCGTAATCTTTCTTACGCCCTTTTTCCGCTTCCCGCTGGAGGTAGCGTTTGATGCTGTCTATTCTCGATTGTTCAAATTTTTCTTCTATTAATGGCATCTTATTTTTCTTTTGGTATTACCTGAATGAACCGTATATGCTGTAACATGGAAGAATGGTTTTTCAGCATGATTTTTCCCTGATGTTCGTATTGCAGCTCGTTTACATTATCGGCGGTCACATCGAAAATTCCGAATACACTTTGTACGCTGATATTGTCTTTCGGGTCAACAAGAATGTATAACTGGTTATCACCGTCCACCTGTTTCGCTTCTCCCGCTTTCAACACAAAATGTCTGAATCGGATATAGTAGTGATTGCCGAACCCTAATTCATCCATCCTCCGCCTGATATAATCTGTTGCTAATTCTATCGTCATACCTGTTGTGTATCAATCAAAATTTATCAATGCGTTCAATCCAGATGAACAGTGTAACGATATATTCCAAATCCGTCCCCAGCTTCTGACCTATAATGTCCTTGTAGCAACCATACAGCACATGGCACATCGGGATATGCAATACATCCGTTTCTTTTGCATTGCTGTGTATGAAAGCCTCGTGTATCCATACATCCTGCAAACCAAACCCGCTCGTCATCACTTTTGCCTGTGGCTGGTCAATAAATATATCCGTACAGTAACACAGGTTGGTATGCCCTTCTGATTGTAATTGCACCGCGCCTAAGAATTTTTCTGCATTAACCGCTAAGGGGCTGCTTATCCTTGCACTACTTTCAATACCTTTTATACATACCGTGTCCCTCGGCAAGACCACCTGAAAATATTGCTGGTCGTCTTTTCGGTTTACCTGTATCTGTGTTACAATTACATCTTCCGTCATCTGTATTATTATTCATTATTGATTACCACGTTATTGCAGGTTCTTGTAAACCTTTATCCTCTACTGTCAATACTATTCATTCAGTTCGCAGTTCAGGTAGATGGATACACGATAAGGTTCAAATGCTACACGGCTATCCTGACTGTCTTTATATTCCATTTTCACTTGACCATTACCTACTGTCGTATGTCCTGTTTCATAGTAGCGAACATTCGGTGATACATTGATGCCACACATCAGTAATTTGCTTTCATAACCTTCAGGAAAAATCTCCTGCTTGTTAATCTCTATTTTCTGGCTGCCTCTGTAGTACATCAAATCGTCTTTGTTCGAGGTTAACAGGATGCCACGCACATAGCTGATATTTTTATCCAGTTCAAATACACTGGAAACTGTTTTGCCAGCTTCCGTTACCTGTAGGTCGAACCGTTTTTTTATGATGCTTCCCATTGTTGTTGTTTTTTACGTCTTCATTCCTGTTTGTTATGCAGCCATCAGATAACCACCTGCTTTTTGGTACATCGATTCCAAACTGGCATAGCTGCGTTCTCCCTGTCCATAACCAGCGCCGGGTAATGATGCCCATTCTTTACGGCATTTATACACAGCCGTTGCGAACCTGCCTGCCAGTACGTCTTCCAATGCCCCTCTTCGCCTGATGAGTTCGACTGCTGCCCTGTCTTGACTGACAGGGCTGAAGTCGGGTAACGGCAAGGTCTGTTGCACACTCATCCATGTTCGGTACAGTATCTGGTAAGCCCCTGCAGCAGTGCTGGTGATACCACTTTTGGTGATGGCGATATTGGGATGCCATCTCATATCGCCGAACAATTGTCCGCCAAATAACATGCGGTAGGCATTCATACCGATTGTACCCTCCGAGTATTGTATCATCAGCAAAAAGGCTTTCAGGTTTTGATAGGGTTTATAGGTAGAGCTGTTGTTGGAGTTGTCATGCGAACGTTTCCCAGTAATACGGCTGCCTATCAGGATAAGCAGGGCAGGTGTTACCAAACCTGCCACTGCTATTGCCTTTTGCTTGCTGTTCCATTTCATACTGTTGATACATTATTGCCAATCCTGTTTGCGCTTGTCCTATAAGCTGCTTTCCTTATGGTGTCGTGATAGTGCCGTGCAATCCTGTATATACATAAGTATTCGCAGGTATGCCATCGGTGGAGCCTAACTCAATTGTCAATTCGATGAGTACGTCATCGGTAATCAGGCGAGGGTTTGCCAGTTTGTAATAACCGACTGGCACAAGGTGATAGTTCAGTGTTTTGAATACACCACAACTCGTCTCGGGCACGATTTGTTTTTTGTTTGATTTGAGATTGAACTCTCCATTGATGACAGCAGGGAAGTTTTCCAGCCCTTTAAAATCTGTAGCTACGATTTTGTCTTTGGACGCATCGGCGGATGTACCAGCCAGTATCACGATACCACTCACGAGCAATGCCTGATTTTTAGGAAGTTTGGCATTGGATATATTTCGCAAGCCGATTTCCTTATCATCCTGTGTCTCAAACATTTTGATGGTCTTGGAGCTGACAGGTTTGATAGAGTATATCATCGTGTCCGCAAGACGTAGTTCTCCTTTTACCAACGCTTCTTTGATATTGGCAGGTAGCTCCCCAAAATGTTTTTCCATTTCCGCCCTTGAGCCTCTGGACTGCGCAGGCGGCTGTGCTAATTTGTTGATGGTGCGCTGGCGTTTGATGGGGTTCATCCTGCGTAGTGCGCCTAAAAGCTCTTCACCTTCAAGCCCTTCAATGCCGAGCAATGCGCCCTGGTTGTTGTATTCTTCGATACCTTCTAATCCGTACATTTTTTTGTTTTTATTGTGATTTGTAAATAGTTATTTCAAGTAGTTTTGTAGCACTTGCCTCTCTTTCACTGGTGCATATCTGATGCCATGCACAGGATGAACGGGAGGCGTTTCTATTACATATTCAAATCGGTAACATCCGCTAACCCAGATACATCGTTATCGTAAGCACCTTCAAGCTCATAAGCTCCCTCCATCTGCATTCGGCGCATTCCGCTTTCTTCAATCTGCCTTTCGATGGAATCCAGTGCTGCCATACCGCCACTCAGGTCATCATTGCCACTTACTTCCTGCTGATAGTTGAAATACTGTAGTTCACCGATGCCGTTTGTTGCTGCAGGTGCTGCTTTTTTTACGAGTTTGTCGATGTACAGTTTTTCGGAAAAACTATCCTTGTAGGATTGTATCCTTTCTTTTATGCCCTCTAAACCCTCAAGCCCACTTACGCTCTTTTGCTGAAAACCGTTTGCAGCCATCATGCCGATACCCAGTATGGTTGCCAACCTGTTATCGAAGTAGTGTCCTGCACCTGTGATACCCAACCCGATAAGCAGGGAGGGCTTCCCGATAGCTGCACCTGCCAGCCCGCCACCCACCACACCTATCAGTAAGTCCTTCCCTGTTTCCAACAAAGTGTATTTGACATTCCCTTTGGTTGGTAGTGCCTGCATCTGTCCGAGTATGCTGGCTTTCTTGGCTTCTGCCACATATCGGTTGCCTTTGCCTTTAGGCGTAGCTTTTTTCTTTTTTGCCATAGTCATTGGTTTAATGTTATTACTGCAAGGATTATAGGAGCGCAACGGCTTTTTTCTTCCCCTGCTTATGTTTTGATTTTTTACGGTGATGGTTTTTGTGTTTAGGTAATCCGTTCAAACTGGCTGTTGGCTTAGTAGCGATAGGTGCATCTGGCTTTTTCATCATCTTCACTGCAATACCGATAACAGTCAGGCCACCTACGCCAATACCAACAGGTAATAGCCATTTTTTGTGTTTGTCCCAGAAACTCTCTGTACCCCCACCGGGGTTATCAGGTGTTGCAGGTGCTGCCGATTTTTCGGGAGTGCCACCATCATTACTACTTCCTCCGCCTCCACCACCAGATGGAATATTAGCAGTCATGGCTACTGGTGATCCTGCGGAGCTATTGCCTGCATCATAATTACCACCTCCTGAACTCTGCTCAGTATCGCTGCTTGTTTTGGTAATAGCAGCACTTGAATTGCCATCTCCTTTCGTCTCGGCGATTTCTTTTTCAGCCTGCGTATTGGCATTCTCGCTGAAATCATTACTGCCTTTACTCTTGCCGCCTTTAAATATGTCTCCAATTTTTTTGAGCATACCAGCGATAGTAGCGATAACACCCGATGCCGCTGCAACGGTTGCCAGTGTTGCAGGTTCTCCAAGATTACCTACTGTATTACCGAAACCATGAATACCCTCAATGTTCTCACTGTGATACATTGTTGCACCGAGTACAGCCGACAGCGGGGAGTGTACATCCATGTATTCAATACCATCCAAGCCCTCAAACTCAGCAATACCTAAACCATTTACAGCTTTATCCTTATTGCCTTTGCCACTGAGGATGGCTTTCTTCATATTTTCTACTTTACCACCAGCACCGTAAAAAATATTCTCCAGCTTTTGACGCACTGCTACCAGCTTCCTGAACTTATCGGGGTCTATGTTCTTCTTTGCAGCTTCGTTAGGGGAGAGATAACTCCAGCGTAGCCTGCTGCCTATCTTGCCGATATTCAATTTCATAGAAGCAAGAATGCCGTTGCGCAATGCCAGTGTGGCAGGGTTTGCTTTATTGACCACATTCAGGAATTTCTTGAACCCTTTTTTCTTTTTCACGCCTGTTCCCGCAGGACTATTAGGGTCTTCGCTGGTATTGCCGTTCCCTTTTTTCGCTTTCTTCTCTTTCTTCTTTTTGGCAAGCCTGCCTAATTCCATAACGCCATCACCGTTCAGGTCAAAATCATTCAGCCCGTTCAGGTCTTCTGTACCTGCTATAGAACCTATGCCATTTAGATACTGTAAATCCATGTTGTAATCTTTTTTCTCGCTGTATGGTACTTCATAATCATATTTATCCGTCACGCAGTCTATAATAATGGATGCTCCGTTTCTTAATGGCACTACAGGATAGATATGCTGGAAATAGTTTTTCCTGTTATACTTCGTGATACGCAGCAAGTGCGGTATGCGTAAATTGGTCAGCACCGAACTGATAAACGTGCTGTAGCAATCACAATCCACTCCTTCAAATCGGTCATGCCAGCTTCTTGAGGGACTGCGTATCTGTTCATAACCATCTTCATCTTTTTTATAAGCTATATGCTTGTACACAAAATGCCAGATGTTGCGGCAGGTAGCATACAGGTCTTTGCCCCTTAACTGCTCGGCTATCCCTTTGGTCTGGTACAATGTCTTTTGTACTACTTTTGGTATGAATGCCACCGTATCGCCTACACCTGCCTGTTGCATTATAGTAGTCGTATCTACCGATGCGCTCGGAAATAAATGCTCATACTCCCGTCCGCTTGCTATCTCCCTTTTTTTTCTTGCTTCCATGCGTTTACTTTTGGATAACGACTTCTTTTTTGTCTTCAAATGGCATCCTTGACCAACCGAGGTCTATAGTGGTGATGGTTTTCACTATGAGGCTTACGGGTTGCTTGGCATTCAGGGCTTTGATGAGTTCATAGACCACTGAAAAGAAACTCATTACAGGTATCACAATCATGATGTCTTTGATGAGGGCTTCACCGTAAGCAGGGATTTTTATGTCCTTGTTCAATACCTGCGAACTGCCAAGTAATGTGTCCTTGTGTTCAACTTTCACATAAGGAAACTTGATACTGAAGCTCGCTTTGGTCGGGTTCTTTAGTATCGCATCTACCCTGATGGTAAGCCCGTTCCAGTCCAGTTTATGGAGATAGGCTTTGGGCTTGACCTCCAGCGTACCTTTTGCTCTCCTGATGTTCATGTAATAACTGACACCTGCAACAAGGCTTGCTCCTATGGCGGTTCCAGCCAGTATTTTTGTTCCTGTGCCCATTTAGTCTTTCTGTTTATCATGTGATTTGCGTTTACGTTCCATGCGCTCGGCGATGATTTTGTACCCCAGCCACACGGCACCACCGATAGCTGCTTTGAGGGAGTAGTCCACTAAACCGTGCATATCAACTTGTGCTAATAGTATAGCACCTGTAAGTAGGACATTACTGAAATGAGTACCACTTGTGTCTGTTTTCATATTGGATTGGTTATTTGTTTAGTCAATGATGATTACTCCGGGTATGCCAATGCGTTCCAGTATGGTTCGCACCTGCATGATGGTATAGTATCTTCCCCTGCGCTCTCCGATTTCATCAGCAAACGGTTTGAGCCATTTACGAAAGGTCTTATCGCTTACTCCGTAAAGCTGATAGAGTTGTTTGAATGTGTACGGGCGCAAGTCTATCTTCCCTGTTACGGGTAGTTGTTCATGGTGGCTCATCTTAGTTGTTGATATAGTGCAGGTGAATAATAGCGTTATAGAAATACTGCAATAAACCGTAGGCTTTCAGCTCTGTTAATTTCTTGCGGCAGGCAGTGAATGATTTTACGGATGAGTTCAGTACATACTGCCTGTACTGCTCGGCTACCACTGAAATATGTTGCAGGTAGTTAGGGATTTCCTGTCGTTTGATTTGAATACGTTGCAACCAGCTTTTAGTACCTGCAAAGCCGTGTTCATAATGACGGTTCAGCCAGATAGAGGGTAGCGGTACATATCTTGACTGCTCGGCTTGTATAAAACGGTTCGCCAAAACAACACGTTCGCAGAATGCGATAAAAGCTGTTTTCTTATCTGTAGCAAACTCGAAATAACAGTTGATATGTTGCTTCGCTCGGTTGATTTCATCTTTATTGAATGCTTGTTCATGCCAGAGTAGAGCATACGCAAAAGACCATGCAGCATTAATGTAGGTTTGTAATTCAGATGGAGTTGATGTTTCTGGAGACAGTTGTATAATCTTCGCACTCATAGTATCGTCTTTAGTTGTCCTTGATTGTTTCGGATACAAAGATGCTATGAGTGCAAAGGGCTACTTTCCACTTTCAGGCGAGGTCGGGCGGCTACGTGATATTATGCTTCGTTAAGTGCGAATATGATTTGGAATGAAACGATAGGGCGTAAAAAGTAACAAAACGGTTCGTTTTGGATTGTTTGGTATCAAATTTTACTGGATGGAGTGAATTGATAATGGTTGGCAGATTTGGCTACCATTTGAAAACAATTTGATTTTCATTTAAAATCGATTTGAAATACTTTGATTGCAATTCAAAATACTGTTGGATTATTATCGTTAAACGATGTATTGAAGATATATAGATAAAATATTACAGCAATATTCGTCTTAAAAACCAATACAGGCCGTGATACCTATAGTGCGAAACTTATTCTTATAGTTTTGATAACCGTCACGCACTAAGGTTTTATTATCAGTATCAAGATGGTAGTAGGATGCGGAACTTATATTGAAGAAATTATCTCCGGGGCTGAATACTGCAAATACATGAGTGTATGATATGCCTATTCTATATTCTCTGATGAAATTAGATTTAACAGGGTATATCAACCCGATATACAGTGTATAAAAATCATTCTTCTGGTTATACCATTTACTTTGACCGCCTGAAGAAGCATCTGTAAATGCGTATTGTGTTGAAAATACAGTATCAGGACGGTCATCAATTGTGTATGACAAAATTTCCTTAAAACGCTGATTGTCCCATTTGAAATAATGCACCAAACCGATGCCTGTTTTGGCTTGTATCTTTAAATTGCTTTTTTTACTCGGCTGGTATTCATATCCGATAAATAATGACATATTCAGATAAGGAATGCTTCTGTTATAGGCGTATATGGATTTATAATCTCCGAAGTCAGCTCTTGAATCGAAATCCTTGAAACCAAATTGCCATACTAAATCATGTTTCTGAATACCGTATGTGGAAAATGCTCCGAAGCTGATATTGTACTTGTTGGTGTAATCATACCCTATACCAATAGTATATCCTGTTGTGTTATTGGCTTTTAAGAATTGTTTAGTGCCTTGCAGGGTTTCTACATCAGGAGCATTGATGAAACCCATATAAGAACCTGTTAGCAGAAAATGATGCCTGTCGCTTCCTGTTGCCTTATTTATAAATTGTTCTTGGGCAAATACTGCAGACGATGAAATAAGGAATAGTATAGTGATAATTAGTTTTGACATATTAACTAAGGTAGTTTAAATATGATAAAGAGGGGCGGTAAAAACCGTCCCTTTTGCTTTTTTCACCTATAAATATAAAGCCCCTTATTGCTTAACGATTCGCTTACTTGCCCTATTACCATTATTGTCTCTTAGTAATAAAATGTAGTTGCCATTAGCCATACCGCCGATGTCAATGGTTTCATGGTCTGAACTGGATATAGACTTATAAACTGTTTTGCCCATCATATCATACAACACTATGGTTGTGTTATTATCAGCACCATTGATGTATAGCTTTTCATTGGCCGGGTTTGGATATACTTCTATGTTTTTATTGCCTAATAAGAATGCTACACTATTGCCACCACCGTCTTTGAATGGAACAATTATATCCTTGCAAATTTTCTTCCTGCCGCAATGTACATTTACACGCAAACATACAGTATAGGTATCAACCGCACTATATTGATATGTGAACGTATCTGCTTTTTTTATTGTACCATCACCTAATTGCCAGATAATACTGTCTTTGGGGCTTGTGCCTGTGTAGGTAAATTTCACTTTACGTGCAGCACTATCTACAATGGTGTAATTAAAGCTGGCTGTTGGGAAAGCAGGTGCGGTACAGTCACAATCATAACCATATTTCATGGTAAAGAAATCTTTGTCTCCACCATTACTATTGTATGGAGTAGTAATTCCCTTTGCGGTCATGTCCGTAGATAAATTGCCGCCGATATAAACATTGCCAATTTTATCAGATGTAATACACCATCCCATATCATAAAAACCTGTGCCATTTAATTCTTTCCAATCAATGAGCAATCCAGTTGTATCAATATTAAAGTACATCGGATTTTGCCCTTCTGACGGAGTGGATACGAGACTATCAGTATAATACTTTTGAACACCTCCAACATATCCCACAGTAGCCAAGCTATTGTCTGGAAGAACTGATATATCTGTAAGCGCAACATTTGAATTGGTGACACCAGTGACTATTTTTGTCCATTTTGTTTTACCATTCAAATCAAGTTTGCTAATTGTAGCATAAGTTTTGGTAGGGTAAGCTGTATCTGCAATTGATAGTCCCCCTAAACTAAACACTTTACCACCTTGACCGCCACCTGTTACATATATATATCCATCTTTCCCTAACCTGAAGTTGCCTATTGCCGTTCTTGGATTTAATGTGTCTTTCCAAATCAAAGAGCCATTTGTGTTAAATGCCGCTAAATTATATTGTGAACGAACAGTCCCATCTTGATTGTCAAATAAAGCATAGCATATATTGCTTGATTTATCAATAATAGCGTTAACAATAATATATGAACTGTCAATTCCTAATAGTTTGGTTACACTAAGTAAATTCCCCGATGGGTCATATTTCAAATCGTATGTTCCCCAAGTGCTGGTTATGCTGCCTGTTATTTGCACACCTGAGCGCATAGTATTAAACTGATGTATATTGCCAGAACCGTCTATAGCAACACTATTGTAGCCAAACCCTATACTTGCTAACACATCAGGTCCAACAAATCGGCTCCATTTATATTTACCTAAAGTATCATATTTAATTAGGCTCATATTAGCTAAAGCAGGAGTCGTGGTTGTAGCATCATATCCAAATCGTTTAGGTTGGCCATTCATTAATGCTGTTATGTAAAGACTTCCATTGTCGTAAGCTAACCCATAACCAAAAGTTCCTTGTTTAGATTCTATCAGGCTTGCAAAACGCATAACACCTCCGCAAGTGTAACTTGATAACAATAAATGTTCAAGTGGGTATGATGAACCTACATAAGTGGCTTTATTCATGTAAAATGTATCAGCGCGCAGGTCAATATCATCTATCATTGATAGCGTATAAATATTCCCCTTTTCATCAATACACATATTAACTACTCTCTCCTCGTCAATACTGTTTTGAGATACATCTTTACTACCCCCACCTTTCACCCACTTAAACTGCTGTGCAGAGGCAGTATATATAGTTGAGATAACAACTGCTATGATGAGAAATAACTGTTTCATGCTCAGGTTAGATATATGTTAAATGTACGAAAAAATAAGGGTTGCAGCAGTGCCGCAACCCCTATTACAATCAATCAATTATCGGGTTACAGTTACCCTTTGGGTATGAACTGCTTTACCGTTTTCTTCCATCCGCACGATGTAAACGCCCTGCGCCCAGCCGGCAACATCAAGAACTGCCGTGCCGTTATAGCTGCTAACCAATGTATTAGATAGCTTCCTGCCCATCATGTCATAAACAGCAATGCTGCGTTGAGCGTCAGCTTTTATGCCATAGTTATAGCCAACCTGCATGGTATGCGATGCAGGGTTAGGATATACTACCATACCCGTAGGTATTTCGTTATTGGCAGTATTACCTACGCCTGTGGTTTTCTGTTGCGGCCATCCTGTACATGGGTATGTAAATATAGGGTCAATAGCAGCCCTTTGGAAACATTTAATACCCCCCGGCAACGTATAGCTTACCTCCACATAAGTAGGCATACTCATAGCTGTAACATTGAAATTGAGCATAGAACTACCCGGTGGCAGGCTTACCATAAATGGTATGGCAGGGCCTACGTCCAGACCAACAATGAAATTCACAAAATTGGTTGGGTCAGGATTATTCAGTGTCATGTTCATGATATAACCACCCGGTATTGTAGGGTCACAGGTAAGCGTTACCTGCCCTATGATAACAGGAGGACAATAACTACAGTTAGTATCAGTTATAGACATGGCTTTTGTACTCAGGCTACACAAGCCGTTGCCCAGTAGCATATAGTAGTCACCTGCACCATAAGTGCCTGATGTAATGCTCAATGGTCTGATTGCTGTAGCTGTGCCATTGTCTATAATAGAACCTGCACCATAATGCCAATCCCATTTAGCCCAAACACCTGGAGGGCCAAATATTTTAAGCGGGTATTGACTCTGGCAGAATTTATAACATCCGTCAGGCCACCAGCCAAAGAAACTTTCAGGCGATTGTGGTATCAGCGTGTCATTATAGCTTACACAGCCATAGCTGTCATAATACCACAGCCTGTAAGGACCGCCGCTGTATATCACATTGCTTGAGCCTGTAGCTCCATTGCTCCATAACAGGCTGCCACCACCGGGGCCACTACCAACAAGCTCCAACTTGTACAGATTGCAGTCCAGTACATTGAGCGATATAGTTGGTTTGGCAGGTATAGCGTGTACTACTACCGTATCTGTATCAGATACCGTACATGAGCCCCCAGCATACGTGAGTGTAATATCTACCGTGTAAACATAAGTACCAACAGGTACAGGGTCGAACAGGAATGGCACGTAGTTAGGTAGAGTAGTACCATTACGTTTCCATACATAACTGATGCTGCCGCTCGGAGGCCCTGCAAAGCATGATAATGCTACGGTTTCGCCATCGCAATAGCTCTTAGAACCGATGATGCCTGTAGTTTCAATACTGTGAATTATCACATCTACAGGGTCTGATACTTTGCGACATAGATGTGCATCTTCAACAGTTTTGAAATAACTGCCCGAATTAAACACTGTCAAATTGGTATTTGTAGTGCCAAATGTGGTTTCTGTTGACCACATAAATCTTGTAGGTGTACTTGCACCAGTTGAAGTGTAGGATAATGTGGTGCTTGGCCCACAGCCTTCGTATGCACTTAAAACTGTTCCTCCTAATAGGTTACGATATATATCTATTGACCCAGAAGAAGAAGTGTGTGTACAACCCCATCTATCAGTTACAGTTAGGAATGGTGCTTTATTCATGGGGTTAAATGTTGGACTCCAAGTATATACCCTCTGTGTATTATCCAAAGCACTAAATGCTGCATCATCAAAATCCCACAGATAACTTGTTACATTGGTATTCCAACCAGATGGTGTAATGTTCGGGCTAAATGATATTGGTAAGCCTTCGCATATACTGTTTGGTGAGTAAGTAATACCAATGGTTGGATTTGCAGGTAATATATAAGTGGTAGAACTGCTGGTACAGGTTACTGTCGGGGTACTATTGAGCGTAACTGTATGCGTAACCGTATAAGTACCCGCTGATGTCGTAGGCACTGTGAATGTTGCACCAGTACCCGTGAAAGTGCCTCCAGGCCCTGTCACTGTCCACGCAATGGTAATACCTGTACTTCCATTGTAACCTGTCAGGAATGAAGTTCCATCTTTCAAAACTGCATTATAACCACCTGTCACACAGTTAAAATCAACGCCCCAGCTTGTTACTAATGGCACATCAATTTTTGATGCGTTTTCGCCATAGCAAGTGTCATGGGTAAGGGTGTTGATATATTTCCGCTTATAAATTATCGTGTACGTTCCCGCTTGTGTTACAGCAACATCAACACTTGTCGCTGTAGCATTTGCCATACTTGAAGTAGAAGCTGGTGACACAAACCAAGATGTATATGAGCTTGTAACATTTGGATATGAAGACCAACTTGCACTTACAGGGAATGACCCACAGAATGGACTGGTTGGTGCTGGAACTGGTGGGTTTGGTGCATAAGCACAAGTGCTGCAACTAATCACCCTAACACTAATACTATTAGTTTTTGATTTACAGCCACCTGCTTTGGTAACAATACAATAGTATTCACCATCACCAGTAGCAGTATAGGTGCTATCTGTAGCTCCTGACAAGAGCGTGGTTGGATATTTGTACCATTGGTAAGTGAATGTACCTGTTCCAATAACACGAGCCCTCAATCTACTGCTTACAGTTGCCGTATCACAGAATATAGTGGTGTCTAATGGGAATGCAGATACAACAGGGCCAGAATCAACGTGAACTCTTAATGTTGCCTTTCCATTAGGAGGACAAAGCACTGTACCACCAGTTGCATCAACCGTTACATAATATGTAAGTTGGCTACCTGTTGCGTTCCAAAATACTTTATCAACTGTATTGATACTTGTTGTACGTGAGCCTTGGTCACCAAAGTCCCAAGCATAGCTACCTGCACCATCCGTTGCTGTAAATGTGATGGTGTCACCGCTACAGAACAATGTATCGCCTGTAATTGCAGGCAAAGGTCTTGGTACAATCACTACATCGAAAGTATCGCTGACCGTTGTATTGCAGTTTTTTACATGGACAATGATTTTTGCTGTTTGTGTTGTTGTAAAGTGGTTTGCTTTAAAGGTTACATCAGGGTCGTAAGTACCTGCTGTAATATTTCCCTTAGTTTCAGAAACCACTTCCCAAGTATAAGTAGCATTACTACTCCTGTAGTTGCACGTATAATCATTGTAAGAATCAGAACATACCGTATCAGGCCCTGTAATATTAGGTGCTACCGCATCCTGAATGATGTTAATCGTATAGTCTGCACCCTCACAATATGGATAAGAAGTTAATTGCCTTCTTACTTTTAGTGTGCCCGGCAAACTCGTCCATACAACTGTAGCAGAGCTACCAGAAGTAGAAGTTACCACACTACCACCTGTTGCTGTCCATGAATAGGTATAACCCGGTATAGCACTATACGCATTATACACATAAGGTTGACCTAAACACACAGTATCTTCACCACTTACACTATCAACAGTTGCTGTTACCTCCGATACGGTAATTACCATCGGTGCCGCACAATAGTCAACTGCATTCAGGGTATAGATGCCTGCCATTGTAAACCCTGCACTAAAGACAGTACCACTTCCAGTTGTTACGCTACCTGTAGGGTCAGTTAATTCCCAATTAGCAGAATTACCTGACTTAAGTGTGTAAGCAATATAACCAGTTGAAGATTTACATGAGTTATTTGGCCCCACGATGGTATCTTCATCATACACTGTTACAGTAAATGTTTTGTCTCCACCGCAAACAGAAAGGTGGTTTTGCCATGTTACATGAACGGTATATGTACCAGCCGTATCAAACTTTAATGTGATTTGATTGCTTTTCCTGTCGCTAACTACCGTCCAAGGATAGTTAATAACACCCCAGTTATATTCTGTACCAGGCCATAACGGAATGCTATACTGGTACTGATTATGAACACATAGCTTAGATGGACCTGTTACAGTCGGATTTGATTGTACAACAGGTACTTTGATAGTTGTAGGTTCTGGGCAAAGTCCTGTGCAACTTACATCTAATGTAACATAACCAAAACCACTTGCATCTACGTTATCCCATAATACTACAACTGAACTATTTGTATTAGAACCTTGAATTGTTCCGCCCACAACCTGCCAGTTGTAAGAAGTACAACCAGTAGTGTCTGTAGAGTATTTCACGGAATCATTTTCACAAGCAACGGTAGGGCAATAAATAGCAGGGCCGGGGTCTGATAATACGTGAACATATCCAGTTAACGTATCAACACAGCCACACTCATTCTTGACTACCAATTGCAGTTTATAATATCCAGTAGCACTATAACTATGTATTGGCGGGTTTTTTTGACCCGAAGCCGTTCCATCCCCCCAGAACCAATTCCAACTTACAATACCTGATGAACTACTACCTGTGGACAGGTCTTTCAAGGCAAGATTTGCATGAAGACATAGACTAATAGTATCGCCATCGTTAATAGAAGTTGTGCTTGGTAAAACTGAAAATGCCGCTGTTGGTTTTTCTATAATAGCAATACAAGAAGTTTTAGAGCCAGCGCAACCATTAACTGTTTCTGTCACTGTAACACTACCAGAGCCAACTGTTCCCCATCTAACTACAATTGAACTGCCAGATGAAGAACCTTGAATTGTACCTCCTACAACAGCCCATGAATAAGAACCACCAGAACCTGTTACCGTATATGTAACAAGACTGTTTTCGCAAACTTTTACGCATCCGTTTTTATCATCCAATAACAAAGTATCGCCTAAAGGTGGAGGTTCAGGTCCACCGCCAGAAGTATCAACAGTGTAAATCTTTGTACAACCTACTCTGTAATTAGTAAAAATCAAAGGAGTTGGTATTGCCGTTAACGTAACGCTTAAACTTCCAGTCTCAACAAGTGAACCTGAAGAATTGTAACCATTAACGCTAACAGTTCCAGTACCCGGCGTTGCAGACCAACTTACATTCACGGTTGGTAGTGTTGAGCTACCTGTAATCGTTCCCAATGTAGATGTCCACACATAGTTTACACCTGTTGTCGGTGTAATGAAATAAGTTCCCGTACTACCAACACATAGTTGATTAGGTCCGGTGACAGTAATTGTTGTGCCTCTCGCGAAGAAACTAACGCAAAGCAGGCAAATCACGCTCAAGAGCGAAAAGATGCGGTTTTTGGTCATGGTTTTTGAATTTTTGAGATTATGAAATGATTGAAATAAACGATGTGATATTTCTGCTAAATCTCTTTGAACAATCTGATTACTCTATATCTTGAATTGTAGTATAAAGGTCATACGAATTTGTTTAGATAATGTTAAATCCACAATGTTTTTACACCGTAAAATCACGCTTTTTACACCACTTTTAGAGTGGTTATTCCACCGTATTATTTTGGTGTTTTCACCGCTTTTTTACGTTGTTTTCACCATTTTAATTATGGCGGAAACAACGTAACTTTATTTTCTATTATCTATATCATGAAATCCACCAATAAGATACGGTTAGCAATCGCTGACGACCACCAAGTATTACTCAAAGGGCTGAAAATGCTGTTGGCGCACCAGCCTGAATTCGTTGTTGAGATAGAAGCCAATAACGGGCAAGAGCTAATTGATAAAATTGATGCAGCAGAAAACAAACCAGATGTCTGTCTGTTGGATATTAGGATGCCTATTATGGATGGACTTCAGGCATTAGCACATATTAAGAGAAGATGGCCGTCTGTAAAAGTAATCATGCTTTCGCAACACAATCATGAACACATTATCATCAATTGTTTAAGGAATGGTGCGAATGGATATTTATTAAAAGAAGCAAATACTGACATTATCTACGATGCAATTAAAGAAGTACATAAAAATATGTTTTATTACAATGAAATTGTGCCGGGTTATGTCAGTAAATTTGATACAATACCTAAATTGAATACTGACGAAATCAGCCTGATTACATTGTGTTGTGAAGAACTGACGTATAAAGAAATCGCTGAAAAAATGAACACAACACAAAGAAGGGTTGAGCTGTGGAAAGAAAAGCTATTTGAAAAGCTGCATATTCAGAGCAGGACTGGATTAGTTATGTATGCTGTTAAAAACGGGTATGTATAATTATCATTTGACCAGTTGTCATTTGGTATTATAACAGCTTGGTCAAATGCCAGCTTCAGGTAATACATTCTTTCTTATCCAATTGTTATAGTATTTTCCATGTTCTATGACCTCATTTATAGCAGTAGCAATCTCTGATACATCTGCTTCTTTCGGTAGAAATGATGAAGCACCTAATTCAATAGCCTTACGAATATTCTTAGTATCATAAAGCATTGATGACATTATTAGATGGATAGCAGGCCATCGCTCCTTTATATATTTTAATGCTTCATAGCCATCCATAATAGGCATATTAATGTCCAAGAAACATATGTTTGGCTTTATAGTGGATTGTTCAATAGCATTGATTAGCTCTTTGCCATTATAGGCTTCAATAATTACTTCGCAATTTTCAAATGAATTTATTAGTAGGCTAAGACCTTTTACCAGAGCTGGGAAGTCATCCGCTATGGCAATTTTTATAGGCATATTTGTTTCCATGGAATATAATGTTTAAAGTAATAAATTAAATCATGAACGTGATTTGAGTTCAATGGTTTCAATGAGGTGCATTAATTCACTATGCAATTCAGAATAGTGTTCCGGCTCAGAGAATTTCCATAAACCATCTTCCTTGTGCATCATGATAAGTTCTTTCGGGCTATCTCTTGTTTCTACAGCAACATAATATACTGCTGATTTATCCTCAAAACATTTATGGTACACGTCACATAAATAGTAGGTATTTGTTTTGGCAATGTATATACCCTTGAATGTTATGTAGTCTGCTATGGAGACTTTAGCCTTCTCGAATTTCATGTAATGGTGTAGGTTTTCTTGTTCACAAAATAAACAAATACAAAAAATGCAGCTGTAGAAGTATAGCTATATCTACTATGCAGCGCATTTTGGTGTAAAACCAGTGGGGGAGGCACAAAAATCGGGCGCAGGTCTCCACTTACCGACATTGAGGCACTGGTATGCCCGACTTCGAATAAGTAAGCCCACGCCCTTAGCGTGAGCGTTTACACTTATCGTCTCGAAGTCTAAAAATTACCAGTTTTCAATGCCGAGACTTAAAGCTGCAACGCTTCAAGAATTTTACGAAACAAATGTAACGAGATTACCATAGAAAACACAATTGTGTGATTATATATGTGTCACATCTAAAATAATGAACCTCCTGTGTAGAAATATTTTGATACTTTTTTTGATGATTTACAAAATATATTTAAGTTTGCCTCGACAAATACATATCGTGCTGAAGAAAAGAAATATGATTGTACTTGGCAGAGAATCAAGGGGAATGGCTCAACTTGAATTAGCTGACAGGATAGGTATGTCCAAAGCCAATCTTGGTAAAATAGAGAATGGAGACATAGGGGTAAAGGATGATGTATTGGAACTTATTGCCGATGTAACACATTATCCTGTGTCATTCTTTCTGCAAGAGGCAGAAATTTACCCTGAACATTTGGTGTACAGGAAACGAGAGAATGTAGCACAGAAATTATTGACTCCATTAAATGCGAAGATTAATATTGTCAGGTTGCATATAGAAATTTTGTTAGCTTTTTTAAAAACAGACATACCTAAACTACCGCATTATGAAATTGACGAAACACTTGACCCGATAGCAGCGGCTCAAAAACTGAGACGTTCTTGGAAGCTTGACACACCGATAGTTGAAAATGTAGTCAGGATGTTAGAGGAGAAAGGTATTGCAGTAACAAGTTTTGACTTTGGGACAGAAAGGGTTGATAGTAGATGTATATTAACGGAAGATAAATATCCTATTATCGTATTCAATCAATCACTTTTAGGAGACAGGCAGAGATTTTCACTGGCGTATCAGTTAGGGCATTTGGTTATGCACACCTATAGTAATGTAAGTTGGGAGCGGGATATATCGCATGAAGCCAACATATTTGCAGCAGAGTTTTTGATGCCGGAGAAATCAATACGCAAGGATTTTGATAATGGGATTACACTACCGCTGTTAGGCGAACTGAAACGTAAATGGAAAGTGTCAATGATAGCCTTATTATACCGTGCCGATGATTTAGGTTATCTCACACCCAATCAAAAAAGATATTTAATTCAACAATTCAACGAACAAAAAATAAGAAGACGAGAACCGATTGAGTTGGATATACAAGTAGAGAAGCCAGCAATGGTAAGGAAATGGATTAGCGAAGTGAAGACTAAGAGAACGTTGGATGTAAAAGGGATGGCATCCTTACTTCACCTTAATGCCGATGAATTTATAGAGCTATATAATTACGACTGTCATACTAACTCCGAAGATTTGCAGATGAAAAAATGATTTAAAGAACAATAAACAAAAATTAGAGCGCATTATGGAACCAATTACCAATCTATCCCAGCGTCAAGTTAGACCCTACAGTTATAAAGAATTGACGCAGCTATATGGGGTTAGCAAGAAAACACTATTAAACTGGATACAACCATTCAAGGAAGAAATCGGAGAAAAAAGGGGTAGGTATTTTACTGTAAACCAAGTTGACATCATCTTTAGAAAATTAGGTTTCCCTAAAAACCTGAAAGACGATTTAAAGGAATATTAAGAAGTTCACATCCAAATACGGAATTTAAACCCTAATACGGAAAGCAGTTTTTTCGACAACAATAGGTTTGCATAAAGGCTTACTAATCAGCCTTTATGCAGACTATGAAAACGTATGTAGAAAAACCTTTGACCAAAGAAAACAATCTTACGATAGAGAAACTCAAATCGTATAGAGGTTGTGAAAACCTATCAGATGAACAGGCTTTAAATGCGATACAAACCATTGAAAAACTGGCTGTTATACTTTTTGATTATGTATGTCATCAAAATGGCATAGTAATTGATAATCAAGTAGTTATAGTAAGCACGGACATCAAAACTGACCTAAAACAAGCAGCATGAGCAATCTGGAACATTTTCAAAAATGGGCTAAAAATTCATCCACACCATCTACTGCCAATCTGAAAGAAGCCGTAGTATATACCCGTGTATCTTCTAAAGAACAGGCTGACAAAAATTTAAGCCTCGATTTTCAGAAGAAGACCATATTTGAATACGCATCAAAGAACGGATATAAAATATTATCCTTTTTTGGAGGTACTTATGAAAGTGCCAAAACAGATGGTCGTAAGGAGTTCCAGAGAATGTTGGACTTTATTAAGAAGAATAAAGGCAGTGTCTCTCATATACTCGTTTATACATTAGATAGGTTTAGCCGTACAGGTGGTGGTGCTATCAAATTAGCTCAAGACTTGCGTGAAAAATATGGTGTTACTGTTTTTGCCGTAACGCAACCTACCGACACTACAAACGTGAGTGGAGTGTTTCAGCAGAATATTCATTTCCTATTCAGTGAATTTGACAACCAGCTAAGGAAGCAAAGAGCGGTAGCAGGTATGAAAGAAAAATTTGAGAAAGGTATTTGGTGTTTAAAGCCTCCAATGGGCTATGATATTGTTCGTACTAATGGTGAGCGCAAAATTGTAATCAACAAGACAGGGGAACAATTACGTAAGGCCTTTAAGTGGAAAAAGCAGGGTATCAAGAATGAAGCTATCTTATCAAGATTAAAGTCATTGGGAGTTACCATATATAAGCAGAAGCTATCCATGATATTCTCCAACCCATTTTATTGTGGTGTAATTGCCAATAGGATGTTAGGAGGGCGGTTGGTTAAAGGAGCACATCCTGCAATCATCTCAGAGCAGGATTTTTTAGAGGTGAATAATATCAGGCAGTCTGCAAATAAGTATGGGGTATCACACCAGAAAGAAATAGATGCACTACCGCTAAAGGTTTTCTTGAAATGCGAACATTGTGGGAATAGCTATACTGGCTATATCGTTAAGAAGAAGAACATATATTACTATAAATGCCGTACTATCGGGTGTAAGTGTAATCAGAATGCAACTAAACTCAACAATCAATTTGAGAAATACCTATTGAACTACAGTATCGAGCCTGAATATATTGAGCCATTGCAGGATTACATGAAAGGGTTGTTTGATAATCTTAATAGTGGCAACAAAGAACAAGAGAAAGAACTCCAGTTGCAATTAAAAGAAGTACAGAAAAAGATTGATATACTGGAGGAGAAATACTTTATCATGGAAGCTATGAGTGAAGAAAGTTATCGAAAACTCATGTCGAAGTATAGTGCGGAAAAAGCGGAGATACTTCAATCTGTTGAAAATTGTGGCATGGACTGTTCGAACCTTAATTCCTACTTAGATGCAGCCTTGCAACTGTCATCGAAACTCGCTACAGTATGGGCTTCCAGCAAGGTGTCAGTTAAGGAAAAGCTACAGGAAACCATTTTCCCTGACGGTGTATTATATAATCACAAAAATGAGGCATTTCGAACCACAAAAGTGAATGAGGTATTTGCGTGGATTGCAAGCCTGAAGAACAATATAGACGAAAATGAAAAAGGACAACCCAATAATGTTATTGAGTTGTCCAATCAAGTCGGGGAGACAGGATTCGAACCTGCGACCCCCTGGTCCCAAACCAGATGCGCTACCGGCCTGCGCTACTCCCCGAACATCTTTATCCAGCGGTGAGGGAGGGATTCGAACCCTCGGTACGGTTTGACCCGTACGACAGTTTAGCAAACTGTTGGTTTCGGCCTCTCACCCACCTCACCTTTTATTATTCTGTAAGCTAAGCCTACAGCGTGTGTTAGCCGTTTTGTTGTCCCGTTTTGGGGACTGCAAAGATAGCGGTATTCACGAAATAACAAAAGATATTTTTGACCGTAAATTATATGCTCGCTAATTGCACTTTTTGTTGCAGTTCAAGCATATGCTCTTTGTACTCAGAGTCAGTATCCATAAGGTTTTCAACCGTTTGACAAGAGTGTATTACAGTCGTATGGTCAAAACCTCCAAAGTGTTCTCCGATATTTTTTAAAGAGCTCTTGGTGAATTTCTTTGCCAGGTACATCGTTATTTGACGAGCCTGTACCACTTCACGCTTGCGGGTTTTAGCCAGCAACCTGTCGTAAGGCAAGTGGAAATAATCACATACCATTTTTTGTATATTCTCAATAGTCAGCTCGCGTGCAGAAGTCTTAACGAAGTTCTTCATCACACGTTTTGCTAAGTCTATATCTATTTCTTTCTTATTTAACGTAGCCTGTGCAAATAGTGCTATCAACGCACCTTCCAGTTCGCGTACATTGCTCTGTACATTATAGGCTACATATTTTACTACTTCATCAGGTATTTCCAAACCTTCCTGCCTCATCTTCACCTGCAATATATGCTGGCGTGTTTCAAAGTCAGGAGATTGTATGTCTGTATTCAAACCCCAGCGGAAACGGCTCAACAAACGCTCTTGCATACCTTCCAGATCTTTTGGAGGAGTATCGCTGGTGAGAATGATTTGTTTACCACTTTGATGCAAGTGATTGAATATGGCAAAGAATACATCCTGCGTTTTGGTAGCCGGAACAAATAAATGGATATCATCCAGTATCAATACGTCTATCAGTTGATAGAAGTGGATGAAATCATTTACTTCATTATTCTTTGAGTGTTCTATGAACTGGTTGATGAATTTCTCAGCACTTACGTATAATACTGCTTTGTTAGGGTGCAGCCTGCGTACTTCATTGCCTATTGCCTGCACAAGGTGCGTTTTGCCCCAACCTACACCACCAAATATTACCAGCGGGTTGAAGGCTGTAGCTCCCGGTTTTTGTGCCACGTGTATACCTGCTGAACGGGCAACACGATTACAATCACCTTCTACATAATTTTCAAATGTATAGTTGGCGTTCAATTGCGGGTCTATCTGCATACGCTTCAATCCCGGAATTGCATAAGGTGTTTTTATATTATGCGGGTCATCCCATTTTAATGGCATATCCACAAAATTGTTATCCTTAGCAGGTTTGTTGTAGGTACTGCCCGGAATATTAATAGAAGCAGGATTGCGTTGTGCGTTATTGCCTTCCATTAATATCCTGTATTCTAATCTTCCGTCTTTACCTAAAACACGTTTGATGGTTTTACCCAATAACTCTACATAGTGTTCCTCAAGCCATTCGTAAAAAAATTGACTGGGTACTTGTAACGTAAGAATGTTAGCATTCAGTGCAGCAGCCTTTATCGGTTCGAACCATGTTTGGTACGTACGCCAGTTCACATTGTCTTTAATAATATTAAGACACTTTTCCCATGCGGCTTCTGCTTCGTTAAGTACTTTGTTAGAGGAGGTATCGTAAAGGTTATTATCCATTGTTTGGCAACTCGTTCTTTAAGGTAACAACATTTTTTGTTAAACGGTAATTATAAAGCGACGATTTTTTTGCCGGAAAAAATATGTTCTTTTTTGCCGGGTCTTTCTTGCAATACATTACCAAAATTTGCTTAAATTATATCCACGCTATCGGTAGCACTGTTTCAATCATTCCCCTAAACCTGTTAGTTTAGCGGGATGACGAATTTCTAACAATTTGTTGAAAAAAAAAATCATTTTGCGCTTGTTTCTTTGTTAATGATTACAGATTGGGAATTGGAGAGTTCGGAACCATTTTTACTACTGAAAAAGTAATCTAACCTACCCATCCTTACGCCTGCCCATCCTACCTGGTTAATGGTAACTTCTGCACCATTTTTGTCTCTTACCACTGTTGGATGATCAAGAAAAGTATGTGTATGTCCGCCAAGTATCAGGTCAATATTGGTAGATTCTTTTCCAAGTATTACATCACTTACTTTATTGTTTTGATATTCATATCCCAAATGTGACAAACAAATTACCATGTCACAGTTTTTTCTCCGTTTCAACAATTCTGCTGTGGCATTTGCAACTGGTATCGGGTCTAAGTATTTTGTCAATCCGAATGCATTAGGTGAAACTAATCCCTGCAATTCTATACCCAATCCGAAAATACCTATTCGTAGCTTCCCTTTTTCGATAATAGTATATGGTTGAGTTTGTCCTTCCAGTGCAGTACCTGTAAAGTCATAATTGGCAATCAGTACCTGAAAATTTGCATTGGGTAATTGTTTGGCAAAACCTTCTACACCTGCATCAAAATCATGATTGCCCATAGTGCAAGCATCATATCGCATCATACTCATGGCTTTTATTTCAGGCTCGCCTTTATACATGTTAAAGTAAGGTGTACCCTGGAAAATATCACCAGCATCTAAAAGCAATACATGTTCTTCTTCCTTTCTGATTTGTGATATCAAAGCTGCACGAGCAGCAGCACCTCCCTGGCCTTCGTACTTACCTCCATCCATCGGGAAGGGTTCTAACCGGCTATGCACATCGTTGGTATGTAGAATGGTTAATTTTTGTATTCTTTCTCCTGCAAAACTTTCGAAAGGGAAACCTCCTGCCAGAAGCAGTCCGCCGCCAATTGTTGCTTTCTTAATAAAACTCCTCCTATCCTGCATTCTGAATTCTTTTTTCTATATACGGATGCAAAGGCCTGTTTTGTTTTGATAGTGTTTTGATATAAGCGATAAGTATGTCGCGTATCAGGATGTTTTCTGTTTGTTTGTGCAGGTTAATAAAAAAACTACAGTTATCTCCTCCGCCTGCTATGTAATCATTGACAGCTATGTGGTAAGTTTTATGAGTATCAAGAGGCTTGCCATTAATCACTATTTGCTGTGCTTGTTTGTCTTTTATCGTAAACTGAATACCATTCACAGGCCACCCGCCGTAAGCCGCTATATGATTACAAAATTTAAGCATTGTGTCGCCTGGTATGTCTATGATACATACAAGATTATCAAAAGGCATTAATTCAAAAATCTTGCCAAGTGTAATATCTCCCGTTCCGATATATGGAAGACGAATACCGCCATAATTAAATACACCTGCTTCAATTGTGGCATCTTTTTTTCGTAACGCTTCTGTCATAGCGTCCACCATAAAATTCCCAAGAGTGCACTCAGGTTGAGATTTATAGAGTATCGTATCGCATCTGCCGAGAATAACACTGAATTGAGAATCCATACTTTGTTTATATGGCTGCAGGAATTTCAACATGTTACTATCCCCTGTGTTAGATACTGCATACTGTTTGTCTGAGTGGCCTGTAATGTGATACTGGTTGCTGCAGGCTGCCAGCAAAAGCAAACAACTAATGTATGTACAAATAACTATGCGCATCTGTACATTAAAGATAATGAGTTAATATAGCTTGTAATATTATCAATTCGCCTCAACCCCAAACTGTCTCAAATGGTGCCAGGCATGTTTGTGTAATAGTTGTACCTGCAAAGTGTAATCTAAGGAACCGAAGAAAGGATTGGTGAGTGTTTTGCCTTCTTTTTTATATACTTCAAAAAAATGGTTAATCTCATTCTGTAGCTCTTTCAATGAATCTTTGATGTCAGAATGAACAACGGGTATAGTATTGTCGCCTATCAGTACATTAGGTGTATTTTCACGAAAAGGTTTTTCGCTCATCAGGAAGGCTTGCATCTTAGGTACATTTTCTTCAGGTGTTATTAAGGTATAAGTATCCTTTCCGTTAGCCTGTCTGAATGAATAACTCATATGCTCTATCATTTGGTGCACGTTCATCTTGCCCCATACCCCTTTTGTATCCGGATTGATGTCAGACAGAAGTTTTACATAATCGTTCTTTAAGAAATCGGCCTTTGCTTGTATGTTATCCATTGTTGAAATTTATAGGAGTCCTTTAATCAATTGTTCCTGAGTAATACCTTCAGCCTCAGCCTTATAATTTCTTACAACACGGTGTCTCAAGACTGACAATGCCATCGCTTGTACATCTTCAATATCAGGAGAATATTTACCATTGAGCAAAGCATTGCATTTGGCACCAAGTATCAGATACTGCGATGCACGTGGACCAGCACCATACGATATATATTGTTTAGCAGATTCGGGTGCTGCATTATTAGCAGGACGTGTTTTATGTACCAATGTTACAGCATATTCTAATACATTATCGGGTACAGGTACGCGCCTTACCAATTCCTGAAAATAAAGAATGTCTTCCCCTGTCATTACTTTAGGCAATACTGCATCCATAGCACCGGTAGTATTACGTACAATGGTTACTTCTTCCTTAAAACTTGGATAATCCAACCATATCTGGAACATGAAACGGTCCAGCTGTGCTTCAGGCAATGGATATGTACCTTCTTGCTCTATTGGGTTTTGTGTGGCGAGCACAAAAAATGGTGCAGGTAATTTATATACTGTACCTCCGGCAGTAACATTACGTTCCTGCATGGCTTCAAGTAAAGCCGATTGTGTTTTAGGTGGAGTACGGTTTATCTCATCGGCCAGAATGATATTGGCGAATACCGGGCCTTTTACGAAACGAAAATGCCTGCTTTCATCAAGTATCTCAGCACCTATAATGTCACTCGGCATCAGGTCAGGGGTAAACTGTATGCGCTTAAAAGACAGGTCTAATACATCGGATACAGTTTTCACCAGAAGGGTTTTAGCCAGTCCGGGCACACCCACCAGCAAACTATGTCCATTACAAAGAATAGAAATGATGAGTTTATGAATAACATCATCCTGGCCAACTATTACCTTCCCTATCGCGTTGCGTATGGATTCATATTTTTCCTTTAATGCTTTGGCTGCATCTATATCCGAACTATAATTCATGTGTAATATGTCTGATTATGATTTGCAGTATCTCGCAAACCGTATTGATTAGTTTATCTAAAAATAGACAGGTAATTTCTATTATTTTGTGAAAATTGACAAATAACCCTGAAAATCACATTCGGATAATTATAAAATCTCAAATCATGACCATACAGGAAGCACAGCAGAAAGTGGATGAATGGATACGTACAATAGGTGTTAAATATTACGGGGAACTTACGAACCTTGGTATTTTGATGGAAGAAACGGGGGAGTTAGCCCGCCTGATGGTTCGTCAGTATGGAGAACAGTCATTTAAAGAATCTGATAAACAAAAAGAACTTGCAGATGAAATGGCTGATGTATTATGGGTTTTGCTATGCCTGGCTAACCAAACAGGGGTAAATCTTACCGACGCACTGCAAAAAAACTTCGATAAGAAGACAAAACGAGACAAGGAAAGACACCAAAACAATCAAAAATTGCGCTGATTAATATAAAATCAGCATGGTTTGTCATCCGAATCACAGTTTTTTGTCATTCATTATCTGGGGGTTAAAAAATGAGTAATCGGTAGCCTGAATAAGGTGTTCAGCCTGATGGTTTTTTCAAAAACTTTTATATCTTTAGCACTCACACACAAAAAACCTCAGTTTATGAAGCGTATTTACTTATTATTAATTCTTTCAATGGCCACTGCTGCAAGTTCTTTTGCGCAAAGAAATTGTGATCTTACTATTACAGCTCACGGCATCGGAACTACAACCACAACTCATTCTATCGCAACTGGTGAAAAAATATTGGCAGATGCAGGTGGTACCTCTAAATATTACTTTACTTTCACCATTAAGAATACTGGTCCGGATTCATTGAAAGCGGGAGATTCTCTTTTGATTCGTTCAGCTTATGGTACCAACTATATTTTTGGCTTCCCTACAGGCCAAAGCCTTAAAAAAGATAGCTCTATAAGCATTTATCCTTCTTCAGGAGCTGTTACGTTAACACCAAGCAGCAGTGTTACTTCTTCAAGTACTAACAGCAGCTATCAGTGGTGTGATAGTATCTGGACTAAAATACCAGCAGCTAACGGTACTGTAACTGATCCTGTTGGTAATAACAAACTTTGTACATCAGTTGTTCTTACATTCTGGGTAACTGGTATCAATACTGTAACCAACAATGCTGATGGTTTTATCTTGTATCCTAACCCTGCTTCAGGCAAATTGAATGTAAAATTTGATTTCGGTGCATCATCAAAAACACAAGTTGTTATGCGCGATGTTACAGGTAAAGTAGTATTGCAAAAAGATATGGGTACATTATCTGGAAATCAGGAGTTCTCACTTGATGTGAGCAATTTAGCTCAGGGCATGTACACTGCAGAACTTTACTACAACGAACAACACATAATTAGTAAAGTAAGCGTACAATAAGAATAATATTCTATAATATTTTAAAGGGCAGATTTTATCTGCCCTTTATTTTTTCATGTATACAGTCGTAACTTCACCTAATGATTTTTTCATCAAAGCTGATAGAAGATGCTGTACAGGAATTTGCCAAATTGCCGGGTATAGGTAAAAAAACAGCCCTTCGAATGGTGTTGCAAATTTTGAAAATGGAAAAAGGCGGTGTTGATGCATTTACTACTGCCATATCGCGTATGCGGAATGAAATTCGTTTTTGCAGCCAATGCCATAATGTATCAGACGGTGATATATGTGCTATCTGTTCCAATCCTTCGCGCAATCATTCACAGGTTTGTGTGGTAGAAACAATCCGTGATGTAATAGCGATAGAAAGCACTCAACAATACAATGGATTATATCATTTGCTTGGAGGCATCCTTTCGCCATTAGATGGTATTGGCCCCGAACAATTAAATATCGAAACCTTGCGCAAACGAATAAAAGATAATCAAATAGAGGAGCTGATAATGGCTTTAAGCCCTACCATCGAAGGTGATACAACAGTTTATTATATAGCCAGGCAAATACAGGGATTGCCTGTGAAAATTACAACCATAGCGCGTGGTATATCTTTTGGGGGAGAACTGGAATACGCTGATGAAATGACACTGGCGCGTAGTATAGCTAAGCGCCAGCCTATAGAGAATTATGTAAATACAGGCAACTAGTTTTATTTCGTTGCACTCATTGGCTGAGGTTCTTGCGTTTGATTGCTTGAGTTTACCTGAGGTTCTTGCGTTGCAGATACATTTGATTGTTGTGTTGCTGTAGAAGAAACAGCACTTGCATTATTACCTGTACCAGATGATTCGGGAGCCATTTTGGGGCTGCAACTGTAGATGCTAAGGCTGGAGATAATAACAAGCGATAATTTTTTTATTGTAGACATCATATTGTTTTCTTTTCCTGTTGCAATTATTGTTCCAATGCGAATATAGCAACTGTTAAAACTATTATAAGGCAATTGTTCCCGAAAACACAAATTCGGCAGGGCCACGCAATATTACATGAGAAGCCTTTCCCGGCTCCGGTTTTGTAAAAGATACGGTTAATGTCCCTCCAGGGGTATGGATAAATGTATTGAAGTTCCCGGTTTTGTTGCCGCTTGTAGCAATGGCTGCAGCAGTAACTCCTGTTCCGCAACTCAAGGTTTCGTCTTCTACACCTCGCTCATAAGTACGAACACTGATGCCATCTTCAGTCGGCTGTACAAAATTTACATTAATGCCATCCGGCTGGTATTCCATACGGTTACGGATAGCTCTACCTTCAGATACCACATCTTTATTTTGCAAGTCAGTAGTGTATAGTACGTAATGCGGCGAACCTGTATTCAATATCGAGCGTGTATTGTCTGCATCAATAGCATTTACATCTACCATTTGCAGGCTTATGGTATTATCGTTGTTGATAGTTGCATTGTGAGGGCCGTCAATCGCTATAAAAGAAGTTACATTATCAATTAAACCAAGGTTTTTTGCAAATGCTGTAATACACCTGCCGCCATTGCCGCACATGGTACTTTCATTGCCATCTGCATTATAGTACACCATTTTGAAATCAAAACCGTCTATATTTTCAAGCAACATAAGTCCGTCTGCACCAATACCAAATCTCCGGTTGCACAAAAATGCTATTTGTGTTTTGTTGAGGCTGACATTTTTGTCCCTGTTATCAATCAGTATAAAATCATTACCTGCCCCCTGGTATTTATAAAAATGCAGATTCATTATGCAAAGTTAAGATATAGCCAACACTAGGGCATTATTTACTTCCCGGAAAATATTGTTCTGCCCTCGCATTCAGATTGCCACTACTACTGCCATTGCCCACATATAAATAGGTGCGCCATGATGTGTTCCTGGCTTCTCCCGGTACGTTAGAATGTAGCATCTTGTAATCATTCATATTATCACCCGGCCTGTAGAAAAGGAATAAACCACCAAGACTCTGTTTGGGCAATACATTGTATATCCATATCTCGTATGGCAATGCACCTGCTTCATTGTTTACAGTCACTACGTCATTAGGTTTGCCATATTTCAGATAAGTAATACCCCTATCTGTTTCATAACCCGGAGTACCACCTCCTTTGTATAAACTATTTACCTCCTTAACAATAACAGTGTAGTCTTCCCAGGCTTTTTCCGGTTTCTTAGTATTACGCGATTTCCAGAAGTTGTAAATAAAATATCGCATGTAGTTTTCATCCGGAAGGTCAATGAAATGATCTATTGTAGATGTTTCTATGGGGTTACTGATAGGTTTTATCATTTTCAATATCGCCTTCAACTGAGGAAGGGTGTATTTACTAACAAATGTAGTGCTGAGGTCTACGATGTTTACATTCTCAAAACTATCAGTTTTGGCATTATCAATTACTGCCTCCGTTACGATATTCACTCTCTGAAAAAACAGTGAAGTTTCGCTGATGTGCTCATGGTGTATATTCTCAATAATGGCATTTATATAATAATTGCCTGATGAAATTTTTGATAGATCAAAACGGTGTATTGCAGGAAATGCAGCTGACGAATTTGTTATTGTATCTGATGCTGTGAGGTGAGCCAACACTGCAGAAAAAGGCTTCTTCGATATAAATATCGTTTGCACTAAAGGTAATTCTGTTTTAATTGCAGAAGCAGAGTTGTACGATTCGGTATAAACGTACATGGTATTTCGGTGCTGATCATAAAAGTTAGCGCAAAGCGGTATAGTTTGCATGTTGTTCTTGCTAAATACATTCTGTTCGGTAGAACTGTAGGCGGTGTCTAATAGTTGTATGCCGCTCAAAAAAGGTTTACTGTTTTTTGTTGCAATGGTTACCGAGTCAATGTACGTGAAAGTATTGCTGGTGTCAATCATCTCTTTTAAATTGATAGAGATGTATACTTTCCCCTCTGGTAAAAAATAGCGTTGCAACGAAAGTATAGTTTGCGAAAAAGCTGCTTTTAGATTGTTGGCTGGATTAGTTTTCAAGATGTAGTTATCTCTCTTGATAATGCCCTTATCATTATATAAAGCAATTTCTGTTTTTACAGTGGAAATGAAAGTGCCGGTGGTGGGTTCTGTAAAATGTATACTGTTAGGGTCTATCTGCCAGTAAAGTTCTATATATGGTTTGAATGTATTTGCATCAGGTGCGTAAAATACAGTATAAGATACGCTTGCATCAATAGCCCATGCTTTAGAGCCGATAAGCAAACATATCATGATATACCTATACCATCCTGCCATTTTTATAACTTTGCGCAAAACTAATTTATTTATGATTGGTATTTGTCAATCATGAATCACAAATGAATATTCTTACTTCATACATACCATTCCCTAATATAAGTTGGTGGCAAAGTATTAAAGATGCCTCGAACATAAATTTTGATGCAGCTGAGCATTTTGAGAAAATGACGTACAGGAACAAGTACTTTATTTCTGGTGCAAACGGCGGGATACAGCTAAGTATTCCTCTGCAAAAGGGTAGGGAGCAACGTACCCCTATGGCTGATGTAAGAATAGATAATAAACAACGCTGGCAAATTCAACACTGGCGTACATTGGTATCTGTATATAAGCGTACCCCCTATTTCGAACACTATGAATACACGTTGCAATCTTTGTTTGAAAAAAACTATGAATACCTTATTGACTTTAATAGTGATTCTATTCAATGGCTTAAGAAGCAATTGAAATTATCTTTTGATGATGGAAGAGTGGATGTATATCAAAAAGAGGTTGAGGGTCGGGACTTGAGAACAATGAAGCCTGGCAGTGAAAGGAATAGTATTGAACAATCTCCCTACTACCAGATATTCAGTGATAAAAATGGATTCTTGCCGAATCTCAGTATAATAGACCTTCTCTTCTCCGAAGGACCTAACGCAATGCAATGGATTACTAAGAATGCTGAACTAATTAACGATTGGCGAGACCAAAATAAAAAGGGTTAATCACCCCTCTTCATTTTCCATACACCATACATGGCTTCTTTCACTATGCCTTTGGTCATTTTCGATTGGCCTTCCGTTCGATCGATGAACGTGATTGGTACTTCCTGTATTTTAAAGCCAAGTTTCCACGAGCGATATTTCATTTCTATCTGGAAGGCATAACCTACAAACTGTACTTTATCAAGCGGAATAGTTTGTAATACTTTTCTTGTATAACATACAAAGCCTGCTGTTGGGTCTTTCACAGGCATAAATGTGATAAGCCTTGTATAAAGAGCGCCACCCTTGGAAATGAATACCCTGTCCCAGGGCCAGTTTACGATTTTTCCTCCGTTTACATACCTAGAACCTACGGCAACATCAGCACCGTTTACGCAAGCTGCATACAGTCTTTGCAAGTCATCAGGGTTGTGAGAGAAATCGGCATCCATTTCAAAAATGTAATTGTAACCTTTTTCTATAGCCCATTTGAAACCAACAATATAGGCTGTACCTAACCCTAATTTTCCTGAACGTTCTATTATGTGCACTTGTTCGGGATAAGAAGCGCAAAGCGATTTTACAATATCAGCTGTGCCATCAGGAGAACCGTCATCTATTACCAATACATGAAACCCCCCGGGCAAGGAAAGTACCTTTAGGATAATACGTTCAATATTTTCCTTTTCTTTATATGTTGGTATGATGACTAATTTGTCCAACAGGGGGCAAAATTTGGAACGCCGAAAATAAGCAAATATGGAATACTATTTCGTTAAATAAATGATTAAGACTTATTTCCAAGCTTCCTGAGCTTCATATTATTGAGGATTTCAGATATTTTTTGTTTGGTATGCAGTGCAAAATCGGCTTGCATCATCCAATCGTAATATTGTGGCTCTTCGTTAAAAACATCCTCAACTTTACGGCCTTTATATTTCCCAAAGTTAAAGATGGGGTGCCCGTCTTTCATTACCATACGGCGTGCATAGTCCACCATAGTTTCTCCGGTAGAGAAATCGTGGAGTTTTTTTACGTCAGTGCCTAATTGCTGGTAACGGTCAAGTTGGGCTTCGAGTACCTCAATTGTAGCTTCAATATCTGCTTCAGCACTATGGGCGTTCGACAATTCTTTACCACAATAAAATTGATACGCTGCTGCAAGTGTTCGGGCTTCCATTTTAAAAAATATCTGCTGCGCATCAATCATGTTGCGTTCTGTAAAATCTACACTGATACCCGCGCGTAACAATTCTTCTGCAAGTAAGGGTATATCAAATTTATTAGAGTTATAACCACCAAGGTCACAGCCTTTCATCCAGTTGTAAACATCATGTGCTATGTGTTTAAACTCGGGACAATCTTTTATATCCGCATCAGTAATGCCATGTATGGCAGTAGAGTCGGGAGGAATAGGCATTCCCGGGTTCACTCTCTTAACATATCGTTCTCTTGTTCCGTTAGGGTTTAGTTTTATTAAAGCTAATTCTATGATCTTATCCTTGGCATGGTCGGTGCCGGTAGTTTCAAGGTCAAAGAAAACAATTGGTCTTTTTAAGCTAAGCTGTGCCATCAGTTATGGGTTAAATCAATTTTGCTGCGAACATACAGCATTCCAATCAATTCCATCAAATGTACCCGAACTCATGAGCAACAGGCAAACAGGTTGATTTCTATCTGCAATCAATTCTTTTACTGTATTCTCTAATGCTGTTTTGTTATCTATCACAATCAGGTCATCTCGTTCGAAGTATTTCTTTACCGTAGCTGTTTCTAGCTTTGGCAACCCTTTTAATTCAAGAGCGTGATGGCTGAAGTAAACAATGGCATTATCAGATGCATCAATACTATGAGCATATTCACTCAGAAATTTTTCATTCAGGCTACTGTATGTATGCAATTCAAAACAGGCAACCAATTTATGTTTCGGAAAACCTTCACGTACTGCATCCAGTGTAGCTTTCAGTTTAGATGGCGCATGTGCAAAATCGCGGTAGGCAACAAGGTTATCCTGCTGCAATAATTTCTCAAGCCTGCGTGCGGCACCTGTAAAATTAGCAATGGCTTTATAACAATCTGCTTTGCTTACACCCAGTTCTAAGCAAACTGCAATAGCCGCCTGCATGTTCAATAAATTATGTCTGCCGAATACCGACATCTCCATATTGCCGAATTCAGTTTCCACCACGGCTATGCCATCTTCATAATGAAACTTGGGCATATCATATGGTTGTGCGTTGAGGTGAGAGGCAGATGATGCCACTACCTTTTGCACTTCACTGTCTTCATTATTATAAAATAAAGGAGCTCCTTTTGCTATGCCTTGCAGATACTGTTCAAACTGGCTCAGGTAGTTTTCATAAGTAGGGAACACATTGATATGGTCCCAGGCTATACCACTTAATACACTGATGTGCGGATGATAGAAAAATATCTTAGGACGTTTTTCTACAACCGATGCGGGGTATTCATCACCTTCCAATACAATAATAGGGGCATCGCTCAGTCTTACTGATTGTTCAAATCCAGCCACCTTAGCGCCAACCAAATAATCAAAATCAATGCCCTGATTCTTTAGAATGTGCATCACCATTGAGGTAATGGTAGTTTTGCCATGACTGCCTGCAATCACTACGCGCTTTTTATTCTTGCTAACCTCATATACATATTCGGGGAAAGAATATATAGGAATGCCTAATTTTTGGGCTTCTAACAGCTCAGGATTATCTGCCTTTGCATGCATTCCCAGTACAACAGCATCTAGTTTCGGGGTTATTTTTTCGGGAAACCAGCCATGTTTTTCGGGTAAAATACCTGCTTTGGCGAGGTTGGTTTTGGCCGGGTCGTTAATTTCGTCATCGCTCCCGGTTATCGTATGTCCTTGTTTTTGAAGGGCTAACGCCAATTGGTGCATAACAGCCCCCCCAATGGCTATAAAATGGATATACTTCATTAAAATATTTTAATTAACTTCGTTATATTCGTACAAATGTAAATTACGGTATTTAACTATTTAGTAAAGTCAGAATTGAATATGCAACTATTTTTTATCCTCCGTCGTGTTGTTCCGGTATTAGCAATTGCTGCTATAGTGATGTTGGCATCTTGTAATGGCTCCAGCAAAAAATATGGCTGTCCAAACCACTTGAAGATTTCTGTTCGTTAAGGTTTAAGCAAAAAATATTACCGGGGTGGTTGATATATCAAATATCAACCTCTTCGCATTTTATGGCATTGATACTGTTATTGTTATTGTGCACGAGCAACTGGCACAAATTGTTTTGTAACAGGGTTAAACTTTGATTTATATCGCCCCCAATCGGCTTTGTTTGACTTACCCGTTTGCATCGCTTCATCTATTCCTTCCGTTATTAAAAAGCCAACTATTCCGAATACTGCACCAACAGCTGATGCACCAGATGCATTCTTGCCCGAATAGGCTTGCTTAAAGTATTTAACAGTCCGAAATTCACCGTCTGAATAATTCATAGCTGAACAGAAATTTATGTCGCTTACCCACCATTTTTCGCCATCATAAATAGCAAAGAAATTCTTTTCGTTTATACGCTCAGCAGCTTTGCCATTTGATTTTGCATAATGAAAAAAATTAGCCTTGAATCCCATATCCCAAGTATATGTTTTGCGAACGAAAGGTGTATCAACAGGCATGTTATTTATGAATTGGTCAACAGTATAGTAGATGCCTTTCTTAAAACCTGATGAATTGTAGATAGGCAATGCAACCTTATCCGTTATCCGTTTATTAGTTATTTCCTCAAGTGTATAAATTTTTTCGTCGGTTTCTTTATTGTCTTTATTTGCATAATATCCGATAATAGAAGCCATTTTATTTAGAAACATTTTTACAAGTTTATTGCTAACATCCAATGTTGCACGTGCTTCATAAAAAGAATCAATCTTATTAAGGAATTTGTATTTGCCATCTTGGTCCCTGAAAACATCTGCGTCAAAATAAAGTGTGCCTGTTTCTGTACCATCAGGCCTATCTTCAAGGCTTAAGTTATATACTACAAATATTAATTCTCCTGTTCCAGCCATTGCAGTAGGTTTCATCTTTTGATAGGCATCCTGCAAAAAGGCTTCAAGAGAAGGGGTTACTGTTAAAGGCTCTTGTTGATTTGATATCACTCCGGTTTTTGTATTGCCTATGCTCTTTTTATTTGCACGCATATCAATCACTCTTAAGCTGGCACAAATGTTTTTGGCTTTCATTACAGGAGGTTTATCCCATTTTATAGGCTGAGTTTCCTGCGCGCGTGGTTCATCATCATATTGCGCATTGCTATTCGTAAATATGAAAATGGACAAGATGATTATTAAGTAGCGCATAGGTGTAGAAGTAAGTTTCTATAAAAATATAAAGAAAAAGCCTTTGTATTTTAATCATACAAAGGCTTTTTAAAAAGTATTAAAATATCTAAAGGAACGTATATCCTACACCTAACTGTATTGTTCTTGTTTTCCAGGAGTTCACACCGCCTTTCAAATCATTTACATCAGACAAGCCAATAACGTAACGTCCTGTGATGCGTAGTTTCGTAAAGTTCAATTGCAAACCTAATACACCACTAAAGTCACCGCTCTTGATAAGTCCTTTAGTGTCTTTCAGCAAACTTGATTTGTCTTTTATGCCCAATACACCACTGTACTGTGGGCCTACCTGCAATGTCAGAGGTCCAAACATTTTTACATTCAGCAGTATTGGAATGTTGAGGTAAGTAACGGCAAACTCACCTTTCTTAGCAGAGTCAGAAGCGTTGTTATAAACGAGGTTAGAATTCTTTGCAGAATTGTAGAAGTCAATACCACTGCCTGTATATTTTACAGAGCTGAGGATAAACTCAGCAGAACCGCCAAAGCGGCCTACCATAACACCACCAAAAATACCGCCACCGAATCCGGGTTTATAACCACTTTCCCATTCCTTACCATCAAGGTTTTGGAAGTTGGCAACTACTTTGATACCTAAGTCTATTTTAGGTAATATCTTTTTTACAGCGCCAGCGGGCCCCTGTGCCATACTTACGAACGGCATACATGCAATAGCAATCAATAATTGTAAACGTCTCATGTTATCTGTTTAGTTAAGATTTTTTATATGTCCTTTAGTCACTGCAAAAATAATGCCTGTATAGTTATGGCGCTTCAATCACCAAAAACTCATTATGCAAAGGTTCAATGCTTTGGTATAGCAGGTCGAAATACTGGGCACCATATTGAGCATAATAACCGATAAAATTCTCCACCCGTTCCTGCAGGTTGTAGTTATTGGGGAATACGCTATTCTTGAGCCTCGATATCCTTTCCAGCTGAACATGCATTTTTCTCTTTTCTGCACGCAGCATTTTTTGCTCCAATGCTTCCAGTTTATTATTGATTTTAGCCAGCACCGATTCTGCGGAGGCCCTGAGCGTAGGGTCTAAAGCAGTTGCTTTGGCCTTAAGCTTATCAATGGTATCCTCAATGATTTTCTTTTCTTCATGCACTTGCCAGTTGTTTGTACTATTATGTTTGATGTAAGAACGAATCAACGAAGAATCAGACTTAAATATATCAGCAACACTAAAACCTAATTGCTCGCGCAGCTTGGTTTGCTGTGGTTTCATCCACAATACCGATTGGCGTAATAATACAGCGGGATAAAACACTTTATATTCTTTAAATAGGGCTTTTAGTTCCAGCCAGTAGGCTACTTCCGAACCACCACCTATGAATGCCACGTTAGGTAAAATCGTCTCCTGGTACATACCCCGCAATATGACGTTAGGGCTAAAACGTTCAGGATGTTCTTTTAATTCTTGCAACAGCTCTTCTTGTGTCCATGTAATGCTATGGTTCAATACCATCCATTTTCCCTGGCGTTTTTCAATACGTTCACGTATGTTGTCTTTCAGGTAAAAAAGGTTGATGATGCGGGGATGCGCCTGTATCTTATACATCTCACCTAAGCTATCTGTTTGCTCGTTTACTATAACATAGGCAAGATGATTTAAAAGTTCATCCTGCATCACAGGTATAAACGCACGTTTCAAATCAGCTTCGTCCGGGTTGAGTACGATCAAGCCAAACCTGCCAAATAATGCGTTCACCATGTATTGCGTAGCATCCGCAACATTTTTGTGTTTCAGGTATGCTGTAGTAATAATTTCTTTCAGTTCTTCTGTGCTATCTCCCGGTGGTCCCAGTATCTTGAATAATTCATCTAATACCTTTTTCAGGCTTTGGGTATCCATACGGCCTACAGCTCCTGTTTGCCCATTTGCATCCCATTCAAATTTTATACCCTCGTAGCGGAATGTACCTAACTCATTCAGGTCGTTATCCTCACTGCCCATATAATATACAGGCACAAAATGTTTGTCAGTATATTTTGTATTCAGTTCATCAGCCAGTTTTATAGCGTGTAGTATTTTATATACAAAATATAAATACCCTGTCAGCAAATTAGGCTGGTGGGCTGTGCAGATGGTATAAGTATTTTCACTGGCCAGCTTATTAATATTGACAATTACTTTGTCATGCTTATCAAGATGTTGGTATTGTTTGTTCAGGGCGTCTACCAATGCCTTTCGATTAATAGGGTATTTTGCCCTGTCAGTTATAGCCTGTTCAATTCCTTTTGCATCAGGCCGATAAGTATAATAACCTTGTAAAGCAGGATGCCCTTCAAGATAATCCAGCACCAGGTCTGAAAAATATGCGGTATTGCTATAAGGTACGTGCGTACAGTGAATATCCACTACGGTGGTGTTTGACTCGCAAAGTTAGCAGTAGAATTGAATACTTCAGCTATTTGACGATAGGGAATATTGATTGTAGGTTTTAACTTTACTTATTTCATAAATCTGATGGGCGGGATTGTTAAAATTATTATTGAATTACCAGGTATAATTTTTCGCTGGGGATTTTCATTTGGTAAAAGACCTTTCAGTGATTTTATGAATATGCAGGAAAGGGGTAAGAACCTGAAAATTACATTGTTGTTTTGTTTTTTTGTTTATTACGCTTACAAGTATAAAATTTAAAATTTCGCTTCTCATTTTTGGCAGCAGTAACGACGCCCCTCATTTTTTTAATAGTAGCTCCAATGAAAGCCATGTAAAGACACCTATCGTGAGCATATTTGGTCAATGAGATTATATTGTCATTAAAATTTGCCCTTTTGGAGGCTATGCAATTTCGTACAATAGAGCTTTTTCTATTTTTGATTCATGAGGTATTGTATGTTGTTACTGGTTGCTCTTCTTCTCCAACCGATAGTGTCTCCGGGGCATGAATTCCAGAATTCTAAGCCTCAGATACAGACAATTGAGCATCTGAAGGTATATAGCTTCGTTGCCCTCGTTACTGTAACAAATATCAAAGATGTAAATCCTGCTAATGACGCCCAACCACTAAAAGAATTAAATGTGAGGGTTGAAGAACTATTTAAAGGAAATCAATCGTCAGTTGTATATACTTCAGCAACCCAAACTTCTTTGCCAATCCAAGAAAATGAAAAATGGATAGTATTCTGCAAAGTAGTAGATGGTAAGCTAATGTTTGAAGCCAACGGGCCAACAACAAAATTTGTGTATCCCGTAAAGCATGATAATGAATATGAAGGGACAGCGCTTTTATTAAGGCTTCGAAAATTGTTGAACGATAAAGAAGATTAGTAGACCCCGTTTACTTAGTCAATTCTATATTTACTAAAGTTCCTCTTCCGGGCTGGGAATTCACCTGTACATCTCCGTTCATCATGTATACACGCGAGAAAATATTTTTCCATCCTATGCCACTGCTGTGTTCTATTTTGGTGGTATCGAAGCCTACCCCGTTATCTTTTATAGACAGGTATATTTTGTCAGAGTTATAGTCGAGCAAAATCTCCACTTTATTGGCCTTGCTGTGTTTTATCATATTGTTTATGACTTCCTGTACGATTCGGTATATAGCTATTTCAACAGAGCTGTTCAGGCGTTCCTCACTTTCATTTATTATGAGGTCTACTTGTAATAATCCTGTATCATTAATTTTTATCACTAATTCATTCAGTGCGGTAATAATACCTTTTTCGGTAAGGCTTACAGGCATTAGATTGTGCGATATGGTACGCACTTCCCTCACAGAATCATCTACCAGTTTCTTGGCGTTCTCTATTAGCTTGGCATCTTCTTCATTATAGCTATCCATAGCATTCATGTTCATCTTGGCGGCAGATAACATCTGTCCCAGGCTGTCATGCAATTCACGCGCTATGCGCACACGTTCTTTTTCTTCAGCCTCCAATACTGCCTTAAAGCGTAGCTTTTGTTGAATGGCCAATCTCTCGTCCAGTTCTTCCTTTTTCTTTTGTTTATATCGATAATACAATAAAAGGAATGTAATAGTGAGTATTATTAAACCTGCAATGAAAATGATGATGATTTGTTGTTTAGCTTTTACTTCATGAACAATGCGAAGTTGTTTTTGTGCATTGTCTTTAGCTAATAAAAGATTTTCTTTTTCCTTCTTTTCGGTTTTGTATAGGGTTTCATATTCAGCTGTTTGTCTAGCCGTTTCGTCTCTAAAAATTGAATCGCGCAATACCTTTTGTTTGAGCATCGCCTCGAAACTTTCCTTGGCCATCCCGCAACTACCATATGCCCATCCAAGCATGTTTTGAGCATACATAATGCCTTCGGGTAAGTGAGCAGCAGTATAAAGGCTCAGTGCACGCTTGAGGTAGATGATAGCCTGTCTGCAGTCGTTTTCAGAATTATAATAACTTCCTTGTTTTATGTTGGCGAATGCCATACGTACAGTATCGCCGCTTAACTCGCCGTATTTAATGGCAAGATCGTAACATTTTTTGCCTTCTGTTTTTTTATGCAAATGACGGTAAACTGTCTCCCCCATTATCGAATATAAATAAGACCGTTCTGCATAATTACCATCAGTTTTATTCAATAAGCTTTCAGCTTCTTTCAAATACATCATTGACGAATCATCCTTTGATGTTTCAAAATAAATGGCACCAATCTGCCTGTCAGCAGTCCATCTGAAAGAATCGATATTACAACTGATAGCTAATTTGCGGGCATTATGCATCCATTGTAATGCAATAGGTCTTTGCAATAGATAATAATGGGCAGCAGCTACTTTAAGTGTTGCAAAGCAGCGTTTGTTGCAATCATTTAACCTGTCTGCTTCTTTTAGGGCATCCATTTCATATTTCAGATACGAAGCATAATTCCCTTTCTTGAAATAATTATTGGCTGAATCTATCAACATGTCAAAACGGTCTTGAGCCGCAACAGGGTAATTGAATAGTGTCAGTAATAATATGAATAGATATTTTCTCAACAGGGGCTAAAATAATCATACAATTTAGCGGTTTATACAGCCATAACATATACCGTGATTTGGGTATTTATGATTGTTTAACAGTCAAAAAATATGACGTAATAGACTTTTGGGGTAATTTTAATAGCTAAACTGTTATCATTATGCAACGCACACAATGGCTGGAACGCACATTTAATTTCGATTTCCCGCTGGGGATGATATTTGTTGTAATAGAACGTTTGAGGGGTACTGTTCCTCATTTGAAACATATGACGGCTAACCTTACAGACGAGCAAGCATCACATAAGCCGGATGGCAAGTGGAGTATCAAGGAAGAGATAGGTCATTTGTCTGACCTTGAAGAACTGCATGATGGAAGATTAGACGATTTTAAAGCAGGTAAGGATACATTGCGTGCTGCTGATATGGCCAACATCAAAACCAACCAGGCGCTTCATAATCAAAAAACGCTTGAAGAGCTGATAGCCTATTTTGAAAATAAGAGACACGCATTTGTCTCAAGACTTGAAAAACTTGATGATGAACTTCAGAACAGACAGGCTATGCATCCAAGGCTTCAGGTTATTATGCGTCCGGTAGATATGGCCTATTTTACAGCTGAGCATGATGATCATCATTTGACAACCATCAGGGAGCATTTACATCACTTGTAACATATCATTTCAACAACCTATGCAGCTAATTCATTTTGTTTGGTACGTTTATTAATTTGCTTCACTGCCTCATCAAGATTTTTTGCAGCTGTTACTAATCCTTCTAATATTTTTTTATTGTTATCATCATCTTGCGGATTTAATAATTGAGCCAAACCTAATATAGTAGCTACGGGTCCGCGTACCTGGTGCGACTGATATTGCGCAATTTCACTAAGTTGCTGTTGTTGTATCTGTATTGTTTGATTTTGCTTCACCTGGTTTGTGATATCTACAATATCCATAGCTAGCCCGTTTTTAAACGGATAAAATGAAGCTGAAAGCATTTTTCCTGTAGTGGGCGATACCCCTTCGACTTTTACTTTTTCATGTTTGTTTTGCGCAGCTATCATACCGCCATGAAAAAATGAGAACAACAGTTTGGGAAAGCAATTCCAGAGGTTTTTATTTATCAGTTCTCCGGGGTCTGCATCAAACAATTCTCCGAAAGTATGATTAACATAAGTGAAATTCCATTTTTCATCAACAGCACAGAAAGCGTTCGTAATGCCTTCCAGAATGGTCTCTATTTCATTAACTTTTTCTATTAACGCACCTTCTGTTTTTCGCAATGCAGTAACATCTGTAGCAATGCCGCATAACGTGTCAGGGATACTGCCTGAATTTTTTTGCAAAATGCTTTGCGCTTTAATGTTTCTGTAGTTGCCGTCTTTATGCATTACCCTGAACTCACAAGATGATTTTCCATTTGTGAATGTATTATTTACAGATTCTTCGAAATGTGTTAAATCATCAGGATGGATATTATTATAAAATAATGTAGCATCATGCATCATTTCCTCGGCACTATACCCATATACTATTTCACTTGCTTTGTTGATATACAATATTTCAAATGGGTCAAACCGTGCTATCCATATTACATCATCAATATTAGAATGTATATTTTCAAGCTGCTCGCTTTGTTCTTTTATGATTTTAAATAATTCCTCTTTCGTTTTCCGGATCATTATAGATGTTTTTATTCCTTATGGGCGTAAAAGTATACGTGGTGATAGCTGATGTTGGTGATATTGCTCAATGTTGCTATTGATTATCATCATAAGCTCTCTTTAGCAATACATAATATTTTAACTATTCATTAATACCGTTTTTTAATGTTTGTATTTGATTTTGCATCCTCATAATCTGTATATTTATCAGTTATGAAAAAACTTTGTATTACTATTTGTGCGCTATTATTATTGTCATCGCAGCTATACGCACAGGCAGATAAACAGACTAAAGCTTCAGTGAAGACGGCAGTAAAAAAGATGAATGATGCTTTGGTAAAAAAGAATTTCAAAGAATTTACCAAAACTACATACCCCAGGGTGGTAGAAATGACACCCGGTGGTATGGAGAAAATAATTGCTGATTTAGACGCGCAAATTCAAAGCAGGGAGAAACAAGGAAATAAAATATTGTCTGCCTGGCCGGGTGAAGCTACCGGTATCGTTGATACTGCAGGAGAATTGCAATGTACTATACCACAGTATATGAAGGTGAAGCTGGATAATGGCATACTTACTACCCAAACCACGCTGATGGCATTCTCACCCGACAAAGGAAAGACATGGTATTTTATTGATGCAACAGATAAGCCTCTGAATGAATGGAGGAAAATATTCCCTAACATCAGTAGTAAACTGATTATCAGGGCACCACAGGAGCCTAAGTTTGAACCCAACAGGTAATTACAATACAGACTGATAAACTTGCATCATTTTTTTTGCAAGATTGGCAGGATTGAAATGATGTGCATGCACAATGCCTTTTGTTATCATTTGTTTTCTTAGTATTTCATCGGTAGCAACTTTTCCCAAAGCAGATGCCATCTCATCTGTACTTAGAGGATTGATATAATAGGCCGCATCTCCACCTGTTTCAGGCATGCACGACAGGTTAGATGTTATTACGGGTATTTTACTCCATAGTGCTTCTAACACCGGGATACCAAAGCCCTCAAATATCGATGGATATATCATTGCCAGTGCAGACTGATAAATTGCAGGAAAGTCTGCAGCTGTTTTGAAGTCGTTATCAGTGTTAGCCACAGGGTTTTCAGAAAGAAATATTACTTGGGTTGATAAGTTGTGTTTAGTTATGTATTCTTTCACAGTATTCATATACTCGCCACCTGTGCCTATTACTACTAATGGTATCTGTAATGTGTTACGCAACTCATTTAAGCCTTTGCAAATAGTCAGTAAGTTCTTTCGCTCAATTACAGAACCCACGTAGAGAAAATATTTTTCAGGCAGGTTGTATTTTATTTTGATTCTTTGTCTTTCAGCCTGTGAAACTTCTTTCTCAAAAATTGGGTTACAACCCTGGTAGCATATTTCAATTTTGTTTTCAGGTATGTTGTAAAACTGAATGATATCGTCTTTTGTTTGCTTGCTTATCGCTATTACTTTATCTGCATGTTCTGCAGCGTATCTGAATTTTTTGCGATAAATAGCAGTATCTATTTTATTGTATTGTTCAGGATATCGCTCAAATATCAAGTCGTGTATGGTTACGACAGACTTTATTTCAGTTTGATGAATACTCGCAGGTATTTCATTGCTCAAACCATGATACAAGTCTATTTTCAAACGTGTTAAATCTTTTTTCACGCCACTGCTGCGCCAAAAAGAACGGAATGATTTATAGAATCCACTGGGCAGTATCGTATGTGTATTAGGCAATCCTGAAGTGTCAAACATATCTGTTTGCTTTGGTGCCATCAGGTAATATTCGTTTTGAGGGAATGCCTGCGCAACAGACTGTATCAGCAACCTGCTATAGTTGCCTAGTCCTGTATGGTTTTGATAAGCCCGTTTTGCATCAAAGGCAATGCGCATGATAATATTTGTAGCTGTCTAAAGTAGTATAAATATCCAAATTAGCTGTCGTGTTCCTGTGCACGCATCTTTGCTTTTTGTGCCGGGGTAGGTTGTTGTACCCAATCGTTAGGGTAGGGCTTGAAGCATTTCGAATTATGAAGTGTATCAACAGTTATTTTATCATCCATATAACCTGCCAATAACTTAAATGCTTCAGGATTTTCTTTTTTGAATATCAGTAGTGATGCATTAGCACCTGCTTTTACTGCTATCGGCACACCACCGCCCAATTCTGCCCAATGTCCGCCCAGCAATAGGTTCTTTACAGGGGTTTGGTAATGCGCTACTTTGGTTTGCATATTTTTCTTTCCCGGTTTTGCACCCATCATAGTGCCGCCACGGTTGCCTGTATAGCGCCAGTGTGTTACAGGCGTAGCCACATCATAAAATAGTATGTGTGAACGCAAGCCTGGTGCCACACTTTCTTCTACACGTTTTATAATGATCTCAGCTATTTCGTTTTTCAGTTTTTTGTATGCCTCATTACGTTTGTAGTTTCCTTTCTCGTCTTTATCTGTCAGCCATTCATTGTTGTAATCCATAAATGCCGGCATGAATAAAGTAATGGTGCCACACCCATCAGGCGCCATTGATGGGTCGCGAAAGGAAGGTGCCAGTATGCTTATTTCACTGGTTATAGGATTGCCGTCAGCATGCGCACCTGTTGGTGTATTTTCAGTTACTATATGCACCAGTTCTTCATTAAAGCCTAATGCGGCGGGAGTGCAGTCAAGCGCTACAGATATGGTTACTGATGAACTGTATATATCTGCTTCACGTAGTTTTTGTTTCAATGGTTGCGGTATGGCGTTTGCAGGTAACATTTTCTCATAGAGCAATTCCACATCGCAGGCGGCTATAACATACTTGCTTTTTACGTGATACTCTGTGCCAAAATGTTCAAACCTGACTCCGGTTGCAGTATTCCCATCAAGCACAACTTCTTTAACATTAGCCTTGAAGAAAATATCGCCGTTATAATACTTTATGATATGCTCCAGCCATTCCGGGAAAACCTGTCCGCCGCCTACGGGTGGGCTTTGAAAGTCGCCGTAATATGCCCAGCCTATGGGTACAAGACAAGACAGTAATTCAGTCTCTCCAGTAAAAATCTTATGTAGCTTCTCGTCCTTAAAAAATTTATTCAACCCCTTTTTCAGTCCTTTCTCGCCGGTGAATGATATGTACGGAATAAAAGGAATGGCAAACTTCAGCAGCGGTATTTTATTATTCAACTTCTCCTTCAGCGTCATGCTTTCTTCTGTACGAAACACACGACTGAAATTGGCAAAAGACTTACCCAGTTTTTTTGCCGCCTTAAAGAAACGAATCAGCCCCTCACGTTCATGAGGGAATTCATTGATGAGCTGGTCTCTTAATTCATCAGGATTATTCGTTAGCAGGTAATCAAAGCTCTCGCCTTTATATCTGCGTATCCTTCTTTGCGGCACTACGTTAGGATGGTCGCTGCCAAGCAGGTCAAAAATTTTGCAAGCCATACCGCCAGGTGTACATTGATTCAACCAATGTATTGCGGTATCAAACCTGAAATCTTTCCTTCTGAATCCTGCAAGATAGCCACCTGCGTGAGGTTCTTTTTCCAGCACACAAACACTCATGCCTGCTTTGCTGAGTATAGCTGCAGCAGTTAGTCCGCCCATACCTGCACCAATTATGGCAACATCGTATTGCGTTTTTATTTCAGGCTTTTGCATCTATGGGGTAAAAATTTATCGCCTGCTTAAAGATATTAAATACTACGGGCTTCACTTAGTTATTTACAGTATGCATTCTGAGCAAATATTTACCCAGTATGTCAAATTCAATATTCACTTGCATACTTTCTTCCAGTTGCGAGAAGTTGGTATGCTCGTAAGTATAAGGAATGATCGTAACTGTAAACTCGTTTTTGCTGACATTAAAAACCGTAAGGCTTACACCATTGATGGCTATTGACCCTTTCTCTATCACCAGTTGTGCAAACTGTTCGGGATAATGGAATCTAAACAGCCAGCTGCCATCCAGTGTTTCTTTTTTGATACACGTAGCTGTAGCATCAACATGGCCCTGCACAAAATGCCCGTCAAGCCTGTCCCCGATTTTTAAAGAGCGCTCTATATTCACAATTGTTCCTTGTTGCCACTTGCTTAAATTAGTTTTCTGCAAAGTTTCTGCTACTGCTGTTACTTTATACTTGTTGCCTTCAATGCCTACAACGGTAAGGCATACGCCATTATGAGATACCGATTGGTCAATTTTCAACTCATTGGTAATGTTACTTTCCAGCCATATATCTATGTTAGAACCTGTAGATATAATTTCACTAACCTTTGCGGTAGTTTCTATAATGCCTGTAAACATGCAGGATGATTATTGTTTTTTAGCGGTACCGTAGTGATAATAAATACCCGTATCGCTGGCAACTGTAAACTTGAATATGACTAGACTGCTGTCACTAAGAGGTTTTTGCAGGTAGCCGGTAAGCGTATCGCTTTTGCGGCACAATATCCAACCGTTAAGCACCAGGTTATTGGCTGCTTTGGTCGAGTCAGGCATTGCCTTATAATATTTATCGGCAGTAAGTAATATCGTATCTGTAGTCGAGTTCTTTTCGCAAAAACCCGTTAATATCAATCTTGTATTGTTAAGTGCTGTCAGCGTTATAGGCAATGTGTCTAACTTCCTGAGTTTGAAATCGCCGTCTAATATGCTATCGTATAATTTATAACTGCCTTTAAATAATTGTGTTGGATAGTAACAAATGGTATTATCAGGTATGCCGGGGAAATCTTTGTTGAAATTTACAGCATCCGGGTCATTACAGTAGTGCCTGGTAAGCCTATCATCTGTTTTCGTTTCAGGCGTTTTTTGACAGGCAATGACGATAGCCCCGCAGATAAGCCCTGCCAGTATTCCTTGATATATCTTCTTAACAGCCACAGTCCTATGATTAACGTATGTTATAGGCTTAAAATTATCTACTTTATTGCATCTTGCCTAAAAAGTTTGCTCAAATGGTAAAAAAGCCTAAATTTGCAGTCCCAAATACCAAAAGGGGGTATAATTTATGTTGATAATAGATTCAAAAGACTGCGAAAACATTGACAAAGCGCTCAAAAAGTACAAGAAGAAGTACGAAAAATCACGCACATTGAACCAATTGCGTGAACGCCAGTCTTTTACTAAGCCATCGGTTAAACGCCGTACAGAAGTATTGAAAGCGGTTTACCGCCAGCAAATGCTTACTGGTAAGCTCGACTAGTATTTTAACAAAATAGCTATTGCGCCCGGTACTGTAAATATGTATATTTACAGTACCGGGTTTTATATGATTGGTAATCAAATAACCGATTTTCTACATTACATTAAGTTTGAGAAACGTTATTCTCAACACACACAGATTTCATACAGCAAAGACTTATCACAATTTTTTAGTTATATATCTGAACAGTTCGGAATAGACGATATTTCAACTGTATCTCATTTTCATGTTCGTAGCTGGTTAGCTGCTGTAAAAGACGATGGCGCAACAGCCACTACCGTTAATCATAAGCTATCCAGCCTCAAGTCATTTTTTAAATATTTAATGAAACATGGGTTTGTTTCTAAAAACCCGGTAAAACAGCTACACTCTTTGAAACAGCCTGAGAGGCTGCCATCTTACCTCAAGGAAACAGAAACAGAAACCCTGCAGGAAGAGGTACATTTTGAAGAGGGCTTTAAAGGCTTTACTGACAAGCTGCTATGCGATTTACTTTACCAAACAGGTATGCGCCGTAGTGAGGTCATCAACCTTGGAGAAAAAAATATAGAATGGAGGCTCGGGCAATTAAGGGTATTGGGTAAAGGTAATAAGGAACGCCTGGTGCCTATCAGTCCTGCATTATCTGATACTTTAAAGCTGTATATAGAAGAGAAAAAGTCATTGGGTATAGATGATGGCAATCATTTGCTTTGTTTAGAAAATGGCCAACCTTTATATGGCGGATACGTTTACAGGGTGGTAAACAAATACCTCAATGAAACAAAACAGGGAGGTCATCCTATTACCACCATATCCAAAAAAAGCCCGCATACTATGAGGCATACCTTCGCAACACATTTATTGAATAATGGGGCTAACATACAGGCTATCAAGGACTTATTAGGTCATAGCAGTTTGGCGGCAACGCAAGTGTATACCCATAATAATATTGATAAACTAAAAGAGATTCACAAAACAAACCACCCGAGAGGGTAGGTATATTATTATTATTTAACATAAAAACGTAGACTTATGAACGTTCAAATTCAAGCGGTGCATTTTGAGGCAGACGGCAAATTAATGGAACATGTGAACAAGAAACTGGAAAAATTGAAGACCTTTCACGACCGAATAATTGGGGTGGATGTTTACTTAGTGCTGGATAACGTGGCCCATAATATCAAGGATAAAGTTGCAGAAATAAAGGTATATGTTCCGAAACATTCCTTTTTTGTAAAACACCAGTCCAAAACCTTTGAAGAATCATTCGATTTGGCCTTCAACTCAATGGTAAACAGGATAAAACGTCAAAAAGAAAAAGCTATTGCATAATGCCATTTTTCAAACCGTTACAGATAAAATCCGGTCTTTATATAATGAAGGCCGGATTTCTTTTGCACCCTATTGCAATAAAAGCCGAAATCACCTAATTTGCATAACTTAATAACAATTTGAGAATCATGCTGAAACGTTGGATGGCTAAATTCGCGGTTTGCTCCGCTTTCTGTTTTCTTTTTTCTGCTTGTGTGAAGAAAAATTACAGTTCAGACACGCCATTAGCCGATACTTATTCATCAACATTATTCATTGGTAGCCAGGCGCAGCGTTTTTATGCGCTTGACCCTGTTACCGGTGTTGAAAAATGGGAGTACAACCTGAAGAAAGATATACAGGCTACATCTATAGTTATCGGCGATTTTCTTTTCGTTCCGGCATTAGATACGCTTTATAAATTCGACGTTAATACTGGTAAAAAATTATACGCTTTTGATGCTTCTCAGTATACCAACTTTATATCATCTCCGGTTAGTGACGGCAAAAGCTTATTTATTGCTTGCACAGCAGGTACAGATACAAGGTTGTTAAAGATCAATCCTTCTAACAATGCCATAGTTTGGAATGTGTTGCTGTCATCATCTTCTGCTATTTCAGCATCATTAGCTATCTACAATAACGTTATATACGCTGTATTGAACAACGGTTCTTTACAGGGCTATAATGCCGGTAACGGTACACCAGTATGGGGTGCTCCTTTAGTGCCACCAACAGTACCATCAAATCTAACACCTGATCCGATCATTTCATCGCCATGTGTTAGCTACCCATACATTTATGTAGGTTCTCCTAACGATAGTTTATATGCTTACCGTATTTCCGATGGTACGCTGGCATGGACTTTTGGTGCTACTAACCCGATACTGTCATCTCCGATTGTATATGGTGGTAACGTAATATTCGGTAGTAACGATAACTGGGTATACTGTGTAGATAGCATCGCAAAAACAGCTAGGTGGAAATTTAAAACTGCCGACCGTGTAATATCTTCTGCAGTAGCTTACGGACAAATAGTGTTTATTGGTGGTTATGACTCTTATTTCTATGCGCTGCATATTCTTAACGGCGACCTGAAATGGAGGTACAAAACAGGTGCATTGATCTATTCTACACCATTATCTGTTAACGGTGATGTGTATGTAGCAGGCTACGACAAATACCTGTACAAATTCGATACATCAGGTACACTGAAATGGAAATACAATGTAAACGGACTTGTTGAAACATCTCCTGTATTGCAAGATTTCACAGCTAAAAAATCATACTATCCTTCTATTTCAGGTATGTATCCATACTAATAATAGAGAAGGTTAAGACAATATTTAAAAGGTGCTCATTGAGCACCTTTTGTTTTATCAAGTACTTTTCAATAGTAATTCATTAACCGCTTTATGCCCTTATCTAATAGGTATAAAAGTATTGTTGTAATAAGTAGTCAATCCTATAACTATGTACAAAAAAATACCCCTGCTGTTTGCAGGGGTAATATGAATATTCATTGATATTATTGTTTGCTCAGTTCTTTGATCTTAGCCCAAACTTCTTCTTCACCACCTTCTTCATATCCTGTATGCGAATAGGCGATTTTACCATTTTTATCGATAACCAGAGTGAATGGTACATTTTGGAAATTGAGTGAGCGTTTCAGGTCGCTGTTAGCATCAATATAATATGGAAAATCCCAACCCTGAGATTTTGCATAACTGCGTACTAAACCTTCGGCTTTCGACTCATCGATTGATACAGTCATATAGTTGAAGTCTGCCTCTTGTTTCCATTGTGGCATCTTCTCGCGCACGTTTTTAATTTCTTTTTTACAAGGTACACACCATGTAGCCCAAAAGCTTACTAATGTCACTTTACCTTTTTCTATCGTGTTGTTGAATGCAACTTTTTTGCTTGAGTTCACATCTTTAATTTGTGTATCGGGTAGTTCTGCTGCAGTTTGTGCCAACATTGCACTGCCTGATAACACGATAGCAACTACTGTTGCCATTACTTTTTTCATAAATAAGTCTGTTTTTGTAAATAAATAATCGAAAACCTTGCCAAAGTTTACTAAACAGTCTAAATTCGACAAATTTTCCAAATTTAACAATCGATTGATGAAAAAAGTCCTCTTTTTCTTGGCTGGTGTGTTATTGATAAATAATTCACTGCGTGCACAGGGTACACTTTCCGGAGACTTTATGATGAATGCCAATTTCTTTCAGAGAGATACAGTCATCAAAGCAGCTAATAACCCTTTATATGACAACTATTTAAGTGGTGGTGAAGCTTGGCTGGGTTTGCGGTATAATTACAAAGGGTTCACTGCTACGTTGCGTGCAGATGCCTTTCATAATTCTAACCTTTATAATCCTACACAGGCATTGAGTGGTTTTGGCATCGGAGCATGGAGTGTTAGTAAAGACTGGCAGGGATTAAAAGTTACTGCCGGTTATATATACGACCAGATAGGTAGCGGCTTATTATTCCGTTCGTACGAAGACCGAGGCTTACTCATTGATAATGCATTAGTAGGTGTGCATGTAAAATACCAGGTGACTGATAATGTTTTTGTAAAAGCATTTACCGGGCAACAAAAGTTTTTGTTCAGTACTTACAAGCCTATCATCAAAGGCTTTAATGCAGAAGGCGATTTTAACCTGGGTGATAAAGTGCATATACTACCGGGTGTGGGTGTTATCAACCGTACACTGGATGAAGCATCTATGCAAACTGTAGTGTCTACCATCAATAGCCAGGATAGTGCTACGCGGTTTACACCTAAATACAATATGTATGCTTTCAGTGCATATAATACGCTAACAGTGGGAGATTTCTCATGGTATGTAGAAGGTGCATATAAAACACAGGAAGCTATACTGAAGGATAATATATTGCAGTATACAGATGGTAACATTGTTTTCACAACATTGGGATATGCACGCAAGGGTATAGCCATCAATCTTACCGGTAAGCGCACTGAAAACTTTGTGATGCGTACATCTCCTAACGAATTGCTGAACCGTGGTATGCTCAACTGGCAACCGATTGTAGCGCGTCAGCGCCCGCAACGCCTGATGGCTCGTTATACTCCTGCATCACAGGATATATCTGAAATGGGTGTAGGTGGCGATATCCTTCTTACACCAACAGAGCATTTAGACATCATATTGAATGGTACTTACATCAATACACTCAAGGATACAGCACTGTATCGCGAGGCTTATGCTGAGGCTGAGTATCGCGGGTTTAAAAATGTTATTCTGAATGGTGGTGTACAGTACATGCAATACAATCAGGAACGTTATCAGGTAAAGCCTGCGGTACCAATGGTAGTATCTATCATCCCGTTTGTAGAGTTTACATATCGTATTGACAAGAAAAAATCTATCCGTACAGAATGGGAATACCAGGCTACATCACAAGACTTTGGTTCTTGGTTGTTTGGTTTAGTGGAATTTAACATTGCACCTAAATGGTCATTCTCTGTATCTGATATGTATAACATAGCACCGGGCCCTAATGCCCCTGCAGGCAATGGCCTGAACTATTACAACATTTTCATGGCGTTTACTAAAGGCCCTCACAGGTTTACACTGGCTTATGTGAAACAAGTGGAAGGTATCAACTGTACAGGTGGTGTATGCCGTTACGAACCTGCATTCAGTGGTCTTAAATTCGGTGTAACTTCTCAGTTTTAATTACATCATAACAACATAACTTTGTAAACGGTTCTCATTTTGAGAGCCGTTTTTTCTTAATGCTACATTGATGCTGAAGACAGATTTCTTAGTAATTGGTTCTGGTATTGCAGGCTTAACATTTGCAGTGAAAACAGCTAAACGTTTTCCCGATAAAACTATAACGATACTAACGAAGGCTAATACTGATGAAACTAATACCAAGTATGCGCAGGGTGGTATAGCTGTAGTGAATGATTTGGAGAAAGACAGTTTCCAAAAACATATTGATGATACTTTAGTGGCTGGTGATGGATTGTGTAATAAAGACATAGTAGAGATAGTAGTGAAAGAAGGGCCACTGCGAGTGAATGAAATTATTGAGTGGGGTGCAAGGTTTGATAAAGATGCTGGGGGCGATTATATGCGTGGCAAAGAAGGCGGACACTCAGAGTTTCGCATATTGCATCATAAAGACATCACAGGCTTCGAGATAGAGCGTGCACTGGTAGAAGAAGCAAAGAAGTACAGCAACATACAGATACACAATCACTGGTTTGTGCTCGACCTCATTACCCAACACCACATGGGTATGCTGGTTACTAAATCCACTCCTGATATCAATTGCTTTGGAGTGTATGCCTTGAATACACAGAACAATAACATAGAGAAGATACTTTCGAAAATAACGCTGTTGGCATCGGGTGGTGCAGGGCAGGTATATCGTACAACCACCAATCCGAAGATTGCCACGGGCGATGGTGTTGCTATGGCATACCGTGCTAAGGCAAGGATAGAAAATATGGAGTTCATCCAGTTTCACCCTACTGCATTATACGAAGCAGGTGTGAGTCCTTCTTTCCTGATAACAGAAGCTGTGCGTGGTGATGGTGGTATATTACGTAATAAAGAAGGTGTAGCATTTATGCCCAACTATGATGCCCGTGCAGACCTTGCCCCGCGTGATGTAGTAGCCCGCGCTATAGATAGTGAAATGAAGCGCACAGGTACTGAGCATGTGTATCTCGATTGTCGCCACATGGATGAACATAAATTCAAAGAACACTTTCCTAATATCTATGCTAAATGCAAAAGCATTGGTATTGATGTAATGCAGCAAATGATACCTGTAGCACCGGCAGCGCATTATTGCTGTGGTGGTGTCAAAACAGATGAATATGGCCGTACATCCATTCAGCATCTGTATGCTTGCGGTGAAACAGCCAGTACGGGTTTGCATGGAGCTAACCGTTTAGCGTCCAACTCATTGCTGGAGGCATTAGTATTTGCACATCGTTGTGCAGAAGATGCAGCCGATAAGATAACAGCATTATCCTTCAACGAACAAATACCTGATTGGAATGCAGGAGGCACTACAGAGCCGAAGGAAATGATATTGATAACTCAAAGCCTGAAAGAAGTAGAACAGGTGATGAGCGATTATGTGGGCATTGTGCGCAATGATATTCGTTTGCAACGTGCTATGAGCCGTGTAGACTTATTACACACAGAAACTGAAGAGCTATATAAAACGGCTACTGTTTCTCCACAGTTATGCGAGGTGCGTAATTTGATTACAACCGGTTATCTCATCATCAAGAGTGCACAATTTAGAAAAGAGAGCAGGGGCTTGCATTACAATACCGACTACCCCAACAAAAGCGAACTGCTGCAGAATATTGTGTTGTAGTTAGTAGTCAGAATCTCTAACGCTAAAGTTTGTTATGGAATGGCCATTACGCCAGCCATTAGGTTTCTTTATTTTTATGATTTCCCAGTTAGTTAATTGCTTGATGTCTTTTTTGCAAGAGAGGTTATCTTTCTTTACATCATACAACCTTCTGAAACCGATTGTTTGCTGGTCTGGGCCAAATCCGCGTCCTATACCAAATTCAGAAAATGCTAATTGCATTTGTCCTGCAGGTACAGTAATTAAAGTATCAATATGTGTTGAATCTCCCGTCACAACTACTATTGAAGAACTGGTATTATTCACAACATAATATTCATCAGTTCCTGCTGGGTCACATGACGTAAATAAGCAGACAACAATACACAGGTATATAAGACGTTTCATAGTTGTTGAGATAATTGTAATTCTAAGATAAATAAAAAAGCCCCTTAACGGGGCTTTCTCAAATAATATGACAGAGATGATTATTCTACTACCAGTTTCACGGCATCGTATTGTTTATCACCCGCTTGCAGTTTCAGGAAATAAACACCTTTAGCCAAACCATTGATATTGACTGTGGCATTGTTCTCACCTGCAACGGTGTTCATTGTATTACTTACAACAACCTTCCCCATCAGGTCTGTTATTTTTAAAGTAGTAGTGCTGTTATTTGCTGCATAGTATTTAACCGCTATCTCTTTTGATGCCGGGTTAGGGTAAACACTTACATACTTTCCATCTACCGTAGGGTTGTTGATACCGGCAGGCCAGCAACCTGAAGTGGGGTCAGTCGGTACATTCACTACAACTTTGGCTTTAACACCGTTAGCATCCGTTACCTCTACACTATAACTGCCTGGAGCAGTAATGTTGGTAATGCTTTGTGTAGTAGCACCTGTAGACCACAGGTATGTATATGGCGCAGTGCCAAAATTGCTGCTGCCTATCAGGTTAGCATCAAACGTAAGCGTAACGGCACCATCTGCTTTGCAGATAGGTGTAACCGCCAATGTGTAGCTGACAAGCGAAGGCAGGCATGGTGACACACTCATCGTGTTGCGTATCGTATTACCCGGCAATGGCCCGAAGCCATTAGCAAGGTCTACACCTCTTGCTACCAAATGGCAGTAACTCATTATTGTGCCTTTCCATGCGGTAACCGGCTGAGAATTTTGATAGGTTTCGTAAGCACAAACGCTGCCGCAACCTACTGATACATCAGTTTCTTTATTAGTACAGTCGTCTATTGAGCCACATCCACCGCTGTTGGTCATCCATCCGCACCAGTGTGTGTGGTGAGAGCCCAGTGAGTGCCCAAATTCATGCGTCACCATATTTACATCCCATGAGTAAGTAGGCACAGTTTGATAGGCTACATCCACGTCGGCATAAGCAAAGCCATAACTTTTTACACAAGACACATTCAGAAAAGCCACGCCACCATTGCCACCGGGGTCTTTAGCTATCAGCATACCTACATTAGCGTTAAATGTATCACCTTTGGCATCCCACCTGTTTTTGAAAGAGTTTAATCCTGAGCCGGAACTGGAGCTATCGTATCCATCTGCCACAGTCCATACATATACCGACTTCAACTCCATTGCTACTTTTTCATTCTTGTATAAAGTTTGTACCTGATTGAAGAGGCCGGTAAGATAATTCTGCACAGCAGTAACACTCTTGCCCTTGTTGACGTAAGTGCCATAATCCGATTCGAAGTACATGCTTATCTTATTGCCTACATAAGTAGCAGTAGTTTTATTGGCAGTACCATTATTTTGTTTCACCTGGTATTTGGCGTAATCATCTACACCACAGGCAGCAGGTACAAATGCCATATCCCTGTCGTTGTAGAAAACATAGTTCCCACTATTGTCTTCCAATTTACCCACAACAAAGTTGCCATCGCTGTTGCCGAATAATATCATCACTTCGCCATTAGCAAAGATGCTGGCAGCCGCAAAAGATTGTTCAAAACCTTTTACCGCACCCTGGTAGTGAGCACCTCGTTCAAAACTGCATTTATGTTCGCCGGTAAGGTCTATATAACCCATATCAGGCTGAAAAGCCAGCGGAGTGCTGCGCATCATATCCAGTGTGTAGATGGTGCCATTAGTTGCTTTGAAGGTAAGCGTAATAGCCTGCGGGTAATTATTATACACCTCTTTGATGTTATTGGCATTGGGAGCCAGTAAGGTTTCTTCCTTCAGCACATTGTGCTTAGCACCCGTGATGTTAGTAAACAGGTCAACTGCCTGAAACACCACACCCTGTTCTTTAGCTTTATTGATGTATGCTGATAATACTTTTGTTGGCTCTGCTGTACGGGCCTGCAAACCACTTACACACAACAGGGCAATTAATAACGAGTAAAGTTTTTTCATATTTTCTAAGGAGCTAATTCTGTAAAATAATGAATTTCTGTCATTTATGGACGATTGTTGGCTGCAAAACGCATATAACGACAATGCAGATTTTGCCTGCAGTTAATAAATCATTTGCATTATAGCTGAGTTGACATGAAGATGTTTTGCGTCCCTGCATATTGGTGTGTTTATCTTGATACTGTTGCGAACGAGATGACTATAGACAAACTCTAACTATTATCGTTTTTATTGATACTGAGAAAAACACTGGTGTATTTTGTAAACAGGCTCATTACCTTTAGTCTTCACCAAAAAACCTCCAATTATGAAAAAGCTATTGATGCTGGCTATCACGAGCCTCCTTTTCTTCTCAGCCAAAGCCCAAGTAGGACAAACGTGTATTGTTACCAACCACACCACTTGCGATGTGTATTATCAACTATGGGGAGACCCTAACGGTACCTGCGCGGGTGCTTACCAAAGTGCTTTTTATACACTGGCTCCCGGGAACTCAGCTTCTTACGATGGTACTGCATTAGGACTTAAAGTCGGTGATGATTTTATTGGTGCCGGTGCATGGAATACACTAACCGCTTCTTGCCCTGCCGTAGCCAATTATGTAGGCGACGCCTGCTGGACACCCAATACTACGACACCATCTTATTCCAGTTTATACATCGGGTCATCTTGCCTGTACTGCCATGATATGGTAGCGGTATGGAGCCCTGGAGTAAATCCTGGAGAAGTAAATCTCGATTTTTATTAATAGCCCTCATCACCAAAGCTAACCACACCAACCTATTACTGTGAATTTCGTTTTCTATTAAAGCCGCTATCACCATGAAATGAAAATGCCCCCGTTACCGAGGGCATTTTTTATTTAACAAAAAGATTTTTCTATTAGTATTATCCTCCGCTCGTAAATATTTTTTAGACTTGTTAGCGCCTCCATGTCCGAAGGACTGGTATGCCTAAGAGAACTTCCCTACGATAACAGCGTATAGCCACCGCAATTTCGGCGGAGCAATTAATTGCGGGCTCTTTTCTTTCACCCTTTCTTTGGAGAAGCAAAGAAAGGGTAATAAGATTACTTAACAGAACGCGCCATAGCAGGCATTGCACCATTACCTGCACGCACTTCTTTGCGTTCGCCTATCTGCTGGCGCCACATAGCGTAATACAAACCTTTCTCATCCAGCAAACTCTGGTGATTGCCAGTTTCTATGATGTTACCTTTCTCCAGCACATAGATACGATCTGCATGCATAATGGTACTTAAGCGGTGAGCAATCATCACCGTGATGTGTTCACGCTTTTGAGTAATGTTTTTGATGGTATTACTTATCTCATCTTCGGTCAGCGAATCAAGTGCTGATGTAGCTTCATCAAATATCATCAGTCGTGGATGGCGCAGTAGTGCACGTGCTATGCTCAACCTTTGTCTTTCACCACCACTCAGTTTCAAACCGCCTTCGCCTATCATGGTATTAATACCATTCTCTGCCCTTGCCAATAAATTCTGACAAGCAGCTTTAGACAATGCATCATTTATCTCTGCATCGCTGGCACCGGGGTTTACGAACAATAAGTTCTCTTTAATAGTACCGCTAAACAATTGCGTATCCTGAGTTACGAAACCTATCTGGTGGCGCAGCTCGTCAAAGTCTATCGCCTTGCTGTCGTTTTCGTTATACAGTATATGTCCGCTGCCGGGGTTGTATAAACCTACTAGCAACTTCACCAATGTAGTTTTACCACTACCACTCGGGCCAACAAATGCTATCGTTTCGCCCAGGTTCACATTAAAGCTGATATCTTCCAATGCAGGTTTGGTAGCCGTATTGTGTTGGAATCTTACTTTATCAAAACGCAACTGCTGCACTTGTTTGATGGTTACCGGGTGTTCGGGTTTTACATCTACAGGTTTTTCAAACAAGGTCTTCATATTGCCCAGCGAAGCCTGAGCCTCGCGCCATGCCAGTATCACATTACCTATCTCCTGCAACGGCGCAAAGATGAAGAACGAATAGAACTGCATGGTAAACATCTGCCCGATGGTCAGTTTCTCGCGGAAGAGGAAGAACAACAGCGTGAACATGATACACTGCCTCAGGAAGTTCACAAACGTACCCTGCACAAAGCTGATGCTGCGCAGGCTGCGCACCTTCTTCAACTCTAATCCCAGAATCTTGATAGTATTGGCATTCAGGCGGCGAATCTCTTGTTGAGTTAAACCGAGGCTCTTTACCAGTTCTATATTACGAAGGCTCTCGGTAGTGCTGCCAGCCAGTGCATTGGTTTCGCCCAATATCTTTTTCTGAATCACCTTTATCTTCTTGCTCAGAAAGTTCATCAGCACAGTAAGGATAAGCGCGCCCAGCAAATACACACCCACTATATAAGGCCCTGCCTGACCGAGGCTGAAGGCGTAAATGATAACAAACACAATGCCTATCAGCGTGGTGAACACGATATTGATAAACGCATTGATGAACTTCTCGTTATCGGTACGAACCTTTTGCAGTATGCTCAGGGTTTCGCCGCTGCGCTGGTCTTCAAAATCGCTGTAAGGCAGGCGCAGGGCATGGCGCAGGCCATCGGTATAGATGCGGGCACCTACTTTTTGTATCACGCTGTTGACGGTATAATCCTGGAAGGCTTTGGCTATACGGCTCACCATGGCGGTGCCTATGAGCATGAGCAACCCGGTAGTGATACCGCTCAGGAACTGTTGCTGGGTGAATACGCCCGGCTTTTTGGCATAGGCATCTATAATATAGTGCCCGAAGATGTAGGGGTCGAACAGGGAAAAGACCTGGTTGACCGTTGCCAGCAGCAGGGATATGACAATAAGGCCTTTATGACGGCCGAGGTAACTAAGGAGTAGTTTCATAATGGAAATGCAAAGGTAGGGGGATGTATGAAACTAAGCTATATACAGGGTTAAGGAATTTCTATATCAAATTGTTGTTTTTTGTTGTGAAATGTTGCGGAATTGAATGATTTTTTGATTTTGGGTTGCAGGAGAGGGGTATTTACCTGATTCTCAATGCAGGGAAGGGGTGAAATGTTGCATTTTGTTGCGGATTTGTATGTTCTTTCTTTGCTTCTCCAAAGAAAGAACGAAAGAAAAGAGCCCGAAATATATGACGGCACATTTTTCGGGGGTGACCCTGATTGAGCTTTGGTACTACTGTGCTGCCAAGCTGAGAATGTCTAATCTTACCCGTCATTTCGAGCGAAGAGAGAAATCTCCTGAATTGTTGCAATTTGTTGTGTTTTGTTGTAGTTATTCGCACTTGTTGATGATTTTTAGTCGTATGCTCATGAGCTCGCTGCGCTCGGTTGTTGCGGATTTTGATGTTTTTTTCTCTCTTCTCCCGTCATTGCGAGGGATTATCTGCGAGTGCAGATATGTACGTGGCAATCTCACGCTAATGTGGGAAAAGAACGGTACAGATAAGGGTGGTTTACAGGTTAGCATAACAGCTATTTACTATAACAAATATACGTTTTATTTTTGTTATAATGATAAAATAGCGATAAATTGTAGCAATAATATAACTAATTGATTATCAAAAATCAACTGAGAAAATAACGAGCGGTTTTACATCCTAGAAATTCATTAAGTTTATTAATCTAAAACCTTTAGATGATGAGCAATCTATTCAAAAGCTTGTGGAAATTCTTTTGGAATAATAAACAACAAAATACAACAGATATAACTTTACAGGATTACGAAAATGAATTATTGCAGGGTACAAAGTCAATAATAGAAGGAAAGACAACACATGAGGTTGCTTATGAAAAAGCTTGGGATGCAAGAAGGTTTGAAATAGATAATTATTGGAAACGAGCAACGTATTTTTGGGCTTTTCAAATTGCTGCATTTGCAGCATATGCTGCAATAATAAATTCTGAAGCATATAACAGTGACCCCAAGAAAAACCCACAAATACTGTTTATAGTTATCTGTATAGGTTTTATTACTGCGTTGGCATGGGCATTAAATAATATTGGCAGTAAATTTTGGCAAAGACATTGGGAAAAACATATTGATATGCTAGAAGATAAAGTTACTGGACCATTATATAAGATTGTATACATGCATAAAACTGACGCAACATTTTCAGTATCTAAAATAAATGAAATCATTAGTAGATTTTTTACTGTTATATGGGTTGTATTAGCAGCAAAATATGTTGCTGATAACATTTACTTTACAGGCACATGGCGAAGTATTGCTTGGATAGAGATATCCTCATTGATCATTTCTATTTATTTTACTGGTGCGATGTTTATGGGTTATGGAAGAGGACATTTTGGGGCTGCTGATTTTAGTTTTAAAAAGAGAAAGGTTTTTAAATAATGAAATTCTACTTGGGCGTAACGGATAATAACTGGTATAACTATCTCAGTCAAATAAACCCCGAGGATATAAACTTCTGGCAGCCAGGAGGCAATGTTTCTTTTAAAGCCTTATCGTCTGGCGCACCCTTTTTATTTAAGTTAAAAAGTCCTTTAAACGCTATAGGCGGTATTGGTTTTTTCTCAAGTCATACTTTCTTGCCTATTTCAGTCGCGTGGGATGCATTTGGTAATCGGAATGGCTGTAATTCGTTCTTAGAATTGCAAAGAATGATACTTAATTATAGGCAAGATAAGGACAACATTAATCCAATTATTGGTTGTATAGTTCTGACTAATCCCATTTTCTTTAGAAAAGAAGATTGGATTGAAATTCCTGAAAATTGGAGTGGTAGTATTGTGCAAGGAAAATCATACAATACGGATGAAGAAATAGGAAATCGCTTATGGAGCAGAGTACAGGTCTTATTGGATAAATATTTAGTTGATAGTACACTTGATGGACAAAAAAGTCAATTAATCTTGGAAGAACCGGATGCAAAATATGGTAAATCAGTGCTTACGAAAGTAAGATTGGGACAAGGAGCTTTTCGAGTATTGGTAACCGATTCATATAGTCGCCGATGTGCAATAACAGGTGAGAAAACATTGCCTGTTTTAGAAGCCGCACATATAAAACCGTATGCTTTATCAGGACCACATTTTATTTCTAATGGTATACTACTACGCTCAGATATGCACAAGCTTTTTGACACAGGTTACATAACAATCACAAATGACTTAAAAGTTGAGATTAGTAGCAGAATAAAGACTGAATTTGAAAATGGCAGAGAATATTATCAATATCATGGTAAAAATTTATTGTATTTACCTATTAGGGAGATTGATAAACCTGCTAGTCAATTTATAGACTGGCATAATAGCAATATTTATAAATCATAATTGTATTGTTATGGAAATGAAATTGAAAAATAAATGGCTTCGGTACTGGCTTGGATTAGCCATGTTCATTGTAGGATTTATATGGTATGTAACAGTCCATATAAGTAAGAATGACTGGAATAATGCTATACTTCAATTTGGAGCAATTCTTATCCCGTTGTTTGCAGCACTTATAATAATGGGTCAAAACAATGAGCAAATTGAGAAAGCAACAAAGGAACAATTAAATCATCTACAACAATTAACTGAAAAGCAGATTTCTGCTTTACAAGAAAGCACGAACAGGCAAATCGAAAACTATGCCAAGCAAACAGAAAAGGTAGTTGAAGAATTGCTAGAGAACTCTATACTATTAGGAGAGATATTAAATAATGATATAGGGAATGCAATAGCTGAGCTTGACCTTAAGATATTAACTACTGAAAAGGATTTACAAAACCATGCTAGAATCTATGGCTTATCTGACGACATACAAATCGATAAAATGAACCAAGCTATTGCGAGGTTAAAACATCAAAAAGAAAGGCTCATTAAAAAGCATAAGCAACTTGAGGAAGAAGGTTTCTTTGATTAATACTCATTCCTCGAGATTGCTTCGTTCCTCGCAATGACAGGAGTGTATTCTACCACCTCCCTCCGACATTCGTCGGAGTACTCCTCCTAAAAACAGGAGGAGAATTTAATAAATATATGATTCCTTCCCTGTTCTTAGGGAAGGTGGCACGAGCATTGCGAGTGACGGAAGGGTTTACAACGCCTGTATCATCTCTGCCACCACTTTGTCTATAGGCAGTGAAAAGGTGTCGGGTGTAAGCTGTGCCAGTGGCAGCCAGTAGGTGCGCTCGTTGGGTTGGGTATTGCGTATGGCAGACTGCGGCTGTGCGGCTACGCGGTAGTAGATGCTGATAACCTGCGAGTCGTCGAAGGCAGATGGCTGAAAGAAATGTGTGGTGTAAAAATGGCTGAGTACTTCTATCTCCAGTTGCAGTTCTTCCTGCCATTCGCGTTTCAGGCAGTCGATGATGCCTTCGCCAAAATGCAATCCTCCGCCCGGTAGTTTGGTAATGCGTTGCCCGCGTATCAGTTCTTCATTCACCAGCAGTTGCTGTTCATGTATCCATATTCCGTATACCCTTATGTTGAATTTGGGATGCGGCATTTAGAACCATTTCTTTTTATTGAAGTACCAGGCTGTAAGTATGGATATGATAATGGAGATGACGATGGCAAAGAAGAAACCGTTGAGTGTATTCTCTCCGGGGAAAGCCACGTTCATACCAAAGAAGCCCGCCACCAAACCGGGTACGGATATCACTATCGTTATAGCGGTAAGGCGTTTAATAACAATGTTCATGTTATTGTTGATGATACTGGCAAAGGCATCCATAGTAGAGCTAAGGATGTTGGTATAAGTATTTGCCATTTCAAGGGCCTGAGAGAACTCTACGATAAGGTCGGCCAGCAGGTCTTTTTCATCTTCGCTGCAATTGAGGAAGTTGGTGCGTTCCATCTTCATCAGCAGCAGTTCATTGGCACGCAGTGCGGTAAGGAAGTATACCAGCGATTTCTGCACACGCATCAATGCCAGTAATTCTTCGTTACGGTTGCTATCGTACAGTTTCTGTTCGTAGGTATTGCGTCGGTGGTTGATTTCTTTCAGCACTTCCTGGAAGTCCATCACCACTTTCTCAAATATCTTCAGCACCATCATTACGGGGCGTTCAGGATGGCGTTTGGCAAACGTGTTCAGAAAACGGCGCATGGCTACGTTCTCAAAAGAGTTTACCGTTACTACCTGCTGCTTTTCGGTAATGATGACAGATATAGGAATGGTTACGAAATAGGCATCGCTTTCGTTCACCGATTTGTTCTCTACCGGTGTTTTGATAACGATGAGTTTCACCTCATCCTCCATCTCATAGCGCGCACGTTCTTCAATATCGAGTGTATCGGTAAGGAAGTCGCGGGGGATACCCAATGCTACAGAGAGGTTGTCGATCTCATTCTCCTGGAAAGGTGGGGTCACATTTATCCAGTTGGCACCCTCGGGGCTTTGAATCTCCAGCGTCTGGCGGTTGATATTTTTAAAGTATTGAACCATTATACCGCAGGGGTGTTTTGAATGCTGTGCAAAGGTAATGAAGCCACGCTTAAATCCACCCTCGAGCGCCATACTTTTTATTGTGGATACAATACGATAATAAATATACAGTTGACGTTGGGCAAGGGCTGTATGGGCTTTATATTTGCTTTATGAATATGAAAACATTAGGTGCTGCTCTTTGCCTGCTGGCTGTGTCTGCCCAGGCTTTTGCTCAAAGCAAACTGGCAGGCAACTGGGAAGGCAAAATAAGCGCAGGAGGAAAAGATGTAAGATTGGTGTTCAGGGTAAAGGAATCGAACGGCAAATTATCTGCCACTATGGATAGCCCCGACCAGGGCGTGACGGGCATAGGCGTGCAGAACGCGTCATTAAATAATGATACTGCACTGTTTGATATGAGCAGCCTCGGTATTCAGTACAAAGGCTTACTGATGGGCGATGAAATAGTAGGTGCATGGTTCCAGGGCGGCGCATCTATACCGTTGGAAATGAAAAGAACAGAAAAGCCTGCGGAGATATTCAAGCCGCAAACACCACAGCCACCGTTCAGTTATACCAGTGAAGAAGTAACGTATCAGAATGCAGATAAAAGCATGACTTATGGTGCTACCATTACCATACCTAAAGATGGTAAGACGCATCCTGCCATGATACTGATATCGGGTTCGGGTTCTCAAAACCGTGATGGTGAAATAAAAGGGCACAAGCCATTTATGGTAATAGCAGACTACCTCACCAAGAAAGGTTATATCGTATTGCGTGTAGATGACCGTGGCATGGGCGGAACTACTGTTGGCGGTAACCCCAACAACCTTACCAGCCTCGACTTTGCCAAAGATGTAAGCACAGGCTTGGATTACCTGAAGACACGCAAGGAAGTGAATACTAAAAAGCTAGGCATGATAGGCCATAGCGAAGGGGGCATGATAGCCCCTATGGTGGCAGCAGACAGAAAGGATGTTGATTTCATCATCATGCTGGCAGGCCCGGGTATCAAAGTATATGAGATGATGGAAGACCAGAATGCTGCCATTATGCAATCGGGCGGGGTGAGTGAAAGTGTAGTGAACGAATACCGCAAACTGTATCGTGGTATGGAACAGGCTGCCATAGCAGGAACATCGGGAGAAGATGCGAAAAACAGGATGATAAAAGTAACTACAGCATGGAAACCCACTGCCAGTAAAGAAGCATTAGAGCTGACAGGATTGAATGATTTTCAGAAAGAAAGAGATTTTATTGACGAGTTCATGATGATGTATCATAACAAATGGTTGAACTACTTTTTGAAATACGACCCGCAACCTACTTTGCAAAAATTGAGTTGTAAGGTGCTGGCACTGAACGGTGAAAAAGATGTGCAGGTACTCGCAAAGAGCAATCTTGCAGGTATACAGGCGTCATTGCAAAAGAGCAAAAGCAAATCTTACGAAACCAAAGAACTGCCGGGGCTGAACCACTTGTTCCAGACATGTAAACAATGCAACACTGCCGAGTATGGTGATTTGGATGAAACATTCTCACCAACAGCATTACAAACCATAGGCGATTGGCTGGATAAGAAGGTGAAATAACTACTTGCAATATTGCTGAGTTAATTCTTCTAAATAAGATGTAAGCTGATGTTGAATATCCAATCTAGAAATCTTATTTATATCATTGCATGCGCCATTGTAGTCCTTTAGTGCATTTAAAATACCTATGCGAATAAAATAGAAGTCAATTTTATCAGGTGATAATTGTATTGCTTTTGTAATGTCTTTGAGTGCTTTATCGTATTTATTGAGCGCAAAATAATAACAAGCTCTGTCAGCATAAGCCCAATCATAATTTGGCATGATCGCGATGGATTTATTTACTGTCCGGATGGCATTTTTATATTCCTTTTTCTTGTGGTAGAGCCTTGCTTTGTATAAAAAAGCGTAGCGATCATCACGTAATTTCAATACTTCATTTACTGCAAATTCAGCATGTATTAATTTGTTTTCAACATAAAAGCTATCCAGTTTTTGAAGCAATGCATTTGGCGACATAGATGAGTCAGTTATATATTTTTTTATTTCTGCAAATTCTGTCTCAAGTTGTTTTTTGGCGATATAGTTACTGTCGTATTGCTGCGAAAATTCTTTTGAATTCTTTTTTAATAATTTGTTTAAACTGTCAGAAGCTTTACGAGCATCATCAAACAATTCCGCCTGAATAAAAATGTCAATTAACCTTTTGCGATAATCAATATTTTCTGGAGATAGATGGATAGCTTCTTCCATAAATGTCTGCCCATTGGTATAATTACCTGTTTTTACGTAACACAACGCTAACTGATAATATATGTCTGCGGTATGTATGTCTTTGAGGAAAATATAACGGAATAATTGCCCTGCTTTATAATAGTGTGCGCTATCGAATTGTTGTTTTGCCATACTGTACAATTCATTAATTGGCTTTTTCTCAACAGTATCCTCGATAAAAAAGAATTTTACATAATTGGATTTATATTCCCGTTTTTTCTTGCCCCTGTTGTATCTATATACAGCATGTACCCTATACACTCCATCTTTTTCGTACCCGTTAATAATAAACGGGTCATCTGTTTGAAAAGTTGGAATTGTATCACCTGGCTTGATAGTATCCTGAGGAATGTCAGGATAGTATATAGGGTCAATATCGGCCCAATGGCAGAGATATTTTTCAAATTTTGATTTAGTGTTAAGCTTTTCTGTTATGAAGTAAAAGTCATCATCCTGATTAAAATTTTCATCTTCATAAGTTGCATTTAATACGTAGCGAGACCTTTGAAATTTCTTATTGCTTACGTTCTTGATTTTTACATTTAAAATTTCGCTAGTGTTATATATAGTCGTGAAGGAAAAGCTGTCTAAGGTTGGATAAAGTGTATCGCGGTTAGAAGTAACAGTTACCCTAAAATCTTCTTGTGCATCCGCTATATTTGGGTAGAAGAAACATAAAATTGATGTCAGAATGAATACGAGAATGCACTTCATACGATTATGCTTATAGTAAATATAAGCATCCTAATACTTTACATCACCTTTTCTTTTTCCTTTTCTACGGCTGTATATAGTTTGTAATATTCGCCACCTGCAGCTATAAGAGATGCATGATTACCGCGTTCTATGATTTGCCCTTTGTCCATAACGATTATCTCATCTGCCCTGCGAATGGTAGATAAACGGTGAGCAATGACAATAGAAGTTCGTCCAGTTATCATGGTATCGATAGCACGTTGTATGAGTTGTTCACTTTCACTGTCAACAGATGATGTGGCTTCATCAAGAATAAGAATAGAAGGGTTATATATCAATGCACGTGCAAAAGATAAAAGCTGTCTTTGCCCCTGCGATAAAGTATTGCCACGCTCCATCACATCATAGTTATAACCACTCGGCAAGCGAAGGATAAAATCGTGTATACCTAAGAGCTTGCACACGTCCTCTACTTTACTTAATGGTATATCGTTATTGCGCAGTGTAATGTTCTCGTAAATAGTACCCGAGAATAGGAATACATCCTGCAGTACAATACCTATATGTTCGCGCAGGGCATAGATATCATAGCCATGCAATTCTTTGCCATCAATCAATATGCTGCCGCTCTCAATCTCGTATAAACGATTAAGTATGCTGATGATAGATGTTTTACCAGCACCTGTATGTCCAACAACAGCCATTGTTTTGCCTGCAGGTATCTCAAACGATATGCCTTTTAATACAGGCGTACCGGGTTTGTAACTGAAGTGTACATCCCTGAATTCAACCCTGCCACTAATCTGCGACGGTGCATAATTGCCATTGCTCTTTAAATGTTCATCGCTATCTAAAACGGTAAATACACGCTCGCCCGCTATCATACCCATTTGCAGTACGTTGAATTTATCAGCCATCATGCGCAGTGGACGGAAGAGCAGGTTGAGGTACATTACAAAGGCTATCACCACACCGGGTGTTACATGATAATTGAGCATACGCACAGCTCCATACCATACCAGTAAACCCATAGACAGTGCCAGTATAATTTCTACTATCGGGAAGAAAACGGAATAAGCAAATATGGCTTTGATATTGGCATTGCGGTGTTCTTTGTTGATGGCTTTGAACTTGCTCATCTCGCGGCTTTCTGCTGCAAAAGCCTGCACGATATACATACCTGTAAGATGCTCCTGCACAAAGGCATTGATAGCAGCCACTGCATTGCGCACACGCTGAAAAGATTTATTGACGCTCTCTTTAAAATAATAGGTTGCGACAATCAGCAATGGGAAAGGTATAAGGCAAATCAATGTCAATCGCCAATCGGTAATGAACATGACAATAATTATGGCTATAATGGTGAGCACATCTGCTATGATAGAAATAATGCCTTCTGAGAATACATCGTTTACAGCTTCTATATCGTTGATGGTACGTGTGGTGAGCGTGCCAATAGGTGTGCGGTCGTAGAAGCCAATGTTTTGAAACAGTATCTTTCTGAACGTGCCTTTGCGCATATCATTCACCACGCTTTGCCCCAGCCAGCTGATGCGGTATAAAAACCAAAAGCGCAAACCGCTTTCTATCAGCAGTATCACCAACTGAATGATGCTGATAGATATGAGCGCATTCAGCAGGTTGTTGTTGATGTATTTATCTACAGAGTATTGTATCAGGTACGGACGTAGTGGTGCTAATGCAGCCAGCACTACCGACATAAGCATGGAAAAATAAAAGCCCCTCTTATACGGTGCAGCAAACGAAAAGATGCGGCGCAGTAAACGGAAGTCAAATATTTTTTTAGCCTCGCTCATTATTCTTCTTTCATGGTCATCAAATAAGCCTTAATGAAATCGTCTATCTCACCATCCATTACAGGTCCTACGTTGCCCACCTCATAATCGGTGCGGTGGTCTTTTATCATTTTATAAGGGTGGAATACATAAGAACGTATCTGTGAACCCCATTCTATTTTTTTCTTGTTGCTGTTAGCTGCATTTTTCAATTCCTCACGCTTACGCAATTCTTCTTCGTACAAACGGCTTTTCAGCATCTTCATCGCCTTCTCACGGTTCTCGCCCTGTGTACGTGCCTGCTGACACTCTACGATAATGCCTGTAGGTTTATGCTTCAGGCGCACGGCTGTTTCTACCTTGTTTACGTTTTGTCCGCCCTTACCACCTGCACGGTAAAATTCCCATTCTACATCGGCAGGATTCACTTCTATTTCAATACTGTCATCTACCAAAGGATATACATATACCGATGCAAAAGAAGTATGCCTGCGGGCATTACTATCGAAAGGAGATATGCGCACCAAACGATGCACACCGCTTTCTGCTTTTAGCAAGCCGTAAGAAAATTCACCGTCAAATTCTATAGTAGCTTGTTTGATACCTGCACCATCGCCATACTGCACATCTATTTCTGCAACCGACCATCCTTGTTTTTCGCCATACATACGATACATACGCAGCAACATCTCTGCCCAGTCCTGGCTTTCCGTGCCACCTGCCCCCGAGTTGATAACCATTACAGCATGCATCTCATCTTCTGGTTCGTTGAGAGTAGATTTGAACTCGAGGTCGTCTATAGCTTTCAGTGCTTTGTCGTAAGCTTCTTGTGTTTCTTCTTCGGTAGCTGCGCCATCTTTCCAAAACTCGAACAGGATAGCAAAATCCTCTACAGTAGTATTTACTGCATCGTACAGGTCAACCCAGTATTTATTGACTTTTATTTCTTTAAGGATACCTGTGGCACGTGTATTATCGTCCCAGAAACCCGGGGCGAGGGTAAGTGTACGGTCATTCTCAATTTTAGCTAAACGTTCTTCAATTTTCAGAAAGCGGTGCAGGTGCTGTACCCGTTCGCGCATTTCCTTCAGGTATTCCTGTGTCATAATGCTGGGCAAAGGTACGTATTAGTCGTAAGTAGTAAGTAATAAGTCGAAAGCTCGAAATAGCTAATATATAGTTAGGATTTCGATATTAGATATTCGTATTTCTATTATTTACCTTTACGTCCGATGCAAACGTTCAAAACATCTAAAGCAAGAGAAAATATACTGAGCCGTATACGTAAGAGCCTGGGGCAGGATAAATTACCCATGCCTTTTCCCGAAGCGGAAAAAGAAGCCGGCACACAGCTATATGCAGGTGATGGTACATCGCTGGAGGAAACATTTGCAGATGCGTTTATACAATTGGGGGGCAAGTTCATTTTTTGCCATAACGAACAACAGGCATTAGAAGCTATAGGTGACTTATACGACAGTCGCGGATGGACAGAACTGTATTGTGCAGAGCCACGTTTGCTGCAACTGTTTCAGAATAATAAAATCAACATCGTTCATCCCGTAGATATTCATAATGATAAGGCTAATGCCTGCATTACCGGTTGTGAATTTTTAGCTGCACGTACAGGTTCTGTATTGCTCAGCAGTAAACAAAACATGGGGCGCACCTCTACGGTGTTTTACCCTGTTCATATCATAGTAGCCTATACCGACCAGGTGGTGCCGGATATTCAAAATGCGATGGATGCCCTGAAAAAGAAATATGGTAACGACCTGCCATCAATGATAAACCTGAACACGGGGCCAAGCCGTACGGCTGATATAGAAAAAACCCTTGTAGTAGGGGTACACGGTCCGGGAGAGGTTTTCTGCCTGTTGGTAAACGCATAAAAAAATGGCACATATTCATGTGCCATATTATAAGATTACAGGTAGGGGGTAAAAAGCGTAAAGAGTAATTCAAATCATAACTAGGGTATAAGGGGCCAGCATTTGCGAAGCCGCAAACGATTGCTCATTTGCTACTACTAAAGTAGCTGATACTCAATGAATTTCGTTCCGTCATTGAACGAAAGGTCGGTTTCGTTCGACGAAAGGACGTTTTGGTTGAACGAATGGAAATATGATTAGTGCCCTGCAGTGCGTGTAATACTGTTAAAAACGGTCTGAAACTCTGTTTTTACGTTTTTGGAAATGGGAATATTCATGTTATCGGCCATAATGAGTGAGCCTGATGTTTCATAACGTTTGATGTGATGCAGGTTGATGATATAAGAGCGGTGTGGCTGGAAAAAAATATCAGCATTAATGATTTTTTTAAATTCTCCGAGGTTGTAAGAGCTAATGATGCTGTATTCTTTAGTGACTACTTTGGTGTATTTATTAACGCTTTCAAAATATAGGATATCATCAGCGTTCAGGTAATCAATGCCCTTAACATTGGGTATGCCTATTTTATAGTTATTTGTATTTGCAGGTGTATCGTGATGTTTATTACTAACGGGGCTTAAGTTTTCTATTGCTTTATTTACAGCAAAGGAAAGTTCGTAATCGTCTATAGGTTTTAGTACATAACCTGCAGCAGAAAATTTGATGGCCTGTAGTGCAAACTCGCTATGGGCAGTAATAAAGATAACCTCGAAAGTATTGTTGGGAAACAGTTTGAGGAAATCAATACCTGTCTTCTCAGGCATATTCACATCCAAAAAAAGGATGTGGAATTCATTTTTGCGTATAGCTTCTACGGCAGATTGCCAATCGGTATATGAGCCCAAAACTGTAATGTCCGGGAATAATATTTTAAGTCTTGATGATAACAGGTCGATGGCTTTGGGTTCGTCATCTACAATAATGCATTTAATATTACGTAGCATACTTAAGGTTTTTTAAGGTCAGTTTTACAATGGTTCCGGTTTTGGGTTCTGCTTTATCAATATACTCCAAAAATATGTTCATATACTCATATTCTTTGAAGATGTCTATCAATTTTTGTGTCAGTTTGGTGCCGTAAGAATTGTATTGGGCATCACTTTGTTCTTTTATTTCTTGTGCGCGTGCCCTGCCTACGCCATCGTCTTCAATAGTACAGATCAATTCATCATTGGTCGTTCCTTGAGTGAATTTAATACTAAGGTGGCCTTTACCCTGTTTATGAAATAGCCCGTGATTAATGGCATTTTCTACCAGTGGTTGTAATAGTAAAGAAGGTATCTTGATACTGTTAGCAGGTATTTTGTTTTCTACTTCAATATTGTAATCAAATTTAGATTCAAAACGGGTTTGTTGCAGCTCAATATAATTTTTTAGCATGTCAATTTCCTCTGCCAAAATGGTATAGCGTTCCTGCGATGATTTTAGATAAGAGCGCAGTAGTTTTGAAAACTTACTGATATGCTCGTAAGCTTCATCAGTTTTTTTACGGTTGATAAAATATAATGCCGAACTGAGTGAGTTGAAGATAAAGTGCGGGTTGATCTGGGAGTGTATGGCACGCAATTCAAGGTCAAGTAATTTGCCTCTCTTTGCATTAGCTTTATTGACGTAGTATTTAGTGATGATGACTGTTAGCAATACTAATACTATGGCAGCTAGTATGCCTAATATCCAGAAGATACGCGTCCATAGGGTTGTTTGATACCACATAGGTTGGACGTAGATAACGAATGTGTTTTGATTGCTTTCCCACAAGTCGTCGTATACACTGCAAGTGACGGTGTAATAAACATTCGGTTTAAGGTCTGTAATGATTATTTCACCGGATAAAGTTTGTTGCCATTTATCATTGCCAATACGGTAAACATATTTTCTATTACCTGCGCCATAAAAGTTGATGGCATCGAGTGTGATTTTTTTGCTGCCGGAGGGGCATGATATTGTATCGTTATGTTGTAAAGCTTGCTCTGTATTCGCATTATGAACGACAACTTTAAACAACTGAGTAGGAGATATTGTTTGTGATGTATTCAGTAATTCGCTCATTGAATAATCAAAAAGGCCTTTGTCAGTGTTTAGTAAAATAGTCGTATCGCTATTGGTGAATACTATGTCATTCACTTTATTGTATGCAGGAAAAGGAGTATTGGGAATGACACGAATTTTACCAAATTGTAATGCACCTATAATAGGAATATACCCGATGCCAAATTTGCCTGAAAGGACTAAGTTGTTCTTGTTAGTGTTGATTTTTACATCATTCAGGTTGATATTGGTAGAGAGGGTTACAATGTTTTTGAACTTATTGTCACAGGCCACCAGTTTTGTTCCGGATAGAATATATATATTCCCAAACCTATCTGTTGCTACTGATGTAATTTGACCAATACCTATCGAATGCATTAAGTTTTCGTTGTAGGTGGTCAGTTTTTTATTGGGTATATCATATCCATATATTTTATTGCTATTATATGCCCAAGCTACCTTATTAACTGTGTCATAAGCTAAGCCGGTAAGTTTTGTATTTAAAATCTCTTTTACTATAATCACTGAATCCCGGATATCTGATAATATATATTCGCGAGGTGTTACTGCAATGAAAATGTTATCATCGATGAATTGCATTTTGATAAGGCGCTTGTAAATAATGGGTCTCAAAGTATCAGGTAACCTTATCCCCAAAGGGCTCATCAATTCCGGTTCATCTGCCAGATCCAGGTAATCGATTCTTTTATAGTCTGAAATAATAAAATGATAGCGCGAACTGATGAGATCATGGATATTTTTGTTGCGATTATCAATAAACAAATTTCGCTGATATGCATTAAGTGTAATACCATTACCATTATCTGCACAGCTTAGCAAGTTATCAGGAGATTTTTTAAAAGTAAGATGCCCGTTTGGACTTTGTGTAATAACCGTCTTGTTGCCATAATCGTACCAGGTAATATCCCCGTTGCTGAGTTTGCCGCAGAAGGCTAATAAAGAAGATTTTATTAACGGCGTTTTGTTTAACTGCATTTTATTTTTTGCATACAGGTAGGCTCCGTTACTGGTAGAAATCCAGATGTTTTTATGATTATCTATTAATCTGTGAACAACATCGCCGGCATTATTAAAAAGATTTGAATAGTTCCAACTGTCACAGAGCTTTCTGTCAGGCGTAGAAAACCTAATGATTTTTTTAGTTGTAATGAGTATAGCAGTATCACCTTTTATATTTGTTAATACCAGCCTTTCGTCTTTATCGCATCCTAGTTCTGCAAGAGATAACGAGTCGAATTTGCAATTGTATAAATCGATAATATCATATTTTGTCGAACCTTTGTCAGATAAGAATAACTCACCTTTTGTGTCGCCAAATGTAATGGTATGATTATATGCTTCGGATCGGGTTGGGGTTTTGCATAACATAGTATGCGTAAGCTTACCACTCTTATAGCTTAATAAATAATAACACTTGACGCCGGCAGAATACATGATAGTTGAACTGTGTATTGAATATGGCGGTGCAATTTTATATGGTAAGGGTAATGATGTTGCATTATCATTACTGTCTATAGCAACCAAATAAGATGTGCCAACATGGTAGGATAGTCCAAAAAATACTAAGTTTCCCATTTGGGTAATATTCGTTGGTTTCGTGACGTCGGGGAAAGTAAAGTTGACCTTTCTGTAAATGTTATTCTTGATATAGCCTATTTGTTGCGCATAACAATAGAGCCAAATGCGGCCATAGCTATCTTCATAAAATTCCCACGCATCATTAGTAGGTAAACCGTCGTTAGTGTTGAAAACCCTGAAATTGTACCCGTCGAATTTTACAACTCCATTGTCAGTTGCTATCCATATAAATCCATTATGATCTTGCATTGCAGAATAGATATGGTTGGATGGCAAACCCTCATTCAATGTAAGATGAATCCACGAAGTACTATCTGCACCGGCATATATATAATGTGAAAAAAACGAGAGTAATATAACTGACAGGCAGCGAAACATTTTTAGGTAGGTGTTGGATTATCCAAATTACATATTTAGACCGCATATTCAAAGCTGACTTCCGTATTTACGCCATAACTTTACAATATGGCAGATATAAACACAGTTGAAGATATACAGTTACTGGTTAACAGTTTTTATGATAAGGTAAGGAAGGACAACATCATAGGTTACATTTTTGATAGCATCATTGGCGAAGATTGGTCGCACCACTTACCAATAATGTATCAGTTCTGGGATACGGTATTATTTGCAAACGCCGGATATACGGGTAATCCCATGAAAAAACACATAGACATTGATAATAAAATGCCGCTGAAAGAAGAGCATTATGAACAATGGCTAAGGCTATGGTTTGAAACCATAGATGAATTGTTTGCAGGCGAGATAGCTGAAAAGGCTAAGAGTCGTGCTGCTGCTATGATGCAGCTTATCAGTATGAAAGTGCAAATGGCGAGAGAAGGTAAAACGATTATGTAGTACCTTAGGTGTTATTCTGTTGTCATGCCATCATTTACCATTTCAGGCCATTTGATTGACCTGCATCAGCGCAAAACGTATCCTGCAACCATTACTGTAACGGATGGGGTTATTGCTCATGTTGAAGAGGCAAAAAATGTTCCTGCACAATATATTCTCCCGGGCTTTATAGATGCACATATTCACATTGAAAGCTCCATGTTAGTACCCACAGAGTTTGCCAGGATGGCAACTGTGCATGGTACTGTAGCTACCGTATCAGACCCGCATGAAATTGCGAATGTATGCGGAGTAGCAGGTGTGCAGTATATGATTGATAACAGCAAACAGACTAATTTCAAATTCTTCTTTGGAGCACCTTCTTGTGTACCTGCAACATTCTTTGAAACTGCAGGTGCAGTTATTGACTCGAAAGCAACCGAGCAACTTTTGAGGAATCCTGATATCTGGTACCTGTCAGAAATGATGAACTACCCAGGTGTGTTGTTTAAAGATGCCGAAGTGATGGCAAAGCTGGATGCTGCAAAACGTATAGGTAAGCCTATAGATGGACATGCCCCGGGATTGAGAGGTCAGCAAGCTATAGATTATGCATCGGCAGGTATAACAACAGACCATGAGTGTTTTACCCTTGAAGAGGCACTGGATAAAATAGCAGCAGGAATGAACATCATCATTCGTGAGGGCAGTGCTGCCAAGAACTATGAGGCATTGCATTGTTTATTGCAATCGCATCCTGATAAAGTTATGTTTTGCAGCGATGACAAACACCCTGATGAGTTGGTATTGCATCACATCAATGGATTAGTAAAACGGTCTTTGCAAAATGGGTACGATTTGTATGATGTGTTGAGGGCTGCAAGTATAAATCCTGTACAGCATTATAAACTGCCTGTGGGATTGTTAAGGATTGGTGATGCTGCTGATTTTGTTGTAGTGAATAACCTGGAAGATTTTGATGTACAGCAAACTTATATCAAGGGAGAGCTGGTAGCAGAGAGTGGTAAATCGAAACTGAACCGAGTAGAAGTGCCGTTGTTGAATAATTTCACTGCCAATAAAAAGAATGTAACTGATTTTGTTGTAAAGACATCTGCATTATCGCCAACAATAAGGGTTATAGAAGCTATTGAAGGGCAGCTTGTAACAAATGAATTGCAATTGCCAGCTAAAACAGAGAATGGGTGTATAGTAAGTGATATTGAAAATGATATACTAAAACTGGCTGTTGTAAATCGTTATACTCCTGAAGCGCCAGTTGCCACAGCTTTCATCAGGAATTTTGGATTGAAGAGAGGCGCAATAGCTTCTACTGTTGGGCATGATTGCCATAATATTATCGCTGTGGGTGTTGATGATATATCTATATGCAATGCAGTAAATGCTCTGATAGATTGTAAAGGCGGTATATCGGTGGTAGATGGTGATGATATGCAAGTAATGCCATTGCCTGTAGGCGGATTAATGAGCGATAAAGAAGGGTATGAAGTAGCTGCTGCTTATTCGGCTATAGATGCTAAAGCAAAAGAACTGGGTATATCACTCAAAGCTCCTTATATGACTTTGTCTTTTATGGCATTGTTGGTGATACCTGCTCTGAAACTGAGTGATAAAGGATTGTTTGATGGTGCTAAGTTTCAGTTTGCAAATGTAGAAGTATAAAAAAGCCCCTTTCGGGGCTTTCGTTATTTATATTCTTTTAAAGCTTGTTCTAAACAGTCCATTGCAGCATTTATGTCTTCTGTATTTAGTACATAAGCCAATCGTACTTCGTTACGGCCTTTGCCAGGCGTAGCATAGAAACCTGCAGCAGGTGCCATCATTACTGTTGCACCGTTATATGAAAACTCTTCCAGCAACCATTGGCAGAAACGTTCGCTGTCATCAACGGGTAGTTTTGCCATTGCATAGAATGCACCACCCGGTAGCGGGCAGGTAACACCAGGCATAGCTTGCAGGCGTTTTACCAGCAAATCGCGGCGGGCATTATATTCAGCATGTACTTCGTCAAAATAATTCAGTGGTAAGTCAACGGCAGCCTCACCTAATATCTGTGCGAATGATGGCGGGCTAAGACGTGCCTGTGCAAATTTCATTGCAGCATCCAGCACTTGTTGATTCTTAGTAACAAATGCACCTATACGTCCACCGCAGGCACTATAACGTTTAGAAATAGTATCCATAAGGATAGCGTGTTCTTCCAGCCCTTCTAATGAAAGTGCGGAAATATGTTTACGGCCGTCGTAGCAAAATTCACGATAAGCCTCATCACTAAAAAGGAAGAGGTCATGCTTCAAACATATTTCCTTTAGCACTTCCAGCTCTTCTTTGCTGTACAAATAACCTGTAGGATTATTAGGATTGCAAATCATGATGGCTTTGGTACGGGTAGTAACGGCCTTCTCAAATGCCTCAATCGGTGGTAGCGCAAAACCTGTTTCGATAGAAGAAGGTATAGGCACTACTTTTACACCTGCACTGGTACCAAATCCGTTATAGTTAGCATAGAAAGGTTCCGGTATGATGATCTCATCGCCCGGGTCCATACAACTCATAATGGCAAACAGGATAGCTTCAGAGCCACCTGTAGTAACAATTATCTGGTTGTGATTAATATCTATGTTATTGCGCTTATAATATTCCACCAGTTTCTTACGATAGCTTTCCATGCCGGCGCTGTGGCTATATTCCAGCACTTTCATTTTGACATTACGCACAGCGTCCATAATGGCTTTAGGTGTTTCAATATCAGGCTGGCCTATATTCAGGTGGTAAACTTTAGTACCACGTTTTTTAGCAGCTTCTGCAAAGGGTACTAACTTACGAATGGGAGAAGGGGGCATCTGGGCCCCGCGATGCGATATTACTGGCATGGCGCAAAATTAGGCATAAAAAAATAGTCCCGCAATTTTGCAGGACTATCTATTATTCATGAAATGTTGTCAAAAACTAATTGTGTTTTGCAGGCTCAGGATCTTTTGCTGCTACAACAACACCTTTAATTTGCAGGTCGTAACGTTCTCTGTCGCCGGGCACTTTTGCGTTTGATTTTACGTAAATGTGTTTGTTGAATGGAGCTACGTGACCTTGCGTAGTGTAACGAACAATGATCTTTCCTGTTTTGCCTGGCATAATGGGTGGCTTTGGCCACTCTGGCGTAGTACAACCGCAATCTGCTTTAGCATCTACAATAATCAAAGGTTCTTTACCTACGTTGGTGAATTCAAAAGCATATTCAGCAACAGGGCCTTCTTTCAGCGTACCGAAATCGTGAGTGTCACCATCTTTGAATTTGAATTCTGCTTGTTGTGCTTTAGCAACGAATGCCACAGCAACCAACATTATTGATACAATCAACTGTTTCATATTCCTGTCTTATGTTTATAAAAGAATAAATTCTCTTAGTTCATTTTTACCATCGACTTGTTAGCCGGTGCTGAGTTTTCAGGCGCTTTTTCAACAGTACCTTTGATAGTGATCACTTTAGTACCTGCATTAGATACAACAGTAATAGCTTTGTTGAACTGGCCTACACGTCCTTGTGTATGGTAAGTTACAGGGATAGTTCCTTTTTTACCCGGTAAAATCGGATCTTTCGGAGCTGTAGGTGTTGTACAACCGCAAGACACATTCACCGAATTGATGATGATTGGCTCTTTACCTGTGTTTTTGAAAGCAAATTCATAAGTGATGTCACCACCTTCGGCTACTGTACCAAAATCATGGATCTCATCTTTGAATTCCAGGTTTTCAGGTTTCAAGGTAGAAGCTGACTCCTGCGGAGGAGGTGTTGTTGCAGCCGTTTGAGGTTTTTCTTGAGCGTAAGTCATACCTGTAGCTACAATAGCCAGGCTCAGCGTAAGTAATAATTTTTTCATTGTTGTAGAACTTTTTACGATAATAATTACAAATTTAATACCTAAGACAGCCAGCAAGACTTAAAAGGTGTGTTAAACCCCTGTTAAGTATGTTATTTTTGCCAGGATTTCAAATTTAGAGATAAAAACTGAAATAGGCATAGAAATATGATAGATTTTGAAATAGATATAAAAGAATGTATTAAAGCACTGGATTCGGGTGGTACCATCCTTTATCCGACAGATACGATATGGGGTATAGGTTGTGATGCGCTGAATGAGGAAGCTATAGAAAAGATATATAATATAAAACAAAGGCCCAAAGACAAGAGCTTTATCATACTGCTGGCTGAAAGTAAGGATGTATTGCAGTACGTTGCTGCACCCCCGCCTGACATTATTGCCATGGTGGATGCATTTGAAAAGCCCACAACTGTAATATATGAGGGTGCGGTTGATTTGCCGGACATGCTCACAGCTGAAGATGGGAGTATAGCCATCAGGGTAACGGATGACCCGTTTTGCAAGGCATTGATTAAAAGATTGCGCAAACCTTTGGTATCAACTTCTGCCAACCTCAGCGGACAACCCAGCCCGGCAACATTTAATGATGTAACGGACAGCATAAAACAATCCGTTGATTATGTGGTACAATACAGGCAGGATGATATGGTTGCAAGACAACCATCGAGCCTGGTGAAAATAGATGATGATGGAGAGATAAAAGTTTTACGTCCCTAAATACTTGTTTTAGCTTTACCACCGAATGGATATAAACTGTACACAAGAAGAATTGAGCTTATTCGACAGGATAGGGAAGGCAGCACAACAAATGAATGTAGAGTGTTACCTGATAGGCGGTTTTGTGCGCGATAAATTATTGAACCGCAAAACAAAAGACGCCGATATAGTATGTGTAGGTGATGGTATTGCGTTGGCGCATGCTGTAGCAGAGACTTTTCCTAAAAAGCCAACAGTTAGTTTCTTTAAAAACTTTGGTACTGCACAATTTCGTATCAATGATTTTGATGTAGAGTTTGTAGGTGCAAGGAAAGAATCCTACGCGGAACATTCGCGCAAGCCAGAAGTAGATGCAGGTACGTTAGTAGATGACCAGAACAGGCGCGATTTTACAGTAAACGCTTTAGCCATCAGCCTGAATAAAAAAGACTATGGCAAACTGGTTGACCCGTTCAATGGTTTGAAGGATTTAGAGGACAAGATATTGCGCACACCGCTGGACCCGGATATCACTTTTTCAGATGACCCGCTGAGGATGATGCGTTGCATCAGGTTTGCCAATCAATTGCATTTTGAAATATTACCTGAAACATTTGATGCGATTGCCCGAAACAAACAACGCATCAAAATAGTATCGGCAGAACGTATTGCAGATGAGCTGAATAAAATAATGCTGACACCAAAACCATCAATTGGTTTTGATTTATTATATCGTTCCGGGTTATTAAAAGAATTCTTTCCGCAATTGGTAGAGCTGGCAGGTGTAGAAATAGTAGAAGGGAAAGGGCATAAGGATAATTTTTACCACACACTGCAAGTGCTTGATAATGTAGCCAACCGTAGCGAAGACCTCTGGCTGCGCTGGGCTGCATTATTGCATGATATAGCCAAGCCCCCAACCAAGCGTTTTGAACAAGGGCATGGCTGGACATTTCACGGACATGATGCAGTAGGAGAAAGAATGGTGCCGAAGATATTCAAGCAATTGAAACTACCACTGCATGATAAGATGAAATATGTGGCAAAACTGGTAGGACTACATTTGCGCCCAATCAGTTTGACCAAAGAAGATATTACCGATTCTGCCATGAGGCGATTGCTGTTTGATGCAGGCGATGACCTGGAAGACCTGATGATATTGTGCGAAAGTGATATCACATCGAAGAACAAGCAAAAAGTAAAACGCTACCTCGAAAACTTTGAATTGGTAAAGGAACGCCTGAAAGAAGTAGAGGAGAGTGATAAGATACGCAACTGGCAACCCCCTATTGATGGTGCAGAGATTATGCAACTGTTCAATCTACAACCATCACGTGATGTAGGTGTATTGAAAACTGCGGTACGCGAAGCTATACTGGATGGTGTGATACCGAATAATTATGATGCAGCATATCAGTTTGTAATAGCGAAAGCAAAAGAGTTAGGCATAGAAAAAAAGTAGTGGCATGAACATCCGTAATTTGTTTTTACAGCATGTAGCACAAACCTCACCCGCACCGGTGGGATTGCATATTACTTCTGCAAAAGGAAGCTACTTATATGACGCGGATGGAAAGGCATACCTCGATTTGATTGGTGGTATTAGTGTATGTAACATCGGGCATTGCCATCCTGCGGTGGTGGATGCCGTAAAACAACAGGCAGAAAAATACATGCATGTGATGGTGTACGGTGAATTAGTGCAAAGCCCACAGGTGTTGTATGCACAATTGCTGACAAAGCATCTGCCTCCCAGCCTCGACTGTGTATATTTTACCAACTCGGGTACGGAAGCTACAGAAGGTGCCATCAAACTGGCAAAGAGAATAACAGGAAGAACAGATATCATAGCTTGTAACAATAGCTACCACGGCAGCACAACAGGTGCGCTAAGCCTTATGGGTGATGAATACTGGCGCAATGCCTTTCGTCCGCTAATGCCGGGAGTATGGCATTATGATTATAACAGCAAAGAACTGATAGAAGCTATTAATGAAAACACTGCTTGCGTAGTTGTTGAAACCGTGCAAGCCGAAGCAGGAGTAATTGAGCCCAAAACTGAATGGATAAAAGCCCTGCGAAAAAAATGTACCGAAACAGGAGCGCTGTTAGTATTTGATGAGATTCAATGCGGCTTTGGCAGAACATGTGAGCTTTGGGGTTTTGAACATTATAATGTGGTGCCTGATATATTACTACTTGGTAAAGCATTAGGTGGTGGTATGCCGTTAGGTGCTTTTATTTCTTCGCATCAGCATATGCAGGCATTTACGGATAATCCTGTATTGGGACATATCACAACTTTCGGAGGACACCCTGTAAGCTGCGCTGCGGGCATGGCAGCGATGCAGGTATTGCTGAATGAAAATATTATTCAACAGGTTGAATCGAAAGCAGCATTATTCAAATCATTATTAGCGCACCCTACAATTAAAGCTGTAAGAAGCAAAGGCTTGCTGATGGCAATAGAAATGGAAAGTGCTGAAAAAGTGATGCAGGTATTGAGTAACTGTATTGATAAAGGCGTATTCTCCGATTGGTTTTTATTTGCCTCCAATTGCATACGCATAGCACCACCTCTGAACATAACAGAAGAAGAAATAAGGAAAGCTTGCGAGGTGTTGATTGATTGTATTAATTACCTGAAGTAAGTCGTAGTTCTGTAATAACCTTATTAGCTTCTTCAAATAAGGAGCTGAGTGTCGAAGACTTATTTTCTATATTCTCCATCTTTTCTTCCAATTCAAATCTTCCATTATTTGTTAGCAAATAAAATTTTATTACATCATTGCCAGGTAATTCATTTGTTTTACTTTCTGATGCGTTTTTTAAATCGCTTTCTGATTTGTGAATAAATGATAAAGCTGCATTTTTTATATTGATGTGCTGACCTCCACCAATGACAGCGCCACCTGAGCTTAAGTACATGCTTGCATCACCGGAAAGAAATGACACAAGGGTAACAACGCCATCGCCTACATTCCAATCCATAATTACGCCATAGACTTTAGTTTGGCTTTTATCTAGTGTTATGCCAATTTGCTCGGGAGTAATACTAAACGCTTGATTTCTTAAACCTTCGTACGGATTATTATCTAATTTATGAACTTTCATTTGTTGTGTTGAGTCGTCATTAGTGTTGTTGTTTTTAGTGTTGCTCTTACTATTACAGCCGATAATTATTACTACGACCAATGCTAATGATATATACAGGTATGTTAAGTTCATGAACAATTTATTTATTGATAAAAATAGTGGTTAATCAGGTCCTCATTTCGGATACACAAAATTCGTCTGCTCTTCTTTAGTTTTTATTGGGCGTACTTCAATAGTTGCAGAAGGCACGTACGCAAATTCCGGATTGTCTTTTGCAATAGCTATGGCTTCTTCCATGCTGTCTGCTTTTATGTGGTAATAGCTTACCTGCACTTCTTTGTTCGGGTCTACTGCTATTTGTTGCCAGTTGTCATTTTGTTTTGTAATAACAACACCTTCGCGCACTATAGGTTGTGCGGCTATCAGTTTGTCTTTTGATTTCAGTTCGCCGATATATACTTCACATTGTTTTACAAATGCCAGATGTTCATCGGCAGATAAAGCAGCTTTTGCATTGCCTGCATTGCGTATGTACAACATGAATTCTTTAGCCATGGTTGAATGATTTTATGAAATACAAAATAACATAAAAAAACAGCAGCTGTAAGGCTGCTGTCCAATGATATTCTGTACTGGATATTATCTTAAAGTAATCCAGCTATAGTTACCGTTCACATTCAGTTTTGCCTGGTCGTCACAGCCACCTAAACCGTAGTCGAGAGAAGTTGTTCTGCCTGCGTAAACGTATTCAACAATACCTTCAGTTATCCAGTTGCAGCTTGTTTTCAATACAAGTCCGCTCTTAATAGTCACAGTATAAGTTTTACCACTGGCGCGTGTAAGAGAACCGCTACCTGTAATCTGGTATTTATCATCTTCAGGTGCAATAGTGCCCGAACCTTCGAGAAAGGTACGAACGTAAGAACCCACCCTGCTGATAGTACCCGAACCATCGCCTAAAATCAAACCGCCGTCAATATGTACACCAAAATACAGTCTGCCGTATTGGTCAGGACCCATATTGGCTACTGTTTTAGAACCGGAAACCATATTGTCATCGACATAGTAATCTTTGAATGAGATGTTATGGTAAGAACCCGAGTCGTTATAGTTTTTGGTATAAGTAACATAGATAATACCCCTGCGGTACCTGCCATCTTTGCAAAGGCAATTTGTTTTACCGAAATCAATTGTGATAGCTTTCTTAGCTGTATCGAGATTAACCGTTGCACAACCCACACCTAAAATACTGCCACCTTTCAGGTTTACCGCTTTTGTGTTAAATGCCTCATCGCCAATAGACTGTACATCTTCGAAGGTGCGCTGAATTCTTGAATCATCATAAGCATAGTTATCATCGTCTTTAGTAAGGTTAGCAGGATCGTGCGCATCTTTCTTTTTACAAGCTACTACCATGAAAACGGCTGCAGCAAAAAACATTGTAGTGTATCCAATTAATTTACGGCTACTCATAAATCGGGTGTTTATCCTTTAGTCAATAGTTTAACCCTCAATTCTACGTAAAATTTTTAAATTAAACTAATATGTAAGGTCAATATCTGATTTTGGCGAAAAATATGCCTACATTTGCGCAAAATTTTTAATTAACGATATGCGCGTAGCAATAATAGGTACAGGGTATGTTGGACTTGTTACAGGAACTTGTTTTGCTGAAACAGGCAATAATGTAGTGTGTGTAGACGTAAATGAAGAGAAAGTACAGCAATTAAAGAACGGGAAATCACCAATTTATGAGCCAGGCTTAGATACATTGCTGGAAAGAAATATTAAAGAAAAACGCATAGAGTTTACTACCTCTTTAAAGGATGGTATTAAAGATGCACAAATCATATTTCTGGCATTGCCTACCCCTCCGGGCGAAGACGGTGCTGCCGATTTGAGGTATGTATTGGGTGTGGCTGATGATTTAGGTGGTATAATAGATAGCTATAAAGTAATTGTAAATAAAAGCACTGTACCGGTAGGTACTGCTGAAAAAGTAGCAGCAGTATTAGCACAGAAGCTGGATAAGAGCCTTTTTGACGTTGTTTCGAATCCTGAGTTTTTGCGTGAAGGCGTAGCTGTTGAAGACTTTTTGAAACCTGACCGTGTGGTAGTAGGTACTTCTTCTGAAAGGGCTAAAAAGCTAATGGAAGAATTATATCAGCCTTATGTAAGACAAGGCAACCCGATATACTTCATGGATGAGCGTTCATCTGAAATGACGAAATATGCTGCTAACTCTTACCTGGCTATGCGTATCTCTTTCATGAATGAGATGGCCAACCTGTGTGAAAAAGCAGGTGCTAACGTAGATCTGGTACGTATGGGTATTGGTAGCGATAGCCGCATAGGTAAACGCTTCCTGTTCCCCGGTGTTGGATACGGTGGTAGCTGTTTTCCTAAAGACGTGCAGGCGTTGGCACAAACCGCGCGTGAAATGGATTATGACTTCCAGATAGTGAATACGGTGATGAAGGTGAATGATATGCAGAAGTTGAGGCTGGGCAAGAAAATAAAAGAATCATTCGGCAGCGATTTGAGTGGCAGAACATTTGCTGTGTGGGGTTTGGCTTTCAAACCTGAAACTGATGATATTCGCGAAGCTCCGGCTTTGGAATTGATCAATGAATTGTTGGAAGCAGGTGCAAAGGTGCGTACTTACGACCCTGAGGCAATGCCTAACGTGCAAAAAATATTCGGCGATAAAATTCATTTTGCTACAGACCAATACGATGCATTGAAAGGTGCAGATGCGTTGGTTATAGTTACAGAATGGAGCGAATTCCGCAATCCTAACTTTGATACCATTGCAGCATCATTGAAACTGCCTGTGATATTTGACGGACGTAATGTGTATTCGTTAGAGAAAATGGAAGGGCTTGGTTTCTATTATGAAAGTATAGGCCGTAAAACAGTACATGAAAACCTGCGTAATAAAATACAGGTTCCAGCAGGAGCCGGTGTTTCTCAACGCGGCGATTTAGATTAATCCATCAACACAATATTTATACAATAGCATGAGCGATAAAAAACGCATACTGATAACTGGAGCAGCCGGATTTTTAGGCTCGCACCTTTGCGACAGGTTTTTGAAAGAAGGATATTTGGTAGTGGGTATGGATAACCTGCTTACCGGTAACATCAAAAACATTGAGCATCTTTTTCCGGTAAAGGAATTTGAATTTTATCATCATGATGTAACGAAGTTTGTTCACGTTCCCGGACGAATTGATTACATACTGCATTTTGCTTCTCCTGCCAGCCCTATAGATTACCTGAAAATGCCGATACAGACATTGAAGGTAGGCGCGATGGGAACACACAACCTGTTAGGCCTTGCGAAAGCAAAAGAAGCGCGCATATTAGTAGCATCTACTTCTGAAGTGTATGGTGACCCGCTGGTGCACCCGCAAACAGAAGAATACTGGGGTAATGTGAATCCGATAGGCCCTCGTGGTGTGTATGACGAAGCAAAACGTTATATGGAAAGCATCACAATGGCTTACCATAATTTCCACGGAGTAGAGACACGTATCATTCGCATATTCAATACTTATGGACCTCGTATGCGACTCGATGATGGCCGTGCGTTGCCGACATTTATGAGCCAGGCATTGCGTGGTGAAGATGTTACGGTATATGGTGACGGTTCTCAAACACGTTCGTTCTGCTATTGTGATGACTTAGTGGAAGGTATCTATCGTCTATTGTTATCTGATTACCACAAACCGGTGAACATCGGTAACCCGGTAGAAATAAGCTTGTTGCAATTTGCTGAAGAAGTAATTGCACTGACAGGTTCTAAATCTAAAATTGTATACGAACCATTGCCGCAGGACGACCCGAAACAACGCCAGCCAAACATTACGAAAGCAAAAGAAATATTAGGATGGCAACCAAAAGTTGACCGTAGTGAAGGCTTGAAACGAACACTGGAATATTTTAAGAAGCATATTTAATAAGAAAGCCGCTCATTGAGCGGCTTCTTTATTTTACTAATTGATTTTCTAATTCAAGAACAATCGTCTCGTTTACTTTCAGGTTGTATGCTGCTGTATAATAAGTGACAAGAGCAGCTACATAATCGTTCTCTGCCTGCCTTACCTCAAGCGTATTGGCAATGCCAACACGGAAGCGTGCCAACTGTACATCAAGGTTTTCTTTAGCGTAGCCTATATTTTCCAATTGCATTTTATAAGAAGCTACAGATACGGTATAGTTATGCCATGCAGTACGATAGCGGCTGGTAATAGAAGATGTCAGTTTTTCATACAATAATTCATCGCGCATAGCCTGTAGTGAAGCTACTTTTACCTGCCGTCTTAAATTGCCACCCTGGAAAATAGGAATAGATAAATTGGCAGAACCTGTAGGCCCGAAGCCTCGGCTGTAAAATGAAAAGCCTGTTGCGCTTTTAGTTTCAGAATAATTGTAGGCACCCGTAACGCCTAAGAAAGGCAGCATGTAAGATTTAGCAACACCTACATTTAATTTTGATACCTCTGCATTTCTTTTTGCAGCACTGATAGACAAGTTCACATTTTGCAGTCTGTCTTTTTCTAACGGTTCAAGCGTAATGTTTAAAGGCAATGAATCATCAACCGTATATGATTTGTAAACATCTGCACCCATTAGTACATTGAGTGTGTCAAATGATTGTACTAAGAGTGCCTGTTGTGTGAGAGAGTCTGTACGCCTTGCATGGTAATCAACCCTTGCTTGCAAATAATCTGTTTTGGCAGAGGAACCATTCTCATATTTTACTTTAGAGATGTTCATCCTTGTAGTAGCTAACGCAAGTGCAGTATCATAAGCAATGAGTTGCCTTTGTTGCAATACAAGTTGTGCATAGACCTGAATGACGCGCGATACAGTTGTTTGTAACTGTGCTTTAAATGTTTCCCGTGCCGCAAAATCGAGCTCGTTCAGTTGTTTTTTTACAATGAACATTTTGCCGCCATCAAATAAAGTCCAGTTGAGTGCTACAGAACCGTTGGTATTCCTGCTACGAGCTGAGGGATTGTCTTGTATGGTTCCGTTCACCAGTTCATTATGTGTATTGTAGCTGCTGACAGTAAAGCCACCATTGATTGAAACGTTAGGTGAAAATCCCGCGTTGCCTAATGTATTATTCTTTGCTGCCTGTTTTGCTGCAGCGTCACTGATGCGGACATCATAGTTGTATTGCAATGCACGGGCAATAGCGTCATCCAATGATAAACGCTCCTGGGCATCAGCCAGTATTGTAAACAATAACAGAAATATGGTTAACCTAGACTTCATTCTTTACTCTGTCAGTTTGTCTATAGCAGTCTGTTCCGTTTTCTTTTTCCTCGACAGGAAAGTATACATAACAGGCACTATAAATAATGATAACAATAATGAAAATAATATACCTCCTACAATAGCTATACCCAATGGCTTGCGGCTGGTAGACGCTGCACCTAAAGACATAGCAATAGGCAACGCGCCGAATATCATGGCAAGGCTTGTCATTAATATAGGGCGTAAACGCATTCTTGCTGCATGAATAACAGCTTCCGCTTTATCCATGCCTTTTTCTCTGGTTTGGTTAGCAAATTCAACAATCAGGATACCATTCTTTGTAACCAAACCAATAAGCATGATCATACCAATCTGAGAGAAGATATTTAATGTTTGCCCGAATAACCTTAACGATAGCAGTGCACCGGCAATAGCTAATGGAACGGTAAGCATAATGGTTAACGGGTCTGCAAAGCTTTCAAACTGCGCAGCCAATATGAGGTATATGAGTACAAGTGCCAATAGAAATGCAAAGAGTGTATTTGATGAACTTTCTGCATAGTCTTTTGATGCGCCACCTAATGATGTAGTGAAAGTTTCATCAATAACTTTTTCGGCTTTCAGCTTATCATATATACGTTGCATTTCTTTGATGCCATCACCAATGGTTTTGCCCTGGGCAAGGTTGGTAGATATGGTTGCAGATTTATACCTGTTGTAGTGATATATCTGCGATGGGCTGGTAGTTTCCTGCGTGGTAATGAAATTATCTATTGAAATGAGTTGCCCTGTATTGTTGCGAACGTAAAAGCTTTTTAAATCAACAGGGGTTTCCCTGTTAGAGCGGAATACTTGTCCTAACACCTGATATTGCTTGCCGTCTTTTGTAAAATAGCCCAGTCGACGGTTGCTCAATGCTAACTGAAGTGTTTGAGAAATGTCATCCACCGATACACCTAATTGCGATGCTTTCGCTCTGTCGATTGAAACTGTCAATTCAGGTTTGTTGAATTTCAAATCAACGTCAGCACTATTTAAAACCTGGCTTTGGTTTACTTCATCCATAAAACTTGGTAATACCTGTGCCAGTTTATCGAAGTTGATATTTTGTAAAACAAAAACAACAGGCAATGCTGGTCCGCCGCGTTGTACAGAGATAGTTTGTTCCTGTACTGCAAATGCACGTCCGAAATTGTACTTGGAGAATATCTTGTTTACCTGCTGTACTATTTCATCCTGTGAACGTTTACGTTCAGTAGGGTCAGAAAGTTTCATGTTCATGAAACCTGTATTTACAGCGCCGGAACCTGCAAAGCTAGGTGCTGTTACAGATAAGAGGGTTTGTTTTTCAGGTATAGAATCTAAGGCCGCATAAACCATTTTATCCATGTATGCATCCATGGCATCAAATGAAGTGCCTTCGGGTGTAATGGCTGTAACACGGAAACGGCTCTTGTCTTCGAGTGGGGCAAGCTCACTCTGCATATTCTTACCAATGAAGAATATTAGCAGGAAACTACCCACAATACCGCCAATAGCTGTTAGCTTATGGTTCATTACCCATTTTAGTGCACGCTCATAAGTGTTCTCCATCCACTCAAAGAATGGTTCGGATTTAAGGTAAAATTTAGATGGCTTGTGCACTTTTCTTGTCATCAGTACATTCAGCACAGGTGTGAGTGTTAATGATACAAATGCAGAAACCAATACCGCACCTGCTACTACAATACCAAACTCTCTGAATAACCTGCCTGTAAAGCCCTGGAGGAATATGATAGGAAGGAATACGACTGCTAGTGTTATAGATGTAGAAATAACTGCAAAGAAAATTTCTTCACTCCCTTCTTTTGCAGCACGGTGCTTGTCCATGCCTTTTTCTATACGCTTGTAAATATTTTCAGTTACTACGATACCATCATCTACCACAAGCCCTGTGGCTAATACTATAGCCAATAACGTAAGGATGTTGATAGTAAAGCCCATGATATACATGATAAAGAAGGCTGCTATCAGGCTTACGGGTATATCTATCAATGGTCGGAAGGCAATCAGCCAATCGCGGAAGAAGAGGTAGATAATGATGATTACGAGTGCAAATGCTATGAAGAGGGTATCCTGAACTTCTGAAATTGATTTTTTGATGTAGCCTGTTGTATCATAAGCCACTTGCACTTTGATGTCTTTGGGTACATCTTTTTTCAGCGCTTCGAAACGTTTGTAAAACTCATCTGCTATAGCTACATAGTTAGAGCCAGGTTGTGGAGTAACAGCCAGCGCTATCATAGGAATGCCACTTTCTTTCAGGCCTGTTTCTTCATTTTCAGGACCCAATACAGCTTCGCCTACATCACGTAAGTGTATATCTGTGCCATTGCGGTTGGTAATGATAAGATTACTGAAATCTTCTTCGGAGAATAACTTACCGAATGTGCGAACAGATAATTCTGTATTCGCACCGGCCAATTTACCAGATGGCAAATCAACATTTTGTTTTCCCAAAGCTTGTTCAACATCCTGAAAGGTGATATTGTAGCCGGCCATCTTAATCGGGTCCAGCCAAAGACGCATAGCATAACGCTTCTGTCCCCATATCTGTATGTTACTTACACCGGGTATGGTTTGCAATTTCTCAACCAATACGTTCTCACCGTATTCTGTCAGTTGCATAGCGTTGCGTGTATCGCTCTGTACAGTCATGGAAAGAATAGGTGAAGCGCTAGCATCTGCTTTTGATACTACGGGTGGTGCATCTATATCCTGTGGCAGGTTGCGTACAGCCTGTGATACTTTATCGCGCACATCATTTGCGGCAGCTTCAAGGTCTATACCTAAATCAAACTCAACTGTTATGTTACTATTACCTTGTGCGCTGGTAGAAGAAATATTTTTGATGCCAGCAATACCGTTGATAGATTTCTCAAGCGGTTCAGTTATCTGTGATTCTATGATATCAGGGTTAGCACCAGCATAAGAAGTCCTTACGTTGATAATAGGCGGATCGATAGAAGGATAATCGCGAATACCAAGAAAAGTAAAACCAATGTAGCCAAATACTATAATAATAATATTGAATACTATAGCCATCACCGGGCGGCGAAGTGATATGGATGGTAAACTCATCTTTGTGGTTGAATAACATTCAAATATACAGCCTTAGCAGGTGTGAAGAACAATACTTTTGCGGCACAATTTTGTTAAAACCTCTATAAGGCTATTTTAAATAACTATGAAGCCCGATTAAACCTTTGAGCTTTCACCATCCCCTGTTACCTTTGTAGTTCAAACTTTAAAATTAAACATTATGGCACATACATTACCGGCATTAGGATATGCTTTCGATGCACTGGAACCACATATCGATGCTCAGACAATGCAAATACACCACGATAAACACCACCAAGCTTATGTTGACAACCTGAATAAAGCACTGGCAGGCACAGATGGTGAAAATAAATCACTTGAAGAACTGATTGCGAATGTTTCAAAATATCCGATGGCTGTACGCAATAACGGCGGCGGGCATTGGAACCATACGCTGTTTTGGGAAATTTTAGGTACAGGCACAACACTGGGAGGCAAGTTAGCTGATGCCATTAACAGCACTTTTGGTTCTTTAGATGGATTGAAAGAAAAAATGAATACAGCGGGAGCTACACGTTTTGGTAGCGGATGGGCATGGTTGATTGTGAAAGATGGTAAACTGGAAGTATGCTCTACGCCTAACCAGGATAATCCGTTGATGGATATTGCAGAAGTAAAAGGGACTCCGATACTGGGTATTGATGTTTGGGAACACGCATATTACCTGAAATATCAAAATAAACGTCCTGATTATTTGAATGCTATCTGGAATGTTATCAACTGGGATGCCGTAGCCAAGAAGTATGAAGCTGCTCTGTAATTAAGAGTTAAAACGATAAATGTTAAAGTCATCATAGTATAACTATGATGACTTTTGTTTTACAATAAAGGATATAACATTGCGTTTATAGATATCAAAAAATCATGCAGACAATGAAAAAGCTATTAACTGCATTATGTTGTACAGCAAGCCTTACAACATTTGCACAAAGTACCCCCTCTGACAAAATCCAATCTCAGTCCAAAGAAAGAAAAAATGAAATAGGCATATTCACACACAATAATATAGGGAACATCAGCAGTACAGGGGATGTAGATATATTGGGCGTGAATTACAACAGATGGATAACTCCGAACATGGGTTATCGTATCATTGGTGGTTATGGTATGTATAACAGCTTAGGAAGTGTGTTTCAAAAAAGTGTAGTGTTAGATACGTTTATTGATAAGAATATTAAAACGCATATTAACATGGCGGTAATCGGCGGAGGACTGCAGGCACAAAAAAATGTGTTTAAAAAAGTGTACTTGTTTGCTGCAGTAGAATTACGTGGTGGCTACGGTAGCGGTACCAGCGATACCGTGACGACCAAGAGCTATAAAGACAAAGATTTTTACACCAGCGACGTCCTCAACAGAATTGGTACAAGTAACAATATGTTTTATCTCGGCTTATCGCCTTCAGTAGGTATCAAACTATCGGGTAAACGGCTTTCATTTGGTGTAGAATTGTATGGGCTTAACTTGTCTTATTACAACATTTCTAAACCGGGAGGCAGTACCGGCAATTTTGATATGGGCACTATAAGCCAACGATTGTTTGTCAACTTCAGATTTTAGTGTAAATCTGCGAGCATAGCTTTTGCCTGTTCATTTTGAGGATGTTTTTCTAATAAATGTTGCAGGCATTTTTTTGCCTTGTCGTCAAGCCTGCTGTTGTGATACCAAACGGCAATGTTTATCAAAGTTTGTTCGTTATCAGGGTTTAGAATGACAGCTTTTGAAAGATAATCAAAAGCAATTTCAATATTGTGCTTTCGCATATTGATAAAGCCTAAGTTCGTATTTGCTGCAGGATAATCAGGATTTTCTTTTAAGATGTAGTTGAAAACATTTTCAGCTTCATCAACTTTACCTGCTGCTATCAGGCACGAACCATATTTATTTTGAAAATCAAGAGAGAACGGCCATATTATAGCTGCACGTTGATACCATTGTAAAGCGCTGTTTGCCTGTTGTGTTTGGAAATAAGCTTCGCCGATGCGATAAGCTGTCCACGCGTCATTGATGTCGAGGAGATTGAGTTGTGAAGCGTATTTAATGACACTGTTAAAGTCGTTCAATAGAAAGTAAGCGCGAATGTAATCCCTGTTTTGTTTTTGTGATGCTTCAATATCTTTTTGTTTATCAAGATAGAAAAGTGCGGAATCTATCAAGCCTTTGTTCTGATTATAACGTTCATAGAACTCTAAGTACGCACGTGCTGTAGTAATAGCGTCAGGGTTATCATTGTTAAAAGATTTGAGGCCAAGAAAAGCAGCTATTTTGCTATTTACAGAATCATCCAGCGGGCGTTTACGAATGTAATGGTCTGTAACTGCAACGTGAGGAATATCTATACTGCCATTATGCGGCATATGGCAGGTAATACAATCATTATTTTTTGTTTGACGAACCTGCATGTCTTCTGTGCATTGGTCTTTTGTGCCATGGCAATTATTGCAGGCATTGATATATTGCAAGCGAGGAGTAGCTTTCACACTGATGTGCGGATTATGACAGGTAATACAACTCATCTTGCCCGATGTAACATAGCAATTGCTTTTCTTCATACGCTCTACGTGCGAAGCCATGATCATTTTATCCTGCGCCCCTTCGTATTGCGGCATGAATACATTCATTACCTCAGACAGTTTCATGCCGGGATGAAAATCGAAAAATGTTTTGCCGTCATTTAATACAGCAATGCCTTGCAGGTGGCAACGCTGACAAATATTGTTTTGTAATTCAGTTGATAACCTGCGAGGATTGACAATGGTATAGTCAGGCCCTTTGGAAGTATCAACAATATTGCCTGCCATTTTTTTTTCTACGTGCAAGCTGCCTGGTCCGTGACAACGCTCACAATCAATACCTGTTTTTAGAGACACATATTTGTTCTGGCTGTTGGGTACGAAATCAGGATAGCCGTTGTGACAAGTCATACACTCCGATTCTATCATACGGCTGAAACGGCTGTTGGCACCTTTTTCAAAACCCGGTGCTAAATCCCATTTGTGCTGCTGTGTATAAAATGTAATAGGTGCCTGGTAGAGATAACCGTTGCTGCTAAAGATGTGTGAATTCGTGTGTTGCCCTGAACCTACTATGTAGTCTATGCGTTGTATACGCTTGTGCACAGTGTCCTTTCTCTCTGTACGAAACTCCATAATATAGAGTGTATCATTATTCCAAAAGGGTTTGTAATAAAAATCTAAATCCTTGTCATATACCAATGCATGTTCGGGAGAAAAATCTGCTGCAGATTTTTGTTTGGTAGCATGGTCGAAGGATTTGCCCATACCGGTTTCAATAAAAGTGTTATACACTTCGGGGTGACAACCACGACAGGTTTGCATACCTACGTAATGCGCATTGGTATCATATACATTCAACCATTGGGAAGTTTGTGTTGTATTATCGGTCGATGCATTCTTGCAATAAAATGCAGGTAATGTAATTGCCGCAAGTGCAATCAGTAACATCAGGCCTCGGATAATGCGTGGTGACATCTACTTCAAAGATAAGGCAACAGCTTTAAGCAGTATTAATTAAATATTGCCAGCGTATAATTTGATTTACCCTTTTGTATCAACAGGTATTTATCGTTCAACAATTGGGTAGGGGTAATCTTATGATCGATAGCCATTACCTTTTCTTTATTGATACTTACACCACCTGCTTGTACCATTTTGCGCGCTTCGCCTTTTGAAGGAAACACTTTGTTATCCGCGAGGAAGGTTAAAAAATCGGCGCCATCACCATTTAATGTATCTTTTGCAGACACTACCTGTGGTACACCATCCATTACTTCCAGTAATTGCTTCTCACTCAACGAACGTAACACATCTACAGTGCTTTGGCCGAATAATATTTCAGATGCTTTCTGGGCAAAAGCAAGATCAGCCTCGCTATGTACTAATATAGTTAACTCTTCTGCTAATGCTTTTTGCAATTTGCGCAGATGAGGCGCTGTTTCATGTTCTGCAATCAATGCTTTTATTTCTTCCACACTACGGAAAGAGAATGTAAAACTCATCCGTGCAGCATCAGTATCGGGCAGTTTCAACCAGAATTGGTAGAACTGGTAAGGAGATGTTTTTTCAGCATCCAGCCATACATTGCCACTTTCGCTTTTGCCGAATTTGCTACCATCACTTTTGGTAATTAACGGGGTAGTGGCAGCAAATGCATCGCTACCGCCGCGGCGGCGAATCAATTCTGTACCGGTAACAATATTCCCCCACTGGTCTGCACCACCCATTTGTAGTTTGATATTGTAGTTCTTATTCAAATGGTAATAGTCATAACCTTGTATCAACTGATAAGAGAATTCAGTAAAAGACAATCCTGTTTCCAATCGCTTTTGTACCGACTCTTTTGACAGCATATAACTGATGGTGATGTGCTTCCCAGTATCGCGAATGAAATCGAGGAAGCCGAAGTCTTTGAACCAGTCATAGTTATTGAGCATTACAGCACCGTTAGGTGTTGTAGCGCTGAAGTCGAGAAATTTTTCTAATTGTTTGCGTATGCCTGCTACATTTTTATTGAGTGTGTCGGCGTCCAGCAAGTTGCGTTCAGCAGATTTGCCGGATGGGTCGCCAATCATACCTGTAGCACCTCCAACAATAGCATAAGGTTTGTGGCCGGCCCTTTGCAAACGCATTAATAAAGTAATAGGCACTAGGTTGCCTACATGCAGGCTATCGGCAGTAGGGTCGAAGCCAATATAACCCGATGTCATTTCTTTATTCAACTGTTCCTGTGTGCCGGGCATAATATCCTGTATCAGGCCCCTTTCCTGTAATTCGTTAATCAAGTCCATTTGTCAAAATAGTTGGAGGTGAGCAAAAATAAGGTTTCCCCGTTATTAGCGCCTTTTGATTAAACAGGGATTAAAACTTGACATAATTCTATATTAACTATGTATTGAAAACCTTATCCTTACTGGAAGCAACGAAACATTTATGTGAATATTTTAAATATGACATGATAGCTAGTTTTGTTTTTCAAAAATTGTTTCTATCTTTCGTCTTGTATCTATTAACAAAACTTTTAGGCTTTGAAACGTTTTATACTATCCTTAGCTCTGCTTTTGCCGCTATTTGCTTCTGCACAATCTCACCATGAATTTGGTCTGACTGCCGGAGTTGCCAATTATTATGGTGATTTACAGGATAAAATATTCCCTAAATACGGCTATATGCCAATGGGTGGTATAGTGTATAAACATTTCTTCAACCCTAATTTGGGTATCCGTTTTGGTGCGTCTTACACGAGTGTTACTGCTGCGGATAGCCTCTCTGATGTGAAAGTAAAGCAAGAACGCAACCTGCGTTTTGCCACTAACATATTTGAAGTGCATGGTGGTTTTGAATTGAACCTATTCCGTATTGAAAAGGAAAGGACAAAATTCACTCCGTACATCTTTGCCGGTATCGGTATTTTCCATTTCAATCCATATACAGACGGTATGAATAACGAGCGTGTTTATTTACGCCCGCTTTCTACCGAAGGACAAGGTATACCGGTATATCCTGACCGTAAACAATACAAACTAACTAATGTCTCTTTCCCTATAGGTGGTGGTTTGAAAGTATTGGTTGGTAAAACATTCTTCCTTTCTACAGAAATGGGCTTCCGTTATACTAATACAGATTACCTGGATGACGTGAGCAAATCTTATGTGAATATGGATACATTGATGGCTTATAAAGGCAAACAGTCTGTTGACCTGTCTTTCCGCACAGATGAAAAATCAGAATGGATGTCTAAATCTCAGCAAGAACAAAATCAATTATATCCTAACTACAAATTCCAGCGTGGTGATAGCAAAGCAAATGACTGGTATTGGTTTTGTAATGTAACAGTAACTGTATACCTCAATTCATTTGGTAATATTAAGAGGTACTGGCAAGCTGCTTGTCCTGCATTCCGTAATTAATATCTACTCATAAAAATATTAAGCCCCCGACAGCTATCGGGGGCTTTTTTATTGCAGTGCAGTATTGGACAGTTATTTTATTATTGAGGTAGCTTCGTGCAGAGATACCATTTTTTGCTCTCCGGTAGTGAAGTTCTTAATACTTACCATATTCTTTTCTCTTTCTTCATCACCCAACAGCAATACATAAGTAAAACCACGCTTGTTGGCATATTTCATTTGCTTATCAAACTTGGCTGCATCGGGATATATTTCCGCGGCAATGCCCTCATTCCTTATTTGTTGCAATACTTTCAGTGCATAAGTTTCATTATCGCCTCCAAAGTTTACAATCATCACCGATGCACCTGTAGCAAGGTTTTGAGGGAAGAGACTGAGTTCTTCCATTACGTCATATATCCTATCGATACCGAATGAAACGCCTACACCCGATAAATTCTTTAAACCAAACAATCCTGTGAGGTCATCATAACGTCCGCCTCCACCAATACTACCAATCTTTACCTGAGGGTGATTGCATACCACTTCAACAATTACGCCAGTATAATAGTTGAGTCCTCGAGCCAATTTGAAATCGATTTCAATTTGTTGTTGGCTCCATTTGCTTGATTGAAGATTATCATGATATTTTAATGTTTCGCGGATTTCACGAATGCCTTGTAATCCAATTAGAATGTTTTTTTCGGTAAAATCTTTTTCAAATTCTGAAAGAGGATTAGTGATGGTACCATTTAGCTCACTAATGTTCATTTTGAAATCAATTAACTTTCTTATCAACTGTATTTGACTCTTTGAAAAGTTTTTGCTAATTAATTCTTGTTCAACGCCATGCCAGTATATTTTGTCGTATTTATCTATTGCACCTGCAATATCAGCTACGCGGTCACTTGCACCACAATATTCAGCAATACCAGCTAATATTTTACGGCTATTTATTTTTATTATAACTGGGACTTTAAGCTTGTAAAATGCACTTTGGTATATACAGAGCAGCTCAGCTTCATTAATTAACGATGTGCTGCCTACTACATCGGCATCGCATTGCCAGAACTCACGATAGCGGCCTTTTTGCGGACGGTCTGCACGCCAAACCGGTTGCATTTGATACCTGCGAAACGGGAATGCAATGTCATTCTGGTTCATCACCACATACCTGGCAAAAGGAATGGTCAAATCATAACGTAGTGCGCGCTCGGTAATTACCGGAGATGTATATGGTTTCTCCAGCATTTTGTTCCACTCTGCATTCAGCTTTTCTTTATCAGCATCTTTCTTCTCATGCAGCCCATTGTTCAATATTTTAAATATCAGCCTATCACCTTCTTCGCCGTACTTACCTGTAAGCGTTACAAGGTTCTCCATAGCAGGCGTTTCTAATGGTTGAAAACCATAATTCTCAAATATGCTACGCAGTGTATTAAATAAATATTGGCGCTTTCTCACCTCTGCAGGAGAGAAATCACGAGTTCCTTGTGGTATTCCCGGTTTCGACATGTTACTTCTTATACTTTTCTATGATGGCATCGCAAACCCTGTCAATCAGGTAATATACATGAGTATAACCTTCTTCATTGCCATACCAGGGGTCGGGAACGGAAGCACCGCTACCCGGTTGAATTTCGTCCAAAAATAATACTAGTTTATCCATATCCGCATATCTGCCGCCAATATGTTTAATTTCTTCATACACATCGGTGGCCATAGCATATATTTTATCAAAACGTTCGAAATCTTCTTTCTGAAACTTTCGGGCGCGCTGTTTTGATATATCTATATTATTAGTGAGACATATTTTTTGAGAATACTTGTGTGGCGCTTCACCAATATGATATGATTCTGTACCGGCAGAATCTACTGTCCAATCCAAAAAATGCTCCTCAATTTTCCTCTGCATAATGCCTTCGGCAATGGGGGAGCGGCAAATATTGCCAAGGCAAACCATTAGAATCCTCATACTGTAATTATCTGCTAAAATACCTTATTTGTCAACTGTTTCAGCGGATTTTTATCGCAAATACGTTTGTTAAGCGTTTTATAACACGTAGTAAACCACCTGTTAAACCACTAAAAAATTTTGGAAGCATCTCTGTCATGATGCCATCTTTGCGTCATCAAACAAAAAAATAATTTAAAAAAACTAAAAACGCAGACAAAAAATGAAAAAAACACTTTCAATTATTGCTTTATCAGCAATCGGGTTTGGTGCAAGCGCACAAACTTCTTCAACAGCAACTCAAACAGTTAACCTTAGTTTGTCTAACGCCATTGAGATAACTTTCACAGGTAGTGGTACTGCAACAGGCGCAGCGGTTACATTGACTTTCACAACCGTTAATGACTATGCAAATGGTGTTGAATCCGCAGCACAACAATTAAAAGTTCGCAGTAATAAAAACTATAAAGTAGACGTGAAGACTAATGCAGCTAACTTCACCTACTCAGGTTCTACAACTCCTGCTCCTTCAATGCCTGTTTCTGGTGTGTTAGGTTTAAAGGTGAGCGCTAACGGTACAAGCGGTACTGTTACAAGCCCGTTCTCAACTTCTTCATACAGTACTTTAAGCAGCACTTCTGCAAACCTGTTGAATAACTGTGTGAATGGTGGTAACCAATTGTTCAGCATCATGTACCAGGCAACTCCGGGTTTTGCTTATCCAGCAGGTACATACACAGTAGATGTAGTTTATACAGCTACACAGCTTTAATTTCAATAAAATATTTTCAACAACAGATTAATCAAACAAAATGAAAAAAACACTCTTTATAGCAGGTATACTTGCCGGTGCATATACATCTGATGCACAAGTAAACAGCACTGCAACACAAACAACAAACCTGAGTTTAAGCAATGCAATAGAATTGACTTTTACGGGTAGCGGTACTGCAACAGGTACAGCAGTAACACTTACATTTTCTTCTGTAAATGATTATGCAAATGGTGTACAATCTGCCGCGCAACAATTGAAGGTTCGCAGCAATAAAAACTATGCCATTTCTGTGAAAGCTAACAGTACTAACTTTTCTTATACAGGTTCTACAACACCTGCACCTACAATGCCGGTTGCAAGTGTACTTGACCTGAAAGTGAGTTCTAACTCAACAAGTGGTACAGTTTCGTCACCTTTTTCTACATCAGCATTTGCTGATATTACTACAACGGCACAAACAGTTTTGAATAACTGCGTGAATGGTGGTAACCAATTATTCAGTGTAATGTACCAGGCAACTCCTGGCTTCACATACCCTGCAGGTACATATGCGGTAGATGTGGTTTATACTGCTACTCAGCTGTAATCAGAACAAAAAATATAATAGTATAAAAGGCCCCTCAATAAGGGGCCTTTTATACTATTATCCGTATTTAATGGCGATGGCTTCGATAATGTTTACAACATTATCGCATTTTTTGATGAGTATACGCAATAATTCAAAATGCTCTATCCATTTGATGATGGCTACTACTTCGTTGTTGTTGGGAAATATACCGGCTATAGCCGCATCAATTCTGCTTTCACAAACGATAATTATCTTTTCCATCTCGAAACACAATGGTTGCAACTTGGTTAGATTTCGTTTGTCTTCCAATCCTTTCAAGGCTTTGCTCAAAATCTGTGTGAAATGTTTGATTTCTCCGGCTACATATTGAGTAGTATTGCCAGGATTATCTAATTCATAGCTTCGCATCTGGCGTATAGTACCAAACAATAGATCTGCAATATCATCAAGCCCACCAGATATGTAATGTATGTCTTCCCTGTCGAAGGGCGTGATGAAATTTCGGCCTAATTCTAAGAATAGTTTTTGTGTAACGCGGTCGTTGGCCTGCTCTAATGCATCGAGGCTACTGTAATACTCTGAAATTGGTTTTTCAGGTTTGCAAATAGCCTGGTAAAACAGTTCACTCATACGAGTGAGGTTCTCTGCAACTTCATCAAACAGTTTGTAAAATTTTTGCCCGTCAGGAGAAAATAATCTTTGCAGCGTATGCATGTAGATGCCTTTTTTGCAAATCTAATTTCTTCAAATGCCTGTAAGACAGTCAATCCAACACTTAACGTTAACTTAATTTTCTCTTAACATTGGAAGGTGGAACAAACTATTTAATGGCATTGATAGTCTGTAATAATTCCTCTTTAGAAGTATAACCAATTTTACGCCAAATGATCTGTTCGTTTTTATAAAGTATGAGAGTTGGTAAGCTTTGTATTTGAAGTTCTGTGGCCAATTGTTGGTTGTCATCTGTATTGATTTTCACAACATTCAAGGTAGCGGCTTTTTCTTTTTCAATTTCACTAATGAAAGGAGCCATTCTTTTGCAAGGGCCGCACCACGGTGCCGAAAAATCAACTAACACCAGCTTGTCTGTTTTGAGTAGTTTTTTATAATCCGATAAGCCCATTCCCTGCTCAGCAGCTTGTTTGTTTTCTTCGGGAAACCCTTCTGCACGCCATTTTAGAATACCACCTTTTAATTCATATACATGATTGAATCCCATTTTGCGTAATTGTTCTGCTGCTGCTGCACTGCGGCTACCTGCCAGACAGTATACAAATACAGGTTTTGATTTATCAAGATTTGATGCTTTGTCTTCAAAACTATCCCCGTTCCAGTCAATATTTACAGCATCCTTAATATGGCCACCCATATATTCTTCAGGTGTCCTCACGTCAATTAATATCTCATTATCGATACTGTCTAACATGTGTTTGAAAGCAGGTGCTTTTAATTCATTCTTAGCTATCGCATTTTGACAAGAGATGGCTAATGCCAGGATAAATATCGTTAGTATGTACGCAGGAAAGGATGCTGTCTTTTTCATTTTTAGAATTTAGTAGCAGAAACTGTTATTTGCGGATAAAATATGATTTTCGATTTTACAGAGTTAGATATCAGGCAGGCTGCTTCAGATTTCTGAAGTATTCTTTCTGCTTTGGCAATATCTTCCTCATTTTCGATAGTCAGTGTAGGACGCAACTCAATTTCACTGATCATAAATTTACCATCAATTTTCTCCAATTTACCAATACCTTTCGACTCAAAGTTCTGATACGATAGTTTTGAATTTTCTGCAATAGCCAGAAAAGTAGTCATCAGGCAACTATTTACAGCTGCCACCAACAGGTGTTCAGGCGACCATTTATTGGGTATACCATTTGCAAACTGCGGAGGGGTAACAACTTCAAGTTTGTTGTCAAAATCAGGAGAACTCATCAATCCTAATCTGTCTGATTTCCAATCTACTTCTACTTCGTAATAATGTGCTTCTTCCATATTAAATGTATTGTTGTATTATTTCTTTTAATTTATTAGCCGGCATAACACCACTCTGACGCCATTTTACCTCGCCATTTTTAAATACTATCAATGTTGGTACTCCGGATATATTATATGCGCCTGCTGCCTGGGGGTTCTTATCTACATCTATTTTAATAACTGTAGCGCTATCACCCAACTGTTGTTTCAGTTCATGCAGAATAGGGGCCATCATTTTGCAAGGGCCGCACCATTCGGCAGAGAAATCTACCAATACAGGCTTTTCTGAATTAATCAGCTCTGAAAATTTTGCTGCCATTGTTATTTTATTTCTTCAAAATTAATATCAGATACGTCTTTGTTTTTATGACTTTTGTCATAGGCAGGCACACAACTTTCCCCACAACAACCGACATTCATAATACCCTGATATAAAAAGAATACTGCTGCTAATCCTACCAATATATCTTTCATTGTAATAGCCTGGATGATGAATATCACTCCAAACGCCAGGCGAATAATACGCATCAGGTGCCAGCCACTGAGTAGTCTGTCTTTTAAATAGCTCATCTTTCATATTTTTTCAGGCTTGCCCAGCTTCCTCCGTTGTGTACCTCAACGAAGCCATTTGCTTTTAGCATACCTCTTGCCGCCCCGCTTCGCATGCCTGATGCGCAGCAAGTAATAATTGTTTTATCTTTTTTAAGGCCAGACATTTTATTCTTTAACTGGTCTACAGGAATATTGATAGAACCTTTGACATGGCCACCTGCATATTCGCCTGTGGTGCGAACATCAAGTATAATGGCACCTTCATTGATTAGTTGACCCAAATCCACTTTTGGCCCTATTCCGAAAAGCTTGCTGAGAATACCCATAATAATATCAGTTTTTATTGTTTAGTTGATAGTTAACATTTGTCCACGGTCCGCCGTCTAATATATTCTCGACACCGTTTTGTTTTAGGATGTGTAATGCAGTATTGCTTCTGGCACCTGAGGCACAGCATAAAATTATTGTACCTGTCATCTGCTTTATTCTATCCAATTGAGATGGTAATTCATTCAAAGGAATGTTGATAGCATCAGCTACATGCCCACCTGCAAATTCACCTGGTGTTCTAACGTCTATTACTGTTAATTTCAAGTTCATACCTGTTTGTATTTTATTCTTTAAGTTTTTTGTTCGTTTTTAAAATACTGAAGAACAAGCCGCCCATCACACTGCCGTATATGGTACTATTAAACGGACTGGAAGTAATAACACAAGTTCCGGTTGCACATCCTACTTTATACCAGTACGCAAAGCCCAATACAGCACCTACTATTGCACCAATTATCTCAAGCTTGTTCTTCAGTAATATATTTTTCATTTGTTTGTTTCGGTTCATTAATGTTTGGCTAATCCTTTTTTGTACGTATACCAAAAATGGTATACAGAGGGCAAAAACTAATCAAGCTGGTGAGCAAGAATACTACCCCTAACACTATCAATACTAATCCTAAAGTACCTGTAACCGTACCTGTCAGGTATAGTGCAGCGAAAATGACAGCTATTATCACCCTGATAATCCTGTCGGCGGAACTCATGTTTGGCTTCATACGATTTCGTTTTATGATACAAAAGTCTGTATGAAAGAGTTCTTATTTGGTTACAATTGTTACACAAGTAAGATTTTATTTCTACCCAGCTTTACCTGCCCTTCAGATTCCAACTGTTTCAATAGCCTGGAAACCACTACCCGAGAGGTTCCCAGCTCTTCAGCAAGAGCGTTATGGGTTATTGTAATTTCATTTGAGCCGGATAGTTTTTGCTTTTCTTTAAGGAACTGCAGAATGCGGTCATCCATTTTTTTAAAAGCAACATCATTTACTACTGAAAGTAATTCCTCAAAACGTTTGTGATACAGCCGGAATATATAATCAAGCCACTCACTGTTTTCTTTAATTAATATACCTGCTTTGTCTATCGGGATGAATAATATTTCTACGTTTTCTTCTGCTACAGCTTTTACTTTGCTGGTTTCATGATGAATACCTCCGAGGAACGACATGATGCAACTTTCTCCCGGGCGTATGTAGTAGAGCAATATTTCCCTACCTTCTTCGTCTACACGCATTACGCGTATGCTGCCTGATATGACAATAGGAATTGCCCTTATGTATGAATTCTCGTTCATTATCACTTCACCTTCTGCATAAGTTTTCGTTGTACCTATAGCATAGAGTTCTTCTTTTGTCTTGGCAGAAAGCGATAAATCAATATTATCTGTGTGAGGACGAGCCATATTGTTGATGAACTGTTATTGGACTGAAATTACGCTTTTTGTTGTGTAACTATTATTGCATTTCAACTGATTGTGCGATATTACATTTGTAAAAAAATAATGGTGATAGAAGTATTTGGATATATATGTGCAGTATTGATAGGTATTTCCTTAGGCTTGATAGGCGGAGGGGGGTCTATACTAACAGTACCTGTTTTGGTCTACCTTTTCAATATAGAGGCTACGTTAGCTACCTCTTATTCCTTGTTTATAGTTGGCAGCAGCAGCCTGGTTGGCGCATATAAAAATTACCAAAAAGGATGGGTGAGTGTTAAAACGGCCTTGTTGTTTGGATTATCATCAATCACTACTGTTTTTATTATCCGAAAGATAGTAGTGCCTAAAATACCGGCTATAATATGGCAGACAGATAATGTAACTATTACGAAAGATACATTAACAATGGTATGCTTTGCAATACTGATGTTACTGGCATCAATATCTATGATACGAAACAAGCAAAGCGAAGACCAAAATACAGTTGCAGATAAAAATATCTCCATAATGAAGTTGCTTATTTATGGAATAGGTATTGGTACAGTAACGGGCTTCCTGGGTGCGGGAGGCGGATTTTTAATTATTCCGGCACTCGTATTACTGGTAAAGCTTCCAATGAAAGAAGCAATTGGTACATCTTTGCTAATTATTGCTCTTAATTCACTTATTGGCTTTACAGGAGATATAGGTCATTTTGATACAGATTGGGTGTTTCTTGCCAAAATTACTGCGATAGCTATTGCAGGTATTTTTGTCGGAGGGCAAATAGGCAAATCTATTTCGGGTGCAAAATTGAAAAAAGGTTTCGGTTGGTTTGTGTTGTTGATGGGTACCTGGGTGATAGTGAAGGAGCTTTTCCTAAAATAATTTCAATTTGCTGCTGCTGTCAGTTTTATAGCGTTTGGTATTACTATATGGGCTTTGGCTTTTATTGCAGTAGCATAAAAAAGCCCCGCTGTTGCGAGGCTTTGATTTCTGTGGAAGCACACGGGATCGAACCGCGGACCCCCTGCTTGTAAGGCAGGTGCTCTGAACCAGCTGAGCTATGCTTCCATTCCTTTCAGAAAGGAGTGCAAAGATAGCTATCCATACCTTTTCTCCAAAAGCTTTTTCAAAAAAAAATCGTTGTTATATGTGTGTTTTACCTCGTATTCCCTGTCTGCTTTAGTATTTTCGCATCCTAAATAAGAGAATATGCAAGCACAATGGCAACAAATGATAGAAGCAGCCTATGCCAACAGGGAGTTATTAAAGGATGAACAATATAAAGACGCCATAAGAGCAGTGATAGAAGAAGTGGACAAAGGAAGGCTTAGGGTGGCTCAGCCGGGTGCTAACGGATGGGAGGTGAATCAATGGGTAAAGCAAGCGATACTCTTATATTTTGGTATACAACCTATGCAAACCTGGACGATGGAGCCATTTGAGTTTTATGATAAGATGCTGCTGAAAAAAGATTATGCTTCGCTGGGTGTACGTGCAGTGCCTCATGCCGTAGCAAGGTATGGTGCCTATGTTGCAAAAAATGTGGTGTTGATGCCTTCGTATGTGAACATAGGTGCCTATGTGGATGAGGGCACGATGGTAGATACATGGGCTACGGTAGGTTCATGTGCACAAATAGGTAAAGGTGTGCACCTGAGCGGTGGTGTAGGTGTCGGTGGTGTATTAGAACCTTTACAGGCTGGTCCGGTTATCATAGAAGATGGTGCATTTGTGGGTTCGCGTTGTATAGTGGTGGAAGGAGTAGTGGTAGAAAAAGAAGCTGTACTGGGAGCCAATGTGGTTTTAACACAATCCACCAAAATAATAGATGTTAGTGGCAGCGAACCGATAGAATACAGGGGCCGTGTACCGGCCCGTAGCGTGGTGATACCTGGTAGCTATACCAAGAAATTTCCTGCAGGTGAATATGGTGTCGGTTGTGCATTAATTATTGGCCAGAGAAAAGCATCTACAGATACTAAAACCAGCCTGAATGATGCGTTGAGAGAGTTTAACGTATCAGTATAATTTTTTAGTTCAACTTTACCATGTATATGGTATTACTGCAAATAAATTGGAGTAACATGCATATAAGCATCGGAGGCGAGAAATTGTCGAACCTGCTTGTATGTCTTGTCATTATTGTGGCTGCTTTGCTGCTGAAGCGCCCTATGGCATGGGTAATGGCTAAGGTCATAGCCAACATTACTAATAAGTACACTGATAAAAAACATGCAAAGACCTTCCGCCAAATGTTGCAGCATCCTTTCGAAATGTTGCTGCAGACTATTCTATTTTACGTAGCACTTAATCAGCTGAATGTATTGCTGAACAATTTTGTGATGCATAGGATACAGGATAAGCATGAGGCATTGGTTGTTAGGGTAAGTGACTTGGTAGACCATGTGTTTTACTTTTTTATTATTCTGTACTCTATACAATTAGTTTCCCGATTAATAGACTTCATTTACCATATAAAAAAGCAAAATCCTAATGATGTCGATAATATATCGAGGCAACAATTACTGCCTATTGTAAAAGACGTTGCAAAAGTATTGCTGTGGACGATAGGTGTTTTCGCAATGCTGGGTGTGGTGTTTCATGTCAATATACCTGCACTTATTGCAGGGCTTGGAATAGGAGGTGTTGCAATAGCATTGGCAGCTAAGGAAAGCGTGGAGAATTTGTTTGCCGCATTTACCATCCTTACCGATAAGCCGTTTCATGTAGGGGATGATATAAAACTGGGTAGCCTGGAAGGTAAAATTGAAAGGATAGGTTTTCGTAGTACCAGGCTGCGTACCAGTGATGGGTCAGCATATATCATTCCTAATAAAAAGCTGGTAAATGAAAATCTTGAGAATATAAGTAACAGGTTTTCGAGGAGGATAAAAATAACCGTGCCTGTCGAATACGGCACAACACCTGCAGCATTAGAAAAAGCACAATCTGAAATAAAGCAAAGATTGCTTCGCACAGAACATATCCTCGAACCTGTAAAAGTATTCATTGATGGTTTCAGTGAAGATGCATTGCAATTGGTCATCTCTTATCATGTCAGGGAACCTTTGCCAGAAGGTGTGCCGCTCAACCCATTAAAACATGCTGTCAATATGCAGGTGTATAGTGTACTTGCGCCTTATATTAACAGCGGAAGAGCAACTAAAAATGGGTTGAATCAGGATAGCAGTGATGAGGACAGTGGAAAAGAAAAAGAAGATACTATTATATAGAGTCCATCCTTTTATTCAACAATTACGGCGACATATCATTTTTTTCGTTTAACAAATAACAATTCCGGAATAGTTTCATTTGTTTGTTAAATAATTGATTGTCAATTATTTGTAGGTATTTCCAGGCTTTTAATCCACTCCATTTGTTAATTGGTCGTTAACCGCTTGCTAAACGCAGGTTAACAAGCCCTGTTTTTTTGAATAAGCGCTACCCATACCCCCATCTTTGTGTCATCAAATCGAAAACAACACTCAAACAAACAAACTAATCAACAAACAAAATGAAAAAGATCATCGCAATCGCAGCTTTAGCCATCGTAGGTTACTCAGCTAACGCTCAAAATGCTTCAAGCACAGCTTCTCAAACAGTAAACCTGTCATTGAGCAACGCTATCGAATTAACATTCACAGGGTCTGGTACCGCTACAGGTGCTGCTGTAACCCTGAGCTTCACCACAGTGAACGACTACGCTAACGGTGTTCAGTCAGCTGCTCAGCAATTGAAAGTACGTTCTAACAAAGCTTATGGCGTAACAGTAAAAACAAACAACGCAAACTTTACATATAGTGGTACAACAACTCCTGCACCAGTAATGCCGGTAGCAAGCGTGTTAGACCTGAAAGTAAGTGCCAACAGCACAGGTGGATCAATCGTTGCTCCGTTTTCAGCATCAGCATTTGCTGACGTGACAAGCACGGCACAAAGTCTGTTGACTAACTGTACTTACGGTGGTAACCAACTGTTCAGCGTAATGTATCAGGCAACACCTGGTTTCGCTTACCCTGCAGGTACTTACACTGTAGATGTAGTTTATACAGCTACACAGCTTTAATAAGTTCTCTCTCTTATCCCTTATACAGAAGGGCCCTTTATAGGGCTCTTATTTTTTTTAAATCAGCCTGTTAGTAATAATGGTTTTAAATAGTTCAAAGGTTAAAATTGATGCTGCTTCGCAAGGATTTTCTTATTTTGCAGCAAAGACGGATAAGCAATCAGCCTGCAGGCTAACCCCACAACATACTTTTTACCCGCACCATAAATATCTGCAGGTTGCGCATCAATGAGAAACAAGCAAACATATCTACGTTGCTTGGCAAGGTTGTGTACAACCCTGCTGTTACTTTTAGCCCCTGTACTTTCCGCTTACAGCCAGCTGAGTAAAAGTGTTTACAAGACGGCTTTGCTTAATGATACTATGGTTGCTACAGGTAACAGGGACTTCCTTTACAACACCATCAATATTACCAACCTTACCGCCGATAAAATAAGTATACTATTGAACATTACACCGCCCGAGGGCTGGGAGATGACTACTCAAAAAGTAATTTCAGTAAGCCTGGACGGTAATGGCAATACAAGTATACCGATACGTCTATACCCTTCAAAATCTAAGACAGCCCTATGGCAAACTGTCAAAATTGAATACCGCCTCAATGATGGTTTGGAAAAACTAATTGATACTTTCAGAGTAAGGCTTAAAGAGTTCACGAAATTTAAGGCTTACTTGCCTGCATCCAATAAAGTAATGCAGACCTACGAAAAGAATATCAAATTCCCTGTATTTCTGAAAAACCTCGGCAACACACCTAATATATATCATGTGTCTTTTTCCAACGATTTTTTGGAACTGAATTATAAGGAAACATTTAAGCTGGAACCAGGTGATGATACCACATATAACATACCACTGAGGCTTAGTGAAAAACAATGGTCATCGCTGCGAAAAGAAGAAATAAAAGTGCAGGTGAGTGTGGAAGGAGGTGAGACGATGAATTTATTACAATTGCTTTCTAAGTTGGGCAATTCACTAAAAGACCATAGCTCTGCCTATATTGATATGCCTTTGCAGGTAGAAATGGGCAGCACATACCAGGGCGATGATAATATACAATATTATGGTGCATTGCATGGTGGGATAGATTTGTCGCCACAAGACCGTGTAGCATTTGACTTGAGAAGTAAAACATTGAGTAAAGGACAGTCAGTAGATAATAGTATAGTGCGATTTGAATACCAGGGTGCTAAATGGAATTTTAACGCAGGTAATATCAATGAACTCACTGATTTCTATATGGACGGCTACGGTGCGAAAATTGGTCGTACCTGGTTGCAGCAAAGAGACAAGGTTGATTTGTTTGGTTTGCTGAGCAGCAGAACGGGGAACAGCAAATTGGGCGGGCTGAATTATCAATACGGCGGTATCAGGGATAACATCAAAATAATGGGTGGCTTTACCGCTAATTTTGATATTGACAGACAGTTGAACAGCTACTTGCTGAAACAAGGTGGCGAGTGGAAAATTGGCGACAAAGGGAAACTGAATGTAAATGGTGGTGCCGGTATAGAACAATCGACAGCTAAGTTGGTAAGTGGTATCAGTAATACGCAGTATGGTGGTTCCATTGGTTATACATTTCAGTGGCTGAGTAAATGGCTTGGTGCTAATTCTACTTTATTGATAAATGGAAATGCATACCCCGGCATATTTAAAGGACAGCGCTTACAAACACACGACGTTCGGTTTATATACAAGGCAGTATATGCCGGCGGCTTTTATGAAACAAACTTGCGAAAGCAAAATATCTACCAGGATACTACATTATTCTCAGACGTATTCAACCTGAAAACACAAAACTACGGAGCTCGCATAGGAGGCGGTTTCAGGGGGACAAATATTATATTGTCGGCAGGTAATCAAATGCAGGTGCAAAGCGATACGGGACAATTTGCTCAATACTCATTCAAATATCTGAACCTGAATTTATCTGCACTTTTTTTCAAACGCCTGAGTATTAATGTCAACTCATATTATGGGCAAGGTTCTATACCGGGGCAAGAGGACACAACGGCAGTAATGGTTAATAGCAACCAGGGTAGTATACAGTATAGGTGGATAGGTGTGACTGCACGCTATGACAACGGACCGTATTATTATCACGAATTTGTGTCTTATACCAAGTTCAAAGAAAAATACGAACGTTTGTTATTGGGGCCATACCTCGATGTATCAATGTTTCATCACAACCTCAATATTCGTTCGCAGCTGAACTATGCCAAAACTATTCCGGGTGGGATAGAAACATCGAGCTTGCTTACCAACTTAGCTTACATGAACCCGAGATACGGATTTGATTTTAACATCATCGGACTTGTGCCTATTCAATCGTTAGAATCGACCCCGTACATCACGGCATCTTTGCGTGTGCGTTTATCAGCACCGTTTGTGGCTGTCCGTAAATATTATTCTTTGAAGTTGGTATTATTTAAAGACGCAAATAATAATGCTCTGATGGACGATGGCGAAGAGCCTATTGCAGGACAGGTATTATCCATCAAAGGCAATCTTTTTGTAACAGATGATAAAGGTGTCGCACTATTCAGGAACGTTGCTAAAGATGATTATAAAACAGATTTCGGTTTTGCGAGCAAAATAAAAGGTTGGGTGCCCAGTTCGGGTCCTGTACAGAGTTTTGAAATAAAAGGTAACCACACCTATTATGTGCCTTATAAGAAAAGTAAAATACTGCAGGGTAAGCTGAATCTTATTATTGACTCTAACTCCAATCTTTCATTCAAACTGGGGAATATTAAAGTCTCTGCTACACTCACTCAAAATGCTGATACCTTTAATTATTCTACTCTTACTGACGAAAATGGTGAGTTTTATTTCAACCTGCCGGGCGGAGAATATTTAATTACACTCAGTCCTCTGGCTTTTGATGATAACTTTAAACCAACTGCATTTTCTCAAACTGCAGACCTGATGAATAACGATACCCAAAACCTGGTTTTTGTTATCAAACAACGTAAGCGCACCATCAATATCAAGAAAAAGGATTAGTTGCTTTTGTTGTTTTAAATAATTGATTATCAATTATTTGTGTTTGTTTTTAAATCTTATGGTTTGTTAATTATCGGTTAACCGATTGCTAAAATGGGGTTAACGGGCACTACTTTTTTGAATTGTACCTCTTGTTGGATGCATCTTTACATCATCAAACAAACAACAACTACTAACAACAACAAAAACAACAAACAGATGAAAAAGATTTTAGTATTCGCCGCCATTTTATCTTGTGTTACTGTAGCAGCTAATGCACAGAACGCTTCAAGTACAGCTTCTCAAACAGTAAACCTGTCATTGAGCAATGCTATCGAATTAACTTTCACAGGGTCTGGTACCGCAACAGGTGCTGCTGTAACCCTGAGTTTCACAACAGTGAACGACTACGCTAACGGTGTACAGTCAGCTGCTCAGCAATTGAAAGTACGTTCTAACAAAGCTTATGGCGTAACAGTAAAAGCAAACAATGCAAACTTTACATATAGCGGTTCTACAACTCCTGCACCAGTAATGCCGGTAGCAAGTGTGTTAGACCTGAAAGTAAGTGCCAACAGCACAGGTGGGTCAATCGTTGCTCCGTTTTCAGCATCAGCATTTGCTGATTTGACAAGCACAGCACAAAGTCTGTTGACCAACTGTACTTATGGTGGTAACCAATTGTTCAGCGTAATGTATCAGGCAACACCTGGTTTCGCTTACCCTGCAGGTACTTACACTGTAGATGTAGTTTACACTGCTACTCAACTGTAATCAATATCTATCGCTAACCACTAAAAGAGAGAGAAAAATGAATCCGCAAGAAAATTCAATCAAAATATTCAAACGCTTGTCAACTTATGTAGTAAACAAGCACAGCATGGAGAATACATCATCTCATAACTATATGGGACAATTGATAAACAACATGCAGCATATTAATCAGTTACTTATGTCAGCTGCAATAAGAATTATAACGAAGTTGCGCGACAATAAGGAGATCAATAAAGAGATATTGATTAATGAACTAAAACAAATCATACATGGCTCAGTAGCCGAATATGCAAAAAGGGCTTAAACAGAAAAACCTCCCGATCGGGAGGTTTTTTTTATTGTATGCTTTAATATGATTAAGCTATTTTTTCTACCTGCATATAGTTCAGTTCCACAGGTGTAGCGCGTCCGAAGATTTTCACCACTACTTTCAGTTTCTTCTTCTCTTCGTTTACCTCTTCAATAGTACCGTTAAAGTCGTTGAACGGACCGTCAGTGATACGTACTGTTTCACCAACGATATATGGTTCAGCATAACCAATACCTTGCTCGCTAACTTCATCCATTTTACCGAACATCTTGTTCACTTCGCTTTTACGCAATGAAGTAGGGTGGTCTTTACCGAGGAAATGTATAACGCCTGATACATTTTTAATAGTCTGTATCATGTCATCAGTCAGTTTGCCGTCAGCAGCTTCCATCATCAGGTAGCCCGGATAAAGTATTTTTTCGCGCAGTACTTTTTTACCGGCTTGTACTTTAAATACCTTTTCTACAGGGCATAGCACCTGGTGTATAGCATTGCTCCAGCCATTTATCTTGATCTCTTTATCTACGTATTCTTTGGCCTTTTTTTCTTTGCCGCTGATTACGCGCAATACATACCATTTGGTTTCCGGTGTGGTTGTTGCTTCAGCCATTGTGTAATTCTTTACTTACCTATAAGTTTGTAGATGAATGTAAGTGCTTGTTCAAAAACAAGATCCATTCCAAATATTACTGCAGTAGTTATCAGCAATGCTACCAGTACGATAACAGTAGTTTGCTGTAACTCATCCCATGTAGGCCAACTTACTTTGTGAACGAGTTCGTCGTAAGCTTCCTGGATGTAATTTCCTACTTTGCTCATAAAATTGTTTTTTGCCCAAAAGGGTTTGTCTGCACGGGCACGCGGATTCGAACCACGATCGAAGGTTTTGGAGACCTCTATTCTACCGTTGAACTATGCCCGTAAATTAAAAAGTCCCCTTGCGGGGAGCAGCAAATTTAGGAAAAAACTTTGGTAAAAAGTGCAGGAATTCTGCAACGCCAAGATGCCTGTCAATACTGCCTATTTAAAATAAATAATAATATAATCAGGCGAATTTTTGTTGCAAACAGTCAATTAGGGTATTGATATCTGCCTCTGTGTTATAGTAATGCATGCTCACCCTCAAAAGGCCGTTTCTGTGCGTCACCACAATATTATGCTGCTTTATCCAGTCACCCAGCCCATTATCGTCTTTCAGCATTACAATGGACGAACGGTGGGCAGTAGTATAGTCGCCTAATATGTTTACTGGTAAATTCTTGATGCCATCTAAAAATAACTGGCATAGTCGGCTGTTATGTTGTTGTACATTATGCACCCCTTGTTCTGTACGACGAATGATGGCAGACTCTAAAACTGTTAAACCAAACATGTTGGGATGCCCTGGTTCATAACTTTGTGCAGAGGAAACATATCGCATAGCGCCATCAATCATTTTATAGCTATTATGTCCGCCAACTACCGGGGGGTATTTCTCTAGAAAACTATCAGTTATATACATCTCGCCTGTACCGAAGCCTGCATTCATCCATTTATAATTGCTTGATATAAACACATCGATATGTAACTCAGACAGGTCTATTACATTAGCGCCAATGCTTTGTGTAGCATCTACAAAGAACAACACACCATTATCTCTGCACCATTCGCCTACTTGCATGATATCCACCTTGTAGCCACTGCTCCATTGCACATGGCTCAATGCAACAATATCTACTTTATGATTGAAAATACAATCCCTGATGAAGTCCATATCTAAATGAAAGCCATCAGAAGTATCTGCCCATGTAATATCAAACTTATTGATGCGAAATGGTTCGATGAAAGAGGGATAATCACCTGAATGTAGTAAAACACGTTCACTACCTTTCAATGATTGTACGATGCCATTTATAGCCCAGGAAAAATTAGGTACCATAGCAACGTTTTTGTCGCTTACGTTCAGAAAAGACGCTATAGTATTTCTTATCCTGCTTTCTTCATTAAATCGCCAATGCTCAGCACGAGTGCTGGCATTATGTTCCATTTCTGCATAGAGTTGGTGAGCAGCAGCAGTTGTTGCAGGAGAAACTAATCCACAGGCGGCAGTATTGAGATAAATCGTGGTTGACATAAAGACAAATATCAGTTATTCCAAAAACAAAACAGCCCCGAAAATCGGAGCTGTTTCAATTTTATATCAATGTAATTGATTACTTGATAATTTCAGTTACCTGACCGGCACCTACTGTACGTCCACCTTCGCGGATAGCGAATTTCAGACCTTTTTCCATCGCGATTGGAGCGATAAGATTTACGTGCAGGTTAACGTTATCACCAGGCATAACCATTTCTACGCCGTCAGGAAGTTTACACTCACCTGTAACGTCTGTAGTACGGAAATAGAACTGAGGACGGTATTTGTTGAAGAATGGAGTGTGACGACCACCTTCTTCTTTGCTCAATACGTAAACTTCACCTTTGAATTCAGTGTGCGGAGTGATGCTCTTAGGAGCGCAGATAACCATACCACGACGGATATCTTTTTTCTCAATACCGCGCAACAGGATACCGGCGTTGTCACCAGCCTGACCTTGGTCAAGAAGTTTTTTGAACATTTCAACACCAGTACAAGTTGAAGCTTGTGCAGCGTCGTTAAAACCAACGATTTCAACGTTCTCACCAACTTTAATGATACCGCGTTCGATACGGCCTGTAGCAACTGTACCACGACCAGTGATAGTGAACACGTCTTCTACTGACATCAGGAACGGCTTATCAACAGCACGTTCAGGAGTTGGAATGTAGCTATCTACAGCAGCCATCAATTCGTCTACAGCAGCAACCCATTTAGCATCACCTGCTAATGCGCCTGTTGCAGAACCTTTGATGATTGGTGTATTATCACCATCATATTCGTATTTGCTCAGTAATTCACGGATTTCCATTTCAACTAAGTCAAGGATTTCAGCATCATCAACTAAGTCTACTTTGTTCATGAAAACAACGATACGAGGTACACCTACCTGGCGAGCCAGAAGGATGTGCTCTTTAGTTTGTGGCATCGGACCATCTGTAGCAGCAACTACAAGGATAGCACCGTCCATCTGAGCAGCACCTGTAATCATGTTTTTAACGTAGTCAGCGTGGCCCGGACAGTCTACGTGTGCGTAGTGACGGTTAGCTGTTTGGTATTCTACGTGTGCGGTATTGATTGTGATACCACGTTCTTTTTCTTCAGGAGCAGCATCGATTTCATCATAACCTTTCTTTTCTGCCAGACCTTTGTTTGCCAGAATAGTTGTGATTGCCGCTGTCAATGTAGTCTTACCATGGTCTACGTGGCCTATGGTACCGATGTTTACGTGGGGTTTTTCCCGCTTAAAGGTCTCTTTTGCCATTGTTATTTTTGTTTAAAAATTTGAATATCTTTTTTTCTTTAAAAAGTGTGCAAATATAAGCTATTTTTAATTCAAAGGAATTTATTTTTCTCTAATCTCCGCCAGCTTTGCAAATCCCCGCCTAAAAGCACTTTCAGAGAAAACATATCACAAAAAAATACAGGATGGAAATGTCAATCTAAGAATGGAAAAAGAAGAGCTGTTGAGCAGGATTGAACTGCCGACCTCTTCCTTACCAAGGAAGTGCTCTACCACTGAGCTACAACAGCTAAGGAAAGAGCGGGAGACGAGATTCGAACCCGCGACCTACAGTTTGGAAGACTGTCGCTCTACCGACTGAGCTACTCCCGCAAACAAAAAGAAAGTGGGCAGAGAAGGATTCGAACCTCCGTACTCGTGAGAGAACAGATTTACAGTCTGTCGCCTTTAGCCACTCGGCCATCTGCCCAACTTAATAAAATAAAAAAGAGCCACTTGCCGGAATCGAACCAGCGACCTACTGATTACAAATCAGTTGCTCTACCAGCTGAGCTAAAGTGGCTTTTTGTTTCTTTAAAATATGCGAAAGAACTAATTACCTGCCTTGAAAACAGGATTGCAAAAGTAGGTAACAAAATGGTTTTTGCAAATTTTTTTAATCGTCATTTATTGATGAAATGACATTGATGGTATAATAAAATATCTTATCTATTTGGAGCACGAAAAATATACCGTCACAACTGTGTCTTTATTGCTCAGTTTTTTTACGAAAAAGTATGAGCCTGAAATGTTACCGGTAATGGAGTCCATTGTACCATTGCCTCCTGATATTTTTAAATTATCAGTTATCTGAACAGACTGAATATTGAAAGTTCTATTTGCAGTTCTTGTACACAATACGCTATTGATACTATCGGCAAAATCATCAATATAAAAACTATCTAGTGTAAAACGGCTTGTAATACTCCAGTCAAATTTTCTGTGAGTGCTTACAGTATCACGCGCAAAATATTCTTCATTATGCCATGTGCCGACAAATTTATCGTTCCATTTCCTTTCGCATAAATCACCTTCATACCCTCTTTTGCAACTGCATTTACCACCCACGCAGATACCACTGTTTTGACAAATAAGATTACCGCATTTGTCTTTAATACAAGAGAAATTAAAAACCAATGCTGAAACAATTACGAAGAAAATAGTGGTAAAAGTTATCAGTCGTGTGCGTGAATACATATCAGTGCAAATATAGCTTTTACAATGCTCTTACAATAAAAAAGCCCTGCTGTGCAGGGCCTTTTTTATAATGGTATAATGATTACATCTGTTTCAATTCTGCCACTAAATCCTGCAGTACTTTTTTAGCATCACCGAATAACATAGATGTTTTAGGACGGAAGAATAATTCATTTTCAATACCTGCATAACCCGGTTTCATACTACGCTTATTCACTATCACATGTTCTGCTTTTTCCACTTCTAATATAGGCATGCCATATATCGGGCTGCTTGGGTCTTCTTTTGCAGCAGGGTTCACAACGTCATTGGCACCGAGGATAAACACCACGTTCGTGCTGCCCATTTGGTCGTTAGCGTCTTCCATTTCCAACAGCTTGTCATAAGATACATCTGCTTCTGCCAGCAATACGTTCATATGGCCAGGCATACGACCTGCCACAGGGTGAATACCGTAAGACACTTCTACATCTTTTTCATTCAGCAGTTTTTCCAGTTCGTGACAAGCATGTTGTGCCTGTGCTACCGCCAAACCATATCCCGGAATGATCATTACTTTAGATGCATAGGCCATCAGTGTAGCTGTGTCATTAAGAGATATCTCTTTGTAAGTGCCTTGTTCTTTAGAGCCCGCAGCACCGCCACCTGCTTTATTGCCACCAAACGAACCTATCAATACATTTTTCAGAGAGCGGTTCATCGCTTTACACATCAATATAGTAAGGATGGTACCCGCAGAACCAACAAGGATACCACCTGTCAGCATTACAGGGTTGTTATAGAGGAAGCCGCCAAATGCAGCGGCCACACCCGTAAAGGAGTTCAGCAATGATATCACCACAGGCATATCCGCACCGCCAATAGGTAATACAAAGAATATACCATACACTAATGCTAATGCAAGCACCGAGTAGAATAACATCGTAGTATTATCAGGACGGCTGATGATGATATAGCAAGTAAGTGCAGTGATAACGCCTAATAATAACAGGTTGAGTATGTGTTGCCCGTTGAAAGAGAAATCTTTGATCTTGCCATTCAACTTACCCCATGCTATGATACTGCCTGCAAAAGATACGCTACCTATCACCATACCCACTATGATGGTGATGAATAAAGTGCCGGGTATAGTGCTGAATACAGATGCACCCGCTTCTTCATATAATTCTGATACACCCGTCGTGTGGTGTTTAAATTCAATGATAGAAATAAGCATCGCACACGCACCTCCCATACCGTTGAAAAGGCTCACCATCTCGGGCATAGCAGTCATCTGCACTTTTTTAGCAGCCAGTGTACCTACTATACTACCAATGATGAGGCCGCCGAATATCCATGCATAGTTGCCTAATTTATTGCCTGCCTCGTCGGTATATAAAAATATGGTTGCGATGATGGCTATGGTCATACCCACAGCAGCCACCATGTTCCCCTTACGTGCACTGTCAGGATGCGATAGCATCTTAAGACCCATGATAAATGTTACCGAACCAATGAGGTAACTTAATGGTAAAAGTATTTGTGTCATAGTTCTTAAGCCTTTTTACCTTTTTTCTTTTTGTCAAACATTTCAAGCATACGGTCTGTTACCACAAAACCACCTACTACGTTCAGCGTTCCTAGCACAACAGCAAGGAAACCTAGAATAAGTGCCACATAATCATCAGAAGGTGCTTGTCCCATAACAATGATAGCACCAATGATAACCACACCGTGAATGGCATTAGCACCACTCATCAGCGGAGTGTGCAATACCGACGGTACGCGTGATATAACTTCTATACCTAAGAATATCGATAGTATCACTATCGTCAGCAAACGATATGTTGCCGGGTCTGAAAATAAATTGTTTAAGAAATCCATATTTATGCGTTTGCCGGTTGTGGTTTGATGAATGATAAAACTCTTTCGTTGGTAATGTTGCCCCCGTTTGTGATGCAAGTGCCTTTTACAAGGTCATCTTCAAAATTCAGGTTCATATTACCATCCTTGTCTATAATCAGCTTCAGAAAGTTCAGTACGTTTTTAGCATATACTTTACTCGCATCGGCAGATGCTGAAGAGGCCAATGCCGAATTACCTACAATAGCTACACCGTTGTGCATCACTGTTTCTTTATCCTTAGTAAGTTCAGTATTACCGCCTGTTACTGAAGCGATGTCTATTATCACCGAGCCAGGGCGCATATCCTCTATCATTTGTTTAGTAATGAGTATCGGCGCTTTTCTACCCGGTATCTGAGCTGTGGTAATAATGATATCTGATTTCTTAGCGTGCTCGTGAATTTTGTTTTTCTGCTTTTCCTGAAACTCTGCACTTTGCTCTACCGCATAGCCACCTGCTTTGCTGGCATCGGCAGCGCCTTCCACTTCTACAAACTTGGCACCCAAGCTCATTACTTCTTCTTTCACCGCAGGGCGTGTATCGAAAACTTCTACTACTGCACCGAGGCGTTTTGCAGTTGCAATGGCTTGTAAACCTGCTACACCTGCACCTAGTATCAACACCTTAGCAGGAGGAATAGAACCTGCTGCTGTCATGAACATCGGGAAGTACCTGCAATATTCATAAGCAGCAAGCAATACAGCTTTGTAGCCCGCGATGTTTGCTTGAGAACTTAACACGTCCATTGCCTGTGCACGGGTAGTACGTGGTATGGTATCAAGACTGAAAACTGTGTAGCCCTTACCAGCCCAGTCTTGCATCATGTTACCATTAAACAAAGGCTGAAACACACCCATCAATACTGATCCCGATTTCATTGCAGGAACATTATCGGCATGAATGGTAAGTAATAAGTCAGACTCAGCAGCTACACTGTTCCTGTCCTTAATAACAGCACCAGCATCGGTATAAGATTTATCATTGTGAAAAGCCGTATCGCCAGCGCCGCTTTCCACATACACCTTCGCGTTCATTTTCACCAAAGCAGCTACTACTTCCGGCACAAGAGACACCCTTGTTTCAGGAGCGGCCTCTTTCAAAACACCTATTATCATAATCTTTTAGAATTCGATTAATAAAGAATGAAAAATAGCGGTTTTATATGATAAGTCAAAGGAGTGGTGGAAAATCAGGAAATAATTAAAGCCCTTTGTTGGTTTGGGGTTAATTTTGCGCCCTATGCATTACGTTTCAGCAGAAGGGATTAGTAAATCGTACGGAGTAAGGTCATTATTCGAGAATATTTCTTTTCATATCAGTGAGGGAGACAAAATAGCTCTTGTAGCTAAGAACGGTAGCGGTAAATCTACTTTGCTGCGTTTATTAGCAGGTCAGGACCAACCAGATGAAGGTAAAGTTTGGATAAATAAAGATGTGACGGTAGCCTTGTTTGAACAGGAACCAAAATTTAATGAAGATTTATCAGTGGTTGATAACATCTTCCATTACAAGCATCCTGTGGCAGAAGCGTTGCGTGAATATGAACGCATTTTAGATGCAGACGAAAAAGACCCTGTGGCGCTATCCGAAGCACTGGCAAAAATTGATGAATTAAATGCGTGGGATTTTGAAGCAAAGGTGAAACAGATATTAGGCAAGCTTAATATCCATCACCTGCAGCAACCCGTAAAAACATTATCAGGTGGGCAACGTAAACGTGTAGCACTTGCCCAAACATTGATAGATATTGGCTTTGAACACAAGCATGTTTTATTGATAATGGATGAACCTACCAATCATTTGGATGTGCAAATGGTTGAATGGCTGGAACATTACCTGAACCAGGAGAATGTAACCTTGCTTATGGTTACCCACGACCGTTATTTTTTGGATGCTGTGTGTGATGAGATATGGGAGCTGGACAACAACACCATATACGAATACAAAGGCGACTACGAAAACTACCTGGAGAAAAAAGCGGCACGTATAGAAAGCCAGGCAGCGAGTATTGATAAAGCGCGTAATGAATATCGCAAGGAGTTGGAATGGATGCGTAAGCAGCCTAAAGCGCGTACGACAAAATCGAAAAGCAGGCAGGATAATTTTTACGAAGTAGAAGCCCGTGCCAAACAGAAAATAGAGGATAATAAGGTAGAGCTGCAAATGAAGATGAACCGACTGGGTGGTAAGATTGCAGAGCTGAAGAAAGTATATAAAAGCTATGGCGATAAAGTATTGCTGAAAGGGTTTGATTATACTTTTAAGAAAGGAGACAGGATTGGGGTAGTAGGTAAAAATGGTGCAGGTAAATCTACTTTCCTGAATATGCTGCAAGGCATAGAACCTGCAGATAGTGGTAAGATAAACATAGGCGACACAGTCATATTCGGCAATTTCTCTCAACAGGGCTTGGAGATAAAAGAAGATATGCGTGTTATAGAATATGTAAAGAACATTGCAGAAAGTTTCCCATTGGCTACAGGCGGTAGCCTAAGTGCAGCACAGTTTTTACAACTGTTTCTCTTCACGCCTGAGCAACAATATACTTATTTGTCAAAGTTGAGTGGGGGAGAGAAAAAACGTTTACAATTGCTATCTATTCTTTTCCGTAACCCTAACTTCTTGATTCTTGACGAACCTACCAACGACCTTGATTTGCCTACGCTTTCTGTGCTCGAAAACTTTTTGAGTGATTATCAGGGCTGTTTGCTCATTGTATCTCACGATAGGTATTTTATGGACAGACTGGTAGACCACCTGTTTGTATTTGAGGGTGAAGGTGTGATTCGTGATTTCCCCGGTAACTACACCCATTACCGCATCTGGCAAAAAGAAGAGGAGCAGAAAAAGAAAATAGAAGAAGCTATTACAGAAGCAGCAGTTCAAACACCTCAGCAAACAAAAGATAAGAAGAAACTTTCCTTCAATGAGAAACGTGAGTTCGAGAATCTAGGAAAAGAAATACCTGCACTGGAAAAAGAAAAGGCAGATATCACCGAAAAAATGGGCACACCTAACTTGCCTTATGAAGAGTTGCAAAAACTAAGCAATCGCATTACAGAAGTTACAAGCTTATTGGAAGAAAAAGAACTACGCTGGCTAGAACTTAGCGAATACGCATAAAAAAAGCCCTGTTTTACAGGGCTTTAATATTTTCAATCTTATTGATTATGGAGTGCTGGAAGATGGTTCTTCACCTTCTTTCTTCTGAATCTTATCAAATTCAAACATCAGCGTAAAACGCAGTGTGTTTGAAAGCGGGTTGCGATTGATACCACTGCCTGAAGGTATCAGGTAAGCAAAGTTCAGGTTGAAGATATTGTACTTAACACCCAAACCGCAGGTAAAATATTTACGGTTGCCTTTGTCTTTATCTTCATAAAAATAACCTGCACGTACTGCAAATTGGTTTTGATACCAGTATTCAGCACCAACAGATATTTGGTATTCTTTCAGCTCTTCACTAAAGCCGCCCGGAGCATCACCAAAAGAACCAAACATACCTGAAACAACTGATTTTTCAGGGATATAACGAACTGTAGTACCTGTAGCGGTGTTTACGCTGTCCTTAGGAGTAGGTACTAACAATTTGTTGATGTCTAAAGCAAAAACGATTTTGTTATACTCATCCATTTTGTATGAGTATGCAGCACCTAAACCAAGATTGATAGGTATAAAATCTTTACGAGTGCTGCTGTAAGCTATTTTAGTACCTACGTTGCTCAACACTGCACCGAAGCTGAAATTGCTGCTGCGGAAATCGTCAATGTCTTTGGTTTTAGTATAGTAGATACCAAGGTCTGCACCAAATGCGTTACCTGGTTTGTAATCAATACCCGAAGTAGATGCAAGGCCTGTAGCTATTGCAGAGTGTATGTATCGGAAAGATAAACCAGTAGACAAATACGGAGACAACTGGCGAGAGTAACCAAGGTCGAAAGCGTATTCGTTTGGCTTACCAGTACCCAGTGAGTTCGCGTTGATATCAGTATAGCTAATTTCACCTAAAGAGAAGTAGCGTAAAGAAGCACTGATGGTTTGAGGTGTCTTCTCACCAAATTTTGCATAGCCTGATAAGTACGCAAGGAATATATCAGGAACTATATCCTTAAGCCATGGAGTATATGTAGCAGATATGCCGTATTTCTTTTCTACAAAAGGCATTTTAGCCACATTCCAATACTGTGCGTTAGCATCAGGGCTTAATGCAATGCCTACATCACCCATAGCACCCGAACGGGCATCAGGTGATATACGTAAAAAAGGCACTGCGGTAGTTACCGTGTTGGTAGTACCGTTAAGGTTGTTCTTAGCTGTTGTCTGAGCATTCACATCAATTGCAGCCGTTGCAGCAATAAAACACAATCCAATCGAAGCAAAAATTTTTGCCATTCTGATAATAATTAATTTTTTAAAGTGAGGCAAAGGTATTCATTTGATAAATACGCTGTCCCTGTTCATATTTAGTTAATAAGGTCTGGCAATTTACGCCAAACCTTATTATAATTAACGTACTAAGACAAGTTTTTGGTATGCAGAGTCCGATTGTCCATTGTCACTAACCACCCTCAGACGGTAGAAATATACCCCTGATGGCAGTTTTGCGCCATTCTCGTCAGTACCATCCCAGGTTATTTCATTGCTTCTGGAAGCGCCAGTTTTAAATACTTCTCTTAAGGATTTAACCAAAGTACCTCCCATGTTATAGATATTAATTTCTCCATACATGTATTCTTTGGGGTGGTTGTTTTCAAACACAAAATGGGTGATGTCTGTGAATGGGTTAGGATAGTTCCACAGTTTTTGAACCTCTACGACGTTGCCATTAGCTACCCTGAAATGCACTATGCCTTCGCCTGAGTTATTATTCACGTCCCACGCTTTTACCTTCATATTGTGATACCCTTCTGCAAGGTTTGATATGGGGAAGTTGACGTAACCGCGTTTGTATGTGTTCAGTTCCGTTTCGTAATAGTCATTCAGGATGTACGGGTTTTCTAAATCGTCATCTAAAATGCCGGTAAGATCGTGGCCTACACTATTGCCCGATACATTGATACCTGTTTCGTCTTCCAGTATGGCAAAAAGCAAAGTATTACTACCCGTCAGGCCACCATCTACAAATAAACTGTCTCCGATATATGGCCTCACTACAGGTGCATTTGTTTCATACACAGGGTGGTCCGAATAGCCGCCTATTAAATAGCCGAAATCAGCGCCTGCAGCATCAGTCACTTCGTTTTCGGCATAATAGCTGATCTTACCACTGCCCATATCATAGTTGATGTCTTTAGGAGCAATAAATGCGAAAGAGAATACACCATCAGTAACACTTGCCTTGCCTTTATAGATGATGTTGTTCCTTACCTGATATGTTTTTCCTGTACCGTGTATCGTGCTGATGGTATGTGGTTTGTCGTAAATTACTACACTCAATTTTCCATTAAAATTGTCCAGTTTATTTTTGTTGATGTCGCCAACATAGCCAGTTATTTTATAACTGCCTAATGCGCTGATAGTGCTAACGGGCAGGCCAGTTACACCATCTGCCACACTCGAAGTATAGATGTAATATTCTGGGAAATCAGGAGTCAATGCAGGGTCTCCTAACAAAGAGAATTTCCTGAAATTGATAATGGTGCCACTCCATGTAGATGCTACGCTGTAAGTTTTGTTCTTACCTATTCTCAATGCATCACCAAATGTATTCCATTTGCCGTTCATACGCTTGAACTGCGCGTCAAGGTAATCACGATTGAGAATAGAGTTGGAAGATTGGAATACAGCTTTCACAGTAGTAACGGAACTTATCATGCCGCCATCTTTTTTCAGTATGATAGCTTCTCCTGCAGATACAAACTGAGGCTGGTCAAACTGGCCGAAATCGCAAGTGGCTGTAACGGAGAATGGCATATGTTCCAGGCTGGTCCATTTGCTGTAATCATCCTGTGTTATCACACGTTCATGAGATAAAACCTCGGTATTGCCATGACCGCTGTAATTAAGCACAAATGTGCCTTTATACATCTGGTCGTTGATCATCTTATTGGCCTGTGGACATCTGTCGCCACCCGGTGTAGCTATGAATGGCAAAGCATCTTCATACACTTTGGTGGTGTTATATAAATTGCTGTTGCTATTGATGGCACTTTCCATTATTTCACCATCGCCCATGTGTGTACCTGCACCATCTTCGTTATCAGCAATGATACTTGTAGATAATCTCCATGGTCCCAACGATGCCGGGCTTTTGTATGCTTTGATTTTATTGACCATCGTATAGGCTTCTTCCAATGTTTTTACAGGAAGACGGCCTACACCTACATCTAATGTATTGGCAAGATTAGTAGTTGTTTCGATGTTCTCATTGTCATCAAGGAATCCGAAGAAATCATCACCGCAATAATTGGCTAAGTTGTCAAGCGATTCTGCAGATTCAAAAGTAGGTACGAAGTTAGTGTTGCCTGCAACTCTGTTTTTATAATCGTAAGAAGCATCGCCAAAAAGCAACACATAACGTGGCATTTTTGTTGTATCGCTACCTGCATTATCGTAAAACATTTTGATGAAATCGCGCAACCCGCCTATATCCTGGCTACCTGATGAGAATTCATTATAGATGTCGTAAGTAGTTGCTAATACTACTTTCATGTTATCTCTTGTTCTGTGAAAATCCGCAAGCTCATTTGCTGCAGGAACAAAATCAGGATAGGATATAATGATCAAATCTGTTGCACCCAATCCATGCAGATTTTGATTGCTTACTGTACCAACATAATCAGGGCTTGAAAGCTGGTCGCTGTTGAAAGCTGTGAACTCATGCAAAGTAGCAGCATCCTGTACAAAATTGTAGGTATTGCCGCTTAGGCTGCCATTCATCAATATTGGGTTGTGTATGTCAGTGACATCCCATACTTGGGTACTGCCATTAGCATTGCCTAATTGATAATTAGCAATATTGCCTGGACCTACTGCATTGATATCTCTGAAGTTGATAGACTGAGATGTAAAAGACAGCGTCCTTCTCATATTTACTTCAATGTAATCGAGATATCCCAACCCGTCGGATGCGGCTGTTTGATAGTTAAGCGTAATGTTTTGAGCGCCGCTGCTACCCCATTGCCAGCCATCAATATTGTCAAACATTAATTTGCCATTTTCATCAATCACAGGATAAAAACTAAGTGATTTGATGGGTTGCGAATTCATTGCAATATTGAATGTACCCGCAGTACCTGATTGAGAAGCCAGGCGGATTTTGTATGCAGCATTACCTACAATATTGCCAACATCCAGTGTTATAGTTCTGGTAGTTTGTTTGCCGGGTTTGGTGCCGAAATCCTCTCCCCACCAGTCTTTGCCGTATTTCAGCGGACTATTTATGTCGTTCTCATACAATAAATAATCGTTGTAGGTATTTACTGTTGTATTAGCGGTGAGGTTCCCGGTTTGACTGGCAATACGTTTGCCATTTCCGTTGTCGAAAGTCAGGAAGTAATATGCCTTGTCTTCATATATATTTTTGGAGTGGGTAAAGTTTTTTAATGCCAGGTCTGCTTTCCATCCGGTTGGGCCTACTGCATAAAACAGGAAATAGTCACCCTGGTTAAAAGTGCCGTCACCACCGTCATGCATATAAATCGCATCTTCTTCAAGGTTAGTTGGGTGGGAGATGGCATTGTTTTCAGGTACCATATTGCCTCCATTACCAAATACCCTGAAATTGGCAGTGTTTATTGACGATGGATTGATACCTAATTTGTTTACCAAAAAGTCGTAGTCTACCTTATAAAGGCCTGAATTGGCAATAGCTATTTTGTACCAATTGCCCGATGCTAAAGGCGATGAAGAAGCAGTAGTTTTAGTCGTTTTTGAGAGGCTGGTTTCAGCAGTTAATGAGCTTTCTTCAATATCCAGCGTATACCCGGCTAATTGCTTGATATCGTTACCCTGTTGGACATAAACGGGTATCTGTACCAGTACAAATGGCCTCTTGCGTTCCTTGCCCAATACCATCGTGAAATTTTGTGGATTTGATGCTTTGGCATCTGTAGGTAAAGCATCTGCAACTACGTATTTTTCGCCCGACAAAACCACTTTAGGCAACTGATACTGCTGCAGCCATATTTTTTGTACGGTATAGCCGTTTAGAATGTCGTTTTTTTCAATGGTATAATTCTGTAAATCACCTCCCCATGCAAAGGGTAATGCACAGGCAAAAAAACAGAGGGCAAGAATTGTTTTTTTCATAGAAAAATGTATATTTCCCTAGTAAGGAATTGGTTTTGTCAAAATTAGGCTATTCGAGGCAGATTAAGCCTTTCAGAGCACTCCGAATGTAATTTAAACGTAAAACTTCATATATTATTATAATTCGTTGACGGAGGAAAAATCCACATTTTTTACATTAAGGACTTTGAAAGCTTGACATTTTAAAAAGAATGCTCTATCATTGTAACACTTTTAACAAATTGTTCAACCAATTCGTAGCTAATATTTTACTCTGATTATGAAAAGAACTCTCATCGGCGTTAGCTTGCTTTGCATCGGGGCTTCAACCTTTATGACAGCATGCTCTTCGAAAAAGAATGTTGGTGTATCTCAAGTTACCGGCTGGGATTACAATGATCCTCGCCTCGGTGGTTTTGATGTATCCAACTACCCTGGCCAGCAATTAGGCCCGGGCTTAACTTTTGTAGAAGGTGGCCGTTTTACAATGGGACAAACAGAAGAGGATTTGACTGTAGAACGTAACAACACTCCGCGTACAGTTTCTGTATCTTCCTTCTATATGGATGAAACTGAGGTTGCTAACATACACTACCGCGAGTATCTCTACTGGATGTACCGTACGTATGGTTCTGACTATCCTGATTATGTGAAAGCTGCGTTACCGGATACTACATGCTGGCGCAAGGCTTTGTCATATAACGAACCATTGGTTCAATATTATTTCCGTCATGCTGCCTACAGCTACTATCCTGTAGTAGGTGTTAACTGGTATCAGGCAAATGATTTCTCTAAATGGCGTTCTGACCGTGTTAATGAGTATATACTTATTAAAAACGGTTTCCTGAAGAGAAATGCTACACAGGTGAACGAAGACATCTTTGATGTTGAAACATATACTAACGGTCAATATGAAGGTGCGCCGGGTGTTAACAAGAAACGTGACTTAGACCCTCAGGGTGCTAAAAAACGTAACCTGCGTTTCTCAGACGGTTACTTGTTACCAAACTACCGTCTCCCGACAGAAGCTGAATGGGAATATGCTGCTGTAGCTAACATCGGCAATAACCCGGAACGTGAGACAGGTCGTCGTCGTGGTGAAGAAGTTATCACAGACCGTAACGTTTATCCTTGGGGCGATCCTGAAACTAAACGTTTTGGTTTCCGTAACTCATATCAAGGTGAATTCTTAGGCAACTTCAAACGCGGTAAAGGTGATGCGATGGGTCTTGCAGGTGGTTTGAACGACAACGCTGATATCCCTGCTCCTGTATATTCTTATGCTGCTAATGCTTATGGTTTATATAACATGGCCGGTAACGTATCTGAGTGGGTATTGGATGTGTACCGTCCATATACTGCAGACCTGAATGACTTCCGTCCTTATCGTGGTAATGTTTATGAAACTTACAAACGTATAGCTGAAGACAATTCATTGGATGATAAAGACTCTTTAGGTCACTTACCTAAGCGTGTATTGTCTGATGAAGATATCCTTTCAAAAGAAATTTATGATGGTAACCATGCTGACCTTCGTGACTACAACGATGGTGACAGTGCATCACAATTTGTATATAACTACGGTAACAACACTTTAATCAATAATGATTCAAGGGTTTACAAAGGTGGTTCATGGGCTGATCGTGCTTACTACATGTCTCCTGGTACTCGTCGTTACATGCAAGCTAAACAATCAAGCTGCACAGTTGGTTTCCGTAACGTTATGGACCGTTTGGGTTCACCTAACGGACGCAACGATGAAAAAGCCGGTAACTATTTCGGTAAGAAAGGTGGCCGTCCTCCAAGAAAATAAAAATCAGAGTATTCTTTTCATAAGAAAGCCCCTTCTTCCGAAGGGGTTTTTTATTTTTACCAAGAGATGAACATAGCCGATTTATATTCGATATACAAACAGTACCCGTCCATTCAGACAGATACGCGCAAATTAAAACAAGGTGATATTTTCTTTGCATTGAAAGGCCCTAATTTCAATGGTAACCTCTTTGCACAACAAGCTTTGGATGCAGGTGCGGTATACGCTGTAGTGGATGAAAAAGAGTATGCAGTAAATGAGAGTTGTATCCTGGTAGATGATGTATTGGATACTTTACAGCAACTTGCCAAATACCACAGGCAACAATTGAACATACCTTTTATAGCTATTACAGGTTCAAACGGTAAGACGACTACCAAAGAATTAATTACAGCTGTGCTGCGCAAAAAGTATATCACGTATGCTACAGAAGGCAACCTGAATAATCATATAGGCGTACCATTAACGTTGCTGAAGATAAAGTATGATGCTGAGATGGCCGTGATAGAAATGGGGGCAAATCATCTGAAAGAAATAGAAAGCTATTGCAAAATAGCATTACCTACTCATGCCATCATTACAAATTGCGGTAAAGCTCATATCGAAGGCTTTGGTGGTATAGAAGGAGTGCGAAAAGGCAAAGGAGAACTATATGACTTCATACGAGAAAACAATGGTACTATCTTTCGTAATGTAGATTTGGATTACCTGGTTGATATGAGTAAAGGCATCGGGAAACAAATTACCTACGGTAGTAATGATGCGATGTATACAGGTAAACCTGAAATGCATGAAGTGTTTTTGAGTGTAGCATTAGAAACGCCTGTTGAGACGACGATTGCTTCACAATTAGTAGGCGATTATAACTTTCCCAACGTGATGGTGGCAATTGCTGTTGGTTTACATTTCGGTGTGCCTGAAGGAGATGTGCAGGATGCTATCAAAGCATATAACCCGGATAACAGCCGCTCGCAATGGATGCAGAAAGGAAGCAACAAAATCATATTGGATGCTTATAATGCTAACCCCACCAGTATGCGTGCTGCCATTACCAACTTTGCAAACGCTAAGCTGGATAAGAAGATGCTGTGGATAGGTGCTATGAAAGAAATGGGAACAGAAGAAGCAAATGAACACCATGCATTAGTGCAGTTGGTAGAGCAATATAAGTGGGATAATGTGATACTGGTTGGTAAAGAATTTGCAGGCATTAAGCATGCCTATATGCATTTTGAAACATCTGCAGATGCAGCAGCTTATGTAAAAGCACATCAGCCCCAAGCAGCATCTATTTTAATCAAAGGCTCACGTGGCAGCAAGATGGAAGTGTTACTGGACGCGATTGAGGGTTGATGGATTTATAGTAATTTCACCGATAACTGAAAACAGCAAGATGAAAGTAAATGAAGTGCCGCAAGACCCCAAAGATTTCAGGGAAGGGGCTAAGGTAAAGAAGGTGATATATGCCGTTGATGATGACGGTAAATATACCAGTGTGAATTCTGCCGGCTGGGAGGCTGAGAACTTTGCTACCAAACAGGCATGGGATGCGATAGACGAAGAGCTTGCCGAAACAGCAGAAAAAGTAAAAGCAGGAGAGTTGAGCCCCATAGCATATTATATGCATAAATGCCTGATGGAGCCATCTTTGCTGGCTAAATACGTAGGTAAGTGGCAATGGCAGGTAAACAAACACATGAAACCATCAGGGTTTAATAAACTCAGTGCTGATATGCTGAGCAAGTACGCAAAGGCATTTAATATTACGATAGAAGAGTTAACCTCTTTTGGTAAATAATTCATCCATTACAACAACAAATGAGTTCAACGATATACAGCCACTGTCAGCATGCGCACTGTGAGAGCGGTGTAACATCTAACCTGTTAAAGTATGAAGGGATAGACCTGAGTGAACCTATGGCATTTGGTATTGGCGCAGGTCTGTTCTTTGCACACATACCCTTCCTGAAAGTGAGTGGCACACCGGGTACAACATTCCGTACGTGGCCGGGAGCGATATTTAAAAGGGTTACCCAAAGGCTAAACATCGATGTACATACGCAGAAGTTTCGTACACCGGAAAAGGCAATGAGCGCTTTGGATGATGTGCTGCAAGCAGGAAAACCTGCCGGTATGCTGAGCAGCGTTTATTACCTGCCTTATTTGCCTGAAGCCTTCCGTTTTCACTTTAATGCACACAACCTGATAGTGTATGGCAAAGAAGGTAATGAATACCTTGTCAGCGACCCGGTATTGGAAGAGGTGACTCGTATAGCACCTGAAGACCTTGCCAAGGCACGTTTTGCGAAAGGTACACCTGAGCCTAAAGGATTTATGTACTACATCAAGTCTGTGCCAAAAGAGATACACCTGGAAAAGGCGATACAATCAGGCATCAAGCAGACCTGCTTTTTTATGTTGTCTCCGCCGTTGCCATGGTTTGGAAACAAGGCCATCTTTACACTGGCTAAGAAGATCAAGCAATACCCTCAAAAGCTGACTACCCGCAAGGCTGCGCTATACTTAGGGAACGTTATAAGAATGCAGGAAGAGATAGGCACGGGAGGAGCAGGTTTCAGATACCTGTACGCAGCTTTTTTGCAGGAGGCAGGAGTGTTGCTACAACGTGATGACCTGAAAGGATTGTCTGCAGAGCTAACCAAAATAGGGGACGACTGGCGCAATTTTGCTTACCATGCTGCCCGACAAATGAAGGACCGTAAAAGCGATTTGGTATCATTTGATGAACTAAGTCATTTACTTATAATATGTGGTGAAAAGGAACGGGATTTCTTCAAAAGATTGGAGAATACCAACCGTTAATCCCATTTTTAACAAGGTCTACGGAAAATATCTTTATTTTTGCATCCTTAATCAAGGGATAGTGAACGGTAATAATAGGCGTAAAGTATTGAGTTTCATTGATTTTTTCCATAAGCCTTTTGCTAAATGGATCAATCAGCAAACCTTCCGCTATCTGGCGTGTGGTGGCTCTAATGCTATGCTTGATGTTACCATATACTATATCAGTTACCACTTTATATTAAATGAAGAGGTGGTACACTGGGCAGGTTTGAATATCAAACCTCACGTATTGGCCTTTGTGATGTCTTTTTCCATCAGTTTCCCGCTGGGCTTTGCACTTTCCAAGTTTTTGGTTTTCCCCGAATCGAACCTGCGCGGACGTATACAATTGTTCCGTTATGCCGTGTTGGTGGGTATGTGCATCATTCTCAACTATGTATTCATCCGTTTGTTTGTAGAGGTAATGGGATTGTATCCTACGCCGTCTAAAATACTGACTACGGGCCTTGTAGCTATTTTCAGCTATGTATCACAACGCAATTTCACTTTCAAGGTGAAGGAAGCCAGGGTAGCGGAGTAGAAATGTTGCGAAATGTTGGTAACTATCGCTAAGATGGGATGAGAAAAATACGTAAGATGATTAATGCACTCCAAACGGTGCATTTTACTTTTTAGGCTTTGGTGTTTGTTTAGCCTTTACAGCCTTATTTGCCCCATCCGCAAAGATGCTCAAAGTCTGCTTGAACGTGGTCTTTATAGCCACCTTCTCAGCGTACTTATCAGGTCTTTGCTTTGGTTGTTTGTCCTTTGGCATAATGTAAAGTTACAAAGTAGCCTTGAAAATTGACTTTGTCTTTTTTATTGCTCTTATAGCCGAGTCTTTCCAGTGTATATCTGACTTATCGATACATGGGATACTCTCTATATTATTAACTACCGCTATAGTGCTACTTCCAACAAAATAGCCTTGAACCACCAGTTTATTTGGCTCAAAAAATCGAATAGCAAAAGCATTATATCCCTGTCTGTCAAAAACCTCAAAAGAAGAATCATCTTGATTAATCTTTAAAAAGTTCGGTTTAAACATTTTCCAATGGTTAAACTCAATATCTCCTATTACGTCTTCATTTTTAATGTCTTTAAATTGTGTTGAAATATATAGCCTATCGTCCTTTACTCCGAGAGTTATATCTTGGTCGTCTGAACAAGCAGTGTAAGGAGAAAGCCCAAGTATATTTATTCCCTCAAATAAAAAATCTGGCTGCATCTTAAATATGATAGTGCCCATGTGTAGTTCAATTTCTTTTTTATTTATGAAATTTTGAATTTTTATCCCTTTTATGATGGGGTATTCGTTTTTATTATCAACAAATTCATAAATAGGCAGAACTCCGTTTACTTTATGTTTTCCTATTGCCGACGGGAAATCAACCGTGTAATATTTAACATCTCCATTTATGGTATTTACGCTTATGCCTCGATTGTCGGTCTGTGTATTATTGCTATTATTGGTTTCATATAGCCTGCGTGAATGTAGCTCCCCTTTTACAAAATTTTCTTTCTCATATTTTTCATTATCAGACATTATAAAGTCTTCTTTAAAGGAATGATAACCAAGAATACATGTTAGAATTATGCCAATTACTGTACCCCAAATAGTGACAACTGTTGATGTGCTCCTTTTGGGCTTGACATCATTAATTGGTGGATTGTTTATTACAGTTTTTTTTATTGGTGATTTTTTTCTTTGCTTCTTTCGGGGCATTGATTATGAGATTTATTTCTTATTCTCTCTAATGAATTTATCTAATCTCCAATGCAGGCTGGCGACCATTATTGTCAATATCACTAATTGCGCTGCTATCATTCTGTTAGTAATTTTAAAGATAAAAATTATTTTGCTATCAAAGTATTATAACGGAGCCTTAAGCCACTACATTTTAAAACCACATCACTAAATCGAGTATTACCTTCTAATTTCTTAGTATTATAACGGTATACGCTTTCATTGCAATAGGCTTGCATATGCTTTTTAGACACTCCGTGATAAGTACCAATTATCATCCTGTCAAACAGGCTAAAAGCGCCTTCTATTGTGTTTGTATGGGCTGCACCGCGTACATATTCGTCTTGTTCGTGGTTTACTGTTTCATGTAAGGCGTATTCTTTACCTACTATCTTATAAGCCTTGTCGGTGTCAGTCATTAATACTGACGTAGTATCAACGTGTTTTTTAAGCAATGCAGGTTTTGTTTCGTTGCCATCAACAACATCGAAACGTATTTTACCACCACGCTCAACGTAAGCCGAAACAGTAGTTTTATTTTCCCAACGTTTAGGGGTGTCTTTCAATATTTCTTTACGTTTCTTCTTAGTCATGTTACGAACCTTACCACCTACGATTGTAGTATCTGTTTCAACTATTACACCGTCACCGCCTAATGCTTCAGGGGCAAGCTCTTTAAGTGTTTCACGAATACGATGCAATAAGAACCATGCGCTTTTTTGATGTATGCCTAAGTCACGTGATAACTGTAAAGATGAAATGCCTTTTTTGTGATTGCAGCATAAGTAGATTGCACCAAACCATGTACGCAATGGCAGTTTGCTATTTTCAAATATTGAACCAGTTAAAGTACTGAATTTCTTTTGGCATTCAACGTTTTTACACTTGTAACCCCTGTTTGTTTTATAAGGATTTTCAGCACCGCAATGTGTACACGTTACTTTACCATTCCAACGGATTTGCTCCCAGTATTCAGTACAAGTTTGTTCATCTTTAAAGAAGTCAAACAGTTGTGGTAAAGTCTTGAATTGAGCAAACATATTTTAGTGCTTTTGTGGGATAAAGATAATACATTATATGGTTATCTACAAAGGTTTTCCGATATTTATTTTTAGTAAAAATTGCAAATCAGATGCCGACTTTTCGATTGTCATATACATGACAAAAAGAGATTAAAAATGTTAATGTTGCTTGATTATTTGCAAATACACCAGCAAAATGTATAGTTTTGGCGTGCCAAGTATTACTCGAAAGAGTTACTGTTTAAACTGTTGTTCTGTCCATTTTATGTTTTTATTTGGTTAATAAAGAAAAGAACTCAGTGATGAAGTCCCGCTTTTGGTAGAAGCGGGATTTTTCGTCTAAAGAACTTGCGCATGCAAGATTAACGCAACGGAGCCGCTGTGAAGTGCTCTACAGTAATTCTCAACAGGAATACTATGGCAAACTTCAAACCATGCCCCAAATGTGGGTGTTCGATGAAGGAAGTGTTTTGCAAAAGCGCGTACCCTCGTAAAAGAGGTGTATATCCCAAAAAGCGCAAATGCTTACACTTTTTTATTTGCACTAACCCGCTTTGCGGTCATTAGTGAGAAGTGGCGTTAACACGAAAATGTTGCTACCAACTTCATTATTCGGAGCTAATAGAAGGAGAACGTTGTAAAACGTGCTCCTTTCTTTTTGTGCTACATAAAGTATATAAAAAACTGTGCCAAATATTAATAATTAACTAATCCCAAGTCAGCGATAGTTACCGAAATGTTGTGTTTTGTTGCAGTTATTCGCACCTTTTAATGATTATTTAGTTGAGTGCTCATAAGCTAGCTGTGCTCGGTTGCGGATTTTTCACATTTTTCGTCATCATTTCCATACTCATAACAGTTTCACGCTACTCAGCCATTGTTCATTTCTTTATAGTTATTCGCATTTATTGACGATTTTTTTAATGGAAAGCTCATGAGATCGTTCCCCTCGGTCACTAAGTTGCTCGTCCAAAGAAACGAACCAAACCTGCTTGCCGCAGGCAGGGAAAAGACGCCAAAATATATGACAGCACATATTTCGGTGGTGGTACTATTAAGCCGGGTTGCTACTCTGCTGCCGGGCTAGGGATTTCTATTCTTAGTGTTTAGGATATGGTGCAATGTTGCAATTTGTTGTTTTTTGTTGCGAAATGTTGCAGATTTTTTTCCTCCCTCACAAAGACGAGACAAATTGGTTTACAGGGTTTTCAAAGAGCGTTTACTATAGCAAATTTACGTAATAATATCATTTCGTAAAAATAATAAAGGGAAGCAATTGCTTCCCTTTATCGTTATGCTGTTTGTATCAGATTTGCACTTTCTTCTGTAGGTATTGCGGGTTCGGGGCCGCGGGTATATTCAGCAGGCTCAGGGAACGGGCGTTTACCAATCATCTGGTCGAGGTCGTCTTTATACAACACTTCTTTTTGCAATAATGCTTCGGCTATGGCCTTAACAGCTTCTATCTTTTCATTGAGCAATGCTTTGGTGCGCGTATAGGCTTTTTCAACCAATTTGCGTACTTCATCATCAATTATCTTACCTGTTTCTTCGCTGTATGGCTTAGAGAAGTTGTTCTCTGCCTGCGGGTCGTAGAAAGATATGTTACCTATCTTATCGTTCATACCATACATGCTTACCATAGCATAAGCAGCGCGGGTAACGTGTTGCAAATCGCTGAGGGCGCCTGTAGATATTTTACCGAATACTATTTCTTCCACCGCGCGACCGCCAAGGCTCATGCACATATCGTCCATCAGGTGGTCAGTATTACGTATATACACCTCGCGAGGTAAGTATTGTGCGTAACCAAGGGCTGCAACGCCACGTGGTACAATAGTCACCTTAACCAAGGGGTGAGCATGTTCTAAGAACCAACCCGCAACGGCGTGGCCTGCTTCGTGGTAAGCAATTACTTTTTTCTCTTCGGGAGAAATGATCTTGTTCTTTTTCTCCAAGCCGCCTATCACACGGTCGATAGCATCGTTGAAGTCCTGCATATCCACCTCTGTTTTGCCTTTACGTGCAGCTATCAATGCAGCTTCGTTACAGATGTTTGCGATATCGGCACCTGCAAAGCCCGGTGTTTGAACTGCAAGTTTATGAATATCAAGGTCTTTTGATTTCTTGATTGGTTTCAGGTGCACATCGAATATTTTTTCACGGCCCTGAACATCCGGAATATCGATAGATATCTGCCTGTCGAAACGACCCGGGCGCAATAAGGCTGTATCCAATACATCGGGGCGGTTGGTAGCTGCAAGTACGATAATACCTGTATCGCCGCTAAAGCCATCCATTTCTACCAGTAACTGATTCAATGTATTCTCACGCTCGTCGTTGCTCATTACAACGTTCTTGCCACGCGCACGACCGATAGCGTCTATCTCATCGATAAACACGATACAAGGCGCTTTTTCGCGAGCTTGTTTGAAGAGGTCGCGTACACGGCTGGCACCCACACCCACGAACAGTTCTACGAAATCAGAACCTGACATAGAGAAGAAAGGAACCTGAGCCTCACCTGCTACGGCTTTGGCCAACAAGGTTTTACCTGTGCCCGGAGGGCCTACCAGTAATGCACCTTTAGGTATCTTACCACCCAGAGCGGTGTATTTCTTAGGATTTTTAAGGAAATCTACTATTTCCATTACTTCTACTTTCGCTTCATCCAATCCGGCAACGTCATTGAAGGTAATCGTAACACGTGTGCCTTTTTCAAACAACTGTGCTTTTGATTTTCCAATGTTGAATATTCCACCTGCACCGCCGCCGCCGCCTGCGCCGCCGCCCATCTTGCGCATGATGAGAAACCACATGGCAATAAGGAACAAAGCAGGTAAAAGGAAATTAGATATCTCGCGGAACATGCTTACCTGTTCTTTGTACAATACCCTTATCCTTTTTTCGGGAGGGAAAGCAGATTGTGCATCGCGCAGTGCTGTCTCAAATGATTGTACATCACCAATGTGAAAGCGTTTCACAGGTTCGTTTGCCTTATTAAACAAAGACTTATCATTGGTAGTGCTTTGTGTTTTGGCATAGACCTCAACCTCGCTTTTGTTGATTACCACCAGATGGTCAACATTTCCTTTGTCGAGGTAGTCTCTTTGAAAATCCTGGAAACTATAGTCGTTAGATGTGTCTGTAACACCGCCGCTAAATAACTGCAGGCCGAGTATTATCAATACCATCAGCCCGTATATCCAGTATATATTAAATTTTGGCCCTTTCTTGGGTTTGTTGTCGTTGCCCGGTACCGGCCTCTGTTTATTGTCTTCCATTATTCTTTAAAACTTAAATCCCTGTATCAATTAATCGTGTTCAATTTTTTCTGCATCATTCCATAGGCTTTCGAGGTCGTAAAACTTGCGAAGGTCTTTTTGGAATATATGTACTACAATATTTACATAATCCACAAGCGTCCATTGATCACTCAATTCAACGTGATAAGGTTTTTCGTCGCAGTCTTTCTGAACTGTTTCTATAATGAAATCGCTAATGGCATTAATTTGTGTTCTGGATTGTGCTTCGCAAACAATGAAGAAATCGGCTACGGCTTCGTCAATCTTTCTCAAGTCCAGCGATACCACATTTTCACCTTTCTTCTCTTTTATGGCTTTGATGATAGCCTTAAAAATCTTGCTGTTTTTTGTAAGACGTGCAGGTGACTTTTTTCTTCCCTGCAGTGCAGTAATTATTTTCTCCAAATTGCTAAAAGTCTTATTTTGTTGGCAATATCTGTAATATCATCAAAATTATATAATCTTTTTGGCACTCAGCTTACAATCCATATTAAGCGCACCGGTCATAGAACTTGATAGTATAGACAGTACCAATAACTATGCCATGGGGCTGATAGATGCCGATACGGCACAACCCGGGCTGACAGTGACCGCCAAAGAGCAAACCAGGGGTAAGGGGCAAAGAGGCAGGACATGGATAGCCAGCCAAGGTGAAAGCCTGCTGATGAGCATTATTATAGCACCTTTACAAGCTATTGATAGTCAATTTTTATTTAATGTGATGGCTACTGTGGGTATTGCAGATGTTTTGCAGGAGTTACAGGAAGGTTGGGATGTGAGAATTAAGTGGCCTAATGATATCATTATCAATGACAAAAAGGCAGGAGGTGTATTGATAGAGAATGTGATAAGGGGTAGTAACTGGGCATATAGCATAGTAGGAATAGGGATAAATGTATTACAGCCTACCATGCCCAGGGAATTGCCATATGCCGGCTCATTGAGGATGCTATCGGGAGGGGCTGTGTTTGATATACAGAAACTAACACACCGGCTGAGGGAAAGGATATTGACCAATGTATATAATACCACAGCTGCTGATGAGATGGTAAAGCAATACAATGATTACCTGTACCGCAAAGGATTGTACCAGCAATTTGATAATGGTAAAATAGAATGGAGTGCCAGGATAGAATCTGTAAAAGCAGACGGGCAATTAGTGGTAACAGATGAATACGGCAGGCAGCAATTATATACGCATGGTGTGGAAAACTGGAAATGGTGATTAGAACATTTGCGACCAATTCTTCAATAACTGCAAGCCATCTGTAGTGCCCACACTTTCGGGGTGGAACTGGATACCCACACAAGGATATGTTTCATGTACCAATGCCATGATGGTTTTATCATCGGCAGAATGAGCTATAGCCTGTAAGCCTGTTCCTTCAAAATTGTTTACAGCTAAAGAATGGTAACGCATGACCGTGATGGGATTGTTCAATCCAGTGAATAAAGGATGCGTTGTATAGTTTACTTCACTTGTTTTGCCATGCATGGGATAAGGAGCATGTACTAACTGTGCACCGAAATACATACCTAATGCCTGGTGTCCGAGACAAACACCGAGTATGGGAATTTTATTGTGAAAGTGTTTGATGACATCCATCGTAATGCCAGCCTGTAGTGGTGTTTCAGGGCCAGGGGAAATAATGATGCGAGAGGGATTGAGCTTAATCAATTCATCAACGGTTATCTCGTCATTGCGATATACCACACAATCACTACCGCACTGCAACAGGTAATGATGCAGTATGTAAGTAAATGAATCGTAGTTATCAATGAGTACCCACATGTTCGTTTACTTTGGTGAAGAAAGTTTCAAGGTCGTGAAAAACATCTTTGGCAACGGGTATCACTGAGCCGATGTGATGTGCCACCCATGGTGCTAATTGCGAAAAGAAAGGATAGGTTTTGGAGGCAGCAATGGTCTCAGCTTTTATCAATTGCATTTGAGCGCCTATCCACAATAATGAACTCCAAACCATAGCAATCAAAAAAGCATAGAGCATGCCACCAATTAGTTTATTGAGCCAACCCAGCATTACAGCATGCGCAGATGTTTCAATTGCTTTTGCCGCCAGTCGTACTAAGAGCACTACGCCAATAAAGATGATGATATAGCTGAGTGGCTGTACCCATGCGGAGGTGATGATGTGTTTTTCTAATAAATAGGAGGACAGCTTCTCTGAGAACTTGAGTGAGAAAATAACGCCTACCACGATAGACAGCATAGAAAACGCGGCTACAATGATGCCTTTCATGTAGCCGCGTACAAAAAATATGATGAGTAATATTATGCCTATTACATCCAGTATCATTAGCCTTGCGCTAATAATTGTTTTACAGTTTCAGATATCATTTTACCATCTGCCTTGCCAGCCAATTGCTTTGATGCAACACCCATAACCTTGCCCATATCAGCAGGAGAAGAAGCGCCAACCTGTGCCATGATAGCTTTTAATTCTGCTGTCAATTCTTCAGCACTCATTTGCTTAGGCAAAAACTTCTCGATAATAGCTAACTCCTCGCGCTCTTTAGCAGCAAGGTCCTCGCGGTTTTGCTGAACGAAGATGTCGAGAGAATCGCGGCGTTGCTTAGCCATTTTTTGCAGCATCTTGATTTCATCGGCTTCGGTTATTTCTGTGCCGCTGCCAGAAGTTTTTTCAAGAAGAATAGCTGCTTTGATAGCGCGGAGCGTACGCAATGCAGGCTCATCTTTAGCCTTCATCGCCTCTTTCATTTGCTCCATTACTTTTGTTTCGAGTGACATGCGTTACTTATTTGTAATGATTAAATTATTTATTTGCTTCTTCTTTTTCTAAAGCATCGCTGGCTTTTTTGAGGAAGTCTTTAGCAAATGCTTTCAATTCATCGGCAAGGGCAGCATTTTTAGTAGCACGCAGGTAAGTATCTGACATGCCATATAATGTCTGATAAAAGAAATCGTTCATTTCATCTACCATCATTTTTTTCGTCCACAGGTCGATGCGGAGTGCCGATTTTTCCTGCCCGTCCCACAAGCCAAGTAATATGGCTTTTGATTCCTGCATTTCTTCTACACCGCCATCAGGTGCATTCCATTCAATAGTTTCAGGCATTTTTTCTTCGTCAAGCAATACCTGTATGTTGATGTTAGATTTCATATTGTTAAGTCAAAAGTTAGATAATAATGGTGAGGGGGTGTAAAAGTAAGGATAAATCCTGCTATCCTACATGGTGGTATTACACCATTTGTCCAATTGTTTTACGCAGGCAGCCATATCCTTTGGCAGCGGGGCTTCTGCAACTACTTCAGTACCATCTGGTTTCTTTAATATGAGCCTGTAAGAATGTAAAGCCAGTCTGCTGAGCAAAGGGCGTTCGTTCTCGTCTTTATCAGATAATTTGTATTTCTTTTTAATGCCTGATAGTAAAAATGGTTTGCCATCGCCATATAATTCATCGGCTACAATAGGGTGACCGATAGATTGCATATGCACACGTATCTGGTGTGTGCGGCCGGTATGTATCTGGAATTGTACCAATGAATACAAAGGCCATTGAGTAACTACTTTATAATCGGTTACAGATAATTTGCCTTTGCGTGCTACGACCATTTTACCTTTCTGTGTAGGGTGTGCGGCAATAGGTGCTTCGATGCGGCCCTCTTCGGGCATTACGCGTCCCTGCACAATACCTGCATAAAACTTACCTACTTCGTGTTCTTCAAACAGCTGCGATAAATATTTGTGTGACGCTTCATTTTTTGCAAAACATATTACGCCGCTGGTATCACGGTCGAGGCGGTGCACCACCCAAATCTTTTGCCCTATCTGCTTTTCGAGCATGTGATTGAGCGAGGGTAAATCGGAATTGAAACGATCAGGTATTACCAATATGCCTGCCGGCTTATTGATAATAATCATGTCATCATCTTCGTATAAAATCTCTAATTGCATTATCCTTTAAAATACTGTTTTAAACAAGCGTCTTCCTGCTTGCGCATTGTTTCTTTATCGGTTTTTGTTTTGTCTTTGAAACCACAGAGGTGTAATGCGCCATGAAAAATAACCCGGTGCAATTCTTCATTGTAAGTGGTGTCGAATTTTGAGGCATTTTCTTTTACGCGTTCGGTGCTGATGTATATTTCACCAACCAGTTCATTAGCAGCTTCGCTCAGGTTGAAGGTGATGATGTCGGTAAAAGTATCGTGATTCAGGAATTGTTGGTTTATCTGTAACAGATATTCATCGTTGCAGAATATATAAGTAAGGTTTGATGTATCTGCCTTTTTAAGATGTTTGTGCACTAATGCATCAAGGAAAGCAGATAAACGACGTTTATCTTTCAATCCTGAACGTATTTCCTGCTCATAAAACCTTGCCGGCATTTGATGAAATTTTGGCAAAGGTCGTATATTTTTTAGGTGTACCTATTTTGTTAGCCTAATTTTGCACCCGATGAACGCAGAGAAGGAGAAAATAGTGCGCCTGTCTGAATTGCCTGCAGGTAAAAAAGCACTGATAAAAGAGCACGAGCAGAGTGATTTTCAACTGACACTGATGGAAATGGGCTGCATACCCGGCGAACCTGTTTGGATAGAAATGATAGCCCCGATGGGCGACCCCATGGCGATACAAATAGCAGGTTATTACCTGAGCATACGTAAGGCCGATGCTGAAAGGATTTGGGTAACTGTTCAATAATGGCTCAATTGCCGGATAGCTCAATTGCTCAATTTTGAATGTTTTATATGTATTAAATAGCCTGGCTTCTCCTCATTTAATCAACCCATAAGTTATCTTTGCGCCCATGCATATAGGGTTGTATTTCGGCAGTTTTAATCCGGTTCACGTAGGGCATTTAATCATAGCAAACCACATAGTAGAGCATGTAGATATTGATAAGATTTGGTTTGTAGTATCGCCGCACAACCCCCTAAAAGATTCTCATACATTACTGAATGAATATGACAGGCTGCATCTTGTAAACCTGGCTATAGAAGGAAATAATAAATTCAGGGCAAGTAATGTAGAATTTCATTTGCCCAAACCTTCATACACGATAGATACACTCACCTACCTGAAAGAGAAATTTCCTTTAGAGCAATTCTCTATCATAATGGGTGCTGATAGTTTTCAGAACATACACAGGTGGAAGAATTATGAGCAATTGCTGGCTAATCATAACATCATAGTGTATGAACGCCCGGGTTTTGCAATCACTGAAACATACAATGCTAAGTTGACCAGAGTGCAAGCTCCGTTGTTGGAGGTGTCGTCTACTTACATCCGCAAACAAATAAAAGAGGGTAACAGCGTGCGTTACTTAATGCCTGATAATGTATGGGAATACATAGAAGCAAACAGGTATTATAAGTAGAACACTATTCTTTGGGTGAAGAAGCTCCCGAAAACTCTGCTTTGTAGACATCCATCAGTAATAACAGATAAGAGATGATCAGCGGGCCGAAAATAAAGCCCATAAAGCCAAATAAAGGTAGCCCAACTATGATGCCCAGTGCAGTAATGATGGGGTGCACATCGCCTATTTTCTTGAGAATCGTAAAGCGCAGTACATTATCAATACCACCTGTTATAACGAATGAATAAATCAGCAAACCTATTGCTGCGCCTGTATGCCCGATGGCAAATAAGTAGACGCACAACGGACCCCATACCAACATACAACCCACTAGCGGTACAACTGAAACAATGCCTGTGATAACGCCCCACAAAACATAGTCTTCGATACCGAAAATAAAATACCCCAGCATGGCTGCAATACCCTGAGAAGCTGCCAGTACAGGAATACCTATTGCATTTGATATCACCATAGTGCGTGTAGCTTCCCAAACATTGTCGATATTCTCCGGCTTGAGCGGCAGGAATTTGTGAATGGCCTGCTCCATCTTGCGTCCATCTACCAGCATATAGTATAGTATGAAGAATGCGAGTACTGTATTTGTAAGCATGTTGGCAGTAGCATTAAGAATACCGGGTATTGAAGAAGTAAGCTTTTGTACTACACCAATTATCTGTTCCTGGTTGATGCGAAGTTGAGGCGATATGGTTTGCAGTTTTACAGACAGGCTTTTTAAAGTAGCAGGTATGGTATTGCTGTTTTCTATCAGGGCATTGAATTTTGGTAACAAGATGTCTATTAATCCTATAAGAGGCAATACAAATACTATGATAGAAACCAATATGAAGAGCAAGGCAGTTCTTCCTTTTTTCCAATTTTTGATGATTGTGAGGTGAAAGTAGGGCTGCCTCATAATAATGTAAAGAGTAACTGCACCCAATAAGCCCGGAAAAAAGATATATAACTGCCAACCTATGATATATATCAGAAGCAGGATGACAGCAATCATCAGGTATTGTTTAACAGAATCGTTGCGCATGGAGTAATTTACAAGATGTCAATATTTTATTAAATTATAAAGATTATGCCACAAATAACAGGGGCAGCGCAATTATTTCATAATTTTGCAGTATAAATTTAAAACACTTAAACCGTTGAGTTATGGGTAGAACAGGTAAAACAATTGCAACGCTTTTTGTAGGTGCCGCAATAGGAGCAGCAGTGGGTTATTTACTCGCTACAGATAAAGAAAAACGCCAGGAAGACCTTACCAAAATAAAGGATAGAGTAAACGGCCTGAAAGATAAAATCAAGGACAGGATGGCTAAGACTACTGAAGACCTTGAGCACGATATATATCATACATAGATATGGCAGTACTGGATTTCTTAGGTAAGTGGCGCGATAAGGTCGCAGATTATATTGATACGCGTATACGTATTGTAAAGCTTGATATTACCGAGCGTATAGCTAGAGTATTGAGTTTTTTTACGTTTACCATTTTAATATTGTTACTGCTGATGCCTGCATTCTTGTTTACGGGCATGGGGTTAGCTGAACTTTTTTCTGACTTGTTGGGTTCGCGTACAGGCGGATACTTCGTTATGGCAGGTGTTTATACACTTGCACTGCTTATTCTATATGCATGTAGAAAAACGCTTATCAGGAAATTTACAGGATTATTCATCGGTGTGTTGACAGACAGCGGAGAAGGAGATGAAGAAGATAAGCAACAATCAGCATCATCATAAAACTGCGTATGAAGCTTTATCCCAAACAAATCAATAGCATTGAAGAACTGCGACAGGAAAAACAATTGCTGAAGCAGAAGGTGAGGGATATGGAAGCTGAGGGTGTACTGAAGCCACCATTTTTATCGTCAAAAAATAAGCCGGAAGATACCGGCGAAGAAGATGCGAGTATCTTTGATTTCATTGGCAATAACACACTAAAAAATGTGCTCACGACTGTTGGTTTGCCGTTGTTGCAAGTTGCCGGCATTAAACTGGAGCAAAAGGCACTGAAGAAGCTTGCTATTGAACTACTTGGTGGTTATGCCAAATGGAAAGCTATAGCACTTGCCTATAAAGGATTGCAAAAGATTCTCCTCTCAAAAAAAGAAAAGCAGGATAAGTAGCCTTTTATTTTTCGTGCAGTGCCAGAATTGGAATATGTGTGTGCTTTGCAATAGTTTTTGTTCTGCTTTTGTGAAACAACCCCTCTAAAAAATTGTGCTTGTGAGGCACAACTATAAGCCAATCAATTTCGTTGTTATTAATGAATGATTGTATGCCTGCATCTAAATCGGCATTGTCTACAAAATGATATTTTGGATTAGCATCTTTTATCATCTCGTGTAATGCAGTGGATTCTATAACAGTATCTGCCTGGTACGATTTATTGTCGTGATCAATATTTAATACCTGTAGTGAACTGCCTGTGGCTTTTGCAAAGCTTACAATGCCTGATGCAGGTAAATGCTCAGATACATTTTTATAATCGCAGGCAAAACAGATATTTTTTACCGGTCTGTATTGCATACCGTGAGGAATGGCAAGTACAGGCAATGATAATTCCCTCATAAGATTTAGCAAGCTGCTGCCATACCAAAAGCTGTCGTCTTCGAGGCTATTGCCAACTACAATGAGCCAGGGAGATTTTTTAGCTGCATATTCGGTGAGGGCTTCGGTGATATCGCCGTAAGTAATATGATAGTTGATTGAGATATCGGGATAGCTTACAGTGAGTGTATCTAATATTCCGGCAATGTTTTTTTGTGCAATCTCCCTGCTTTCCTCAACAGGCAGCACGGGCATGGGGTTGTCGTTAAAGGTGACCGGAACCGAATAAGCATGTACGATAGTAACAGCAGCATTGTGCTGTGTAGCCAGCCGACATGCATAGTGAACTGCATTGAGAGCAACATCTGAAAAATCGAGTGCTGTAATAATCAAAGCCATTTCTCAATCTATTTATGATTGAAAAGATACTCCAAAAAATATTCGCAACGAAAAACTTGTCTTTGATTTAAGACAGGGATAACACTATTTGTGCTCTTTCACACCAATTGCTTTTTTGATTACCTGGGCAAAGGTGGTAAAGATAATCTTGATATCGAGCCAGATGCTCCTGTTTTTCAGGTAGTAAACATCCCATTGTACCCTCTTACGTAATTCACGCTCTATGGTAATCTCACCGATATAGCCTTTGATCTGTGCCATGCCCGTCATACCCGGTACTGCTTCGTGACGAAGGTTGTAATATGGGATGAACTGGGAATAATAGCGCGTATGATAAAGCATGTGCGGACGTGGCCCGACAATACTCATATCTCCTAACAAAACATTGAAAAACTGAGGTGTTTCATCCAGGTGGGTGAGGCGTAAGAATTTACCAATAGTGGTGATGCGTTTATCTCCGGTAGTAGCCTGTTTAGTATCTGCATCAGCGTTTACATACATCGTACGGAATTTGAAACAATCGAATTCGATGCCTTTGTACCCAGTGCGTTTTTGAATAAAGAAAACAGGACCTTTAGATGTTAATTTGATTAATATGGCGACAATAGGGTACAACCATGACATTACCAGCATTATGAAGGTCATAGATGCAAGTATATCCATCCCCCTTTTAACTGCTGCGTAATAAGCTGAAGGCTGATAAACCATATACCTGTGGTTTATTTCGCGAAACATTTCGCGAAGCTCAGCGACATCTGATTGCGGGGCAGTTTGTCGTGCAGGAGGGGTAACCGGAAATTTTATTACAAAAGGTTGTTCCATTCTATTCTCTAAAACAATCTAAAAATCACTCTTACTACAGCAAAAATCGTGTCAAACTTTGTTATCGGCGCAAAAATCTTGATTTTTTTTGCATTTAACTAACATAATTTGAATTTTCTTTTACAATGTCATCATTTTTATTGTAATATATATTCCAAAAAATCATTGAAAGAAAGGAATAAAATACTACTCCGGCCTGAGTTTGGAAGGAAGCTTCCTGAAATAGGAAGCAAATAGCCGATATATGAAAAATTAGAAACAAGTGTTTGAGCTTGATTTGCCTGTAAACAAACAAAGGGGCAAAACATATGATGATTAATAATGCTAATCCCGGTATGCCTAACATCATTAATGTTTGAATATACATATTATGAAGATTCATATTGAGATAGGGGGTTCTGATGTCAGGATTGGGGCTGGTGACATTAAAACCATAAGAGGCTAGTTTTTTGTTTTGGAGGTCTTGCACATCTCCATTGCCGGCACCGTACCATAAAAGGTTGTTTTCACGAATATTTTCAAAACCCATGCGCCAGTTCATGAGCCTGAGGGTAAAATTGCTAAAATCGTTAGGGGTGGTGTGGCTATAATCTTTGAGCCATACAATATCGAAGTCTTTTTTGAATAGATCGTTGAAGCGTTTTTTTACCGGATTATTAGTATAAACGATAGCAACTGCAATGGCAGCAAAAAACAATATGATACCTGTAACCTTGGGAATAGTGAGCTTGCTATGCTTGAACAACTTGCCCAGATAAAACGGGACGAGGAATAGGAAGAATAATAGTATCAGCATACGTGCCGACAAGAGCATAAAAAATATGACCTGAAATAAGCAAAGTATTATGCGCAGCCATTTACCACGCCCTTTATAAAAATACACCCAGGGCAAAAAGAATAGCGATGCAACTGAAATCATGGTATACCATGCCATGTATACAGCACTGGCATCAATACCATCCACGAGTTCGTCGTAGAAAAAATAAGGATGATAAAAATAATGCTCTGTAACGTAAATATGATAGGCACGCATTGCAGCATGGGCTATACAAAACAAGCCCATAATAGTGATGCCTATGTTGAAAAAGACGAACAGGCGTTCTATTAGTTTGCGATTCAGTTGCATACCGCAACATATCACTATCGGCATTACAATAAAGAAAGCCTTTCCTTTTAAATCATATAACGACTCATGTTTGTTTTCACTGTATGTATAGCTGATGGCATGTAACGCAAAAAATGCCAGCCAGACCCAAATTATTTTTCTTTGCCGAAGATTGTTGAATGTCGTAGCAAAATCGCCCTGTAACAACCATAATATAGTTAGTGCAATTATGGTAGCTGTAGACCAGGCAAATGGGAAAGGAATAAAAAGTGCTAAAAAGCAAAGTAAATATTCTGTAGCAGGTTGTAGCCATTTACCTTTTAGCATGGTTACAAAAGTAGCTGATTAAATAGTAATTTTATCGCTGTTTATTGAGAATTAACTCCATTAGTGAAAAATACTTTCCTAGGCAAATTATTGGGTTCAGGACTTCAGGCGATAGCCGTGCAGGTTTTTGGGGGTGTTTTCTTCATCATCATTTCTTTTTATCTCTCCAAAAGCGATTTCGGGAGTATTACGTGGGCTAATGCAATAGCGTTGGTGCTGGTAATGGTGTTGAGTTTTGGTATGGACCACGTTGTAGTGCGTAGAATTGCTGCTTCTGAGCGGTCTGACTGGGCAGCCCCTGCCTATTTTTTTCATGCGGCTGTAACTTCAACTATCGTCTTTTTTCTGCTGTGGGGCATTACCGCCATTGGAGGCACGAGATTACCTGATTCAGTCCGCTTTTTGCCATGGATGTTTTTGGTGCAAGGCTTGCTGTTCACAATGGGTCCTCTGAAGTTCTTTCTGAATGCTAAACAACGGTTCACACCTTATGCACTGATAGCAGTATCAAGCAATACCATTAAACTATTAGCGGCATTTATTTTAATAGAGTATAAAAGCATATCGAGTTTTACGGTGCTGAGTACCCTTATAGGTTGCGCAGCTTTTGAACTTGTTTCGTTGTTGTTGTACGTAATAGTTACCAGGCAATTCTCATTTTACTTTAAACGGGTGGCATATACCAAGCTGATAAAAGAAGCATTGCCACAGTATATTGCAGTGATATTTGATTCCAGCCTGGCGCGTGCTGATGTGATATTGATAGGTATCATGTGCAGCAGCGTAATAACAGCAGAGTATGGTTTTGCTTATCGTGCGTACGAGATAGCTAAACTACCATTAACGGTGATTAGCCCTATTATATTGGCAAGGTTTGCAAAAATGCTGTCAGGCAATGCCAAATTATCTTCGGCAACAGAAGAACAGGTAAGGGGACTATTTGTAATAGAAATATTTTTGGCGATGATGATTCCTTTAGTACTAAACTTACTATGGGCGCCAGCATTAGATAAATTGTTTCATGAGAAGTATGGTACAGTGAATGCGGTATCATTTTTTATATTGTCTATATGCATCCCGATACAATTCTTTATTAATATCCTTTGGACATTAGGCTTTGCGGCACGTAAGTATAAAGAGAACAGCAGGATAATAGGCATAACTGCTATACTTAATATTATTTTGAACCTTGCGTTAATACCTTTTTATGGAGGTAATGGCGCTGCAGTAGCGTTTTTAATTACCTGTGTTTTGCAGTTGATAGGTTATTATAAGCTTATCAATACACATATTATGAAGTTTTCAACGGTACCGTTCATTGTTTTTTTAGTTATAGCTGGTATAGCTTATTTTGCAGCAAAGTATATAACAAGTGTTTTGTGGTTGCAATTAGTTATTGCCTTGAGCGTATACTTTATCGTATCGCTGATGTTGAAGTGTATAGGTAAACAGCATATACAAACTTTAATTTCTTTTTTGAAAAATAAATAGTGACGAACGCTATTGCCGGATATAAAAAGCGCGTATACGCAGAAGCCGATTGGCCGTTTCTGTTATTCCTTATCGGAGTGACCTACGTGAAGTTTTCGGTAAAAGTGTTGGCAGTTATTTGTTACCTGTGCTATGTTATTTATAAGAAATACAAATCGCAGAAACTAACGGGTTTTAGCTGGTTTTATTTTGTGATGCCTATACTAGGTACAATTGCTCCGTTGATACATAATTCATTTGGTGAGCAGGGATACTGGTTTGGATATGTTAACAGTGTAGTGAATTGGATAATGGCGGGTGTTGCATCATGGCTATTATTTGTCGGAGCATCGAATGTCTCTAAGGAAAAAATGCTTGCAACTATCAAAGTTTTTTTTCTCATCAATACAGTATATAGCTTAGGTGAGTTGCTGGTAATGATAATACAATCGGGGCAGATAATGCCTTATTGGTATTGGGAGTATACTGAATATTACGGCAGCTCTACTGGAGACCATATTAAAGGTGTTACTGCTAATATCTCTGTAACCAATGCAACTATGAATGCAATTGGTGCTATATACTTCCTGATGAAAAATGAAAGGAGGTGGGCGCTGATGTGTACGTTTATTTTGTTGCTATGTACCAGTAACCTGGCATTAATAACTCTTACTATTGCATTGGTGGTATTGCTGTTGTTCGTTAATAAAAAGATAGTGCGAATCAATTGTCTGCTCTTACTACTGCTTATAGGTATTGTATATCCTGTTTTGAGCTTTTACAATTTGGTATATGTGCAGACGGTGTATAATGCTGAAGTTCAGAAATCAGAAAAGAAAGAAGCCATCACTGAAGAAGAAGAAAAAGGATTTAAGCTCAGGCCTCGTGTAAGGGATCAGTTTGTATATGACAATAACGACACTACCGCTGCTTATTATATGCACCACAGGGGAGATTATTACAGAGTAAGAATATCCCAAGAGCGGCTGTTGAGTTACCGTGATGAGTTAAAATATCTTACTTCGTTTGGCACCTTAAGGTCTAAGAATAACACCAACCTGAGACTTGAACAAGATTCGCTGAAAAACCTTATGGCCAACTGGTATGGTATGCCGTATAACAGGACACCGCTGGCTATGGACCCGAGCCAGATTAAACTTTATACAGTAAAGCAAACAGTATATTATATGACCCGAAATGCCAATAACTTCTTATTTGGTGCGGGTATTGGCAATTTTTCATCGAAACAGGCAGTGAAGGCTACCGGACTTGGTATGCAGGGGGCGTACCCGTCAAAATATATTTATATCAGCAAAGATTTTCTGCAATATCATTTATACAGTTTTCTGTACGTTTTTTCTGAAAATATATCCGAACACTCTATCATTAATATGCCTAACAGTATATACAACCAGATAGGTGGAGAGTATGGTGTACTGGGCGGAATGGCATTTCTGCTGCTGTATATGGGTTATGTATGGGTAAACAGGAAACGCCTTGGTGCAGGAAAATATATTATCATACCAATTTTGTTTTTCTTCGGGTTTGAGTATTGGTTTGAGATGATGACACTCAGCCTGATTTTTGAATTGATAATATTAACGGATATTTGCAGCGCAAAAAATGAATACCCCCAGTAATATCCGATTAACGGTATTGATGCCTACTTATAACGCAGGCCCATATCTGGCCGATGCTATTGACAGCATCTTGAACCAGACGTTTACAGACTTTGAATTCATTGTGATTAACGATGGTTCTACAGATAATACAAAAGAAATACTTAGCAGGTATAACGACCCGAGGATGCGTGTCATAAATCAGCAGAACAAGGGATTGATAGACACACTGAATGAAGGTATTACTATTGCAACGGGAGATATTATTGCAAGAATGGATTCTGATGATATTTGTTTCCCAAACAGGTTACAGGTAGAATATGATTTCCTGACAAATCATCCCGACTATGTACTTGTAGGTGCAGAAGCAGATGTGATAGATAAGGATGGTAATTTTTTAATGAAACTGGAACCTATTGGCTATAGTGATGAGGAAATAAGAAGCCGTATAGATAAGAAATGCCCTTTTATTCATCCGAGTGTGATGTTCAGAAAAAAGGCAGTAATAGATGCGGGGTTCTATCCGAAAAATGCGTTGACATTTGAAGACCATTTGCTGTGGAAAAAGATGCTGAATTACGGTAAGATTTGCAACCTCAGACAAATATTACTGCATGCGCGATTCAACCCTGAATCTGTAACAATTGATGAAAAATGGAGGGGCGAAACGTTTATTCAAATTCGCAGAAAGGCATTACAATCGGGTTCTGTATCTGACGAAGATGCGAAGAGATTGAAAGAATTGATATCAAGCCAGAACCTATCGGAATATAAACAAGCATCTTATTATGCCATGGTAGGCAAAAAATATTTGTGGAATAATCCGAATGGTAAAAAAGCAAGACAACATTTTGCTGAGGCTATCAGACATTACCCCAAGAATATGGAACCCTATCTTTTGTACTTGTTTTCATTTATACCGTCTTTTGCGCGTGTAGGGTTGTATAAACTGCTGAAGAAGTAGATATTTGCAACATGAGGGTGGCTTTCATTTCAAGGGCAACATTATATACATCACCGGGCGGAGATACCAAACAACTGGAGGAAACTGCAGATGGTTTGAGGCAAATGGGTGTGACAGTAGATGTGTACCTTTCTAATCAGAAGATAGACTACTCTCAGTACGACCTGCTTCATTTTTTCAATATCATACGGCCTGCGGATGTTATAGCACATGCAAAGAAATCGGGTAAGCCTTATGTTATCTCTACCATATTTGTAGAATATGGTACTGTAAAAGAGGAAGGCAGGCAGGGAATAGTGGGTATGATAAAGAAATTGTTTTCTGAAAGTACATTTGAATACATCAAAACGATAGCAAGAGCTGTAAAGAACGGTGAGAAAATTGTAAGTAAAGACTATCTGCTATGGGGGCATGATGCATCTATAAGATGGGTGGCAAAGCATGCAAAGATGTTGCTGCCTAATTCTAACAGCGAGTATAGCAGGTTTGCAGCAAAGTATAAAGTAAGTACACCTTTTCACGTAGTGCCTAATGGCATCAACATAGCATCTGCATCAAAACAATATCCGCACTCAGATAAATATAAGAACAGTATTATTTGTATGGGTAGAATTGAGAGCAGGAAAAATCAATTGAACCTGATACGTGCCTTGAATAATACAACATACCAACTATACATACACGGCAAGCCATCACCTAATAACATGGCCTACTATGAACAGTGTAAAGCTGAAGCTGCTGCTAATATTCATGTCGAGGGGCATTTGGATGAGGAAATGTTGTACACTGCATATAGCAATGCCAAAGTTCATGTATTGCCCAGCTATTTTGAAACAACGGGGTTATCATCATTAGAAGCGGCAGTAATGGGTTGTAATATCGTAGTGACAGATAAAGGCGATACCCGCGATTATTTTGCAAATGATGCTTGGTATTGTGAACCTGATGATGTGACATCTATAAAAAATGCCATAGATAAGGCTTTTGATGCACCTTATAGCGAGGATTTCAAGAAACGTATATTGTCAGAATATACTTGGAAGCGTGCCGCCGAAGAAACTTTTGCCGCTTATTCGGATGTTTTAAAACTTTGACGTTTTTTTGCAGACTGAATGAAGCAATCGCTGAAGATAGGCATACTGGGCACAAGAGGCATTCCCAACCGTTATGGCGGATTTGAGCAATGCGCTGAATACCTTGCAAAAGGATTGATGCAAAGAGGGCATGAGGTATGGGTGTATAATTCTCACAACCACGAATACCAGCAAAGTGAATGGAATGGTGTACATATCATTCATTGCAAAGACCCGGAAGATAAGATGGGTACGGCAGGACAATTTCTTTATGATTTGAATTGTATAAATGATGCTCGTAAAAGAAAATACGATGTGTTGTTGCAATTAGGATATACGAGCAATAGTGTGTGGTATTGGAGATGGCCTAAGTATTGCAAGAATGTAGTGAACATGGATGGGCTGGAGTGGAAACGTACCAAGTACAGCAGCAAAGTGCAATGGTTTTTGAGGCATGCAGAAAAATGGGCTGCAATGCATGGTGACGTGTTGGTAGCAGATTCCATTGGCATACAACAATACCTGAAAGAGAAATACAATAAAGAGTCTCATTTTATTGCTTATGGTTCGGATGTATTTGATAAGCCTGATAATAAGATATTGGAACGTTATAATGTAAGCGCGGAAAGTTATGATATGCTGCTGGCAAGAATGGAACCTGAGAATAATATTGAGATGATTATTAAGGGGCATCTGCAAAGCGGAACCGAAAAGCCACTGCTTGTAGTAGGTAAAACTGAAAATGCCTTCGGTACTTATTTGGTGAATACTTACAGCAAAGAGAGGGGAGTGCGTTTTATGGGCGGGATATATGATACGGTAGCTGTAAATAACCTGCGTTATTTCTCACATTTATATTTTCACGGGCATTCGGTGGGTGGTACTAACCCATCATTACTGGAAGCGATGGGTAGCAATGCATTGATAGCTGCTAATGATAATGTTTTTAATAAAGCCGTGTTGGGCGATGATGCATTTTATTTTGCCAATGAAGAACAGGTTGCAGGTATCATTAGTAAAGTGAAATCGAAAACTGATTTCAACTCTTTTACAAAGAATAATACAGAAAAAATACGCTCGCAGTATAACTGGGAGAGTATCACTGATTTGTATGAGCAGGTACTGCTGAATGCAGTGCGCTGATATTATTTTGCAGGTTTAGCTTTGAATTTATTAATGGCGTTACGGGTGAAATCGCTTAACACCAAACGTCCGCTGATAGCTGCGCGGTCTGATAAAAGCGTATCCCAGTTATCTGTACCATGCCAGAATATTTTTTTCAGTTGCGCCATTGCATCAGGGCTGCTGTGTGCTAAACGCTCTGCCAGGTTTGCAATAGCATCATCCATTTCTTCTACACTACTATGAATCTCTGCATATAAACCATGTTTCTTAGCCCACTCTGCAGAGCGCCATTCTGTAGCATCTATCGCCAATTGAGAGAAACAAGACAGACCTACTTTGCGTTCTACTGCTGGGCCTACGACAAATGGGCCGATACCTACAGCCAGTTCACTGAGTTTAACAGATGCTTCGTTTGTAGCGATAGCATAATCGACAGCAGATGCCAAACCAACACCGCCACCAACTGCTTTGCCATGTATGCGCCCGATGATGAGCTTGTGGCATTTGCGCATAGCATTGATGACTTTTGCAAAACCGCTGAAGAATTCCTTGCCTTGTGCTTCTGTGCTGATAGCAACCAGCTCATCGAAAGAAGCGCCTGCACAAAAAGCTTTATCGCCAGCACTCTTGAGTATAATCACTTTTACATGATGGTCGATGCCTATATCATTGATAGTTTTTGCAAGGTCATTTAATATAGCGCCTGGTAATGAGTTGCTTTGAGGATGAAAAAATTCAATTGTCGCAATGCCATGTTCTACTTCACTGCGTACATAACCTTCTTTGTGTTGCATGGGCTTTATATTATTAAGTAAAGTTAGTCTTGATTTTTCTTTTTTACCATAGTTAATATAGTAGCTATAGCAACTGTTTCACCTGTTTCGTCGTATACATCTACCAGCCATTTTACAATGCCTTTGGCTATATCTTCTGCATCGCGTTTTTCCTGGTCTACACGTTCTTTAACTGTAAGTTTTACGCCAATAGTCATACCAGGGTAAACAGGTTTAGTGAAGCGTGCTTCGTCTATACCGTAGTTGAGCAATACCGGACCTTTCTTAGCGTCTACAAACAAACCTGCTGCTTTTGACAGCACAAAGTATCCGTGAGCCACACGTCCTGTGAATATGGTGCCTTCTAATGAAGTAGCATCCATGTGTGCATAGAAATTATCTCCGCTTACGTTGGCGAAATTGGTGATGTCCGTTTCACTTACCGTATGTTTTGCAGTGATGAGCGTATCACCCACTTTCAAGTCTTCGAAATATTGACGGAACGGATGTACTACCGTTTCATTTTGCTTGCCACCTTGTTGGTATACATTGGTGATGCGTGAAATGGTAGTTGGAGAACCTTGTATAGCTACGCGGTGCAGATAATGCAACACGCCACGCTTACCACCCATCTCTTCGCCACCACCTGCACGACCAGGGCCACCGTGTACCAGTAATGGCATTGGTGAACCGTGCCCTGTGCTTTCTTTAGCGCAATCGGCATTCAATACCAGTATACGTCCGTGCATGGTTGCAGCACCCAACACAAATTCTTTTGCAACATCATCATCGGCAGTGATGATAGAACACACCAATGAGCCTTTGCCCATGCGAGCCAGTTCTATTGCATCATCAATACTGTTGTAAGGCATGATGGTACTTACAGGGCCGAAGGCTTCTATATTATGACAGTCAGTGTTTTTGAAAGGGTCGCTGTTGAAGAATACTATCGGCGACATGAAGGCACCTTTTTCTTTATCGGCACCAACCACTTCAAATTTTTCTAAATCGCCAATCACAATGCTTTGCGATTTTGCCAGCTCCTGCACTTTTTCACGTACTTCATTACGTTGGCTGATACCAGCTAACGGCCCCATGCGCACACCCTCTGTTGCAGGGTTTCCTATGGTTGATGATTGCAGGCGTTTGCCTAATGCTATCTGTACATCTTCTACCATGTTGGCAGGAACCATGATGCGGCGAACCGCTGTACATTTTTGTCCTGCTTTGGTAGTTATTTCGCGTACTACTTCTTTGATGAAGATGTCGAACTCGGCACTGCCTGTTTTTACGTCTGGTCCCAGTACGCAACAGTTGAGCGAGTCAGCTTCAAGGTTAAATGGTACAGCCTCTGATACAATACGCGGGTGCGATTTTAGTTGCTGACCTGTAGATGCGCTACCTGTAAAGGTTACTACATCTTCGGTTTGTATATGGTCGAGAATACCACGTGCACTACCGCATATCAATTGTAGTGAACCTTCGGGCAAGATGTTCGATTTGATGATTTCTTCAAACACTACTTCGGTAAGGAATGAAGTAAGCGTTGCGGGCTTTACAATTGCAGGGACACCTGCCAATAAGTTCACCGCTATTTTTTCCAACATACCCCACACCGGGAAGTTGAACGCGTTGATATGTATTGCAACACCCTCACGCGGTACCATAATGTGATGGCCTATGAAAGTGCCGTTCTTAGATAATTTAGCAGCATCACCATCCACGTAAAAACGTTCGTCAGGAAATTGACGGCGCAGGCTTGCATTGGCAAACAGGTTACCGATACCACCTTCAATATCTACCCAGCTATCGGCACGGGTGGCACCTGTCATGGCACTTATTTGATAGAAATATTCTTTCTTTTCCATTAAATGGAAAGCCAAAGCCTTGAGCATACGACCGCGCTGGTGAAACGTGAGTTTGCGCAAGGCAGGGCCGCCCACTCTGCGGGCATAGTCCATCATAGCGCCAAAATCCAATCCTTCGCTGCTGGCAGTGTAGATTGCCTCGCCTGTTACGGCGTTGTGCAATGTATCTCCGCTTTTAGCAGCTACCCATTTCCCCTCTGCGTAATTCTTTAATTGTGTTACCGGCATACAATATGCTTGTTTTAGAGGCTGCAATTTACGATTTAGTGACGGGATATGCTTGTGTATATATGATAGAAAATGTTAACTTTATAACTCTAACCAGCCTATGAACAAACCCCTACTTATCTTTTTTTACTGCCTTTTGTTTATAGTGCATAGCTCTTATGCGCAGAAGATAAGGTTTACGGATACTAGTAATCGGTGGAGGGTATGCTATGATTCATGGGGGAATGGCAGTCATCCAATGTACGGAGATTCGTATTTTATTGGAGATACCATAATAAAAGGAAAGTCATACAAAATAAAATTCTTCAATGAATTCTATCGAGAAGATACTGTCTTACGAAAGGTATATATGTATCGTGATTCAATAGAGTATGTATACCTAGATTATAATTTGAAGATAGGTGATACTATTCAGGTCTATGATAAATATATCAGTCAAACATACATGGCATATGTCAATATGGTTGATTCGGTCCAAATAGATAGCGTATGGCACACAATGTGGTTATTTAATCAAAATATCGTGCTGTATGCTAATAATTATGTTGTTATAGAAGGTATCGGTGAATTCAAGCATACCTATTTTGAAAATGGTTGGTGGTTAACTTGTTTTAAAAACAAAGGAAGCATTATTGAAATAAAGTATTTTCCACAAAATTTATATTTAAATGCTACCACTTGTGCATTATCAGTCAACACAACTCCTAAACTCAACAAATCCATTTCCATCATTCCTAACCCTGCCAATGAAAGTAGCAGGATAGTTTTTCCAAATGCTATACAATCGGGTAGTGTGGTTATCACCAATATGCTGGGGCAGGTGGTGATGCAGAAAGAAATAATGAATAAAGACGAAGTGCAGATAGGCAGGTTGAATAATGAGGGTGTTTATTTCTATAAGGTATTTGACAAGACCAATAACCAAACTTACACAGGCAAATTTGTGTACGAATGAGGAGGCTGATGTATATATTGTTCTTGTTGTTTACAGCGCATAGCTCTTATGCGCAGAAAATAAGGTTTACTGATACGAGTAATGTGTGGTTAGTTAAAAGTGTATATACAGGTGGTCCGATATTGACTTCATTCTCGAATCAAAAAATAACACCTAATTATAGAGAGGATACTTTGTTGAAAAAAGTATATTATAAATATAAGCTGACAGATACCGATGAGTATATATTGTATGACTATAGTTTAAAACTCGGTGATTCAATTTGGAAGAAGCATCCAAATAGCGATACATTCTGCCACATAGTAAGCAAAATAGATTCTTTTCAAGTAGCTGGTGATTGGTATAAAATATGGTACTTTAAAAAAGTATACCAAAATAATATTAGTGGTTTTAACTTTTGGGATTTTGAAGTTGTTGAGGGAATTGGGTCTATAAAAAATGGGACTGATTACCCTTTGTACCCAACTGTTTTTGAGGGTTATAGCACAGTCTTATGTTTTAGAAACCATGGAAATATAATAACAGTACCTGGTTATCTAAGCCCTGCTACATGTGAATTATCAGTCAATATAACTCCTAAATCCAGCAAATCCATTTCCATCATTCCTAACCCTGCTAATGAAAACGGCAGGATAGTTTTTCCTGACGTGATACAATCTGGTAGTGTGGTTATTACCAATATGATGGGGCAGGTGGTGATGCGGAAAGAAATAGTGAATAAAGAGGAAATGACGATTGGTAGCTTGGGTAATGAAGGGGTTTATTTCTACACTATTATTGATAAATTGTCGGGCCAAACCTATAAAGGAAGATTTGTTTATCAATGAGAATACTAGTTATCTGCCTGTTGTTTTGTTTCTTATCTGTTGCACATGCACAGGAAACCCTTGTACATGATTTTGTCGTTGGCCATGATGTAATAACGTTGAATGATAAAATCGCTTATTTCAGGGTTGTAGATAAACGCTACAATACTGCATCCTTCGGGTATATTACAGATTACAGCACCAGAAAGAAACAATTGATTACTGCCACATCGCTTCAAGAGGCTATTAGTAAATTTGCCAATGTGCATTTTATAAATGCTGCAAATGGCACAGATACTATATTGTTCATTGTGCGTAATATATATGTAGAACAACAACCCACAAACATGCAAGTGGGAACGATTTATATTAATGCCGATTTTTTCAGGGGGAATAATAACCAGTACAGGTTATTGTACAGTGTAGATTCTTTTTACGAAGTAACCAAAGGCAATGTTGCCAAACGGTTGCTTTTACGCCTGGATGAATTGATAGGTAATTACCTGTTGAAGTCTGAGCAGGATAGTTTGCTTTTGCAACCTGTGCCAACTCATAGCATAGATGAAGCCATCAACCAGCCTGATATAGAAAAAAGTAAACTGCCTGTTTATCAAACGCAGCAGTACAAGCGTGGCGTGTATATGAATGCACAGGAGTTTTTTATGCAAACCCCTTCTGTTACCGATTTTAAAATAGTTGATGCAGAAGAAATATATACCGGCACTAAGCCTGGCATCTACAAGGTAAATAAAAATGGAAAATTAGGCGAGCGTATCAAGGCAGATGCTTACTATGCCTTATTTGATGGGAAATGGTATTTGTCTTACAAAAAAGATGCCCCTGAAATGAGACTCATTAACGGGGATTTCTATGTTAATGTAGATATTGAGACCAAATATCCAGTTGGTGCAACAATAGCTACAGGTATATTGCTTGGCCCGATAGCAGGAGGGATTTTTGCTGCGGTAGGTGGGCTTGCTACCAATGGCAGGTATCATATGAAACTAGACTATAAAACGGGTGGGTTAATACCAGTCAGATTGCTGCAATAATATAGCGATACAATTCGTTTATCAATAGCTATCTTGCCGATTGATGGATAATACCGTTTCGAAAAATCAGAAAATATTTGTTTGGCTGGTGTGGGCAGTAGTGCTAACAGGTATCGGTTTGCGCATTTGGATATACCTGCAAAACCGTAACCTGATGCTGGATGAGGCCAACGTAGCCCGCAATATTTATGAACGCGGGTTTTTGGGTTTGTTGCATCCATTAAGTTATGAGCAATATGCCCCGCCTGTTTTTCTTTGGATGCTGAAAGGAAGCTCAATGATGTTTGGGTTTGGCGAGATGGCATTGAGGATTTATCCATTTCTATGCGGACTGGCATCAGTTTATGTATTGTATCGTGTGCTGAAGGAATATGTAAGCATTGATGCCGTGTGGTTGCCGCTTATGTGGTTTGCAACGGGGTATCTATTTATCCGTTACGGAACAGAATTAAAACAATACAGCAGCGATGTGTTGATAGCATTGAGCCTTGTATGGCTGGCGTTACGTACACCATATGAAAAAACAAACCGCAAACGTTTTCTTGCAGTATGGATAGTAGCGGGCAGCATCGCTATATGGGCCAGTATGCCATCTGTATTCGTGCTGGCAGGGGTAGGCGCTTATTATATATGGCCGTTGCTAAAGGGTAAGCAATATTCGTCGCTGGGTAGTGTAGCTATTGCAGCTGCAGTGTGGGTAGTGCAGTTTTTGGTGTATTATATTAAGATATTGAAGCCACAGGCCAATTCTCCGTACCTGCAGAATTTCCATCGTGATTTTTTTCTGCATATCACACCTGACAATTACCATGAATGGAGGCAAAACTGGTGGAATATTAAAGGTTTGTTCATTGAGATTGGAAACCAGACTTTTCTATCAGACATTTTCATCGTTACATTACTGGTAACAGCGATAATCATTTTTATCAAAAACGATTTTACCAAAGGGTTATTGCTACTTGTGCCTGTGGCTTGCCTGTTTATTGCAGCGTTTGCCAAACAGTTCTCATTGATACCGAGGGTATCATTATTTGGTATCGTGTTGATGATTATCATATGTGGTTATGGATTTAACTACCTGATACATTCAGGCAGGATGGTGGTAAGGGTATTGGTAATAATTACGGGTATAATTATTGCAGGGTGCAATATTGAACGTTGTTATGAAAAGGGATTCAGGTATGAAGAGTTGACAAAAGGGATGGACTATGTAAAACAGCATCATGTAGTTGCAAAGGACTTGTATATATATCATTCTTCGGCACCGGCGTATTTATATTACACCAATATTCACCCGGATAATAAAAAATGGGAGACTATAAAAGACGCAGATATTATGCAATGGCAAACCAACTATGATTCTTTGAGCTGGTTGATGCAAAATATATGGGAAACAAAAGGACCTTTTGTTTTTTTATACACTAATGCCACACCTGAGGAGTTTGCGATGCGGAGAAATGATATTAAGAAGTGGTTGAAAGAAACAGAAGTATTGAATGATAGTGCTGTTAAGTGTTGTATTTACATGAAGAAATAATACTGAGAATAGGACATAAAAAAATCCCTCTCAATAAAGAGAGGGATTTTTTTGTATTGAATGTTCAATGTTTATTTATGAACGGCAATCTTGATAACACCTTGTTTGTCCTGTCCTTCTTTCAGTATTACATAGTAGTTACCGTCAGCAAGGTTGGAGAGGTTAATTGATTTAGAAGAAGCATTGCGTACTTGTTCGCTCATCAGGTGTTGGCCTACTGAACTATAAACGTCGATATCAATGTTCACCAATTTACCTTTCCAGTCAAGAGTGAGTTCTCCTGATGTTGGGTTCGGGTAAACTTTTACCTCATTAGACATATCTACCGTGTTGATATCAAGCAGTGTGATAGTAAGTGTATTAGAAGGCCTTGACAAACAACCCCTGTTATTAGTAACAGCATAGTAAGGTCCTATTTGTGTTGGTGTCAATTGACCATTTGTACCACCGCTTAATTTGCCTGTAGGACCATACCATATAAATGTACCTGGCCTGTCAACAATGAGCAAACCACCTATGAGGTGAATGATTGGAGGGTCAAGAGTGAGTGACCTCACCATTGTATCAGGTTTTGCAGCAATAGTATCAGGCAAATAACAACCACCATCTAAGGCATTTTTGTTTGCTATTACCTGAACGATATCACCGTCGAGTAAAGATACAGAGCTGAATACATTACCTAAGCCCGCCACAGAACCATTTACATACCATTTGTAATCAGGGGTAAGACCCAGATTAGCCAGATTAGCGGTAAATTCAATCAGTGAGTCGAGACAGCCAGGGTTATAGCCCTGAGTGATTTTTACAAAAATGGTAGGTGTATCACTTGGTGTTGTAAATTCTGTCAACACATTAGATGTATCATATGCATTCAGAACACAAGGGTCAGTAGCATGCAGGATACATTTTACCAAGTCACCATTTAATATAGTGTGAGAGAATGTAGTGCCTGTAGCACCTGTAATAGCTGTGTTATTAACATACCATTGGAATGTTGCCGGAGGAGTATTGCCACCGTTAACAGGTGTCGCTTTGAAATCAATAACGTGGCCGTTACATATTGGCGGTGTGGTTGTCTCAGTTACTGAGATATCGGCAGTTATTTTGGTTTCAGTAAACGTGATATTGTTTGACGTAGCGGTATTAACCGTGCGACATGGTGAGTTAGATGTCATTACACAACTAACAACATCGTTATTTACCAGGGTAGTTGTAAAAGTAGCTCCTGAACCTGTTTGGTTCACACCATTGATTTTCCACTGGTATGTAGGTGCTGTACCGCCAACTGTAGGTGTTGCCGTAAATGTTAAAGGCTGGCCTGCACAACCAGGGTTTGTACCAGTAGTAACTGCTATAGTGACCGTAGGAGCCTTCGTGGTATATGTCATCGTTTGTGTATCAGATACAGCAGTAGTAGGAACCGCACAACCTGAGTTAGATGTCATGAATACCCTAACCTTAGTATTAGCAGGAGCATTAACAGATTTATAGCTTGATGCTGTAGCACCAGCAACATTAGAGAACACAACTGCCGGAGGCACCATTGTCTGCCATTGATATGTAGGAGCAGTTCCCGGATTGGTAGTAGAAGAAACACTGAATGTAAGTGTATCATCTATACAGCCAGGTATAGTACCAGCGGTAAGAGCAATTTTTACCTTAGGCGCAACTGTAGCTGCACGACGGATTGTGTCAATATTAGACTCTGTACTGTCAATGCCACAAGGCGTAGTGTAGAACATTCTTACTTTAACCTTATCAAGGTCAAGCAGTGAACTAGTTCTGAACGTATCAGTAGTAGCACCGGTAATTACGTTATTATTAACCAGCCATTTCCAGCCTGAAACTACAGTGCTACTTGATTTAGTAGCATAGAAAGTAAGCTGAGTGCCAAAGCATGAAGGGTTGCCACCTATTGGCGGGTTGTTAATTGTAACTGACGCTGTAGAAGTACCACCTGCACCTTTAATGATAACGGTGTAATCTTCTGCCTGTCCATAATCTAATTGGCCGCAAGAGTCAACCGAGCCAGCGAAGTCAGCGATAACACGCATACGGATAGGCTGACAGAAAACAGTACTGGCATTATTAGGAACGGTAAAGTTGTTTTGTTTAACAGTAGCAGTATAATTTGCACGCATTATATTTTCGTTAGTTTCCCATACGCCATTGTTGTTATAATCGATAAAGACTTTTGCTTTAGAAGCACCGGTTGAACCACCTACAACAACTGTAAGTGAATAAGTGCGACCTGCCACGAGAGTAACCCTGTGTTTGCAAGTGGCATCTACATAGCCAGCTGTAGTAGCAGGAGGTACTGCATCATTATTATAGCCAAAAGAGTGAATCCACATAAACGTATCACGCTGAGCCGCAGGCATACTTGAAGGGTCGGCAATGATAACATCTTTAGGACCTATATCAAGACCGCCGCCATTTGTGTTAAAGTCTACGTTATTGATAGTACAAGGAGTAGGTAAACTTGTAGTAGGAGGAGGAGTAGCACCTAACGAAGTAATATAACAAGCGCGAGTATTTTGTGATTTAAGAGCATACAATACACGTTGCATCTGCCCGGGTGTAAAACGATCCTGACAGTTAGAGTAATCCATAAAGTTGTGCGGTGTATTATTGTAAGATGTTCCTGTACATGGGTTTGTGCCTGAAGGGCAAGTGAAAGCTGATTGCATAATTGGCTCCGTATCACATACAAAGTCGCCGGTAGTGGCACAAGGACCTGTAGGAGGGCATGTAGAACTAGTACCACCAGCAAAAACGTGCTCCAGATTGAACGCATGGCCTAACTCGTGAGGCAACGTAATGAAACCCGCACCAACTTGAGTAGCCAGAACTATAGTACCGTCTTTTCTCCAATTTGCACCCGGGAAATAAGCAAAACCTGCAGTGAAAGTACCAGAAGTACCATCATTGCCATCAATTTTATTTACTATCCATATGTTATAATACATCTGCGGAGGCCAGCGTGAAAGGTCTTTTACAACATCATCATTTTCACCGAGCGTACTACTTGAATTAACACCGCCAGCGTTATAGTTGGTAAGCACTGTACCGTTTACACGGTCTATGCCGGTTGTAGAATTACAAAGTGAGTCACGTTGAGCCAAAACAAATTTGATTGGAATACGTGTACCACCGCTACCAGCCACAGGATAAGTACCGTAGCCGCTTGCGGCCCAAGCCTGGTTGGTATAATCTATCCAAGCCTGAATAGCAGCAGTGCTTGGATTATATATGGTGCCGATAGCGCCGCCAGTATGAACAACGTGCACTACTACCGGAATTTCATAAACAGTATCTATACCATTAGAAAGAGTGGTTTTTAATCCTTTAGGAATTGGATGCGTACCAGCATAATTTGCCCAACGGGCATTAAAATCATTATAAGCCGCAGCATAATTAGGGTCAGAAGTCATTAACTTCTGGTGCGCTACATCAGTTCCGCACTTTTGGGCAAATGACGTTGCATAAAACGCCAACAATGCCATTAATGATAACGTAATTTTTCGTATCATACTGGAAAGAAATTAAAAAGTTTTATGTATTACTCTAAGGGTAAAAATAACATTTTCGTTAATAAAAAACTAAAAGAATTGCTATTTATGACATTAAATTTTGCATATATATGAATGAGTTTTAACAGGAGGTTAATCCGACTTTTATTATTTATATTAAATCCTATCTTTGCCCACTCTGTTTTAAAAAATATACAATTAAGAATCAATCATGCAATTAAAAGGGTTGGTAAAATTATTTACCGCAGCACTTATCCTTATCTCTCTGTATCAGCTATCATTTACTTATGTGGTAAGAAGCAAAGAGGAGAAGATGCATTTGTTGGCTGAAAAACAAGCCAAGCTAGGAAATCCTAATGCCTCTAAAGAGGAAATGGAGAAATTGGTACAGGCCCGTTACTCTGCTATCACAGACAGTATGCAGGGTGAAACTATCATGAGTGTACCACTGATGAAAAAGTATACTTACCTGGAAGCCAAAGAACAAGAGTTGAATCTTGGTCTTGATCTGCAAGGTGGTATGAACGTTACACTGGAAGTGAGCCTTGATGAATTGGTTCGTTCTATGTCTAACAATCCGAAAGATGCAGCTTTGAACAAAGCTATAGCAGACGCCAATAAAGCGAAGGCTAACAGCGAAGCTAACTTTGTTACATTGTTTGGTGAGGCATATAAAGCAAATAATCCGTCAGGAAATCTGGCTTATTTGTTTACTAAACCATCAGAGAAGGAGATAACACTTCAATCAACGAACGAACAGGTATTAGCTAAAATCAATAAAGAAGCGAAAGACGCCATCAAGCGTACATATAATGTATTGCAAACGCGTATAGATAAATTCGGTGTTGCTTCACCAAACATCAGCCTTGATGATAACAAAGGTATCATTACCGTTGAGTTGGCCGGTGTACGTGACCCTGAGCGTGTGCGCACTTACTTGCAATCAACTGCTAAATTGCAGTTCTTTGAATTGTACAGTAATGAGGATATCATTAATACATTAAAACCAGCTAACGATGCGCTTGCTGCATATTTGAGCGGTGAGAAAGACAGCACTGCTACTGATACTGCTGCTACAAGCGTTGCAACTGCAGATACTGCAAAAGCAAAAGGAAGTGATACTGCCAGTCTGGCATCATTGATGGGTGGCGACAATGCAAAAACATCGGGTAAAGATTCTATTGCAAATGCACAAAAAGATTGGACTAAGAAAAATCCTCTTATTGCATTGTGGTTTCCTAACATGGACCAAAAGACAGGAAAAACTAACCCTGGCCCAATAGTTGGCTTGGTAAGCAAAAGAGATACTGCAAAACTGAACCGTTATCTGGCATTGGATGTTGTAAGGAATAAATTCCCTAACAACGTAAAATTCTTATATGGTGCACAGGATAAAAAAGATTCTCGTGACCCTAAAATTCCATTGTACTTATATGCGGTTAGAACAGCTCCCGGTGATAATGAATCGAAACTGGAAGGTGACCACATCACTGAAGCAAGAATGGACTATAGCCCGCTGACAGGAGAACCTGAAGTAGGTATGGATATGGACGTAACAGGTGCGCGCATCTGGAAAAAAATGACAGGTGATAATGTTGGTAAATATGTAGCAGTTGTATTGGATGATAAAGTTTATTCTGCACCGCAGGTAAACGGTGAAATCCCTAACGGACGTACATCTATCAGCGGACACTTTACAGCCGAGAGCGCGAGTGACCTTGCCAATATATTGAAATCGGGCAAGTTACCTGCACCAGCACACATTGTGCAAGAACAAGTGGTTGGTCCTACATTGGGTGCAGAGTCTATAGCAGCGGGTATGAACTCACTTATCATTTCGTTTGTTGTAATATTCCTCTTGATGCTGGTTTATTATAATACAGGTGGTATAGTAGCTAACATATCATTGATACTGAACGTTTTCTTTACTATTGGTATACTGACTGCATTGCACGCTACACTAACCATGCCCGGTATCGCAGGTTTGGTGTTAGGTATAGGTATGGCAGTGGATACGAACGTTATCATATTTGAGCGTATCAAAGAAGAATTGGCAGGGGGTAATAGTTATAATGAAGCTGTGAAGAAAGGTTACAATAACTCTTTGGCACCTGTATTAGATGGTCACGTTACAATATTAATTACGTCAATCATATTGTTTGTGTTTGGCCTTGGACCTGTATTAGGTTTTGCTACAACGCAAATCATCAGTATCCTGTTATCATTGTTCTGTGGTATTCTTGTGTCTCGTTTGGTGACAGATATGTATACTAAACGTGAACGCCACTTTAATTACTTCACCGGTATTTCTAAAGCTATATTCCGTAAGGCACACTTTGATTTCATTGGTGCAAGGAAAATAGCTTATGGTATATCTGTGGTAGTATTGATAGGCGGTATCGGTTCTTTCATTCATGGTTTCGACTATGGTGTGGAATTTGATGGTGGCCGTAGCTATACCATTTCTTTTGACCAGAACATACCAGTTAGCAAAGTGCGTGAAACATTGAAATCTTATTTTAATGGTGAATACCCTGTTGTTAAAACTATCGGTACTGACAAACACCTGAACATCACTACTGCATACCTGATTAAAGAGCCAGGTACTGAAGTAGAACAAAAAGTGCAGCAAAAACTGTATGAAGGTTTGAAAGCAGGTGGTTATATTAACTCAAATGTTGATTTTGAAACATTCCTTAAGAAGAATATTCAAAGTTCACAAACAGTATTGCCAACTATATCTGATGACTTGAAGGCAGGCGCTATCAAGGCAACCATCTTCTCCTTGCTTGCTATCTTCGTATATATCCTGATACGTTTCCGCAAATGGCAATACTCATTAGGTACCATCGTAGCATTATTGCACGACGTTTGCGTAACGTTAGCCGTGTTCTCTTTCTTCAAAGGTGTTGTGCCTTTCGCATTGGAAATTGACCAGCACTTTATTGCTGCCGTACTTACCGTGATAGGTTTCTCGATGAACGATACAGTTATCGTTTTTGACCGTATCCGTGAATACTTCCGTAAGAATCCGAAAGAAAGTAAGAAGAGTGTTATTAACCGCGCTATCAACGATACGATGAGCCGTACAGTAATGACCTCATTAACTGTGTTCCTGACTATACTTATCCTCTTTATATGGGGTGGTGAGGTGACTCGTGGTTTCGCATTTGCTATGTTGATAGGTGTTATTACAGGTACTTACTCTTCTATCTTCGTAGCTGCTCCAATCCTTGTTGATATGGATAAGAGCGATAAGTTGAAAGATGAAGTAGACCGTGAAGCACAAATCGAAGAATTGAAAAAACTGGCATAGTATTCATGCCAATCTTATAATAAAAAATCCCGTTCTAATTGAACGGGATTTTTATTTGTTGTGCGACTGACTTATATTCAATTACCTTTGTACAATACTTTATGCTGAAGCAGTTTTTAGAACACCTGGGCCGTATTGCCATCATGCTGAAGGAATCTGTCAGCAGGCCCGAGAACGGTAGGGTGTACTGGAAAGAATTTATGGAGCAATGTAACGATATCGGAATACGTTCGTTGCCGATTGTAATTGTAATATCCTTCTTTTTAGGTGCGGTATTGACCATTCAAACTGCATATCAATTAATAAGTCCTCTGGTGCCTAAGCCTGTAATTGCACAAATCAACAGAGACTCTACTATTTTGGAATTGTCACCTACGGTTATATGTATTGTGCTGGCAGGTGTGGTAGGCTCTAAAATTGCTTCGGAACTAGGTAACATGCGTGTGAGTGAGCAAATAGACGCATTGGAAATTATGGGTATCAATACGAAAACTTATTTGGTATTACCTAAAATTATTGCAGCTGCCATAATGGTTCCGTGCCTTATAGTGCTATCCATTTCCATCAGTATATTTGGTGGCTATATGGCCGGTAGCTTTAGCAGTATCATAACAGAAGAGCAATTTTACCAGGGATTAACGCAGGACTTCAAACCGTACAACCTGTTTTTTGCAATGATGAAATCACTGACGTTTGCGTTGATCATTTCTATCATTCCTGCATATTATGGTTATTATGTAAAAGGAGGCGCGTTAGAGATTGGCAGGGCTTCTACTACATCAGTAGTTGTGAGTTGTATTCTTATCTTATTAGGCGATTATGTGTTGTCTATACTACTATTGTGAGCCTGTATTGGCGTAATGCAGTATTTTATTGAATAGTTCTTTCGGCTCAAAAGGTTTTGAAATGTAATCTTGCATTCCGGCAGCTATACATTTATCAGATTCCCCTTTCATTGCATCGGCAGTCATGGCAATAATTGGAATAGCAGAGTTCATTTCAGAACGTATATGTCTAGTTGCCTGGTAGCCATCCATTTCAGGCATTTGCAAATCCATAAGTATTAAATGGTAGTTGTTTTCGGAGAGGGCATGAACAGCTTCCTTTCCATTGTTGGCAACAGTCACATCCGCGCCCTGGTTTTTCAGTGTGTATACCACTACCTTTTGATTAATCAGGTTGTCTTCTGCAACAAGAATATGAAGACCATTAAGCAAACCGGATGCGATACTGCCTTTTACTGCATTTTGCTGATGTGTAGTTTGTTGCCTTGTTTTGTATGGTATGCGGATGGTGAATGTTGAGCCTTTACCAGGTTCGCTGGTAACAGTAATATTACCGTTCTGCAGTTCGGCCAGTTGTTTAACAATAGCCAACCCGAGTCCTGTTCCTCCATATACTCGTGAGGTGTCTTTGTCACTTTGTGTGTATAACTCAAATACCTTGTCGAGTTTGTCCGCAGGTATACCTATACCTGTATCTGACACATCAATGCCCAATATGATGTGATTATCGCTTTGCTCTATTGGGTATAGTTTTACTGTGATGCTACCATGTTGCGTAAACTTAACAGCATTACCGGCAAGGTTTATGATCATTTGTTGCAGTCGCAGAGAGTCACCTGTAACTATTTCCGGAACATTGGTGTCAATGTAGCAGTTGAGTACAAGATTCTTTTCCTGTGCTTTTACTTGCAAAGGGTATATTGCTTTACGTATAGTGTCAGCTATATTAAAGTCATCAGCATCAATGTGGAATTTGCCGGATTTTATTTTTGAGAAATCGAGCAAGTCATTAATGATATTGAGCAGGTTTTCTGCAGATTCTTTGATGGATTGTACATATTCTTTCTGAGCATCGGTCATTCTGGTTTCCAGTAACAAGTTACTCATACCCATTACGCCATTCATAGGAGTACGAATTTCATGGCTCATATTTGCCAGGAAAGTTTCCTGTGCTTCTTTTGCCTGCAGTGCTTCTTCACGAGCTTCGTGCATGGCAATTTGTGTTTTCTTAAGCTCGGTAATATCAATTGATACGCCACAGATAGCATCTACATTGCCGGCATCATCAAAAATGGGAAACTTCATGATGTAATAAAAAGCTGATTCCCCGTTCATGATAACTTCATCCTCGAATGCTACCATTTCACCCGTTTCCATAACTTTTTTATCCTGTAGCCTGTATTCGCTTAGTTTGTGATATTGTGTTTTGAAAACTTCTTGTTCGGTAAGTAGGTTTCGTGTATCAGCAAGACCACTGAATTGATTCAGCTTTTTATTAGTGAGCAGATATTCCCCTTTGAGGTTTTTTACATAGATAATGTTAGGGTTGTTATCAACAACTGCCTGCAATAGCTTTTGTTGTTTTCGGCGTGCTTCTTCCAGTAATTTCAGGTCAAGTTCCATTTGTTTAGTATGGTCATTGTCCCATAGCATAAACTGCAGTTCTTTCAAATTGCCGCTTTCATCCGTTATGTTGTATAAACGACAACCTATCCATTTATTGATACGCTGCTTAGTGAATATTTGTATCTCGATAGTTTCTTTGTGAGCTTTGTTGGCAGCAGTATTCTTTATTAATTCATTTACCTGTTGCCTGAACTCGCGTGGCATACATTGTGTAACATGTAACCCGCGCATTTCCTGGGGAGTGTAATTAGTCAGCTTTTCGACATTGCGGCTTACAAACTTGATAATGCCGTTTACATCGGTGCTGATGGTAATGATTCCTGATTCTTCAACTATTTGGCGATAACTTTTTTCAGTTACAACTTCGCGTTGGTCTGATTTCAGTTTTAACGAAAGATTTTTTCTGAGCGCAAAAACCGTGTAAATACCACTGATTCCAAAAGAAACGAAAAAGAATATTTTGATGAAGAGATATGGTTTGTTATTGATTATTTCGGGACGATAGTAAGTATATATACTGTCTGCAAGTAACAGGCAAATAAATAGGCTAATACCAGATAATATGATTTGCCGAAAAGTCATTAGATGGTGCAACGGAATGCTATTGCAAAATAGGCAATTAAGGCTAATTAATGATGTCAGCCCCTAATATGTTGGTAGTGTGTGCAATAAAAAAACAAGAGCAGAAAATTCTGCTCTTGTTTATAATATATTTGTTATTGATTTATAACGTTGATGCTGTAATATAATCGAGTCCTATCTCCAGCGCCTTTTGTTCAGTAGGATTGCATTTTTTGCGAAGTGCATCCTGTCTTACTAATTCAAGTCCTTTTTGCAGTAACTCGTTATATATTTCAAAGCTAAGGAAGGGCTTGTATTTCGCTTCGTATAACTTTTTCACAATAGCTGCTTCCATATTATTTTGTTTTATGTTATTGATTACAGTTGAGTAGCGGTGTAAA